>NZ_JAAALB010000003.1 GCF_009905545.1 Cellulophaga sp. BC115SP | reverse complement strand
AGGCAATAGGCAATAGGCAATAGGCAATAGGCAATAGGCAATAGGCAATAGGCAATAGGCAATAGGCAATAGGCAATTAGAAAAAAAAATCGACCTCAGCCTTATCTACTCGGTTTTCACAAACTTTTTTTGCTTTTTTTCAAAAAAACTAAACCTTATCTCCTCACCCTAAACCCTAAAAAAACACTTTGTGCCTCTGTGCCTGTTCACTAAACCCTATCCCCTCACCCCTCAACCCTAAAAAACACTTTGTGCCTCTGTGCCTTTGTCCCTGTTCACTAACAAATACCCTCATGAGCAACATAAAAAGTATAATCATAGACGACGAACCCAAAGCGAGAGTATTACTCAATGCAATCGTTGAGCAATATTGTCCCAAGGTAAGTGTAGAGGCCTTGTGTAATGACCTACCTTCAGGAATCAAAGCTATCAAAAAGTATAAACCTGATCTTATTTTTCTTGACATCGAAATGCCTGGGCATAGTGGTCTCGAATTGTTGGATTTTTTTGATGAAGAAGAAGTGAACTTTGGTATCATTTTCACCACTGCTTATAATGAATATGCGCTTCAAGCTTTTAAGTTTTCGGCGATTGACTATCTTCTCAAACCAATACAACATACCCAGCTGATAGAGGCGGTCGAAAGGTTTAGTCGCAAAAGGGAACAATCACAAAGTCAACAATTAAAGGCTTTACAGAACAATTTGAATGTATCGAAATCTTGGGAAGAAAAAAGAATCATTGTACCCAACGGTCAAAACTACAAGCTGCTGAGTCCATCAGACATTCTGATGATCAAAGGTGAAGGCTCCTACAGTGAACTATATCTGCAAGATGGAACTAGAATTTTAGCAAGTCGCAATCTAAAGCATTTCGAAGAAATACTTTCTCATGTTCCCTATTTTTTTAGAACACATAAGTCCTATCTCGTCAACTTACAAAGCGTAGTAGAATTTGTCAAAAGTGACGGAGGTTATCTCAATATCAAAGGCGGATTGGTAGCTGGTATCTCTCCAGAAAAAGTAGATGAGTTCTGGGAAAGACTCAAATAATTAAATGAGTTGTGATTGAATTTGTAGAGACGCAATTCATTGCGTCTCTACGGATGACATATTCTCTAAAATAATCAATCACAACCCATCCATTTACTCAATTACAAAAGTGTGCTAGGACAGACATAGTCTGTGAGCTTCAATTTATTAGTTGCTTTGATAGCACTAAATCCACCTGTAACATCAATAAGATTTTCAAATCCTCTAGCTTTCAAGATAGAAATGGCCACCATAGAGCGATAACCTCCTGCACAGTGCACATAAGTAGTAGCATCACGATCGATACTAGCCATGTAATTATTCAAGAAATCTAAAGGAGCATTCTCTATTCCCACCACATGCTCAGAATCATACTCGCTTTTACGGCGTACATCTATGGCTTTGAGAGTATTATCTTTACTAAATTTCTCTACAAAATCTTCTGCCGAAATAGTATTTACGGTATCTATCTCACGACCTTCGGCAGCCCAAGCTTCGAAGCCTCCTTTTAAATAGCCAATACAATTGTCGTAACCCACACGCGATAAACGTAAGACTGCTTCCTCCTCATTTCCTTCTTCAGTTATCAACAAAATAGGTTGTTGTAAATCGGTAATCAAAGTACCTACCCACGAAGCAAACTGACCTTCCAGACCGATATTAATTGCATTTGGAATAAAACCTTTGGCAAAATCTTTGGCAGCACGAACATCCAACACAAGGGCATTTTCTTCGTTACTAGCCGCTTCAAATGCTGCGGGACTAAGCGCTTGCGTTCCTTTGGCTATTACCTCATCGACATTGGCATAACCCATTTTATTCATTACAGCATTTTTAGGAAAATACTGAGGTGGTGTTACTAATCCTGTGAGTACTTCTTTGACAAACTGCTCTTTTGATTTTGCCTGTAATGCATAATTAAAACGCTTTTGATTGCCCAATCGATCGGTCGTTTCTTTACTCATGTTTTTGCCACAAGCCGAACCCGCTCCGTGCCCTGGGTACACAATAACATCGTCGGGCAAAGTCAAAATTTTGTTTTGAAGACTTTCATATAATAACCCAGCCAAATCTTCTTGTGTAAGGTCAGATTTTACGGCTAAGTCAGGACGACCCACATCTCCAATAAAAAGTGTATCTCCAGAGAAGATGGCATTTTCTTTTCCATTTTCATCAATCAACAAAAACGAAGACGACTCCATGGTATGACCTGGGGTATGCAAAACCTTGATTTTGATATTACCTACTTTAAACTCTTCGCCATCCTCAGCGATGTATGCTGGATAGGCGGGTTGAGCAGTTGGACCAAATATAATAGTGGCGCCCGTTTTGTTAGAAAGGTCGATATGTCCCGAAACAAAATCAGCATGAAAGTGCGTTTCAAAAACATATTTGATTTGCGCATTATCTTTCTCGGCACGCTCGATATAAGGTTTTGATTCGCGAAGTGGATCAATGATAGCAACCTCTCCCGCTGACTCAATATAGTACGCTGCTTCAGCTAAACATCCTGTATAAATTTGTTCTACTTTCATGACTTTCAGTTGGTTAAATAATGTTTTCCTGTTTGAAATTTGATAGAACAAAATTAGTCCAGTCCTCCACGCTCTTCTGTAACATTCCTCACAAAGAGTCGGTGATAAATGTCAATGAAAAAAATGATGGAAAGGGTTATTTTTTGATGTAAAGATTTAGGTAGTATTGAAAAAATACAGAGAGCAGCTTGTGTCATATCAACCCCTATTTTATAAAAACTTAGAAAATTTTTATAATTTATCCACCAGAACAAAAAACATAACTATCTCATTTTCAATAAAAACAAAAAAAATAAACCCAACTCAATACAAGTACTGTCATTTTAAGCCTTATTGCATGTTCTCACTTTGAAGTTTACTCACATAGGCAGAAGGTGTAATACCAAACTGTTTTTGAAAGTCTCTCGAAAAATTGGTGGGGATATTATATCCTACCATGTCTGCAATCTCGTTAATTTTATATTTGTTTTCAGCTAGTAACTCAGCTGCTTTTTTTAGTCGAGATAAATTAATTAACTCATTAGGCTTTAAGTCAGATATTCCTTTAATTTTTCGATAAAGCGTAGGTCGGCTCATGTTCATCAACGATGAAAGCAAATCTACATCCAGATTACTATCTGCAATGCGGTCGGCAATAATAGCATGGAGCTGTTCCAAAAACTGCTTATCGGCTGTTGAAAAAGCAATACCTTTTATATGCGTCAGCGGTGAGCGTGCAAAGTATTCCTTAATAATATTTCGGTTATTAATCAGGTTTGTAATTTGTGCCGCTAGGTGTTCTAGCGAAAAAGGTTTTTCGATATAAGCATCTGCCCCTACTTCCAGACCTTCTATTCTGGAATTAATCGAACTTTTTGCCGTTAAAAATATAATCGGAATGTGGCTGAATTGCACATCTGTTTTTATTTTTTTACAAAGCTCGATACCATCCATTACGGGCATCATAATATCGCTAATAACCAAATGAACATTTTCCTGCTCTAATATTTCAATGGCCTGTACGCCATCCAAAGCACGCATAACATGATAAGATGCACTTAGCTCGCGACTCAAGTAGTTAAGAATTTCGACATTATCCTCCACAATCAAAATCACAGGTTTGCCTGTATCGTCGGCATCGACGACTTCGTTAGTGAATATCTCGGTTTGAGCATCTTCTTGATTACCCTTCAAATCCATCTCGTAGTCTTGATGAATGGGAAGCGACAACAGAAAAGTATTTTGTTGCTCATTACGCAGATGAACTTCAACCTTTCCTTTGTGCAATTCGGCAAGCGAACGTGCCAACGGAAGCCCTATGCCAGTTCCTTCTTGTTTTTGATTGACTTTTAGTCGAAAGAAAGGTTCGAAGATTTTTTCTTTACTTTCATGATCAATAATAAAACCGTCATTGGTAAACTCAATGTGAAAAAGTAAATCATCGCTACTAAATGGCAGGAGCTTTACTTTCACCGAAGTGTCGGCATATTTAACAGCATTATTGATTAGATTGCTAATAATCTTTTTACAGGCCTCGATATCGACATAGGCATGTAGGGTTATTCTAGGCAGCTCAATTTTATAGTTTAGTTTTTTCTGTTCTGCTGCTGGCTTGAAGATCGTAAACACCTCATTGAGTAACTCGTTGATGTCGGTTTTGGTGAAATTCAAACTAAAGTTATTTGCTTCTGCTTTTCGGAAATCTAATAATTGATTAGTAAGGTCGATGAGGCGATTGGTATTCTTTTTAATCATATTCAAATTATCAAATGTTTCTGGATTGGTGTTCTTATCAGATAGTAGTTTATCTAATGGCATTTTGATTAATGTTAATGGTGTTTTGATTTCGTGGGCAACATTCGTAAAAAAGTCAATTTTGGCATTATAAATTTCTCGTTCTTTACCAATCTGGATAGTCTCTATTTCTCTTTTATTTTTTTCACTAATTGCTAAGTGATAGTACCTAAATAGCACAACGGCAATTGTACAGAATAGAACAAAATAAGACACATAAGCCCAGCCAGAAGCCCACCAAGGTGGCATAATGTCGATACTGAGTTTTGTTTCTTGGATACTCCAAACATTATCGTTGTTCGCTCCTTTAATCCTTAACACATAATGACCGGGTTGGAGTTTGGAAAAAGATATTTTACGCTGACTCGACAAGCTATACCACTGGTTATCTAAGCCCTGCATTTGATACTGAAAACTATTCATTTTGGGAATAACATAACTGAGTAGCGCTACATCAAAACTCAGGTTGGAGCGGTCGTAGGGAAGTTTAATTTTATCAGTGTAAATGGGTGATTGGGTAATTGATGCTTCCTTATCGGCTATACTTAACTCTTTACCGTTGGCTCTAATACCAGTGATATACACGGCAGGAATGTAGGTATTTTTGATAAAAGATTCGGGTTTGAAGCTAATCATCCCAGCTACTGTACCAAAAAACAAGGTGCCATCTGCGCTCTTGCAAGAAGAATTATAATTGAACTGTTCGCTAGGAAGCCCATTTGCTTCTGTATAATTGGAGAATTTATCTGTTTTTAGGTTGAGCATGGACAAGCCTCTGGATGTAGAGACCCAACAGTTTCCTTTATCATCTTCCACCACTCTAAAAACCTGATTATCTAGTAGTCCATCCTCGGTACGATAGTTTTTAAATTTCCCTAAAATTGGGTTGTATCTCGAAAGTCCATGTTCGGTACAAAACCAAAAATCGCCATTTTTACTCTGGAAAAGGCTGTTAACATAGTTGTCAAGTAGTCCATTTTTGTTACCTGCCACGTATTGAATTCTGCCTTTTTTGTTGGTGATAGGATTATAATAAAAGACGCCGTTCCCATAACTAGAAGCCCAAAGTGTACCTTGTGCGTCTTGATGAATACTCTGGATTTGAGTATTAAAGAACTCCATTCTTGTAAAATCGTCGGTATCTCGATTGTATTTATACAAACCAGACCATGTACCTACCAAAATATCTCCCTCGCGAGTTCTGTACAGTGTGACAATAAAATTACTCCCAAATGATCGAGGGGATTCTCTCGAATAATGCCGAATTACTTTATTGGTTTTCAAATCCATTACATCGAGTCCATGCTCGTAGGTACCTATCCATAGGCGGTCGCCATCGGCTACTAAGCCATGCAAATTTCGGTAGGTAATACTTCCTTTTTTACCATCAGGCAGGAAAGATTTGATTTTACCTGTTTTCAAATCCAGTTGATTGAGCCCAGCATCTTCTGTACCAATCCAGAGTTTGCCGTACTGGTCCATACAAATTTCGTGAATCAGACTTCCGCTGATACTATTGTTAGGTAAAGGAAAATACTTTTTGAAACGATTGAATTCGGAAGAATAGTAATTTACACCTCCAAACTGAGTGCTAAGCCATATTCCATCTTCTTTATCCTTGAAAATCCCGTTGATAATATTATCAGTAATGGAATAGGGATTGTATTTTTCTTTTTGGATATGTTTAAACTGAAGTTTTTTGAGGTCTAAAATAAAAAGCCCTGATTCTGTACCAAGCCACAACTTACCATTATTCTGCAAGATGGAATAAACATGAATGCCATCTTTTTGAGCGGCATTTTTAGAAATATCAACAACTTTTCCAGCCTTATAATTGTATAACCATAGTTTTTTCATGTTTCCGACCAACAAGGTTGTATCTGAAACTGTATGAAGAATCATATCGGTGAATATCTCTCTTCCTCCTGTTAATTTTGAAAAATCATACGAGGTAAAATCTCCTTTTTGAGCATTGTAATAGCTGATTGTACCATTACCACTAGCAATCCAAACTTTCCGTGCCTCTGAAACATGAATAGAGACGGTATAACCTGCCCAACCAAAAGTCTGAACTTTACCTGTTTTTTGATTATACCGATACAATTGATGATCAGCGATAATCCAAATACCTCCGTTATAATCGCCTCTCAACATCCGAACCTCACCTGGAGGAATTAATTTGAAAGCCGTAAATCGTTCTGTAAGGGGGTTGTAAATGTATATACCCTTATGTGTTCCTATCCATAGTTTTTCATCTTGAGCCTCATATATAGACGATACCGCATCATCGCCAAGGCTAGTAGAGTCACCATGTTTGTTTCTGAAGATTTTGAATGTATTTCCGTCAAATCGATTCAACCCATTACGACTGGCAATCCAAATAAAACCCTTTTTATCTTGAATAATATCACGAGTGGCATTGCCCGACAACCCATCTGAAACCTTATAGCTTTTGAAGTAATACCGAACATCCTGCCCTGCACAAGCTATACTAAAGAGTAAACCACAAATCGTAATGAGAATATTTTTCACCTAATTCTTTCTAAATAATGATAGTATTAAAGGATGCTTGTACAGCAACTTTTGTAAATATATCCCTATGTAATTACTGTTTTTTTACAAAAATAAACATTGAGACAGATTGATTTTAAATTGAGACTCAGCGATTATTCCATTAATAAATTAAGCAGGAACTTCGTGAAAATTTTCAATTATATCCAATTTATTAATCAAATAGTAACAATAATGGATTCTATAAATCCATCTAAACAACCATTTTGATGAAAAAAAACTTGTACAAATTGGCACAAGGTACGAAAAAGCTTTTGCAAAGCGGACTATCTCCAAAGACAGCCTTTGCAGTGCTTTTCAGTATGCTTGTAGCTATATCTGGAGCCGCTCTGGCTCAGAAAAACACCTCTATTTCTGGTAAAATTATGGACAAACAAGGTGCTTTACCGGGTGTTTCGATACTTGAGAAAGGTACTAGCAATGGAACGAGAAGTGATGGTAATGGAAAATTTACACTAACGCTTTCTTCTGATGCAAAAATATTAACCATTTCTCACGTAGGGTATCTCACCAAAGAAGTCGATGTAAAAAACAAATCCTTAGTAGAAATCACACTAGAAGAAGACCAAAAAACCTTAGAAGAAGTAGTAGTAATCGGTTATGGTTCATTGAACAAAAGAGAGGTTTCAAGTGCTATTACTCACCTAGGCTCAAAGGATTTATTGCGTGTAGGTGGCAATAACCCATTGATGGCTATCCAAGGAAAAGTAGCGGGGCTTTCGGTAACCAATACAGCCAGCGCTGACCCAAACTCATCACCTAGTATCCAGCTTCGTGGAGCATCTTCACGTAGTGCAGGTCTTGGACCATTGTTTGTCGTAAACGGCATTCCAGGTGGAAATATCGATAACATCAATCAAAACGAGATTGAATCTATCGACGTACTAAAAGGCGGTGCGGCATCTGCAATCTATGGAACACGTGGTAGTAATGGGGTTATTGTAATCACTACGAAAAAAGGCTCTGCCGAACCTCGTTTGTTTTATGATAGCTATGTCACCTTTGATTATCTAGCCAATGAATTGAAGGTACTTTCTAAAGACCAATTCCTTACGAATAAACGTGGTGTAGATTTTGGTGGAAATACCAACTGGATGAAAGAAGTAAGCCGTGCACCTTCTTTCTCTCAAAAACATACCTTACAATTTTCTGGCGGAAACGGCCAAACGAACTACTTCACTTCATTAGACTTTAGGGATGCTGAAGGAATTGACCTACGTTCAGCAAAAAGAGAGTACGGTGGTCGTGTTAATATCAATCACACTTCAGCAAACAATTTGGTGGCTTTGACATTTAGTGCAGCCCCACGCTATGCAAAAACAAGTGGAGCAGACTACAGCGGATTTAACTATGCTCTCACTCTAAATCCTACTTTATCAGTTAAGGATGCTGCGGGCAAATACAACTATATTACTTCTGGTTTTTTTGCTAACAACCCTGTAGAAATTGCTAAGAATATTTTGGCTGACCAAGAGTTTAAGTTATTGGATTTCAATGGCTCTGCGAAGTTGAACATTCTTCAAAACTTAAATACTAGCGTAACTTTTGGGGAAGTAAGTTCTTCGTATCGTAACATGAACTTTACGCCATCTACTATTACACCAGTAATCAATGGTAGTGGTCGTAATACTGCTTCACAATCGTTGGATGAGTACGACCAGAAAAGTGTTGAATGGTTAGGCAATTACTTTTTAGACATCAAAAAACATTCAATTAAACTACTCGCTGGATATTCATATCAATATTTTACGGCATCAGGTTTTGGCGCTAGCAACGAGAAGTTCCCTTCGAATGTACTTACTTACAACGCTTTAGGAACAGGTCTTTGGAACTTAGAAAAAGGAATCAACAACGTAGGCTCATACAGAAATAGCTCTAAATTGATTGCTTTCTTTGGCCGTTTGAACTATGATTTTGATCAAAAATATTACTTATCAGTAAGTCTTCGTAAAGAAGGTTCTTCGAAATTTGGCTACGATAACAAATGGGGTTACTTCCCTGCTGCTTCTGCTGCATGGCACCTAACGCAAGAAAACTTCATGAAGGGTGTTTCTTGGTTGAATGAATTAAAGCTACGTGCCGATTATGGTGAAACAGGTAACCAAGATTTTGGCAATTACTTATCCCTTGATACGTATGGTAGCTATGGTTATTACCCATTCAATGGTACTTCCTACCAAGTATGGGGACCAAGCCAAAACACCAACTATAACTTACGTTGGGAAAAAGCCATCAACTTCAATGCTGGTCTCGACTTTGCATTATTGGATAACAAAATCAGCGGTAGCGTAAACTACTACGTGCGTACTAACAAAGATTTGTTAGGTTCTTACAACGTACCAAACCCACCGAATATTCAGGGAAGTACTTTTGCTAACGTAGGTACGATGAGAAACACAGGGGTTGAATTACAGTTAAGTGCGGCTGTGGTAAACAAAGGAGACTTTAGCTATAACCTAAGCTTGACAGGGGCATACAATGACAACAAATTTGTATCCTTCTCTAGCGACTTGTTCAAAGGACAAACTTATATCGACGTTGTAGGAATGCCAGCACCGGGCAGCCCTGGTACTCTTCAACGTTTGCAAGAAGATAGACGCATCGGTAGTTTCTATGCACTCAAATCAGCAGGAGTAAATGAAAGTGGTGCATTATTAGTGTACAACAAAAACGGCGATATCATCCCAGCAAATCAAGCTAACAACGACGATAAACAATTTATAGGAAATGGTCTTCCTAAATTCACTACAGGTATTTCAAACAATTTCAAATACAAAAATTGGGATTTGAGTATATTCCTTCGTGGGGCGTTTGGTTATCAGTTATTTAATACTTATGCTTTCTACTTAGGTACGCCTGCTACACAAGAAAATGCAAACGTCCTTGCTTCAGCTTATGATGGTGGTAAATACTCAAAACTTACCAATACCTCAACTTACTCGTCGCTCTCAGATTATTTCTTGGAACCGGGTGGGTTCTTGAAAGTGGACAATATTACCTTAAGTTATACTCAGCCTTTGAAAGTTAAGTTTATGAAATCGGCACGTATCTATGCTACTACTAGAAATTTGGCTACGTTCACGAAATACACTGGTGGCGACCCAGACTTAGTACAAGTCAACGGGTTATATCCGGGTGTTAATAGTTCATTAAACTACTACCCTTCTACAACCCAATTGTTGATGGGCTTACAACTTACTTTTTAATTTCCTGATTAAAACTCCTAACATGAAAAAGAATATTATTTCAAAATACTTACTTCGGTTTTCTACCTGTATCCTTCTGTCAATGACAATAGGCTGTACTAATCTGGACGAAGAGCTATACGACAGGATTACTTCAGAAAACTTTCTCCAAACACGTGACGACGTAATCCGAGATTTTTTACGTCCTTTTGAGCATAGCTATTGGAGTATTCAAGGTGGTAATACATTTATGCTACAAGAAAATAGTTCAGACGAAATGATGACACCCAACCGCCAAGGTGACTGGTTTGATGGTGGTCAGTTCCAACGTGTACATTACCATACTTGGACGCCAAACGACGGTTTCACTAGCGACCCTTGGAATGCCCTCTACGGCGGTGTAACACTAGCAACAAACTCCATTGAAGACTTAGAGGGAATTTCAGACCCCGCTAGATTCAACATGACACGTGCTGAAGTAGATGGAATGATTGCCGAACTAAAGGTGCTTCGTGCATGGTTAAATCTTCGTTTATTAGATTTTTATAGAAATATCATCATCGTTACTAAAGTAAAAGGACAAAGTGCTGGCGGATTACAAGTACCACCACAGGAAGCTTTCAATTTCATTGAAAAAGAACTGAAAGATGCCATTCCACAACTTTCTACCAATACTACTTTGGGTAATAACGTAGCTGGACGTTGGACAAAAGGCGGTGCAGCAGCATTATTAGTAAGATTGTATCTAAATGCTAAGGTATATACGGGCACAGATCGCTTTGCTGATTGTGCTAAAGTATCTCAGGATATTATCAATGGTGTGTATGGTGGCTATGAATTAGAAAGCCGTTGGGATGCCCCTTTTGACTACACTAACCCTACTTCTAAAGAAACAATCTTCGGCTTTCCGGGAAGTTTCAGTTTAACACACTGGCAATATGATGGCGGTATGTATTTCTGGATGTTACCAAACTTAGCTCCTAGCTATTTTGGATTTACTGATTTCGGTAATGCCAACCCTAAATATGCTATGCAACCGGGTCTTGATGTAGATGGCGTAGAATACAATTTTACTTTAGGAAAACCATTTGTGAAATTCCAGAAATATAAGGATGATTTACGTTTAAAAAAATATAAGAATCTTGGAAACAGCAAGCGTGAAGGTATGTTCTTGTATGGTTATTTACCTTATGTCAATTCATCTGGTAAGCAGGATACTGTTAGAGGATTCAAAGGTCCATATCCTCTTTATTTAAGAGACCAAGTTGGCAAATTCCTTGATGCAAAACCAGGAACAGCCATTGCAGATAAAGTTTCTAATATGAACAATGCTGATAACAACTCAGGTATTTTCCCTGTGAAGTATCCATTCTATCCTAGCAGCGACCAGAACAAAATTTCTTCGGCTTATGCAGAAGTTCGTTTTGCTGAAATTTATTACTCTTTAGCAGAATGTAAATACAGAGCTGGTGACAAAGCAGGTGCAGCAGCACTATTGAATGCCGTACGTAAACGCAACTACCCAGAAGGTTCACCAAGTTTATATAGCGCTAGTGGTAGCGAACTAACAGACCGTGAAATGCTTGACGAATGGATGCGTGAATTCTTGGCAGAAGGTAGAAGAAGAACAGACTTAGTACGTTGGGGTGTGTTCAGTACCGGTGCTTGGTGGGATAAAAACCCTGATAAAGATAGTCACACAGACATCTTCCCAATCGGACAAAATGTATTGAACGCTTCTCCACAACTAAAGCAAAATCCTGGTTACTAAATATAATTTTAATGAAATCTTACAAGCCTGTGGCTGTGCTAAGTACCGCATTTTTATGTGCGGTACTTAGCACAGCCAGTCTTGGTTCAGGCAGTACTTCTACTGGCTTTAAACCATTCAAAAGACAAACTATCGCCCCTACTCCACGTCCTCGTGAAGCTTGGGTTTTACGCTCTGTTCTTGATTCAAAAACCAGAGTTTTAAGTATTGCCTTGCACAATAAGCTTTGGCTTGCTTACAATACTAAAACAGCCTCATTGTACAAAGCTTGGACAGGGAAAATAGAATTCAATGGCCCTGTCTACACTTCTTCGCATGGGCCACAACCCATTTCAACGGGTATTACCTACATGGAAGAACCAGACGAAAACCCGTGGCACATTGAAGTAAACGGTAAACAAATTACGCCCGAAGTCAACTATAAAGGTCATACTATTCTGAACAATCAGGTTATACTGAAATACGAATTAGCTTATCAAGGTCAGAAAATTTTAGTAGAAGAAAAACCTGAATTCTTTGAGGCTGAAAATGGCAAAGCGGGATACGAACGTGTATTTACGGTAAAGAATATACCAGCTGATGCTAAATTATCAGTAAATATGCACTTGGCTTCGATGCTGGCTACCACTGATTATTCAACGGATGGGAAATTTACAATAAGTAATCAACGTGATGAGCAAAGCCAAAATCAGGTTTCTAAAGCAATTGATGGAAAACTGACGTTAAACAATACGGGGAAAACCTCATTTTCTATTCACCTAACACCCAAACCTGAACACCCTCTAGCTTCGCAAACGATGAGCAGGTCAGAAATGATTGCGAATCTTTTTGCCAAAAGTGATTGTAATACCTGTCATAATCAGGACGTAAAAACGGTGGGGCCATCGTACAAAGCCATCGCTGAACGTTACGAAAACAATGAGCAAAACCGCAATACGCTTATTGCCAAGGTAATCAAAGGCGGAGCTGGTAATTGGGGACAAATCCCGATGTCGCCACACCCTACTTTAAAAAAGGAAGATGCTGATGCAATGGTTTCTTACATCATGAGTCTCGATGCAGCCAAAGAAAGAGAACAAGCTGCGAGTAAACTGATGCCAAGACCTGCCTACAAGATTATTCTCAAAGCAGAAAAACCAAACCAATCTACTAAAACCGAAAAACAAGGTATCGCTATTAACGTGTATCAGTTTGCCAATGCCATTGGTGAAGTACCTGAAGTAAATGATGAAATGTTGCCTATAAAATCTGGTTCTATCAATGCTTTACATTTAGATGAACAAGATTTTGGTGATTTGAAGGATAACTTTGCCATTTATGCTAGCGGTTTTATCAACATCAAGAAAACAACTAATATTGACTTTAGATTAGTTTGTGATGATGGCGGTAAACTCTTTATTGATAACAAACTAATTATCGATAATGGCGTAAATCATGGTTTGCAACCTACCGACGGCGAAACTATTTTAAAACCTGGTAAGCATCCATTCAGGTTAGAATACTACCAAGGTTTATACGGCAAAGGGCTTTCGTTGCAATGGCGACCTTATGGTAGCAAGGCTTTTGCCGTAGTTCCGCCTTCTGTGTTTACCTATCAAGAATCTGCCATTAAAAATACAGGACAAACGGCTATTAAAGTTCAAAAAAATGATATTCCGGGCGACCAATCGCCACTGGTTGCTGTACATCCAAGCTTTACTTTGGCACAAGCAAGACCAGACAATTTTCAGCCAAAAGTCGGCGGAATGGATTTTCTATCTGATGGTAGAATGGTCGTGAGTACTTGGGATTCTCTGGGTTCTGTGTATATTATCGACGGACGCAAAGCGGCTTCTCCAAGTGATATTCAAGTGAAACGCATTGCCTATGGACTTGCCGAACCATTGGGTTTGAAAGTAGTAGATGATGAAATTTACATCATGCAAAAGCAAGAACTCACCAAGCTAGTTGACTTAAATAAAGACGAGATTATTGATGAGTACCAAACCATTTGCAATGGCTGGAAAGTCTCTGCCAACTTCCATGAATTTGCTTTTGGGCTAGTTTATAAAGATGGTTATTTTTATGGAACACTTGCTACAGCCATCAATCCGGGTGGTGCAAGTACCAAACCACAAATTCCTGACCGTGGAAAGGCCATCAAAATTTCAAAGAAAGATGGTTCATTCTCGTTTGTAGCTTCGGGTTTAAGAACGCCCAACGGCATAGGTTTAGGAGTAGATAATGAAATTTTTATCGCCGATAATCAAGGAGACTGGTTACCTGCCAACAAAATCGTTCATTTACAAGAAGGTGCATGGTATGGTTCTCGTTCGGTAGATTTTGAAGGTACTGCCAATCGACAAGAAACACTGCCGGTGGTGTGGCTTACACAAGACGAAATTGGTAATTCGCCAAGCCAACCAGCCAAACTTAATATTGGCCCTTATCAGAATCAAATGATTCACGGCGATGTAACCCACGGAGGAATCAAAAGGGTATTTGCCGAAAAAATAAACGGTACATATCAAGGTGCAGTATTTAGATTTACGCAAGGTTTAGAAGCTGGTGTAAATCGCCTTGTGTGGAGTCCAGACGGCGCATTGTATATTGGCGGTGTGGGTTCAACTGGCAACTGGGGACACGCTGGAAAACTTAGTTATGGTTTACAAAAACTCACTTTCAATAATAATATAGCCTTCGAAATGCTGGCAGTACGTGCCAAATCAGATGGTGTAGAAATTGAATTTACAGAACCATTGAAAGAAGGTGTTGGCGAAAAAGCGTCAGACTACGACATTCGTCAATGGTGGTTTAAGCCAACTGGCGATTATGGTGGACCAAAATTGGATAATGAAAGCTTACCTGTGAAATCAGTAAATATATCTAGCGACCGCAAGAAAGTAACGCTACAACTAGCTGGTATGAAAAGTAAACACGTTGTTTATATCCATTTGAACCGAAAAACGATTGTTAGTCAAAATGGCAATAATCTGTGGAGTACCGAAGCTTGGTACACGATGAATGTTTTACCATAATGGATAACTATGCATGATAGAAAGGCTATCATTATTAGAAGTGAGAGCTCCCGATAATAATAGCCTTTTTGTAGGCATAAAATACTCTAAACTTCTTACTTAAGTTAAGTATTTACACATCTACTATTTTTTAGCAGGCGAAGTAAACTTCTTCACTTCTACCTTCCTTTGCTTCACCTTTATTGTAAAATCGATTGTAGCAACTTTTCCTTCCAAAACTTTTATTCCTTTAGCATTCTCTGGCACCTCCAGTTCAGAAGGTAACATTGACGTATCAACACTAATTTTATATTCTCCAACAGGCATATAAAACGTATAGCGACCGTCAGAGGATGTTCGGGTACGAAATACTTTCCCAGTTTTATCTACTGCCAACATTACTATACCAAATAAATCAATCTCTGTTTCATAACTAAACTGACTACGGCTATAATTGAGCTGTCCTTTCAGCGTGCCCGTTCTCTGCAAAGGAATAGCCATTTTTGTTTTTTTCTGAAGAGTAATTTTTTGTTCAGGAGCATGCCATCCATCCTGAAATGGTGCGGAAATGGTAATAGTACCATCAGGTAGATTTTTGTAAATGATATTCCCTGATTTGTCAGTTATGAATAATTTCTTATCAAAATTCACCATAAAACCCGTTGCGATAGAATCTGTTTTGCTATAAACTCCGTCTTGGTTTAAGTCTTTATAAATAAAGACTTCTAGCAGGTTACTTTTAACATTTGCTTTAATTGTATGGAAATGATGAATAAGTCCTAGCTCTATGATACTCCTTTGACGATTGTTATATTGATTCCAATTGATGTTTGTATAAATACTGGTCTTATCTCCAGCCACGTATTCTATTCTTTCAGTCAAAAATTGACTAACCCCAAAATTAGAATGATAGGTAAACGAAACTCCTGTATTGGTTTTCAGTTTTTTAGAAAACCAGTTTTTCTGAATAAAAGAAGCAAAATTAAAAATATTGCTCTGCTTCGTAGACCCCATCGTGATGTTTGGAATTTCACTCAAGTAAAAAGCCCCTAACTGAACAGAACCATTCAAATTTAAAATACCTTTTTTATAGTAGAGGTTAGTGCGTAGATGTAAATTAGTGGTAGAGTCGCTACTGAGTGAATACGCACCCATCTCAGAATTCATGAAAAAACTTTGATCTTTTGCAGAAGGAAGCGAAAAATTAAACAGTGCATTCCATGCGTTGAGCGATTGTTGCCTCGCTTCACCAGTCATGGAGTACAATGGATTACCCTTTTCGTGGGTAAACACTGGAGCGACTGAAATCGCTACTTTTTTACTTTTCAAAGATACCCCCCACTCTGCTCTTAAATTTCTTGTGGCAAATACGAACTGGTCTGGCGAAATTTGTTTTGGCGCAAAGTTCCTATAATTAAAAAGCCACCAAATGTTTGCTTTAGGTAATGAGAAGCTCACTCTTTCAGTCAGATTCAAAGCCCCTCTTTGCTGACCAGAATAATAGCCCGTACTCATGTAATTGGAGCTATTAAGGTTTACTTTCCCAAAAGTTCCATTTACTGTTGCATTCACCGACATCCCGTACCTCTCCATTTCATTGTTGAGCAAGGACGATACTCTTCCGCCATTAAGTCCAAACGTATAAATCACTTTTCTACTATTTGTGTACTGTATTTCATTTCCCAAAAGTTGATTCTGAACGCCCTGAATTCGGTCGCTGTCCAATACAAAAAAATGGTTGGTTCGCCATTGTTTACCTTGATGTTTGAAGGCAATCCAAGCAGCTCGACTACTTTCGATTTTGATTTGATTGTTTTGACGACCCAATAAGTTATTTTCTTTATCGATAAATCCAACTTCCCAAGTATCTGTTTTTGAAGTACTCAAGTAACCCATTACGCCCCGACCCGCTAAATTAAGGTCAAGTGAACGAAAAATATTACCAACTTTTATTCCTCTTTGCTTATTGCCATACTCTAACCAAGTATTTTGAATCAAGATTGGAGAAGCACGATTTTGCCAACTTGTAAGATTTAAACTATAATTCAAACGGTCTTTTCCTAATTCAAAACCACCACGACCTCTTACTAAATATGATTGATTGTTATTGAACAAATTTTGTGAGCCTATCTGTAAAGTATTGTCCACAAAAGCATTATTACTTAATTCATCTCGATAATTTCTGTTACTTCTGGCACTTTGTACTTGTATCTGAGCCCCGCCCAATACATCGCCATTTGAATAGACACCAGTAATATTAATATCAAAGCCTTCGATATTGAGCATACGTTTGGTGATGAGCCTTGAAAAAATAATAGTAGTATCGGCTGATGGTTGCAAGGTCAGCTTTGTATTTTGATGAAAACCCTGCTCATCAACACTTAGTGGATAAGCGCATACCAGAGTAATGGTTTCTACGGTATTGCCCGAATTGAAAACCTGAACGGGAATAATAATAATAATGGTATCACGAGGATTATCTAGCAAAATACTGGAGACTGCGGTATATAGATCTACCTTGCGTTTGGGCGAAATACTGACTTCGGAAGCTACTTCAGAAAGTATATTTTTGTGTTCATCGTACAATACAAATTTGATGGCATTTGCTACACTAGCTTTTGCTTTCTTGGTTACAAAAAAAGAGACAGAAATAAAGCTACTATCATGTTTTGCAACATTGATACGTATATCATTTTTAGAAATAAGAGTCAATCCAGCATCGACAGTAATAACAATGCGTCCGTTCAAAGTACCTTCTGAATAGTTACTCAGTTTCAATAGTATTACAATCCGTTCTTCATTGTTGGCAAGTATTTTTGTATTGGCTGTGGTTAGTCCAAATAATTTTCTTTGCTGAGCATGAGCGACAGAACATACCAAAATGAGTAATGCTAGTATCTTAATATATTTACTCATTTTTATTATTGAGGCAGAACTATAAAAATAATGTTCACACTATACCTTCCGCTGGGTTGCATAAGGTCGGTCGTACTGGCTGATATAGCATATCGCAAATTATATTCAACCATTTGCTGAGTGGAATCTAGAGGGTTTGTAGTATTGATAAGTACTTGCTCGTTGACAGATAAATGTCTATTATAAACCGAAATACCCGCACTTGTAGCAGTACTTTGAGTTGCTTCTATACTTATAGCATTAACAGGAATTGTAGCCGAAGATGTATTAGAAGTAAGAGCATCATTACTGGTTTTTACAATAACCTGATAAGGTGCAGAGGCCAGTACTTTCAAACCATTGGCAATATTGACCGATTTCTCTGAACGATAATCATTTACAGTATTGAATACCATATTTACCATTTCTGCGCCATTTTGCAATAACATTGTAAAACTATTATTGGCCGTGGTTTGAACCTGAAATGCAACTGGTATTGTGACTGTTGACACGGCTTGATTATTTTGGTTATATAGTGTAAAAATAAGGCTACTGGTATAAGTGCCATTAGGAACGAGTAAATGGTTTCCACCTTGAATAACCATATCAAATGTATGTTCTGTATAGTCGCTGAAAGCTGCATTTGAATTACCGATGAGTGTTACATCGCTTACATTAAGCGGATAGTCGTTATTGCTTACGCCTATTTCTGAGGCTGTTGGAGAACCCTGACTCACCCGATTGAAGCGCAACGAAATATATTGCGGTGCCACAAAATTAGCTCCATTAGTAAAATTATCTATAGCTCGTACTCGCAGACTCCAACCATTACAAGTGTTTGCATTAGGATTATACTGTACCGCTAACGCCTCTGCAATCGTTGTACCCGCCATTTGACTTTCGTAATCACTGAAACTATAAGTAGCACCAGTATTCCCAGAAATGGTAATACCATCACAGTTATTTCCAGTTTGACTATAACAGTACAATCCCTTCGCACAAAGCAATGTCACGAGCAAGGTGTAATACAATAATTTATACATTGGTTAGTGGTTTATAGCTCGTTACCTTTCAAATTCAAGTTCGGCTATTTTCAACTCATCTTTATTTCCGTAGGTGACGATGGCCGTTGCGGTATATTTCCCTTTGGCTAGTTTTACGGGTAAGGTTTTTGTTAGGATACGGTTATCGCCTGGCAACGAATAAAAGTTCAAATCTTCAAGCTTTTGTTTTTCGCCTGTTTGTGTATTCAGTAACTCCCAATTTACTTTACCTTCTACCCAAACTTTACTTCTATTTTGAAAAGCTAATTCCAAACGACCAGCGCTGGTTTTGGTGCTGTCTGCCACATCTTTAAAATCGGTAATATCAATATCTCGTTCTTCTTGTTGACTAAATGAATGATACAATTTTATGCCAATCCGCATACTTACTTTCATCATTGCACCACTAGGAGTTTTGCTATCTACAGGGTTCAATTGCGTAAAATAGAGCATCGCTGTATGTACAGGAATATCCTTATTGGCATTTTGTGGTACATTGAGCATAAGACTGACTACCTTTTTTTCTTTTGCTGGTAAAGTAAAAAAAGCACCTGGCGAAATCTGAATCCAATCAGCGCAAGTAGTTGGTTGTGTACCCGGATTAAAACTAAGATTATCGCCCTGAGCGTTATAAGCCCAGTCGTTAATAGCAATACCAACATCCATAGCTTTATCACTCGGATTAGTTACCGTTACTTTTTGCGTACCCATGCCACCAGCATCAACCTTAAAATAAATCCTACTAGGGCCAACCATAATACCATCTTGGGCAAAAAGCTGGATATTTGAAAGCAGTAGAAGTGCAAAAATCGTAAAAAAATATTTTCTGATTTTCATAAAAACTGTTATAACAAGGTAATCTCAACAATACTTCCTATAAGATTTCCCCTAAAATATCAACAGTACTCAATAGAAATAACTTTCTACTAAGTACTGCTGATTGATTAATTATAAAGAGTATTTAAAATATATAGCGATAATGAATTAAGGTGCTGCAATCGTAAATACAACAGGTATAATATTAGTACCTGCGGCTTTATCAAATACTTTTTCACCTCCATAAACATTATAATTAATACTAAATAACGCTTCTGCACTATGTTCCATACTATTGAAGGTACTTCCACTAGCTAAGATAAAATTTCGCTCTGTACCATCAATAGAAGTACCTGACCTATCTGTCACGTTATCGGTTCTACCTCTGGAATTATCACTTGGAATGGCAGCTAAAACTATTAAGTGATCTTCTAATGCCGACGGATTAGTCGAAACAGTTCCTACTTTAACGGTTACTTTATACGCTTTTGTACTTATTACTGTAAGATAATCAGTAAGTGTACCATTGATCCCATCTACATAGGAATTAATATTATTAAAAGTTACAGTTGTAGTAGTATTACCATTAAGGCTTAATGACATTACATCTTCTAAGACAACGTTAAATGTACTGGTAGCTGTAGACTGAGCTGAAGATTGGTTTGTTGCGAATAGGCCTAATGCTAAGCCTGCTGTGATAATGAGTTTTTTCATTTTGAGTGTAATAAGTATGTGTTGTTTGATGCGTAGTGAAAATAAATTTTATGGTTGTAAGTTCTAATATTCTACTTACAGGATATTGGTATTGAACAAAAAAGTACTCGCTAAACCAATTATATATAGTCTCACTTGAATTTATTCATTTGTGTGACCAATATATAATAACAAATTGCATAACAAATTGCATAACAAATTGCATACCAAATTTTACCAATTATCAATAAAATTTTCTTCACTCAACACAAAATAAAAACATATCAACTGAAATATATCCGTAAAACCTCGAACCCTTTCATTAGAATTGTTCATTATTAATCATAATCATCTATACAAGATAATAAGAGGTTAAGTATATCTGTTTTCGAAGGCAATCAATAGCATCCTATCAAAATTTACCATAGATATATCATGAATGAAATCCTTTTTGTTACTGATTCTTTTTCATTTAGAGATTTACTTATCATGCTTTAATATCGAAACCATTTTAACTTATTTATTTTTAACAGATTAAATGCATTTAAAAGTATGGGATATTTATTAAACTTCGCCATTGTTGATGTTATCTACAACGAGGGTGGAAAACAAAAAAACTCGACAGAAATATTCCACCGAGTTTTGAGTTGCCCTTTATATAATCTACGCTTATTTTTTACTCTTACAATATCATAGATTGGCGCCAAAGAGTACTTCGAACTTTTTACCAAAAATTAAACTTTCGCTTTCATCGCTTTTGTGCGGAGTCGAACTTTTCATTGTTTAGCAAATTTGTCAAGTTCGGTATTAAATTTTTCTAATTCTTCTACAAACAAGGCATGACCACTGTTTTCGAAGCGAATAATACAGGATTTTTTAATCTCTTCTCAGTTATATCCCAAAAACAGAAACGTAATGTCTTGGCAAAATTGGAGCTATGTTTCGGGGGTATTAATGGACACATTTCGCTTTAAATTGCCCTTTTCCCCTGAGTATTTTACTTCAAAAGTGTTCTTAAAATCCAAGCCGTTTTTTCGTGCTCTTGCAGAAGCCCCGTGATAAAATCACTACTACCAAAATCGTTATAGCTATCGGCAAAAACGTTGATATTACTTCGTAATTGAATGATGATGATTTCATGAGCAGATAATAAATCCTTAATAAACTCCGTGCTGTTATTGGTAACTAAGGCTGTTTCTTGCAAACTTGTCAAAGCTAAAAATGCTTTCAAGCTGGCTGGTACAACGAAGCCCAAGGTTCTGATTCGTTCGGCAACAGAGTCAATTGTGAAAGCTAACTGATTGGCTTGATTGTCGAATAATTGATGTTTCTCGTAAAAGTCAAGCCCTTCTACATTCCAATGAGCGTTTTTAGTTTTTGTAAAAAGTAGGTATTCATTAGCTAATAACTTTGAAAGCTCGTCGGCTACTTTTTTACGATTATTTTCTGCTATTCCGATATTCATTTTCGTGATGATTATTTTGATAATGCAAAGTTCCACTAAATAGCGAAGCTCCTCAATGGACATATTTCGCCATGAATTGTACTTTTTACCCTAATCGTTAAAAATGAAAGTATAACAATAAAAAGCATGGCTTGTAAACCATGCTTATCAAATAATTACGTTAAAAATCAGAATTATTTACAAAATGAAGCTGGAGAAGTATCTGTATTTTTGGTAAAATCTTACCAAGTAAGCGATAGGGGTATCAAAAACTTGATACTGAAAGGTTTAAAAACTATATTCTTCCACAGTTTCTAAGGCTTTTGTAACAGCATTTTCACCTACATTTGGCACAAAAATACCCTCTAAACGGAAAGTACTAACATCTGTTAAGCCCAAAAATCCAAGAACCGTACGCAAATAATTCTCCGTGAAATCATACGCTTTCATCATACCTTCCGAATAAATACCCCCCGACGCTATGGCCAAATAGACTTTTTTGTCCGTTAATAAGCCTTGAGGCGTACCTGTGGCATAACTAAATGTTTCATTGGCACGAGCAATTTGGTCAAGCCATGCTTTTAGACTAGCGGGAATACTAAAATTATATAATGGAACTGCTATAACTACAATGTCTGCCTCTTTAATCTGCTTAATTGCTTTTTCAGAAGGTTGAATAACTTCCAACTGCTTTTGACTACGTACATCCTTTGGTGTGGAAAATGCTTGGTACATTTCAGCAGTAAGAAAAGGAAGCGGGTTTTCCGATAAATCAAGTGTTTCAACAGTATAGTCAGAATAAGTATCTTTTAGCCTTTCTATGATTGAATTTGATAGCTGATTACTTTTAGAAGCATCGCCGTTGATGCTTGCCTTAATATGAAGTACGTTCTTTTTTGACATTTCTTTAAAATTTATTTTAATGATGCCACAAAGCTATGTACATTTGATTTCCAAAAGTTACTACTATACATAAGGTAAGTAGTAACCTTTAGGTTAGTAAATGATATAATTATGGAAAATGTAATTAGTACCGAAAAGTGCAGAAACTCTATCAAAGCCCTCGAAGATGCTATGTATGTAATTGGTGGAAAATGGACTTTAAGAGTAATTATTGCCCTAAAAGATGGGCATACACGCTTTAATGATATTCAAAGAACCATTGATGGTATTTCGGCTAAGGTGCTTTCGAGCGTATTGAAAGACCTTGAAGAAAATGGCTTTGTAAAAAGAAAAGTGGATATTGGTGTGCCTGTAGTAGTGGAGTACGAACTGTTATCCTACGCTGAAACATTACAAGAAGTACTCTCAGCACTGGTATCATGGGGCGAAATGCACCGTGAGAAAGTGATTAGAAAGCAGGAAGAATTGGTATAAAAACCTTACATTGATAACATAAAAAGAACACACAAGCTAGTTATGTGTTCTTTTATGTTTTAATAAACTACAAAATTGGCAAAGGTCTTATCCCGTAATTTTCAAAGACTTAATCAATTCATTTTGGAATGTAAAATGATACGATAACACAATGGGACTCCCTGGGAAATTACCTGAAACTTCTGCTTTTAAGACTTCTTCTTTTGCTAAATATTCCACAGGTTTCATCACGGCTTGGTACTCTTCATTAGCTTTTTTAATCCATTGCTGGATTTCTGTTTTCCCATTATGATTTTTTCCTTCGTCAAAGACTGTGGCATCTTCTGTGAAACAGTTGGCATAAGCTGCACTGTCGAAACTATTTTGTGCCTTTGTTAAATCTACAATTACATTTGGTAAGTTCATATTCTTGATTTTTAGATGATTAAATGGTTGGTACTGTGCCGCCATCAATTACATAATTTGTCCCTGTTAAATAATTGGCTCTTGGTGAAACCAAAAAGCCCACGAATTCAGCCACCTCTTCAGGTTGGGCTGGGCGACCAAAAGGAATTCCGCCCAAAGCGTCCATCACACTTTGTTGTGCTTCTTCTAAAGTACTATTGGCATTTCTTGCAATCTCGCCCAACCAAGCTTTCGATGCTGTTGTATTTATCCAACCTGGCGAAACAGTTAGGACACGAACTCCTTTTGGGGTAACTTCATTTGATAAACTTTTGCTATAATTAATCAATCCTGCTTTTGCGGCTGCATAGGGCAATGTGGAATCATATAGCGGTAGTTGACCTTGAATAGAAGCTATGTGAATAATAACACCACTTTTTTTAGCTAACATTTGTGGTAAAAACCCTCTGTCTAGTCGGACAGGAGCAAGTAAATTAGCTTGTAAGGTTGACTCCCAATCGTCATCAGTTAACACCGCAAAACCTCCAGCAGGAGTTACTGAAGACCCAAGGTTGTTCACAAGAATATCTAGTGTCCCATAAGTCGATAGTACTTCGCTGACTACTTTTTGTGCATCTTCTGCCTTGCCTAAATCGGCAGTAATAAAATGCAAATTGCTGTTTTCATTTTCGGGCGGATTTCTTGCGGTAATAATAACCGTTGCACCAGCTTGTAAAAGCCTTTCTGCAATGGCTTTTCCTGTCCCTTTTGTACCTCCTGTTACCAAGGCAATTTTGCCCGATAACTCATTATTGAAATTAAATTGTTGTTCCATTTCTGTTTTTTTTGTACAAATTTCTGACATACATATACATGAAACAATTACGGAAATACGATTCGGATAGGGCTAAATTATTCCCATATTGCACCTTTTAGAACTATGGATTACTTTTGTTTTATGTATGAGAGAAAAATTTTACCAAACCTGAATTGTGGTCTCGATTTGATTGGAGAAGTACTTTACGGCAAATGGAAAATCCGTTTGTTGTGGTTTATCAATGAAGGTCACAAACGCCCCAGCGAACTACAACGTAAAATACCCGATGCAACTCGTAGGGTGTTGAATATCCAGTTGAATGAATTGGAAGCTCACGATCTAGTGACCAAGAAAATTTACCCTGTTGTTCCACCAAAGGTAGAATACAGCCTGACTGAATTTGGTAAGTCTTTAATTCCTGTGCTCTCGGTTTTAGGGCAATGGGGCGATGATAACGAAGAAAAACTGCGATCGGTTATTATGAAACGATTAAATGCAGAAAACGAATAAATAACCAACAACACAATACATTTTGTCCTTGTTGAAGTTATCTCCAACGAGACAAGCATCGAAATATTGTTGAATCTGGCTTCTTAACTCATTATTTTGAGGATGGTCAATTGGCGAGTTACTGACATAAAAAAACTCGACAGAAATATTCCATCGAGTTTTAAGTTGCCCTTTCTATAATCTACTTTTTAAAAATCTATAAGTGGTTAAGGTATTGAAAAACATAGCCTTATTAGTAATTCATAAAACCTCCAGACAGATTGTACACGTGCTCAAAGCCGTTATCTCCCATATACTTACACGCAGACCCACTACGATTACCGCTACGACAGTACACCAAGTACGTTTTGTCTTTAACTAATTGTGCTATTTTTTGTGAAAAATTCACATCCATCAAATCTATATTGATTGCTTTCGGAATCGAACCTTGTTTAAATTCTAAAGCAGTACGTACGTCAATAATTACAGCATTAGGATTTTCTGATATCATAGCCTTAAATGCTGACGAAGATATATTTTCGTAGTTTTTCTTAGTTTTAAAAAAATCGAACATGGTCTTAGACATTTAAAATATTAATGGTTAAAGGATACCTCTTGGTATCTTTAACTATAGACCAAAGTTCGCTATAAAGTCACTGCTGTACAGTGATATATGTTACATAGGACAATTTATTTTAAAAAAATTATCCTCATCTCTCTAATTTAATTAAGTGAATTGAGATTGAGCGAGTGAGTGATTATGTGAAAATTTGTATTCCATCAGTAGAGACGCAATGATTGCGTCTTAAGCCGAGTCCTATCTAGCATAGTAATATCAAAAAAGCGGTCGGAAATAATTTTCCGACCGCTTTTTTGATGAAAATTTGGAGAATAATTCCAATTCGAAAAAATGATATTAACCTGCTTGATAACATGAAAATCACTCAATCTCAATTCACTCAATTAGAAATGACGCATCAATCTAAAATTAAACGTATCTCCACTAGTAGCTTGTTTCGTCCAATTTTACTTTTCCTCTAAAAGTCCAAAATACAAAGCCTGTGTAGAGTCCCACCAAAGGCACGCCAATGACAGCAAACGTTAGCATAATTTTCAGAGATTTATCAGTTGATGACCCATTGTGGATATCTATGTGAAACTGTGGGTCGATTGTGGATAACACAATGTTGGGAAATAAGCCTACAGCCACCAATGCCATTAACATTGCTGTTACAAAAGCCGAAGAAAAAAAAGCAAAACGATATTTACGCTTCGTAATTTGTCGTGTAATGTTAGCTACAGCCAAAATTGTAAGTACAGGGAAGAAAAACATCATCGGTACTTCCTTAAACCTTTCGACCATGTGTGGCAAATATAACAGCGTGTAAACCGTACTTAAAGCAAACATCAACACAAAAAAGATGGTGGTATTTTTTACTAAAACTGTCAATTTAGCATAAAGACGATTCTCTGTTTTCATCACCAAATAAATAGCCCCGTGCATCATAAACAACGATAATGTAGTAATCGCCATCAAAATAGAAAATGGATTAAAGAAATCTCCAACTGTTCCTCTATAAATAAATTGGTCGTCGATTGGCAAACCCTGAATGATATTTCCAAGTACCAACCCCAAAGACAACGCCAACATAATACTTGAAACGCTGTAGCTCACATCCCATAGCTGACGCCACCAAGCCATTGGTTCTTTGGAGCGAAATTCAATGGAGATTGCACGAAAAATTAATAATACCAAAAACAGCATAAACAACTCATAAAAAGCCGAAAACACTGTTGCATATACTACTGGAAAACCTGCAAATAACGCCCCTCCTCCTATTACTAGCCACACTTCATTACCGTCCCATACAGGCCCGATGGCATTGAGTGCTATACGGCGACTTTCTTCTTTTTTGAAAAATAAATGCAAAGCTCCTGCTCCCAAATCAAAACCATCCAAAATAGCATATCCAGTAAATACACCACCTACAACCAAAAACCACCACGTAGGTAAGTCGAGTCCAAAGATTGTTTCCATAATATCTGTTTTGCCAAAGGCTTTAGCTTATTGTAAAATTGGGTTATCACGTTTTGAATAATCAGGAATATCATCTGAATAATCTCCTGAGTAGTCGTCAGTTGGTCCATGTTTGATTTTTTTATTAAGCAAATACACAAACAAGCCAAACAAGAGAATATACACCAAGGTGAACAGTACCAGTGAAAAAATCACCTGTGATACTTTCAGAGATTGCGACAAAGCATCGGATGTTCTCAGCAAACCATATACCACCCACGGTTGGCGACCAACCTCTGCCGAATACCAGCCCAATTGATTAGCCAATTGTGGCAACAATACCGACCACGCAAAAATTTGTAATAGCCAACGTTGTTCAAATAAATTGCCTTTCCACCACAAGAACGACGCTAGCAAAGTCAATGCAATCAATGTCATTCCAATAGCAACCATCAAATGATAGGTCTGAAATACAAAATTGACAGCCTTCGGTTGATCTTCCTTTTTGAAGGCATTTAAGCCTGTAACAGGTTTGTTAAAATCTTGATATAGTAAAAAACTTAGCCCTTTCGGAATCTTAAGTCCTGACACTTCCTGCTTTTGGGTATTTACCCAGCCCAACAAATACATATCCGCCACGGCAGAAGCTTCATAATGCCCTTCAAAAGCTGCTAGTTTAGCAGGTTGATTGTGCGCCACGCCATCCGCTGATTTATGTCCTGAAAATAGCTGTAAAAGCGAAGCAATCGTAGCCACAACCAAGGCTATTTTAAATCCTTTTCGAGCAATTTCGACATGACGATTTCGTAGTAAATAATAGGCATTGACACTCAATACCAAAAACGAACCTGCTAAAAAAGACCCCAACAGCACATGAGAAAGCCTTTCGACAGAAGAGGGATTGAAAACCATTGCCCAAAAATCGGTAATCACCGCACGGGCATGAAGCCCCTGACCTTCGATGCGAAAACCTGCTGGCGTTTGTTGCCACGAGTTAGCCACAACAATCCAAATAGCTGAAAACATAGAGCCCAAAGCCACCATAATCGTTGAGAAAAAATGTACTCGTCTGCTTACTCTATTCCATCCAAAAAGTAATATTCCTAAAAAGCCCGATTCGAGGGCAAACGCAAAAATTCCTTCTGCCGCCAAGGCACTTCCAAAAATATCGCCAACATAACGAGAGTAAACAGCCCAGTTGGTACCAAACTCAAATTCCATCACGATACCTGTAGCTACGCCAATACCAAAAATCAAGGCAAAGATTTTTATCCAAAAACGAGTCATCTGAGCATAAGCTTCTTTGCCTGTGCGCAGATACTGGGCTTCCATGATAACCATCACGATACCAAGACCAATACTGAGAGGGGGATAAATGTAGTGAAACGCCACCGTAAAGGCGAACTGAATGCGGGATAAAAACGCTGTATCCATAACATGGTGAAGTTTAGATTGAGATTGTATTGTGGGGATAGTGGCTAGCGTTTTTCAAGAAAATTTTGTTGAAAAACTATTTTCCTGAAATCAAATTTCCCTAAAGTTGGGGTAGAAAATGATAAAAAAAAAGATACAGTTAAAGCAACTGTATCTTTTACAATTTTTACCTAAAATCATACTAAAAAAAGGTCTTTTCTAAGGGTATAGGCAAGGAGGCTCTAGGCATTAGTTTTTAACTGTTGCCTAGTGCCTAATCCCTCTCCCCTATTTTTTTAATGTCGATGGACATACAAAATCGGTTGTTTTAATTCCTGCTTTTTGGATAGCACTAAAGCCGCCATTAATATCAATAAAGTTATCGATACCACGTGCTTTCAAAATTGAAGAAGCAATCATTGAGCGATAGCCTCCAGCACAGTGAATATAAAATGGTTTATCCTTTGGAAACTCCGACAAATTTTCGTCGATATAATCCAATGGCAAGTTGATTGCTCCGTCTACGTGTTCTGCTGAGAACTCGCCAGGACGACGCACATCAATTACTAAAGGAGCCTCCTCTGAAGCCAGTCTTGTTGCAAATTCGGTTGCATCAATTGACTCTACCGTGTCAATTTCTTTGCCTGAAGCTTCCCAAGACTCAAAACCGCCATCCAAATAGCCAATCACAAAGTCATATCCTACACGAGCCAAACGAGTGATGGTTTCTTCTTCTTGTCCTTTTTCGGTAATTAATAAAATTTCTTGTTTCAAGTCTGGAATCAAGGCGCCAACCCATGGTGCAAACTGTCCATTCAAGCCAATATTAGTCGAGTTTGGTACAAATCCTTTATTAAAAACTTGAGCATTACGAGTATCCAACAATACTGCGCCTGTTTCGTTGGCTGCCGCTTCAAATGCCTCTGGAGACAAAGCTTGTGCCGCACGATTCATGACTACATCGATACTTTCGTACCCCTGCTTGTTCATCATCACGTTTTGTGGGAAGTATTGCGGTGGCTTACTCAAACCATCCGTTACTTCTTTGATAAACTGCTCTTTCGACATATCAGCACGAAGGGCGTAGTTGGTTTGTTTTTGATTGCCCAAAGTATCGGTTGTTTCTTTACTCATGTTTTTACCACAAGCCGAACCAGCACCGTGTGCAGGATATACAATTACGTCATCGGGTAAGGTCATCACTTTATTGCGCAATGAATCAAACAAAAATCCAGCAAGATCATTGATAGTCAAATCAGATTTTTGTGCTAAATCAGGACGACCAACATCTCCGATAAACAAAGTATCACCACTAAAAAGCGCTTTTTCTTGTCCGTTTTCATCAATCAACAAATAACAAGTGGATTCCATCGTATGCCCTGGTGTATGCAATACTTTGATTTTAAGCTTTCCTAATTGGAACTCTTCACCATCTTTTGCCACATGTGCATCAAAGCCCGTTACTGCATTGGGACCGTACACAATAGGCGCACCTGTCTTTTGCGAAAGGTCAATATGTCCTGAAACAAAATCCGCATGAAAGTGTGTTTCGAAAACATATTTGATTGTTGCATTATTGCGTTGAGCTTTGTTGATATAAGGCTGTACTTCGCGAAGTGGATCTATTACGACTGCTTCACCTTCCGACTCAATATAATATGCCCCTTGCGCTAAACATCCTGTATAAATTTGTTCTATTTTCATGGCTTTAAGATAGTTATGAATATTTTTAAAAGTCTATTTAATCGATTTATGCTTCAAAATTATAAGCTTATAACACAGAATTCTGTGATATATGTTACTTATATCAAAAGTTTTTTTGAAAAAAATGATAAATATTAATATCCGAAGTTAATCTTGGACAATTTATCAGAGCAGAGTGATTATGAGATGATGTTATTAGTTAATCGTATATCCGTTATCACAATCAGATATATTACAATTTTATCTTTCCTATTACTGATACAAAGGAATGCTCTAAAATCATCAAAGCTGGAAAACATGGTTTAAACAGGTTTTCCAGCTTTGATTTTGATGATTGTGTTTCTTATTTTTTTTCCTGATATGGAAAATACTTTTTCAGGTTATTAGTCGGTTTTTCGAAAAGAATCCAAGAAAGATAACTAGCTACTAATAAAACAATTAAGCTAGTAAAGTGATTACCAATGGCTGGCAAATGAAATTTTTGCCATACAAACCAAAACAGTAAAGGCACTGTCATGTGATACACATACACACCATAACTGATTTTACCAACAAAAACCATTGGCGCACTCGACAACACTGTATTGAGCCAATGTGGTTTTGGGCTGCAAATCAGCGATAAAATATATGCACTAATACAAGAAATTGCGGTACGCAAGAATAAGATTTTCACTAAAGTAGCAGTGTTATCTTTCACAAAAGACACGTACAAAAGTATGGCTAGTGAAGGCAATACCGTATATCGCAATAGGCGGTGTAATTGATCCTGCACGTGATTGATTCGATACCAAGAAAGTAAACCTCCCCAAGCAAAACAATCGATGCAAGTAACAGTAATCAAACCTTGTCCTTGTTGGATATAGATAAAGTAAAACCTAAAAATTATGCCTAAAATTACCGTAGCCCAAAGCAGGGTAATCGTATGTTTTTTAGGTATTAAGAGCACTACAAATGCCCAAACCAAATAAAACTGTTCTTCCACAGCCAACGACCAATAAGGCGAAAATGCGTCTGCCCAGAACCCTGTTTTTTCCAGCAAATGATTGTATGTATAAAGGATATAATACCAAGGATGCTGATACAAATCAGTCGTAAAAGGAATATGCAGTTTGGGTAATGCAAAACCAACGGCTAAAGTCAGATAGTAAATCGGAAAAATACGAAGTGCTCTTCTTATCATGAAATTTTTATAGACCTGCACAGCGCCGCCCAAAGACTCCGTTTTATTTTTGATAAGAATATCCGTAATTAAAAACCCACTCAAAACAAAAAAGAGCGTTACCCCAATCGTTCCATTCGGAAGGGTATTAATCCAATGGGTAGTTGGCAACCAATGAAATATTAACACTAAACCAATGGCGATAGTACGAATACCATCTAACTGTGGCAGATAGTTGTGTTGAGGTTTTGAAGACATACAGATAAACGCCCCATCTTTGGCAAAGACAATAACAAACAGGTTATCAACACCTTACTAAGATATTTAAAAGGGTAAAATAAAGATTATGATCTATTTATTTCAAGAGACAATTCTTGAAGTTTAAGTTTCGAAGATAACAAAATTGTCAGAACTTTAGTGAAGAATGTTTCAAAATTCCCTAGAAAAGCCATTTCTGAGTTTTAGCTAATAAACATGAGTCATCCCTAATTGAGTGATTTAGTGATTGAGCGGATGAGTGATTATGTTAAAATTTGTATTCTAGTAGTAGAGACGTAATGATTGCGTCTTGAGCTGAATAAAATCTAGTATAATTTCATCAAAAAAGCGGTCGGAAAATATTTTCCGACCGCTTTTTTGATGAAAATTTGAAGAATAAGCCCAATCCTAAAATTCGGGATAACTTCCTTTTACGCTAGAAAGAATTATTATTTCTTAGCACCTTGTACCGCTCCTGCTGCTTGTTTTTGTTGTTGCATTGGGTTTGGCATAGAAGGACGTTGTCCTTTGAACACTTGGAAACGAGTTGGTTGCTCTGGTTCACGAGGGAATGCGTTGTCTTCTGTGTTGATATCGGCAATCTCATAGAATGGGTCAAGTACCCATTTTGCTACTTTTTTATCAGTAGGGATTACTTTTTTCACGTCTTTGTCATTCAAACGCCATACTTCCGCAGGAATACGAACCACTTCGTCTGTACCATCTTCGAATACCATTTTGATAATCACTGGCATTGGCAAACCTCCTTTGTTTTTCAAGTTAACTACATAGAAGTTTTTGTTGCCATTCATCAATTGTTTCTCTTCGTCAGAAAGACCTGCTGTTGCTTGCTCAAAACGTTTTTTATCTGCTTCAGAAGTTGCATAACGATCATAGCTATTGTAGAAATCGCGCATATCTGGGTTAGCTTCTACCACTGTTTGAGTAATATCTTTTTTGTTACGGATATTGCTCATCGTTTGGCGTTTTGCTTCAGCTTCTGTTTTTGCTTTTGCATTTTTTTGCTCAGGAGATTGGTTATCGATACCAAACCATTCAACAGTTTCGATAGACTGGTCTACAGGCTCAACACCGTAGAACCAACCACGCCAGAACCAATCCAAATCCACCCCAGAAGCATCTTCCATCGTACGGAAGAAATCAGCAGGATATGGTTGTTTGAAAGCCCAACGACGTGCGTATTCCTTAAATGCTGCATCGAACAATTCACGACCCATTACAGTTTCACGCAAGATATTCAAAGCTGTTGCTGGTTTTGCATAAGCGTTCGGACCAAATGCCATGATATTGTCTGAACCACTCATGATAGGCACTTGTTGCGTAGGGTCAGTTTTCATGTAAGGTACAATATACTGAGGCTCACCACGACGAGAAGGAAAATCTCTATCCCACTCTTGTTCTGCCAAATATTGACAGAAAGTATTCAAACCTTCGTCCATCCAAGACCATTGACGCTCATCTGAGTTGATAATCATTGGGAAGAAGTTGTGACCTACTTCGTGAATAATTACACCAATCATACCAGCCTTTGTAGCTTCAGAATAAGTACCATCTGGCTCAGGACGACCACCATTGAATGAAATCATTGGATATTCCATACCACCACCCGAAGTAGCGTGACAAGAATACGCTACAGGATAAGGATAAGCCACTGAGTGTTTCGAGTACGAACGCAAGGTATGTGCTACAACCATTGTTGAATATTGTCCCCAAAGTGGATTACCTTCTTTAGAGTACAAAGACATAGCCCACACTTTTTTGCCTTCTACATCCACTTGCATAGCATCCCAGATAAATTTACGTGAACTAGCGAAAGCAAAGTCACGCACGTTATCAGCTTTATAAACCCAAGTTTTCTTTCCTGTTGGTTTACCTTTTTCAGCAGCTTCTGCTTCCTCTTGTGAAACGATTAATACTGGACGAGTAGCAGTTTTTGCTTTCTCCATACGCTTCAACTGTTCGGTTGACAATACTTGAGTGGGGTTTTGCAATTCACCTGAAGCACCAATTACGTGATCGTTTGGCGCTGTGATAGCTACTTTGTAGTTACCAAAGTTCAAAGTAAACTCACCTTGACCCAAGAATTGCTTGTGTTGCCAACCATATACGTCATTGTACACAGCCATACGAGGGAACCAGTGTGCGATGAAGTAATTACAATTGCCATCTTTCGCATAATATTCATAACCCGAACGACCATAGTACTCAGTAATCAAGTAATTCCAGTCAATCGAGAAAGAAACACTAGCACCAGACTTCAATGGCGTAGGCAAATCAATACGCATCATCGTGTTGTTGATCGTGTAAGGTAAATTACCACCTTTAGCATCACGAACCGATGTAATGTTATAACCGTACTTTTTAGGATCAGTCAAATTTTTGAATTGAGCTGTACTAGCTTGCGGACCTAAACCACCTGTTTTGGTAGTATTACCGATGGCATCCTCCTTAAATAGGTTTTGGTCTAATTGTAACCAAAGGTAACGAAGCTCATCAGGAGAGTTATTGAAATACGTGATAGTTTCAGAACCAGTGATTTTACGTTGAATATCGTCTAGTTCTACTTTGATGTCATAATCAGCACGTTGTTGGAAATAGTCCTTGCCAGGCGCACCCGATGCAGTACGATACGAGTTTGGCGTAGGCAAGTCAGTGCCTAGTTGTTCAAAACGCTTGTTGCCGTTATAAGGGTTGGCAGTTTGTTGTGCCAAAGCCCCTAAATTAGAGAAAGCAACCAAGCCAGAAAAAATCAACAGTATTTTTTTCATGGTCGATTTGTTGGTGAAAAATGTTTTTGACGAAATTAAGAAAAAAACAGTTTTAAGTAGTTGGTTTTTGTATGCTATTTGGCGGGTAAAGTCAGGAGTTGAGCGAATTGAGTAGATTTTACAACTGTCTAGTGACTTTTTTTACAAATATTATTCTTTTGCAGTAAAACAAAAAGCCCAATACAACCAGTGTATTGGGCTAAAAAGTGTTTTTGGATAAGCTTATAAATTACCCATTCTCATTTGTTTTACGGCGTAGTCGGCTGCACGAGCTGTCATCGCCATGTAAGTCAATGATGGGTTTTGCGTTGAGGTTGATGTCATCGATGCACCATCGGTGACAAATACGTTTTTACAAGCGTGCATTTGATTCCACTTATTGAGCATCGAGGTTTTAGGGTCTTTACCCATACGCACACCACCCATTTCGTGAATATCCAAACCAGCAGCTTGTTTTGAATCATAGGTCTTGATATTTTTAAAACCTGCTTTTTCAAACATATCTGTCATTTGTTGCAAGTAATCTTTGACCATCTTTTCGTCATTATCATCATAACCTACAGCAATACGCAATTGCGGAATACCATAAGGGTCTTTCAATGCTTTGTCGAGTGCAACATAATTGGATTCTTTCGGGATAGTCTCGCCCATCATGTGCGAACCTACGCTCCACGCCCCACGTGTTACCTTTCCAAGATTTGCTTTCAAATCTTCTCCGATACCTTCGCTGCTGTTATACTCTATACGGCGGCCATCAAAACCTGCGGCATATCCACGCAAGAAGTCCGTTTCTTGTTTATACACATTACGGAAACGAGGGATATAACCACTGTTCGGACGACGACCATCGGTTGTTGAATCCAATAATCCATCATACTCGCCTGACACACGCGCACGGTAATTGTGGAAAGCCACATATTTACCCAAAACGCCACTGTCGTTACCCAAACCATTTTGGAAACGATTTGAGGTAGAGTTCAACAAAATCAAATTGGTGTTCAGCGCTGCGGCATTCACAAAAATGATTTTAGCATAAAACTCAATCATTTCTTTGGTGTTCGCATCAATTACTCTTACGCCCGTTGCTTTACCTTTTTTCTCGTCATAAATAATCGAGTGAACCACCGAATCAGGGCGAAGTGTCATTTTACCCGTTTTCATTGCCCAAGGTATTGTTGAGGCGTTACTACTAAAATATCCCCCAAATGGACAACCTCTCTCACAAATAGTACGATGCTGACACTGCGCACGACCTTGTTGCAAGTGAATTGGTTGTGCTTTGGTAATATGCGCCGCACGACCAATAATGATATGGCGGTCTTTGTAATTTTTGGAAACTTGTTCCTTGAAATACTTCTCGACACAGTTCAAATCGTGAGGTGGTAAAAACTCACCATCTGGAAGTGTATCCAAACCGTCTTTATTGCCTGTAATACCTGCAAATTTTTCGACATAACTATACCAAGGCGCCAAGTCGTTATAACGAATAGGCCAATCTACCGCAAAGCCATCACGTGCTGGCCCTTCAAAGTCGAAATTACTCCAACGTTGCGTTTGGCGTGCCCATAGTAACGATTTTCCACCTACTTGATAACCTCTAATCCAATCAAAAGGCTTTTCTTGTACATAAGGATGTTCTTTATCTTTGGCAAAAAACTGCGTTGTGCCTTCGTAAAAAGCATAACATTTACTTACAATTGGATTTTCTTGTTTGATTTCATAAGGCAATTGCCCTCTGTGTTCAAATTCCCAAGGCTGTAACATCGTGGTCGGATAATCTACTACATGACGTACATCTCGCCCACGTTCGAGCACCAACGTACGTAAGCCTTTTCCTGTTAATTCTTTGGCTGCCCAGCCACCGCTAATACCTGAGCCAATTACAATGGCATCGTAGGTTCTATTTTTTGTACTATCTATATTAAAATTACTCATGGAATCAATGATTATTTGAAGAGCTGTCGGGATTCGGCTTACAGATTTATGTCTAAAAAGCGCTTCTGTTTAAATCATAGAGGCATTTTTGCCGAACGCCCACAGCTCATTGCCGAAAGCCTTATTACTTATTTTACTTTTACACATCCATGGTATCTACCTGGTACCATTTCATAATGTGTGATGTTGGTCATCACATACTCAGAATTGAGATAACCACGAACCGTTAAACCTTTAAGCAAACCATAAAAATCTTTGGTTTCGGCACCTTTTTCAAAGCCTTTCAATAACTCTATTCGCTGTGGAGTATCGAGCTGCGTGAATGGTTTACTATATTGTTGTTGCGCTACAGCATCTATTTGACCAATACCTTTGGCAAAAGCTGATTGCACTTCCTTAGAGTAGCAATCGACGATCATTTTTTGTACAAAAGTATCCAAACCAAGGTCTTTTGCCCCTGGCGTATTAGTTTTTGGGATAATGGTTTCAACTGCTTCGCTTAATACACTTGCTAAATTAGGACGCAACCAATTTTGTGTTGTCAGAGAGTTGGTCGACCAACCATTTGCCCACTCGGGTAAGGCTATCGCTCCTCCGATGAGCATCGCCATACTTTTTAAGGCATTACGTCTTTCCATAAGTTTGTCTTTTAGTAGTAAGAAAATGGGATTATTTTTAGTCTTTGAGGATATTTCTTATCTTTATTATAGCTTGAAAAATGGTATTGAATACTCAGACCGAGTAAGCTTTAACGAAACGACTAATACTTTTTTATCCAAAATCTTTGCAAAAAAATATTAGGCAAAATTTTTACAGGCAATAACTCCCAATATACACATATTTTCATAAATGCTTATCCTTCTCAAGTAGGTTATCGGAAGCATAAAATATAATATTTTTAATAAAAAATTTACTTAAACAAAATATACAAACAGCGAGTTTAGCCTTCATTCAAAAGATTGTTTCATTATATCCTATTGTATTTTATGGCACATGCAAATCCAGAACTCATCCAAGCCTTGCGTCGTACGGCACAAAAGCTATCTAGCGGAAATCCATACCAATGGGGGCACATGGGAAGTTGTAACTGTGGCAACTTGGCGCAAGAATTAACCCAACTTAGCAAAGCGCAAATTCATGAGTTTGCGATGCAAGGCCGTGGCGATTGGCGCGAACAGGTAGAGGAATTTTGTCCTACCAGCGGGCTTCCAATGGATCTTCTCATCGCAGATATGCTCAACCATGGTTTGACAACATCCGACTTACAGAATCTAGAACGTTTGAGTGATAAAAAAGTTTTAGCTAGAATTCCTCTAGAGCGCCGTGACAAAATGCGCCACAATTACCGTGACGATGTCATGCTGTATCTCAATGAATGGGCAAATCAATTGGAAGAGGAATTATTGCCAAACATCAAGCTTGACTTGTCGTTCATGAACGAAGAAAAAGTAGAAACAAAATTGGTAGCCATTTAAGTATTCATACGCTTTAGGCAATAAGTCGTAGGCATTAGGCAGAAAAACTTTTTCCTAATGCCCATGGCTGACAGCCGAATAGCTGAATTTTATTTTGCATTAACATCTCGTGTCTCAACACTTTAAAGCTATTTTACAATCAACTTGAATGTTAACAAAAGACTAATCAACATTTTTGTAAGCAAATTTCTTACATCCGAGTAGTTGAATGCCGAGGATGGTGTCAAACCATTTTCGGCATTTTTTATTTCACCCAAGAAAGTAATTCTATCCATTAGTAATAGTCTCTTTACAGAAAATTTGCGCTATGTGATAAAAGTTACATTTAATGCCTTATCATTAAAATAACTTTGTATCATCAAAAAAGAATAATCATCTACTCAGTGACGACTTATCTTTATTCTTTTTGAAACTAAATATCGCTAACTATTTGTTTAAATGATACTTATGCTATCTACTTCTTCTGATAGACATCTTTTAATTTTCAAGCATTTTTTACAAATAAATTACTCAGCGTTATAGAAAGTCTATACTCTTTTAAGAAATAAGAAAATAAAATACTTAATCTATAGATATTATTCATAATCAATTTAAACATAATCATGGAACTACTTGAATTCATTAAACAACCGTGGCCTTGGTATGTAGCAGGTCCTTTAATCGGACTCACTGTCCCTACCCTACTATTAATCGGAAATAAATCATTTGGTATATCCTCATCATTACGACATATCTGTGCAGCCTGTATGCCAGCAGATATACCATTTTTTAAATACAATTGGCGTAAAGAAATCTGGAATTTGGTATTTGTTTTTGGCGTATTAATTGGTGGTTTTATCGCAACCAATTTCTTAGCGAATCCAAATACCATTGTGATCAATCCACAAACAATTAAAGATTTAAGTGCCTTAGGGATTAAAGACTTTAATGGCTTGATGCCTTCAGATATTTTTGCAACTGAAAATATTTTTAGTTTAAAAGGATTGATATTCTTTGTAATTGGTGGCTTTATGGTAGGATTTGGCACACGTTGGGCAGGAGGTTGTACATCGGGACATGCCATTATGGGTATCTCTAACTTACAAGTCCCATCAGTCATTGCAACTTGTTGCTTTATGGTTGGCGGTTTTGCTTCAACGCACTTGTTATTGCCATTGATATTTAAGTTATTTTAAAAGGGAACAGGCACAAAGGAGCAAAGGCACAGAGTGTTAAAAGAGTTATCCCTATTTCCTCTCATATATTTTCCATAAAATATTATCATGAAATCGACATTTGAAACTCCGATAGTAGAAAAAGAAGAATTCGTTTGCGAAGCGCCAAACGACATGAAAACTTCAGAAAGCGGTTTTGCTAATCTAAAATACCTCATCGTAGGAATTATGTTTGGTATCGTTTTCGTAAAAGCAGAGATTATTTCTTGGTTCAGAATTCAAGAAATGTTCCGTTTGCAAAGCTTCCACATGTATGGCGTTATTGGTAGCGCTGTGGTGGTAGGTATGATTTCGGTATTTCTCATCAAAAAATTCAATATCAAAACGCTATCAGGAGAAACGGTAGAGTTTCATCCCAAAAAATTCCAACAAGGACAAATCTATGGTGGTTTACTCTTCGGATTAGGCTGGGCTATTACAGGCGCATGTCCTGGACCATTATTCGCTCAAATTGGTAGCGGTTTTGTAGCAGTACTTGTTACACTTTTGAGTGCTATTGCTGGCACTTGGACGTATGGATATTTTAAGGAAAAGTTACCTAACTAGAGTCAGCAAGACGAAACGTTAAAGTATTATTAGTTAAGAGAAAAGCACCCTTGTAAGGTGCTTTTCTCATTTTATCTATTTTCAAATAACATTTACCCTTTGTAACAAATATCACAGAACATCTTTGTTTATTTATAGAATTTGCAGAAAAAACCAAATTTCTGTACCATGAATAATCAATTCGAAGTTCTTATAGTCGGTGGCGGCAACGCAGGTTTATCTGTTGCAGCACAATTGTTACAAAAAAAATCTGGATTATCTATTGGTATCGTTGAGCCATCAGAGAAACACTATTATCAACCGGCATGGACCTTGGTGGGTGCAGGCGAGTTTGATATTACCGAAACAGAAAAAAACGAGAAGGATTATATTCCAGCAGGAAGTACATGGATTAAAGATGCGGTAGCAACCTTTGAGCCAGAGCAAAATCAAGTGACCTGTAAAAGCGGAGCGAAATATACCTACAAGATTTTGATAGTAGCCCCTGGCATCCAGATTGATTGGCAAAAAATCAAGGGTTTAAACGATACACTCGGTAAAAATGAGGTAACGAGTAATTACTCATTTGATGTAGCGCCATATACGTGGGAGCTTATTAAAAACTTCAAAGGCGGTGTTGCTGTTTTTACCAATCCAAGTACTGCAATCAAATGTGGGGGAGCGCCACACAAAATCATGTATCTGGCTTGTGATTATTGGCGTAAAAAAGGTATTCTCGACCAGTGCGAAGTACACTATATATCAGGCGCTGGTGTAATATTTGGCGTAAAGGAATATGCACAAACATTAGAAAAGGTTGTAGCTGATAATCATATCCTTACGCATTTTGGCGCTAATACCGTAGCAATTGACGGAAAAAGCAAAACCGTTTTATATGAACAAAAAAATGCAGAGGGGGAAATTGTTCAGAAAAGCCTGAACTTCGATATGTGTCATGCGGTGCCTCCACAAAGTGCCCCTGATTTTATCAAAAAAAGCCCTTTAGCTGATCCTAACAATGCTCTAGGATACGTTGAAATCAACAAAAACACGATGCAACATAGTCGTTATTCTAACATTTTTGCACTTGGTGACTGTACCAATGCTCCCTGTAGCAAAACGGGGGCTGCTATCCGCAAACAAGCCCCTGTAGTTGTCGAGAATACACTGAGAGTATTGGCACAACAAACTCCTACTGCCGAATATACGGGCTACAGCGCTTGCCCAATCCCAACGCAATATGGCAAACTAATGCTAGCGGAGTTTGACTACAGTAACACACCAAAAATGACCTTCCCTTTTGACCAAGCAAAACCACGCTGGACGATGTGGCTACTCAAAAAATATCTTTTACCATGGTTGTATTGGAATAGAATTTTGACAGGAAAAGCTTAATAACCTAACCCTTTATTTTCAAGCCAAAGAAGATAGTTCACAACTACCCTTCTTTGGCTTATTTCATATCAAACCTTGACAAAGTATATTGATAGTAATTCATATATTGATATATTATTGTATCTTGTCAAACATTATCCCCAACTTAAAATAGACACACTTAACATGAATTTATCTTTTGTAAAGGAGAAATTTATAGGCATATTCGAGAAAGGATTGCTCGATGAATTAGAACAAATAGGAAATTACATGGAACTAGATGAAGGTCATGTAATTATGCGTCCTGGAGGCTATATCCGCACTGTACCAATTGTACTGAGTGGTTCCATCAAAATCCTTCGTCCCGACGATGAAGGACGAGAAGCGCTGCTTTATTATTTGGGAGGAATGGACTCGTGCGCTATGTCATTGAGTTGCTGTCTTGATCGTAAGCAAAGTGAAATATTAGCTGTTACAGAAGAGAAGACAACGCTTATCACTATCCCAGTCGAAAAAGTAGAAGAATGGATGTGTAAATACAGTACTTGGAAACAGTTTGTATTCTTGACCTATCAGCGTCGTTTTGAGGATTTACTCAACGCCATTGATGAGATTGCATTTCATAAACTCGACGAACGTTTACTCAACTTGTTGCAACGCAAAAGCAAGCAAAGTAAAAGTTCTATCATCAATATCACACATGAAGTTTTGGCTGGTGAACTCGCTACCTCACGTGAGGTGGTATCTCGTTTGTTGAAACAATTAGAAAAAATAGGAAAAGTAAAACTCTCCAGAAATAAAATAGAGCTTTGTTAAATGACAATCTGATTTTGGTTATTAGTCTTCTTCAATTTGCCAATTCTCGTATATTCTAATACCTGCCACTATCATCAAACTTGTCTGAGTGACCTAACCTAACTTGCTCAATGCAATGCACTTGAGACAAGATGGATATGTCCTATTGCAAGATTTTAGCTCATAGAGATTGAAGTTTTAATATTTTTCCTGAAATGATTTAAACCATTTTATCTTAAGATTGTCAGAAAAATAATTAGATGATAAAAGCCTAGGATACAGGGAATAGACTTAAAAAAATAACCAAACTCCTTGACAAATTAAAAGATTGGTATTATCATTGCATCACGAATAACTGTTCAGTGATATTCTTCAGTTAAGCTCCTTACTAATAATTGCTTAACAATTATCTTCCACCTCGTACCAGATTTCCGAATTTTAATTGTAACATTTATCATCTTGTTGTACGACTGTAAAGACGACTTAACCACCATTTTCCTGTAAGGCTCTTTTCATTACTATCAGCCTTATTTTTTACTCGTATGTATACTATTGAAGAATTAGAGTTTAAGCTCGTATCGGAGCTTCGTGAACTTGCTCAAAAATTAAATATCAACAATACAATTGACCTACCAAAAAAAGAACTCATCTATAAAATATTTGACCAGCAGGTAAAAGGTAACACCCCGTTATCGACTCCTGCAATTAGCGATGCTATGGAAAATGAACAAAAACCAGAGAGAAAAGTGAGGAAAGACACAGCCCCTGCTTCAGACAGCCCACGCCCAAAAAGACAACGTATTCAAAAAGTTGATAATCCTGTAGCAGAAGCCAACACAATCGCAAAAGCAGAACCAATTACTAAATCGGAACCTGCTTTAAAGGAAACTACCGTCAGAACAAGAACCGCTAAAGAGCCTAAAGCCAAAACTGAAGCGGTAGAAGATATTATCTTTGATTTTGATGAAGACCCAATTGTTATCGATTTGCCAGAAGATGTAGAAAACGAATTTGCTGACATCGATACTTCTTTTATCACAACAGGAGGTGAAGATTTTGATTTAGGTTTTAAACAAGATCCCCCAACAGATATTCGTCCTGAAGGCAACAAACCGAACACTGCGCCAAATACTGCTGCTACTGTTCGTAAACCTATCTATAATCAAGCTATCCGTGAATTTGACGGTATCATCGAAAACGAAGGTGTACTCGAAATCATGCAAGATGGTGGATATGGTTTCTTGAGATCGGCTGATTATAATTATTTGGCTTCTCCAGATGATATCTATGTATCGCCTTCTCAAATCAAGCTTTTTGGCCTTAAAACGGGTGATACCGTTCGTGGAGCGATTCGTCCTCCTAAAGAAGGTGAAAAATACTTTGCCCTTTTAAGAGTAGAGTCTGTCAACGGTAAAACTACCGAAGAAATTCGTGATCGTATTCCTTTCGAATACCTAACGCCGTTGTTTCCTGATGAAAAATTAAACCTTTCATCAAGAGGAGACCAATACTCAACTCGTATTCTTGACTTATTTGCGCCAATTGGTAAAGGTCAGCGTGGTATGATTGTAGCACAGCCTAAAACTGGTAAAACAGTCTTGTTGAAAGAAATTGCTAATGCTATTGCCAAAAATCACCCTGAAGTATATTTGCTAATTTTATTGATAGATGAACGTCCTGAAGAGGTTACAGATATGCAACGCAGTGTTCGTGCAGAAGTAATTTCATCTACGTTCGACGAACAAGCTGAACGCCATGTAAAGGTTGCGAGTATCGTTCTAGAGAAAGCAAAACGTATGGTTGAATGTGGTCATGACGTAGTTATTCTTCTTGACTCTATCACTCGTTTGGCTCGTGCGTATAATACCGTCGTTCCATCGTCAGGTAAAATCTTATCGGGTGGTGTGGATGCCAATGCGCTTCACAAACCAAAACGTTTCTTCGGTGCCGCTCGTAATGTTGAAAATGGTGGTTCATTAACGATTATTGCAACAGCCCTTATCGATACAGGTTCGAAAATGGACGAAGTTATTTTCGAAGAATTTAAAGGTACTGGTAACATGGAATTGCAACTCGACCGTAAGTTATCTAACCGTCGTATGTTCCCTGCTATCGACGTACCTGCTTCTGGTACTCGTCGCGAAGACTTACTCATGGACAAAGAAACACTACAACGTGTTTGGATTTTGCGCAAGCACATGAGCGACATGAACTCGGTAGAGGCAATGGACTTCTTGTTACAACAAATGAGAAATACCCGCAGCAACGAAGAGTTTTTAGCTTCGATGAATCGCTAATAGATTATCTCCGTATATATTCAAAAGCATTTGCTCTAGACATAATAAGTGTTTATACTTATTATGTTCAGGGCAAATGCTTTTTGTTTTTCTTCTCCTGTATGCCTTTCTGAGCCTATTTCCTATTCGTAAATAATTGTAACCATACATTCAAAAACTGTTTGTTATTTAAAATCGCCTGTTCATTGCATTTATCGTGCTGTTCATATCTCCGCTATTTTTTCAAAACATAAACTGAGTACCTTTGAATCAATAATCACAAGCACGTCATAGCTCTTTAATTCAATGGCGGGGATTAAAGAAGCCTCATGAGCATAGTGTTAATGTCGAGTCACTCAAACAGTCCATAAATTAGTCTATGAGCTAATATGCTTGAGTGCTTCCCAAAAGCTAATCACAAATTAGGACATCCAGTGCACAGGATCTTCTAATTTTTGATTAGCTTTTTTTATGATCCTTACTTTAAAACAACAAAAAAGCCTGCCATCTCGATAAGGACGACAGGCTTTAGCCTCTATCTAAAATTCAAAATGATTCTTTCTTAAAAAGTGTAATTCAACTTCAACTCCCCTCCTAATCCATAATCTTTACGATAATTCACACTTTTTTGTTCGAAAATATAAGTTGGTGTCAGTTGTATCGAGAAATTATTAAAACGCTTCTCCATGCCCAATGAAACCACATAATTGTTGAACAATTTGGTCTCTATTGACGAATTGACATTATTGACCGTTTGTTCAATATTTTTATCTCTAAAATCAAAATCTACTCTTCTGGTACCAGAAATATCTAAGTCTGTTCCTACCTTCCCAAGTAGATAAAAATCACTCTTTAACGGCAAATAATAGCCAATTCGGATTGGAACTTGTACCAGTGTACTTTGTTCCTCAATGTTCTTGATTGGTGAGCCAAATGGAATTTTAGGAGCAAAATTTACTCTAAAATCAAAATCGTTGCGCATTTTAAAATGATCGTCATTTGGATAACGCTGTACAGCTAATTGCGAATATTGAATACCCGCAGTGATACTCAAACGCTTATCCAAAAACAACTCCACATGTGCTCCAACACCCAATTGCGCTTTTGATACCACACCTCCAACACCAGCACGCACATAGGCATCGGCTAGCGAGAAACGCATTCGTTGTGGACCTTGCGTGGTATCTTCAGGTTCGTAATAAGTAAAATTAGTCTTCGAAATCTGAGCCTTGGTATCGGCCGAGTCCAATTTCCATGTTTTGGACTTCAACTTACGCCAATCTGGAATAGCCAAATTTTTCGCAATCGATTCTTCAGATTCATCAGCACTCTTAACAATCAAGTTTCCTTGACTATCTCTTTCAGTATTTCCAATCGCAGTTTGCCCTTTGTGTAAAGAACCCTGATGAGCCACCTGCCAGTCACCTGAGCTAAAGTCAGCTTCAGTTGATGGATGCTTCTCCATATTCAATCGTTGAACAGAGGCTTTCAATTGTTTTTCTTGGTTTTGGCTAGTACTTAAAGCAAGAGCTAATTCAACATTTTTTTGTTCTTGTTGTTCTACTTGCTGGGCTAGCATTTGCTTTTCCACCAAAAGGCTATCCTTTGTTTCTGTTACTGAAATTAATTGTTGCTGTAAATCTTTTTTTGCATAGTATTGGGTTAAGGTGGTAAAAAGTAGACTCACAATCGTAATGCTAGCGGCAATATACATTGCTTGTTTGCTCACAAGTACTTTCCAGTATGGTACTTGGTGGGCTTGAGCGAAAGCTTGGAATTTGTCCCAATCTTCCTCCTGAAAAGTGGGCTGAATTCCATCAAGTTTTTTCTTGATAGAATCATCAAATTGATCAGTTTTCATAAAAATTGTTCGTTAATCCGACTGAAAATAAATGCGGATAATATGTCTTTATCATCTCTTGAAGTTTCAAACGGGCTTTCATAAAGTTAGAACGTGACGTTCCTTCATTGATACCCAGCATCTCTGCAATCTCACGGTGATTATATCCATCTACTACGTGCATCATAAAAACCGTTCTGTATGAAGTGGGCAGCTTTTGCACCAATGCCAAAATATCCTCTGCTGCCATTTTATCAATCACGTTTTCGTCATAAACAGGCATAGTTGCATGTTCAACCTCTAGGCTGTATAAGTTCTTTTCTCGTTTGTGATAATAATTAATACACGTATTTACGAGAATCGTTCTAAACCAAGCCTTAAACGATTGAATATTTTCATAACGATGGATATTTTGAAATACCTTCATAAAACCATCATTAAGTATTTCCTCCGCATCTTCCTGATTGGAGGCATACCTTTGACAGATATTTTTGGCATAACTGAAGTAACTCTTGAAGAGTACCTTCTGAGCGTCGGGATTTTGTTCACGGCAAGCTCTTAAGACACTTTCAAGGTCATCCTTGTCAAAGTCGGTATTTTTTTTTCTGAAAAACAAAGGCTTAAGTGTTTTATAAAGCTAAGTTAAACATTTGAACAGACTATCTACTATTGTAATGGGCTGATATTCAATTCTACCCATCATAATTTCCTATTTTCCCTTATCTGAAATTCTTCTAAATAGTTTGACTGAGATTTAGTGTTTTTCGTTGCCTGAAAAAAAAAAAAAATTTAGGCAACGTTTTATCACACGATTGAGGTCATGTTTATTGAATTCAAACCAATAACATATTGAGAATGAGTAAACTCAAATCTTGGTATGTAACTGTATAGTAAGAACCATTTATTATATACATTTTATGAAAAAGTTAAGAACACTTGTATTAATTAGCCTAACTACCATGACTGTTGGCGCTATGGCTCAGCAAAGCGCTACTGTAAAAGATTCTAGTAAGACAGAATACATTTTGAAAGGACTAAGACCTGTAAAAATAAAACAGATAGGAGTATATGTGGCTCCCGAAACACAAATCAGTTATCTGGATGGTCATGTAAAACCTTTGTTTGGAGGCTCAGCGATGATTTTGTTAAATCAAAAATTAGGCATCGGGTTGAGTGGCTATAGTACTGGAAGGGGGTTTCGCAATGGTGATGGAGTTGATTTCAGATATGGTGGCGTAAAAGTTGAATATACTTTTAGACCCAGCAAACGCTTTCACTTTAGTGTCCCAGTATTGTTAGGAATGGGCTCAGCCAATGATAGACTAGGAATGGACAACGACAATAGAAATCCACAGCCTTGGGGCGGGCCATCGAGAAATGGTTTTGGAAATCGCTTTTTCGTAGCACAGGGAGGCATAAATCTAGAAGGTAATTTATTCAAATATGCTAAAGTTTTTGTAGGAGCGAATTATCGTTTTGCTGGCATCGACAATCGTCGCTCAACTAGTACGTTAGATTACAATCAAGTGAGCGGTCCGTCGGTAAATATAGGCTTGAAGTTTGGTTTATTTGATCATCCGCTTCAAAAGAAAAGCAAATAACGTATAGAGGAACAGGTTCAAAAATTAGCATTGATACAACATGAGAATCTTGGTCATTGGTGGGCATCAGGTTTTTGGATATGGTGTCGCTGCATCTAAAGGATTTGTCGATGTGCTTACCGAAAGTGTAAGCACACTCGACCACGAGCAGGTAACTGTAGACACCTTGGTACATTTTTCTATGGAAAAAACCATCGAGGCGCTCATGGGACTTGGCAATTATATTTCCAACTATCAGTTAATAATCATTCAAAGTGGATTAGATGAACTTGATGGAGAGCGTCCTTGGACACATTTATTTAGTGACTCATTCCATTCATTTAATCATCAAGTAGAAACAGACGAAGTGTACCGCAAAGCAATTATTGTTCCATCTAATTTGGCACTAATGCGGGAATTATATCGACCAAACCCTACTCTGAAGCAACCATCTCTAAGTTTTCCTTGTCTTCCTTATATCAAAAGGATGCTATTAAATAAAATGGCGAGTACAGGGAAGCTTGGTGTAATCAAGCACTTTGAACGAAAGCTCAAGGTGATGATAAATTTGCTTCAAAACTTTAAAGAAAAAGTAATCTTACTTGGACCACAGCCTAGTTTGAATCCTTGCACACAATTGCTAAGAAATCTTGGGGAGGATATTCTTAAAGACGTTTGTAAAGCACAGGATTTCAATTGGTTTAAAACAATGGAGGTGATTGAACCTCACCCCTATTTTTTCTTGACCGATGGCAAGCACCTCAATGCGCTTGGACATCGAGTGTTGGCCAGTCAGATACTAAGACACTATCGTTTTGAAGTTCGTAAACATCAATATTATTTCCAGCTATGTGACAATTAGTCTTAGCTAAGAAGTCAAGCATTATAAAACTCACTAAATTTTATGAATAGTATGCTACGTTTCAACATCATCAAATTTATAACCGTAGTCAGTATTAGCCTGTTGGTGTTTACGGCATGTTCAAAAAAGGAAGACTCAACAGTTACTCCTACAGACAATACCCAGCAGATTAATCAGTGGATTTATGATACGATGTCAGACGCATATTATTGGTATGATCAGTTACCAGCCATTAGTACGCTATCTTTAACGGATGCTTCTGATAGTTTCTTTGAAAAGCTGGTATATCAACGCAGCACCATCGATAGATTCTCGATGGTAACAGACGATGTTGATGAACTCGAAAAAGAGTTCAATGGTGTGTCAAAAGTTTTTGGCATTCGCTATATGCTTGGTTATTTGGACAATACACAAACCAATGTGGGTCTTGTTTTAACTCAAGTAATTGCAGGGAGCCCTGCTGCGGTAGTAGGACTAAACAGAGGTGATATTATTGTAAAAATCAATGGACAGAATATTACTAGTAGTAATTTTTCATCTTTGATGGGTAACGAAACGGTTACTTTTACTTTAGGAAGTATTACCAATGGCAGTATTGCGGCCACTTCGAATACTGTATCGGTTACTAAAACAGAGGTCACTGAAAATCCTGTAGCATTTTCAAGCATTGTTCAAAAAACCTCTGCTAATAAAACCATTGGGTATTTGGTTTACACACAATTTGTGCCAGGACTTGACAGTGGCGATACCTTGAAATACGATAACCAGTTGCGTAGCATTTTTGCAGACTTTAAAGCTGCTGGAGTAAACGAATTAGTATTGGATTTGAGGTTTAACCCAGGAGGGTATATCAGTAGTGCCACAACATTGGCATCACTGATTGTCAACAACTTAACAACGAATAAGGTTTTTTTTAAAGATCAATACAATAGTAAATATCAAACTTATTTTGCGAAACAATATGGAAGCAATATATTTAACAACTATTTTTCTATTGAAAAAAATAATATTGGCAATAATCTAAACCGAGTGTTCGTATTAACATCTAACGGAACAGCATCGTCAAGCGAGCTGGTGATCAATGGATTAAAGCCATATATGCAAGTAATTACGATTGGGGAACATACCTATGGGAAAAACCTTTTTGGAACGCTGGTGGCTGACGACCAAAAGCGTTGGAAATGGGGAATTTACATGATGTTAGGTATTACTCAAAATGCCAATGGAGAATCAGACTATGGAAATATAAACGGAATTGCACCAACTTATGCTGTAGATGACAATGTATTGCCGTTACAGCCTCTGGGGAACGATTATGAGCCGTTATTTAACAAAGCCTTAACTGTGATGGGCGTGTCGGTACCAAGTACCAATGGCGCTCGTCAGAATGCAGGAATTTTATTAAATTACACCTCCCATGAAAATTATGCAGATAATCCGATGAGGAACGAGAAATTTATGATCAAAAACTATCTCCCCAAATTAATTAACAAATAATTATGAACGTATCAGAAAGTATGACACTTTGCACGGTTAAAACCCCGCAAAGACCTCATTACGATGAAATTGTACAAAAGCTTTCTCAGTGTTGTTATTGGTGCAAACAAACACTTGGGTTAAAACTTTTCAGAGGCTTTCAGATGGCTATTACGATTGCTAACCAAGAACTTACATTTGAATTAAAAGATTTATCGTCAGAAAAAAATCCGACTTATTTCTTTGACTTGGTAGAACAACATCCCCTAGCATAATATAGCCATAAGATTTCATCCATAGTTTTTATGGATGAAATCTTGAAACCAATCGTTCATCTTTCTGCTACAAACTTATTACCTGTGCCATCTTTACGTTTAGACTAACCATATATTTTAACAAAATCTTTCATCCAATGACACGTTATGAGTTCTTAAAATCGATGGGCTTTCAGGGAGGCGCATTAATGGCATTGCTTGCCTCTTGCCAATCTAATAATGACCCTACTCCCACTTCGACCACCAGTTCAAGTTCGTCATCAAGTAGTAGCAGCTCATCTAGTTCGGGAAGTACATCCGGCTCTACCTCAGGTACAGGTACATCGTCTGGCTCTTCTTCTGGCTCAACGCTTTTAGCTTCTGTAGACTTAACAGCTACTGCAAATGCGGCTCTAAAAAACAGTGGTGGTTATATTATTGTCAACAGTATTGTTGTAGCACGTACTGCTCAAAATACGTATGTGGCAGCCACACAAACTTGTAGTCATGAACCAAAGAAAAAAGTGACCTTTCTAAATGGTGAATTTTTCTGTTCAGAACATGGTGCCAGATATAGCACTACTGGTGTTGGACTTAACAGCTATGGAGCCAAAGGTTTAGCAGTATATACAGTGACCGTCAATGGTAATACATTAGAAATTTCATAAGATTGCTCATAATCATAAGTAATCGTGCAGAATAAGATTTAAGTTATGTGTTTAGGCACTAGGCGACAGGCACAAGGCACAGAGTGTTAAAATGTTTTTTATTACCCACAGCCATGCTTTTTTCCAAAACCCACACCGCCGAAAGCCGTTACCTGAAAGCCCCGAGCACAATCTTAAATTTTAGCTTTCGGATTTCAGCTTTGGGCATTCGGCAAAACATATTTATCGTTACTAAAAAACAAATTTTCACTCTTTGCCTTATGCCTGTTGCCTTGTGCCTAAAACACAAAACTCCAAATTCAGCACTCACAACTCAAATAAGTCCATTTACTAACCATATTAACAATGACACGTTACGAATTCTTAAAAAATGCAGGGTTTGGCGGAGCCGCCCTAATGACTCTTCTTACTGCATGTAGTAAAAGCTCTGATTTATCTCCTATTGCAACCCCAGGAAGTGTAGATTTTACACTTGACTTAACAACTTCAGCCAACGCTGCCTTAAAAAATAGCGGTGGTTATATTATCAATAGCAATGTTGTAGTAGCACGTACATCGCAAGGTACTTATGTGGCAGGTTCGCATATTTGTACACATGAAGCAAGAACAAAAGTGGTATTTCTAAACAATGAATTTTATTGTACAGAACACGGCGCTCGCTTTACTACAGCAGGGGTTGGACTAAATAGTTATGCAAGTGCAGGATTAAGTGTGTATAAAACCGAACTATCTGGAAATTCGTTACGTATTTATTCTTAGAACATAAGAGTAACGTCAACTTCGATGGCTATGTTTTCGGATAAAGCCATCTATAACTTAAAAAAAGATGAAAATACTAAGTGCTTTTGTTATTTCCTTTCTTTTGAGCCTAGCTCCCGAATGGAAAACCGACTTTGCTTCTGCAAAGCAAGAAGCTACGCAATCACACAAGTATATTTTGCTGAATTTTTCAGGCTCAGACTGGTGTGTACCTTGTATTAGATTGAAAAAAGATGTTTTTGAAACAGGTACTTTTCAAAACTTTGCTACTGAAAAATTGGTATTAGTTCGTGCGGATTTTCCTAGACTGTCTAAAAACAAGTTAAGCCCACAGCAAACTGAGCATAATGAAGCTTTAGCAGAAAAATATAATCCCGAAGGTAAATTCCCTTACACGTTATTGATTGATGCCAATGGTAAAGTCGTAAAAACATGGGATGGCTATACCAACACGCCTCCTGAAGAATTTATCTCTCAAATTAACAAGATTACGAATGCCAAATAGCATGAGCCAAGTCGAAGTACATAAGCAAGGTCATCGCTTGATGGGTAATTATTTTGAAATTAGCGTAGTCAGCGATAATGCCGACTACGCTAATAGTTGTATCGACCAAGCCGTAGAAGAAATCAAGCGTATTGAACGCCTTCTGACTACCTTCAACGACCAAAGTCAAACGAATCAAGTCAATGCAATGGCAGGGATTGCTCCTGTTGAAGTGGACGCCGAAATGTTTGATTTGATTGCTCGTGCACAACGCATATCAGCACTGACACAAGGTGCATTTGATATTACTTATGGATCGATTGACAAAAGCTTATGGAATTTTGATACCAACATGACCGCTTTGCCAAGTAAAGAAATCGCCTTAGAGTCTGTTCGCTTGATTAATTATCAACATGTAATCTTGAATCCAGAACGTCGCACGGTTTTTTTAAAAGAAAAGGGTATGCGTATTGGATTTGGTGGTATCGGAAAAGGTTATGCCGCCGAGAAGGCCAAACAGTTGCTAAAATCGTTAGGTATACAAAGTGGCATTGTCAACGCCGCTGGTGACCTTACTACTTGGGGCAATCAGCCCAATGGAAAACCTTGGACCATTGGCATTGCCAATCCACAAGCTGGCGAAAGTCCTTTTTCGTATTTGTCGATCAGCGATGTGGCTGTAGCTACGTCGGGCAATTATGAAAAATATGTGATGATTGATGGTAAAAAATATTCGCATACCATCGACCCACAAACAGGCTTACCTGTGTCAGGCATACAAAGCGTAACTATTATAAGTCCCAACGCAGAACTATCTGATGCTATGGCTACTCCTGTGATGGTGATGGGTATCAGAGTAGGACTAGACTTAATCAACCAAATGCGACAGATAGCTTGCATTATTATTGATGACCAAAACAAAATTTATACCTCACGGAATATTAACATAAAGTAATAATGCAGTCCGAAAATTGATGATAACCAAATCGTAAAATTATATTTTGTCCGTTTTACAATTTTCAACTTTTCGCATATTGCCAAAGCTTTGTTGATATTTCACAAACAAATCGACTCTCAGTATGAAATCAACACGTTTTAACATAAAAATAGCAGCATTGCTATTGATGGGAGGCCTAGCCACAAGCGCTTGCCAAACTGTAAAGCCTTACCAAAAGGCCTATATTAATGATTCTGATATGGAATTGAGTTCTCGTAAGGTTGTCAAATTTGAACAAAACTTCCAACTGTATCGTGAAGGTGCTTCGGGTGCCAATGGCGGTAAAACAGGCGGTGGTTGCGGCTGTAACTAATCTATGATGAATTGCTTTTTAAGAATACTACTAATTGTCTTTTGTATAGGTTATTCCCCTCTACAAGCACAGACCAAACGAGCAAATTTTTCGGTATCTACTACCAAAAAATATCCGAAAAAAGGCGAGACTATTCAACTTGTACTCGAAGCACAAATTTTTCCTAACTGGAAATTATATGCTAGCGACGCACAGGTTGTACCAGGGCCTAAACCTGCTTATTTGGTGATTCAGCCCCATGCTAGTTTTAAACTTATTGGAGGGCTAAAATCTATTAATCCCCACAAAGAGAGGGACACATTCTGGAAAGGACAAGTAGTGTATTTTGAAAAAAAAGCACGATTTACACAAGCCATTCAAGTTCTCGAATCTCACACTCAAATTACAGGCAAAATCATTTACCAATTGTGTACGACCAACAATAGCTCTTGTGTTCAACATCAAGACTCTTTCCAGGTGCAGTTACACTAAATTCATTGAAACATGAAAAAGCTTACACTGGCGATAGGTTTATATATGGGTGTACTTCTTAGTGCATCTGCTCAAAAAACGGCGGATACTAGCAATTACCAAAGCCGTAAGTTAAAAGTAGAAGAAATTAATATTGTGTCTAGTTACTATCATCAAGATGGTAACAACTCGGCTGTAACGGGCGGTATTGGTACCGAAAAATTAACCGATTTTGGTAATACCTTTGATATTCGTTTCTCGAAATGGGATAGCAAGGCTCGTCAGCATTTTTTTACTTTTGAATTAGGCGTAGATGCTTATTCATCGGCATCCTCAGACAAAATCGATCCTTACACTGTATCCTCTGCTTCCATGACTGATAAGCGTATCTATCCGTCGTTGGCATGGAGTGTGAATAATGCCAAAAAAGGAACAACCTTCGGAGCAGTAGCCTCTTATTCGACCGAATACGACTACCAATCGTATGGAACAGGACTAAATTTTTCAAAAACATCTAAAGACGGGAATCGCGAGTTTAGTGCCAAAGTCAACGCATTCTTTGATACATGGAAAGTAATTTTACCTTCCGAACTTCGTACAATTTACCGTCCAGATGGCACTTTTTATTTCTATGGATCAGGTGGCGAAAATGACCCATATCCAGTTGACTATAAACCTCGTAACTCTTACAGTTCCTCATTCTCTTTGGCACAAGTTATCAATAAAAGAATGCAAGTGTTACTAACGGTTGACCCAGCCTATCAGGCAGGTTTGTTGGCTACCAAATATCAACGTGTATATTTCACAGATGGAACTGTAAAATCAGAAGAACTTCCTGATACCCGTTTCAAATTACCTATTGGTGCTCGTTTGAATTACTTTGCAGGAAACAAAGTCGTAATTCGTACATTCTATCGTTATTATCAAGACAACTGGGGCGTAAAGGCTCATACATTTGAATTGGAAACGCCAATCAAAATGACGCCATTCCTAACCTTGAGTCCATACTATCGTTATTATACGCAAACTGCGGCGGACTACTTTGCCGCTTATGGTGTGCATAAATTGAGTGACCAATATTATACAAGTGACTACGATTTATCGAAACTTAATAGCAATATGGTAGGCACGGGTATTCGTATTATGCCTCCTCATGGTGTATTTGGTATCCAAAGCTGGGCTTCGCTCGAGCTTCGCTATGGACACTATATGCGCTCGAATGGCTTGAATTCTAATACTATTACCCTTTACGCAAAATTCAAGTAGCAATGAAGGATTTCAAACAATTTCAGATTGGGGATTTCTGATTTCGGAAATAAAGTAAAATACCTCTATTTTTTACAAAACATAAAAGTTTACACTTCCGAAATCCAACATCTGACATTAAGGTTTTACGAAGAATTTTCAACTATTGCGGATTGGGGATTTTTGATTTCGGAAATAAAGTAAAATACCTTTATTTTTTACAAAATATAGAAGCTTACACTTCCGAAATCCAACATCCGACATTAGGGTTTTACGAAGAATTTTCAACTATTGCGGATTTGGGATTTCTGATTTCGGAAATAAAGTAAAAATACCTTTATTTTTTACAAAATATAGAAGCTTACACTTCCGAAATCCAACATCCGATATCCGAAATGAATGATTTTTAAATTCCTAATGCATCACTAACATTCAGGTTAGGATTTTTTCAAGAAAATTCTAACCTGAATTTTTATTTTGAACCTTATACTCAATTTCTTGTCTAACCAATGACATTTTAGGGTGACTATTAAAATATTATGCCGTTAAATTTGTTATAAAGGTGTATAATCTCGATTTTTGGAAAGGTTTATGTAATCATTACAAGAAACTGTACTTTAAGAAAAAAGAAAGATATATACCGCATTTACAGACATATTAAACAATCAATTTTATGAAAAAGATTAGCTTTATTTTTGGACTACTTTTTGCACTTATTCTACAGGTCCAAGCTCAAACTGCAGACGAAATTTTTGACAGATATTATGACGCAACTGGCGGCACAGAATTGTGGAAAGGTGTTAATAGTTATACCATCAAGCAGGCATTTGTAGCAAATGCTCCAACAGACTTTACCCAAGAAACTAAAGTTTCGGTAGCTAATCAAGGTATCTTAAAAACGAAAACTATCTTAAAAAGAGACTTTATTTACGGTGCTAATCCAACTGAAGCTTATTTCAGAGTGCCAACTGGTAGTCTTGACAAAAATGTCGTTTACGAAACCAAAGACCTTAGCGACAAAGACAAAGCTGGACTAAAGCGTGAAATGACAGATGGTTTGTTGCCATTTATCAATTATGCTAAAAAAGGATATATTGCAACCTATGTGGGCTTGAAAGCAGATAACGGAAAGCCTGTTCATCAGATTGAATTGTCAGGTAAAGATGTAAAATACAACTTGTTTTTTGATGCTACGACTTATCTTTTGTCAAAACTAAAAACTAATTTGGCATCAGGAGAAGAAATCACTCAGGAGTTTACAACCTATACCAAAACTCCATACGGCATCAGCTACCCAAGTGCATCGACCTATTATAGCACTGTTGAAAAACGTAATACTAAAGTAACAACCACGGTGACATTCAATGATAAAATTGAAGCCAGCGTATTCAAAAAATAGTTGTAATAACCTTACAACCCAAAGTGCTTTTTGATAGATAACATTATGAGTAGTTCTTTTATGATTCTGAGTCATAAAACACTACTCATAATGTTTTTTACCCTACTTATGAAGTCATATATCCGCATCATACTATTTTCAATTGCTATCATTTTCCTATTAGTCATAGGGGCTTTTGTCTATTTGCAAACACCAAGTGGACAAGCGCTAGTTACTACGGAAGTGACAAAATTTTTAGAAAACAAATTTGGCTCGAAAGTATCAGCCAAACGTATTGCCTATCACATCCCCGACTGGATAGAACTCGACGAGGTATTTGTAGCTGATAATAAAAAAGATACACTCGTAGCTGCCCAAAAACTGTATGTAGATTTGGATATGCTTGCTTTGCTCAAAAGTAAGGTAACCATTAACAAAGTTGAACTGGAAGGTATTCGTGCCAAAATCAAAAGGACTTTACCTGATACTACCTTCAATTTTGACCATATTGTAAAAGCTTTCGCCTCTCCTAATACGACTCCTGCCAAAAATGATACAACACCTAGTAGTTTGTTGATGAACATTGGCAAGGTAAGTCTAAAAGATATTCATGTTACTTATCTGGATAACGTCATCGGTACTGATGCAGATGTAGCATTCAAGTCGTTTGAAACTTCTTTCAAGAAAATTGACCTTAATTCATCTACTTACCAACTAGCAAATACGAAGCTCAATGGTGCTAATTTGCTATTAAAAACCTATCCAGCATTAAAAGTATCGCCTCCAGATACAAATTCAAGTCCCGTAAATTTTGGTTTTGAAAAAGTTAATCTCGATGATATTGCCTTTGATATTAGCGACCAAGCAGGAGGACTTTCGACCAAAGGACACATTACCAAAGCCAGTGCTGAAGCAGATAAGTTTTCGATGGCAGAGCAACTGATTCATCTCAAAACCTTTTACCTCGACAATTCATCTGTTAAAGTCAATATCAAGCCAACGCCAAAATCTTCTCAAAAGCCAGTCCCTGCTCCTACTGTAGCACAATCTAAAACTCCAGAAAAAGGATGGACGTTTGGTGTTCAAAAGATTCTGATGAAAAACAACACCATTGCTTATGATGATTTGGGAAAACCTCGTCAAAGTAAAGGTCTAGACCCTGCACATATTGGCATCACGCCATTAAATATAGAAGCCGAAAGAATTCAATACTCGTCTAAAGGAGTAACAGGATGGCTTCAGAACATCTCGATGAAGGAAAAAAGCGGTTTTGTTTTACAAAAACTCCAAACCGACTTCGCTTATACTGATAAAAAAGCATTCCTTAAAAAACTTACTATTCAAACACCCAAAAGTATCATTCGTGATGAGGTAAGTCTAAGTTATAACTCCCTCGACCAGCTGAGTAAAAACATAGGGTCAACAAGAGTTTTAGTCAATCTTAAAGATAGCAAACTAGCCTTTTCTGACATACTCTTACTTGCGCCACAACTGGCTCAAACGCCTCCTCTCGCAGGAAATAGTCAGGAAGTATTGCGTTTTAAAGGCAAAGCTACAGGTACTGTCAATAATTTGAGTATCGCAGGACTGACAATCCAAGGGTTTGACCATAGCAAAATTCAGTTGCATGGCAATATCGTTGGCTTACCTTCTGTTGAAAAAACAAGTGTAAAAGTTGGTATCGATGAAGTATCCGTGACTAAAAGCGATATTCAGAAAATCGTACCAAAAGAAATGCTTCCAACGGCGATTGAACTGCCAGAAACAATTGTATTGAAAGGGACAATCGGAGGCAAAGTCAATAATCTAAATGTAAATACACAATTGATTTCTGACCTTGGCAAAGCACAATTTAAAGGTACACTTGTCAATATAACTGTTCCAAACAAACAGCAATACGACGGTCAGTTGTCACTCAATGAGTTTGATTTAGGCAAATTGCTCAAACAGCCAGAGCAATATGGCAAAATGACTTTAGTAACGGATTTTCATGGAAAAGGGACAAATCCCAAAACTATGGATGCCGAAATAAAAGGCAAGATAGAACAAGCAGTTATCAAGGGGTATGACTACAAAGATTTGCAGTTTGCCACCACGATTCGTAATCAAGAAGCGCAGATTAATGCTCTTTTTGAAGACCCAAATGCAAATTTCAATCTACAAGCAAAAGCCAATCTAGCAAACGAATATCCAGCTATTCAGGGTACTTTAGCTATTAAACAGCTCAAGCTCAAAAATCTTCATCTTTACCCCGATGATATAGCTATCAAAGGACAAGTAAAAATGAATTTGACCAATACTAATCCTGCTAAGTTCAATGGCAGCATCGCGATTGATGAAGCCGTTGTGACGCAAGATGGTAAGCCTATTCCTTTGGATGATATTAAGATTTTGGCGCAAAACAACAATGAGCGTAATGCTTTCAGTATTCAAGCGCCATTCCTGCAAGCCCAAATGTTTGGTCAATTTAATTATGTGCAGTTAGCTGACATTATCATTTCGGATATTAATCGTCATTTCAGAATCCCGAATCAAAATCCGAAACTTATCACCGAGCCTTACGACATTACCATCAAAGCCAAAGCGATTGGTCACCCTGCCATCAAAGCTTTTGTACCAGCTTTGACCAGACTAGACTCTACCACGTTCAACGCGACACTGAGTAACGAAGCGGGTCATACCATGCAAATGGATTTGAAAATACCTTTTGTTGAATACGATACCATTCGTGTGCAACAAATAGCCTTTGGTATGCGCTCTGATTCGAGCAAAATTACTTACCAAACAAGTTTAGAAAAATTGAGTTTTAATGCTTTCCAAATGCTGAAGACTAAACTCGATGGAGAAGTAAACGACGATATCGCACAATTTAACCTTGTTTTATTAGACTCTCTTCAAAAAGAGCATCATAGAGTGGCAGGGCAAGTCGCCAACTTTTCAGACCAATTCAGAATCAATCTTTTACCAAATGGTTTAAAACTCAATTACGAGCCGTGGAAAGTTGCCGAGAATGGTTTCTTACAATACGGTGAGGCGGGCTTGATTGTGAGTAATTTTTCTTTACAAAATCAAGAACAATTACTTCAGATTCATACCCCAGAAATGGCGCCCAATGCTCCGTTAGAGATTATTGCTCAAAAATTGGATTTACACAAAATGATTAAGCTCGTATATCCTGACTCCACAATTGCAGATGGAACCATCGACGGAAAAATCATTTTGGCAAACTACATGAAATCACCCTCATTTACAGGTGATGTAACCGTACAGGGTTTTACCTTCCAAAATACACCCATTGGAGATTTGGTAGCACATGTGTATAACGAGACGCCTGAGAAAATTTCGGTAAATACCACCTTAAAAAATGACCAAAATGATATAGCCTTAATCGGAAACTATATCTTGGGCGACAAAAAACCACTCAATTTCTCATTGAATATCAATAAGTTGAGCACAAAAACTATTCAGGCGTTTAGTTTTGGGCAAATGCGCCGAGCCTATGGTAGTCTCAACGGAAATATCACAATTAAAGGAGCAAACGAGCAACCAGATATTGCTGGATTTATTGGTTTTGAAAAAGTGGCATTTGATGTTTCTCAATTAGGTACAAAACTCTTGATTGATAAACAAAAAATCTATTTCCAAAACCATGAAATGGAATTCAAAAACTTTACGCTCAGCGATACGCTCAACCAACCTTTGAGAGTCAACGGTAAAGTTATTTTCCAAAAACTTCCTGAAGTAGAATACAAACTGGCGATTTCGACCAAAAACTTCATGGTGCTCAATTCAACGCGTAAAGACAATGATTTCTTCTATGGCAAAGCATTTGTTGATGCCAACATGAATATCAGTGGCTCAACAAGTACGGCAGTGGTCGATGGCAATGTAAAGTTGATTGAGAAAAGTAGCATTTTCGTACTAATGCCCGACAATAGCGTAAGTGAAGAAGCCATCAACGATGTAGTAGTTTTTATCGATAAAAATAAAAAAGCATTGACCAAAGACTCAACCAATAACACTCAGACCAAATACAATACTAGTTTTATTTCGGAAGTAAGTTTGTTATTGGAAGCCGACGAAAAGTCAGAAATGACCATTGTTGTAGATGAATTAAACGGCGATAACCTCAAAGTACGTGGCAAAGCTCAACTCAATGCAGGGATCAGTTCCAATGGTCAACCTTACATTTTGGGGATGTATTCACTTACAGAAGGGAGCTACGATTTGTCATTTGAACTCCTCAAAAAGCAGTTTAAAATCAAGCCCGGCAGTAATATCGTTTGGATGGGTGACCCTTTGAGCGGTAATATCGACATTACAGCGATTTACCAGACTATGGCCTCTCCTTCCGACCTGTTGAGTTCTACCGAATCACAATATCGTCAAAAAATGCCTTTTGATGTAAACCTAAATCTCAACGGTCCAATGAAAAAACTGGAAACGTCTTTTAGTATTACCTTAAATGACAAAACACAATTGGCCATAGACAACGACGTCAAAACGAAGATAAATGATAGATTAAAGTATTTGGCACAAACAGATATTGCGGAAAACAACAAACAGGTTTTTGCTTTATTGATTTTAAATAGATTTTTCTCAGAAAAATCATCCGACTTTTTCTCTACAATCAACCCCGAAGCCATTGCTCGTCAAAGTGTGAGTAAACTTCTTTCTGACCAGCTCGAAAGATTGGCTGCCGATGTGATTAAAGGGGTAAACTTGAGTGTAAACCTTAATTCTAGTCAAAGTAATATTGCAGGGCAGTCATCTGCCCGAACAGATTTGAACCTTGGACTATCCAAAGCTTTTTTCAATGATAGATTAAAGGTTGAGGTTGGGAAAAACTTTGAACTTGAAAATACCAACGGTGTGCAACGAAATCCAACTGAGGTATTTGATAACGTCGCTGTAAACTATAGTCTTACAGAAGATGGAAGGTATCGTTTTAGGGCATTCCGTAAAAATCAATTTCAAACAGTACTCGAAGGTTTTGTGGTAGAAACAGGCGTGAGTTTTGTCATTACCTTGGAATACCAATCCGTGAAAGAGTTTTTTCAAAAAAACAATAAGGCAAAATGAGATTGCATTATTAGGCGTTAGGCAAAAAGCTTTCATTATTTCTACGAAAAATACTTTGTTGCTTTTAACCTAGAGCTTAAAGCAGCAATTTATAATGTAAAAGTCATAGCTATCAGATGAAATAAAGCTCATCTTGTAGCAAAAACTATAATTTAAACTTATATATGATGGCTTAAAGCAGAATGCTCAAAGCCTAAAATAGCCATTACAAACATGATTCAAAAGAGTGCACTATATATCGGTCTTGTACTTCTACTAGCCAGCTGCTCGGTGACCAAAAAGCTCCCTGCTGGCGAAAGCCTATACACGGGTGCCGAAATTAAAGTCAAAGCCGATTCGAGCATCAAAAAATCAGAGATAGAACGTGTAAATGCTGAACTGACCGAGTTTGTAAGACCCAAACCCAATACAGCTATCATGGGTTTTCCGTATCGAGTGTGGCTATATTATGTCATGGGCGAGCCACGCAAACCCAAAGGATTTAGATCATGGTTTCGCCGCAAATTTGGTGAGCCTCCTGTGCTAGCAAGTCGTGGCGTCATTAATGCTAATACCAAACAAATTAATGTCTTATTGAACAACCAAGGTTTTTTTAGAACCACCACTACAGGTGACCTTGTTGACCAAAAACGTCTAGCAAAAGCCGTTTATACCATTAATCTAAAACCGCAATATCTGCTCGATTCGATTCATTTTGAAACAGATGGAGATACTAGTGTATTTGGGAAAGCGCTACTCAATACTCAGAAAAGAACGCTTTTGGTAAAGGGTAACCCGTATAATTATGAAACCTTAGTGGCAGAGCGCAATCGTATTGAACGCGAACTAAAACAGCGTGGATTTTATTACTTCCGTCCCGATTATGTAATCTTCAAAGCAGATTCGATGAGTAAAAAAACTAAAGTGGATATTTTGGTCGAGATAAAACCCAATGTTGCTCAGGTAGCCAAAAAGATTTACTATATCAACGACATTCATGTGATTACTGATTATGGAGATTTAAGAGTAGATACGACCAATATTAAACAAACGAACTATCAAGGAATTGATATTCAAGATCCCCTCAAAAGATACCGTCCAAAAGTGTTTGCAGATGCGATTGGTTTCCGTCATGGTCGTAATTATTCTAGCCGTTTTCAAGACGTTTCTTTATCTCGTTTGATTAATCTCAAAAATTTCAAATTTGTCAAAAATAAGTTTGAATTAGTTTCTCGTTCAGACTCGGCATTGTTGGATGTGTACTATTATTTGACCCCACAAAAACACAAATCCTTACAGGCAGAATTGAGTGGTTCATCGAAATCAAACAACTTCAATGGTACTGATATTGCGGTAAATTGGCGTAATTTAAACTTGTTTAGAGGTGCTGAAATTTTTACCATTTCAGCCTCAACAGGTCTCCAGTTTCAAGTGGGTGGTGGAGCCAATGCCATCAATAACTCGACTTACAAAGTAGCAACATCGCTTACGCTACCACGTTTTGCTGTACCATTTATTAAGTTCAATCCAACGCGTAATCAGTCCTTACCTTCGACAACATTCAATGTCAATTACGAATATATCAATCGAGGTAACATGTATCGAACTACCTCTTTGAGTGGTTCTTTGGCCTATGACTGGAGTCAGAATTCAACACTAAGACATACGTTTACACCACTCTCAATCAGTTATGTACGAACATTTGATTTTTCATTTGATTATATCAATTACATGATTATGTTCGCACCACAGCAACTAGGTACTATTTTAGATCAAAATACGATTATACCAAGTTCTATTTATCAGTTTTTTTATAATCCAAGACCTACCAAAAGCTCAAGCTTTGCCCTGTCGGGAAGTTTTGAAATTGCGGGGAATTTAGCAAGTGTGCTTGCTAAATCAGCCAATTCAACGAATGAAGCCCAAACTTTATTTGGTGTAGGTTATGCTCGCTATATCCGAAATGATTTGGATATGCGATATAGCAAAACTATCAATAGTAAAATCAAATGGGCGAATCGTGTCATGCTTGGCTTTGGTTTACCCTATGGCAACTCCAATTCCCTTCCATTTCCAAAGCAATATATTGTAGGAGGTAGCAATAGTATCAGGGCATTTGTGGCACGTGGCATTGGTCCTGGAGCTTATTATGCCTCTGGTGATAACGCCACAACGTTCTTAGGAGCACAAGCTGGTGATATGAAATTAGAAATGAATACCGAGCTTAGAGCTAAAGTTAACGACTTTATACAAGGAGCATTATTTGTAGATGCAGGGAACGTTTGGATGTATAAAGATGAGGTTTTATATGGTGCAGATGGTGTATTTGGGAAGGATTTTTATAAGCAGCTTGCCGTTGGAGCTGGTGTTGGTTTACGTTTCGACTTTACTTATCTCTTACTTCGCTTTGATTTAGCAACGCCACTACGTAAGCCATACTTACCAGAGGCAGAGAGATGGGTCATTAAAGACATCGACTTTTCAAGCTCTGATTGGCGCAAAGAAAACCTAATTCTAAACATTGCGATAGGTTTGCCATTCTAAGAATAGTACAAGTTTGTACATTTCTAAATGCTTGTAGAAGAACTGATATATCATATTTGCGAAAAAAGGTAGTTTAACTTTGCAAGAAACTTTTTTAATTAAAAAACTGGGGCTATTTTTGTAACCTAGTTTCTGATAACGAGTCAAATAAATACATAGCAATGAATCGCAAAAATATCTTAGCCATCGCAGCAGTAGCCATGTTAGCAGTAGCTTGTGACTACCAAAAAAACAATACTATCAAGCAAAAAGACCTACGCGCAGGAGATGAGTATGTGTACGGCGTTCACCCAGACAGTGCTGCACGTCAAACAAAAAATAAGTACACAGCTAAGCCAGAAAACGAAGTAAGAGCTGCAAAAATCCGTGAGAAATTGTACGGTCCAGCTGCTGAAATTACTCAAGGAAATTAATACTCTAAGATTTTAATCTTTTTTTATAGATGATAAAAAGCGTTGCGACTCTGTTTGTAACGCTTTTTAGTTAGAAGGGTACTAGGGCTTCAACCTATTCTTTTCTATTTAACCCCCTCTTTTTTATAATTATGAACATTGCATTAGTTACAGGCTCAGCTGGCCTTATTGGTAGTGAAGCAGTATCATTCTTTTCTGAAAAATTCGACCTTGTAATTGGTATTGATAATAATATGCGCCAATACTTCTTCGGTCAAGAAGCTTCAACTGCTTGGAATCGCAATCGCCTAGAAGAACAATTTGCTAATTATAAACACTATCAAGCTGATATTAGAGAAGTTTCTCAATTAGAAGTGATTTTCAAAGAATTTGGTGCAGACATCAAATTAATTTTACATACCGCAGCACAACCTTCTCACGACTGGGCAGCAAGAGAACCATTTACAGACTTTTCAGTGAATGCAAATGGTACACTCAACATGCTTGAAATGACTCGTTTGCACTGTCCTGAAGCTGTATTTATTTTTACATCTACAAACAAAGTTTACGGAGACAATCCAAACTTCTTACCATTAATCGAAACAGAAACTCGTTGGGAAATTGATACCAACCACCAGTATTTCGAAAATGGTATCGATGAAAACTTAAGTATTGACCATACTAAACACTCATTGTTTGGTGCCTCAAAAGTAGCAGCAGATATTTTGGTACAAGAATACGGTCGTTATTTCGGTATGAAAACAGGTATCTTCCGTGGCGGATGTTTGACTGGTCCAAATCACTCTGGTACACAATTGCACGGCTTCTTGGCATACTTGATGAAATGTGCTATTACGGGTAATCACTATACTATTTTTGGTTATAAAGGAAAGCAGGTTCGTGACAATATTCACTCTTATGATTTGGTAAATATGTTCTGGCATTTCTACCAAAACCCACGTGTAGGTGAAGTATATAACGCTGGTGGTGGTCGTTTTGCTAACTGTTCAATGCTAGAAGGTATCACAATTTGTGAAGAAATTACTGGCAAGAAAATGAGTTATAGCTACTCAGAAACAAACCGTATTGGCGACCATATTTGGTATATTTCAGACCTTTCGAAGTTTAAAGAGCATTATCCAACTTGGAACTGGAAATATGGTTTGAACGAAACTCTCCAACAGATTCACGACGGTATCACTAGCCGATTGTAATATTTTTAAAGGACTTAGGACAAACACTTAAGTCCTTTTTTATTCTTTCTATAGATAGTATTTACATTTCAAAAAGCTACATCTTATTTATTTCTACTACCCCGACTCCTCCCTAAATCAAAAGATTTACTAACTACATAGCTAGTAGTTGGACTAATTGATGTATTTTCAGAGTATTTAAGTGGGAGAAATACATAGGTTTGGGGTAAATTTGCATTAATTTTGTTTGATACAAACAACTTATTGGTATTACAATTAAAAATATTATGCCCAATTCCATAAAAATCCTCATTCCTCTTTACAACGATTGGGATGCTTTAGAACTTCTACTTGAACGTATTAAACATACCGTTGAGGCTAGCTTTTTTGAGCAACTTTCTTTTGTAATTGTGGATGATTGCTCTTCTATTCCTTGTGATGTAAATCGTTTTGCGGCATATAAACTTGAAATTATCAGGCTTTGGCGTAATGTAAGTCATCAAAAAGCTATTGCACTAGGTCTTTCTTATTTGACAAAGGAACGTACTTTTGATTACCTCTTAGTGATGGATTCTGACGGCGAAGACCGCCCTGAAGACATGGAGCACTTATATGATGCTTGTGTAAAAACGAAGCAAATTGTTTTTGCAAAACGTGCCAAGCGTAGTGAAGGCCCTGTCTTTCGAGTAGGGTATTTGATCTATAAAGCACTTTTTGGACTATTAACAGGAAAAGTTATTGAATTTGGAAATTTCAGCATACTCCCTTTTGAGCAAGCCAAGAAATTAGCTTACGTTTCAGAAATTTGGAATCATTTTCCTGGCGGAGTAATTCGTTCCAAACTGTCATACAACTCTGTTCCTATTATTAGAGGTACTCGTCTGGCGGGCAAATCTAAAATGAACTTTGTATCCTTGATTCTTCACGGGTTGAGTGCTATTTCAGTGTATCTTGATACCGTTGCTGTTCGAATCGTCATAAGTTCTTTAGTGTTGGTAGTACTATCTATTTTGGTAGCATTAGTTGTATCGATTATTCGTCTTACTACTTCTTATGCCTCCCCAGGCTGGGCAACAACCCTAGTTTCAACCGCAATAATAGTTATACTACAAGCCTTTTTGAGTTCCCTTTTCTTAGTTTTTACTGTATTGAACTATCGAACTCAAAAGCATTTTATTCCAGCACTCGAATATCATGAATTAATACAACAAGTAGACTCGACAGAGCTCAGTAAGGTTAACTAATATTATAGATCATTTGCCAAATAAATCAACATCATAAAATGAAATTAAGTGTAGTTATCCCTGCATACAACGAAGAGGAATCTATTCCTGAAACATTGCGAACCCTGTATGCAACACTAAAAAAATACAATATTGACCACGAAATTTGTGTAACCAACGATAACTCTAAAGACCGTACTGAAGAGGTGTTGAAGTCGTTACAGTCTGAAATTCCAACCTTGGTATATTTTACCAACAAAGGTCCCAATGGTTTTGGGTACGCTGTACGCTATGGCTTAGAACGTTTTTCGGGCGATTGTGTCGCTGTTATGATGGCTGATATGTCTGATGACCCAGAAGACTTGGTGAAGTATTACAATACCATGGTTGAACAAAACGTAGATGCTGTTTTTGGTAGTCGTTTTATCAAAGGTGGAAAAGTATATGATTATCCTCGTTTGAAATTATTCATCAACCGCATCGCTAACTTCATCGTTAAACTTGCCACAGGTATCAAAACCAACGATACTACCAATGCCTTTAAATTGTACAAGCGTGAAACTATCGAGGGTATTAAACCCTTCATGTCTCCACACTTCAATCTAACGGTTGAACTACCTCTGAAGGCATACGTACGAGGTTATTCCTATGCGGTAGTACCAAACAGCTGGACTAACCGTAAGTACGGTGAATCAAAGCTTAAAATAAAAGAAATGGGGAGCCGTTATTTCTTTATTTTACTTTACTGCATGATTGAGAAGTTTTTCTCTCGAGGTGATTATATGAAGAAAAAATAATACAAATAAAAGGATGAGGTTATAACCTCATCCTTTTATTTGTGCAAAAATAATGCTTGTAAAGTACTAAGCTGAAAAAGTGCATACGTAAGTGTGATGCCCCAAAATACAGCAAAAATGGTCATTGTAACCAGAATTCTGAGCACAGATACCCGAAAAGATAATGCCAATAATGTGCCTCCTATTGGTGTAAAAAACAATGGCGTAAAGCATGATATTCCCCAAATACCGACCCTCTTCCACAATTTTACCGCAAATCTTGTACGGCGAGAAAATAGCTTTGCAGGAGTTTTTCTATATTTTTGTATCAAGCTACGAACACTCGTTCCTATTACCAAGACACTAATTACGGTAAGCATCATTCCCAAAATGGTACAAACAGCGGTCTCCCACCATGTCAATTCCAATAATAGTCCCGCAATAGGACCGTTAAAAAATTTGATTGCAGTAGCCACCATTACCGTAAAATATTTCCCTATGGCCATAGCAAAGTAGCAATTTTGATTCGTGACAAAGTTACAACTCTATCGTCATTTGTTATATATAAACCTTAATCTTGTTTCATGCAAGCCTTACTTATGTTCTCTAAACGCCTTCTGGGTATCATATTTCTTATCTTTACTGTCATTACTAGCCTCCAAGCTCAAAGTGTCTTTGTGCCTCTCAATGCTGATTATTATGACTTACTTGATCGCTATGAGATTAAATATGGGCGTTTCTCAAAAACTTTTCACACAGGTATAAAACCATACACCCGTAGGGATGTTGCCCAGTTTATCGAGGCTATCGACCAAGACACTAGCCTTCATGCTGATGTGATAGACCAATTTAATTTTAATTATTTTAAAAACGATAACTGGGAATGGGTTTCCGAAGACTTTGGTAACAGCAATAAAGGAATAGGCAAATACTTTTATAAAAAACAGGCTGATGCATACTCCTTTCATAATGAGGATATTGACGTACACATCAACCCTGTAATGAATGTCCAAATTGGTTCGATAGCTGGAGGCAATCAATCCTACTATTCCTTAAATACACGTGGTATTGAGATTAGAGGAATGATTAACAATCGAATTGGTTTCTATACCTATATGACAGATAACATTTCTAGAGTACCAGATTATATCAAAGACTACGCTGATTCATTCAATCAAAATATGCCTACATCTCCTATACCCATAGCAGGAATGCCAGGAGAAGGATTAACTAAATATTTTAAACAAGATTTATTGACAACAGACTTCTTCTCGGCACGTGCCTATCTAACTTTCCAAGCTAGTAAAAATATAAGTATCCAATTTGGACACGATAAAAATATTATTGGTAATGGTTTTAGATCTATGATTCTTTCTGATAATTCAGCTCCATATTTATTTTTAAAATTAACCACTCAAATTGGCGCATTTCAATATCAAAATCTCTTTACAGAACTTATTAATCCAGGTCGTATTCCTCCTGATCAAATATTCCCCAAAAAATATATGGCAATGCATCACCTCAGTGTGAACCTCTCTTCAAAATTAAATATCGGATTTACAGAAAGTGTGATTTTTAAAAGAGATAGCACAAATGGCGTGGGAGGATTTGAGCTAAACTATCTCAATCCTGTAATCTTTTATCGATTTGTAGAAAGTTTTCAAGGAAGTGGTGATAACGCCTTAGTTGGACTTGATTTTAAGTACAATTTTGCCAAAAAGTTTTCTTTATATGGTCAATTCATGTTAGATGAATTTATCATAAAAGAGCTTTTTTCAAACACTGGCTCATGGACGAACAAATATGGGGCTCAGTTGGGACTAAAGTATATCGACGTATTAGGAATTAAACATTTAGATTTCCTGGGAGAATATAATATGGCTCGTCCTTACACTTACAGTCATAGTAAAACTGGACTTAGTTATTCGCATTATAATCAAGCACTAGCTCATCCTCTAGGGGCAAATTTTTCAGAATGGACTGGCACACTACGTGCTCAACCATTTTCAAAACTACAACTGGTTAGTAGAGCTATTTTTGCTAATTATGGGGAGGACAGTAATGGATCAAACTGGGGAAAAAATATACTTCTCGATTATAACACTCGTAGTCGTTTAGCATATTATAACGATAATAATGGCAATACTTTGGGACAGGGCGTAGCTTCACAACATTTGACTTTTGATATAAGAGCTTCATATCAGTTCAAACACAACTTCTTTGTAGATTTACACTATTTACATAGAGATTTTAAAAGTCAGCAAAGTAATCTTAATAATGTCACTAATCTGCTATCTATTGGTCTTCGTTGGAATACTGCCGATAGAGGACAGTATTATTAGGTAATAATAGTGAATTTTGAATTAGTAGCGTACGAAGGGTTTTACGAATCATCTATTTCTGATATCGGATTGCGGAAGTGTAATCTACTATATTTTATAAAAAACAAAGGTATTTTTTAATATTTCCGAAATCAGAAATCCCAAATCTGCAATAGTTGGGAATCCTCCTTTTTAGGCACGGCGCTATAGGGGATTTGAAATTAAATGACCTACATTTTGTTCAAAGTAACAAGCCAATCATTAAATTATCGTGTATCCCCATAATTGACAACAACCATTGTAGGTGTTGATTCATTGTGCAGACGGTCAAAAGAAGTGACGGCATATACATAGCCTCTGGCTCTTTCGGAAGTATAATCTAAAAAAGTAATATCTCTACCAACGTAAAGAATTTTATCTACTCTGTAAAGGTTAATCTTTTCTGCTTTTTCAAATCGATAAACGGCAAAATATACATTTTCGTTACCATCTGAAGCTTTCTCTCCTGGTTGCCAAACTAACTTATTCAGTCCATTATCTTTCAACGCAATAACCCTTTGAGGTGGTTTTGGGGCAATACTATCTTTCCATTTCATAGGAGGAATGATAGCAGGATAATGATATAGCGATGCTCTTAGAGAATCTTGAACACCTCCATAATTCTCGGTTAGGCACTTTGAACTAAAAAACATACCTCCTTGAATATTGGCATTACTTCTGTCTAAGCGAATTTGACTTGTAGCCTCCGCATTATTCCAGCCTGACTTGATTTTATAAATACCGTGCCCGATATACAAATGACGTCCATAAGTATGTTGACTCCACCAGTCGGTCAGGACTTTGTAAGGTACTTTAGGGTGACTACGTTCAAAATACACCTGTGGTACAATATAGTCTACCCAACCTTTCTCTATCCATTTACGCGTATCAGCATAGAGTGTTTGATACGAGGTAGTACCTGCCTGTGTTTTTGAGCCTACTTTAACAATAGGGCTATAATTTTGCCAAACTCCAAATGGGCTAATACCATATTTTACATAAGGCTTTATGCGTTTGATTGCCTCACCTATTTGTTGAATCAAAATATCGGTATTACTTCTTCTCCAGTCCTCGATATTTCTATAGCCTGTGCCATATTTTCGAAAAGTATCAAAGTCATTTAATTGTTGCCCTGGCACAGGATATGGGTAAAAATAGTCATCAAAATGAATACCATCAACATCGTAGTTTTTTACAATCTCAACCACTACTTGCACAATATAATCTCGTACTTCGGGGATGCCAAAATTCAACACTTTTTGACCATCATACTGAATCATCCATTCGGGTTTGGTCATACTAATATGCTCAGGCATAATAGAGCCAGCCCTTTTGAAAGTAGCACGATTGAGGTTTAGCCATGCATGAAACTCCATGTTTCGAGCATGTGCCTCTTGAATCATAAAATCTAGGGGATCGTAAAATGGGGAAGGAAATTTGCCTTGAGTACCTGTCAAAAACTCAGACCAAGGCTCTAGTCCTTTGGCATAATAGGCATCGCAAGCATCACGAACCTGAACCATTACAGCATTCATATTTGAACGCTTATGTTCATCCAGAATTCTGATGAAATCTCTTTTTTGTTCCTCTGAATTATATTGCCCTTTTTTGGGCCAGTCTATATTGTCGACAGTAGCTATCCAAACGGCTCTAAATTCATATTTAGAAGTTAGCTCAGCCGTTCTGTTTTGTTGAGAATGACAACTAGAACATACTAAAACACAAAACAGACATACATGGAAAATAATCTTATACATACACATTCCAAAACACTTACTCGATGCCACGTAAGCAACTCTTTTTTTAGGATTTTAAATCAAAATAAGGATATACAGTTCTATTTCAGATAAAGAATTGTGGCAGGAATGCTTGCTGGGAGTTGGTGGCTTAGTTAGAAAAAAATCCTCAACAGCATTATTTTGCAAGTTATTCATAAAATGTCAGAATCTTATCCTTTCTTGATTCAATGGCTAAATTTATCCTATGTTGTAGGATTAAAATGAGTAAATGGCAACAAAAAAAGCCCTCCCATCACGAGAGGACTTTTTTATATTTTTAAGAGAAAATATTTCGTCAATATCTTATCTCATTAATTCTAAGCATCTACCGAAAACATATAACCAACACCTTTAAGCGTTTTGATATAATATTCAGGGATTTTTTCACGTAGTTTTCTAATGTGAACATCTACAGTTCTTTCTACCACGTAAACATCGCTACCCCAAACTTTTTCCAACAATTCATCACGACTAAATACTTTGTTGGGATGATGGGCAAGAAACGATAATAATTCAAATTCCTTTTTAGGCATTACTAAAGACTTTCCATCATTGAGTACAGTGTAGTTTACTCGGTTGATAAAAAGTGAGCCTATCTCCAATTTATCTTCAGCCTCTGACTGCTGCGAATCTCTTCTCAAAAGTGCTTTCAAACGACTTAGCAATGCACGAGGCTTGATAGGTTTTACAACGTAATCATCAGCACCCACATCAAACGCTGCTACTTCGGTGTATTCCTCTGCACGAGCTGTCAAAAACAAAATATAGGTATCCTTAAATTCTGCCAGCAATCTCAATTGACGCGCCGTTTCGATTCCATCCATTTTTGGCATCATCACGTCGAGCAAAATCAAATCTGGTTTAAATTTTTTTGCCACCTCCAAGGCTTGAAGCCCGTCTGTTGCCGAGGCCGTATCAAATCCTTCTTTGGTAAGGTTGTACTCTAATAGCTCAATAATATCTGGGTCGTCGTCGACCAAAAGGATTTTGGGAGTTGGTAGCGTATTGCTCATATATTTGATAATTAGTCGTTGAGCGAAAGTATCATTACTCAACAAAATCAACTCACTGGATGCTATTAATTAAAAATTAATCCAATATTACTCCAGCATTAAGTGTCATTAAGTAACGCGGCTGATAACTACTTACACTCAAAAGCCAATACAAAATTAGTTATCTCAATATTAAGGAATTGTTAATTCTCACAGACCCTATATATTTCACCCTGTTCGTTGGTGATAATTACTACATTTTCATCTAAAAATGCTATAGATTCGGTCTGTTTATGGGGAAATTTTAAACAATAGAGCGGGTTCGAAAAGTCTATTTGGTGTTCTATAATTCTAAAATAATAAATCTTTCCATAACTTATTAACACAAATTTATTTTTCTGTGGATTAATCGCTGCCCCTGTTATTGGCGTCCTCAGATTAATATGCGATTTGAACTGTAAAGTATCAGCAGTATCTCCTATTTTTCTCACAAATAAGTCTGTGCCTGATTTATCTAAATTCTTGGTAAAAACATAAATAGAATCCTGTGCAACAAACATAGCTTCGGCATCTGGAACAGTCTGTTTTTCAGGATAATGAATAGGGATTTTTTGTAAAACAGCATCTATTTTTTTGTTTACTTGATAAATACATAAATCCCGACGCTGATGCGAATTATTACCAATATCACCTATATAAAGATTCCCTTGCTCATCGGCAGATATATCTTCCCAATCAACATTTTTAGCCTGAGAAATAGGATAGGTATTCAGTAACTTTCCAAACAAATCTATTTGATAAATATGGGGGGCACCACCGCTATCATTATGTGTCAATAAGGTTGAATCCTGAGCTAAATATACCAATCCAGAGCTCTCATTGACTTGCTGAGGCAGGTATCCTATTCGTTCAACTTTCAAATGTTTTTTCCCTTTCTGAAAACCTAATTCATGAACTTCATGTCGGTAACTTGCCAACGATGCCTTTAGGTTAAATAAGAACCATAGAATTTTGTATTTGAGCATAAACTGTTTTGGGGTAATTTGTAGGTTCTCGATAATAAAACTAGCTATTTTCAGTTTTTTAAGTATTTTTGAAAATAAGGTTTATCTCTTTTTATTCTCAGGCATCGACAATACTATAATCCATTGCTATGTTATCAGAAATCAAGCTTCCTCCATCTATCAAATTACTCATTGGTCTTCTAACGGTATCGATTATCGTTTGGTGGATGTACCTATTACAAGAAATTCTCATTTTAATCTCGTTTTCGGTGCTATTCTCGATGTTGCTCTATCCTTTGTGTCATCGACTTGAGAAATGGCATTTTCCACGAACCTTAGCCATATTTGTTTGCCTATTGGTTACTCTTGCCATCATGGCTGGGGTCATTAGCCTAATAGCACTGCAAATTGCCGATTTTTCAGATACCTTTCCTACTTTTCTGAAAAAAGGCGAAACATTCATTAATGAATTGCAATCTTGGGCGTCACACAACTTACATATTAGTCGTAAAAAACAAGTAACAGAGCTTCGCAATCAGTCGTTGACTTTGCTCAAAAATAGTGGCAATATCATTACTAACGCTCTGGGCACAACACTCAACTCGCTATCATCAGCGATGTTGATTCCTATTTTTGTGTTTTTCTTTTTACTCTATCGCGACTTTTTCCGTCGTTTCTTTTATCTAGCTTTTGGTAGAGGAAATCGTAAAAAGATTGACCTCGTTTGTACCAGAATTTATACTGTAGTACAGAGTTATTTGCTAGGATTATTTACGGTAATTTTGATAGTGGCGGCACTCAACACGTTGGGGTTGTGGTTACTGGATATTGAATATGCTATTTTCTTTGGTACACTTGCAGCATTCTTGTTATTGATCCCCTACATTGGTATCATGATAGGCTCAATTTTACCTATGTTAATGGCGCTTATTACCAAAGATTCGCCAATGTATGCTGTGGGAGTGGCTGGCGTATTTTTGTTTGTGCAATTTTTGGAAGGGAACTTCATTACACCTCATATTGTAGGCTCAAAAGTAAGTATCAATCCCCTTGCGGCTATGATTGCGTTGATTTTGGGAGGTCAACTTTGGGGGATTTCGGGTTTGGTATTGGCTTTGCCATTTATTGCAATACTCAAGGTAGTATTTGACAATATTGACTCTTTGAAGCATTACGGCTATCTCTTAGGCGAAGCCGAAATTCATCATAAAGGTGGGGGAAGGATATTGGGATAGAATTTAAGGGGTCAGGCATCAGGCAAAAAGGTACTAGTTTTTATTAATTAGTGCCTTTTTGTCTGATGCCTGATAACTATTCTACAAACTCAACAACTCTTTAAATCTAATAGCTTGACGGCGAGAAATTTCGATTTTGTCACCACTTTCACGAAGGGTAACTTGCAAACCTCCCGAAAACCAAGGCTCGATTTTTTGAATATATTTCAAGTTAATGATATGTTTACGATTGGCACGGAAAAATACTTTCGGGTCAAGACGTTCTTCAAGGGCATTCAAGGACTTAAGAACTAATGGTTTTTGGTCATCAAAATACAAACGAACGTAATTACCCATTGATTCGAACAAACGAACATTTCCTAAGCGAACAAACCAGCACTTTTCGCCATCCTTGACAAAAACTTGATCGTTTTCGCTCAAGACAGACGCTCCTTCTTTGGCAGTATCTGAAATTTGCTTTTGGCGTTCAAACTCCTCCTCTACTTTTTGGATAGCCTCACTTAAACGATGTAGTTCTATTGGCTTGAGAAGATAATCAAGCGCATTAAATTCGAATGCTTTAATGGCATATTCGTCGTAAGCTGTCGTAAAAATCACTTCTGGAACATTGCCGTCCAACTCAGCCAATAAGTCGAACCCTGTTTTGCCAGGCATTTGAATATCCAAAAATAGAAGGTCTGGGTGAAGTTCATCAATTAATTGAATCGCTTCGTCGGCATTGGGTGCCTCGCCTACAATATTGATTTTAGGAAAATTTTCTAGCAAACGTTTCAATTCATTACGTGCTAACCTTTCGTCATCAACTATAATTGCTTTCATTCGGTTTTGGAGTAATAGCGTTGGATATTAAAAAAGTATATTACTGAAGACTAATGCCTACTGCCTATCCCCGCACAATATGCGTGATTTTAGCAAAAGGGTTATCTTTATTTTCTACCACTTGACTCGGTATAGGCACGGTAATTTCGGCCGTAACTACGTCTTTGGACGCTTGGTAAATTTTAAATTTGGCATCAGCACCAAATAATAACTCCAAACGATGTGCTGTATTTTCGAGCCCAAAACCTCCCGATTCTGTGGTCTCTAAAACGCCAGTATTACTAATTTCGATTACGACTTTACTATCAACCATTTTGGTTTCGATACTCACAAATCCTCCCTTCACAGGCTTAGAAACACCATGTTTGATAGCGTTTTCGACCAAAGTTTGTAACAGCATAGGTGGAATTTGACAAGTAAGTGTTTCGGGATAAACATTCTTACGTATCTGCAAACGGTCTTCGTAACGAATTTTTTCGAGCGCCAAATAGTCTTCAACTGTCCTCAATTCTTCAGAAAGAGAAACCGTCTTACGGCGGTCGGCCAGCAACGAACTTCTCAATATATTGGATAACTGCGTCACTGCTTTTTGTGCTTTTTCGGGTTCTTCCAAAATCAAGGCGCGAATACTATTCAGAGCATTGAACATAAAATGCGGGTTCATTTGTGCACGTAACACCTTTGACTCAGTTTCACGAATAGAAGATTCTAAACGAACTTTTTCGACCTCAATTTCTGATTTTCTTTCAAAATAATGAGACGCATAATAGAACAAAGTCCAAATCATCAATGGCTTCATAAAGCTGAAACTGAACTGGATGAAGAAAAATATCGACCAAAAGTCAGCATGCTCACGCTCGCGCAAAATGTAACCATCTAGCGGAATATTGATACTCGCCATCATCATAGACATCAACACCACCGAGCCCAAAATACGAGGTACTACCTGACGAATGGGCATTTCGACCCAACCATATTTTTTGATTACTTTTCTAAAATTATGTGTCAAAAAAATCGCAAAAGCAATATTCAAGTCTGCCGAAATAAACCAGTCAATCGACCACCCAAAAGAGTTTACATAAATCAATGCTTCATTGGCTAGCCAAGCTAACCAACCAACAATCTGTAGAGTCCAATATAATTTGATTCTTGGCATTATTTCTTATCTAATTCGTCTGTATTAATAAAAATTTATGCTCGTATCAACAAGCAAATAATCGTTTTTGAATCATGCTAAAATGCGTTAGCGACAATTTTTCATTACCTTCAAAACTTTATTTAGCGTAATAACTCATGTCTGCTTTGCTCAGGAGGATTTTTTTAAAATTACAGTTAAAATAAGCACATTTATCCCACAAAATCATTGAATGGCATCAGGAGATGATAAAAGGTTTGGATTTAGGGTAGAAAAATATTAGTAAATGCATTTTTCAATAGTTACCTCCCATAATCAGGCACAAAAAAAGAAGCCCATGGCGATGGGCTTCTTAACTTATAGACTTCTCAAAACTATAGACCAAACAAGTGCGTAGTATCGCATTCGAGTTCGGCAAAGAATGATTGTGTTTCGTAATCGTAAATCAGCTTGTACAGACATAAGTTCGAGTGCTCAAATGTATCCATTTCATGTAGAGGCTTATCTAGCAACATCGTTAGGATAATTCTCATGGCACGACCGTGCATGGCAACCAAAACAGTTTCTTCATGCGGACGAGACAAGATTGTCTCAATAGCTGGCTTTTGTCTTTCTAGTACTTGCAAAGGACTTTCGCCTCCCTCTGCTGCCATATCAACGCCTCCTGTTACCCAACTTTCGATAAGAACTTTATAGTATTCGTTATCTATATCATTTGGCACACGTCCTTCTCTGATGCCCCAACTTATCTCATTTAATCCTGAATGTTGTTCCCAAGGGATACCTGATTCTATAAACTTATGAACAGACTGATGAGTTCTTTTAAGGGCAGATGTATAGACTTTGTCAAAATTGATATTTTTATAGCTTTGGTAAAATGCCTCTGCCTGTGCACGTCCAAGCTCATTCAAATCAGAATCTACGCCACTTCCCTGCACGATACCTTGGCGGTTAAATTCTGTTTCACCGTGACGTATCAGGTAAATTGTTTTTTTAGTAGGAATATTGCTTTGGGTATTAGACATGCTATTTAGTTGATATGGAGTAATATAGAGCTATGAAAAATTGTCACAAAAATACATTTTTTAGGTGATTATGCTATCTCATGACTAAAAAAGAGATGATTTTTGACAGAAAAGTAAGTTTTTGTTAAAAAAATGATAATATAGCTCGCTATGTTAATAATGGATTTTTGACAGTTGGATTTAATCCAATAAATGAAAAATAGGTCAAATCTCTAACTAAGGTTTTCTATCTTTAGAAAAATTTAATTCACTTCACTATGTTTAATACTTCTTACAGCCTTGAGCAGTTAAATGCCATGGGGCAAAACAATATGCTCAATCATCTGGGCATCGAATTTGTAGAACTTACTGCCGACTATCTCGTTGCAAAAATGCCCGTCGATCATCGTACTAAGCAACCGATGGGTCTTCTACATGGCGGTGCCTCAGTAGTATTGGCTGAATCATTGGGTAGTGTAGCTTCTTTTTTGAGCCTTCCCGACCCTACCAAACAAACCGCTGTTGGTGTTGAAATTAATGCGAATCACCTCAAATCTGCTAAATCGGGTTTTGTATATGGCAAATGTACTCCTATCAAAATCGGACGTAATATTCAGGTATGGGAAACCCAAATTACCAACGAAGCTGGCGACTTGATTTGTGTAAGCCGATTAACAACCATGGTGATTGATATAAAATAGGTAATAGCCAATTGGTTAATGGAATTTTCTGTTTTTTTGAAACAAGTAAATTCTAAATTATGTTATATTTGAAAATGTAAAGATAGCTTAAGGGATATTTTTACCCAACTATCTAGTAAACAAATAGTTAACATATTTTTCAGACGTATATAAACATTTCAAAAATATGACTCCAACTTCGGAAACTCATATTTCGACGCAAGTGCCACAACTAGAATTTTTCTGGAAAACTGCTATTTCAGAAGGGCTACCTGTTGCCCTCTGGAGATTACCTAAATCCACTGAAAAACAATTACTTATAGATTTATCTGGACGTACTAGCCAAACCAAAATCGACTTAGAGGAGCTTCCTTCAGGCTTTGCTATGAGTCCTTTTATTGGCGAATCCTTGTTTCTAAAAGGAGATTTGTACTATCATTTTGATCAAGACAATCAATTGGTAGAAAACAACATTCATCCTAGTTCGGAACAAGCCCAAGAGTTTTTCAGAAAAGTTCAGCTCACCTACGACGAACAACACGAGGACACTCCTATTTCATCAGCCAATTTTACCGTAAATTATACCAAAAACTTTGAGTCGCCCACCGAATCATCGCTTTACAACGAGATTACTTATGCCGAAATGGTATCCGATGCCATCGATGCTATTCAGCGAGGAGACATGCAAAAGGTAGTGCTTTCGAGAACAAAGCAAATTACTTTACCAGAAAATTTTGAGGTAGTTGAGGCATTCAATAAGCTTTGTGTGGCATATCCAAATGCTTTTGTGTCGTTGGTGTATTTACCACAGGAAAAGGCTTTATGGCTTGGTGCAACCCCCGAAACGCTTATTAGCATGAACAAAGAGGGGATTTTTAGAACCATGTCCTTGGCTGGTACGCAATCAGCTATTGGACCAAATGGAGAAAAATACCATCCTGCCGAAATTCGCTGGGCATCTAAAGAAATAGAAGAGCAAGCTTTTGTTAGCAGATATATCATTGAATGCTTTAAGAAAATTCGTCTTCGTGAATATTACGAAGTAGGTCCCAAAACTGTTCAGGCAGGTAATTTGATGCACCTCCGCACTGATTATAGTGTCAATACCCATGAGGTGAATTTTCCACAATTGGGCACAGTCATGATAGAGCTTTTGCATCCAACTTCAGCCGTATGTGGTATGCCCAAAGAACCAGCTTTGCGCTATATTGCCGAAAATGAATTACATTCCAGAGAGTATTACAGTGGTTTTTTAGGACCTGTAAATATTCATGACGAAAGCCATTTATTTGTCAACCTTCGTACGATGAAAATTCAAGGCAACCAAGCTACACTTTTTGCAGGTGGTGGTATTACCGAAGATTCTAATCCAGTGAAAGAATGGTATGAGACGGAAATGAAAAGCCAAACGCTTTTGAGAGTTATTTTATAAGATGTTTTTCATCACAGATAAAGGAAAAGGGATAGTAACCGTTGGCTACTATCCCTTTTCCTTTATCTTTTAAATATTAATGCAGAATTGCGAGTTACAATATGTAATTTTTTAAAACTCTCCACTCAACCTCAATGCTTCATCGAAAAGCTTTCTGTTTTTCGCTCAATTTCTCCAATAATGGTCAACTTTACTGTATCAATACGAGCATCCATCATGGAGATAATTTGGAAATTGAACGGATGAGCAATAATCGTTTCGTTTACTTCTGGAATATCTTCATTAATACTGATAATCATACCTCCTAAGGTATCGTAATCACCTTCTGGGAGATTCCACTCATATTTTTCGTTGAGATAGTCAATTTCCAAACGAGCTGACAGTAGATATACTTTATCTTCTAATCGCTTCTCTATCAAATCTTCGTTATCGTCATATTCGTCCTCAATATCTCCAAAAATTTGCTCCATTACATCTTCCATACTTACCAAACCCGAAGTACTTCCAAATTCGTCTACAATCAAGGCCAAGGATTTGTGTTCTTTAGAAAAACGAAGCATTAAATCTTTGGCAGGCATTGCTTCTGGGACAATCAGAATAGGCTTCAAAATACTCTGAATGTCTTTAGGTTTCTTAAACAAAGCCACCGAATGACAATACCCAATTACATCTTCTAAGGTATCTTTATAGACCAGTACTTTTGAGTGACCACTCTCAACAAAAATTTTCTTTAGCTCTTCTATACCGTCCTCTAAGTCTATAGCTACAATTTCGGTACGTGGAATCATACAATCTCTCACTTTTACCTGCTTAAACTCAAGTGCATTGTTAAAGATTTTGGTATCTACTTCAGCTTCCTCCTCTGTCGAAATTTTACGATTAAGATTTTGCATATAATGGTTCAAATCTGTCAAACCAAAAGCAGGTTTTTCCTCCGAATATTCTAGACGAAGTACATTTTTGATAAACCAGCTTGAAAGTCCTACAATTGCCCATACCAAGGGATACATGAGCGTATAAATAATCCAGATTGGAATAGATAAAACCTCCAAAAAGCCATCTGGATTGAGTAGAAACACACTTTTGGGGGTAAACTCTGAAGTACCCAAAATAATAACAGTCCCTAAGATTGACGCAATTAGGCCAGGAACTAGACCTGTACCAAAAACGGGGAAATAGTGCTCAATCTGATGATGCAGATAGCCCTCCATAAAAATACCATAAGCTACCAACGACAACGTATTGCCAATAAGTAGGGTACCGATAAACTTAGAAGGGTTTTTGATAAATCTTGAAATAATTTGTCCAGTGATTACACCTTGTTTGGCTTGTAGCTCAAAATATAACTTGTTAGCCGAAACAAATGCCATTTCAACACCTGAAAAGAATGCTGAAAAAACCATTGATAATATAACACCTATTGCTTGTTGGGAGTCCATCTGGGGTTGGTTTCAATTTTGAATTAGAAGACATAGATGTCGAATGCTTGATTGGTTAAATACATCTATATCTGTGAGTTAGACAACCGTATGTGATTTGATTAGCAACACAATACGAAGGTATGGTTTAGAAAAACTCACATTCTCTAAACATCAAATTGCATATTTTTGGTCAAATTTCAAAAAGAAAGAGCGATTTATCAAACCGCTCTCCCTAAAAATTTGACATCTGTGGGCTTTTTTACAAAATCTTACTATTAAAATACTATGCCCAACAGCTGGATTTTACTTTTTCTTTCCTTTTAACAAAGCCTGACGTTGCGACTTTTTGAGGTCTCCAACAGGCTCTTTTTTATCACTTTTGTTCGATTGTTCTTCTTTCTTCAAACGAATTTGTTTAGAATACTGAAAGTAAAACAAACAACCCACACACATCATAAGCCAGCTATAATGGTAAAAAATCTTTGTCCAAAAAGTATTTACCTCTGGCGGTGTTCCTGCACGAAGGTCAAGAACCCAAATTATCAAAAAGCCTAAAGCTGCTGACAGCAATAATATTTCTTTTCTGCTCATGAGTTTGTGCTTAATTAAAATCCTTTATCTCGCATCAGTTTGAATTCACGATAACGGCGGATTGTTGCCATCACGAAACCAATCGATAAGATAATTGTACCTATCCACAAGATATTCACCAAAGGCTTTTCGATGGCTTTCAAAATAATAAAATCTCTTTGGGTTGTATTAATATCAAAGGTGAATTTACCTGTTTGAGGGTCTACACTCACAAATCTTGCTCGTACACCAGCCTCTGCATTTTCCACTGGTGGCATAGCGACCATACCATCACGAATGACAAATACTGGTTTTATTTCATGTGGAATAGCCTCTTTTCCTGAAATCAAAATACGTGCTTGAACTGCTGCATCTTGTGGACCAAGAGGTTTTCCTTCAAACTCAGTTACACGTTTTACTTCGTCCAATACAGCCACATAATCATTCAAGAAAAAGGTATCTTTTACCGCAACCGTGAATTTCTCCGTTTTGCTCCACTCCTTCTCATCCAAATTCGGTGCCAAAGCTACATAAGTATACAAATCACCCAATGCCGAGTGCTTCAAGTCTGGCGAGAAAGCATTCCCCATTTTCTTGTTGATTTGAGCACGAGGATATAACGTTGTCACTTTGCCATCTTTATCACGGAAATCTATTTCGTAATACTTATTTTCAGGAAAAACGGGTAAAGTATCGCCTTTGGCATAATACTTTTTACCTTGTTGCTCAATATCTTGAAGAGCCACAGCATGGAAATCGTTCTCAATTAATTCTACCAGCTCAGGACGAACATACTCAGGTAGCTCACGACCTTCTACTCGAACCCCTTTGTAAGTGAGCGTGTACTTGCCCATTTCTAAAGGTGTATTCAACCACAATACTACGTTTTCTTTATTTTCTTTATCGTTATTTTTGGTAAAAGCTTCGTCTTTATTCGAAATAGCAAAACCCGATGTATTAATCGAAACTACTTTAGAATAACCCGACGAATACAAAATACCGAATAGCATCATCGCAAAACCAATGTGCGTTACAGCACCACCTGATAGCTTGTAGTTGCCACGAGCGATATTAAACAAAATTGTTCCGTTGGTGACAAAAGCATAGATACACGCAAAAAGTAAAGCGATATAGGTTGGATTACTGAAAAAATCTCCCAACTCTAATTTGGTTGTTGCTAAAATACCCAAAGAAGTCAAAATCAAAGACACCAAAGCGGGTGTTAAGAAATGCTGAGATATATTTTCTTTCTTGATTTTTTTCCACCAAAAATATTGACCAGTACCTGTCAAAATAGCCACTGCTGCGGCAAACCACAACTGGAATTTTGAATAATACGTTGGCGCATCGGCAGGTGGTGCTAGTTTAGACACAAAGCCCAAGGCTTCTACTATTTTGTTATATACTGGCAAAGACGTTGCTGCAATAATTTGGAAAGACGACAAACACAAAGCTGTAGCGCCAATAAATATCCAGAATTCACGACTATATACAGACGCCTCTTGTTCTTCTGTTGGGATGTTTTTCCAACGATAAATTAACAAACCTACTGCACCCACTAAGAAGAATAAAAGATATAACAATAACTGTCCTGAAAGACCCAAATCTGTAAATGAGTGAACAGATGCCTCGCCTAACACACCACTACGGTTCAAGAAAGTAGAGTATAAAACCAAAATAAAGGAAGTAATCACCAAAATGAATGAGATGCGCAATGCCGACTCATTGGTTTTGTAAATAATCATACAGTGAATTGCAGCAACCAATACTAACCATGGAACAAATGAAGCATTTTCAACAGGGTCCCAGTTCCAATATCCACCAAAGTTGAGCGTTTCATAAGCCCAATAAGCTCCCATGATAATGCCTATGCCAAGTACTGCCGCCGAAAATAACGACCAAGGCAAAGCAGGACGAATCCATTCTTTGTACTCTCCACGCCACAAACCAGCAATCGCATAAGCAAATGGAATCAAGGTTGTAGCAAAGCCTAAGAATAAGGTTGGCGGGTGAATTACCATCCAATAGTTTTGAAGCAATGGGTTCAAACCACGTCCATCTTCTGGAACAAAGTTGGGGTTCATTTTCCAAACAGGTAAATCAGGCATAGCCTCACGCATTAACAAGAATGGTGATGAACCAATTTTGAAGTCAATAAGTGGTAATACTATCCCCAAAATCATCGAACAAAGAAAAGCTTGAACAGTAGCAAAAACTACCATCAAAGGAGCTTCCCATTTGCGATTGGTTTTGATAAGAATCAAGCCCAAAAGTGCATGCCAGAAAATCCACAATAAGAAACTACCCTCTTGACCTTCCCAAAAACATGAAACAATATAATATACAGGAAGTGCAATCGACGAGTGTGACCAAGCATATTGATACTCGAAATAGTGGTTATAAATAATGGAATAAAGCGCCACAATTACTCCTACAATCGAAAGACCATGTAGGTAAAAAGAATAGCGAGAAAATTTCTTCCAAGACTCTTGTTCTTCGAGGTTTTTAATTTGAAGTGATTTGAAATAGCCAAATGCAGATATTACCGACGTCACAAACGAGATAATAATACACAAATGACCCACATTTCCGATAGTTGTATGTAACATCTTGATAAAATGGGTTTGGGGAGATAGACCCTAATTTTTGAATACCATTGAGGCATTTTTAAGACAAATACGACTCCTACACTCAATAAAAGAGTTTGGAAGTCGTATCTGTTGAAGTAAGCAGTAAGTCTGAATCAACTATATGGCAACAGCCAACTGCCGAATTATGATTTAGAAGCAGTTTTTTCTACTTCTTTGAAATCCACATTTCCATCTTGGTATTTAGAAGGGCATTTCAATAAGATTTTTTCACATTTAAAAACCTGACCTTCCATATTACCAATAATCACGACTTGCTCAGAACGATCCATATCTTGAGGTTTTGGAGCATCATATACAACTTTCTGTTCACGTCCTTTGTTATCAACCAATGTAAATTCGAAGTGATTGGCATCAAGTGCAGGATTATAACTCATTCCTGTAACATTACCACCAGCATCTTTTTTAAGTTTACCCACTACGTGTACTTTCTCTGCACTACCGTCTTTAGCCATATTTTCGGCTACGCCAAAGTCAACATAAGTACTAGCGTCGGTACCCGTTGACACCAAAATCACCACTGCAATGGCAATGATAATTAGTCCGAAGATGTGTGTTTTTTTCATGATTATTGATGCGTCTTTTTGAGATTTCGCTTATTTCGAATTGAGAGTTTTTTCGATTTTTGAAATTTTCTTATCCAATGTTATCAGATAAATTACAACACCCAAAAATATAGTAACCACCACAGCGACTACCGCGTAAATACGCCCATCTGCATATAATTTATCAGCCATTTCTGGCTCACCAGCAGCATTGTCTTGAGCAAAAGAAGCTAGCGAAACTAGCATTAATGTTAAAAATGATAATAACTTTTTCATTTTATCTATCGAGCCTTTAGTGATAAACTTGGGGCTTTTTATTTAGTAAAAGACTTTTATTAATGAGAAATAAGTAAACTCTTGTTTGGTACCGAATTGTAAATAACAAATGATGAATCCAGCAAAACTCCTTATGCTCAACTCTCCATCCAAAACTTATCTAGGCTTCATTCGCTTGTCGTTCAATTTTACGAATACGTAAACGAAGATTGGTAATCCAATAACCCAAACTAATCCATCCAATTACAGCAGGATAAAAGACAATGCGCATAGCACCTTGTGTATCCATTGGTTTAAAACCTGGGTTACCACCATTACCTGGGTGCAACGAATCGGTCATACGTGGCAAAATGATTAGTAAAGGAATCAATAATGCTATAGCAAAAATGTTATAAATCGCCGAAATACGTGCTTTTTGTTGTTCGTCTTCAAACGAGCCTCTTAAAATAGCATAAGCAAAGTAGATTAATAATCCGATAGCTGCGCCATTGAGTTTTACATCGTTGGTCCACCAAGTACCCCATGTATAACGTGCCCAGATACTTCCTGTTGCACAACCTACAACACCAAACAAAATCCCAGTATAGGCATAAGACTCCGCTTTGTCGTCGATAGCAGTAAGTGGATTTCTCAAATACTTAATCGAATTGATAACCGAAATTGTCAACATCACAAACATCGAAAACCACATCGGCACGTGGAAATACAGGTTACGAGCCGTTTCGTGCAATACAGGCTGACGAGGAATATGTCCCAAAAAGCCCCAAACCATTACATACGACAGCATCAATACTGCCAAATACTTATACCAATTCTGTTTCATTTTATCATTTATTAACTCTATGTTGAATCATTGAGTTTTTTCTAAATTTTTACAAATGTCTAGTAATAACTATAAACCACTCAATTCTCTAACTTCTCCACAAAAAAGGGAAAAGTATCACCGACAATACCAATACGATAGCATCAATTGCCAAAAGAATCATTACTTCGTCTAGGCTTTCACCTCTATCTAGTCCATCGAGTGCATTTTTTGATATTTTTATTAACATCAGTAACATCGGAATAATCACTGGGAAACTCAATACTGCCATCAATGTTGCACTGTTTTCGGCTTTTGATGCAATACCAGCAATCATCGTGAGTGTGCTTGCAAAACCAATTGCCCCAAGTATAAGCGCCACCAAATACAACCCTACATCACCTACTGGATTACCCATCACCAAACCATACACCCCAAATCCTACCAATGACAATACCAACATCAGGATAGAGTTGTAGATAATTTTCGAAACAATAATTCCAACTGGATTAGCTAAGGTATAATAATAGAGAAGACGCCCGTAACGCTCCTGCGTGAAGCTTTTGGCAATAGCATTAACTGCTGTGAAAAGAATGATAATCCAAAAAAGCGTGTTCCAAGTAATTTTATCGATATGGTTTGTCTTCAATCGAAACGACAAATAACACACATATACCGTACTCACAATATATAAAAGCATCCCATTGATAGCATATTTTTGCCTCAACTCCAATCGTATCTCTTTGTCAATTAATGCTTTTATTTCGTTTACCATGTCGAATAACTCTCTGAGGCTATATTTGGCATAATGTTGATGAGTCAAATTTGGATAGCCCTTTTTCAAAATTTTCCGCAAAGTTACGACACAAACAAACTGCAAACTCAAAAAGGAAGTAATATTTTGAGACATTCGCCCAACAACTTTGTAGGGAGATTTTTAGAGGACAAATAGAATGCAAAAACTAATGTTTCAAAATGATTAAAATCATAATCAAAAAGAAAATTTGAGGTTTAGTTCGCAAATATTTCTTTAAACAAGGAACTCTTTGTTTATTTGCACTTGTTTTGAATAAGTCTAAATAAAGTGCAAATTCGTAATTTGTTAAGTCTTTAGAAATTTGTACTTTATATTACAACTACTATTAATCGAAAGCGTAATCATGAGAACAGTTGCGGATTTGAAAATCGGGGAAAAGGGCGTGATTGTGAGCTTTAGCGACGAACTTCTATCACTCAAATTGTTAGAAATGGGCTGCTTGCCCGGTACTCAAGTAACAATGACACATATTGCCCCCTTTGGTGACCCAATCGCCGTAAAGGTTTCTGGCTATGTTTTGTCAATGCGAAAAGATGAAGCCTCAACTATTGTTGTTGCTTAAATAATACCACTTTGGTTGGTCTTGGATTTATTCTATTTTCATAAAAGACTAATCAATAACAAAGTGAATAGATAGGAACAAACTATGCGTTTTTACGTTATTAGTTTGAAGCCAAAAATTGCTAATAGCCTTGAAGAAATCACCCAAAATAGCATTAATCGGTAATCCCAACGCTGGAAAATCATCTTTGTTCAATAGCCTTACGGGGCTACGCCAAAAGACAGGAAACTTTCCTGGCGTAACTATGGACAAGTTGATTGGGAAATGGAATTTGGAGACAGGCACTGAAGCCGAAATTCTAGATTTACCGGGGATTTATAGTATATATCCAAAATCAGTCGATGAGCAAGTTGTTATCAACATCCTTGCCAACCCACAACATCCTGACTATCCAGATATGGCCATAGTGGTAGCCGATGCGTCTAACCTTAAACGCAATCTATTACTATTTAGCCAAGTTCGTGACCTTGGTATTCCTACCGTTTTGGCACTCAACATGATTGACGTTGCTGAAAACTCAGGTATCGTAATCAATTCTTTTAAGCTCGCCAAAGAGCTCAACGTAGAAGTTGCAGAAGTCAATGCCAAAAAAGGTATCGGACTCAATGGCTTACGCCTTGCAGTAAACAAGACGCTTGAGCAACGATTCAATTCTAACGACTCGTTACCTGTAGAATATTCGCCCGAATTGATTGATGAAATCAAAGAGAAATATGGTGATACCGACGATTACCACGCCTTGTTATGGCTTTCGGAACACGATAATTTGAAACAATTCAATACCGAGCAAAGAGTAGGTTTCGATAAACTTCAAGAAAAATATGGCTGGAATTCCAAAAAATTCCAAGCGCAAGAAACTGTTTCTCGTTATGCGGTACTCAACGAAATCGTAGATGGTTGTTTGCATCAAATTCCTGTAGAAGACGAGCCTGTAAAAACTTGGACTGATCGTTTGGATAAAGTCTTTCTTCATCAGTTTTGGGGCTATTTTGTTTTCTTGGGTATTTTGTTTGTTATGTTCCAAGCAGTATTTACTTGGGCTGCTTATCCACAAGATTTGATTGATAATGGTGTAGCGTGGCTCAATCAATACCTCAAAGACACCCTTCCAGAAAGCCAATTGGTTAATTTATTGACAGACGGATTGATTGCTGGTATTGGAGGTGTGGTCGTATTTGTACCTCAAATCGTATTCCTCTTCTTGTTTATTTCATTGTTGGAAGAAACAGGTTATATGTCCAGAGTGATGTTTATCATGGACAAATTGATGCGTCGATTTGGGTTGAATGGTAAATCCGTTGTGCCACTTATTTCAGGGGTAGCATGTGCTGTACCTGCCATTATGAGTACTCGCAGCATTGGCTCATGGAAAGACCGCTTGATTACTATTATGGTAACCCCATTGATGTCGTGTTCGGCACGTTTGCCAATTTATACGGTGCTTATTGCCCTAGTAGTTCCAGAAAAGAGCACCCTTTTTGGCATTTTCAGTTTGCAAGGAGTTGCCTTATTTGGTTTGTATTTACTAGGTTTTGGAATGGCGATTCTGTCGGCATGGATACTAAAAGTAGTATTAAAAGCCAAAGAAAGAAGTTATTTCATCATGGAGCTCCCTTCTTACAAAGGTCCTCGTTTCAAGCACATTATGATTTCTTTGCTTAATTCTACCAAAGCTTTCGTATTTGAAGCTGGTAAAATTATCGTTGCTATTTCGATTGTGCTTTGGGTAATGGCTAGCTATGGTCCAGGCAATGCAATGCAAGAAGCAGAACAAAAAGTGAAAACTGAAAATCCAACTTTAACAGGAGCGGATTTAGAAAATAAAATTGCGGCTCAAAAACTGGAATCATCGTATGCGGGTCATTTTGGTAAGGTTCTCGAACCAGCTATTAAGCCTTTAGGATATGACTGGAAAATCGGCATTGCCTTGCTAACTTCTTTTGCAGCGCGTGAGGTATTTGTAGGAACTATGTCAACAATTTATAGTTTAGGAGGCGAAGTAGACGACGAAAACACCACCGTCATGAATCGTATGCGTGCCGAAATAAACCCTGAAACTGGCAAACCGATGTACGACGCGGCATTAGGCTTTTCACTTATGATATTTTATGCCTTTGCTATGCAATGTATGAGTACCTTGGCTACAACATATCGTGAAACAAAATCATGGCGCTATCCTGCTATTCAGTTGGTTTATATGACCACGCTAGCATACTTATCGGCATTTATTGTGTATCAATTGTTGAAATAAGAAATTCATTCTTTTGAGCTAAATAAAAACATGAGTCATCTTGAATTTTAGGATTGAGATTATTCTCCTGGTTTTCATCAAAAAAGCGGTCGGAAAATATTTTCCGACCGCTTTTTTGATATTACGATACTACCATGCTAGACATGACTCGGCTTTAGACGCAATCATTGCGTCTCTACTAGTAAAATTCCTATTAAAAAATCACTCATTCACAATTTCTTAAATCACTAAATTTGAAATGACTTACGTGTTTACCATCTCAATTTTTCAATAATATCGCTTGGTAACATTGCCATTTGTCCTCTTTCCTGTGCTGCCATATCACCTGCTTCACCATGTTTAAATACACCAATAATCGCAGCTTCTTCCGACGAATACCCTTGAGCTATTAGTGCTGTAATCATCCCTGTTAGGACATCGCCACTACCTCCTGTTGCCATTCCTGCATTACCTGTCGAGTTAAAATAAACTTCTTGGTTGGGTAAAACTATAGCGGTGTACATACCTTTTATCAACACAATACAATCATATTTTTGAGAGAACACTTTTACTTTTTCTAGTTTGTCAAAATCATTTTCCCAAGCTCCTATCAAACGTTGTAATTCTTTGGGATGTGGTGTCAAAATCGATTTTGGAGGGATAGTAGCAAGTATATCTGGATTCTCAGCCACAATATTTAGCGCATCAGCATCCAATACCACAGGACATTCAGCTCTTAATAATATTTCTCTTAGAAAAACCTGAGTCTTATGACTTTTCCCAATTCCGCATCCTACACCAATGACAGTGTATTTTTCAAGGTTGGGGCAAATACTTAATTCTTTTTCTGCTGGGTCAGTTTGGCACATGGCTTCTGGAACAGACACCTGCATAATTTGGTATCCACAAGAGGGTATATAGGTGGTTAGTAAACCTACTCCCGAACGTAAGCAAGCTTTTGCTGAAAGTACAGCCGCTCCTATCGAGCCATAACTTCCGACAGCCAGTAAAGCGTGCCCAAATGTACCTTTATGTGAAAATTTTGCCCTTTTTTTAAGTGATACACTATCCGTCCAAAAGAAGGATGTTGAGGTATTTTGGACATATTCTTTTGAAAGTCCAATAGGCAAACATTCCCATTCACCCACATATTGTAGATTTTGAGGCATCAAAAAAGCTAGTTTTGGTGCTTCAAAAGTCAGGGTGTAATCAGGGCAAATAATGGTATTGTCACCAGCAATTGGCTGAGAAACATATAGTCCCGAGGCAATATCTACTGAAATAATAGGAAGCTTGCTTTGATTTATTTTCTGAATAACATCTTTCAAAATACCTTCTACTGGTCTATTCACACCAGACCCAAGAATCGCGTCTACCACAACAGAATTTTGCCCAATAACGGGAAAATCCTTCAAGCTACTAATGGCATGCACAGTGGTTATTTTAGCTAGTCGGTCGTAATTAATCAAAAAGTCAGCACTAGCTTGAGCACTATATTCTATGACATAAACCTCAACCTTTTTATTCATTGAGGCAAGTATCCTAGCAATAGCCAATCCATCTCCTCCATTATTACCTTTTCCACAAAAAATCGTAAAGTCGTTGTCTGAAAAAAGTGACAATAACCTATCCGTAAATGCTTCAGAGGCTCGCTCCATCAAATCAATGGAAGTAATAGGTTCCTGTGCAATAGTATAAGCATCCCAATTACGAATCTGCTGGGCATCAAATATTTTTTTCATTGTATAAAAGCTAAAGATGTGTGCAAAAGTAAGTTAGTGGCAAAAGTAAAATAGTTTTATTCGCTTTTAGCTCTAGGCTTTATGCTGTAGGCTAAAAGTTAAATAGTATTTCTGATGAAAAATTGAAGCTTTTGTATCTAATGCTTAGAGTTTACAGCCAAATGCATCATAAAGCCTCCAAGTTTTTTCTAAAATCCTTAAGCAATTTATTGGTTTTACATATTTTTTTTCGGAACTTTGCACCCCCAAAGATTTAGTAATTATGTGATTGGGCAGTCAAACTACAATAATGTATTGTTTTTCAGACCTTTAATATCACCGCTAGTTATTAATCAAGTCAAAAAATTTAGGACTTAAACAATAAAAATCATTCAAGATGAACGATTTAATCAAATTGGTAGAAGCTGAAAACGCTGCACGCCGTGCAGAATTGCCCGAGTTCTCAGCAGGTGATACTTTGAACGTACACGTTAAAATCCGTGAAGGTAACAAAGAGCGTATTCAGGTATTCCAAGGTACTGTGATCCAACGTCGTAACAGCGGTGCTGGTGAGACTTTCACAGTTCGTAAAATTTCTAACGGTGTAGGTGTTGAAAGAATTTTCCCTTTGTTGTCACCAAACATCGACAAAATCGAAGTATTGCGTAAAGGTAGAGTACGTCGTGCAAGATTGTTCTATCTTCGTGGCAAACACGGTAGAGCTGCAAAAGTTAAAGAAGCTAAAAAGAAATAGTCTCTTGACAAAAGCAATATACAAAAAAGTCACTCTTTACGGAGTGACTTTTTTTATGCCCAATAGCTAAGTTATAGCACAAAAAAAGAGGTGAAAAACATCACCTCCTTTCTATTTACCTAAAAATCCCCTTCATAAATTTTAATCTAATAACTGTAAGCGAATTAAGTTAGTGGGCATTTTACCCGCTTTAAGCTCTAGGCTTTATGCTGCAAGCCTAAAGTTTAAAAGTGTTTCTAATAATATTACGAATACAATTTTTACCTGCTAAATACTTTAAATCTTTATATAAAAATATATCCGTTCTTTTGGATCGCAGCATCAGCCAATCTTCTTCTTGCATCCTTCAAATTAATTGGCTCGATTTTCGTAAAACGTTTCAAACCCATCAACATTACTCGTAATTCGTCGCCCTCAGCAAATGAAGTAATTGCTACTTTTCCTGCAGAATTCAATTTGTCAATAGCAGAGTGTAAATACACCAAAGCAGCATCTTTTTCCAAAGCACAAGCCTCTTCGCCACGAAGTGTAATTAATTTTTCAACACGCAACAGCACCGATTCAGCCACATAAGTTTCAATCAACATATCGGCAAGATTCATGATGATTTCTTGTTCCTCCTCAAACTTCATCATAAACTTCTGAAGCGATGCACCAGCAATCATCAAAATGGCTTTTTTCATGTTTTTGAGTGCTTTTTTCTCAGGAATAAATAAGCCATCTTCCTCTTCTGCACCAAAATCAGGAATTGATAAAATTTCTTTCCCAACTGCCATAGCCGCAGGCATCAAATTCAACTCACCTTTCATAGCACGTTTTACGATGGTACCTACAGACAACAAACGGTTGATTTCGTTGGTACCTTCAAAGATTCTGTTGATTCTTGAGTCACGATAAGCGCGATCCATTGGTGCTTCAGCCGAAAAGCCCATACCTCCGTAAATCTGCACCCCTTCGTCTACAACATAATCCAATACCTCCGAGCCATGAACTTTTAACATAGCACATTCAATCGCAAATTGCTCTACGCCTTTGAGCTTTGCCTGTCCACTCTCCATACCCGATGCTAGCAGAGTATCAATAGCATCGTCGATATTTTGTCCTGCACGATAACAAGCCGACTCAGAAGCAAAAACTTTAGCAATCATATCGCCAATTTTGTGCTTGATTGCACCAAAGCTAGAGATACTAGTACCAAACTGTTTACGTTCGTAGGCATAGTTTACAGCAGTCGAAATAACTCCTTTGCTTGCACCTACTACGGCAGCAGCTAATTTGATACGACCAATATTCAAAATATTTACAGCAATCTTAAAACCTCCCTCACGTGTGTACAATTGGTTTTCGACTGGCACTTTACAATCATTAAAGAATACCTGACGTGTTGAAGAACCTTTGATACCCATTTTACGCTCTTCTTCGTTCATGGTAATACCACCAAACGACTTTTCCACGATAAATGCTGTTAATGACTTATCATTATCAATTTTGGCAAAAACAATGAACAAGTCAGCAAAACCACCATTGGTGATCCACATCTTTTGCCCGTTGATGATATAGTGTTTGCCATCTTCAGACAATACTGCTTTTGTTTTTCCTGAATTAGCATCCGATCCAGAATCTGGCTCTGTCAAACAGTACGCCGCTTTCCATTCGCCTGTTGCTAATTTGGGTAAATATTTGGCTTTTTGTTCTTCTGTTCCATAGTACAAAATAGGCAAGGTTCCAATACCTGTATGTGCCGAAAGCGCTACCGAAAACGAATGTCCACCACCACAAGCTTCTGTTACAAGCATTGAAGTATTGAAGTTCATGCCAAAACCACCAAACTCCTCAGGAATAGCAGTTCCTAATAATCCCAATTCTCCAGCCTTATCCAATAGCTCGACCATTAGGTTGGTATCTTTTGCATAATCAATAGCATCGAGTTTCGGATGTACTTCTGTACGCAAAAAATCTAAACAGGTCTGAGCAATCATTTGTTGCTCTTCATTGAATTCTTCAGGAATGAAAATTTGAGAAGCATCAATGTCTTTTATCAAGAACTCTCCTCCTTTAATGGATGATTTGCTATCTGTAAGTACCATATTTTGAATATTTTACGATTCGAAAATTTTCTAAAAGCTAGACTATCGTATGCAAGCATACTAATTTTCTGTAAATATAATAAATAAAAAAAATGTTATGCAAGCATAACATTTAAAATATTTTCTAAAAAAGTAAAAATAGTATTATTTCTAGAAGCAAAAATAGTAAAGACGCATCAACCACTCTTTTGTTGGTATCTATATAGAGTGCTTATTTATTACAAAAACTCTTCAATATTCTCCGCCTTATAATTGGCAGCTTCAGAGTCGACAACCTCACTGATTTGCTCCATCACCTCAAAAAATGTCTGTAGTTTTTCCTCTCCAATTTTTTCATAAATTAGGTTATTAAACATAATTACACCATTACGAGCTTTGTCACGTTTACGTTTACCTTCCTCGGTCAAATAAACTTTTACGACACGGCGGTCATCTTCGTCAGTTTCACGACGAATCCACTTTTTATCTTCAAGCGATTTGAGCATACGCGTCAAGCTACGAGGCTCAAGCCCTAGTGCGGGAGCTATTTTGGTGGCAGGGGTTCCGTTTTTGTCGATATTCAACAAAACATATCCTATAGCCATGGTCATATCAAATTGTGCTGCATAAGAATTATACATTCTACTGATTGCATGCCATCCTGCCTTAATGTGATAATCTACGGTTTTGTCAGCTTTCATATTTCTTCAAGATTTTCATTATTGGGACATAAATCATCTAAGCTAGCGTACAAAATGAAGAGTGATAGTTTCTGAGATTAAGCATTTTAAGATCATAACTCACAGCTCTGCATTAGTACTTACTATAGGGCGAGAGGCAAGAATCTAACTGTAAAATTGTCGCGGATACGAGTGAATAGAGTTTAAGTGGTTTATATATCTTAGGCTATTACTACAGTTAGTAAAAGGTATGCTAAGCATACTAATATAAATGTAAATTTGTGCAAGAATATATTATTATGCAAGCATAACAATATATTTATTTATAAAAAAAGGATAATCGTTTTGACTATCCTTTTTTACTGAATTTATTTAGGGTTAGTTGATATTAAAACATCTTGTCTGGTTTGGCTACAAGTAATCTGAATTTTCGTTCGCCTTTTGTTGTGCGCAAACGTACACTATATTCTCCATTAGATAATTCGTAACTAGGCCATAAAATTGCTTCAGAGCTACTTTTTACTATTACTTGGCATGGTACACCCATCCCTGAAGCTGTACTTACTAAAATTTCGGCTGTATCAACATCATCTTGTTTTACTCTAATCATATCTGATTGCTCGTCACTATGAATTGTTACGCCTTTAAAATCAGGACGATAGATAGCCATAGGGGCATATACTTGGATATTTTTATCTGATTTTACGGCAAGAATACGATAAAACTTAGCAGCTTCCTGTGAGTGAATCTCATGTGTATAAGTAAGTAATTCATTATTTTTCCCTCCCTTAATTTCAGCAATATCTACATAAGATTCCAAATCAGAGCTTGATTGAAGGATATATCGCTTTACTTCGTTGGTTTCGGCAGTCCAAGTAAACTTTACTTGGTCATTTTCCAGAATAGTCTTAAGGTTAATAAGTTCATTAGAAAGACCTACAGCTCTACCTCGTAATGATGACTTAGGGACGTTATTATCATCGTGAGATTTTAAGAGAAATACAACTTCTTTGTCATAGACCAGTTGCTTCACTTTATTTTTGGGATGATATGGTAATGGAGCAACAAAAGATAGATTAATCACAGCGCTTGTCAAAACGCATAAATTGAGCCAAAATGTATATTTCATACAAGTTTATAAATGATTAGTTGGTTTACGGCGGATACCTTATTTGAATCAAATTTCACGCCACTTACCTCCTGAAAATCAAAAAAATACTATATTTTACATTACTGAGTCTTTCAATGGTTAAGTGCTCTATTTCAATGGATAAAAAAAAAGAGGCTCTTTCGAAGCCTCTTTTTTTGTGAACTGAAATCACAATTTATTTTACACGGACACCTTTCATGTGTCTTTCTTTCACTTTCAAATTAGTTAATACACTCTTAGAAAGAAGTAATCTTACACGAGTTGGAAATATCACTAAATACATGTTTCCTTCGTAATCAATTCTTGAAAAACTTGGACTTCCCTTCTGGTCAATCAACTGATAAAAATATTCACCTTTTTCTCCAGGAACAGCCCCAAAACGCAACCAGTTTTCTCCATCAGAAGTTTGTTCGAATGTAATTAACAAAGAACCATTTTCTTCGCGCTGAACCATCCCTGGTGTATTTTTATCCAAAGATATGCGATTGATATATCGCCCATTTTTGAAGAATACCTTACCAGATTTGATATTGGCGTTAGAAGAAGGCACCTCTCTCTCCAGAACTAATGGATTATCATTGTAGAATTGTATTTTAGCTAAATCCAGTTCGTTTTCTTGTAAGGTGTGCATCAAGCTTCCTGTTAAATAAACAGTCTTTTGACAACTAGTTAAAGAAAATACCAGTACTACGAAGAGAAATATTTTTTTCATTGTTTTTTGTGTTAATTCTTGACGGTAAAAATACAAAAAAGAGCCTGCTTATCAAACTGAATAGGTATTCTATCTCTTTGACTAGCCGACGTTTAAAGAACTATTACTTCTTGACTTTCACAAAAGTGCTATAATCTGAGCACTCACGAATTAAGGACTTCTGGAACTTAGTATTCTTATATTTTTCTTTTAAAAGGGTAAAATAGTGTTCGTAATCACGAGCCTTATCTTTAGCAATTCTGGCCTCAAATACGGTGTAATCTTCTTCACCAGACTGGCTATTGGCATGGACAAAGAAGGCTGCATTTTCACATTTAGCAGCACCGAATGCTGCCTTAGCTGCAAGCTCAGCATCAGGGCTTTTTAAGGCTGTTTCAAAATAACTTTTTGCTTTAGTTGCCAAATAATAATCGGTCTCATAATCTTTCTGCACATATCCATTAACTTCGCCTGTACTCCATTCGCGACGTAATAGCACCCACGAGTTACCTTGATACGACATACTGTACGCTCCACAACCCAATAAATAAGCCGCCTCAAAATCGTTAGGATTATCTGACAAACGACTAGCCAACTCTTGCATTTTTTGTGCAAAAGCTACTGGAGTGTAAGTACTACGTTTTTCTTTATTAGTCGTAGTCATAAAGAAAGGATCTTCGTTGAAATAGCTCTTCCAAGGCTCCTGACGCCATACCTCTGGTGCTACTTTTTCAAATGCCTTAGTTGCTTTAGCATAATCATGCTCCGACAAGGCACGGCGACCCAACAATACATACAAATGATCTTGACTAAAACCTGTCATCGATTGAAGCAAAGAATCATAAGCTGATTTTTTTGACTCTTGAAAATAGGCAATTACTTGTTCAATGGTTTTGGATTCGGTGGTGTCTTCGATGGCATACATATCGGTTTGCGACATATATCCTCCATACTCATTACCAGAATTTGTTTGGTAGCTGGTCAATGCAGCCAACAAATATGCCTTGGCTTTGGGATAAGGAATCGTAACCTTTTCGGGTTCGCTTTTCTTATTCATACAACTAGCCAACCAGCCTTGTTTTTCTTCCTTCTCGTGTGGCAAACGACCATAATAACGTGCTATCAATTGCTTTGAAGCTTCTGCTAAAGCATTGCTCATGCGAAAATCTTTCGGCTTGCCAAATGATGCCAATACTGGTGTAATTTCGTCTTCTAATTCTGGGGTAATTTTAGGTGATTTATTACTTAGCAACAACAATTCTTGGATTTCCAATTGCTTACTCAAACCAGTATTTGGCTTAACCACTAATTTTGCTTCAGCCAAATATTCAGCAGACTTATCAAAATTCTTTTCTATATATTCCAAATAAGATAAGGCTCCCAACCAAAAACCCGTCTTAGGAACTTGTGGATTAGTAGAACAAGCTGTGGCAAAATCTTTTAGTTTTTGCCAATATGGAATAGCCTTATCGTGATTTTCTTTTTCTTTATTAGCATCAGGTTCGCCCATCCAATAGTCTACTTGCTTGTAGTAAAGCGCTTCATTCTTGTTGATTTCTCGTGACATCACGAGCTCTATCAAAGGATGTGTTGGGTCTAAATCAACCATTTTTTCCAAAAACTTCAACCCTTCTTCACTAGGTTTGATTGCTGCGAAAGCATATACAGCTGCTTTTTCATGGCTATTTTTACACAAGGCAACAGCCCCTTCCTGAAATCCTATTCCTCTTGAGCGAATACTTAAGTCTGCCGCATGGCGACGACTTGGACAACGGTCAAATACTTGAGCAAAATCGTAATACGCCTGTACCGAATCGCCCAAAGCAATGAGTGCGCCAGCCTTGCGAGATAAGGCCCAGTCGGAGATATAGGTCTTTTTCTTCAAAGGTTTTATCGCTGCATCATATACTTGCAAGGCCTCTTGCGGTTGGTCGTTCATCATTGCCAACTTGATTGTTTGGAAAGCGTATCGTTCTTTCACAAACTCATCTTTCAATTGGGGCAATGCGACTTTGGCATTTGTAAATAACTCGACTAAAGCAACCGTATCTACTTTAGTTTCTGTAAAATAATCAACCGTTTCACGCTTATACGCTTGGTCAATGCCACGTACAAATGTAATATAATCGGCAGCCTCAGCTTTTTGATGACTTGCCAACCAATCTTGCAATGCTGAAGACGTTCCGTAAAGAGACTGTTCAATTTGTTTTTTCGATACCTTCCCTCCTACATATTTGCTCCAAGCTGAGATATTGAGCGGTTTTTCGTGGTCAATAGTATCTTCATTGCCGACGTTATAATCGTCATAATCATTATAAAAAAACTGAGACGAATACGCATATTTTAAATCACCTCTCTTTACGGTAGCAGATTCAGGCATGAAAAAACCCATAAATTCATCGTAATCTACCATGCCAGGACCACAAGCTAAAATGGTAAAAATTACAAGCGAGGCAACAGACTTTTTACTCAGGTTGATATAGTTCTTTAATTTGTTCATGTGTATAAGTTTTGAGACTTTCGGAATCCAAATGATATAAGGCAAATGTAAGTTTTTGATTTGATATTTTCTTCTTTATCAATCGACAACCTTTTGAGAGGTCATCATAAGCCACTTCTTCGGTTCGGAAGACATCTCCTTTTCGAATTCCTATACCCCATAAAGTGGTATCTCGCTGTGCGATAAACCGATTTTTATCTTGTTCAAATAAAGATATACTACTAAAATCCTTGGAACTGACGGCATTCAAAAAATACTGAAATTGATGATTTCGATACCCTACAGTCCAATGAAAGGCAGGCATTACCAAATCCAAAGGCAAAGGATATTCAGACAATTCGCCGATATATTGGCTTAGGACGTCGGGCGTAAAAATTGAATTTGCCGTTTTTTCATTTTTCCAATCTGCCATATTATAGCACATCAACATACCTCGTTCGACAGGAGGTACGCCTGTTTTTTCTGAAAATTTAACTTGATGCAACCTAATCGTAACGCTGATATGAGGATACTTCTTACGAAGAATCGTTAATAGAGTAAAATATTTTTTCTTGGTAGATAAAGTCCAGTCGCAATCTATTTGAATTTCATTATTCCCGACAGATTCGCCTATCCAACCCTGATGAATAACCTCTATTTTATCTACTATTTTTTCAGCAAAATCTTCCAAATAACGCGGTTCAAGCCATTTCAAGGTTTGATTGGTCAGATATACCACGGGTACAACACTCATTCCTTGAGGTACTTTTTGCTTGGGTATCAATACGGCTTTGAAAGTTGGCTTTGCGGTACGCTCATCCAAATCCACATCAAAATACTTGACATATAACTTTTGAATATGATTATCTGTAAGGATTTGCGCTTCATCATTGGACAACTTAAAAACGGTTTTCCAATAATAAAAAGCTGGCGTGATTTGCTTGGGAGGCTCCGAAGAGTTACAAGCCCAAACAAATGTTAGTAATAACAAAAAGCAATAGAAGGGAAATTTCATTTTTCTCAAAACACAGGTATTTCTATCTTATACATATTCCTGTTTTATGATAGGATAACAGCAAAAAATCTTTGAGTAAAAGTAAGTGACTTCATATTAAAACGCTGTCAATTACTTCTACCCAAAGAATACTTCGCCAAAAATACAGGCTTGTTTTGAGAGTTAACGATATAGGTACGAAAAACTTATCGAGTGGTATTATTCGGTCGTGTATAGGTCAATTGCATTACATGAATATTACGGCTGGCAAAGGCAGCCTCGCAATAATTCAGATAATAACTCCACTTACGAATAAACGTATCATCAAAGCCTAGCGCCTTGACTTGTTGAATATTTTGATGAAACTGGTCATACCACAATTTCAAAGTATAGGCATAATCCAAACCCATATCTTTGAGGTTGACCATAGTAAAATCACTAGTTTTGTTGATAGCCTGATTAATAGCTCCTACCGAAGGCAACAACGAACCAGGGAATATATATTTCTGAATCCAATCCACGCCTTTTCTTAAAGAACTATAGCGAGAATCTGGACTGGTGATTACTTGAAAAGCCAGAATACCATCTTTTTTGAGGAGTTCGTTGCATTTAGCAAAATAGACTGGCAAAAATTCATGCCCAACTGCTTCTAGCATTTCGATGGAAACAATCTTGTCGAATTTTCCTGTAATCAGGCGGTAATCTTTCAACAAAATCTCGACTCTATCGCTCAAGCCCTCGGCTTTTACTCGCTCAGTCGCCAGCTTATGTTGCTCTTCCGAGATAGTTACAGAAGTAACTCTACAACCATAATTTTTGGCCATGTAGATAGCATTAGCGCCCCAACCACTTCCAATTTCGAGTACATGGTCGGTAGATTTGAGATGCAACTGACGGCACAAACGTTCATACTTTTCGAGTTGAGCCTCTTCTAATGACAAGCCTTTTTCTTTAAAATAAGCACTCGAATACGTCATAGAAGGGTCAAGAAACAGCGCAAAAAAATCATTATTCAAATCATAATGTTCGGATATATTCTTTCTAGAACCATCCAAGCTATTCGCACGCCCTAAATGATAGATTTTATTACTCAACTTGAGTAGGTTCAAAAGCCAGTTTTGGGTTTTATTACCAGAAATAACAGGGACATTTTCGAGGTTATCCAAAAACCAACGAATTACCTGCGTAATATTATTGGTATCCCAAAAACCCATTACGTAGGCTTCGCCAAAACCAATATCTCCGTAAAGCATGATATGCTTAAAAAATCGTTCGTCTTTAATCTCAATTTTAGCTGTTGGAAAGACCTGCGTGTTTCCAAAAAATAACACTTCTCCACTTGGTAATGTCACTTGTAATTTACCCAAGGTCATTTTTTGCAAAACATCCAAAATCGCTTTTTGATAAAAACTAGGTTTGGTACGCTGTGTATTTTTCAAAGTTGTTGTCATAACAAAATAAGGATTTATGGTTAGTGAGAAAGGGGTCTATATATGTCTCTTTGAAGCTCTGGATGCGATTTTTTGGCATAAAACGGAAGCCGTTTCAGCCACAATACAAAAGCATTCCAATGAATGAGCCACATAATACGAAGGGTAATCATCGGAAATCGAATCGCATACCAAGCGACATTGGCATTGGTTAGTGGCTTCTTTTTACCCCAAAGCGTACTTTTGAAAAAGGATCGATCTGCTTTAAAATCATCTATCTTGATATGCAACGACTCATTGGGTATACGAAGTTTGAAGTCAAATTCGGCGTCCATATCAATGAAAGGCGACACATAAAAATGCTTGATTTCTCGATGCTCGAAGCGTTCTTCCTTTTCCAGAAAAGACTGAATCAAATAGGGCTTCATTTCTCTGAATGTATTACTCACCTCCGCAACTACACATACAGGGTGTTTTTTTTCATCAAAACAGTAATAAAATGATACAGGATTGAACTGATATCCCCATGTAGTAAGGTGGGTCAAAAGCATGATTTTTCCACCTTTCAAATCTATTCCTTGGGCATGCAAGTACGTCAAGATTTGCTCCTTGACATCTTTATTAGTTTCAGGCTTTTCTTTTGGGTACTGCAAATGATTTTTATCAAAAAAACTAAATACATTCCAACGATTTCGACTAATCCATTTCACATGTTTTGGAATGATATCAAGTTCATCTAAATCAAGGTAAAACATAAACAGCTTATACGTGAATCCATGTTTGATGGGCTCACTTCGCTGGTGCATTACCTTACATTCATAGATACAGGATTTCATGAGCCATAAATATTTTTGCCCGTAAGCGTTCTACATAAGTTCACCGCAGAAGTAAAAGCATCTTCATGGAAGCCATATTTGAAATAACTTCCACAGAAATAAATACCTCCTTCGGTATTCAGCAAATGCAATTGTTGCTGTGCTTGCATAGCTGGAACATCAAACAATGGGTGCTCATATTCTATCACTTTCAATATCTTGGAAGGATTGATATTGGGCTGAGCGTTAATCGAAACAAAGTAGTTTTTCTTCTTAGAAACGCCCTGCAACTGATTCATCCAATAAATAATTGAAGGCTGCAAACCTTTTTCGGTTGACTCAATCCGATAATTCCAACTACTCCAAGTCAAGCGATTTTGAGGCATAATAGACTCGTCGGTATGTAGCGTTGCAATATTTTTCTGGTACTTAAACTTGGATAACAATTTATCTTGTAAAACAGAGGGCTCTTCGAGCAAGCCCAACGCTTGGTCGCCATGAGTGGCAATGATGACTTTATCAAAAAGCTCAGTTGTGCCATCACTAAGCAACACGCTCACGCCATTTGCTTCTTTTTTGACACTTACCGCAGCACGACCTATCTGTATTTTTTCTTGAAAAGGTTTTATCAAAATATCTCGATACATACGGCTTCCGCCATCGAGCGTGTACCACTGATGTTGCGTGTTGAGTCCCAAAAAACCATGATTATAAAAGAATCGAATCAGGGAAACAGCAGGGAAATCGAGCATCAATTCCATAGGTGTCGACCACACCGCCGAGCTCATAGGCACAAGGTATTTCCAGAGCATATCCTCGCCAAAACCAAATTCACGGATATATTCACCTAGGGTATGGTTCTGGTATTTGGGGTCGTCCAAAATCTTGATAGATTGTTCATTGAAACGACCGATTTGCAAAAGCATTTTCCAGTGTTTCAACGAAAAAATCTGTTTTCTCTGCGCAAACAAGCCATTTAGTCCTGAGCCACAATACTCTAGCTGAGAAGGTACGTGTTGCACACTAAAAGACATATCTGTCTTTTTGATAGGAGCTTTTATTTCATCAAAAAGTTTACACAAATTTGGATAGGTCTGAAAGTTAAAGACCATAAATCCTGTGTCGATATGTACAGGAGTACCTTCCTCATCGACGGTCACGGTATTGGTATGCCCGCCGATATAGTTATTTTGTTCAAAAAGAGAAATATCATAATCCTGATGGAGAAAATGACCGCATCCCATCCCAGCAATGCCAGTTCCTATGATTGCTATTTTTTCCATCTAGTTTTTCTTGAATAAATAATGACTAATCATCCACTCATTACCGCCGTTGTAGGCAAACAATTCGGCACAAGCCAAATAAAATAAACGCCAATATACCCACCATTTCACCGCTTGGTCTTTCCCATAGGTTTGCTCAAACAAAGGCATAATTTGTGCTTTATGAGCATCCATTTTTTGTAGCCATGCTTCTGATGTTTTGCCATAATGCGTACCATTCACATGCCAATGCTTATCTACCGAAAGATGGTCATTGAAGTAAAATAACAAATGGTCGCTTGGCATAATACCTCCTGTGAAGAAGTATTTACTCATCCAGTCGGACTCGTCAATTACTTCAAACTTATAGGCATATTCTTTATGCGTAAAAATGTGGACAAAGAGTTTTCCTGAGGGCTTCAAGAATGACGATATTTTCTGTAGTAAAAGTCTGTAGTTACGCATGTGTTCAAACATTTCGACAGATACTACACGGTCATAATGTTCCTTATGAGTATCAAACACATTGATGTCTGAAGTAACTACTTGAAGGTTTACAATGCCTCTTTGACGCGCTTGTTCGTCGATATGAGCCTTCTGTGTTTTGGAATTTGATACTACTGTAAAACGGCTTGCAGGATATTTAGCAGCCATATACAATGACAGTGAGCCCCATCCACATCCCAATTCGAGCACATCCTGTCCATTGGCTAATTCGGCACGCTGACAAGTCAGTTCGAGCATGTCAGCTTCGGAAGTATCCAAATCGGTTACCCCTTCTTTCCAATAACCACAAGAATATTTGAGATGCTTCCCTAAGCAATACTGATAGAATTGGGTTGGCACTTCATAGTGCTGTTCGTTTGCTTCTGCTGTATTGATAGCAATAGGCGAGTTACGAAGCTCCTCAAGGAGATTCAGAAAATGTTGATGTTGCAATTCTGTTTCGCCTTTATTTTCATCTTTCAAACGCTGTTCGACCAATTGTCGAATGCCATAACGAATTAAAAAATCGGGCAATAAATCTTTTTCGAGCAATGAATTATACCACATAAAACAAAATAAGGTTAGTAAATAAGGACAATAAAGTATCAGGGTGAATGCAAAGGAGCATCACCAATATTTTTACAATAAAGGATTCAAATTTTAAGAACTAAGAATGGTTTTCTTAACAGGAGTAAAAGCCTCAAAACAACAACAACACGCTAAGACTCCAGATAAAAATTGACTAAAAGCTTGAGATATAGTAATCATTTATTCATGGATTGGTTACTTCCATACGGCAAAAAAGATTAAATTAACAGTATATCTGCGGCATATTTTGGTAGTATTCTTCAGATAATTATGCAAGCATTCTAAAATAACTAATACACTAATAACAGCTAACTTTTTTTACTTATCTGAAGTGTTCTGAAAATATCTACGAAGAAAAAGGGAGTTTAGATTTGGGAAGAAATAAATAACTGTAGAAACATATAAAAAACAAAAAGCGACACAGTCAGACTGTATCGCTTTTGAAGAAGGCATTGTAAAGCAAATTACAAAACAGCTTCGGCCAAAACTAGCACTTTGTTGTTAACTACTTCAACCACTCCGCCGTCGATTGTAAATTCTTGCTTATCAGCCATCAAAGTGCCTTTACCCAACGTAGAAACGATTGGGGCGTGGTCTTTCAAAATTTGGAAAGAACCATTAGTTCCAGGCAAGGTTACCACTGATACTTCACCAGAGAAAACCGTCTTATCCGGAGTAATAATTTGTAAGTTCATTTCTATAAGAATTTGAAAATTTGAGAACCTGAAAATTTGAAAAGAATTCAAATCAAAAATGTGTCAATTCTGCTCAAACTGACACATTTTCAAATTTCCAAATTATTTAGCTGCGTCTGCCAACAATTTCTCACCTTTAGCAACTGCATCTTCGATAGTACCTACCAAGTTGAATGCAGCTTCTGGCAAGTGGTCATACAAACCATCAATGATTTCGTTGAAACCTTTGATCGTATCGTTGATGTCTACCAACGCACCCTTCAAGCCTGTAAATTGTTCAGCTACGAAGAATGGTTGAGACAAGAAACGTTGTACACGACGAGCACGAGATACAACCAATCTATCTTCTTCAGACAATTCGTCCAAACCAAGGATAGCGATGATATCTTGTAATTCTTTGTAACGTTGTAAGATTTCTTTCACACGTTGAGCGGTATTGTAGTGTTTGTCACCCAATACGTCAGCAGAAAGAATACGAGAAGTAGAATCCAATGGGTCTACTGCAGGATAGATACCTAACTCAGCAATTTTACGAGACAATACCGTAGTAGCATCTAAGTGGGTAAATGTTGTTGCAGGAGCAGGGTCAGTTAAGTCATCGGCAGGTACATATACCGCTTGTACTGAAGTAATTGAACCACGTTTTGTTGAAGCAATACGCTCTTGCATCGCACCCATTTCAGTTGCCAATGTTGGTTGGTAACCTACGGCTGAAGGCATACGACCCAAAAGGGCAGATACCTCAGAACCCGCCTGAGTAAAACGGAAGATGTTGTCGATAAAGAAAAGGATATCACGTCCTTTGCCTTCGCCATCACCATCACGGAAGTATTCAGCAACTGTCAAACCTGACAAAGCAACACGAGCACGTGCACCTGGAGGCTCGTTCATTTGACCGAAGATAAAGGTAGCTTGTGATTCTTTCAAAGCATCTTCATCTACTTTGCTCAAGTCCCATCCGCCTTCTTCCATAGAGTGTTTGAATGCTTCACCGTATTTCACGATACCTGATTCAATCATCTCACGCAACAAGTCGTTACCCTCACGAGTACGCTCACCTACACCAGCAAATACAGAAAGACCTTCGTAAGCTTTTGCGATGTTGTTGATAAGTTCTTGGATCAATACAGTTTTACCTACACCTGCACCACCGAACAAACCGATTTTACCACCTTTTACATAAGGAGCAAGCAAGTCAATTACCTTGATACCTGTAAATAAAACCTCAGTAGAAGTTGCTAATTCTTCAAACTTAGGAGCATGACGGTGAATAGGCAATCTTGTAGCAGATACTGGTTGAGGAATACCATCGATTGCTTCACCTACTACGTTAAACAAACGTCCTTTGATAGCATCGCCCGTAGGAACAGAAATAGGTTGACCTAAGTCAAATACTTCTTGACCTCTCTGAAGACCATCTGTACCTTCCATTGCGATTGTACGTACACGGTCTTCACCTAAGTGTTGTTGTACTTCAAGGATAACTTTTGTGCCGTTGGCTTTCTGAACCTCCAAGGCATTCAAGATTGCAGGAAGCTTAGAGCCTTCGCCTTCGAAGCTTACGTCTACAACCGGACCGATTACTTGCGTAACCTTTCCTTTATTGACTGCATTTGCCATTTTGTATTGTGATTTTGTTATCTGATTATCAAGTGATTAAGCAAAGTGTGAATTTGCTATACCGTTTCGGAGCGCAAAATTACTCTGTAAATCTCAGATAACCAATTGTTGTTTTTGGATTTTTACCAGTTTTTTTGCTGAAAAGGTATAGGTTTTGTTGAATCTTATTTAGTTTGGCTCTTATTGCCATCCTGCTTTTTCTACAGCACACTCTTGCTTTTGCCATATTTTTCCTTTTCAATGTTCCAAAAAAAATCTATTTGTTTTAGATAATTCGTTTTTTTCAGAATTTGACAAAAAAAATTAAGGCAAATTTTCATCTTTTCGAAATGAGATTTTTTTTCGAAATTTTCCTAAAAAAAATTCAACTAACAATTCAAATTCAACTTACTCGTTTATTGAATTTGACTAAATAGCTCAATTTTTCAGGTATACGTTCTAAAGAATTCGTTGTATTATTGCGCTACTAATTCGACCAGTAGTGGTTTAGCATCATCTTATTCCCTCAAATTCATGAATCATTCTTTCGCTTTTTGGAAACATTGGCAAAAAAATACTCAGTGGCTTTTTCTCTCTGCACTCGCTCTTCTACTGACTAGCTTGGTTGGTTTGGCCTATTACTATGTCAATTATCTAGAAAATGTCATTCATTGGGATATTCTAAGCGAACTCGACGACATTACTATCAGTCTCGACCCTGCCCAAAGTGCTGATGGAATGTTACATATTCCAAGCAAAGCATATATTATTCGTGAACAATTTCTGGCTTCAACGATGCGTATCAACATCGAAGCTTCTTGGATTTTTACTATTTTAGCTATTGTCGCACTTTCGCTCATTTATACTGGCATTACCTTTATTTCTCGTACTTGGTATCTCATCTTTACAGGTATAAGTGTCTTTTTGCTTATGACCTTGCAATGGGATTTGTTTCTCAATCGTACAGGAAATTGGGTAGGATTCGGTATAATTATTGGTTTTGTAGGCTTGAGTTACTTTTTCCATGCCTTCAAACGCGATGCCTCTACTGCAATAAGGTTTCTGACTTTTTTAGTCTATTGGTTAATTGTTGGAGGTGCTATAATCAAGACATCTTCTTACTTAAGTGCAATTACCCATTTTTCTACTCAACTCATTCCTCAAGTTTTTATCTTAGGCGCTCTTTTTGTATTTGGGATTGCTTATGAAGTACCTAAATGGTTTGTTTTTATCAGTACTCGTGCTCAAGGCTCTCAAAATTTACTCAATTTTGTAGTACTTACACTGATTTACTGGATCAATGTACTGTTGATTTTCCTACACAACAACAAAGTAATCGATTGGGATATGCTTTATCTCAATCCATTTTTGCTATTTGGATTATCCACGGTATTAGGGATTTGGAGTATCACAGACCGTATGATTTTAGCCGCCAAAGTCCTCAATCATGAGTTTGCTACAGCCTTGATATATATTGGTTTAGCAATTTTGAGTACATCTGGGATTTTTTATGCTTTCGCCACTGCCAATGACCCAATGATTGAAGTTTGGGAGGATATTATCACTTATTCTAATCTAGTGATGGGCCTATTATTCTTATTGTATGTACTATCCAATTTTTATGGACTTTTCCAACAAGGATTGCCTGTTTCGAAGGTACTATACAAGCCTCTAAGTCTGCCTATCTATGTATTTCGTATCATGGCATTAATTATTTTGGTGGCATTATTTTCGATGAAATCCTTCTACACACTCAATCAGGCAATAGCATCGTATTATAATTCATTGGGTGACCATCAGGTAGCAAATCAAGACTATCGTTTTGCTGAGGTGGCCTATAAACAAGCCATAGGAGCCGAATTTCGCAACCATAAAACCAACTATGCTTTGGCTAGCTTAGCACTCTTACAAAACGATAATGAAACAGCTGCTATCTATTTTAAAAGAGCTTTAGCCAAAAATCCATCTCCGTATGCTTACGAAGGGCTGGCACGTTCTTTCTCTGATCGTGATCGCTTTTTTGACGCTATGTTTACCCTTAAAGAAGCAAGTAAGCAATTTCCTCAAAACACTGAAATTCTTACAAACTTAGCGTATCTCTATAACAGAGCAAAACAACTAGATTCCAGTTTGATTTATTTAGAAAAAGCTCAGGAATTTTCTAACAATTCCCCTATTACTGCTAGTAATTTGGTAGCATTTTGGGCAAAAAATGGCAAACTAGCTACTCAAAAAGAATATACGCAACAGCTCAAAGCAATTGATTATCCAAGCTATCAGGCCAACGCACTTGCTCTTAAGCTAAGTACGCAAGCTCAAGCTGAAGTAGTCCAGGTTTCAGCAAACCAACAAAAAGCCTTGGATGTATCTACTTTTGCTTGGATTTACAATGCGGCTTTATTCCAGAAAAATCTTGGCGCTGTGATTCATTTACGTGACTTCGCTCAAAAAGCCGAAAATGACCAATATTCAGAAGACTTAGAATTTGCCCATGCTTTACAACAATTTTATAAGGGGGATAAGCAACTTACTTTTGAACAATTACAAGCTTGGGCAAGCTCAGATACCAGTTCTAACAAAGCGCAATATTACCAAGTCTTGTTAAATACATTGGTTAAAAAAGAGAGTACCAGCGATAATTTTTCCGAAAATATTGTAGATGCAAAAGCAGCTCAATTAGCCATCTATCAGCATCCTCTCAATGAAAAGGTCTTGGAAAAAGTGAGTACTTTTTATAACAAAAATAAAAAACCAGAAGAAGCGCATCGTATTCTAAACAATGCCTTGAAATGGAGAAAAGATAATCCTGCCATTTGGCAAATGTATATATTGCAATGTCTTACTATTGGAATGGAACCTTATGCCAAAGATGCTTTGATAGATCTTCAAAAACGCTTCCCTACCGATTATCAGCGTTTTCTGCCTCAATATCAAGCTAAAATCGCTCTTATCGAAAAACAAAGTGCAGGTTTTCAATAAATAAGTATGTTTGTTTTAGGAAAAAAGCTCAAGTCTCCTTTTGCCCATTGCATAGGAAGTTTACTTTCACTTTAACCATTCAAACATTCATGAAAATTATTGAAACTACCAATATTTCAAAGCGCTATATCATGGGCGAAGAGGTAATCGACGCACTCAAATCGATTTCTATTTCTGTCAACAAAGGTGAATATGTAGCATTTATGGGACCTTCAGGTTCGGGCAAATCTACCTTGATGAACATTGTTGGCTGTTTGGACACACCTACTTCGGGACAATATATTTTGAATGAACAAGATGTGAGTAAAATGAGCGATGATGCTTTGGCAACAGTTCGTAACAAGGAAATTGGTTTCGTATTTCAAACCTTTAACCTATTGCCACGTCAGTCCTCGCTTGAAAATGTAGCTTTACCATTGATTTACGCAGGCTATTCCAAAGCCGACCGTATAGAAAAAGCGATGCTCGCTCTCAAAGGGGTTGGTTTAGAAAACCGTGCAGGTCACAAGCCTAATGAGCTTTCAGGCGGTCAGCGCCAGCGTGTGGCTATCGCCAGAGCCTTGGTCAACGACCCTTCTATCCTACTCGCCGATGAGCCAACAGGTAACCTTGATAGTAAAACCTCTTACGAAATCATGGACTTGTTTGACCAATTACACTCAAAAGGCAATACGATTGTAATGGTAACTCACGAAGATGATATTGCTCAATACGCGCACCGAATTTTGCGTTTGAGAGATGGCTTAGTAGAAAGTGACAAGATAAACCCAGATGTACGCAAGGCAAAAGGGATGTTCTAAAAACTGATTTTTGCTCATTTTCATGATACACATTTATATAAAAGTCAAAAAAGTAGGTTTTCAAGGAAGCCTACTTTTTTTGACTTTTATGAAATATAGAGATACACACACCATTTTTCTTGAAAATTTTTACATTTCCAAAACATTGAAATACAAGTCATTACAAATTATTTTTAAAAATTTTAAAAATTTCTTTCTCAATAGTTTGCATTTCATGTTTCAACTCCCTAATTTTGCAACCCAGTAACAAACACAACAACACCGCAGGATGGAGCAGTAGGTAGCTCGTTGGGCTCATAACCCAAAGGTCGCAGGTTCGAGTCCTGCTCCTGCTACAACTCGAAAGGGTAACTATCAGATTATCAGATAGTTACCCTTTTTCTTTTTTGTTCGGGGACGGTTTCGGGGACTATTTCTATTTTTTTCTCAAAAAATCGTAAAAAAAAATTATGCCTCCTCTGTTTTAACTACCAAAAATTACCCTTCAGGTTGATAACCTTTAACACCTCCTAATCATTTCTATTTTACCATACTGAATTTTCATGTAACTTTATAGCGGCTAAGGTTAATCTATTAGCAATGGTGTGAGGTATTCTGAACGCCACCTCAAAGGACGGTACTAAAAGCCGTCCTTTGTTTTTTTAGTCCTAATATGTATTTTGCATCGTATTTGAAGGGTAAAGCCTAATCATCCTTTAAATAGTGGTAAAAGCAACCTCCAAAGGGTTGCTTTTTTATTGTCTTCGAGTTATTGATACATAGCTCACACCAAAGATGAGGAGGAGGAAATACTTAAAACATTTGATGACAATTTGTTTAAATAAATCGCAATATTAAACGGTATTTAAACACTATTTAAACAAGCACCCTGAAGCCTCCACTATATCACATATCTATATACAAAGCAAAAGCCCCAAACATGATAGTTTAGGGCTTTTAATAGCTTCTATTTCATAATCAAGGATGTTAATTTACTTTGGTCTAATAGCATACATACCAGACGGGGGAAATACATTCTTTCTTAAAATACGAATACCAAATAAAAAAATGTCACGGTGTCTACTATTATTGGGGTACAAAGACCAATCAACAATCTTTAGTATCCGAATACCCATAAAGAATACAAGCTCCACTTTACCTTTTACCAAAGGTTGAGAATCAATTCTAATTAGTGTTCTGGGTTTTATTATTTTTGACAATATTTCATATTTGTGATTTCTAAACATCATACTTGTAAATGGTTTATTGTTCTTGTAATAAAATAGCCTGTATCGCCTCATCTTGGGTCATTGTAGAATCAAGGTCATTTAGTAGGTTTTGAATGTGATTAAATGGATATAGGTCATAATCACAGGGGCGCAAATCACTACTATTCATTATAAACATATTGGCATAAACAAAAGACTGTTTTAGGCTTAACCAGTCTTTAAATGGATGTTTGGACTTGATAGTAATTACAATACTATCTTTAGTAATTTGTACCATGTATTTAGAGTGTGGAGGTTTAAACTAGGATTGCTTTTGGTTTAAAAATACTTGCTTCATGAGTTCATCCATTTTACAACATTGTTTGCCATCTAGTGTAGTGAGGCTTTTTACAAAGTATTCTATTGGGTAAAATGAATCAATATTACCGTAGTTCTCAGCGCTTCTAATTACTTGACTGGACACTTCAAATAATGCCCACAAAAGACTAACATAATCCTCAAAAGGGTTATTGCTAGGCATTTCCACGATAATACTTTTGTCTGTAAATGTTACCATGATTCTAAATTGGTTTAAGTGTGATTCCTTGGTTTAATAATCTTGTCTTTGTTTCTACTAACTCTTTACATATTCTGTAATACGCTATGGTTCTTGCTTGTTTCTTTAGGCTGTCAGGTGATAAGCTCTTATTTTGTGGCAATCCTGCCACATGGTCATAAATTGCCCGTTTTTGCTCATTAGAAATACTACAAACTCCTAGGCGTTCCAAGTCTTCAAAAAGCATCCAGACAGGGGCGATAAACTTAAACTTTGGGTTCTCCTCTATCATATCAGCATATTGATTAGTTACCTCTATCAATTTCTTTTTTAGTTCCTCATCCGAAAGAGGAGGCGTTGGGGCGTGTTCTGTTCGCTCCTTCAGCAAAATTAATTTTCTTGTAACTTCCCTCCTTTTTCCACTTATATACTTCTTTATCCATTGTACAAAGTTGGAACTATTAAAAAATACCCCGTTTTCGCCCGAATAGTCGCCATTTAAGCCACTTTTTAGCGCAAATAGTACTTCATTGCTATTTAGGTGTAAAAAGCCTCTTAAATCAAAAAATATGACTTGTTGCAAATCGTCCATATCCAAACTATTCTGCTTTAATCCTAGGCGTGTGTATGCCGTTTTGATTACTTGGGCTGTCAGGGCTAACAGTTCGGGGGCTGACATATCCCCCAATCGCTTGTTAGTTTCGCTTTGTATCATAGCGCTCCTAACTTCGTTTTCGGATGGGGTCAAGGCTTTTATAGGTTCTTCGGGTTCTAGGATACCTATGTTTGCTTTTGGTCGGTGGGTTGTGGTTATTGCTATCATGCTAATCCAATTTGTTTCAATCGTTCTAGGTTTCTTTGTGTCGCCTCATCAACGGCATTGCTTATTTGGCTTATTCGTCCCTCTTTGGCTTCAGGGTTCGGAGGCTTCGGGGGTGTAGGCTCGTATCTATCAGGAAATAGCCCTTGCCACTCATTTTTTAAACTTGCCTTTATCGTATTGATTCTAACCTCATCGCTTGTACATTGCCTCAAAGCCTCTAACTGCATATCTACAGCCAATTGGGTTTTGATGGGTTTCTTTAGCTTTTTACGCATTTCCACAAACTCCATGAATAGCTGTTTACTTTCGTCCGAAAAACCATCGGGAAACACAAACACAAGACTTTCTTTTTTGGCGCAACTTTTTTCTTTTTTCTTAGCGTCGACCAGAGGAGGCAAAGAAGGTTCAAAACTTGATTTTTCACTTTCAAATTTTTTTTCAACACTATTATTATCCTTAAACTGGTCAATACTTAAACTGGTCAATACTTCTAGTGAGTAATTTTTACTCACCCCCCCTGAGTAACTTTTACCTATCCCCCCTGAGTAAACTTTACTCACCCCCCCTGAGTAACTTTTACCTATCCCCCCTGAGTAAACTTTACTTACCCCCCCTGAGTAATTTTTACTCACCCCCTCCGTGTCTAAATAACCCATTTCGGAGGCATCGCCCATGCCTCGAACGCTCACAAAAACGCCTATCAAATCGGTTTCGACTCTGTACATATTTGACAGGTGAGCGCCAAACTCGTTTTGCCTTGGAGTTACCGAAATAAAGCCCTTTTCAATCAAAGAACGCTTTACTTTCTGGACGGTCTTCAAACTCCATTTGGTATCATGGCAAAGTGTTTCGTTTTTGGGGAAACAGGTACTATTTATAGACAATCGTTTGGCAATATGGAGCAATAAATACAATTCTGAATCATTCAACTCCTCCAATAATACACCATGTACATTTATCATAACAAACTGTATTTTAATAACTTACAAAACATCAAACCACAAATCTAAACACCGTCCCCCTCGTACATGAACCCCTATAAAGCCATCGTCCGAACGGGTAACGTTATCAAAACCAAGCACTATCTTTTCTAATCGCTCAGAATAACTACCATAATACACGCCTCTTTTAAAATCCTCCTTTAATGATTTCGCTAGGCGTTGAATTTCTTTTTTTGTTGCCTTCATAATGGAAAAAATATATTACCTTCACAAACATACAAACAAAACACATACAAAACACAAACCAAATACAAATAATTTACATTGAATATAAATTATATATGTATAAAACACATATAATAGTGTCAGAATATGAAAAAGTATTTACATTTGCCTATTAGATAAAACTTGTAATGTAATGGAAGAAAAAAAGAGTAAGATTGCAACAAAACGAGTAGGCGTAATTATGCCAGTTCCATTAATGGAGCGTGTAGAGAAAAGAACCGACTTTCTTTTTACTGATTTTTCAAATTATGTCAGGCAATTGATTCTAAAGGATTTAGAAACTTTTGAGCAAAGTCAAGGCAAACAATCATAAAAAAGCCCTACAAACGCCAATTTTGAGGTATTTGTAGGGCTTCAGTGTGTTATTGGTCTCTGTATTTGCCAGTTTTGTAAACAATATCTTCCACGGTGGCTTCTGCCATGTAATATTTATCTGCAACTTTCTGGATTACTACACTAGCCTTGTACCCGTCATTATGCCATTTCTTGAAGTCCTCACGCATATCTTTATATTTTGCCCTCAACCGAGCTTTTACGTCTTTTTTCTTCATTGTTTTGTATTTTTTATAAAGTCAAGTAACAAACACAACCCCAATACCTCATTTTTTGCTATTCTTTTACTCTCTGTCGCTTCAAATAGTTGTAAATGGTAGTTTTACTTACTCCTAGTATTTTTGAAGCCTCTGAATAGCTTTTTCCAGATTGTACCAACTCCAATACTTTTACCTCTAGGCTTCGGGTGTCTGTTGGTCGCTTCCAATCGCCCAAAGAGATATAACGCTCAATAGTTCGGTTGGACAGTTCTGTAAGTTTGGCTATTTCACGGGCTGTAAGTCCCATCACAAAGTATCTGTAAGCCTGCTTTTGCTTATCTGTATTCTGAAAAGTTCCCATATTGTCGCAATTGTGGAATGATTAAAACAAATTTCAATTCGATTTAAAGTTTTTGAAAAATTGGGGTGTCGCTAGTGGAGGTACGCAACCAATCGTATTTTGTTGATATTTTTTGGTATGGTACAACTGTACACCCCTGCTACTGCTTTTTGGTTCATTTAGCCCAATAATCTAGTAAAATCGCCCTTTTCAGCTCCAAAACAGCCCTTAAAATGGACGTTTTTCACTGAATATTTGAGGCAAAAACACCGTTTTATAAGGGCTTTAGTAGTTTGTTGATACGTTTAGCCAATAGCCTGTATTTTGCTTTAATTTTGCTTTAAAAAACACACTCAACTATCTAAAAACCAACAAACTAACCGATATTGAACGATTTTGATACAGCAACTCACGAAAACACAAAAAACCTATGTTTTTTAGTCGTTTTGATTCTCTTTTGTTAACTGTTCGAGTAGCTTTTTTGCACTTTCGCCCGTAATCACTTCAGGATGTGGATTATTAGGTTCATTGTACAAAGTTGGGTTATCATGCAAAACCTCAATTTTTATAATCGTGTTGAGATACCCACGATTTACAGCCACCTCCGAACCGTGTAGAATATCCGTGTATATTTCTGAAGTATCGGGGTTTTTGTATGTAATCTGAAGCCATTTGTTTTTATTCACTGCATTCATGATTTTTCTTTTAAAAGTTCTACGTTTATTGCTGTCTTTGTTTCTGCACCGTTTTGCAAAAGGATTGTATTTTTCCGAGCAAAACACACTGTTTGTTTTATTCATGGAAATATCTTTTCCGCACGTTATGCAACATCTTGAACCCGACACCTCTTTAAAAACATTTGGCATAAAAGGTGAACAGGTTTCTAAAAACTGTTTTTGCGACTTTTGTACACTATATTCAAGCGGTACAAAAGTCACATTTCCAAGTGCTTCTTTATCTTGAAAACTTGGTAAAAATGTTACGCTTTTTTCTGCTTTTTGGGACACATCCATGAGCTTTTCCCATTCTTCCAAAACTCTAATTTTTAAATCATTTTGATAATCAAAAGCATTGCACTTTTTCAAGATTCTATCCAATGAAGACTTTGAGTTATAAAGTTTTGCTTTGCTGAAGTTTTGCCAAACAAACGCATTACTCATCGCATAAAAATTAGTCTTCTCTCTTTCGGTTAATACGCTTAAATCTGTATCAGTGGGAACAAAAACGGTATTGTCCAAAACACCCAATAACAAACCAAGCAAAGGAGCTACTTTATTAGGGTCGCAAAGGTCTGACAACCTCGAAATACCCATTCCTTCCAACTGTTGCATTTTAAACACCTTGTATTCAATCCTTAGAATATTCTCTTTAGATAAGCCACTTACATAGCCTTTATCATAAATCTTGATTTCATACTTTGCCCTAACGCAAACCACGCCTATACGTCTTTTCTTGTTAATGGCTTCATACGGTGTATTCCGATGCACCACTACCGATTTAATTAACTTAGATGGAGGATAAGGCAAACGAAGATTTACGCCAAACTCGACACCATGCAAGACCGTACTATTTAGGTCTATTCCAAACTTTACAGACAATTCATTTAACACCCTGAAGACTTCAGACAATGTAAATCTATCATGGTTATTTCCTCCGCTGTTTCTGTATTTATGGATTGAGCCACTTAGTAAACACCGATATTTTGAGGTGTCCAGCGATGAGGGTATAAGCCTAAAGGTTAAGCCGTTAAATTCAGCTTTTGACGGCTCATTTATTACCTCACCCGTACCACGACCCACAAGCAAACGAAAACCGTTATCTATCAATTCGGCACAATCCAACCACACCAAAGCGCAACCGCTAGGGGCTTCGGTACTGATAAAATCTATCATGTTGGGGGATTTGCTTTAGACTGGATTTAAACTATCTTTGCAGTACAATTTTATTAATTAAAATTGAACACAAAGAATTTAGAACGGTGTAGAATGTTATTCTATGCCGTTTTTTTGTTTTAGCTCCAAGATTGTTCCTAAAGCACTTTCACAGAGTAATACACAACAATCCTTACACTCAAATAGGTGTTTAAAAAGTGATTTGTCATCTTTTAATGATTTGCTATCCATAGCTATCATTACATAAAACATACTAACACAAATTGCGCCCTGAATATGGTAATAATCAGGATGTTGCACCAATTTTTCGTTAATGTGTTGTAGTGGGAAAGATTGTAATTTTCGATATACCTCCACTACGTATTTTTGTTGAGTATCACGCAATTTGCCTTGTATATCCTTGTTGTAATGCTTTGTAGTGGTTTGCATTACAATATGGTGCAAAGTACTGAAGGCGTCCAATATATCCCTAATACAGCTTTCTTGTTTTAACAATAGCTTACTGAATTGTTCAAACTGTCTTTTGCTTAATGGCTTACTCATGGCTTTACCTCCTTTCCGATGTTAAAAGCCTTTGGGGATTGTAGAACCTCCGAACGTTTGAACCTTACTTTACAACCTATACGATAAGGCTTTAAAATACCTTTGTCGGGCTTTGACCATTGCCAAATTGTAACCTCACTTACTTGTAATAATTTGGCTACCTGTTCGCGTGTTAAATAAACATCCTCCTCCACATTTGAAGAAATTGGATTACTGAGAAAATTAGACAAGCGAGCTTTAATTAAATCATCAATCTTTGATAAAAGACTTTGCTCATTTGTTTGCTCTACTTGCAAAATGTTAGTGGTTTGCATAAACTGTTTTTTTAGTGGTTTGTATATAAAAAAAGCCGTAAAACGTTGTTTTTCGTTTACGGCTCAAATATGACAGATTAAAAAACTTTACTACACTTTGGGGTAACCCAAAAATTACCACAAAGTTTTTTAGCAGGTTTAATAGCGTTAAACTACCTTAGCTTTTTTAGAAAAAATTCTATTTCCTCTTTATTTTTTTCGCTTGCTTTATTCCATACTCTCAGGGTATCAATGTACTTTCTCGTATTATCGTCTGAAATGCCTAAAATCTGATTTATTAACTCTCCTTTACGTCTATTACTTGTAATATTTTTTACTTCTTCTAATTCAAAGAAACCTATTCTTTCAAGTAACTGAAGCCGTTTGGGCAAATTCCATTTCGTACTATCAATATCAAGTACATTATTTTGCTCAATCAATTCATTTTTTAAGTACATAATAAAATCATACACGCCCAAATCATTAGAAAAGTTATAAATTACGTTATCCTTTGGCTCATTAATTTGTATAATTTCGCCATTTTGATAAAATAGCATATAAGTATAATTCAACTTGTCTAATGTACTTTCAATGAATACTTTAGTAGGTAAAAGATTAGTTTTTAACTGATTCAAATAGCGGTCTTTTTCAAAATCAAAAGATACTTTTCTACAATGCTGTATCATTTCAATATCATAACTATTCAATAAAAGATACTTTATTCCAAACCTAAAAAGACCTAAATATCTGTCTGATTCTTTTTCTAATACTTCAATAGTTCTTTCTACTTCTTTTAATCGTTCCTTGAATCTTATTTCCCACTTACTAATATTACTATCCCCTCTTATTATTCGTCTTTTTTGTAGGCTATATAATACTAAACTCACTCTTTCGGCTTCTTTTTCTTTTTGAGGTAGAACAACAAGAATATTATTACTAATTTCCTGTACCGCATTGAAATACTTATCTAAATCTATTTCTTGAATATTCATTTTTAGAGTATTTAAAAGCCCATTTTAGGCTGTCAGGTTAATAACATTACCAAAACGAGTATATCCACTCTCTGAAGACTTTAACCATGCTAATTTAAAGCGTTTAGCCTTTTCCCTATGAGTAATTTTAATATACTTCATAAATGACTTTTCGGTTTTGTGTCCTGTTACTGCCATTATGCTAAGGGTATCTACTCCTTTCAAATACGCATTGGTAGCAAAAGACCTTCTAGCCGTGTGGGTTGTAATCATTTCCCATTTTTCTAAATACTCAACTACACGCAAACCGCCCTTTGTTATCCGTTTAGTTACCTTTTCTTCAATACTAGCCAATTGACATACCTCTTTGATATAATCATTCATTTTTTGATTACTAATACTTGGTAGTGAATAATTATACTTTTCAAAAATGGTTTTGACCATTGGCAATACTGGTACTGTTACGGGGTCTTCAGTCTTTTGTTGCTCCAATTCTATAAACTGGTCTCCCTCATCATCGGTTTTTATATCGTTCTTGTTTATATTGGTCAAATCTGAAAATCTAAGCCCTGTAAACGCACCAACTATAAATAAATCCCTAACACGCCCTAAACGCTCATTTCCTGACAAATCCAAATCATAAATCTTTTGTAACTCCTTTTCGGTCAAATAAACATTATCAGAATCCTCCGACATGGCTTTAAACTTATTCGTCCTGTACTCTAATTTTTCAATTTGTCCCTTTTCTAAAGCATAATTCATGATACTTTTAAGGGTTGTAATGTACTTACCAATGTTATTTTTAGAGTAAGATTTAGACTTTTGCAACCATTCCACAAAATCACTGTAAAACACCTCATCAATAGTATTAAAGCAAATTACTCTATCATACACCTCTGAAAATTCCCGTAATCTTGTTTCTACTGTTTTGTATCGTTGAATTGAGCGAATAGATAGTTTTCCGTCGTTGTGATTCTTTCTACGTCCTGTATTACTATCCTCCACAAATTGGGTAATGAAAGAAAAAAACTTTTGTTGTGGTGTTGCCTCCTCCTCTATTTGAGGAGGATTTAGGAAGTTTTCAAAGTGTTGTTTTAGATAAGCCGAATCAATTAGCACCTGTTCGGCTTTTAGCTTAGTAATAACTCTATCCCCTTCTTTTTCAAGATTTGATAGTAATTCATTGATAGCGTCCTTTTCTACAGCGTCAAGCACATTTTTAACCCTGTATTTCTCAAAGTTCCAGTGCTTAGGGTTCACTTTTAAGCCTGTAGAAAATTTTAGGCGTTGTCCATCCCATCGGAGTAGTGCGTTAATTGGTTGAGGTGTTTTGGAAGAAGGTTCACGTAAAACAAAAGTCATACTAGCCATAGGTAAATAATATTAAAATTGAACACTGTATTAAAATGTATCACTAATTTACTAACTTTGCAGGACGAAACAATTTGTCGGGGACGGTTTCGGGGACGGTTATACTTAATGTAAGTTAATGTATTGTAGTCTATCTTAATAAAATTACTTTACAATAAAGGCTTTAAAATATTCAAAATCAGTAAATTACGCTGATTATATATAAAACTCGTATAAGTAGCAGTTAAGGGCTTTTTAGTCCTGCTCCTGCTACAAGGCAAAGACGAGCTGAAAAAGCTCGTCTTTTTATTTTTTAATAATTTATCGTTGTCATTCCATAGGGAGCTGTATCGCCCGATACGGTAACTCCCGAGCATCATCAAAACACTCATCTTTAGAGAATTTAGAAAACGGTGGCAAAGCCATCCTAAATCCTAGATAGAGTTTTCTCATCTTGTACGGGACTCCATTAACATGGCAAGGGTAATCGTGGACTAGTTCATGGAACAAATCAATCACAAAGCTGGCTTTGTCAGTATTATTGGCAAACCCAACGTAGGAAAATCTACCTTAATGAATGTTTTGGTAGGTGAGCGTCTATCTATCATCACTTCCAAAGCTCAAACTACTCGCCATCGTATTATGGGGATTTTGAATGGGCAACACAATGGTGTAGATTTTCAATTAGTTTATTCTGACACTCCAGGCATTATTTTGCCTAAATATGAGCTTCACAAATCCATGATGAGTTTTGTGCATAGCTCTTTAGAAGATGCAGACATTATTTTGTTTGTTACGGATATTTTCGAAAAATATGACGAAGATGATGTAATCAACAAATTAGCACGCATCAATCATGTTCCTGTGCTTTTGTTGATCAATAAAATTGATTTAGCTACAGAAGAACAAGTGCAAGAAAAAATCGCTCACTGGCGTGAACGTTTCCCTACGCAAGCAATTATTCCAATCTCAGCACTTGGGCAAAAGAATATCGGCTCTATTTTCGACACTATTGTCAATAGTCTCCCTAATCATCCTCCTTATTTTGAAAAGGATGAGCTAACAGATAAGCCTGAACGCTTCTTTGCTTCGGAAATTATTCGTGAGAAAATTTTCAAAAACTACAAAAAAGAAATCCCCTACTCTTGTGAAGTAGCTATTACGGCATTTAAAGAGGAAGATAATATCATCAGAATTTCATCAGAAATCTACGTCGAGCGTGTCACCCAACGTGCCATTATTATTGGTCACAAAGGAGAATCTATCAAAAAAGTAGGTATTCAAGCTCGTGAGGAACTAGAGAAATTCTTTGGAAAAAAAGTGTTCTTAGAACAATTTGTGAAAGTCGAACCAGAGTGGCGTTCGAAAGCACAAAAGCTCAAGCAGTTTGGTTATAGCCAAGATTAATGAGTAAAAGCAGTCGTGCTACTCTCCTATTAGCTCTTGAAGCATTAAGCTAAGCCTAGTAGGACTTTATTGGCACTTGTGTCATAGTTTATCTTTAACCAGAGGTGCTCCATTTCTAATCACCTTCTTGCGATGACAAGCTCGACAGGATGAATTGGAGAAACAGCTCAAACAAACAAATCAATGTCAAACATTTTAGCGATTGTAGGTCGCCCAAACGTGGGTAAATCTACATTATTCAACCGCCTTATCGAACAAAAGAAGGCGATTATGGACAACGTATCTGGTGTTACTCGTGACCGTCACTATGGTTTTGGCGAGTGGACAGGTAAATACTTTACCGTTATTGATACAGGTGGATACGTGCACGGGTCAGAAGACACATTCGAAGGGGCAATTCGTGAACAAGTAGAATTAGCTATCGAAGAAGCAGATGTGTTATTATTTGTAGTAGATTGTCACACAGGTATTACCGACTTAGACAAAGACTTTGCTAATGTACTACGTCGTTCAAAAAAGCCTGTATATGTTGCAGCCAACAAAGCTGATACCTTCGAAAAAGGTCTAATGGCTTCTGAATTTTATGAATTAGGTTTAAGTGAGCCATTTGCTATTTCGGCAGAAAACGGTTCGGGTACAGGTGACTTGCTTGATGGGATTGTAAGTCATTTTCCAGAAGAAGGTATTGAAAATCCTCACCAAGACATTCCTAAAATTGCTATTGTAGGAAAACCAAACGTAGGAAAATCTTCTTTCTTGAATGCTCTATTAGGTAAACAAAGAAGTATTGTAACTGATATCGCAGGAACAACGCGCGATGCCATTGATAATCACTATACTTTGTATGGAAAAGAGTTTATCATTACAGATACTGCAGGTATTCGTCGCAAGGCAAAAATCGATGATAACTTAGAATACTATTCGATTCTTCGTTCATTGAAAGCAATGGAAGAGTGTGATGTTGCCGTTGTGGTTATTGATGCGACTACTATCGACCCTCTTACTGGTTTGCAGGCACAAGATATGAACATTATTTCGATGGCACACCGTGCAAAAAAAGGAATTGTGTTGATGATCAACAAGTGGGATTTGGTTGAAAAGGATTCAATGACCTCAAAACGCCTTGAGGATGCAATCCGTCAACGTATGGCTCCGCTCAACTATATGCCAATGATTTTTACTTCGGTAAAGGATAAAATACGTATTTTCCAAGCAGTTGAAAAGGTATTGGAGGTTTACGAAAATAAAACAAAACGTATTCCTACTTCTAAGTTGAATGAAGTAATGCTACAGGTAATTGAAAACTATCCTCCTCCAGCATGGAAAGGTAAGTATATCAAAATTAAATATTTGACCCAATTACCAACAAAAGCACCATCTTTTGTATTATTTTGTAACTTACCTCAATATATCAGAGAAAGTTATGAACGCTACTTAGAAAACAAAATGCGTGAGCACTTTGACTTCACTGGTGTACCAATTCAATTATTCTTTAGAAAAAAATAAGGAATTGCCAATCAGCTAAAAATGATTGCTCCTTTAATAAATATGAATATCAATCGTACTATTATCTCGACACTCTGGCTCAACAGTTTTCTGTTGTAGGAAGGTTTGTCATGGGTAAAAGGTACTACTCAAAAGAGTCTTTCTGCATAAGGAAGGCTCTTTTTTGTTTTGCGATAAGCGTAGGAGTCTTTCTTCCATAATTAACCAAATCTCTTATCGCACAAAGCCCTCAAACTCGATGAAAACAAAATCAACCCACAAGTCTAGTTATTTCGCAGGAGTTATTCTTGTCTTTGTAGGTGCAGTAGCTTTTGCTGGCAAAGCCGTATTGGTACGATATAACTATCTACACTATCACGTAGATACTATTTCGCTACTTGCACTTAGAATGCTTTTTTCAGCGCCATTTTATGTAGGCATTCTAGTGTTCAAAAACATAAAAGATACTACAAAGTCAACGCTCAGTAGCAAAGAGTGGATAACAATGGTTTTGATTGGTATTGTTGGGTATTATTTGGCGGCTCTGTTCGATTTTTGGGGGCTAAATTATGTAACAGCTAGTGTTGAGAGATTAATTCTGTTTTTATATCCAACAATTGTAGTAATTGTTTCAGCCATTTTCTTGAAAAAGAAAATCACTAGAATTCAATATTTGGCACTTGTTGTGACATATCTAGGCGTATTTTTTTCCTTTATTCCCGATCTCAAAATTGGGATGCAGAAGGATCTATTATTAGGTTCATTTTTAGTGTTTCTGAGTGCCTTTACTTATGCTTTATACTTAATTGGCAGTGGCGAAATGATTCCTAAAATAGGCTCTTTACGATTTACATGTTATGCCATGTTGATTTCAACAGTGATTGTGATGGGACATTTCTTTTTAACGAATCATGCAAGTTTGTTCTCCTATCCAAAAGAAGCTTATTTACTTTCTTTTGTGATGGCTTTGTTCACTACTGTGATTCCATCGTTTATGATTTCGGATGGCATTAAGAAAATAGGCTCAGGAAATGCTTCTATTATTGGGAGTATTGGCCCTGTTGCCACGATTATCATGGCAAATGTATTTCTTGATGAACCCATTAGTATTTGGCAAATAGGCGGCACGATAATAGTCTTAATAGGAGTATTGATGATTTCTGTAAAAGGTAAGTGATAACTGATAATGATAAAGGAACAAAGTAGTAGAGCTCATATTGATCAAATACGAAGCTTTATACTTTGTCCCTTTATTATTAAGTACCCTGATTTTACTTATCTACTTTAAAAAATCTGTATTCAAGCGTGCAATCATTCCTTTTCCTCCTACTGCCCACACGCTATTTCCAACAATACTGATAGCATGAAATGGAGTTTTATCAATCATAATCCAACTTTTCCCAAAGTCTTTCGAATAGCTTGTGCCTGAAGGTCCAACAGCAATAAGGATTTTCTTTTGAAAAATAGCGACTCCCTCCTTCAATCCAGCAGGATTGGTATTAGCTTCCACCTGCCAAGTTTTGCCTGCATCAGCAGTAACCAATACATTGGGCAAGTCTTTTTCAACTTCCAAATAGTCACCGCCTACGGCCACACCGTGTGTGTTATCCCAAAATCTCATTCCGAATAGACCTGATGCTTTACCTGCAGGTACAGGAGTATCAATCGCTTCCCATGTTTTTCCTTGGTTTAATGTTCTAAATACTCTTGCAATCTCAGCTCCGCCAGTACAGATATAAGCTTGTTTTTTTCCTACTGTAACCATACTGGTACCTGAAGCTGCAAATGCTGCCTCTGTACCTTTATTGGCTGGCAAATCTATTGTGGTTAATTTTTGCCAAGTTTTCCCTGCATCAATTGTTTTGAGTAAATACCAATGTCCATCAATAGGATCGGAGAATACTAATCCTGTTTTTTTATCCCAAAAGTCTATTCCATCAAAGAACACACCCTTTTCTTCTGTTTGGAAAACTAAATTCCAAGTTTGTCCAGCATCCTCAGTACGATAAATTTTCGCGGCACCTTCTGAGGCTTCTCCTGCACTTACAATAATTGCCTCTCTTTCATTAAAGGCATAAATGTCTCTAAAGTCTAATTTCTCCGTGTTAGGCACATTAATTACTTGCCAATTTTGCCCACCATCAATAGTTCTCAACACAGTGCCTTTACTCCCACTGACCCATACGTTTTTATCAGATACAACGTGTACAGTTCTAAAGCTTGCTGTTGTATTGATATTCTGGCGCAACCATTGTGCCTTTGATGATAGATGCAAAAAGGAAAGTAATAGAAAAGTTAGGAATATCTTTCTCATACGGTTTGTTGATTAATGAAGGTTTCTATAAAAAGAAAAGCCCCATCATTATATCAAATGACGGGGCTTTTCTGGAAATATTTTGATTATCTGTTTACAACAAGACGTTTTGTTAATTCAAAGCCATCTGCTTGGAAACGGAACAAATAAGGTCCTTCTGGTTGGTTTCTCAAGTCTACTACCACTTTACCTGTAATAGTTGGAATTGAGCCTGTATAAATCAAACGACCAATCATGTCGTAGATTGAGAAACTTACTTTGTTGTAGTTTTCTAACGTTTCTACTGTAACTAGACCATTACTTGGGTTTGGATAGATTGCTAAACCTTTCAACTCTGGCTCTTCTTTGAAGGTATAAGCCTTAGAATAATCTGTATAACAAACTAAAGTATTTAATGGAGCAGGTACTGAGTAAACCACTTTTCTACGAGCTGAATAGTCACCATAACGGTTAGCTTTGATGCTTTCCTCTACAAATGTTAACACTTCTGAGCCGTATTTCCATTGATAATCTGTACCATCTGGGAAGTTAGTAGCTTTCAATGTAAATGCACCATCTTTTACGATGCTTGCAGCAGAAGCACTAGGGCTTTCTTTAACTGTAACTGTAATAACATTTGAGCGAGCAGAAACACAACCGTTTGCATCTTTAGCTGTTGCAGAATATTGTCCTGATAGTTTTACTGCGTCTAGAACTTTACTTACCAAACCTGTATTCCATGTAACGTCGTTCGAACTAGAAGCTGTCAATCTTACACTATTTTCTTTTGTGTAATCTGTAACATCTCTTGAACAGAAAGTAATTGCACCTTCGGCTGTAACTACTGGAGCGGCAGGAAGTGGTAATACTGTAACTGCTATAGTATCTGATAATGGAGATACACAACCTCTTGGATCAACAACTCTAACAGCGGCTTTAGTAGTTACTTTTACTGTTACTGAGCGGGTGGTATCATTCGTTGTCCATCTAAATCTTGTTGTTTCTCCTGAAGCTAATACCGACGACTCTAATACGATACTTCTATCAGCACAAACTTTTACCAATCCATCACCTTTAACCGCAATTGTTGGTTTAGCAGGCAAAGCGTACACTGTTACACGAATTGCGTCAGAAGTTGGAGACAAGCAATTGTTAGTATCGCGAACAGCTACTGTGTAAGAGCCAGCCTTAGTTACTTTGATAGACTTAGTTATTTCTCCAGAACTCCAAGCGTATTTACTTTGAGTTGATGATGTTAAATTAACACTAAAACCATCACAAAACGCTAATGGTCCATCAGACGAAATTGTAGGTTTTGCAGGAATAGCATAAACTTTTACAATCGTAGTATCTGACGTCGGCGACACGCAACCACTTGTGTCTATTACTTGAACTGCATATTTACCTACGGCATTGATACCTTTCAAGCTAGCTGTTGTTGCACCTGTATTCCATTTGTATTTATAACCTAAGCTAGAAGTCAATGTTAATGTATCACCATTACAAATTCCTGCATTCTTTTTAGATGGAGTAATTGTTGGCTTAGCAGGAACATTAAGTGCTTTCAAGCTGATTGGGTTCGACAATTTTGAGTAACAAGCCTGACGATTTTCGATCGTTTGTACTTGAATTTTTGCAGTCTTATTGAACTTAATTGAGCTTTTGTTACCTAGTGAGTCTTGATAGACACCGTTTACATACCATTTATAGTAAGCAACGTGAGTTGCGCTATCCGACTTCAGAGAAACCACTTTACCTTGGCAAAACAATGAGTCCCCCGTAATAACTGGTTGTTTTTGAATCTCAATAAATAAAACAGTAACGTAGTTACTAGAATATTGAACACCAGCAGGTGTAGGGCAATTACGAGAAATTGCCTTTACATTATAAGTCCCACCCAAGTCTATTTCTATCTGTGGTGTGCCCTGACCTTGAGTATTAGCAGAAGTAACCCCATTAGCACCATTTCTATCCCAGATATAATCAAAGCTAGGGTCAGTTATGGTAGATGCTAAACGAACTGGTTCCTTAGCTTGGCCTTGACATGTCTCGTAATAAGAAAAACTTCCTGTATTAACAGAATACACTTGTGGTCTAGGAGGAATTTTAGCATAAGGAATATTTACTGCTGCTGAAGGTAAGCTGTACACAGAACTCTCTTCACACTTAGCATAATAACTAGTATTGGAGGTAATACGATTTTCAAGGTATGCACCTGTACCAATTTCCGAGTTATTTGAACTATTATACCAGTGAACGGTTCCTGAGTTACAGTTCTCCGCAATTAAGCCTACATAAAGACCTTCATCACTTGGACTAAGCTCGTACCCACATTTGAGTACCTTGTAAGTTGCATAAGGAGCAACAGGCGCTGCTTCCACCAATGCTTTTGGCTTCTTATTGGACAAGACTCCGCCTTCTGTCAATGGCTTAGCCCATGAGGTCACAGAACCTACCACTAATAATGCTAAAGCTAAAAAACTGTTGCGAGTAAGGGTGCTCATAAGTTAACAAGTATTTAAGAAACGATATTAGGTTAAGATTACTCATTGCATGCAAATCGAATTCAAATGAGTAGTGTTTGAATCTTCACAAAGTTGCAATTAAATAGTTAAACACTAAGTAAATTTAAGGGATGGGTGATGATATACCATAGAAAAAAAGGTAAACTTTTTAAACGGTATAATGGCTATTTTCTTCTTTTTCAAGAAGTTTCCCTTCATATTTTCTCAACTGTTTAGCGCTACTCAATTATCTACTGACTGCATAAAAAAAGTATCCCAACCCTTTACACAATGCTTTTAAGTTGATTATGAAATATTTAAGATTTTATTGAAATAATAATCGGCTTCTTTTTTTTGATTTTTACTTAGCTCTTAGGCGCGATGCAATAGATTGGTTTTCGAAATATATCGAATTTTCGACAAACATATAAGAAATAATCAACATTTAATAGTTTAATTTTTCGATAAGCTCCTTTTCAAAGGCAAAAATGATTCATATCATTCTTGCTTATTTCTACTATTACTTAATTCTGCGTAGCTAATTTATTCTTCTAAGGATTCATTTTTTTTGTAGCTGTTAATTCAAATAGTTTTGTATCTTTGAAATAAACATTAACCATTTTATATTTTTTATAAATATTTTAAGTAAAAATGCTTAATTCTATGAAATTATGAAAATTAAGAAACTTCCAGTTGCTTCTCAGGCATTTGACTATCCGTTGTTGATCAAAAGTATTTTGGCTTACTCTACAAAGCTTGAACCTAATCGAGAAATAGTATATCGTGACCTCGCTCGATATAATTATATCACACTCAACCAACGGGTAGCGCAACTAGCAAATGTACTTTCTTCGGCAGGAATGGATGGTGCTACAACTGTAGCTGTTTTGGACTATGACTCACACCGATATTTGGAGTGTTTTTTTGGCATTCCGATGACAGGAAATGTACTACATACTATCAACTGGCGATTGTCTGCCGCCCAAATATTGTATACTATTAATCATGCTGAAGATGCTCTTATTATTTGTCATCTTGACTTTTTACCTTTGTTAGAATCTTTAGCTTCTGAGCTTACAACAGTAAAGGGGGTGATTGTATGTACTGATGGTCAAATGATGCCACAGAGTGACAAATTGACTATTTTGGGTGAATATGAGACCTTACTATTGCAGGCATCTACTGATTTTCAATTTCAAGATTTCGATGAAAATGCTGTAGCAACTACATTTTATACCACTGGCACAACGGGCAATCCTAAAGGCGTATTTTTTACGCATCGCCAACTTGTATTGCATACGCTTGCTTTGTGTTTTACCTTTGGAACAGTAGATGGCACGTGCAGATTCAATAGCTCCGATGTTTATATGCCTTTGACGCCTATGTTTCATGTGCATGCATGGGGCTTTCCTTATGTTGCAACTATGGCTGGAGCCAAACAAGTATATATTGGGAAATTTGAACCAGAGGTTGTCTTAAAATGCTTTGTGAAAGAGCAACCTACTTTTTCGCATTGCGTACCTACCATCTTACAAATGTTTGTGTCGCACCCAGCCACCCAACAAATTGACTTATCTAAATGGAAAGTTGTGATTGGAGGCTCTGCTCTACCAAAAGCGCTAGCAAAAGCAGCACTACAACGGGGTGTAGATGTTATTACAGGATATGGAATGTCAGAAACCTGTCCAATTTTGTCTACTGTTTATCTGAACGCTGTAGATAAAATGAACCCAGATTTAGATTTTCAAGTAGAGGCACGTACCCGTACTGGCACTCCTTCTGTACTAGTTGATTTAAGACTTATAGACTCAGAGGGGCAAATTATAGAATCCAATGGTGAAGATATTGGAGAGATTACGGTACGAACGCCGTGGCTGACGCAAGGATATTATAAAGATGCTGAAAAATCTGAGGAGCTCTGGCGAGATGGTTGGTTGCATACAGGTGATGTGGCTTCTCTTAATGAAAATTATTCACTCAAAATCAGTGATCGCATCAAGGATGTGATTAAGTCTGGTGGAGAATGGGTAAGTTCTATAGATTTAGAAAATATGATTGGTACGCTTGAGGCTGTTCAAGAAGTAGCCGTGGTAGGTATCCCAGACGAAAAATGGGGTGAAAGACCTTATGCGCTCATTGTTCTAAAAGAAGGAAAAAGTCTCAGTAAAGAAGAGCTCAAATCACACATGAAGCAATTTGTTGAGGCAGGTAAAATAACTCCTTGGACGATTCCTGACGCCATTAATTTTACGACAATGATTCCAAAAACCTCTGTAGGGAAAATCGATAAAAAAGCTATTCGTGCAACGGTTGATACGATTTTGACCTAAATTGGTTCAAAAATGTTTTATATAAATGCTTGATTACGTAAACCTTGTTGGGCTTCCCGACGAGGTTTTTTGTTTGTTTTCAGACAGATTTCAAACATTTTTATAGAACTTCGTCTTACCAAGAGACAATCACTCCAAAATTATGGCACAAAACGACTTATTTCCTATTTTCTTAAAACTTAATACGCTCGACGTACTGTTGGTTGGCGGCGGCAATGTTGGCCTTGAAAAGATTTCGGCTATGTTACAAAATAGCCCCGAAGCCCGCATCACCGTTGTGGCGCCTATGATATTGGATAGCTTGAGGGAGTATATCCACAATTTTGAACAGGTTCAAATTATTGAAAGAGAATTTCAAGAACAAGACCTAGACGACAAGGATTTGGTAATTCTAGCAACCGACAATCCACAATTACACGCTGATATAAAAGCTATCACAAAACAAAGAAGAATCTTATGTAATGTGGCTGATACCCCGCATTTGTGTGATTTCTACCTTGGCTCTATTGTTCAAAAAGGGGATTTAAAAATTGCTATTTCTACTAATGGAAAATCTCCAACCATGGCCAAGCGTATTCGAGAGTTTTTGGATGACATTATCCCTGATAATATTCAAAACTTGCTAGATAATCTTCGTGAAATACGAAAATCAATACAAGGAGATTTTCAGGAAAAAATCCGAGTGCTCAACGAAGTGACTGCATCGCTAGTCGAGAAGAAAAAATAGTTTTAGAGAAAATCAAAATAACGCATAAAGTCGTCTTTATAATTTCGACCTAAAGGAATCGTGTGTTTTCCCATGATGATTTCATGGTCGTTAAAAGACTCTATTTGATCGATATTGATAGCAAACGAGCGATGCGTGCGAACTAGTTTGTCGAAATTTATACGTTCTAAAACACCATTTAAAGTCAAACGTAAGGTGTATTTCTTTGAACTTGTAATAATATGTACATAGTTGTTGTCTGATTCTAGGTACAAAATTTCACTCAGTTTGACTTTATTAAACTGATAGCTTTGTTTGATAAAGATGAAATTATCGATTTGTAAAATCGACTCACGTGTCGCATTAGGCTCTTTCGTGACTATATTCAAAGCCTTCACATTTGAAGTCTCATCTTTTGCTTTAGCAAAATTATGAATAGCTAAATCTATTGAAATTCGCAAAGCGACATTGCTAATGGGTTTTGTCAAATAAGCAGAGGGAGAGGTTTCTTTGGCTCTCTCTAGGGTTTCATCATCTGTCTGGCCCGACAAATAGATAAAGGGAACTAACTTAATTTGTTTCAAATGTTGTGCCGTAACAATGCCATCCCAACTACCTTTTAATTGAATATCGAGTAAAACCAAATCCACTTCATTGGCTTTAAATAAAGCTAATGCGTCTTTTCCGTTATCAGCTACCTCTAGTACATCATATCCTTCGGCTTCAAGTCTAGCAGCGAGGTCCATTCCTACAATAGCTTCATCCTCTACGATTAAAATGGTCATAATTCTTAATTTCTATAGTATTTCGGTATGTTTAGTAGGTAACAAAATTGATTGCATTAATTGATAAAACAAAAGCCGTTCAATAAATCCTATTGAACGGCTTCGAACTTATGTTATATTGTATGACTACAAGTACTTGTTAACATCTACAGAGTTAAGATCTTCGAATGCCAATTTCAAGCGGCTAACGAAAGTTTCTTCTCCTTTACGCAACCATACACGTGGGTCATAGTATTTCTTGTTTGGAGAATCTTCACCTGTTGGGTTACCAATTTGTCCTTGCAAGTATCCTTCTTTCTCTTTGTAGAAGTTCAAGATACCTTCCCAGAATGCCCATTGCAAGTCTGTATCGATATTCATTTTGATAGCACCGTAAGAGATTGCTTCACGGATTTCTTCACGAGAAGAACCAGAACCACCGTGGAATACAAAGTTGATTGGCTTCTCAGCTTCCAAACCGTATTTCTCTTTGATAAACTCTTGAGAGTTGTGTAAGATTACTGGAGATAATTTCACGTTACCTGGCTTATATACACCATGTACGTTACCAAATGCAGCAGCAATAGTGAAACGGTGAGAAATTTTGCTCAATTCTTCGTAAGCATAAGCTACTTCAGAAGGTTGAGTATATAATTTAGATGAATCAACGTCTGAGTTGTCAACGCCATCTTCTTCGCCACCAGTTACGCCCAACTCAATTTCAAGAGTCATACCTAACTTAGCCATTCTTTCAAGATATTTTGCACAGATTTCGATGTTTTCGTGCAAAGGCTCTTCAGAAAGGTCAATCATGTGTGAAGAGAAAAGTGGCTTACCATATTGTGCATAGAATTTTTCACCTGCATCCAAAAGACCGTCTAACCAAGGCAACAATTTTTTTGCACAGTGGTCTGTGTGTAAGATTACTTGCACGCCATACGCTTCGGCCAATTGGTGTACGTGATGAGCTCCAGAGATTGCACCAGCAATAGATGCTTCTTGTTTGCCATTTGGTAAAGATTTACCAGCATAGAACTGAGCACCACCGTTTGAGAACTGGATGATTACAGGAGAATTAACAGCTTTTGCAGCTTCTAATACACCATTAACAGTGTCTGTACCTGTTACGTTAACAGCTGGTAATGCAAATTGATGTTTTTTGGCAACTTCGAAGAGTTCTTGCACTGCATCTCCATGCAATACACCTTTTTGAGTAGCTAAACTTGACATAGTGAAATTTTTTCTTGTTAAAAACGTACCATACCTAATTTTTCAATCAGATAGTAGTCAAAATTAATAATTTTTCCTTGCTTTTTGACAAAAACACAAAATATAATTTGGCAACAACAATAAAGTAGCTAATTTGAACATATAGCTATTGGAGCGTTTCTAAAAATGATTTTCACCCCAGTAACTAGCTGTATTTCAACAACAAACTCATTCTATACTAGCCAATTATCAGGAAGCTTTTTATAACAAGCGTTTATTTGTCAATCGAAGATTTAGGAACTTATCTTCTTGAGATTATTTCACAAAAATACGAATCTATTTGGCATTATTATCGTTAAAATAACATTGATATTTGAATGACCTGACACATTTTACTATTCCATCTAATGGATTTATTCTTAGAATGTCCTAAGGCTGTAAAGCAATAACCAAGTTTATTAGTAGGATATTCGTTAGTCTAGGTGCAATTACCTAATTTTGTCTCATAATTTCTCAATGATTAATAGACGTTTACCAAACGTTCAGCTTACATGTTACCAAAAGACTTTTTAGAGGCATTAAGCCAAAAACATACTAAATCCAATACCTTCCCTTCTACGTCGGCGGTCAAAGAGTTGTTTACCGATATAATGCTCACGCTTTTCCCAGAGCAAACCCAAAGACATTATGGTTGTTTGGATGAACTTCAAGAAGCTTTTGACCAAATTGAGCTACGACTTACACGTTTATTGCGCTCTATGCAAAAGCATCTTGATGAAGATGCTCGTATTTTGGCGTCTAACTACATTCAAAATCTTCCAGAAATTTATCGGGTTCTGCTAACAGATATTCAGGCTACTTTGCTAGGTGATCCAGCCGCTCAAAGTGAATACGAAGTAATTAGAGCTTATCCAGGCTTTTATGCAATTGCTTTTTATCGTTTGGCGCATGCACTTTACGAAATGAATGTACCTATGCTTCCTCGTATTTTAACAGAGTATGCGCATTCTAAAACAGGGATTGACATTCACCCTGGCGCTGATATCGACGAATATTTTATGATAGATCATGGCACTGGTGTGGTGGTTGGCGAAACAACAACTATCGGAAAACACGTCAAATTGTATCAAGGCGTCACTTTAGGAGCACTGTCTGTCAGTAAAGAAATGGCATCGCTCAAACGCCATCCGACAATCGAAGACCATGTTGTGATTTATTCGGGAGCGACTATCTTAGGTGGTGAAACAGTCGTAGGTGCTCATTCGATTATTGGGGGTAATGTATGGCTCACCAGAAGCGTACCTCCACAAACAAAAATTTACCATCAAGAACAAGTAAAGATATTGAATTAAGCATTAGGCTACGAGCTGTAGACATACAGAAACTCTTCTTGTCTTTTAAAATAACCTTTCTGTCAAGTACTTAGAAACTATTCAAATTGCTACTCTAATAGTTTTGCTTATCCTAGCATATTAGAATCACCTAGCAATTGGCTCATATAAAATACAAATTATGGCAACACTTTTGGATTTGGTGGGAAACACCCCGCTGGTTGAACTGAACCGTATTAATCCTAATCCTAATGTAAAAATCTTAGGAAAATTAGAAGGAAACAATCCCGGAGGATCTGTTAAAGACCGTGCGGCTTATGGTATGATTAAAGGTGCTTTGGAAAGAGGGGAAATCACACCGGGTATTAAACTCATCGAAGCTACTTCTGGTAACACTGGTATTGCACTAGCAATGATTGCTCGTCTTTTTGACATTGATATAGAGTTGGTAATGCCCGAAAACTCTACTCGTGAGCGAGTATTGACGATGGAAGCATTTGGGGCGAAAGTCACACTTACATCAGCATCAGAGGGTATCGAAGGTTCTCGCGACTATGCAGAAGCACAGGTAGCTAAAGGAGGCTTTTTGATGTTGAATCAATTTGCCAACCCAGACAATTACATGGCGCATTATCACAGTACTGGTCCTGAAATCTGGCGTGATACCAACCAAACTGTAACGCACTTTGTAAGCTCAATGGGGACGACTGGTACGATTATGGGTACTTCTAAATTTTTGAAGGAAGTAAATCCTGCTATCCAAATTGTGGGCTGTCAACCTACAGAAGGCTCAAAAATCCCAGGCATACGTCGTTGGCCTGAAGAGTATCTCCCTAAAATTTATGACCCAAGTCGTGTAGACCGTGTGATGGATATTTCAGAAGATGAAGCTCGTGCGATGGCCAATACTTTAGCAAAAGTGGAAGGTGTTTTTGGAGGAATGAGTAGCGGTGGCGCAGCTTCAGCAGCAGTACGCTTGGCACAAGAACTTGAATCAGGCGTAATTGTATGTATTATCTGCGACCGTGGCGACAGATATTTGTCGAGTGACCTTTTTGGTGCGTAAAACCCGAATTTAATTGAGTGGTTGAGTGAATTAGTGACTATGTTATCTATAGAGATGCAAAGCAATGCGTCTAAAGATATAGCATCATAGATTTTGGTATTAAAATTTTCTTACTATTTCATCAAAAAAGCGGTCGGAAATTGTTTTTCGACCGCTTTTTTTGATCTGACTTGGCTTGAGACGTAAAATATTACGTCTCTACTGTTGGCATCAACTATTATTTACGTAAACCTTCCGCTTTTAGCATCTCTCCTATTTGGTTTACCATAGCAATTGATGCTTCGATTTCTTCTTTACGAATTGCTACACTTTCAATATTAAAACCTACTGGTACTCCTAGCTGAACACCGTATTTAATGAGTTCTTCAGCAATCGTAATACATACTTCTACTGATCTATTTAATATATTTTCTGAAGTCTTAAATTCTTCTTTGAGTTCCTCTGGAATATGTATGCCGAGCCATTCCATAAAATGGAGTGTTTTTACCGAGCCACAAGCAGTCAATGTAAATATAATTGTTGGAATCTCTTGTTTTTTTACTTGACACGCTTGAACTAAAGCATCTAACATCGCTTTGGCATAATCTACATTAAATACACATTGTGATACAAAATAGCTTACACCCGACGATACTTTATCTAAAATACGTTGGTCTTCATCCTTCAATACCGCATGACGTTCAGGAATCGTTACGGCACCAATGACCGATTGGTCTTGATATTGTCTCCAAACACTATAAGCTTCTGGTAAACTGGTAACAGGTACAAAATCTGGAGAAGGCACTCCTACAAACACAGGTGAAAAACCATGAGCTACGACATCACTCAACCAAACATTTAATTCTTCTTTGGTAAATTTTCCTGCTGGACGATAAATGATTTTGGGTACTTGTAGAGAGGATAAATGATTTTTGGCAAACTCAAAAGGGTCATGAGCACTAATAAATGGAAATGGGCGCTCTTCGCTTGTACGAGCCGACTCATCTTGTACATCGTATACCACCAAGGCATCAATATCAAGATTATGTAATCGAGCTAACGTTTTTTCAGCAATTTCTACTACTTTTTCTGGACCAACCTGCGCTTTGGGAGGCGTAATTCCATACAATAAGATACCAGACTCTTTTGATTTGATTTTATCTAAAAACATAAATTTTTTACGAGATTGTGTAATCGGTTAACAGGATTACGTGGTAAGGGATAAGCATTTAGCGAATCGGGCTACAAAGGTAGCAGGAAGATTTGTGATTATAGAATCAAAACGTAAGGTTTTCTTGAGAATTGATAATGAATGAAATATACACTCTATGATTCTTTATCCTTTCCAAACTCCTAAAAAATTCGGAACTTTGTGGTTTCATACAAAAATACAATCACATGAGAATACATCGCCCTTTGGCAGATGCCGTTGTTGGGACTTTACAAGAAATCTTTTTGAATAAACGTCAAGCAGACCGTGCTATAGAATATGTACTAAAATCAAACCGTAAATGGGGAAGCCGTGACCGTGGGTTCATTGCCGAAAACACTTACGAAATCGTTCGCTGGTGGCGTATGCTCCATTTTGTGATTGAAGCACCAGAATCACTAAATAAATATCACTTCTGGCAAGCATTTGGGGCTTGGCAATTGCTCAAAGCCAAACATGCTAATTCTGATGAGGCACTCTTCAGATTACCTGATTGGGTTGAGTTTTCGAAAGTAAATACTAACCGTATTTTTAGTCGCTACGAAGAAGCAAAAAATATTCGTAAAATAATCGAATCTGTTCCAGATTGGTTAGATGCCCTTGGTGAAGCAGAACTAGGCACTGAGAAATGGAATAAAGAGATTCACGCACTAAATCAGCAAGCGCCTGTTATTTTACGTGTTAATTCTCTTAAGTCAAATCGTGAACATGTAGCAGATTTGTTAGGTGATGAGGATATTAATGCAGATTACAACAATGAATTACCCGATGGACTTATCCTTGAAGGTCGCCCAAGTGTATTCAAAACATCTATGTTTAAGGATGGTTTTTTTGAAGTACAAGATGCTGCCTCACAATTGGTAGCTCCTATGTTGGACGTAAAAGCTGGTATGCGTGTGATTGACGCATGCGCTGGAGCAGGTGGTAAAACCTTGCATATCGCAGCTTTAATGGAAAACAAAGGGCGTATTATTGCGATGGATGTAGAAGAGCGTAAACTTCAAGAACTACAAAAACGTGCCCGTCGTGCTGGAGCCATGAATCTTGAAACACGTTTGATTGAGCCTAAAACAATCAAGCGTTTACAAGAAAGTGCAGACCGTTTGTTGCTAGATGTTCCATGTTCGGGCTTAGGTGTGATTCGTCGTAACCCAGATGCTAAATGGAAACTCACTCCAGAATTTATCGAAAACCTCCGCACGATTCAATATACTATCTTGACGCAATATTCGTCTATGTTGAAAAAGGGTGGAAAAATGGTTTTTGCTACATGTAGTTTATTACCTTCTGAAAGTGAAGACCATGTACGTCGTTTCTTAGCAGAACAAGGCGAACAATGGGAATTATTAGAAGAACGTCGTACTTCTCCTGCTGAGGATGGATACGATGGTTTTTATATGGCTTGTTTGCAGAGAAAATAGTAATATCCCAAAAAATATGAGTCATCCCGAATTTTGAAACCAAGATGATTCTGTAAACTTCATTAAAAAAGCGGTTGAAAATTGTTTTTCAACCGCTTTTTTAATAGCACTATGTTATCTCTGACTCCGTTTCAGAGGTAAAGTGTTACCTCTACTACTAGAATACATATTTTATAAAAATCACTCATGCCCTCAATCGCAACTCACTAAATCTGAGATAATTTATGCTTATTCAGATTGCGCTTTATCTTCCCACTCCTATCTCCCTCAAATCTTCTGCTAGCTTTGCAGAAAAAACCTCAGCTCCTTTTTTATTGAGATGTTGAGAATTATAAAACCATTTTTTCTCGAAACATAATGAATCGTTGGTGTAATCTAAGAAAACACAACCGTATTTATTGACAGCATTTTGACAAAGTGCATTGAATGCTTTTTTGTTTTTGTAAAAAGGCTGTACCTCATAGTATTCTGGGGCATATACCAGAATAACTTTTATCCTCTTCTTCTGACAAAACTGTAGGTATTCTTCAAAACTTGCTTTTACATCCTTTTCGATGATATAATTGATGCCCTTAGGATATTTTTTCTTAAACTTCTCAAACTGATTATCCCAAGGAATATCATTTCCTTGGAAGCCTTTGTATTTGTTGGTATGTGCTACATTTTTAGAGCCTGTATAACACTTAAAACCTTCCCAAGCTAAGTCCCAATCGTTGGCATACTTATACATAGGCATGTATTTCTGAAAACCATTAAACTCTCCTTTTATACCTGTTAGGTTATTGAGTAAAAGTGGCTCGTTGAGATAGGGTAAAAACTGTTGATAATCTACTAGATTTTTACGTTTAGCAAAACCATACAAATCCACATTATGCACAATGTATTTGGGGGCTTTATTATGTTCTAAATATAATTTAAAACGTGTCCATTGCATATCGAATCGCCATGCAGACATACCCAAATTATAAGAATTGAGATGTAAAGTAGTATCCAGAATATAAGGAGAAATATGAAAAGCTGCTCGTGAAGAACCCAATACCAACAAATCAGCATTGATTTTGGCATTGAAAAGCGCATTCCAATCGGCTAATACAGTATGGTCTGATTTTCGTAATCCCGAATCGACCATATAAGCCATTAGACTTAGTGCCAGTAATGGAACGGTGATAATCAAAGCTAGCTTAAGCCAAAACTTTTGTAACATACTAGAAAAATTGAAGATTGGATTTTACTGAATAGTTGCTTTGATTTGGTAAGCTTTCTTCTCACCAAAAACTAATTGTTGAAATCCATCTATTTCATAATGTTTCAATTGATTTTGCTCAAAATCTGCTTTAATTTCCTTTCGGGTTTTGTACAAATAATTTTCATCCGACAACAAAGCATATACTTGTCGAAGCTCTCCATTTATCAGAATCAACTTTATTTCCTTTACCAATTGTGTTTCAGTAGGCTTGAGCGTATAGGTCACCAAGGAGTCATTTTGGGTAACTTGATAACTATTCACAAAAGCAGGCTTGTTTAAATCTGCTTGAATAAAAAAGTCTAATTCTTTCTCCCAATCCTGAATCACCTTTGTTTGTGTATCGGCAGTAGCGCCTACCTTTACTGATTTTTGAACAGCAGGTTTGCGTTGTGAAAGCTCTTTGATTTGCGATTCGAAAGTACCTTTTAAGTCAAAATATTTAAGACTGCTTTGCTCTACTTGCTGATTACAAGCTATTACAGAAAGCATTAAAAATAAACTAGCTAGAATGTTTTTCATGATACAAAATTAACACAAAAGCCTTTTATGTCGTTCCTTCTTCTCAGGTAATAATTCTTTGTCTGAATTATTACAACCATAAAAGATTTGGCACCAATAAAATTTCTTCGTATTTGCACTAACGATTCAGCATATTACCTATCAGAAATATCTTGGCATTTAGGTATATTGAGAGATAATCCCTAAACAAATGACATCTCAAAATCGACTTGCCTCCGCGGACATCTACCGTGGATTTGTCATGCTACTCATGATGGCCGAAGTACTACATTTCGGCGACGTTTCAAAAGCACTTCCTAGTAGCTCTTTCTGGGCTTTTCTGGGACATCACCAAGACCATGTCGAATGGGTTGGTTGTGCTTTACATGATTTGATCCAGCCTTCATTTTCCTTTCTTGTTGGTGTGGTATTGCCATATTCTGTAGCAAACCGACTCAGTAAAGGAGGCTCTTTTAGTCAAGCGCTTTGGCATACTATCAAACGCTCACTCATCTTAATTGCTCTTGGTATCTTTTTACGTTCCCAATACAAAACACAAACGTATTTCACCTTTGAAGATACTCTTAGTCAAATTGGCTTGGGATACACCTTTTTATTTATACTTGCTTTTCGTTCACAAAAAGTACAAATAATAGCCCTCATTACTATTCTGATAGGATATTGGTTAGCGTTTGCGCTCTATCCCTTACCTGACGCCAACTTCAATTATACCGATGCGGGTGTTACGAAAGATTGGGAATATAACCTATCAGGTTTTGCTGCCCATTGGAATAAGAATACCAATTTGGCATGGGCTTTTGACCGTTGGTTTCTCAATCTTTTTCCAAGAGAAAAACCATTCTTATTTAATGGAGGTGGTTATGCGACCTTAAGCTTTATTCCTACATTAGGAACGATGATATTGGGTTTATTGGCTGGTAATATCTTTCTGTCGAGTAGCTCATCTCAAGAAAAGTTGAAGCGTTTTTTAATCTTGGGAATATCGGGTATAATCTTGGGATTAGTATTAGATGCTTTGGGAGTATGTCCAAATGTCAAAAGAATCTGGACACCTACTTGGGTAGTTTTTAGTGGTGGTTGGTGTTTTTTGCTATTGGCATTTTTTTATTGGGTCATCGATATGAAGCAATCTACAGATGCCTATTTCTTAAAGGTTATTGGAATGAACTCTATAGCAGCCTATTGTATTGCTGATGCCTTAGGTGTTTATATCTCAAAATCACTGAAGATTCATCTTGGTGAAAATTACGCCAGTATTTTAGGGGATTCATACCAGACCTTAATCCATGGAGGATTGATGTTACTGATTTATTGGCTGATTCTAAATTGGATGTATAAAAAGAAGATATTTATAAGGATATAGATTTCCCATAAACAACAAATCCCCGTGTAAATCTTATCTACACGGGGATTTGACAATATATTTTCAAGAAATTACAACAAGCTTACTCCTGTCATTTCTTTTGGTTGAGCTACGCCAATCAACTCCAAAATGGTTGGAGCAATATCGCCCAATTTACCATCTTTGATTGGATTGCTGTATTCGTTATCTACCAAAATACATGGCACCAAGTTAGTTGAGTGCGCTGTGTTTGGCGAACCATCTTCGTTAATCATGAAGTCTGCGTTACCGTGGTCAGCAATAATGATAAAAGAGTAACCATGTTTCAAACCAGCTTCTACAACCGCTTGAGCACATTGATCTACAGTTTCGACAGCTTTAACTACTGCTGAGAAAACGCCAGTATGACCTACCATGTCAGGGTTCGCAAAGTTCAAACATACGAAGTCTACCTCTTCTTTTTCCAATTCAGGAATCAAAGCATCACGTAATTCAGGAGCAGACATCTCAGGAGCTAAATCATAAGTTGCTACCTTTGGAGAAGCACGTAAGATATTAGTTTGTCCTACGAAAGGCTCTTCGCGACCGCCAGAGAAGAAGAAAGTAACGTGTGGATACTTTTCTGTCTCCGCCATACGGATTTGCTTTTTGCCTGCATTTTGCAATACCTCACCCAATGTCATTGGAATATTGCTATCGTCAAACACTACTTTTACACCTTCAAATGACTTATCGTATTCTGTCATTGTCAAGTAGTACAAAGATAGTTTTTGCATATCTTGCTCAGGGAAATCACGTTGCGTTAGGGCTTGCGTAATTTCACGACCACGGTCAGTACGGAAATTGAAACAAAGTACCACGTCTCCTTCAGCAATAGTTGCCACAGGAGCACCATTTTCTTCTATGATAATTGGCTTGATGAACTCATCAGTTACACCAGCCTCATACGAAGCGGCAATAGCATCAATTAAACCAGAAGCCGCTACTTTTTCACCAGTACCTTTTACCATGGCATCATACGCCAACTTCACACGCTCCCAACGGTTGTCGCGGTCCATTGCATAATAACGTCCTGTTACCGATGCGATTTTTGTACCTGTAGTAGCAATATGCGCTTGCAACTCAGTCAAGAAAGCTATACCCGATTTCGGGTCAGTATCACGACCGTCTGTGAAAGCATGAATATAGGTCTCTGCTACTCCAGCTGTGTTAGCCGCAGTACAAAGCGCCTTTAGGTGATTGATATGAGAATGAACACCACCGTTTGACACCAAACCGATTAAGTGTACTTTCTTACCATTTGATTTTGCATATTCAAAAGCCTCTGCCAATACTGGCTCTTGAGCCAATGTACCTTCGTCAACTGCTTTGTTAATTCTTACTAAGTTTTGGTAAACTACACGACCTGCACCCAAGTTCATGTGACCTACCTCTGAGTTACCCATCTGACCAGCTGGCAAACCTACAGCCAAACCTGAGGCTTCCAATTTAGAATGTGGATACTTTGTATATAAAGAATCCATGAATGGCGTTTTAGCGGCTTCAATCGCCGATACTTCTGGCTTAGTACCGATACCCCAGCCATCCAAAATCATTAATACGACCTTCTTGTTCACGTAATTTTTTGGTTAATTGGTTATTATTATTTATTCAAGTCGAACTTTGTGAAGTACGACCTTCAAAAGGGATTTTTATGCAAGTTAATCCTTTTTAGGGAAAATAGTCTTCGACTTACACTCAACTACCCTATCATTGCTCACTGGAATTAGTGATTATTGCTCTTTTCTTTTAAAAACAATTTTTCGCCTGCTTCTATTCGAATAGGTAGATGATTTTCCTTAGGAGGAATCGGGCAGCTATATCCTTCACTAAAAGCACAATAAGGATTGTAAAGTTTATTGAAATCCAACGCTATTTTTCCATCCTTAATATCCTTTATGCTTACATCTAAGTACCGCCCAGCACCATAGGTTTCCTTACCAGAAGTTTGATCTTTTAAAGGCACAAACAAGTAATCTCGATACTTTGGTATTTGCATTAGGGCCAAACTACGGTAGATATTCAGCTTTAAAGCTTTACCGTTAATAGCAAAACTTACTTCTCCATATTTGATGTATTCCTTAATTTTTCCATTAGAAGTAGGAAACTTGAATATAGTCCCATCACTTATTTTGGAAAAACGCCCTTCGACTTGGTAAAGTGAGTCGGGCTGGTAAAACTGGAGATACTGTAAATCATCTGCTTTGAGAGGACTATTGGCTTCTTCTAGAAACGCTTTTTTATATTTTTCACGAAAAACTTCCACCGAATCCTTCCATGCTTGTGCATGAGTATGAGTGGCAAGGCATAAACCTACGAATAAAAGACAGAGTTGCTTCACCATAAATTTCGGTTTTTAGACATTACATGAAACGTCTCAATTTTTCTATATTCCAATAACTTATTGCAATCCATGTGTTCTAACCAAAAAATCTAAAAACTCCTCCGCACAACGACTCACAATTTGATAGACATTTTCAAAATCTTCATTTTGCCCATAATAGGGATCTGGAACTTCTGGAATTTTATATTCAGAGGAATCTATTGGGAAATCTCTGTTCGGAATAGCAACCTCTGGATCGAAACGACGGTACATAAAGCAAATATCGTCGGGTTGATGCATCCCTGTAGCTCGGTATGAGATAGACTGGATGTTGTCCATGTTGTAGTCATCCATACCAACGATATAATCAAATACGGAGAAATCTTCTCCAGTCAGTTTACGACAACGATGAAGTAATTCGATGTCATGACTACTAGCATTTTTACGAGTGCGATGATCAGGCAATTCGCCAATGTGATAGCTATGCGTAGCCGCTGAATCGCATTGGATTACTCTTTGTAAATTTCTGTTTTTTACAGCACGTCTGAATGTTTCCTCCGCAATCGGCGAACGACAAATATTTCCAGTACAAACAAACAGGACTTTAATCATATAGTTCAAAAAAGGGTAATAATATTGAGGGGTTGTGATTCTACTCAGTTTTGTTTCAGAGATATATTACTTCTCAACAGGCTGATTTTCATCATCTACTAAGATGTATATTTCTTCTTTAGGTTTTTTCATTAAATATTTTTCTCTAGCGTATTTCTCTATCAACTTTGGATTACCCAACACCTCTTCACGCTCACGCTGAACATCCTTGAGTTTTTCTTGATAATAAATTTTTTCATCTTCCAAACGACCCAATTCTCCTCGTCTTTTGAACTGTGTCCAAATATCATTATCGTCAAAAACTAGCATCCACCCTGTCAAAGCGAGAAAGCTTAATGTGTAAAATCGGTATTTTGTGAACAACAAACGTATCATAGGATTATATAGATTATTCAATCATGTAAAATTATCATATTTATTTGGCTATCAGTAAACCGAATCAGAGAAATTACGCTTGTTGGCAGGCTACTATCAGGCTACGACCTAAAAACTTAAGAAGTCGACGATAGAGCTAACTTTGTTGAGGTAAAAAAAAAGACCAGCAAATTGCTTTGCTAGTCTTTTTGTAAATATGGTTTTTCCAATTAGAATTTCAAACCTGGGAAGTAAGCGTTAGCGCCTAATTCTTCCTCGATACGAAGCAATTGGTTGTATTTAGCCATACGGTCAGAACGAGAAGCCGAACCAGTTTTGATTTGACCTGTGTTCAATGCTACTGCCAAGTCAGCAATTGTAGCATCTTCAGTTTCACCAGAACGGTGAGACATGATGTTTTTGTATGAGTTACGTTTAGCCAAGTTGATTGTATCGATAGTTTCAGTCAAAGAACCGATTTGGTTTACTTTCACCAATACAGCGTTAGCTACACCTTTTTCGATACCCATTTGCAAACGTTTTACGTTAGTTACAAATAAGTCATCACCAACTAACTGGCATTTGCTACCAATTAATCTAGTTTGCTCAGCCCAACCAGCCCAGTCATCTTCAGCCATACCGTCTTCGATAGAGATGATTGGATATTTGTCAACCCAAGTTTTCCAGTAAGCAGCCATCTCCATAGAGTTCAATTGCTTGCCATCAGATTTTTTGAATGTATAAAGACCAGTTTCTTCGTTATAGAATTCAGAAGAAGCAGCATCCATTGCGATGAAGATTTCTTCACCTGGTTTGTAGCCAGCTTTTTCGATTGATTGCAATACGATTTCGATAGCCTCCTCGTTTGATTTGATGTTTGGAGCAAAACCACCTTCGTCACCTACGTTTGTAGAATAACCTTTAGATTTCAATACACCTTTCAAAGCGTGGAAAACTTCAGTACCCATACGCAAAGCGTGAGAGAAAGACTCAGCTTTTGCAGGCATTACCATAAACTCTTGGAAGTCGATTGAGTTATCAGCGTGTGAACCACCGTTCAAGATGTTCATCATTGGTACTGGCAAAGTATTTGCGTTTGTACCACCTACATAACGATAAAGAGATAAACCAGACTCTTGTGCTGCTGCTTTAGCTACTGCCAAAGATACACCCAAGATTGCGTTTGCACCCAACTTGCCTTTGTTAGCAGTTCCGTCGAGTTCAATCATCAATTTGTCAATAAGGTTTTGCTCTGTTACTTCGATGCCTAGAATTTCCGCAGCAATAGCCTCATTTACGTTTTCTACGGCTTTCAATACACCTTTTCCAACATAAACTGATTTATCTTCATCGCGTAACTCAACAGCTTCGTGAATACCTGTAGATGCACCTGATGGAACAGCTGCACGACCAAAAGCACCAGCTTCTGTGCGAATATCTACTTCTACTGTTGGATTACCACGTGAATCCAAGATTTGTCTAGCATGAACATACTGAATAGCACTCATCTTTTGTAATTTTTGTTTTTGGTTAAAAACTTGTGAATTTAGGGGAAATGATTCTTGAGATGTATCTCTAAATGAATTTGACTGTAAGTTCGTCAAATTTTCCTCTATCAACCCAGTAAAAAGGAATAATTTTCTCACAAAAATAAGTGTTTTTTCAAGATTCCTTGTACTTTTCCAATTGTTTCATAATCTATTAATGTCAATGCACAAAAAAATGAAAAATATTATTTCTAAAATTATATTATTTTCAATCGTTTATTTGGGATTTTATAGTTTTTCCCATGCACAAGTTTTGTCTGTAGAGGATTTTGAAAAAAAATATTCTGAATCTACTGGAGCTCAATTAATTGATGTACGTACTTCAGGCGAATATGGAGGGGGGCATTTACCCAAAGCAACCAACATTGATTATCGTGGAGCTGATTTTCAGGAAAAAATCAAAACTCTCGACAAAACTAAACCTGTCTTTGTCTATTGTTTATCAGGAGGACGAAGTGCCGCTGCTACAGAAGCGCTTCGTAAAAGCGGTTTTTCGCAAGTATATGACTTACAAGGTGGATATTTGAAATGGACTACCAAAATGAAACCAGTGGAAGGTATCAGTGCTACCAAGGATGCAAAAGCTATCACTGATGCAGAACTAGAAGCAATATTGGCGCAGCATTCGGTAGTAATTTTAGATTTTTTTGCGCCATGGTGTGGACCTTGTATCAAAATGATGCCCGCCGTAGAAAAGCTTTCCGAGGAATATAAAGGAAAGGTATTAATCGTAAAAGTCGATGCTGATGCCAATCGTGCTATTTTAACAAAATATCATATTGACGAAATTCCAACGTTTTTAATCTTCAAAGATGGTACACAAAAAATGCGTGCGATTGGGTATCAAGAAGAATCTGCTTTGAAAAAACTGTTTACGCAATATTTGTAAAAAGTAGATAATTTGCCATAAACATGAGTCATCTCTAATTGAGTGATTGAGCGGATGAGTGATTATGTTAAAATTTGTATTCTAGTAGTAGAGACGCAATGATTGCGTCTTGAGCTGAATAAAATCTAGTATAGTAGCATCAAAAAAGCGGTTGAAAAATATTTTTCGACCGCTTTTTTGATGAAAATTTGGAGAATAACCCTAATCTTAAAATTCGGGATGACTCATGTTTATTTTTACTTACAAACAAACATACTCACATAATTAGGAGAACTTGATGTTATTTGTTTCAGCTTAAATTCTACACCATCGTCTTGTAAAACATTCTCAGCGATACTTTTGAGTTTTCCCGCAATTTTTGATTCCTGTAACTCATGTCGAATCTGACAACTAGTTATTTTGAGAGAGCTTTTTTTAGTAGTTGACAATGCCGACACTTTCACTTCGTAGGAGGTTTTATCTTTCAATACATCCGCCAAATCTTCTGCTAAAGCCTTTTTAGGATTTTCATAAAAAATTTCTACCGTATATTCATCGTTCGATGATGTCAATGAATTATGTGAAACGGTTTTCTTCGGACTTGTCTTTTTAGGCTTAGACACCACGGTTGTATCCTCATCGGCATCGGGTTTCAAGATAGAGGATACTCCTGATACCACACCAAGTATAACTGTAACCCACATAAACAAGCGAATTGTCTTGATAATTTCAGGTCTGGGTTTTGGGCGACTACTTTCCCTAAATAACAAGAAGTAGGAAAGAATAAATGCAATAGCACTTAAACCTGTTACTCCGTATTTGAGGAAAGAACCTAATTCAGTAACATTTATCTGCAATAACATGGCTAGGAATGATTGGTTATTCAAAGGGTCCGTTGAAATTATTAGAAATGTTCGTAACCAGGAGAAGTCAATTTCACCAAATTACCTGATTTCATCATGATATGCGCACCTTCTACCTCGTTGGTGATATAACCTATTGGCGTGATTTCACTTACCTGCTCGATTTTCTGATAGTCTTCTTGACTTACTGTAAATAATAATTCGTAGTCTTCTCCCCCATTCAAGGCGGCTGTCATTGGGCTGAAATTCAATTCTGTGCCAGTCAAGTATGTTTGGTCATCGATTGGCATTTTATCTTCAAAAATCACTCCTCCAATACCAGAATTTTTACAGATATGAAGTAACTCGGCAGCTAAACCATCCGACACATCAATCATTGCAGTAGGAATTACATCTAAAGCCCTCAATTCATGAATCACATCCATACGAGCAGTAGGCTTCAGTTGGCGTTCTACAACATAATCTTTATCGCTCAATTCTGGTTGCATATCGGGATTTGCCATGAAAACCTGCTTTTCTCTTTCCAATACCTGTAAACCCATGAAAGCAGCGCCAAGGTCACCTGTTACACAAACAATATCCCCTTTTTGGGCAGTATTACGGTACACGATTTGATGCTCATCAGCAGTGCCAAGAACAGTAATAGAGATAGCCAAGCCGCCTCTTGAAGAAGAAGTATCTCCGCCAATCAAATCGATATTGTATTCTTCGCAAGCAATTTTGATTCCTTCATATAATTCTTCAATGGCTTCTACTGAAAAACGATTGCTCAAACCCAAGCTTACGGTTATCTGATTAGGAATCCCATTCATGGCAGCAATATCCGAAACATTTACGGCTACTGCCTTATAACCCAAATGTCGCAAAGGAGTGTAAGCCAAGTCAAAATGAACACCCTCCATCAACAAGTCCGTTGAAATCAATAATTTTTTGCCCTCTGTGTCTACTACAGCGGCGTCGTCTCCAATACCTTTGATAGAGCCAGATTGCACTATCGGAAATTTTTCGGCGATTCTTTTAATTAATCCGAATTCGCCAATTGTACTCAATTCAGTTCTTGTTTCCATACTGCAAAGTTAATCAGTCTTTTAGTGCCGAGCAATTTTGTACTATATCAAAAAAAAAGCCGTTCAAACTAGTCGAACGGCTCAATGATATGTATTGAGTTTGATTTAAGGATTGGTCAATTGATAATTTGCAATTGTATTACTTGCCTTAATATAGGCTGTTGCAGTTTCGAGTGTTACAGCGGCGGTAGTTGGTGTACCTACGATTTTGTAAGTCAATGTACCATTTGTACCAGTAGGAACGCCCGACGAGCTTGTCAAGCCAGAAATAGTCAAAGTTGTGTTATCTGTTGAAATAGACCATGTTCCTGTAAATGTCACTCCGTCTTTTTCCGTTAATTTAGCAGCTGTTTTGCTGGTAAGGTCTAGTTTATAATTGGCATAACCAGGGATTTTATTACTTGAAGCCGTTTTATCATAAACAATATCCGAACCTTCTTTTACAACTTTTGCAGTCCAAATACGTGTTAATTTTGCTTCTACAGTAGGTTCAGCCTCTGTACCTTTGCAACCCAAAAGTACTCCAGAGATTAATACAATTAAAGGCAATAGGGTCAATATTTTTTTCATAACAATTAAAATTTTTAATTTTTTTGATAAAAATAGATAAAATTAGTTGAATTCAACAAAGAGATAATGAATTTTTGCACCCAAAATTCTTCGACATTTACCGTATTATGCTACCAACCTTTACCAAATCACAACTCGCTTTACGCAACGGCCAAGACCGTGAAGAAATTTGGATTGCCTACAAAGGAGTCATTTATGATGTTGGCAAATCTCGTCTTTGGAAAAATGGTAAGCACTACGAGCATTGGGCTGGCCAAGACCTAACCTCTGAACTGGCTGATGCTCCACACAATGACGCCGTCTTCGAGAAGTTTACTGTAGTTGGTCAACTTACTTAGTCTGCATTTATTATGACTATTTTTTACTAGAAAAGGTTGTATGGAAGTTGATTTTCACTTCAAAATAAACTAAAAACTATGATTCTAATCGCAGACAGTGGGTCTAGCAAAACAGATTGGCGTCTTGTGGCATCCGATGCCAGCATTCAGCAAGTCAAAACTATTGGATTCAATCCATATTATCAAGATAGCACCTCTATTGCTGAGGAACTAAAACTTCAACTTTTACCTAAAGTTCAAGAATCCATAACACAAATTTATTATTACGGCACTGGTATTACCAATCTTGAAAAGTCTCAGGTCTTAATTGACGCCTTCAAAACTGTTTTTCCTGATTGTGACAGCATTCATGTTCACAACGATATGTTGGGAGCAGCAAGAGCCTTAGCTGGGCATCACAGTGGTATTGTGTGTATTCTGGGTACGGGGTCTAATTCATGTTTTTATGATGGAGAGCAAATTGCACATCAAGTTCCTCCATTAGGCTTCTGGCTTGGCGATGAAGGTAGCGGTGGGCATCTGGGCAAACAATTGGTACTCGCATATCTGCACAAGGATCTGCCTATGGACCTACGTGACAAGTTTGAGAAAAGATATGGCGCCAAAGACCGTTTGGAGATTCTGGATAATGCCTATCATAAGCCTTTTCCAAATCGTTATTTTGCCTCGTTTTCAAAGTTTTTGTTCGACAATCGCCAGCACCCATTTGTATATCGCTTATTGTTCGACGCATTTACCGATTTCTTTGAGAAATACCTACTTAAATATCCAGAAGTTAGTCAATATAAAATTCATTTTACAGGCTCTGTAGCCTTTTACTACTCGGATATTCTACGCCAAGTAGCTGCTAGTAAGGATTGTACCGTCGGTATTATTGCCGAAACACCCATTGCAGGACTCACGTTGTACCATCAACAAACTAATTAAGAAGGAGTTATGTTGTTTAAATATGACAATTCCTACACTATGTTAACCCAGTTTTTTGATTTCTAATTGGATTTTAATTCTGTTTTGATTTTCTGAAGATTTTTTGAATTAAAATTGTATCTTTTCAAGAAAATAGTTTAAAACTAGGGTTATTTATATAAATTAGTAGAGAATTTAGGTTATCTTTATACAACCAGTCACCGCAAACTATCAACTGTTAATGATTACTTACGATAAAAATTTAGGCACAAAACAAAAGGCTCTACGTATCAACTTAGACCGTCGCATTTACGGTTCTTTTGCTGAGATTGGAGCTGGTCAAGATGTGGCAGCCAACTTTTTTAAAGCTGGTGGTGCCTCTGGTACGATTGCCAAAACTATTTCGGCATACGATATGGCATTTTCGGATGCAATTTATGGCGAAGAAGCTTCGGGTAGATATGTGTGTGAACCGCGCTTGGTGAAGATGCTCAATCGTGAGTACAAACTCCTCAATGTTCGTCTTACAGAAAGTGCTTCAGAAAAAATGTTCTTTGCTTTTGCTGATACAGTGGCAGCCTTGAACTATCAAAAAACGAATGACCCTCATGGCTGGATTGGTCTACGCTTTCAGCTTCGTCCTGATTCTGAACCCAACGATGTAATTATCCACGTTCGAATGAAGGATAATGACAACATTCTTCAGCAACAAGCATTAGGCGTTATTGGAGTCAATTTGGTGTATGGTTGTTTCTTTTACCATGAGCAACCTGAAATCCTTTTACAGTCGTTGATGGACGACCTCCATACCGACCGTATCGAGATTGATATGATTCGTTTTGCGGGTCCTGACTTTGCTGATGTTGATAACCGTTTGATGTCTTTATATCTGGTAAAGAAAGGTTTTACAAATGCTGCATTATTTGGGCCTGATGGCAACGTAATGAACCCTTCAGAAGCATTCTACAAAAAACATATTTTGGCAGTTCGTGGACGTTTCCGTCCTGTAACCAATGTATTTGTGGATATGTTGAAAAAAGGTCAAATGCAGTTCGAAAATGAGCCTGATGTTGATGATGATAAGGTAGTTGTGTTATCAGAACTTACCTTACGAAGCTTACAAAGTGGTGATGAAGAAATTAATGAAAAAGACTTCCTCGACCGTGTAGATATTTTGTGTTCGCTTGGACAAACCGTATTGATTTCGAATTTTCATGAGTACTATAAGCTCATTTCATATCTAAACAGATTCACCCAGAAACGTATGGCATTGATTATGGGTATGCCTAACCTTGCCTATATTTTCGAAGAAAAACACTATCAAAACCTAACAGGAGGTATTTTAGCGGCTTTCGCTACGCTCTTTGGTCCTAAAATAAAGTTGTATTTATATCCAACGGCAGACACAGATGGAAATGTGGTTACCTCTAGAGAATTTAGTCCCCCTGCTCATCTTAGAGGATTGTTTCAGTATATGCTCGACAATGACAAATTTGAAGATGTATTGAATTACGACAAAAACCTTTTGAGTATTCACACCGATAGCATTCTAAAAATGATTCAGTCAGGTGAAAGTGGTTGGGAAGATTATGTTCCTAAAAGTGTTGCAAAAATGATTAAAGAAAACTGCTTATTTGGCTTTCCTTGTCAATTAGTATAACCATAAGAGCGAGCTACCTAGGTAGCTCGCTCTTATATTTTAATAGCTTTTAAGACCTCTCTCTTGCCACGTGGTCCTTGATGTTTCTCTACAATAAATCCAGCAGCTATCAATGCTTTTCTAACGACCGTTTTTGAGCAATAAGTCGTCAAAACTCCCCCTTCATTCATAGCTTCATAAATTTTTCGAAAAACCTCTTCTGTCCACAACTCAGGCTGTGTATTGGGTGAATAAGCGTCGAAATACACTAAATCTACTTTTTGAGTAAACTGATATTTTAGTAAATCATCTTGAATTTTCGTCAAAGAAAAGTTTTTCATTACCTCGTGCTGCTGATTCCACGAAAGCTGGTGTAATCGTTGTAACACATCCGAACCCAATAATGAGTCATAGTTCAGAGCGCTATACTTTTCGATTGATAAGGGAAATGCCTCTAAAGTGGTATAATCAACATGATAATCATGTTTTTGTGCCTCAATGAATGTTAGTAATACATTTAACCCTGTTCCAAAGCCCATTTCGAAAACTCTTATCTCTTTACCTGCTTGAGCTTTTTCCCACAAACCTAATTCAATGTAAATTCTTGTTGACTCCTGCAATGCTCCATTTACAGAGTGATGCCACACTCCTAACTCTGAGTCATATAATGTATGTGAACCATCTTTGGTAAGTATTAACTCTATCATAATTTGCAAATAGAATGTACTTGTATCTATTATTTTGTCATTCACTCAATGATTGACAAAACTAGCCTTTGATAAGAATAAACTAGGATATAGCCAGAATGTTGAATATCACTCCAGCTACTTTATAAAAAAAGCGGTTCGAAATTCGAACCGCTTGCAATTTTATAACATTTCCACAAAAGAATCAAATAAGTATCTTGAATCGTGTGGGCCAGGAGAAGCTTCAGGGTGGTGTTGTACCGAAAATGCTGGTTTATCAACACGACGCAAACCTTCAACTGTTTTATCATTAAGGTTGATATGAGTCAATTCAACTGATGGATTAGCTTCTAATTCTTCCATTTTAACTGCAAAACCGTGGTTTTGAGAAGTAATTTCAGACAAACCTGTAATCAAGTTCTTTACAGGGTGGTTTAAGCCACGGTGTCCATTTTTCATTTTATAAGTAGACAAACCAGATGCTTGCGCTAAAATTTGGTGTCCTAAACAGATACCAAAAGTTGGTTTTTCGTTCTCTACAATCTCTTTTACTGTTGCTACAGCATAAGGCATTACCGCTGGATCACCAGGACCATTTGAGATAAAGTACCCATCTGGAGCCCATGCTTCCATTTCAGCAAAGCTAGTTTTTGCAGGGAATACTTTCAAATAACAACCTCTATCTGTCAAGTTAGACAAAATACTTTTCTTTACGCCAAGGTCAAGAACTGCTACTTTTTTCTCAGCGTTTTCTTCGCCCAAGAAATAAGGCTCTTGCGTACATACTTGAGAAGATAACTCTAATCCTTCCATTGGAGGAACTTTAGCTAGTTCAGCTTTAAGCGCTTCAATCTCTAAAATTTCAGATGAAATGATACAGTTCATTACACCTTTTTCGCGGATATGTCTCACAATTTGACGAGTGTCAATGCCCGAAATACCTACGATACCCGCCTTTTCAAAATACTCTTGCAATGACCCATCAGCAGTCTTGCGTGAGTGAATTGGCGAAAATTCATTACAAACCATCCCTGCAATCTTCACTGAAGCTGATTCTTCTTCAAGCTCATTGACTACACCATAGTTACCTATGTGAGAGGTTGTGTTTACAATTACCTGTCCAAAGTACGAAGGGTCGGTATAAATTTCTTGATACCCAGTCATCCCCGTATTGAAGCAGATTTCGCCGCCACTAGTCCCGATTTTTCCGAGGGCATTGCCTCTAAAAACTGTGCCGTCTTCCAACAACAAAATCGCTGGTTGGCTTTGTGTTACTTTCATTGGTTGCTCTTTGGTTAAAAAATTATGCAAAGTTAAGCGAAAATGAATAAAAATGAAGAGATTTTGTAATCAACTCCTTGTATATCATGACAATTTCAAATTTGAAAAATGAGATTTATCATTTTCCCATTGAAATTTAGAATTATTAAAAGTTTGAGTAGAACTGCTCATCAGAGGGCGCAAAAAAAAGCCTCAATCAAAAACGATTGAGGCTTTTATGTCAGGACTACATCATGACTATTCTTCTGATTTTTCTTCAGCAGCTGGAGCTTCAGGAGCTTCTTCAACAGCTGGAGTTTCAGCAACAACTTCTGCAGCAGGTGCATCAGCTTTCTTAGTCGAACGACGGCTACGACGAGTCTTAGCAGATTTCTCAGTAACAGCAGCCAATAAAGTTTCGTTGAAGTCAACTAACTCAATTAAACAAATATCAGCGTTGTCACCAAGACGATTTCCTAACTTGATAATTCTTGTGTATCCACCTGGGCGGTTAGCAACTTTCTCAGAGATTGTACCGAAAAGTTCTTTAACAGCTTCTTTGCTTTGCAAGTAAGAGAATACAACACGACGGCTGTTAGTATCGTCAGTCTTTGATTTTGTGATCAAAGGCTCAACATACTTTCTTAATTCTTTAGCTTTTGCAACAGTAGTTTGAATTCTTTTGTGAAGAATCAAAGAAGAAGCCATGTTTGATAACAAAGCGGCTCTGTGAGAGGCAGTTCTGCCTAAGTGGTTGAATTTTTTTCCGTGTCTCATTATTGTTCGTAAGTTAAAAGCGAAATCGAGTTTCGCTGCGGTTAGATAACCTTGGGGGCATCCACCTATTACTACTGGTTAAAATTGGAGTGCAAAGTTATACAATGTGTAATGACTTACCAAGTATAACTTTGCATTTCCTATTATTAATCTTCATCCAAGCGGTAGCGAGCTACATCCATACCGAAGTGAAGACCTTTTTCTTCTACTAATTGTTCCAATTCAGTTAATGACTTCTTACCGAAGTTGCGGAATTTCATCATATCAGAAATTTCCAATTTAACTAAATCGCCTAAAGTTCTAACGTCTGCTGATTTCAAACAGTTGTAAGCACGAACTGACAAATCAAGATCTGCCAATGGTGTCTTCAACAGTTTTCTCATGTGAAGCATTTCTTCGTCCACTACATTTTCATCTTCAGCCTTCATAGCTTCAAATGTCATTGTTTGGTCAGAGAACAACATGAAATGCTGAATCAATATATACGCTGCACCTTTCAAAGCATCCTCTGGGTGAATCGAACCATCAGTTTCGATATCCAAGATTAACTTTTCGTAGTCAGTTTTTTGTTCTACACGTGTGTTTTCTACACTAAACTTCACGTTTTTAATTGGAGTGTAGATAGCATCGATTGGAATATGACCAAATGGAGGCTCTACATTACGAGGCTCGTCAGCAGGAACATAACCACGACCTTTTTCAACGATTATCTCCATTTCAAACTCTTTCGACTCATCCAAGTTGCAGATTACTAAATCTGGGTTAAGGATTTCGAAATAGTTTGTAAATTTGTTAATGTCTCCAGCAGTCAACGTAGTCTGGCCCTTTACTCTTACATTGATTTTGTTTTCAAGAATTTCCTGAGTTTTCTTAAAACGAACTTTTTTCAAGTTCAAGATAATCTCAGTCATATCCTCAATAACACCCTCAATAGCAGAGAACTCGTGTAATACTCCACCTACTTTCACGCTAGTAATAGCGTAGCCTTCAAGTGAAGACAACAAGATTCTACGAAGTGCGTTACCGATTGTAACGCCATAGCCTTTTTCGAGAGGCTTAAACTCAAATAACCCGTGAAAGTCGTCAGCTTTCTCCATAACGACTTTGTCGGGCATTTGGAATGCTAATATTGACATATTTCGTAGCTTAATTTATCTTAGATTTTATAAGAATAGAGTAACCGAGCGTAATATACTAAATAACTTCGTGAGTTTTAGGAATTTGTGGAGTATTTTTTGAGAAAAATCTTGACAAAATTGTTTTTTTTTATTATAATACAATTTTCAAAGCAAGAATTATAACTGCAATTACTCTACTGCGTTTTATAAAATATCGAATACCAAGTAAATTGATATTCGATATTTTACAACTAACAAAGTTTTTCGTATTTACAACTAACAAAACAAGTAGATAAATAGTTTTGTTAAAGCTACGATTACTTCGAGTAAAGCTCGACGATTGCCTGCTCGTTGAAGTTTTCAGGAATGTCACTTCTCTCTGGGTAAGAAAGGAATTTACCTGTCAAAGTAGATGCTTCCCACTCCAACCAGTTAAAACGCTTAATTGCTCTTCCAGCAAGAGAGTTAGTGATAACTTCTAATGACTTCGATTTTTCACGAACACCAACTAATTGTCCTGGCTTTAATGAATATGATGGGATGTTAACAATTTCTCCGTCAACAAGGATATGCTTGTGGATAACCAACTGACGTGCAGCACGACGAGTTGGAGCAATACCTAAACGGTAAACTGTATTGTCAAGACGTGCTTCACAAAGTTTCAAAAGGTTTTCACCTTTGATACCTTCTCTTACGGCAGCTTTATGGAAAAGATTTTCGAATTGTTTTTCAAGAATACCATAAGTGTATTTCACTTTTTGTTTTTCTTTCAACTGCAAAGCATATTCTGATTGCTTAGCACGTTTTCCTTTTCCGTGTTGACCTGGGCCGTAGTTTTTGCGTGATAACGCTTTGCTTGGACCTAAGATTGGCTCACCGAAACGACGAGCAATTTTTGATTTTGGACCTGTGTATCTTGCCATTATTATTAAGAAATTGAGTCAATGAGCCTCTTTTGCTCAATGAAGTAATTAAGTTATTGGAAACATGAAAACGAAGGGTAATAATTACTAATTACCCTTCGCAATGCTTTTATAAAAGTGTTACAAAATGTAACGACTTCAAACTATACTCTACGACGTTTTGGAGGACGACAACCGTTGTGAGGTAGTGGAGTAATATCTTTGATAGAAAGAACTTCAATACCAGCATTTGCTACAGTTCTGATAGCTGATTCACGACCAGCACCAGGACCTTTAACAAAAACTTCAGCTTTCTTCATACCAGCTTCAACAGCTACAGCAGCACAGTTGCTAGCCGCTGTTTGAGCAGCGTATGGAGTGTTTTTCTTAGAGCCTTTGAAGCCCATTTTACCAGCTGAAGCCCAAGAGATAACTTGTCCTTGGCTATTAGTGATAGAGATAATGATATTGTTAAAAGAAGCTTTGATGTGTACTTGGCCTAATGCCTCTACAATCACAACTCTCTTTTTTGCTTTATCTTTTCTTTTAGCTTGTGCCATTTTAAGAGTTTGGTTAATAATGTGCTATACCGAGTTTTTCAAACTAAATTGAATCTTGGGTACATCCTGCTACATTATATTAATTATTACTTAGTAGCTTTTTTCTTGTTAGCAACTGTCTTACGTTTACCCTTACGAGTACGAGAGTTATTTTTAGTTCTTTGACCACGCAAAGGAAGACCTTTACGGTGACGAAGACCACGGTAACAACCAATATCCATCAAACGTTTGATGTTCAACTGGATTTCAGAACGAAGTTGACCTTCTGTTTTGAATTCAGCTGCAATGATGTTACGGATGGCACTAGCTTCCTCATCGTTCCACTCACCAGCTTTCTTATCTAAAGAAATACCAGCTTGAGCTAAAATTTTCTGAGCAGTGCTACGACCGATACCGAAGATATAGGTCAAAGCGATTTCGCCTCTTTTTTTATCGGGAATATCAACCCCTGCAATACGAGCCATATTGTTCTAAAGCTTTTTTAGTTTTTTAGGGAATTTAAGGAAAGTAATTTCGCAACTACTGCCTCAAATACTATTACCCTTGTCTTTGTTTGAACTTTGGATTTTTTTTGTTAATAACGTAAAGTTTACCGTTACGACGGATTACTTTACATTCAGCACTACGCTTTTTGATAGACGCTTTAACTTTCATTGTAGTATTGTCTTATAAGTTATCAATTCATTCTGACAGTGCCAAAGTATTAGCTTTTGCAAACTGCCCAGCTAACTAACAACTGTCTTTTTATTTGTAACGGTACACGATTCTTGCTTTTGACAAGTCGTAAGGTGACATTTCTAGCTTCACCTTATCTCCTGGTAAAATTTTGATGTAATTCATTCTCATTTTACCAGAAATATGGGCAATCACTTGGTGAGTATTTTCAAGTTCAACTCTAAACATAGCGTTTGAAAGTGCTTCAATGATAATACCATCAACTTCAATGGATGATTGTTTTGCCATAAAATTGTTTTATTTGTTAGTCGTAATTCGCGTGATAAATGAATTTGTACGAGTCAACGATTAACAACTACCTTCAAAGAGTTTTAGATTTCAGCTAAGTATTCGTTACTTTTTAAAACATCTTCGATGTATTCAAACGTTGTCAATATACCTGCTTGATCTTTGCTAACAGCAACTGTGTGTTCAAAATGTGCTGAAGGTTTACGATCTTGGGTTCTGATAGTCCAGTAATCGTTTTCTTGATGAATTGCTCTTTTTCCAAGATTAATCATTGGTTCAATTGCAATTACCATTCCTTCTTTTAGTTTTGGGCCATCACCTCTTCTTCCGTAGTTGGCTACTTCTGGGCCTTCGTGAAGTGATTTACCTACACCATGCCCAACAAGTTCTCGCACAACTGTAAATCCTGCTTTCTCGCAATATGACTGAATAGCAAATCCAATATCCCCAATTCTCTTGCCAGCTACAGCTTGCGAAATACCTAAGTATAGCGACTCTTTAGTGACACGTAAGAGTTGAAGCGTTTCTTCTTTGACATTGCCTACTGCATAAGTATATGCACTGTCTGCGTGAAAGCCATTCTTATAAACTCCGCAATCAATCGAAATAATGTCTCCGTCCTTTAGTTCGTAATTATTAGGAATCCCATGTACGACAACGTCATTTACCGAAATGCATAAAGATGCTGGGTACTTATGACCACCTACATTATAATTCAAGAATGAAGGATGAGCTTCATTATCTTTAATATACTCGTAGGCTACTTTATCGAGTTCTTTAGTAGTAATGCCAGGTTTAATAACCTTGGCTACTTCAGCGTGAGTTTTCCCAAGAATAACACCGTTAGTACGGATAATTTCTAACTCTGAAGATGTTTTTAAATAAATCATCTGATATTACTGAGCGATTGCTTCAGTTCTACCTTTCACACGACCCGATTGCATCAACCCTTCATATTTACGCATTAAAAGATAACTTTCAATTTGTTGAAGAGTATCAAGCACAACACCAACCAAAATCAAAAGAGAAGTACCTCCAAAGAAGGAAGCAAACCCACGAGTGATTCCGAAGATGCTTGCAACTGCTGGTAAAATCGCAATGATTGCCAACATAAATGCACCAGGAAGCGTAATTCTATCAAGAATATCAGCGATGAAAGATGAAGTAGCTTCGCCTGGTTTAACACCTGGAACAAAACCACCACCACGTTTCATATCATCTGAAATTTGTGTTGGGTTGATAGAAATAGCAGTGTAAAAGAATGTAAATACAATAATTAAAAATGCAAATAACAAATTGTACTGCCAAGTAGTAAAATCACCAAACGCTTGAGCGATTGATTGAGCTACTTCACTCTTATCAGCTAATGATTGAGCAACAAGGCCTGGAACAAACATCAATGCTTGAGCAAAAATGATTGGCATTACACCAGCAGCATTCAACTTAAGAGGAATATACTGACGTTCACCACTCATTGAAACTCTATTTCCTACTACTTGCTTCGCGTATTGTACTGGAATACGACGTACAGCTTGAGTTACCATCACAGCGCCCATTACTACAAAGAACAAGGCAACAACCTCGATAATGAATAATAAAGCACCAGACATACCTCTTGATTGAGCTTCACCTAATAAAGAAGCTGGAAAACGAGACACAATACCAATCATGATTAGCATTGAAATACCGTTACCAATACCTTTGTCAGTGATTTTCTCACCAAGCCACATACAGAACATAGTTCCAGCAACCAAGATGATTACTGAGTACAAACGGAATGACCAAGGAGAAACTAGAATAGCTTCAGCAGGGATAGTTACTTGCAAATATGTAAAGGCTTGTGCAGCTGTCACAAAAATTGTTAGAACACGAGTGATTTGGTTTAACTTTTTGCGACCAGACTCACCATCTTTCTGCATCTTTTGGAAATATGGCAATGCAATTGTAAGAAGTTGGATTGCAATAGAAGCAGAGATATATGGCATGATGCCTAAGGCAAAAATAGAGGCGTTATTAAACGCTCCACCTGAGAACATATTCAACAAACCTAATAAACCGCCTTCACCCTTCTGCGCTAACTTCGTGGCATCTACACCTGGTAAAACAACGTAAGATCCAAGGCGAAAAAAGGTGATAAACAACAGGGTGTTAAGAATACGAGTTCTTAACTCCTCTATTGAGATAATGTTTTTGATAGTGCTAATAAACTTGTTCATGCTATCTGTTTAAGTAATCGTTATAGAATATAACTCGAAAGATGTTCAACTTTTTCGTTATTTACAAATCCGTTGCCAGATTTTACAATGATTACTCAATTATTTCTGTTGTCTATCGATTTTTCAATTGAAAATTAAGCTACAACTGCCTTACCTCCTGCAGCTTCAATAGCAGCTTTAGCAGAAGCAGAGAAACCTTTAACCTGTACCTCTACAGCAGACTTGATTTCGCCACGTGACAAGATTTTCACCAAGTCATTTTTAGAAACCAAACCATTTTGGTACAATACATCGTGAGTGATTACAGTTACACCTGTAGTGTCAACCAAAGCTTGGATTGTATCCAAGTTGATTGCTTTGTATTCAACACGGTTAATATTTTTAAAGCCGAATTTAGGAATACGACGTTGAAGAGGCATTTGACCACCTTCAAAACCAGATTTACGAGAGTAACCTGAACGTGATTGAGCACCTTTGTGACCACGAGCAGAAGTACCACCTAAACCAGAACCTGCACCACGACCAACTCTTTTTCTTACCTTAGTAGAGCCCACTGCGGGCTTTAATGACGATAAATTCATTTTTTTTGAAATTAAATAATTGCTAAACGCCATCTCACCGTGAGATGACTCGCTTAATCAAACCTTATGGTTCAGATTAAAGATTTTCAACTACAATCAAGTGTTGAACCGCACGAATCATACCTGCGATAGCTGGGTTCAATTCTTTCTCTACGCTTTTGTTCAATTTACCCAAACCTAAAGCTTGAATAGTACGTTTTTGAACTTCTGGACGCTTGATTGTACTCTTAACTTGAGTAATTTTTACCTTTGACATGGTCTTATATTTTGGAGTCTCAGTATAGGGCTTGAAGTAATGCTACAAGCCCTATTACATCAACTAAAATAAATTATCCGTTAAATACTTTTGCTAAAGATACTCCTCTTTGGAAGGCTACTGTATGAGGGTTTCTCATTTTAACTAGCGCATCAACTGTTGCTTTTACCACGTTGTGTGGGTTAGAAGAACCTTTTGATTTAGCTAATACGTCATGAACACCTGCAGCTTCCAATACAGCACGCATTGCACCACCTGCAATTACCCCAGTACCTGGAGCTGCTGGCTTCAACAATACGAAACCTCCTGAGAACTTACCGATTTGTTCGTGAGGTACAGTTGCTTTCAAAAGAGCAACTTGGAATAAGTTTTTCTTAGCGTCTTCGATACCTTTAGAGATAGCGTCAGTTACTTCGTTTGCTTTACCCAAACCGAAGCCAACTACACCTTTGCCATCACCAACTACTACGATTGCAGAGAAGCTGAAACGACGTCCACCTTTTACTACTTTCGCTACGCGGTTGATAGCAACAACTCTTTCTTTTAGTTCGCCTTCGTTAACCTTGATAGGTTTTGATATTAATTGCGACATTTTTTTCTAATTTGAAAATTGTTGAATTTGAAAATTTGAAATCTGTGCTTTAACATCAAAAACTTTCATTTTGGAACGGCGGATATCCGCATTGCACAAATTCAAATTGACTAATTAAAATTTAAGACCTCCTTCTCTTGCACCTTCAGCAACTGCTTTAACACGACCATGGTACAAGTAACCGTTACGGTCAAAAACAACTGTTGAAACACCTGCAGCCAAAGCTTTCTCTGCAATTTTAGCACCTACTAATTTTGCACTTTCAACATTACCATTCTTCAAACCTAATTCCTTAGATGAAGCAGCAGCCAATGTAGAGCCTTTTGTATCGTCGATCAACTGAGCATAGATACCCGAGTTTGAACGGAACACTGACAATCTTGGCTTTTCAGCTGTACCAGAGATTTTAGCTCTGATAGACAACTTAATACGAAGTCTTCTTGATTCTTTTTGCGAAGCCATTAATTTATATAGTTTTGTGGATTACCGACCCACGATGATTAAATTCTATTTCTTACCACCAGCTTTACCAGCTTTTCTACGAATTTGCTCACCCACGAAGCGAATACCTTTACCTTTGTAAGGCTCAACTTTACGAAGAGAACGAATTTTAGCTGCAACTTGGCCGATTAATTCTTTGTCGATACCTTCTAAAGTAACCTTAGGGTTTTGACCTTTTTCCATTGCAGTTGTAACTTTCAACTCAGATGGGATTTGCATGAAGATTGCGTGAGAGTAACCTAACGCTAATTCAAGAAGGTTTCCTTGGTTAGAAGCTTTGTAACCTACACCGACAATTTCCATTTCTTTTTTGAAACCATCGTTTACGCCAACAACCATGTTGTTAATCAAAGCGCGGTATAGACCGTGAAGAGCTTTGTGACGTTTTTGATCTGTAGGACGTTGTACACGTAATTCGCTACCTTCGATTTCTACAGTAATATCTGGATCGATTGAACGAGAAAGAGTACCTTTTGCGCCTTTTACAGTTACTGTGCTTTTTTCTACTGTTACAGTAACACCGGCAGGAAGTGTGATAACTTTATTACCAACGCGTGACATGACTTGTGTGTTTTTGCTTAAATGGAGGAGTGACTCCTCTTTCAGCGTTATTTGAAAATAAGTTAGGGAACAAACCTGTATAAGACTTATTCCCCAAATGTAAGATTAGTATACGTAGCAAAGAACTTCGCCACCTACATTAAGTGTGCGAGCCTCTTTGTCAGTAATAACACCTTTTGATGTTGAAAGGATAGCTACACCTAAACCATTCAATACGCGAGGCAATTCATCTGCTCCTTTGTATTTACGCAAACCTGGTTTAGAAATTCTCTCCAATTTAACGATTGCAGGTTGTTTAGTAACTGGGTTGTATTTCAAAGCGATTTTGATTGTACCCTGTACTGATGAATCGTCAAACTTGTAGTTTTGAATGTATCCTTTATCAAAAAGCACTTTAGTGATTTCCTTTTTGATGTTAGAAGCAGGAATTTCAACGATTCTGTGACGTGCCTTGATGGCATTTCTCAATCGTGTTAAGTAGTCTGCTATTGGATCTGTCATTGTTTTCGATATTTGAAACGAACTTTTCTTTGGGAAAAGGCTCGCAAAATTACGGAATTGGATTTAAAAAAACAACCATAAGTGGCTGATTTTAATAAAGATTACGACAAATTTTTATCGTAAGAGTATTACCAGCTTGATTTTGTCACACCTGGAATCAATCCTGCTGAAGCCATTTCACGGAAAGTCACACGGTTGATGCCGAATTTACGCATATAACCTCTTGGACGTCCTGTAAGCTTACAACGGTTGTGCAAACGTACTGGTGAAGCGTTTTTAGGCAATTTATCCAAACCTAAGTAGTCGCCAGCAGCTTTTAAAGCAGCACGCTTAGCAGCGTATTTAGCAACTGTTGCTTCTTTTTTTCTTTCTCTTGCTTTAACTGATTCTTTTGCCATGTTGGTTGAATCTTTTTATCAGTTGTCTGTTATCTGTTATTCGTTATCCGCATAGCGTTTTCGAAGTCGGGACGACGAATAACGGATAACATAGTTTATTACTTCTTCGAATTAGCGAAAGGCATACCCATTTGTTGTAACAAAGCGTAAGCTTCAGCATCTGTATTTGCAGTCGTAACGAAAGTGATATCCATACCAGAGATTTTGCTCACTTTGTCGATAGAAATCTCTGGGAAAATGATTTGTTCTTTCACACCCAAAGTATAGTTACCACGACCATCGAAACCTTTGTCTGAGATACCTTTGAAGTCACGTACACGTGGAAGAGCCACTGTCGTCAAACGATCAAGGAATTCGTACATTTTATCTCCTCTCAAAGTTACTTTCACACCGATTGGCATGTTTTCACGTAACTTAAAGTTTGAGATAGCTTTTTTAGACATTGTAGCTACTGCTTTTTGACCAGCAATAAGAGTTAGTTCTTCAACACCTGTGTCGATCAATTTCTTGTCAGCTACAGCAGCACCGATACCTTTGTTGATTACAATTTTAGTAATCTTAGGAACTTGCATTACTGATTTGAATTGAAATTTCTCTTTTAGAGCAGGAACGATTTCGCTAACGTATTTGTCCTTTAATCTTGTTGTAGTTGCCATTATTATGAAAACTTTATGTGGATTTCCGACCCACTTTTCACGGTATCATAAGACACCGCTTCATTGAATTATTAGATAAATTTACCTGTTGCTTTAGAATATCTTTGCAACTTACCATTCTCGTTTAATTTACGACCTGTACGAACAGCTTTACCGTTCTCAGAAACTGCAATATTAGAGATATGGATAGTACCTTCTGTTTTAACGATACCACCTTGAGGGTTAGCAGCGCTAGGCTTAACGTGTTTTGTGATAAAGTTTACGCCTTCTACGATAGCACGTTGCTTATCAACTAAAACTTTTTTAACTACGCCTGTTTGACCCTTAGCGTTCCCAGCGATAACCACAACAGTATCACCAGTTTTGATGTGCAACTTAGGTTGCTTATTAAACTTTCTTTCCATGATGATTACAAATTATGATTAAAGTACTTCTGGAGCTAATGAAACAATTTTCATGAAACCTGCGTCACGCAATTCACGTGCAACTGGTCCAAAAATACGAGTACCACGTGGCTCGTCATTGTTGTTTAAAAGAACTGCTGCATTGTCTTCGAAACGGATATATGATCCATCCTTACGACGAATTTCTTTTTTAGTTCTTACAACTACGGCTTTAGAAACCGTACCTTTCTTCATGCTTGATGACGACAAAGCAGACTTCACTGTTACTACAATTTTGTCACCAATAGAAGCATATCTTTTTCCTGTACCGCCCAACACGCGGATAACCAGTACCTCTTTTGCACCTGAGTTATCAGCAACGCCGAGTCTTGATTCTTGCTGTACCATTGTTTGTTTGGTATATTAAAGATTGCGAAAAAATTAAATTTAACGATACACCACTAACTGAATAGGGAAGTGATGTTGAACGTTGGATAAAAACTGGAGTAGTGAATTATTTCGCTTTCTCGATAATTTCAACTAATCTCCAACGCTTGTTCTTTGACAAAGGACGGGTTTCCATAACCTTCACTGTGTCACCGATTCCACATTCGTTATTTTCATCGTGAGCCATCAATTTGGAAGTTTTCAACATAAACTTACCATAAAGAGGGTGCTTAACTTTTCTGTCTACGGCGACGGTGATAGATTTATCCATCTTGTTGCTCACCACACGCCCAATCCTTACTTTTCTTAGATTTCTTTCCATCGTTGGATTTGGTTGTTTTAGATTGACCTCAAGCGGTATGTTGATGAGGTCTGTTCAGTTTAAATAAAATGATAGGAAGTTCCTATTATTTAGAAGCTGCTGTAATAGCAGTTTCCAAACGAGCGATCAATTTGCGAGATTCACGCAAGCGCAAAGGGTTCTCGATTGGAGAAATAGCGTGAGCAAACTTCAAACGTGCCAAAGCATCTTTTTCTGAAGCTAGAGTTGCTTTCAACTCATCTAGGCTCAATTTTTGGATTTCTGCGTTCTTCATTATTTTATCAGTCATGGAGTCGTTAGAAGTTTTGAGGCTTCCAACGACATGATATACTATTCTTGATAATCTCTACGAACTACGAATTTAGTACGAAGTGGCAATTTTTGAGCCGCCAAACGAAGTGACTCTTGTGCCAATTCCAAAGGTACCCCAGCAGATTCGAATAAGATAGTTCCTGGTTTGATATTAGCTACCCAGTATTCTGGAGCACCTTTACCTTTACCCATACGAACTTCGGCTGGTTTCTTAGTGATTGGTTTGTCAGGGAAGATACGAATCCAAACCTGACCTTCACGTTTCATTGCACGAGTTACTGAGATACGAGCTGCTTCGATCTGACGAGCAGTGATACGTCCTGGCTCCAGAGCTTTGATAGCGAATGTACCGAAGTCAATTTCATGACCGCGAGTAGCCAAACCTTTCACTCTACCCTTCTGTTGCTTACGGAACTTGGTTCTTCTTGGTTGTAACATTGTCTTATGAAGTCTTGCAGTTTTAAGTCGTAAGTCTTAAAGTACTTTGGAGTAGCTTTAGGACTTGCGACTTGAAACTAAGATTAAAAATTATCTCTTACCGCCTCCTCTGTTGTTGGTATTTCCTCCTTTACCACCACCACGGTTGTTGTTATTGTTGTTGTTACGACGCTGATCGCCACCACGGCCACCACGGTTGTCGCGTCCACGACGTCCGTTATCGTCATCACGACCACCACGATTGTGGTTACCACCGCGAGAATCGCCACCAGCTTGTTGAGCTGACATACCAGCGTTTGGAGAAAGATCACGTTTTCCGTACACTTCGCCTTTACATACCCAAACTTTGATACCAATTTTACCATAAACTGTCAAAGCTTCAGATACTGCATAGTCGATATCCGCACGCAAAGTGTGAAGAGGAATACGTCCTTCTTTGTATCCTTCTGAGCGAGCCATTTCAGCACCACCCAAACGGCCAGAAAGTTTCAATTTGATACCTTGAGCACCTACTCTCATCGCAGAAGCAATAGCTTGCTTCATAGCACGACGGAAAGAAATACGTGCTTCTAATTGTTGAGCGATAGTTTCGCCAATCAATTTAGCATCAATCTCAGGACGTTTAATTTCAAAGATGTTGATTTGAACATCTTTGCCTGTGATTTTCTTTAATTCTTCTTTGATTTTATCTACTTCTTGACCACCCTTACCGATTACTACGCCTGGGCGAGCAGTATTGATAGTCAAAGTAATACGTTTCAAAGTACGCTCAATAATTACCTTAGAGATTGCACCCTTTGGAATACGAGCGGCTACGTATTTACGGATTTTTTCATCCTCAACTAACTTGTCGGCAAAATTTTTACCGCCGTACCAGTTAGAATCCCAACCTCTGACGATACCAAGTCTAAGACCAACGGGGTTAACTTTCTGTCCCATTTTATGATATTTAGATGTTTTCTCTAATTATTCTTCTGATGTTACGATTGATGGAGCACTTGCAGAAGCAACCACTAATGTAATGTGGTTTGAGCGCTTCAAGATTCTGTACCCACGACCTTGTGGAGCTGGACGCAAACGCTTCAAAGAGCTACCGCCATCTACCGTAACGGTTTTAACGTATAAGTCAGCATCTTCCAACTTAACGTCTTCGTGCTTGTTTTGCCAGTTAGCAATTGCTGAGAGTAACAATTTCTCAACAAATCTAGCACCAACTTTAGGCTCATATTTCAAGATACCTAAAGCCTTGTTAACTTTCTGACCTCTAATCATGTCTACCACGATTCTCATTTTCTGAGGTGAAGTCGGAACATTGTTTAATTTAGCTATTGCTTCCATTTCTATAATTTCGGATTTAGGTTCTGGGATTTTGGATTATCAGGATTGAATCTTACAATCCGCAATCCTCATTCCACTATCCCCTATTATCTTTTGCCTTTATCTTTTTTAGCGATGTGACCACGGAAATTGCGTGTTGGAGCAAATTCACCAAGTTTATGTCCTACCATGTTTTCTGTTACATATACTGGGATAAACTTGTTACCGTTGTGCACTGCGAAAGTGTGTCCAACGAAATCAGGAGAAATCATTGAACGTCTTGACCAAGTTTTGATAACTGACTTTTTACCTGACTCATTCATAGCAATTACTTTGTTGTCAAGGCGGTAGTCAATATAAGGTCCTTTTTTTAATGAACGTGCCATCTATGTATTATTTCTTTCTACTGATGATTAGACGATTTGAATGCTTTTTCTTGTCGCGAGTTTTCTTACCTTTCGCTAACAAGCCGTTACGTGAACGTGGGTGACCTCCTGAAGAGCGACCCTCACCACCACCCATTGGGTGATCAACTGGGTTCATTACTACACCACGAACTCTTGGACGGCGGCCTAACCAACGGTGACGACCAGCTTTACCCAAGTTTGTGTTCATGTGGTCAGCATTAGATACTGAACCAATTGTAGCCAAACAGTTAACTAACACCATACGCATTTCGCCTGAAGGCAACTTCAATGTAGCATATTTGCTATCACGAGCCAACAATTGAGCATAAGTACCTGCAGAACGAGCTAATTCAGCACCACCGCGAGGACGAAGCTCGATAGCGTGTACAATTGTACCTACTGGAATGCTTGACAATGGCATTGTGTTACCAACTTCAGGAGCTACTACTGTACCAGACATTACTGTCTGACCAACTTTCAAACCTGAAGGAGCAATGATGTATGATTTTTCACCATCTGTGTACTCGATCAATGCGATACGAGCTGTACGGTTTGGATCGTATTCAATTGTTAATACTGTTGCTTCTACGTCAAATTTATCACGATAGAAGTCAATCAAACGATAACGACGCTTGTGACCACCACCAATATAGCGCATTGCGCGGTGACCAAAGGCGTTACGACCACCTGTTTTCTTAATTGGAGCCAACAACGGTTTATACGGTTTCGAAGCTGTGATTTCTTCGAAAGTTGGAGCGATACGTTGACGTTGACCCGGAGACGTTGGTTTTAATTTTCTAACTGCCATTTCTCTAGTTTGTTCAAATTATCGGGGTGAACACCCATAAATTGTTTGAAAGCTTTCGCTTTCTCACTGGTCTTAGATACCTTCGTAGAAATCGATTACTTCGCCTTTAGCTACTGTAATAACTGCTTTCTTGAAAGTAGAAGTATAACCAGTTGTGATTTTAGATTTTGTACTTCTTGATTTTTTCTTACCAAATTGACGAAGTGTATTTACAGATTCTACGTCAACTCCGTACATTTTCTTGATTTCTTTCGCAATTTCAATCTTGTTTGATTTTACTGCTACTTCGAAAACGTACTGACCGCCTTTCTGCAACTCCTGAGTTTTTTCAGTAAGAATTGGTCTTTTGATGATGCTCATTTCTTTATGACGTTAATTGTCACCAGCTTAAATACTGATAACTATTTGCTGAAAGATGATTCGATTTTTGCAACAGCATCTTCTAAGATAACAAGACGAGTTGCATTTACTAAGTCATACGTGTTTACTTGCGCTGCTGAAATAACTTTAGTTTTTGGCAAGTTACGACCCGACAAGTAGATGTTTTGGTTATCTTCTGGCAAAATCACCAAAGTCTTAGTATCTGTCAATGCCAATGCATTCAAGATAGCCAAGAAGCCTTTAGTTTTTGGAGTTTCCAAAGAGAAGTTCTCTAATACAGAAACCTCACCTGCTTGTGCTTTTGCAGCAAATGCAGACTGACGAGCCAAAGTTTTAACCTTTTTATTCAATTTGAAAGAGTAGTCACGTGGAACTGGACCGAAAATACGACCACCACCTTTGAACAATGGTGACTTCATTGAACCTGCACGAGCACCACCTGTACCTTTTTGACGCTTCAACTTACGAGTTGAACGAGCAACTTCAGCTCTTTCTTTTGCTTTGTGCGTTCCTTGACGCTGGTTAGCCAAGAATTGCTTTACATCTAACCAAACAACGTGCTCGTTTGGCTCGATACCAAAGATTTCATCAGAAAGTACTACTTTCTTACCTGAATCTTTGCCTTGTATATTTAATACTGATAATTCCATTTTTCAATTTGAAAATTTGTGAATTTGAAAATTTGAAAATCTTTATTCTTGATGGCCGAACCTACAATTGTGTGAAAGGCTAGCATCCTTTCAAATCTTCAAATTGATTATTTTTCAAGAATAACATAAGAGTTTTTCGCTCCTGGTACTGAACCTGACACTACGATAAGGTTTTTCTCAGCATAAACTTTCAATACTTGTAAGTTTTGAACTTTTACGCGGTTACCACCTGTACGACCTGCCATGCGAAGACCTTTGAATACGCGAGATGGGAATGAACATGCACCAATTGAACCTGGGTGACGTCCGCGGTTGTGTTGACCGTGTGTTTGACCACCTACACCACCAAATCCGTGGCGCTTAACAACACCTTGGAAACCTTTACCTTTTGAAGTACCGATTGCGTCAACGAAATCGCCTTCTACAAAAAGCTCAGTTGTGATAACTGCACCTAATTCAAGTGATTGTTCGAAAGACTTGAACTCAACCAATTTCTTCTTTGGAGTAGTTCCAGCTTTTTTGAAGTGACCTAATAATGGTCTAGAAGTGTGCTTCTCTTTCTTCTCGCCGTAGCCTAATTGAATAGCGCTATAGCCTTCTTTTTCTACTGTTTTTACTTGCGTTACAACACAAGGGCCGGCTTCGATTAGCGTACAAGGAACAGCAGTGCCATCCGCGTTGTAGAGGCTAGTCATACCGATTTTTTTTCCGATAATTCCAGACATTTTATTATTGAATAAAACGTTAAAAAATAAAATAAAAAACTTATTTACAACGAGTTACGTTTTTGAGCTATTGGCTCGACGCAAAACGGACTGCAAAGGTCGGGATTTTATTTGGCACTAACAAAAAAGTACACAAAAAAATCTCAAAACTATTTGAGTGACAGAAAATTGAGAAAAAAAGCGACAAGAAAAGTGCGGACGAGGCTATGCTCGTGAGACGAGTCCTGTGTAGCTTAATACTCAACTTTGCAAACTGGGCATTCAGTAAAGCAAGCCAGTATCAGTTCTGACACTAATCAACCACTGTAGTTCTTTGCGGGCTGCGTGGTTGTACTTTCCAAAGAAGTTTGCCGTTTGATTCGTATTCTCTAATTTCTTACTGAGTTCTGCCAACCCTTTGTAAGACACAGCGAATCGTGGCGCCCTAATTGGACTGCAAAATTAGAGAATAGTTTTTGAAATACAATGAGTTACACTAAAAAAAAAATATTTTTTTTAGTTTTTTCTTACCCATAAAAAAAAGGAGGAAATGCCTATGCATATTCCTCCTTTTGACCTACTTATCTCCGTTGTATAAATCGACTATAAATTGCCTTTTTTCAATTCTTTTACTGCAAAGTCTGCTGCTCTCGCCGATAATGCCATATACGTAAGCGATGGATTCACATTAGATGATGACGTCATGCAAGCGCCATCGGTTACAAAGACGTTTGAACATCCCCAAACTTGATTATGTGAGTTCAATACTGATGTTTTGGGGTCGCGCCCCATCCGTGCAGTACCCATCTCATGAATACTCAAACCAAAGCCTGGTTCATAATCATACGTTTCTATATGTTTAAAACCTGAAGCTTCGAGCATTTCGGCCGCATCATTTTTCATATCGATTCGCATTTTACGTTCGTTCTCGCCAAATGCTGCTGACATAACCATTTGTGGCTGTCCCCACTTATCTTTTTGGTCTTTGCTCAATCTGACATGATTTTTATAATCTGGCAATGTTTCTGCAAATCCCATAATATCTAAATTCCACTCTCCGAGTGGCTGTGTAATTTGTGTTTTAAAATCAGCGCCAAACTCTTCTTGCGACTCTCCTCTATCTTTTGAGCTACCTCCCTCGTAACCAAATCCACGCAAATAATCACGTTTATCGCTTCCAATATTCCGATAACGAGGAATGTAAATCGCATTGGGACGTCGCCCTAGGTAATACTTATCATTATAACCATCATGCTTTCCTCGTGCACCAATCCCAAAATGATGATCCATCAAATAATGTCCCAGCGCACCACTATCATTACCTAATCCATTCGGGAAGCGATTGGAAGTTGAATTCATCAAAATATAGGTTGAACCTAAGGCTGAAGCATTCAGAAAAATCACCTTTGCATAAAACTCCGTCCATTCATGGGTATTTTCATCAATAACTCTTACACCAGTTGCTTTCCCTTTTTTCTCATCGTATATAATTGAGTTGACAATTGAGTGTGGACGAATAGTAAGATTACCCGTTTTGCGTGCTGCAGGAAAAGTGGCAGACTGCGAACTAAAATAGGCACCAAACGGACATCCTCGCATACACATATCTCGAAGTTGGCACTTAGCACGCCCCAATGCCAATTGTTCAGGTGTTGGCTGAGTAAGGTTTGCTGTACGTGAGTGAATCACATGACGATTAGGAAATTTTGTTTTGAGCTCTTTCCCGAAATGCTCTTCAACACAAGTCATGGGAATGGGTGGCTGGTAAACACCATCAGGCAAATGAGGAATACCATCACGATTGCCTGCAATACCTGCAAACTTTTCGGCATGGGCATACCAAGGAGCAAGGTCTTTGTAACGAATAGGCCAATCCACTCCTATGCCTTCTTTGGCATTAGCCTCCAAGTCCATATCGCTCAAGCGCAGAGAAACTCTCCCCCAAGTAATAGACTTTCCTCCAACCTGCCAACTTCGAATCCAATCAAAGCGTTTTTCTTCGACATAAGGAAAATCTATGTCCTTGGCAAAATGATGTTTGGTTGATTCGGTAATCGTAAATCCTGTACGTTGATGAATAGGATAATTCTTCATTTCCTCAAGCGGCACTTGTCCCCCATGTGGAAACTCCCAAGGGTTCATCAATGCTGTATGATAGTCTTTTACGTGTTCAATCATACGACCACGTTCGAGCACCAAAACTTTTAGTCCTCTTTCGGTAAGTTCTTTGGCTGACCATCCGCCACTTACGCCCGAGCCCACCACAATGGCATCGTAAGTATTCTTTTCTTTATTTGGTAAAATATACATAAGTCTTTGAAAATTGGGACTTGAATAACTCGTTTCAAAAATCTCAAGTTACTCCTTTTTTTCTACAACTCAATCCAGAGTTGACTGGCATTTGTTTTATTTTTTATCAATAAAATCAAATATGTTTTTCTATTATCCATAGCTGATTTGATAGAAGATTAAATGTATTTATTTCATATCGTAAATATTTAGAGCTTCAAAGAATAGTTATCCTTCATAAACCAATGGTCTTCTTTATCTTTGTAAAATATTAATACCTTGATTTATGAAAATAACCATTATTACTGTCTCTTTTAATAGTGAAGCAACTATCAAACAAACCATTGATAGCGTTTTGGCACAAGACTATCCCAATGTTGAATATATCGTTGTGGATGGGGCATCAAAAGATGGGACAGTGGATATATTAAAATCGTATGGCGACCGCATTAAGTACATTTCAGAAAAAGATAAAGGAATCTATGATGCGCTAAACAAAGGACTAAAGCTGGCTACTGGCGATGTTGTTGGCACAATTGGTTCAGATGATTTTTTACCTAATTCCAGCATATTGGGTCATGTAGCAGAGGCCTTTATCCAAACGGGAAAAGATGTTATTTACGGAGATTTACAATACATTAATCCTGATAACGAAGAAAAAATTGTTAGGTATTGGAGTTCGGGAGAATATAAGATTGAAAATTGGCTGAAAGGTTGGATGCCACCACATCTTTCATGCTATATCAAAAGAGAGGCTTTTGTGAAATACGGTAACTATATCACGGACTTCACTTGCTCTGGAGATTATGAGCTTATGCTTCGCATGATGTACAAACATAAGCTATCTGCGGGTTACCTTCCTAAGGTATTGATGACGATGAGAAATGGTGGTACTAGCACTGCATCGTGGAAACACCGCTACCGTGCCAATATGGAAGACCGTCGTGCTTGGGAGCTCAATCAATTGCAACCAAAATGGTATACTCTTTGGATGAAACCTCTTTCGAAGATTAGTCAGTTATTTACTTAATTTTAAAATGTTTGGCAATCAGCCAGAATATGTGATTGCCAAACATCTTTGATTATACATCCGCGATTTTAAAGGGCTTGATTTCTACTTTTTCCCAAACCTTCATTGTTATGTAAGGGTCGTTGTTATACCAATTATACAAAGCCTCTTCTGTTTCGAATTGTACTAACATCGTCGAGCCAATCATATTGCCTGCTTCGTTGAGAATAGCCCCTCCAACAATAAAATTACCATTAGCTTTGAGTTGCTTTACCACAACTAGATGATGTGGACGGGCGGCCATTCTACGTTCAAGGGCTTGTTCGTCGGTGCCATCATAGGCATAAATTACATACTGTTGCATTTTACAAATGAGTTGTTTATCAATGGTTAATTATTCTTTTACTTAGTAGAATACTTCCTTTAAAAAGATTTATTCCTTTCTCTGGCAGATAATATTCTACAATGTCTTAAATACTTCTTCCAAATACTTATATTTAAAAATCGAAACTTAAATTGACGATTACGCTAATAACCTATCAATAAGCATTGATACTTATTCAAAGTTAATCTCTTCTAACAAGATTTTACTTTATGAAACCCAATATGATTGCATTTGTGAGACGCTTTGTAGATTTTACTGATGAAGAAATCGCAGCCGCTCATAGCCTCTTTGAAGAAAAGTTTATTAAAAAAGGAGAATATCTCATCAAGTCTGGTGAATATAATACCGCTATTGGTTTTATCAACAAGGGCTTAATGAGAACTTTTTTTGTGCAAAATAACCAAGAAACCACTTTTCAATTAGCCTTAGAAAACCAGTTTGTAACCAGTATGACTTGCTATGTACTCAATCAGCCGAGCAATGATTACATTCAGGCTATAGAGGATACTGATATTTGTGTTATCTCGAAAGAAACTCTTGAAAAGTTATGTAGCCAATATCATAACTGGGATAAATTTGGAAGACTGACTTACGAGCAGGTGGCCCTCGAGCAAGAAATTAGATTGCGTTCGTTTATATCAGAAACAGCACAAGAGCGTTACGAAAAGATTCTCAAATTCCAACCTGAGCTAATCAATCGAGTGCCACAAGTATATCTTTCTAATTTTTTAGGCATTACACCTCAATCATTGAGTCGATTACGAAGAAATATAAGGGGGTAAAGAAAAAGCTCGGTTAATTATAACCGAGCTTTTTTTATCTTTTCAGAGAATGAGAAAGTGTTTCAACCAACTCACCTCTTGCTAACTTTTCGGCTTTTTCGAAGCTTCTTAATGCTTTCTGAAAAGTTTCGTCAGTAGTGCTCATTACTTGATAATATTCATTATTCAAGCCGTTATTGATTGTTTTCTTTGACCAAACATTCCTAGCGATATAGGCCTTTATTTGAGCTTTTATATAAGGAAGTGAACGTTGATATTCCTTTTCATTATGTTTTACCTTTGTTTGCTTTGCCAAATCCTTAAGAGTAGCTAACATCTCCTCAGAAACCACAAATTGTTTGTTAAAATCTTTAAATGACTGTTTGCTAAGTTCATTTTGATGGCTATTGGCATAGTCTAGGGCTATTTCACGAATGATATTTTTACCCCATAGGTCTGAAATATATTTTGTGTAATAGGTTGTATCACGACCTACGAATACATCTGGCGTAATACCGCCACCTCCATATACAATTCTACCACCTGTGGTACGATATTTTAGCTTCTCGTTAAATTTGATACTATCCGAATTAAATAACTCTCCTCGTTTAATACGGTCGTCATAATCTTTATCGTATTCCTCTTCATGTCCTAATAAATACGGTTTCTGAATGCTTCGTCCGCTTGGAGTGTAATATCTAGAAATCGTTAATCGTAGTTCAGAGCCATCTGATAAACTCACTGGCATTTGGACTAATCCTTTACCAAAGGAACGACGCCCAACAATCAAGGCACGGTCGTTGTCTTGTAAAGCCCCAGCCACGATTTCCGATGCCGAAGCACTATTTTCATCAATGAGTACCATGACAGCACCTTTCTCAAAGATACCATCAAACTTCGTCATGGTTTTGGAATCATACTGTGTTCCTTTACCATCGGTGTACACAATCATTTTGTCACCACCCAGTAGTTCATCAACTATTTTTTCAGCTCTATCTTTATATCCACCAGGATTTCCACGCAAATCTAACATAAGACGCTTGGCACCTTGGTTTTTAAGTATGGTCAAAATATTGCGAAACTCTTGATAAGTAGACTCCATGAATCTATCTATCTTAATATATGCCGTTTGATTATCGACCATGTATCCTGCACTTACCGAAAAAGTAGGAATTCTATCACGTGTAACCGTATAAGTATGTGGAGATGACTCTCCATGACGCAAAATTTCTACTTTTACTTCCGTACCTCTTTTTCCTCGAAGTTTATTGAAAATAACATTTGAGTTGACCTTGGGACCCACTAAAGACGCTCCGTCGGCTGCCACGAGCATATCACCACTGCGAATACCCACTAGCTCAGCAGGGCCACCCGGCATGGCACTCATTACATACACCGTATCATTGAAAAGATTGTACTCGATACCAATACCATCAAATCCAGACTCTAATTGCGTACGAGCCATAGCAGCCTCTTCTGTTCCAAAATAGGCTGTGTGTGGATCTAGTTTTTCGAGCATTTTTTTGATAGAAAAATCTACCAATGTATCGGTATTGACAGAGTCAACATAACTCGTTTCGACAAGTGAAAGGATTTCTCTGAATTTGTTTACTCCACGAGAAATATTACTCATTTTGGATTGTCCTCCAAAAAAGTTAGCTCCAATAAGCATTCCTCCTACGACCGAAATAGCCACAATAATGGGAAGTTTGACGACAAGTGAACTATTAACTGGCTGCTTATCCTTCATCATGCTAATTTAATTAATCTTCATACTTTCAAATCTATATAAAGTTACAAAAAACTACTACCTGACCAATCATTTTGACGTAACTTTGTTAAAACTAACTTAAAATCAATGGGACGTGTACTTGCAGTAGATTATGGAACCAAGCGTGTCGGGCTAGCTGTGACTGACCCGCTCAAAATTATTGCATCGGCTTTGGATACAGTGCATTCAAAAGATGTCATTCAATATTTGATAGATTATTCAAAGAAAGAGGAAGTTGAATGCTTTGTGGTAGGAATGCCAGTGCATTTGGACGGCTCAGACACCAACAATACGGTACATGTAAAGACTTTTGTGAAACATCTACAAAAGGCTTTTCCTGAAAAGCCAATTCATTTACACGATGAGCGTTTTACGTCACGAATGGCTTTACAGTCTATGATACTTGGAGGCGCTTCTAAAAAAGACAGAAGTCAGAAAGGAAATATAGATAAGGTATCTGCCACCATTATTTTGCAATCCTTTATGGAGAAAATGTCGTTTGGTGGTCTATAAAATTTAGTGAATTGAGATTAAGTGAATGAGTAATTATTGTACCACACATTTCACCAGTCGCAACGCAATGCTTTGCGTCTGAAGATGTATCATTAATCAAAAAAGCGGTCGAAAATTGTTTTTCGACCGCTTTTTTGATGCTTGGAGAATAATCCTAATTTGAACATTAGGAATAACTCCTGCTTACTTATTTCTGAACCACTTTTGCAAATCTGTGGTAGAAAGGAGTTTTACTATTAGAATCTTTTGGCATGTATTTACCTGTAATAATTGGCACATACATTACACGACGACGAGAAGCCTCACCAAAGTTTGGAGATACTTCTACGCGATGCCATAAACGACCATCGTGTACAGTTAAGTCTCCAGCATTGATATCAAAACCTACTTCACGAGCATCTGGTGTATGATCGATAAATTGTTTTTTACCAAACAACAACTTCAACACACTTTGGTTTTGCGTACCAGGCAACACTCTCAATCCTCCATTTGACATTGGGCAGTCATCCAAGTGAATCCCTACGTTGAGCATAGGAAGGATTTTCTGTCCCAAGAACAAATCACGAGGGCTGTCTGTATGCCATCCCATCTGAGAGAACTTCGAGTTTTGAGCGTTGATATAATGGTTAAATACAAGACCATCTTTTTCATTCTCACTGATACGTCCATCGTAAGGTGCTAACAATTCGATCAGCAATTGCAAACGAGGATCTTTAACTAATTCGCCCAATACTTTACTGTACTTGTTAGTAAAGCACATACGCTGAATCATCTTGTCCCCATTTTCATTCTTCCCGAACTTCAGCGGAATACCATTGATTTTTTCAACACCTTCATCAAGCCATTGCTTTTCGATTTTTTGCAACTCGCTGATGAAAAGTTTTATTGTATCTTGATTTATGAAGTTTTTGAACTGAATAATTCCATATTTGCGGAAATACTCCTTTTGTTCATCGGTTAACTTCTCACCGAGGGTGAAGGTTTTATTCTCAAACTTTACCATTTCTAAAATTGTACAAAATAAAGTTTAACGTTTTGATCTCATGGTTAGCGTGTGCGGTTGGGCAGAACTACAAACGCAATTTTTTAAGTGGTTATTTTAGCGTAAATGTATTTGCTAAAACATTGCAAATTAAAAGAATGTAATGAAACTTTAAACGTTTTGTAATATTTTTATTATTATAGCCAGAAAAAATTACATTAATTTAGAGAAATATCTAATTCGCTAGTAACTATCTCTGTACTTGGTGGATTAGTAAAACAAATATAAGTTATATTATCAAATAAAAATATCAAAGGTATTAAGAATGGTAACTATACTGGATTATTGGATTTAAGTAATTTTTTAGGCATTACTATTCCAAATTGATAGACTTATTCTTAAAAACGTTTCAATGCCATTTCAGATACAGTTTGCCCAATCGATAAGGACGAGGTTGCAGCTGGCGATGGAGCATTTAAGATATTGATCACTTTTGTATCTTCGATAATCGAGAAATCATCAAGTAGACCTCCTTCGCGATCACAAGCTTGTGCTCTAACTCCTGCACCACCTTCAATCAAATCACTTTCTTGAATATCTGGAATAAGCTCTTGGAGTGCTTTGGTAAAGGCTGCTTTTGAGAAACTACGGTACATTTCGCCCAAACCTGTCTCCCAATATTTCATTGCTACCTTCTGGAAGCCTGGCCAAGTAAGCGTTTCATAAAGTTCTTTCGCATTAATATCCATTTTCTTATATCCTTCACGACGGAATGCTAATACAGCATTTGGACCAGCCTCGATACCACCACGCATCATACGAGTAAAGTGAACGCCCAAGAAAGGGAAATTAGGATCTGGTACTGGATAGATGAGGTTTTTTACCAAATAGTGTTTTTCAGGACGAATCTTGTAATACTCACCACGGAATGGAATAATACGAACGTTGATGGGATTTTCTTGTGACATTTGAGCTACTTTGTCAGAATACAAACCACCACAATTTATCACCAATTTGGTCTCGTAAGTATTTCGTTCGGTTTTAACGATAGACAAAGAATGTCCTTTTGTTATTCCGATTACCTTTTCTCCAAAATTCAACTCTGCGCCATAACTACGAAGTTTTTCTGCATATTTTTCACTTACCACCTTATAGTCTACAATACCCGTTTGAGGTACCCACATACCTTCTACACTCGTTACATAAGGTTCGTATTCTTTTACTTCTTGTGCCGAAATCTTACGTAGCCCTTCCAAGCCGTTTTGCTGACCACGCACATAAAGGTTATTCAATAATGGTCGTTGCTCCTCATTCGTTGCTACTACCACCTTGCCTGTAATCTCGAATGGTATTTCTTCTTTTTCACAAAAATCAATCAGCATATTATAGCCACGAATACAATTAGTAGCCTTTAGTGACCCTGGTTTATAATACAAACCTGAGTGAATTACACCCGAGTTGTTACCTGTTTGATGTTTGGCTACTTCGGTCTCTTTTTCTAATACCAACACTTTCAAATCAGGTCGTTGTTCTTTTATTTTGAGTGCCGTTGCCAAACCAACGATTCCGCCACCAATTACTATAATATCTTGTTGCATTGTCAATATCTTATGATTTTTTTTAACAGACCACAAAGATACAAAAAGACCCGTAAGGTTTTTATTCTTACGGGCTTATATCATACGCATTCGAGCGATATATCTTAAATTTTCAGCTTCAATTTACTTGAACTGGATTCGATTTCTAACTCATCACTCGTTAGAGTCTCTATAGCATACGTAATCGGTGAGCCAACGCCAATTTGAGTACTAATGGCATTTCCATCCGAACTAAGCTCCCATTTTCCTTGAAGAGAGGTATTAGCAGACGACAACACGAAGGTACCATCAGACTTAAAGGTATAAGTAAACTTTGCATAGTCGGAAGAAAGCCCTATACCATCTTTTACAGAATAATTTGTAAAAGTAGAGCCATCGGGATTTTTGGTCACGTACAAATAAAACTTCCAAGTTTTATCTACTAATAGCTTCTTTCTTGCGTTTATTAACTGAAGCGAAGCTATCATTTCGGCATTGGGACTGATTGCTTCGTCACAACTCTGCGCCGATAGCATTCCTAAGAATATTGATAGTGATAAATATAGCTTTTTCATCCTATGTTCTCTCAAAAGATTGAAATAGTTAAACTAGTTTGCAAATAGAAAACGTAAAATAAGCATTTTGAAATATATTTTTCATTAAAATTGCCCAACTTCTATTAAACATTATTTTAAATCATGAAAAACACACTCCTCAAAATCTCCCTTATGGGTTTGTTCTGCCTTATTTCAACGTTCATTTTTTCGCAAGGAATGAAAGAACCTGCCAAAAAATATCAAGTTAAAATAAGGGTATATGACAAAGAAACCCAAGAGGAACTCACTGGTGCATATCTTAAATTGATTAACTTAACCAAAAACAAATTAGTAGATTCGACAGTCGTGCTCGATGGATATGCCACCTTTACGCTCGAAAGAGGTTTTGATTATGATATTGTTGGACAGCGAACTAGGTATTTAACCAAAAGAGCTAATTTCAACGCAGCTTGTTATTTACAAGACCCTCAAAAAGTATTTTGTATTGCAGGTATTGAAATTGAAAATATGTCGAGAATGGGTGGTGGAACAGACCTCATCGAAGGAGCGATCGGAATGAAGCGTATCAAATTGAACGATATATTCAAAGTCGAAAACATTCTTTACGACTTTAACAAGGCAAATATCAGACCTGATGCTGCAAAAGAATTAGATAAGTTGATCCAATTATTAACTGATAATGCTGGGATAAGTGTGGAACTTGGCTCACACACCGACAGTCGAGCTGGTGCTGATTATAATTTAAGTCTTTCACAAAAAAGAGCCGAAGCTGCTGTCGAATATATTGTAAATCATGGAAAAATAGCGAAGACTCGTATTTCTGCAAAAGGGTATGGTGAAAGCCAATTAATCAACAAATGTGCTGATGGGATAACTTGTAGTGAAGTAGAACACGCAGCGAATCGTCGCACAGAGATTAAAATTACTGGATATGCCGTTAATGGTGTTCCTATTGATATCAAGTAGGAGCATTCTTTAGTAGCAGGATTGCAGAGGATGTTGATTCGCTTCAAAAGAAAGCACCGTAAGTGCGACCTTACCCAACATTGTGGGGTTATTGTCACACCTACGGTGCTTTATACTATATAAAACTACGGCTTAAGCATATTTAATGCTTAATACTTTTAGCTCTTCAATATTAGAGTGTACGTTTTACTTCTTTCATTTCGTAACATTCAATGATATCACCTTCTTGAATATCGTTGAAGTTTTTGATAGAAAGACCACATTCGTATCCAAATTTCACTTCAGCTACATCATCTTTGAAACGTTTCAAAGCAGAGATTTCACCTTCATGAACTACAACGAAGTCACGTACTACGCGGATTTTGTTATTACGTTTAACGTTACCGTCCAATACGTAACATCCTGCCACAGTACCAACTTTAGAGATTTTGAATACATCACGAACCTCGATATTAGCAGTAACTGATTCTTCGAACGTAGGAGCCAATAAACCTTCCATTGCATCACGAATTTCATCGATTGCTTGGTAGATTACTGAGTAAGTACGGATTTCGATTTGTTCAGTTTCAGCTAAGCGACGAGCGTTTGTACTTGGACGTACTTGGAATGCCACGATAACGGCATCGGCAGCAGAAGCCAACAATACGTCTGACTCGGATACTTGACCAACACCTTTGTGGATAATACGTACTTGTACTTCTTCTGTCGAAAGCTTCAATAATGAATCTGATAACGCTTCTACTGAACCGTCCACGTCACCTTTAACAATAACGTTAAGTTCTTTAAATGTACCGATTGCTTTACGACGACCGATTTCTTCGAGTGTAATGTGCTTACGAGTACGCAATGATTGTTCGCGGATAATTTGCTCACGTTTGTTTGCAATTTCACGTGCATCACGCTCATTTTCCATTACGTTCAACTTATCACCAGCAGCTGGGGCACCACTCAAGCCTAGTACTTGTACTGGAGTAGCTGGACCAGCTTCTTTCAATTTCTTACCACGATAGTCAAACATTGCTTTTACACGACCGTAGTGTGCACCAGCCAACATCATATCACCAACACGAAGCGTACCTGCTTGAACCAAGATATTGGCTACATAACCACGACCTTTGTCCAACGAAGCTTCGACAACCGTACCAACGGCACGTTTGTTTGGATTGGCTTTCAATTCTAGTAATTCTGCTTCTAATAATACTTTTTCAAGTAATTCGTTGACACCCATACCTGATTTAGAAGAGATTTCTTGAGATTGGTATTTACCACCCCATTCTTCCACCAAGATATTACGGGCAGCTAATTGCTCACGAACTCTATCAGTATTGGCACCAGGCTTATCCACTTTAGAGAATGCAAATACAATTGGTACACCTGCTACCATTGCGTGGTTGATAGCTTCTTCCGTTTGAGGCATTACAGCATCATCGGCAGCAATCACAATAATAGCAACGTCGGTTACTTTAGCACCACGAGCACGCATCGCTGTAAAGGCTTCGTGACCAGGAGTATCTAAGAATGTAATACGACGACCATCTTCTTGTTTTACAGAGTAAGCACCAATGTGCTGAGTAATACCACCTGCTTCACCAGCGGCAACTTTAGCACGACGAATGTAGTCAAGCAAGGAAGTTTTACCGTGGTCAACGTGACCCATAATCGTTACGATTGGAGCACGCATTTCTAAAGTTTCAGGAGCATCTGCTTCTTCTTGAAGAGCAGCTTCAACTTCTTCTTCTGCTGATACAAATTGTACTTCAAAATCAAACTCTTCAGCAATAATCGCAATAATATCTGCTTCAAGGCGCTGGTTGATTGAAACGAACATACCTAAACTCATACAAGTAGAGATTACTTCGTTTACAGAAACATCCATTAATGACGCTAACTCGCTAGCAGAAATAAATTCAGTAACTTTAAGGATTTTTGCTTCTTCCTCTTCACGCATTTGGCGTTTTTCTTCACGCTCGGCACGAACTTTACGTTTTTCACGGCGTTCTTTTGCACCAAAGTTTGCTTTTGAGGTTTGTCCTTGAAGACGAGCCATTGTCGCTTTGATTTGTTCCTGAATTTGTTTGTCAGAAACTTCCTCTTTTTCGTCCTTTTTAGGCTTCTTCTTGTTGTTATTATTGTTACTGTTGTTGTTATTATTATTGTTATTGTGGTTATGGTTGTTATTTCCACCTCCAGAATTTGGTCCTTGAGGTTTTTTGTTACCATCTCCAGGTTTGTTAGGTTCGTCTTTCTTAGGACGAGGTGCACCTTTTTCGTTACGGATTTCTGCTTCAGTAACCTTTTCAGCAGGCTTAATACGTTTACGTTTCTTCTTGTTTTTGTTATTAGAAGAACGAGGCTGTTCTACTGGTAATTCAATTTTACCTAATACAGTTAAGCCTTTTAAGGTTTCTCCTTTAGCTTCGATAAGCTCGATATTTCTATCTGTAGGAACCTCATCATAACGCTTTGGCTGTGGCTTAGGCTGTTGTGGCTGTTGCACAGGATTTTGCAGTTTGTTTTGATTTGACTGATTATTGTTAGGCTTTTGGCCTTGATGATTCTGTTGGTTGTTGCGCTGTTGATTCGCTTGCTGATTATGTTGTTGCGGGCGATTGCCTTGATGCCCTTGAGCATGAGGTTGTGCCTTTACTTCAGCAGCAGTAGGCGTTTCTGTTTTAGCTACAGGTTGTGGCTGTGGCTCTGGCTGTTTTTTCTCTTCTACCACTGGAGCAGGTTCAGCTTTAACTGTTGGTTTTTCTTCTGCAATTACTTTTTTACTTTCAACAACTACCTCCTCTTTAGGAGTATTCTCATTCTGTGTCGGCGCTACTGTTACTGGTAACTCAGCTTTAGGTTCAGCAGTAATCGGAGTTGGTGCTACTGGAGCTGGCGTTTCTGTAGGAGTCGCTGTTGCTTGTGGTGCTTCAGGCGCTTTGGTTTCGACTACAGGCGTTTCAACAATGACACTTTCAACTTTAGGCTCTGGCTTGGGTTCAACAGGTGGTGTTACTGGCTTTGGTGGCACAGGATTTCCTTTTCCGTCTAATTCAATTTTTCCTAATACTTTGAAAGTTACCTCTGCACGAGCCGAGATTTTCTCTGGCTCTGTAGAAGTTACTACCTCTTTGGGTTTATCTTCTGCTTTTCCTGCATCACTTGCTCCTTCACGGAAGTACAGAGGCATACCATCATCCTGTTTTTTAGGACTTGGTGCTGGTGCTTCCTCTACTGCTTTTGGTACAACTGGTGCTGCTGGTTGCATACCTTCGAGTAAGCTATCATTGCGATATTCTTTCGCCAATAATTTTAGCTGCTCAAAATTCAACTTGGTGTTGGGGTTGTTATCAACCTTATGACCTTTGGCAGAGAGATACTGAACAATGGTTGAGATACCCACGTTAATCTGCTTTGCCACAAGGCTCAAACGCATCATTTTATCTTCTGCCATACTTTTGCTTATCTCCTTTTCTATAATACTAATTGATTAATGTTATGAATGTTTCTGTTTTGTCTGCATTTTCATCAAATAGAAGCCTATTTGAGAAAACCTGTTGACCGGACTGAATGATAGAATAGTTTTGAATTGAGTAAATGATATGCTCAAGCCTAAGCTCGAAATTTTCGAACAACTATTCTATCATTCTATCATTCACTCAATCAATCTTATTCAAACTCAGAACGTAAAATAGACAGTACTTCGTTCACTGTCTCTTCTTCCAATTCAGTACGACGAACAAGTTCTTCGCTACTCAATTTAAGTACTTGCTTGGCTGTATCTAGACCAATACGGTGAAGCTCTTCCAAGATCCAGTCTTCGATTTCGTCTGAGAATTCTGTCAAATCCACATCCTCATCATCAACTTCTTCTTGTTTGATGTCACGGTACACGTCTAGTTCGTAGCCTACTAATTTACCAGCAAGCTTAATGTTTTGTCCACCTTTACCAATTGCCAAAGACACTTGGTCTGGCTGTAAATACACCGCAATACGTTTACGCTCTTTATCAATGTTCATCGAGCTTACTTTAGCTGGGCTAAGAGCACGCGCTACCAACAACTCAAGGTTTTCGGTATAGTTGATAACATCGATATTTTCATTTTGTAATTCACGAACAATTCCATGAATACGAGAACCTTTCATACCCACGCAAGCTCCTACTGGATCGATGCGATCATCATACGATTCAACAGCTACTTTAGCACGCTCGCCTGGCTCACGTACAATTCTGCGAATCATGATTTGACCATCATAGATTTCAGGGATTTCTTGTTCGAATAATCTTTCCAAAAATACAGGAGAAGTACGAGACAAAATGATTTTTGGCGTACCATTATTCATTTCTACACGGTGGATAACCGCACGTACTGGCTCACCTTTTTTGTAGCGATCTTTAGAAATCATTTCTGCTTTAGGCAAAATCAATTCATTCTTTTCTGCATCAGAAATGATTAATTCTTTACCAACAATTTGGTAAACATCGCCAGAAACCATCTCACCTACCAAGTCTTTATACTTGTCGTAAAGACTTTCTTTTTCAAGGTCCTTAACCTTTTGGATTAGGGTTTGACGAGCCGTTTGAACAATACGGCGACCAAAGTCTTCTAGCTTTACCAATTCAGCCACTTCTTCGCCAATTTCGAAGTCAGGCTGAATTTTACGAGCTTCTTCCAATGGAATTTTGTCATAGTCCCAAATATCTTCTGAGTTGTCATCGACAATCTCGCGGGTACGCCACATTTCTAAGTCCCCGCTTTCCGGGTTGATGATTACATCGAAGTTGGCGTCTGTTCCGTATTTTTTACGAATCATTGTACGAAACACCTCTTCCAACACCTTAATCATCGTCGGGCGGTCAACGCTTTTCTCTTTGGCAAAATCCGCAAACGACGCTATTAACTCTGCACTATTCATTGGTTCATAATTTTTAATGATTGAATAACTTGACAGAAAAGACTCTGGAGTTTTGAATTATGACTAATTCGCTCAACAAGTTCTACGCCAAGTAACGCAGCCACTATTTAAACGATATTTGTACCTTTGCTTTTTCTATATTCAAAAATGGAATAAATTCTGGTTCGATTACTTCACCTTTTTTCAATTTCTTTTTAGGTTCTTCTAACAGAATGATTCCATCTTCTTTTACTTCTTGCAACACGCCTACTTTCTCAGCTCCATCTTTAAATTGAACTTTGAGAGTACGATCAATATTTTTGATGTACTGGCGGGTCAATACTAAAGGCTGGTCGATACCTGGAGAAGACACTTCAAGGTTATAAGCTGTTGGAATGAGTTCTTGTGCTTCGATGCCATTAGCTAATTTTCGGCTAATCTTGGCACATTCCTCAATTTTGATGCCCTCATCAGAATCCACTAAAATCGTGATATTGATACGTGTTTTTAGGACATTGACTTGTAAATCCACCACGAAAAACAATCCGTTTTCGAGAAGTGGTTCAAGCATTTCTGCAATTTTATCTTTTAACATACTTGTTTTTGAAGCCTACAGGAAAGAAAAAAGAAAGCATGAAGATGAAAAACTCTAGAAAACCACCACTTCACCCTCCTCTATGACTTTCTGGTCTGAATGTGTAATACAAAATAAAAAAGAGGGATTTCCGACCCCTCTTCCTAATTTTTCTGGTACAAAATTAGTACTTTTTTTATAAAAAAACAAAAAGATATTATTTTTTCCTCTTTAGATAAGCGTAGGAACAAGAAAACTAAAGCCGTGTTTATCAAAGCCTAAGGATTCATAAAAAGCGTGCGCTTCTACCCTCTTTTGGTTGCTTGAAAGAACTAGTTTGTAACAACCAGCTTCGCCACAAACTTGCATGGCATATTGCATCATTTGCTTGCCAATTCCTTTTCCTTGCAAACTTGCTTGTACTGCTACATCTTCGACTATTCCTGATGGCGTACCTTGATGTGCCAGATTATCCATAATGAGTAACGCAAAAGTACCTACAACTTGATTATCTAGCTCTGCCACGTACACTTTGTAATTGGGATAGTTGGACATTTTCAGGAACAACGCTTCTGCTTCTGGTACAGATAATACCTTCCCCTTGTCTAGCACGTCTGCGTATAATTGAAGAATTGAGGGCAAATCGCTTGTGGACGCTTGACGAATTAACATGAATTGAATGATTAGAGATTGAGCAAATAAGTAATCCGATTTTCTAAAGTAATTATTTTTTGCAAAAAATAACTACTGCGACCTAATAATCAGAAGCCAATATGTCATTTTGCACATCCTCTTCGTTCTTGTTTCGTCTTCATTTTTTTACAAAATACTAACGTTCTGTTACGGATTAACTCAATGGCGTTGATTACCTTTGCAGACTTAAATTTATAACAGGACTATTTCAAAAATAATGCAACTCTTAAAAGTCACTCAGACAGCCATATTCACCTTTGTAGTATCTCTGTCATTATTCGTTAATCACTCAGAAAGCTTTGCGCAAAAGAATAAGCATAATACTCCCGCATCAGTCGAACAGTTTCCTATTCCAGCCGATGGGCCAAATCGCCTTTTTTATATTCAGCGTAGCTCCAATATCAACACTATCCTCTATGACGCTAATGTATTGCCTAACAATAAATTAGACCACAAAAACCCTGTCCATACTTATTGGATTAGATATACAGAAGGTGGTAAAAAGCAGGAGTTGTCAAATATTCAAAGAACGTTGGCGTATGGCTTACATACTAGCGCTCTGGAAGGTGAAGCCAATGCTTATGAAGGTCACTTTTTGGCATATCGTAAAAGAAGATTTATTGTAAAATTAGATAGCCATGGCGAGCCAATTGCATTATTTCCTATTAACGGAAAAATGCAAGTCTTAAAAAAAGTATTTGTGAGTGTAGATGAGAGCGGTTTGATGCCATCAGTTAACTATATCGAGCTTTGGGGCAAGGACGCTACTACCGGGAAAGATGTATATGAGAAGTTCAAGCCATAAGATATGCTTTAGCCTACTGGCTTACGACATTGAGGAATAACAAACAAACATGAGTCATCCCGAATTTTAAAATTAGGGTTATTCTCCAAATTTTCATCAAAAAGCGGTCGAAAAATAGTTTTCGACCGCTTTTTTGATGCTACTATACTAGATATAACTTGGCTTAAGACGCAATCATTGCGTCTCTACTACTAGAATATAAAGTGTAACATAATCACTCATCCGCTCAATCACTAAATTAGGGATGACTCATGTTTATTTATTTAGCTAACTCTCCATACAAATCAAACTCTTCAGCTGAAGTGATTTTTACATCAGCAAAATCACCTAAGCGAACATACTGACTAGCTGGAATTAATACTTCGTTGTCAACTTCTGGTGAGTCAAATTCGGTTCTACCAATGAAATACCCTCCTTCTTTGCGGTCAAACAACACTTTGTAAGTATTACCAATTTTTGCTTGATTCAATTCCAAAGAGATTTCTTGTTGTAATGCCATAATTTCGTCGGCACGTTCTTGTTTTACTTCTTCTGGAATATCGTCTTCGAAAGTATGTGAATGTGTATTTTCTTCGTGCGAGTAGGTAAATACCCCAAGACGGTCAAAACGCATTTTTTCAACAAATTGATACGTTTCTTCAAAATCTTCTTCAGTTTCGCCAGGGTGACCAGAAATTAACGTAGTACGCAAAGCAATGTTAGGCACTTTGTCGCGAATCGCATTGATAAGGTCTTCTGTTTTTTCACGAGTGATACCACGACGCATTTTCTTCAATACCTCTGTCGAGCCACTTTGTAAAGGCATATCCAAATAATTACAGATATTTGGTTTGGCTGCCATCACATCTAATACATCCATCGGAAAACCTGCTGGGTAAGCATATTGCAAACGAATCCAATCCATACCTTCAATGTCTGATAGACGATCAAGTAATTCGGAAAGGTTACGTTTTTTGTAAATATCTAATCCGTAATACGTAAGGTCTTGTGCAATTAGGATAAGCTCTTTTGTTCCTCTCTTTACCAATGATTTCGCTTCTGTCACAAGTTCGTCAATCGGACGAGAAATATGACCTCCACGCATTAATGGAATTGCACAAAACGAACAAGGGCGATCGCAACCTTCCGCAATTTTTAGATAGGCATAATGTGCTGGAGTTGTCAACAAGCGCTCTCCAATCAATTCATGTTTGTAATCTGCCTTAAGGGTTTTGAGCAAACGAGGTAATTCATTTGTACCAAAAAAAGCATCAACTGTTGGGATTTCTTTTTCTAAGTCATCTTTGTAACGATGCGACAAACAGCCTGTTACATAAAGTTTGTCGATAACTCCTGCTTCTTTAGCATCTACATATCTTAAAATTGTATCGATAGATTCTTGTTTGGCATTATCGATAAAGCCACAAGTGTTTACGATAACAATGTTTGAATCGTCTTTTTTAGACTCATGACTTACATTCATACCGTTGCCTTTGAGCTGGGTATAAATTACTTCAGAATCTACCACGTTTTTGCTACAGCCTAATGTAACTATATTTACTTTATTCTTTTTTAACGTTTTCGTTTTCATTCAATTAGTTGCTTGAAAGTCGTTTTCTAGCTTAATAAAATTTGTAATTGCGAGAATTATCAGTTTTCAACATTTCTCCATTTTAATTAAGTCTGCAAAGTTACAACAAAAAACTTAGAAATGAGGATTTTGGCAAACTTGGGTCAAGCATCAAGGCTATAATTTACCGAAAAAGGCTGTGCGAAACCTTTATCGTTTCTCACAGCCTTTTTTTACAATTCTTCTACTTCGGTACTTACACCCAATTCGGCAAAGAGTCGTTCCCAATATGCCGAAACAGCTGGATTGTTTACACGAGTTGAGGCAGTTGGTTCAAAAGGTTTGGCAACAAATACCTGTATTGAAGTCAGGTTATTGAGGTTTGCTTTTAAATTACTGGCATCTTCTCTGGCCCAACCTACTGCGGCAGCATCATCGACAGGAGGGTTTTTGTGAAAATCACGACGATGTTCGCCTTTCATGCTTTCGACCATGTCGGACAGATAATACACTTTTACATCATACCCTCTGGCAGCTTCCTTGTCAATTAGTTCTAGAGAGGCAAGAATATCTGTATTCTCATTGCTACTAGAGGCATTACGAGCATTGAGCTGTTTTACCATTAATTGTTTAAAAATGCTTTTTTCGCGACTCAAATCGAGGGAAAATTCTGTTTTGAGTGCTTCCGAGTCATTGGCATTAGCGCCATCAGTTTCGTCCATTTCGGTACGACTGATTACTTCTGCCACTTTGGCTTTTGCGGTGTTTTCATGAATAAAATACACAATTAACTTATCGCCTTTTCCTCTGATATTCTTTTCTACTAAGTCATTGATAATTTTTGTGTATTTCTCATTCGCAAAACCTTTATCCACATTTACGCTCACTGATTTGTCAATAAATATCATGGAACAAATCTTGGTTTCGGGTAATGTGTTTTCTTGTTTTTTGTCTTGTCCAGAACAAGCCCAAAGTAATATGCCCACCATTAAACAGAGGCTAAAACCTGTAAGCTTACTCGAAACGTTAAATCCGAGAAATTTCATGTTTGTTGTTTAATATTATATATGAGGATGATAAAATTACAATTCAAAATCCAAGAAGGTTCATCATTTTGACCAATCTATTGTGCAAACACATAAACGAACGTTTTGTCTTATGAATTGTAAAGTTAGCATTGTGCCTTACCTCTGCTTATTTTAGGGCTACTTGCTTAGATTGAACTAAGCGAGCCTTCATAGTATTGACTTTGCCATTTTGTTCGAAAGAACTCTCCCAATTCAAAATTTTATAGGGAAATTGAGCTTCGAATTGAATACTAACTTTACGATGTTTTTCTGGATATTCTATGGTATAATTCTTTAAAACTTGCTTACTCAAAGAATCGGTTTTCTCTTCAAGAGTAGCTTTGCATGAAATAGCCTCCACTTTTTGATTCGTAGTATGAAGGTACTCAAGACTGGGAATCATCTCAATTTCGCCATCTGGTAAAGTTTGTGGACTAAGGCGTACTCTATTCCAGATTTCGTCCTCTAGCCATGCCGTTTTTACACTAGTATCTTGTTGCGCTTTTGGTTGGAAATCACTTTTCCCTTTATACAAAAATGTTTGCCCCTGCCAATCCACTTGGCTGTATTCATGTCCTCGTGTATTTTGTTTAGTATATTCTACCTTTAAGGCATGAGGAAATACCACATAATTTGTGGGCGTAAAAGTAGAGTTCGTCAAAGAATATTCATATACCCCTGAGGCTATTTTCTGTATTAAATTTTGTTTGAGTACAGTTGTAGACGCAGATTTGTCAGATGAAGTAGTCTGCATACGTTTTTTTGTATCAAAATCTACCATCGTAAATACCAGTTGTATTTGACCTTTCTGCTGGCTTGTATCCATAGTTTGTGTTAATTCATAGGTATTAAGCTCCGACAATCCTGTATTCCAATATTGTTGAAAAGCTTGATCTTTGGCAAGAGGATTATCTTCTAATGGAGCGGTAGTATTAGTAGGTTTTTCTATTTGAAAAATAGTTGCTTTTTTAACAACAGCAAATAAGCAAGCCAAGATAATACAGAGAAAAAGGAAGTTTCCCCGAATCCATTTGTCGAGTATTTGTAGATTCATATCTAAGAAGTTTGTTGAATTGTTCCACAGCAAGTTACACATTTTAGTCAAATTCACTAACTTGTGTAAGGATGGTTATGCGCATTTGTTTCCCACTTACCTTTTCCTATGACAAAAAGCTCGATCATCTCTCATTACTCATCAACCTTTATATAGCACATGCACAAAATTTTACGCATCAAACTTTTACTCCTGACACTATGCGCAGGCATCACTGCCATTGCCCAAATTCCGAAAGCACCTACTCGCGTAGAAGGTGAAGGTCAGTTTAATCGCATGATTATTCGAGGAGTTAACGTCATCAATGGAACGGGTTCTCCTATGCAAGGCCCTTGTGATATTGTTATCGAGAAAAACAAAATCACTCAAATCAAGGTAGTTGGCTACCCTGGCGTGCCCATTGACCCTAAGGACAGACCCAAAGCTGACAAAGGCGACAAAGAACTAGACTGTACTGGCATGTATGTTCTCCCAGGCTTTGTGGATATGCACGGACATATTGGTGGTCGCTCGCAAGGTACGCCAGCCGAGTATGTTTTCAAGCTTTGGCTAGCACATGGTATCACTACGATTCGCGACCCATCGGCAGGAAACGGCTTGGATTGGGTATTAGACCAAAAACAAAAGTCTGAAAAAAACGAAATCACTGCTCCTCGTATCTTGGCATATACAGCCTTTGGAATGGGTTCGAAGGAAAGCATCACTACAGCAGACCAAGCTCGCGCTTGGGTGGAAGAAAATGCTAAAAAAGGTGCTGATGGTATTAAGTTCTTTGGAGCTAGACCCGAAGTTATGGACGCTGCGCTACGTCGCAATAAAGAATTAGGACTTCGTTCGGCTTGCCACCATGCACAAGTCGATGTGGCTCGTTGGAACGTACTCAACTCCGCCAGAGCTGGCTTGACTTCTATGGAGCACTGGTATGGTTTGCCAGAAGCATTGTTCGATAGTCAAACGATTCAGGACTATCCAGCGGACTACAACTATGGCAACGAGCAAAATCGTTTTGAAGAAGCTGGTAAACTCTGGAAACAGGCTGCCAAGCCTGGCTCAAAACGCTGGAATGAGGTTATGGATGAATTATTGAAACTTGATTTTACGATTGACCCAACTTTCAATATCTATGAAGCCAACCGTGAATTAATGTTAGCTCGTCGTGCCGAATGGCATGAAGAATATACTCTGCCTCAATTATGGCGTTTTTATCAACCATCTCGTATATCACATGGTTCTTATTGGCAAGATTGGGGTACAGAACAAGAGGTAGCTTGGAAAGAAAATTATCGTTTGTGGATGAACTTTATCAATGAGTACAAAAACCGTGGGGGACGTGTTACTGCGGGATCGGATTCTGGTTTTATTTTCCAACTTTATGGCTTTGCGTATATCCGTGAGCTTGAGTTGTTGAGAGAGGCAGGTTTTCATCCACTTGAAGTTATTCGTGCGGCAACTCTCAAAGGTGCTGAGGCTATTGGCATGCAAGATAAAATCGGTAGCGTGGAAACTGGCAAACTAGCGGATTTGGTAATTTTGGAAGAAAATCCCCTCAAAAACCTCAAAGTGTTATATGGCACAGGTGCTATCCGTTTGACAGAAGGTAACGAAGTAAAACGAGTAGGTGGCGTAAAATATACGATCAAAGACGGAGTGGTTTATGATGCAAAAAAGCTTTTGGAAGATGTTCGCAAAATAGTGGCAGAGGCAAAAAAGACTGAAAATTTTGAAATTTTCCAGCCAGGGCTAGAAAAGAAATAATCAATTAATTTTCAGATAGATAAGCGCCATTAAACTTTTCTTTCACACGTAGTTCCTTGAAAAAACCAAGGAGCTACGTGTTTTTTTATAGTGTAATGGTATGTTTTTTGACCTAATAGGGTTAACTAAAATCACTGAGTAAGGTGACAGTGCTTATTTATCAAATATTTTATTGATAAAAAGGCTTTTTTTATCTTACTTTACTAAAGTCAAAAAAGGATAATTCCTTCTTATCCAAACCCGTAAAACCCATTCTCCTATGCTAAATCGTGTGTTATCCCCACTCAAAACATGGTCAAGTGTGTGGCTATGCTTATTTGTTATTAGCATGAGTAGTATGTCTGTACTTTCTGCCGTAAGTAGTAAACTCCAACAAAAACCTGCAACTAGTACAAAAGCTAAACCAAGCCCAAGTACTAAAACAACCACTAGTAGTAAATCAGCTACTAAGAGTAAAAAGAAAAAAGGTAATAAGAGTAAACGAGTTGCCAAAGTAGATACAACAGACCTTGATCCTACTCAAGTAAAAGTTCCTTTATATCAAAATCCCTAGCCACAGGTCGGGACTGTTCGAAGGATTTTAAGCATCATCTATTTCGGATATCGGATGTTGGATTGTGGAAGCACTACCTGCTTTTTGGACTCTTATTGTAGAAGAAGCTAAGTAGTATGCCCCTATTTCCGAAATCAGAAACCCCAAATTAGCAATAGTTTGAAGCCCATCGTACATTTCTAGCCACAAGTCGCTCAGTGTCATTTCTAACACTCAACAGGGTAAGGTCCGTTCTAACTCCAACATTCTCTCCTTACTTCTTGAATTAGATAATATGTATTCAATCACAACGACTGATTTAATAAAATTCTTTTAACATGAAAAAACTCATTTTTACTCTTTTTTTGCTCCTTAGTAGTATTATTGTAACCACAGCCCAAGATGTAAATACTGCATTACGTTACCTTAAAATTGCTAACACCCTTCGCGAAGTAAAACAATTTGACCAGTCTGAAGAATATCTCAATAAAGCATTGGGAATGGTTCGTGGACGAAACGAATACTGGGAAGCCGCTATTTATGAAAACCTTGGCTTTTTGTATCGTGATCAAGAAAACGTGTTGGAAGCCTCACGTAACTTCTCCAAAGCGATTGATATTTATAAGAAATTGAAAATGGGTATGAGCGAAAAAGCTATTTCGCAATTACTCGATGGTTTGAAAGAAGCCGAGGAACTTTATGCAGGTATCGACATTGGCTCGAAAGGTGTGAAGTTAAGTATCATTGGGGTAACCGTTTCGCCGAAAAAGGGAGTTACTTACAACCTCAAAAAGAGTATGTCAATCAACACTGAGCCTAGTGCTTTGACTCCTCAAGCTATCAAAGAAACCGCAACTGCTATCAAAGACTTAGTAGATACAGCTACAGTTCGTAACAACGTATTGTCTGACCGTATGTTTATTGTAATGAGTAGCGGATTGAAACAAGCTACCGACAAACAACCAGGCAAAGAAGCAGAAGTAATTGCTGCGATCCGTGACGCGTTGAAAAATCCTAATCAGAAAATTGATATTATCTCGGCTGAAGACGAAGCTAAATACGGTGCACTATCAATGGTTGCTCCTGAATTACACTTGTCATCATCTGTAATGGATATTGGTGGGGGTAATATCAAGGGAGGCTATTTATTGAGCCGTACCAAATTTGAAGCAGTAAACTTCCCTTATGGTACAAAGGCTTTTGTAAAAATTGTGAAGAAAAAACTCCCAGATGCTAATTTGGAAGAATATACCAAGGGAGTAAACGACGAGGTAAAAGTAGTTGGCGAAGAGTTGGCGCTTGAACTTAACCGTAAAGTAGGTTTGAAAAACCGCAAAAACGTATTTTTATTAGGAGGTATCGTGTTTGTAATGAATTCATTCTTACACCCAGAACGCGCTGCGATTATCGGTCGTCCAGTAGAAGTAAGTTTGGAAGATATTCGTAAATTCCGTCAAATGAGTGCTAGTAGCTACGAGGAGTTGATTAACCCAGATTTCTCTCGTGTGACAGACCCAGCAGTTCGTGCTATTGCAGAAGAAGACGTAAAGAATATCACTACGAAAATCTATAACCAACAAGATATTATTGCTGGTGCAGCATTGTTAGAAACTTTGATTAAAGAAATGAACCGTGATGGCGTTCAAAAACGCTTCTATTTCATCAAAGGTGGTGACGTAGCATGGATTAGCGGTTATGTGTTCAAATTAATTTCTGACGAATACCAAGCTCGTAAAGAATAGACGAATTGTGAGTTATGAATTGTGAATTACTCATTCTTAATTCACAATTCACAACTCACAATTCACTAAATCACAATTCACTCAATCTCACTAGGCAGCATAGTGCAATTTATGTTGATTGACATGTAATAAGTTTTCGATTTTATGTACTGCTATCGAATACGTTGCTTTTAGCGCTCCTACTGATGTGCCTGTTATTCTGGCAATTTCTTCGTAGCGCATTTCATCAAAATAGCGCATATTAAATACTAAACGTTGTTTATCGGGCAAAGTCATGATAGCATTTTGTAGCGCCAACTGAATATCATCACCCGAAATTAGTACGTCACGGTTATTATCTGATACAAATACTTCTGAAAAATCTTCGATTTCACAAAATTGCATTTTACGTTTATTTCTCAGAAAATTGAGACATTCGTTGGTTGCAATACGGTATATCCAAGTAAATAATTGAGAATCGCCTCTAAAATTATCAAGTCCTTGCCATACCTTCAAAAATACCTCCTGCGTCAAATCGTCTGCATCGTCGTGTGAGACAACCATTTTACGCACATGCCAATAAATCTTACGCTGATATTTTTGTATTAACCAATTGAATAGAGATAGTTTATCTTGGGATGGCTTCATAACACAAGGGAATAGATTTTGTATATGACAAATTTGCCCTTAAAAGCAAAAATGCTTTATGATGGTATTCATAAAGCATTCATGATTGTGGTCAGCCTTTTGGCAACTATAAGCTTTTCACTTCTCCTCCCAAATTAGATTTGATACTCTTCTGACTAGGATTTCCCTTATATGTCAAAGAGCCTCCTGTACCCGCAGAGGCATCGAGCGATTGTGAAGTTGCTACTTCTGCCATTCCTCCTGTATTAACTTTGGCATCGGTTTGTTCTGCTTTCAAATCAAAAGCGTGCAATTGTCCTCCTGTATTTACACGGACTGACTGGTATTTTGCTTTTCCTTCTAGATTTACAATAGCTCCTTGCAAACTTGCTACTTCGAGTGTATTGAGGTCTAAATCGGCTTTAATGATTGCCCCAGAGCTGCCTTCTAAAATCAAATGGTTGCCTGCCAAAACATTGCCAAATTGTAATTCGGCACCACGACCACCTTTGATACTACTCAAATCGGCGCTATATACTACTTTGACTTCATAGTAGCTCCCTGCATTTGCTTTTTTATCTTTTTCAGTAAGTTGTTTAAAGATTTTAGTTTTTACCGATAATTCACCACCAGAGACGGAGATTGTCAAATCGTCTAAACTGAGGTTTCCATGTGCCTCGGCTGTAACTTTATTGGTGTTTCCTTTTACGATTTCTACTTTCATGATTCCTTGAAAGTCTACTTTAGTAAAAGCCTGAACAGTCATTTCTTGAGAATTTTGTGCCCAAGCACTTACACTTACTAAGAGTATTGCTATACTCGCCATCAATATTTTTCTCATTTCTACACAAACTTTAGGTTAAACATTACATCCTAGATGTAAAAACTAACGAAGAAGTTGCATCGATAGTGTCAAAATTTAGTAAGTATCCATTTGTGGGTCTATTTCATAAGCCCAAGCATTGATTCCTCCTGTGAGGTTATAAAGATTATCGAATTGATGATTTTGCTCTAAAAACTGAATAACCGAAGCCGAACGCATACCATGATGACAATATACCACTACGGGTTTATCACGTGGGATATGCTTGATATTATTAGGGACATGATTCATCGGAATCAATACCGAATTGTCTAAATGACAAATTTCATATTCATTTGGATTACGAACATCTAGGAGAAATAAATCTTCTTGAGCCTCGATTTTCTCTTGTAATTCCTCCACTGAAAGTGTTTTCATAATATTCGTTTTACAGGCAATTTCTTCTTGTTCTTGTGTCTCAGACTGGCGAGCAAGTTGTTCGGCGTCTGGACGGCGTTTTACTTTTATTTTTCTAGAAGTATTTTCTAGTAAATCAATCATCAAAAACTCACCACTCAATACTTTGCCTATGCCTGTTACCATTTTTACGACTTCGTTGGCTTGGTACATACCTAGCGTGCCAGGCAAAATACCCAATACGCCAATAGTAGCACAGTTAGGAATTTCTAGTTCTGAAGGTTGTTCGGGAAACAAACAACGGTATGTAGGTCCTTGTTGACCACTGGCATCGGTATAATTAAATACCGAAACTTGCCCTTCAAACTGGTGGATTGCTCCATAGACAAAAGGCTTATTGAGCTTGACACAAATGTCATTGATCAAATAACGAGTTGTGAAGTTGTCGGTACAGTCAACTACGATATCATATTGCTGAATATACTGAAGAGCGTTTTCTTTTTTGAGTCTATGTAAAATGGCTTCGACTTCGATGCTATCATTCATCGCCAAAAGACGCTTGGTAGCCACTAATGCTTTGGGATTGCCGATATCTTCCACTTTGTATAAAACCTGACGTTGAAGATTGGTCAAGTCTACGGCGTCATTGTCGATAATTCCAATTTTGCCGATACCTGCTGCGGCTAGGTAAAGAAGCACTGGACAACCCAAACCACCAGCTCCCACCACAAGCACTTTGGTAGATTTGAGCTTCTCTTGTCCTTCAATACCTATTTGAGGAAGTAGTAAATGTTTTTGATAACGAGTTTTTTCAGAAGATGTCAGCATAGTATATTGAGGTATTAAATTGTCAGGAGTTAATCATATCACTGACAAGCAATAACTAAACGGTTATCGAGCGCTATTTTGTTTCATAAATTTAAAATAAAATAGAGCATTGGTTGTGAATATATTGGAGTGCTGAGGTTAAAACATGATTTTACTTATATTTCACATATTCCCATTTTTCCATGTCAAAATAACCCCGTGTAAAATATTTTTTATCCAATGGCTTATCGTCTAAGTAATAATGTATATCCTCTAACTCATTCAAAATACCACTTGGTGGTACTTCTATAATGATTTTGTTCCATGGTTCCCAAAACTCTTTCATGATCCCATGCGTGACATTGTATTGATCTAAGATACCCTCCTTAAGAACTGTCAACACATTTTCAACATTATCTCTGTACGATTGACTAGTATTATCCATAAAATTAAACACAGGTTTTATTTGATTTCTACCATTTCTATAGCGTAAATCAACAACTGGCTCACCTGCTTTGATTTCAAGAGTCATTATAATTTTAGCATATTTCTTCTTAAAGTTGATATCAGGTAAATCATAATCTAATAGATCAGCTGCAAGATGATGAGGATATCTTTGTGAAAGCATTGCAGCATCTTTAAATTCCTCATTGTAAAGTCGTTCTTCATCAAACCAATAATTAAACTGATAACTTCCATCAGGATATAATGTGATTAGTACATCACTATATATTTCACCATGATTAGCTTTGTAAATTAGTAGCTCTTTTAATCCATCATAGTATTCCGAAATAAATTCTCGCCTTCTGCCCAAAATGCTAGATAGTAACTCATCATAAAAGTATATACCAATAGAGGTACGGATATTCTTTACATCCCTTCCAGTTTGACAAGATACTTTAATCACTTGATTTTGATTCTCTTCCAATAAGTCTTTACGACAGAACTCTGCAATTTGGCGTTCTTTGATAGGTATATCCATATTTTGAAATAGGGCTATGGTTCATTCTTTAGTTTTGCTCTAGAACAACAGCTTGATAAGCCGCAAACTCCAGACAAAACAAAAGCCTCTTCGCAATATAATTACGAAGAGGCTTTAAAATTGTCGGAGACAAGTATAACTAAACGTTCAATGTTCCTTTGCGAGCAGCGTCAATCAAAGAAGCTTCCAAACCTTTCTTGTTGATTGTACGGATTGCTTTCGCTGAAACTTTCAAAGTTACCCATACACCTTCAGACTCTAAAAAGAATTTTTTAGTGTGCAAGTTTGGATAAAACTTTCTTTTAGTTTTGTTATTAGCGTGAGAAACGTTGTTACCCACTTGAGTTTTCTTTCCTGTTAATTGACAAACCTTCGCCATGATAAAAATGCGTTAATTGTTTATGTGTTAATCGCCTCACTATCAAAAAATTCTTTACTATATTTAGTCTTTTTACTGATAATAAATCATTTTCATCAAAAGACTTTATGATAATTCAGAATTAAACTTAATACTATATTCGGCGATGTAATAGACTTGATAATCAGTGTTTTCTGAAATTGGAACGCAAAAGTATGAATTATTTTGTAAACTCGCAATTTATTATGAAAAGATTTATGCTATCATATCAAGTTTTCGCAAATTCTATCGTTTTTGAAAGAAAACCTGCCAAATTTGTATATCAAATAATACCTTATGATAAAAAAGATTGCCACTTCTTTGCTTTGGCTCAGCAGTTTACCGCTGTGTATGTACACTTTGTTCGCGTACTTTTTGGGCTATACCATTGTATGGGAACATTGGTTCGCAGGGTTTGTGATGATGTCCATTCCTATAGCCCAAGGAGCTTGTTTAATTCTGGGGCTAATCTGGCTATATATTCGTCCATCTAGAGCTTGGGTATTTTTGATTATTTGGTTTATGGGGTGGCCATTTACGGTACGCACAATTCAGTTTTCGCCTACTCATGAAACTACCAACGACGAACTAAGCGTTTTGAGCTACAATGTCTTCAGTTTTCAAGGACTAAAACCATCCGATAAAGAATCCTTGTTTGACTATGTTGAACACTTCGATGCAGATATCATATGCTTTCAGGAGTTTAGCAAAACCTCTAATGAAGACGGAAGATTTGCCGCAGATTTACTCAAAAAAGAATATCCATACAGAGCCATAAATGCTGATCCAAAGGGATATTACTCTACTTTGGTAATTTATTCGAGGTATCCTATCATCAACAAAAAAGGCAAAGCTTTTCCTGGCAATAGTACAAGTAATGGGTATTTATTGGCTGATATAATTTTCAGAAAAGATACTGTTCGTATTATCAACCTTCAGCTACAATCAATGGGTATCCGTGTGGGGAAAGTAGCAAAAGCGTTCAATAACAAAGATGAAGCCATGGTAAAAACTGAAGGAAGAGATATCCTATCATCTTTGAAAAAAGGCTTTATTGACCATGCTCGCGAAATTAAGTCTATCGAAAAGCTTATCGATGAAAGCCCCTACCCTGTTATAGTTTGTGGTGATTTCAACGAAGTGCCTTATGGACTAGCTTATGGTCATGTAAGAGATAGACTTGAAAATGCTTTTGAAAAAGCTGGTAATGGTTTTGGTTTTACCCTGAATCGAAGCCCTAAGTTTGTAAGAATTGACAATCAGTTTTTTAGTGATAAAATCAAAATACATTCTTTTATCACGCACAGCGAAATAAAATACTCCGACCATTATCCTATTTCGGCATCCTATACATTGCCATAGGCTAACGATTGTAAGGAGTCAGTATTGGCTATTTCTTCCTCAAAACTTACAACTTTTATCTCTATGGACATTATTCTGACGATTCTTGCGATTGGCTTATTACTTGGTGGTTTAGCTGGGGCTGTACTTCCTATCCCAGGTCCACCCTTGAGTTTGGCGGGAATGTTTTGTTTACACTATACCCGCTTTGTCGAGTTCAATAAAAGTACTTTGGTTGTATTTACAGGACTGACGGTAGCAATGGCTATTTTTGATTACTATGCACCAGTTTGGGGAACCAAAAAGTTTGGAGGAAGCAAATACGGAGCCATTGGATCTACGATAGGTTTATTGATTGGTATGTTTTTTATTCCAGCAGTAGGGATGTTATTAGGTGCATTTTTGGGCGCTTTGATTGGCGAACTTATCAATGGCGCTGATTTTTCAAAAGCTTTGAAAGCTGCCATCGGTTCGTTTATAGGACTTATTACGGGCATGGTTGGAAAAATTGCTTTATGCCTTGCCATGTTACTCTGGTCAGGCTTTGCCCTTGGTGAATATATTATGATTATGTTTTTTTGAGAAAACGTAACAATTGCGGATTTGGGATTGCTGATTTCGGAAATAAAGAAAAAGACCTTTATTCTTTACAAAATAGAGAAGCCTACACTTCCGAAATCCAACATCCGATATCCGCAATACATTCCTGTTACGTCTCTACAAAGTCCATTTCAGTAGCCATTTTACTAAAGCTCTTGGTTCGCAAATGGACCATGAATGAGGATTTCGCGTCTTTTGTTGACGTCGCCAGCCTTGGTCTTTAGTCACAATCAATTCAGATTGAGTTGCTCCCAAAATTTTTAAGGTATTAATCATCGCTACACAGTCGATAGCATTAATATCATATAAATCCCTATTTCTTTCCTGCATTTGCCATTCAATCGCTATTTCGGTATATAGTCTCAGAGGGATTTTTTTTAACCAATCTAGTTGATTGAGGTCTTTTGATTGGTATGAAAAGCACGATAAGTCCTGATATTTTTGTGGATTATTTTCGGGAGTACCTTCAAATTCCATTTTGAGTCTTTCTACCAAATACTTAGCCTCCTCGCTCGCAATAGCCGATTGATTGAGCCAGATAGTTCGTTCGATAGACTGATAAAAACGAGCAAAATCGTGTGGTGGATCTATTCCAAAAATAGCTTTTGGAATGGGACTATTGTGTTCAACTAAGCGCTTTGCTAACCTGATTGCACCGCTTCCACCTAATGAAAATCCTCCTAAAAAGAAAGGCGTTTTATGGAGCTTTAATCTTTCGGAAGTTTTATTTACAATAGATTCAAGGGCTTTTTGAGAAAGCTCATCTATGTAAAATGACGGAGGACTGGCATTCAAAAAAGGAATAATTACCAACAAACCATTTTGTGCGGCTACCACTGGAATATCCGATTCTTTCAAAACGGATTCGGGTGTTTCGCCAAAACCTGGCAATAACAGCACCCAACCTTTAGGAGTTTGAGCAGGATGTATTTCGAGCTGATATTTGACTAAAACCTCATCTGAATACTGATAAGTTTGGCGTTTTTGAGCCAGCCCCGTCCATGTCAAAAATAAGAAAGCTATTAGTAATTTAGTCTTCATAGGTAAAAGAAGTGATTAGTTAATAGTATATCAGTTATTGGATTGAACTCATTATCAGAAGGATACTATTCAAGTAATTCTAACTATTGCAGATTGGGGATTTCTGATTTCGGAAATAACGTAAAACACCTTTATTTTTTACAAAATGGAAAAGCTTACACTTCCGAAATCCAACATCCGATATCCGAAATAAATGGTTTTTGTAATCCTTCGTACAGCCCTAATTCTCAACTCGTAATTCGGCACTCCTACTTATGCTATCAAAAAATGCCATCAGCTTTCACCGATGGCATTCTGATTGGATAAGTTAGTACGCAAAATAAACTTAAATTTTTAAGCCTTTGGCTTTCAGATATCGGCATTCGGCAAAACCATAGCTATCTTTACTAAAAAAATATTTAACACTCTTTGCCTTGTGCCTGTTGCCTGTTCCCTAAAACATATAAATCTAATTTTGCAGTAATACTTAATTCTATCAAATACTTTTATTCTACTACTACACGCTTAACGGTACCATCTTCATTCTGTGTAACTGTAACGAACAAAGTACCTTTTGTGTTTTTCTTCAAATCTACTTGACCCATAAATTCGCCTTCAAAGTCTTTTACTACCTGATGACCCACTTCTTTACCATTTACATCAGTAACCGAAATAGTCACATTTCCCTTTTGTGGAGCGTCAAAACGAAGGTTTAGTTTAGCATCAAAAGGTTTGTTAGGATATACTCTCAAACCATGAATCGTTTTGGACTCGCTCATGCCTGGGAAAGTGCCATTTCCATCAAAAAAGAAAAGGTTTTTAGCGCCATCTTGCAGGCTTTTCAAACGTGGTTGAGCTTTCGCTATCCATTCGTCTGTATTAAAGTCCTTGAATCTTTTCTGCATCTCTTTATCCATGCCTTTAAAGTCGAAGTTGAAATTTAAGTTTTCTTCATCACCATTCAACTCACGTTCAATCGTTTGACCATCTTTTTTGATGATAATACGACGTTTCATATTTTTGCCAGGACGAGCCATAGCAAGAGAGTCCCCATCATTAAGTGAGAATGATTGGATTTCAACATCGTTATTTTTTTGAGCATCCTTATCAGCAAAAATCTTCATTTTAATTTTTGCTTTTGGTCCATCCGCCTTAGCCATTAGAGAATCCGTAATACCAGAAACTAATTTTTCTTTAGCTTCGCTACTCAAACCCTCCACGTTATAATTACGCTCAAAAACTTCCTTTTTGCCATTTTCGGTCGTTTCGACATGTACTTTCAATTTCCCGTCTTTCTCTTGAACTGTTTGAGAAATACTCTTGCTTTGGGCAAAAGATGATACGCTTGCCAAGCACAAAATAGCTACGCTAAATGATTTAAAAGTAACCTTCATAGTTTTGTAAATTTTAATGGAACAACGTACAAGTTATCGTTTCCAAACGCTAGTGGTAAATGCGTTTTTGTTATCAAGAACAAACATAATGAACCAATTCAATATCAAAGCGTTGAACTCTGTTAAAAGATGTTAAAAGGGCTTTATGATAATACTATTCCTTCTAATTTTGCGATATACCTTTTGAATTGATTCACGCTACCAATGCGTTTGAACATTTCAAAGAAACCACTTTAAACAAAATGTTGCATCAATACCTTGAATTTGATGTAATTAGCAAAGCACTAATTGGCTTGACATTCGCATGACAAAACGTAAGATTCAATATATCATCGCCCTGATGGCATTTGGCTCTCTAGGGCTAATCATCTTCCAATTTTACTGGTTGGGCTTTACGCTTCGTGCCAAAAACGAACAATTTGGTAGCGATGTCCGTGATGCCATGCAGCGAGTAGTAAGACGATTGGGACAACAAGAGTTTTTTTATTTGGCAAAACAAAAAATGGAGATTGAAGAAAAGCAAAAGCAATTAGTTGCCATTGCGAATCCTACTCCCCAAAAAGCCAAAGAAACTCATAAAGTACCCGTTGCTACTAAAACTTATCCTAATTTGCCCGCAGGAATCGAAGCTCTCGCCAAAAGCTCATTGCCTTCTGATATTTTGGTATCTAAAAGCACCGAAATTTTACCCAATGGTGAAGTTCGCGAATATGAGGAATGGTCGGTGAATATGGACATGGAGGAAGTACAAAAAAGACTTAATGAAAATAAGCGTTTGGATGAGATTTTGGCAGAAGCATTAAATAACCACGCTACAGTCGCTAAATACAAACAAGATTCGGCCAAGAAAGCTCAAAAGCTAGCCGAAAAACGTAAACAAGAACAAAAAGTCAGAGAACAGCAAAAAGATCATCTTATTGCCCGAGAACATACAGATATCGATTCGCAAGGGCAAATGGCCAAAGAGGTTTTGAGTGATTTTTTATTTAAAAAGCGTAAAATTACCGAACGCATCAATTTTGTCATTTTGGATTCTTTGTTGAAACAAGAAATTAAAAATAAGGGTATCTCACTGCCATTTGAGTATGGAATTAGTACAAAAGAAGCACCTGTATTACATTACGCCTCTTCGTTGAAATACAAAGAAAATGGCTTAAAAAGCGATAAAGACACTTATATTGTCAACCTTTTCCCTAATGACTTAAATGCATCAGAAAGCTATTTAAGGCTATATTTCCCCAACCAAGACCGCTACATCATACGTACCATGTGGGTCATGTACGCAAGCTCACTGATGCTGATTTTGGTTATGTTAGGGTGTTTTTATATTGCTGTCAATACGATTGTGAAACAAAAGCATTTGGCTGATATTAAAAACGATTTTATCAACAATATGACCCATGAGTTCAAAACGCCTATTTCGACTATTTCGTTGGCTACCCAGATGTTACAAGACAACGATGTGGCAGCCAGCAAAACGATGTTTAGTCGCTATTTGAATATCATCAAGGAAGAGAATAAACGGCTAGGTTCGCAGGTAGAAAAAGTACTACAAACTGCCCAAATGGAACGTGGAGAATTGAAACTCAAACTAGGTTTGGTAAATGTTCATCAGGTCATAGAACATGTTCTCGAAAATATGAGTCCACAAATAGAGCTACGTGAAGGCGATTTGAGCTTTGATTTTAAAGCAGATAATCCCGAAATTGAAGCCGATGAAGTGCATCTTACCAATATAATTTTTAACTTGCTCGACAACGCCAATAAATATTCACCCGAAAAACCTCAGATATCTATCCAAACAGAAGATACTCCCGAAGGGATTGCCATTAGGGTAAGTGACAATGGTATTGGTATGACAAAAGAATCGATCAAAAACATTTTTGAGAAATTTTATCGTGTACCTACTGGTAACCTTCACGATGTCAAGGGTTTTGGATTAGGCTTGAGCTATGTCAAAAAAATCGTAGAAGAACATAAAGGTAAAATCCGTGTGCAAAGCAAACTAGGCGAAGGCAGTACTTTCGAGATTATTTTACCCATTGCCAAAAGTTAATTAAGTAAAGGAGTTTCTGATAAAATGAAGAAAACATTTTTGTATAATACCTATCGCTTTTTGCCTACTGCAAGATAAAGGAACGCACTTTTACTACATTGGAATCCTTACCTATTCCATCGACAACACGTATAACGCTTACACATTATGAATAAAATCTTATTAGCCGAAGACGACCCAAATTTAGGACAGCTTTTGCAAGAATATCTTACCATCAAAGGTTTTGAAGCCACCTTAGCCAAAGATGGTGACGATGCGCTCTCTAAGTTTGTATTGACAGATTATGATTTATGCATCTTCGATGTAATGATGCCTAAAAAAGATGGGTTTACTTTGGCAAAAGAGGTACGAATGTCTGATAAAGATACACCTATCATATTTCTTACAGCAAAAGCCATGAAAGAAGATACTTTGCAAGGTTTTAAAGTTGGAGCTGATGATTATATGACAAAACCTTTTTCGATGGAGGAACTCTTGGCTCGTATCCAAGCAATCTTGAGAAGAAGTCAAAAACAAGCTACAGAAAATGCTGTTAAAAGTAATACTTTCGTGATAGGCGCTTATGAGTTTGATTCCGAAAAACAACTACTATTTCATGCATCAGGTCAGCAAAAATTAACTTCTAAAGAAAGTGAACTGCTCAAATTACTTTGCGAAAATATCGGCAAACCCGTAAGCCGTAGCTTTGCACTGAAAATGGTTTGGGGTGACGATACCTACTTCAATGCCCGTAGTATGGATGTGTATATCACCAAACTCCGCAAGTTTTTTAAAGAAGAACCAACTATTCAAATCATCAACCTTCACGGCGAAGGATTTAAGTTGATGAGCTAATACTTAGTCATAAATTGAGTGATTTGTGATTGAGTACATGAGTGATTATGTTAAAAATTATCTTCTTGCAGTAGAGACGCAATGCTTTGCGTCTAAGGCGGTAGGATTCTGAAATATTCCATCAAAAAAGGCGTTCGAAATGAATTTTTCGAACGCCTTTTTTAATGAAAATTTGGAGAATAATCTCAATACTATTTTTTCTCTGGTAAAAGAATAACTTTAATAAAGTCTTTACCTAGGTATTGATTGGCAGCTTTTTTAGTGCTTTCTACCGTTACTTGTTTCATCAAAGCCTCTTCTTTCAATACATCCTTCAAGTCTTCTTTGTATTGGTATTGCCCTTGAAGATAGCCCAACCAGAAACCATTTTCACGTAATTGTACTTCTGTTTGACGTTTTGATTCAGCTTTGAATTTATCGATGTCTGTTTGTTCAGCACCTTTGGTTTGTACAGCGGTAATTTCTGCTAAAGTACGAGTAACCAATTTTTCAACATTTTCAGGAGCACAAGCAAAACCAATTCTGAAGCTATAACGCGCCGAAGGGATTTTTGAAGCCGAACCTCCTACTTGAACACCATACACACCTGCTTCTTCTTCACGTAATTTTTCAATCAACTTGATTTCTAATACTTCCGAAAGTGCCTCGATTTGTTTATCAGTTTCGGCATTGTACACCAACGGCCCCGACCATACCATTGTTACTCTTGCTTTTGGTTCTGTGCCCTTGTAAACCGTTTTTTCAACCTTACCTTTTGGCGGATAAATACCCAAGTCTTTGGCAATTTCTTTACGCTTTAATGAAGGTAAAGCACCCAAATACTTTTCAAATAATGGTTGTGATTCTTTCAAATTGATATTACCTACAAAGAAGAATGTGAAATCTGAAGCATCAGCAAAACGCTCTTTGTAAATAGCAAAAGCTTTATTTGCATCAATTTTCTCAATACGTTCGGCAGTAATAGGCATACTACGTGGGTGATAGCTCGACAATATCGCAGTCAATGAATCGCTATATACTTTTTCTGGTGTCAAAGTTTTTTGCTGACTCAACAACCCATCTCGCTGATTGCTCAAAAATCCTTTTACAACCTCAGCATCCAAACGTGGCTGCATGAAATAACTGTAAATCAACTCTAATGCTGTTTCAAAATCCTTTGGTGTCGCTGAGCCACTAATACCTTCGGTAGTAGCGCCAATATATGGGGCAATTCTCACCGTTTTACCTGTCAATAACTTACGTAAGTTGATGGTATTGAAATCACCCACGCCCGAAATAGACGCAATTGTTGAAGCTAGCTTTGCGTTATCAGCATCTTTATCAGCATACAAGTTTGACCCACCTACACTATAGCCACTGATTAAGATTTCGTCATTTTTAAAGTCTGTCGGTTTTACTACTACTTTTACTCCATTACCCAAAGTCAACTCTGTTACACCAATTTCAGGAATTTGTTTTGTAGCAACAACTTTACTTCCTTTCTGTAATTTTTCAATCAATGGTTTTTGTACAGATTGGTCAACGTAAGCTGTTACATCTTTACCTGTATTATTCAACAATTCTTTGATTTTTTCGGCAGAAGGCAACTTGTCTTTATCTTTTTCTGGCGCCATCAAAACAACCGCACGGTTATCATCTGTAATCAGCGCTTTAGCAGCCGCATTGATATCCTCAAGCTTGATTGTTTCGATATACTTTTTCGTAAAATCATAACCAAACTCAATAGAAGTAAGCACTTCATCTTCTAAAAATGCACTTACCAAGCCATCTACCAAGTCCTCTGAGCTAGTCTTATCCTTTTCTTTAAAAGCATTTTCTTGACTTACTAAATACATTTTTTTCGCACGCTCAAATTCGCTTGCATTAAAACCAAACTTTTTCGCACGAGCAGTTTCTTCCAAAATAGCCTTTAAACCGCCTTCGATATTGTCGCCTTTGGCTACTACAATCGAGCTAAAGCCGTCGAGGTTACTCAAGAAACCGCTGTAGCCTGCTTGTCCATACAAAAATGGAGGATCAGCCTTTTGCGTTAATTCTTGAATACGAGAAGAAAGCATGATATTGAACAACGAACGAACGATACCATCACGACGGTCTTGATAAGTTACGTCTTTTTTCTTTGGTTGTTTCGAGATTACCTGAATCACCGTATTAGGTTGTTCTGGGTCTGTAACGATAGCAACGTCGGTTCCGCCAGTCAACGGAATATCATATTTTACTCTTGGTTTTGGATTGGCTACCGCAGGAATTGCGCCGAATTTTTCTTTAATCATTTTTTCGACCATATCCACATCCACATCACCTACTACGGCTACAGCTTGCAAGTCGGGGCGATACCAATCTTGATGAAATTGTTTTAAAACATCATATTTGAAGTTTTTCAAAATATCATCTTTCCCGATAGGCAAACGCTTGGCATATTGCGAGTTGTTCAAAATCAAAGGAAAATACTTGTCACGCATACGAGCTTGAGCACCTTTCCCCAAACGAGATTCTTCTAATACGACACCACGTTCCTTGTCGATTTCGCTAGGTTCGAGTGTTGCGTTATGTGCCCAGTCTTCCAGAATTTGGATACCTTTTTTGAAAACCTCGATAGAGTCAGTTGGCACAGGAAGCATATACACCGTTTCGTCGAAACCAGTATAAGCATTTAAGTCAGCACCAAAACGAACTCCTGATTTTTGAAGAAAATTGACCAATTCATTTTTCGGGAAGTTTTTGGTTCCGTTAAAGTTCATGTGCTCCATGAAGTGTGCTAAGCCTTGTTGCTCGTCGGTTTCGAGTACAGAGCCAGCTTTTACCATTAGACGCAACTGAGCACGGTTTTTAGGTTCAGCATTTTTCTGGATAAAATATTTCATTCCATTGGGCAATACGCCCACACGCACCGACGGATCCATGGGTAATTTTTGGCTCAAATCGGTTTGTCCATAGCCTACAAAGCTCAAAGAGATTCCTAAAGCAACTGTAGCAATTAGGTGAACAACTTTTTTCATGAAAGTTTTAAAGTTATGAGATTTAAAAAGTATTGATTCATACGATAAGACACGCTTACCGTATCTTCCAAATTTAATGAATGTTTTGATTTCACTCTATTATTCAGTGTAAATTAAAAACAGAAACCTGTACGTTTTATTATTGAGTGAGTTGAGATTGAGTGAATGAGTGATTATTAAAAAAAGAAATTTACCAGTAGAGACGTAATGATTGCGTCTGAAAGATGTGTAATCCTGCATTTAAGTATCAAAAAAGGCACTCGAAAATTGTTTTCCAAGCGCCTTTTTTGATGAAACCATGCTAGATTTTACTCCGCTTAAGACGCAATCATTGCGTCTCTACTTCTAGAATACAAATTTTAACAGAATCACTCATTCGTTCATTCACCAAATTAGGGATGATAATTTGAGCATTGCCATTAAAATAAAATTGGTGTAGTGGCAACTCTTGCAGTTGCCGCCTTTAAAATGGAAACTGCAAGAGTTGCTACTACACCAAAAAATATGTTACTTGTTCAGGCCCTAACTCATTTGTTTGAATCTTTTTTTCAAAATCAGTAAGGCAATATGTAACGCTACGGTAATACTTACGATTTTGACACCATTAGCCTCCTCCCAAAAATTAGGATCTTGATACACTTTAAAAGCAATAATTGCCAATATCAGAGTAAGCACTATTTGGAAAAAACTCATTATGCCAATCATCACTTGTACAATGAGCTGGCGAAGGCCATCAAAACCGCGTTTTTCGTTTACCATAATCTTAGAAGAAAAAGCCTCCTACTCGGATAACGATAGGGCTACCATAAGGAGATGTTAGATTATTGGACGAATAACTAAAGTTATATAATGCTGAAATCTGGAAACCTCCATATCCTAGACCAACACCTGCCAAAAATTGAGGGTCATAATTGAGTTTATAGGTTCCTGCACTGCCATAATACTGCTGAACCTCTCCTTGTGCAAATGCTTTAGACAAGATAGACTCTAAGAAACGAAGACGATATTGCGTAAAAAGTCTAGGGCCATATAGATTATAAGCCGTTGCACCAGTGTATTTGGTGTATTGATAATCTACTGCCAGACCAACTGTCATTTCGTTAGTAAGCAAATACCCAGCCATAGGTGACACAGAGATAAGCGTTGGGTTACCAAACTGCAAACCACCGATACCGCCCCCAAACTTCAATCTTTCACGGAAGGATAAATCTCTTACGTCTGGTTCTTCGTTTTCCTCGGCGTCGAGGTCACCCGTTGCGCCATCTTGTTTAATTACAACAGGCTCTTGCGCCCAGCTTTTTGTTATGTTACCTGCGGTTAGTAAGCAGAGAATAAGAAGTATTTTTTTCATGGTTTGAAAATTAATCTATTGTGTTTCAATAAGCTATAGATGTTTCATCTATCAACAAAAAGACGTTATCCTCGAACAAAAAGTCTTCGTTGTGAATCCTAGTTGCTTTTTTGTCTTTATAAATAGTCATCCTTTATTCATAAAGACACATTTTACACATCATTTCGTTGCAATCACTTGTATCAAACCCTTAAATTAATGGAAAGTTTGCTACATTCTTGCGTACATACGAAACAATCTTGTCTAGTTTTTTGTCTAACTTTGAGAGGACAACAAACCTATGACAATTCAAGGTTTGTTCATCCTTATTTTGCCTGTAATTGTTTTGGACAAAATTTGGCAACACTCAATCATTCTCATATTGCCAAAATTCAACTATCCGACATTTTGATGAATACTGCCGAAATCACGCTGAACCAACAGTCTTCCATAGAAAACCTCGACCCTAAAAAGAATATCATTATTAAAGGGGCAAGAGTCAACAACCTCAAAAATATTGATGTCGCTATTCCTCGTAACCAGCTTGTGGTTATTACGGGCTTATCTGGCTCAGGAAAGTCATCTTTGGCTTTTGACACACTGTTTGCCGAAGGGCAACGTATGTATGTCGAAAGCTTAAGTTCGTATGCCCGTCAGTTTTTGGGAAGAATGGAAAAGCCTGATGTAGACTATATCAAAGGCGTATCGCCAGCGATTGCGATTGAGCAGAAGGTTTCTACTAAAAACCCTCGTTCGACGGTTGGTACGACTACCGAGATTTATGATTATCTCAAATTATTATTTGCTCGCACAGGGATTACGTATTCGCCTCTTTCTGGAAATATTGTCAGAAAAGATACCGTTACCGATGTGGTCAACTGGTTGTTCGAACAAGAATCAGGGCAAAGAGTCTTAATTCTGGCGCCCTTATTTTTGCGAGAAGGACGTAGTTTGCAAGCCGAAATACAGGTATTGATGCAAAAAGGCTATACCCGTATTGTGGTGGATGAGGAGACTTTATTTCTGGAAGAACTATTAGAAAATCCAGCGCGAATAGAAGAGCTCCCTCCTATTGACTTGGTCAAAAACAACTTCAGAATATTAATAGACCGATTGGTTATCAAAAAAGAAGACGACGGTCAGCCCGATGAAGAAACACAGTTTCGTGCATCAGATTCGGTACAAACGGCATTTTTTGAAGGAAGTGGCACTTGTTACATTGAGCTTGTAGGACAGGAAACCCGTGTTTTCTCAGATAGATTTGAATCTGACGGTATCGTTTTTGAAGAACCTTCGCTCAACCTTTTTAGCTTTAATAACCCTTATGGCGCTTGTAAGCGTTGCGAGGGTTTCGGTAAAATTTTAGGTTTAGATCACGACCTTATTTTCCCTGATCATAATTTATCGATCTATGAAGGAGCTATTGCACCTTGGCGTACCGAAAAAATGGGCGAATGGCTTATTCCGCTGTTACGCAATGGTATCAAATTCGACTTTCCTATTCATAGAGCCTATAAAGATTTGACAGAAAAGGAAAAAGCATTGTTGTGGACAGGAAACGAATATTTTTCTGGTCTCAATGCCTTTTTCCAAATGCTCGAAACCGAGACGCATAAAATCCAATTTAGAGTTTTACTTTCTCGCTACCGTGGTCGTACTACTTGCCCAGATTGCCAAGGTTCACGCTTGCGTAAAGATGCAGGATATGTCAAAATTAATGGGAAGTCTATTATAGACTTGGTATTGATGCCTATCTCTGAGGTAACAGAGTTTTTTGAAAAACTCGAGCTTCCTGATTATCAAATGGAATTATCGAAGCGTATTGTACAAGAAATCCAAAATCGACTAGATTTCATGAGTCGTGTAGGTTTGGGATATCTTACACTCAATCGTCTTACTTCTACTTTATCAGGTGGTGAGTTTCAGCGTATCAAGCTAGCAACTTCATTGGGAAGTGCGCTTGTTGGGTCAATGTATATCCTAGATGAGCCTTCGATTGGCTTGCACCCACGTGACACACAACGTTTGGTTTCGGTATTAGAATCGTTGAGAGATTTGGGCAATACCGTTATTGTAGTTGAACACGAAGAAGAGGTCATGCGAGTGGCTAACCAAATTATTGATATTGGCCCTGATGCGGGAAGCCATGGTGGGCAGCTTGTATTTCAAGGAAATTACGAACAATTGAGCGACGCGCAAGTCACCGAAATACAAAGCCATACGATTAATTTCTTAACTGGAAAAGATAGCATTCCTGTACCAAAGTTCCGTAGAAAATCCACTGCTTTTATAGACATCAAAGGTGCAAGAGAAAATAATCTTAAAAACTTAGATGTCAAATTTCCATTGGGAGTACTCACGGTGGTGACGGGTGTAAGTGGTTCAGGAAAATCAACACTTATTCGTAAAGTGTTATTTCCTGCACTAGGAAGACACTTGGGGACATTCACTGATGAAACAGGGAAATTTACAGAATTAAGTGGTAGTCTCAATCGAATTGAGGCTGTTGAAATGATTGACCAAAATCCCATAGGAAAGTCATCACGCTCAAACCCAGTTACCTATATCAAGGCGTATGATCAAATTCGCTTGTTGTATTCAGAACAAGCTATTTCAAAAAATCGTGGCTATAAACCTGCGCATTTTTCGTTCAACGTAGACGGCGGTCGTTGTGAAACCTGCCAAGGCGAGGGTGAAGTTACCATTGAGATGCAATTTATGGCAGATGTACGCCTCAAATGCGAGTCATGCGGTGGAAAGCGTTTTAAACAAGAAATCTTAGACGTAAAATACCAAGAAAAGGATATTGCTGAAATCTTGGATATGACCGTTGATGAAGCGATTATACTTTTCTCAAAAGAAGACCCTAAACTGGCTGATAAACTGATACCGTTACAAGAAGTTGGTTTGGGTTATATCAAACTGGGTCAGTCTTCAAGCTCTTTGTCGGGCGGAGAAGCACAGCGTGTCAAATTGGCTAGTTTCTTAGGAAAGGGGAATTCAAGTAAAGGGAAGACCCTCTTTATTTTTGACGAACCTACAACAGGTTTACACTTCCACGATATTAAAAAACTATTGAAAGCCATCAACGCGCTCGTTGAGCAAGGCGATTCCGTAATTATTATCGAGCATAATATGGAAGTCATCAAATCGGCAGATTATATCATTGATCTCGGTCCAGAGGGCGGCAATCAAGGAGGCTATATCACTTTTGCAGGAACACCCGAAGACATGGTAAAAGAAGGAAATAGCTTTACTGCTACTTTTTTGAAAGAGAAATTATAAGCTACAGCGTCTCACTCAGATGTCAGCTACGCATACCTTGTGTGGCTGACATCTGAATTTTTAAAGTCATAACAATTCATCTACTATAGCTCAAACTGCTACAATAGTACAGAAAAGTTGATACAAAGTTTTAAAAGGATTATATAAAGTCAGGAAGGATTAAGGAGCTTATTTTTTACACCTTATGGCGGTAAGGAAAACGCTAAGCTACATCAGATTGAGCAGGCTCAAATCTCGACGTTTGTTTATTTGAGTACAAAATTTCTTGATAAGAAAGGGTTTTCAACATGCCTATTTTGATTCTTTTACGCACTGCTTGCGTTTCAGATTTATAAGTATTTTGCCCTCTCAATAATTCCTCTGCAATATTCGCAACAAGAAGCTCTACAGATTCTGGCGTTAAAATTACTGGCGAGTCTTTCATAACACTATTCTTTTGGTGGGTTGTGTGGTTAAAACAATCTTTTACACGGAACAGGAGAGAAACAACTGTTATTCAACTAGTTAACAACAAAGTTACAAAATTCGTTGCTTGACCGTTAACCAAAGATAGATTTTTTTAGAAATGCACCCAAAAATCATACCAAATCAATCGTCGATATTTCCAATTTTATGAGGGGCTAAATTGAATAAAAATTCGCTTCAATCTCAAACTAAAAATATGTTTTTCAAACCTTTATATATTTACAAAAATGCATTTGGCGGACTTCCCAAATCGGTTTGGTTGCTATCAGCAATCATGTTTGTCAACCGTAGCGGGACGATGGTTTTGCCATTTTTAACCTTATATCTTACTCAAAAACTTCACTTCTCGGTGGCAGACGCAGGGATTGTCATGGCATTTTATGGCTCAGGAGCGTTATTTGGCACTTTTTTAGGTGGAAAACTAACTGATAAAATAGGTTTTTACCCTATCCAATTTTACAGTTTATTATTGTCAGGCATTGCATTATTGGTTTTGATGCAATTAACCTCCCTCTACAGTATTTGTGCAGGGGTATTTATTTTTACAACGCTTGGTGATACTTTTCGCCCTGCCAATGGCGCCTCTATTGCTTATTATAGCACACCTACAAACCGCACACGCTCGTACACACTCAATCGTTTGGCCATCAACTTAGGCTGGTCGATTGGTGGCGGTATGGGAGGTATTCTGGCTGAAATGGATTACAACTATCTGTTTTGGGGCGACGGAGTAACTTGTATTGTAGCTGCTATTTTATTAAGGATTTTAATAAAACCTCCAGTGCTTGATACGACCTCCTCAAAGTCCGCTGAAACTCATGTGAGTAATCTACCTAATTCGGCGTACAAGGATAAATTTTACTGGGTATTTTTGGCGTTGGTGGTCATGTATGCGATACCGTTCTTCCAGTTATTTTCTTTGGAACCTTTATATTTTAGAACAGTCATAAAGCTTTCAGAGTCTCGAATTGGTGCTTTTATGGTTTTCAATGGTTTGTTAATTGCTACCACCGAAATGATATTTGTTCATACGGTCGAAAAACGCCTACCACGCCCTATATTGATCGCTATAGGTTTGTTACTTACAGCTTGTTCGTTTTTTGTGCTGAATATATCCACGGCTATAATGTTTATTTGGTTTTCGATTGCCTTTAATACCATTGGCGAAATGTTTGCGATGCCTTTCATGCAGACTTTAGTCGTAGATAGAGCTAATGAAAAAAATAGAGGTCAATATCTAGCGCTATATTCAATGTGTTATTCTATTGCTCAAATCAGCGCTCCCACCATCGGTGCACAGATTATTCAACGATGGAATTTTGCGGAACTTTGGTATGTCATGGGAGGATTATGTTTGACTTCGATGCTTGGTTTTTTATTGCTACAAAAGCATTTTATTAAACATTCGGATTAATGGTGTCTTTACGTGTGAGTATTTGTCATACACAATCCCTAACTTAGTACCTCAAATATTCACTCTCAAATCATTCGACTGATTGATTTTATTACATGGAACTACTCATTATTTTTTTATTAATCTTACTTAATGGCATTTTTTCAATGTCAGAAATTGCGCTGGTATCTGCTCGAAAAGCCAGACTCGAATCTGCTGCGAAAAAAGGAGATAGCAATGCCAAAATTGCTTTGAGTATTGCCAATGAGCCCAACCGTTTTCTATCTACAGTTCAAATTGGTATTACTTTAATTGGAATTTTAACAGGTATTTTTTCGGGAGAAAAAATGACCAATGATATAAAAGCTTTTTACGGACAATTTGAATTGTTTGCTCCTTACCAACATACTTTGGCGGTCACAACAGTGGTTTTGTTAATTACTTACCTTTCGTTGGTATTTGGAGAACTTGTACCAAAGCGTATTGGACTCACCAATCCCGAATTTATTGCCAAAACGGTAGCTCGTCCGATGAATATGCTATCGACGCTTACAGCTCCTTTTGTTTGGCTTTTGACATTTTCCTCGGATTTACTAATCAAAATTCTCAACATCAAACCTTCTACCGACAGTAAAGTAACCGAAGAAGAAATCAAGGCGATTGTGCAAGAAGGTACCGAAAGTGGTGAGGTTCATGAAATAGAACAAGATATTGTGGGACGTGTATTTAGTCTGGGCGATAGAAATGTATCGTCGCTTATGACGCACCGCAACGATGTAGTATTTTTAAAATCTAGCTATTCTTCTGACCGAATCAGAGAAGTAATTCATGAAGAATTACACTCGCTATATCCTGTTTACGAAAAAGATAAAGACCATATTATTGGCGTAGTGCGCCTGAAAGATTTGTTTTTGCCTCTGAGTCAAACAGACTTTGATTTGAGCTTATATCTTTCTCCTCCACAATTTATTCTTGAAAATGCTTCGGCTTACCAAGCTTTACAGCGCTTTAAGGATAGTAAAATTCATTACGGAATTGTCATTGATGAGTATGGTCAAACACAAGGTATTGTTACGCTCAATGATTTGCTAGAAGCATTGGTAGGAAACGTATCAGATTTTGATCATGATGGTTATCGTTTAGACAAGCGAGAAGATGATTCTTGGTTGATTGATGGGCAATATCCACTGGTAGATTTTTTACAATTCTTTGATTTGCCTAATCATTTTCAAGAATACTCTTTCAATACAGTCGCTGGGTTAATTTTGAATGAATTGACGGATTTACCACAACAAGGTGATACGATTATTTGGCAAAATATGAGCTTCGAAATTATTGATATGGATGGTGCAAAAGTCGATAAGCTTTTAATTAAAATCTTAAACGCAGAGGGATAATTTGAAGATTTGAATGATTTGAAGATTTGAAGATTTGAAAATGCTATCAATTTTTAAGGAAATTTCATCAAAAAAAGCGGTCGGAAAACAATTTCCGACCGCTTTTTTTGATACTAGATTGTTGGTTTTGCCTCGGCTAAAGACGCAAGCATTGCGTCTCTACTAAATACAGATTTTAACATAATCACTCATGCACTCAATCACCAATCACTCAATTAGGGATTATCTAAGAAATAAAACCTTTATCTCTTAAGATTTTATCCATCAATTTCTTATCGTTATCGTTTGAGAAAATGCTGAATGGCAAATAAATAAACTGATATTGACCTAAATCCAACACGTAAGCTTCTTTTTCTTTCCTAGCAGTTTTAATCATATCCCATTTGATAACACCACCTTGCTCGTCTGTAATTTTCATCAAAATTTGACGACTATCGATTTCGTAGCGATATTTTTCAAAAAGTTGTTTGTATTGATCCAACTGCGTTACACCCGTAAATTGAATTGCCCAGAAAGCAACATAACCAATCGCCCCAATAAGCGTCAATACATAAATCCAGTAGTTATGATAAATACCTGTAATATTGAGCACCGCATTCACAGCGATAAGTCCAAGTGGTACAAAACCCCAATACCATTGATTTTTGACCATTTGGCTCATATTGAGAGTAATAAACTTGTTTTTATCAAGCGCATACTTTTTTGTTTTGATAGCCAGTGGATTTACTGGCATTTGCACCATTCGTCTTTGCTGACCCTGTGCATATCCTTTTGCCATGTCGTTGTTCTTTATGCTTTATTGTAAATTATGCTATTGTTCGCAAACAGACTGCAAATGTACAAAAAATAAGCGTAGCTAAGTATTTTCACTTGCTACGCTGTCAATATTTCTTAACAAATCTAAATTATGAGAGGAATTACACCAAGTTATTTGCGCTAACCTCTACATCTCCAACACATTCCAAACCATTACTTTTCTTTTCTAAACTGAATACTTTCGACTAAAAACTTATCCTGATTTCTCTTGAGCAGGATATACACCGCATAATTCCCCCGATTTGTCTTATACAGACCTCTGTAATACTGAGACAAAGAATTGGCACCTTGATGAACTAACTGAAAATCTTGAGGTGGCCAACGTTTAAAGAACGACTTTAGGATGATTTCGGCGTGCGTTTGTGAAATCTCACTAAAATCAATTTGTTCAGCATCAATTAATAAATCCACATTCTCGTCAAACATCGAAGCTAGCTCACTTGCTTGACCTTGTTTGAGTGACGTAAGTAATTTTCCAACCGCAAAACTTTGTGGGTCTGCACCGCCCCACGAAGTCCAAAATATTAAAGTAAGAATAAATGAAAGTAGTATTTTCATGTTGTGTGTCAATATAACTGGATGAAGTTATATGAAAGTGAATCTGCACAAATTGTGCCAGCCCTCTTGAAAGCATTTTTTTTTGAATATTATTTATCCAATTATCTAAAAATTTATCTTTCAAGTCTTAATATTGCGACTTGCAATTAGAGTCGTCTCTATAATTGCTAAGAAAGAGCTATAGAGGTCAATAAAGTTTTAATATCTTCGCAGCATGGAACTAACAGATAATCAAATACTAAACCAAACGCAGGTACTCCAAAAAATTAAACGTATTGCGTTTGAGATATACGAAAACAATTTCGAAGAATCAGAAATTATCATTGCTGGTATCAAGGGTCAAGGGTATTCATTTGCCAAATTACTTGCCGAAATGATTGGGAATATTTCCTCTATCAAGGCTATTGCAGTACTTATTGACATGGACAAGGAAGTGCCTAATCCAAGTATCACTTTTGATTGCGATGATAGCCTACTTGAGCAAAAAGCCATTATCGTAGTAGACGATGTATTGAATACTGGTCGTACTTTTGCTTATGGCTTATCGCCATTTTTGCGTTTGCATGTAAAGCGTCTTCAAACAGCCGTTATCGTAGATCGTGGCTACCATCGTTTCCCAATTGCCGCAAATTATATCGGATACGAATTATCTACAACGATTAACGAGCACGTAAAAGTTATCCTAGATAACCCTGATGAAGTTGGCGTTTATTTAAGCTAGAGATATTGAGTGATTATTGAAATACTCAACCATTCTGTAGAGATGTATGGTTTTACATCTCTACAGAATGAATTTTTCTTAAACTCACTCAATTTCACTTAACCCTTTCCCCCACTTTGTGCCTCTGTGCCTTTGCCCCTTCCCCACTATTAAAAGCTTTCTTCTAAAACCTTCACAAATTTTGGTAACTTTACTAAGGCATTTAATGTTATCCAATTAACGGCTTGGTGAATTACCCCTTTGCCTTTGCATTCAATTATATTCCTTATTTCATGTCCAACCTCACAGACAACACAGGCTATGAGCATATCGAAGTGCTCGGAGCAAGAGAACATAACCTAAAGAATATTGACCTCACTATTCCTCGCAACAAACTTGTCGTTATTACTGGCATTAGTGGTTCGGGGAAATCTTCATTAGCATTTGATACCATTTATGCTGAAGGACAGCGTCGTTATATGGAAAGCTTTTCGGCCTATGCCCGAAGCTTTATCGGTGGAATGGAGCGCCCCAATGTGGATAAAATTAATGGGCTTTCGCCTGTAATTTCGATTGAGCAAAAGACCACTTCCAAAAACCCTCGCTCGACCGTAGGTACTGTTACCGAAATCTATGACTTTATGCGTTTGTTCTATGCTCGTGCAGGAGAAGCATTTAGTTATTTGTCGGGCGAAAAAATGATTAAACAGTCTGTAGATCAAATTATTGATGTAATTCTCAATGATTATGACAATCAGAAACTAATCATTTTGGCTCCGATTGTCAAAGGTCGTAAAGGACATTATCGTGAGCTTTTTGTGCAGATTGCCAAATTGGGTTATACCAAAGTACGTGTCGATGGCGTGGTGATGGACATTCAGCCCAAAATGCAGCTCGACCGTTTCAAAATCCACGATATAGAGATTGTCATTGACCGTATTGTGGTAAAAACTGAAGACCGCTTCCGCTTATCGCAGTCTGTTCAAACAGCCTTGACCCAAGGAAAAGGTTTGATGATGATTCGTGATGAAAAAGGTGAAGTCCGTAATTTTTCAAAATTCTTGATGGATCCTAAAACTGGGATTTCTTACGACGAGCCTGCGCCTAATACCTTTTCATTTAACTCTCCTTATGGCTGGTGTCCTTGTTGTCAAGGTTTGGGAGTGGTTGAGGAAATTACCGAAGAAGCTATCCTTCCTGACAAAAGCCTCAGTATTAGTCGTGGAGCCATTGCTCCTATCGGTGAATACCGTGAAATGTGGATTTTCAAACAATTAGAGGTTTTACTCAAGCCTTTTAAAGTGAGTTTGACTACTCCGCTCGATAAATTTCCTAAAGAAGCTGTCGAAATCATGTTGTATGGTTCTGACGAGCCTGTTCCAGTTCCTTCCAAAAAATATGAGGGTACCGAATGGAATACCAAATATGAGGGAATTATCAATTTCTTGAAAAGACAACAAGAAAGTGGCTCTGATAAAATTCAAGAGTGGCTCAAGGATTTTATGATGATTCGCACCTGCCCAGATTGCAATGGGGCACGTCTGAAAAAAGAAGCACTTTTCTTCAAAATAGATAACAAAAATATTGCGGAATTAGCCCAATTAGATGTCTCGGACTTAGCCAAATGGTTTGAAGGACTCGAAGAGCGCATGTCTGAACGCCAAAATGTAATCGGTCGTGAGGTACTCAAAGAAATCCGCAAACGTATTGGTTTCTTGACGGGTATTGGCTTGGAATATCTTACGCTCAATCGCCCACTCAGAACGCTTTCGGGTGGCGAGGCACAACGTATTCGTTTGGCAACCCAAATTGGCACACAACTGACCAATGTCTTGTATATCATGGACGAGCCAAGTATTGGCTTGCACCAACGTGACAACGTAAAATTGATTCAAGCACTCAAAGATTTGCGTGATTTGGGCAACTCTATTTTGGTTGTAGAACACGACAAAGATATGATGCTCGAATCGGATTATATCGTGGATATTGGTCCTGGTGCTGGTCGTCATGGTGGCTCGATTGTGGGTCAGGGAACACCAGAGGAGTTTTTGAAAAATAATTCGACTACTGCTAAATTTTTGAGTGGCGAGACCACTATTGAAGTTCCCAAACAACGTCGTAAAGGCAATGGTAATACTTTAGTGATCAAAGGTGCTAATGGCAATAACCTCAAAAATGTTACGCTAAAGCTTCCTTTGGGCAAAATGATTGCGATTTCTGGTGTGAGTGGTTCAGGCAAATCCACCTTGATTCACGAAACACTTTTCCCAATTCTCAATCGCCATTTCTTCAATAGCAAACGTGAACCTATGCCATTTAAGGCTGTAGAAGGTTTGGAGTTTTTGGATAAAGTAATTGAAGTAGATCAGTCACCGATTGGTCGTACGCCACGCTCCAACCCTGCCACTTACACGGGAATGTTTTCGGATATTCGTTCGCTTTTTTGTGAGTTGCCAGAATCTAAAATTCGTGGTTACAAAGCGGGACGTTTTAGTTTTAACGTAAAAGGCGGTCGTTGCGAGGATTGTGAAGGTGCAGGGATGAAAAAAATCGAAATGGAGTTCCTACCCGATGTACATATCGCTTGCGAAACTTGTAAAGGCAAACGCTTTAACCGAGAAACATTAGAAGTTCGATTTAAAGGAAAATCCATTGCAGATGTACTGGATATGACGGTAGAACAGGCGGTGAGCTTTTTTGAAAATCAACCTAAAATTCAGCGTAAAGTTCAAACCTTACATGAGGTTGGCTTGGGCTATTTGACTTTAGGGCAGCAAGCTACGACCCTTTCGGGTGGCGAAGCCCAACGAGTAAAACTAGCAGAGGAACTTTCGAAAAGAGATACAGGAAAAACCATTTATATCCTCGACGAACCCACGACTGGTCTTCATTTTCAAGATATTAAAGCCTTGATGGAAGTTTTACAAAAACTTGTCGATAAAGGAAATACCGTTTTGATTATCGAGCACAATCTGGATGTCATTAAAGTATCCGATCATGTGATTGACTTGGGACCAGATGGTGGTCGCAATGGTGGACAAATCATCGCTGAAGGTACGCCAGAACAAGTAGCCAAGGTAAAAGGTAGTTTTACGGCACATTTCTTGAAAGAGGAATTGAAGGGGTAGGTTTTAGCGGATTGGAAATCCTTTTTATCTAAACTTCGAGATTGTCCTGCGAAACGTCTCGAAGAGCAATAGAAAGTTTAAGGGTAAATGTAAATCAAGTAGAAATAGAGATTTAACAAAAAATATTAAAAACCATGAAATCAATAAGAAGAATCATTAGTATTGTATCAATCTTTTCTGCCTCTATTATTTTATCTTTTGGACAAATTTCAAAAGATGAAACTTATCAGCCTACGAGTATTTCAGATTGTATTACTTATTTTGAAGATAAACTTCATCCAGACGTTACTGAAAAATATAAATACCTTAAAAATGATAATTCTCTCATTGAGAGCCGTTATTTCGATGCTTTATCAAGTTTTATATGGAAAAAATGGCTATCAAATGAAAAAAGTCCTTTGTCTGTTTCTTTGAAAAAGAATAGGCCGTTAGGACCAGATGATGCTAATAATATTGTTAGGATTTTCATAAATCATCTAAAAAATTCTGATCAAAGTATTGATGAAAATTTAGAGTTTTCAGAACTTCCCCCTTTTTCAGAACAATCAAAAGAAAATGAAAAATTTAACGAAGAATTAGTTAGTTATTTCCTTAAAGGCTATGATGTTCAAAGTTTAGACCCAGGACAATTAGATGACGTTCTTGAAACATATGCAGGATATGAGAGCCCTTCATTTATAGTGCTTTCAAAAGAACAAAAAAAGAAATCTCTATATCTAAAATCTTTCGTACCGTTACCTGTTCCTGAAATTGAAGGAATAAGTGAATTTATTTGGGGTAATAATAATTTTTCCAAAATATTTACAAGTGAACCAAAGGTTGGTTTTGTTAATAAAAAAGGGCAAATTGTAATACCGATGGAATATGAAAGTGCTGAGATGATTGATAGTAAAGAAACAGATGTAGTAAAAAACCCTGTAATAGTTAAGAGAAATGGGAAATATGGTGTTGTTACTTCTAAAAATGAGCTTTTGATTCCCATTAAATATCAAGGACTGAGCTTCACGGGAAACCATTTAAATAAATCTGAAAAAACTTCACAATCGAAGGAAGACATTGTTTTATCTTTTGCAGAATCTGAACCAACTTGGAAATGGGGATTACTTGATATCAAAGGAAATGTTATAGTACCATTGGTTTATGATAGGTATTATGGGATTAGATTTGATAAAAATGGTAAAGAGTACTATATTTTTGAGCAAAATAAAAAATGGGGTGCTGTTGATTCAAGTAATAATATATTGGTTCCTTTCGACTTTATTAACGAATATGAGGTAGAGAGATTAGTCATTCTTAAATAATTAAAATTAGCACTCCCTCAGTAGCTCGCACCACGCTCTTCGAGATTGTCCTTCGGAACATCTCGAAGAGTGAAATATTGAGACTAGGAGGATTTTATGAAATTCATTAAAAAGCGGTCGAAAAACAATTTTCGACCGCTTTTTTGCTATCAGCATCCTATGGCTAACTTGGCTCAAGACGTAAAGTATTACGTCTCTACTGCTAGCATACAAATTTTACCATAATCACTCATTGGCTCAATCACCAATTCACCCAATAGATAATGACTCCTATCATTATCTATATGCCTTCCATTTTTATTCAATGGTTTATCTTACAAAATTTTAATTAATTTTAGCTTCGTTGTGAAAACCATTTAACCAAAAACAATACTATCATGCAAAAACTCATTACAAAATTACATTTGATAATTCTGTGTATTTTATGCTCAACATTGGCTATTACAGCTCAGAGTATAGAAGGGCGTTGGGATATTACCATTACGAAAGGAAATAAAAAATTCCCGTCTTGGTTAGAAATTAACCATTCTGGGGTAAAATACCTCAATGGGCGTTTTGTGGGTAGTGGTGGTAGTGCCAGACCCATCTCTAGAGTCTATTTTAAGGATAATAAAATGTCATTTTCTATACCGCCACAGTGGGACAGAGAAGATAAAGACCTTGTGGTAGAGGCTGAATTGAAAGATGGAAAATTAGAAGGAACGATGAATCAGCCTAATGGCGAAGTGGTGAATTGGGTGGGTGTAAAAGCTCCAAAATTGATCAAGTCTAATGAACCTATTTTCGCAAAACCAATGCCTATTTTCAATGGTAAAAACTTAGAAGGATGGGAAATTATTGGAAGAGAAGACCGTCCTGCCGCAGGCGAAAATCAATGGATTGTTGAGAATGGTGTTTTGAAAAGTCCAAAATCAGGTGCCAATATCAGAACGACAAAAACCTTTGGCGATTTCAAATTACACGTTGAATTCCGTGTGCCAGAGGGTAGCAATAGCGGTGTATATCTACGTGGACGTTATGAAGTACAGATTACAGACGGCTTCGGCATTGAACCATCTGCTATTGAACTGGGAGGAATTTATGGTTTTGTGAAGCCTTTAGAAATGCCTGCTAAAAAAGCAGGAGAATGGCAAAGTTATGATATTACCTTAGTTGGAAGAGTTGTGACAGTAATGCTAAATGGCAAAACAACCATCTATAAAGCTGAGATACCAGGCATTACAGGTGGCGCTATTGATAGCAATGAGGCAGAAGCAGGACCAATTATGTTCCAAGGTGATCACGGCCCAATTGAGTTTAGAAACATCACCATTGCAGCAGCGAAGTAATTACTTGAATAGTATTCTTGATAGCATTTTTGGTAAATCCTTTATTTGTTACACAGATAAAGGATTTATTATTTAAAACAGTTTTTAGGTAAAAAACAAAACCTCACGTTGATACACTAAATACATTCCAACTTCGTAAATTTGAAAATCATCAACAAAAATCGACCTCATGAACAAAAACCTTCAATCTCTTTATCAAATTGCCCAAAAACCTTCTCGTAAAATTATTGGTTTGATGTCGGGAACGTCGATGGATGGACTCGATGTGGCTCTTTGCGAGATTTCGGGTGCGGGCGAAAGTACAGAAGTCAAATTGTTAGATTTTGACACCATTCCTTACACCGAAGATATTAAAGAAGAAATTCGACAAGTTTTTGCCAAAGAAACCATCAACTTTCCTCATTTGGCTATGCTTAACGAATGGATTGGGGTATTGCATGCCAATATGATTTTGGAATGCCTTCAAAAATGGAACATTTCGCCCAAAGACGTAGACCTTATTGCCTCACATGGACAAACGGTGATGCACGCACCAAAAATTTTGCATGGTATCGAAAAATTCCCCAATGCAACGCTTCAAATTGGAGATGGCGACCATATAGCAGTCAATACTGGCATTATTACGATTGCTGACTTTAGACAAAAGCACGTAGCCGCAGGTGGCGAAGGCGCACCATTAGCAGTATATGGAGACTATTTTATTTTTGGTAAAAAAGGCGAAAATCGTATTATGCTCAATATGGGTGGCATTGCCAATTTCACCTATTTACCTGCCAATATGAACCCTGAAGAGGTTTTTGTGACCGATACAGGCACAGGCAATACCTTGCTCGATGCTTTTACCAGAACCTTCTATCCTGATATGGCTTACGACAAAGATGCCCTTTTGGCAAAACAAGGGATTGTCAATCAAGCCTTATTGGAGGCGTTGAAGCAAGATGAGTTTTTCAAAAAGCCTTTTCCAAAAACTACAGGACCCGAATTATTTAGCAAAGCTTATGTATATCGTGCTCAAGAAATCAGTGACACGCTACATATTCCGAGTCATGATTTATTGGCAACACTCACACGCTTTAGCGCTGAGACGATTGCCGAAGCTGTGCATTCGCTCAATTTATCCAATCTTTCTGATTTTACGGTGTACACTTCGGGTGGAGGGATGCACAATCCTTTGCTAATGGAATGGCTTCAAGAACTTATTCCCGCCAAATTTGCCAAAACCAATGAACTGGGTATCAATGGCGATGCGAAAGAAGCCGTATTGTTTGCCATTTTAGCAAACGAAACCGTAGCGGGTGGCGAGTCTGATTTTGGTACTCGTAGAGGAATTCCTTCGGTAACCATGGGAAAAATTTCTTTTCCTTCTTAAATTCTTAGAGAATAATCTTTTGTAGATGCAACCTTTAGTTTAAGCCTTGCATCTAATAGACATAAAATATACTGTCATCAAATAAAGGTTTTACTATGAAAAAGATTCTTTTCCTCGCTTCTATTGTATTGATTTCGTGCGTTACTGTTATTCAAGCGCAGGTAGTAACACAAAAACGTAATGTGGGTTCATTTAAAGGTATTCAAATTTCGGGCGGAATCGATTTGTACCTCACGCAAGGCTCTAGCGAATCTGTTAGTATTAGTGCCGCTGAAGATCGTCAAGATGATATTAAAGTAGATAATAATGGCGGCGTAATCCGCATATATATCGAAAACTCAAAATGGGGCTGGTTCAAATGGAACAATAAACCCGTAAAAGCCTACGTGACGGTGAAAGACCTCAATTCTATTTCGGCAACAGGCGGTTCGGATGTATATTCTGAAAAGAAACTCGAATTGATTAAACTTACGATTCGTGCAACGGGTGGTTCTGATGTTAAACTAGAAATAGACGCCGACGAAATTGACTGTAGCACAACAGGAGGATCGGATGTTACGCTCATTGGTAATACAACCGTTTTGAAAGCAAGCTCAACTGGAGGTAGTGACTTAAAGGCCAACAAACTACGTTCAAGTTTTTGTAGTGTATCCGCAACAGGTGGTTCGGATGCGTATGTTTGGGCTGAAAAAGAAATCAGCATTTCTGCTACAGGTGGTTCAGATGTTTATATTTCGGGCAATGCCAGAGTTGTGAAAAAGAGCGTAACAGGTGGCTCGGATGTTCACTAGGATATTGAGTGAATGGTGATTGTGTGATTTTATTAAATGCCTCTGTCGTAGAGACGCAATGCTTGCGTCTAAAGAGGTGTCATTTTGAAATATACTATCAAAAAATGCGGTCGAAAAAATAATTTCGACCGCATTTTTGTTTTTTATCAACAGAAACATCTTTCCTAATGCCTACAGCTCATAGTCTAAAACTTCTTTAATATTTCAAGTGTTGTATTTTCAATAAATCTAGGATAATTACTTTTCCTGACGTTATTTCTATTAATCCTTCTTGTTTAAAATCAGAAAGCGTTCTGATTAGCGACTCTGTAGCCGTACCTGCTATCGACGCCAAATCTTCTCTTGAGGGCTGAACAATAATGTCAACGGTTTGATCAGGATGAATATGTTTGGCATAAAACACCAAAGACTCTGCCACACGTTTTCTCAAAGAATTATAAGCCAATCCCAACAGATACTTTTCTTGTTGGATAATTTCTTGCGCCATCCATTGAATCAATCCATTTGCCATAGCACGATTTTGGTGAATCGCCTGTAAAAACAAATCCTTTGGAACATACAGCAATTCTGTTTCTTCTAATGCAACAGCAGTTTCTACATAAGCGCTACCGCTCAAGAGTGCTTGTATTCCGACAAAATCACCTACTTTATACAAACCTGTCACCAATTCTTTGCCTTCATTATTTTGCAAAATCACCTTTACTTTTCCTGACTGTACATAATACAAACGGGTGGCGTCATCGCCTTCGGCATATATCACCGATTTCTTTTTGTAATGATGTGGACGTTTATCTTCTAAGAGTTGCTGTAATCCTTCAGTCAGGTACGCATAGTTAAAATTAGCACTCACATGCGCTTCTTCTACCACATTAGTTTGAGGAGTGACACTATGCTGTTGGTGCTCGACTTTACTCAAGCGAGTTTCAATTGCTGAAATCAGTTCTACTTCATCAAAAGGCTTGGTCAGGTAATCATCTGCGCCAAGTTCCATGCCTTTTCTAAAATCCCCTCTTTCTGATTTGGCGGTTAATAAAATTACAGGAATTGTATTCAAAACAGGATTTTTTTGTAAAACCTTTAGTACACCATAGCCGTCCAACACAGGCATCATCAAATCACAAATCACTAAATCGGGTTGACATTGCAGGGCTTTTTCAACTCCAATTTTTCCATTTTCGGCGGTGTACACCTCATAGTTGGACAACTCGAGTATTTCGGCGGTATTTCTCCGCAACTGGTCATCGTCTTCTATGAGCAATATTTTTTGCATATTCTTGGTGATTGTTTTGTATTTATTGGGGTAAAAGCATTAACACTTTACCGAAAAGACATCATCAGCTCATGATCAATTATCCTAGCTATCGTTCATTTGTTGCATCACTTTGGAAAGATAAAAATTTAAAGGCCGTTCGATGGCGTTATCATCCAATCTTCCCATACTCAATGATTCTTCTAAAAGTGCTGTGAGCGTTTTTACATTTTCCAAAATCGTTTGGATATGTTCTTCTTGCTTCTGTACGTTCCCGATTTTGTTGTATTTACTTAGAAGATTCGCCGAAGACGATATAATCCCCAGTGGTGTTCTAAACTCGTGAGAAGCATAAGTGATAAACTGCGATTTCAGTCCATTAAGTCGATGCTCGCGGTGCAATGCTTCCGATAATTCATGTTGCGAATGCTCTAATTTTGTAAGCGTCTCGAGCAACGCTGAAGTGCGATACGAAATCATTTGGTCGATTTGATTTTTAAAATATTCACGACCCTTGATACCGTTTTCTTTTTCAAATTGTAAAAGTTTCTCCAAATTAATAATACGGGTAATTAAATACGTTTGAGAATCACATTGAAATGCATCAATATTGATAATAGCCCAAAAAGTAGTACCATCATGCACTTTACATTGTACTTCTTCCGACCATTTACCACTTTCGTCTAGGCTTTTCCTAAGTTTGGCATTTTGCTCGCTTGTAATGGGCATTTCTCGCACTTCAACTCCGTATTTCTCAGCAAACTCTTTCTCGTCTCGAACCTTAAATAACTCTAAACCAGAGTCATTTACTAGAACTACCTCATTGGTTTCATAGTTATAGATACTCACAAAAACATTTAAGTGTGTGAGCAAAGCATCGAGTATAGCATCTTTTAGTGTGGGGTTAAGCATGAATTTAGGACTGGATATTAATTTATATGTGAATCGTTTTGGTTTACTTTTATGAGCACTAATATCTATGCTCGGATGTTTATCAAACACACAAATTCTCCCAAAATAACACCCGATACCACAACACAATTTGACTAATATACAAAGAGATTTCTACAAAATTCAGATTCTCAATCTTGATAAATACTGACGACTATCATAATTAAACCTTGAATCTGGTCAAGGTTTAAGAAGTGCCGAAATACGAACTTTGTGTCATCAAGTGGTAGATTTACTTCATACTTGTAGGTTTAGAGGTTAAAAAAGAAAGCAGTCTTGATGTTCAGGACTGCTTTTTTGTGTTAAATTTGGTCAAAAATAATCCAATTCAATCCCGCTTGTATTTTGAAAGAGTTAATTGGGTTTTTCGGAGAAAAATTCTCCGCTGAACATTCCTCTGACTACATTTCTTTTATTGAAGAATTCTATAACAATGCGCCCAATGCCTATCATTCATTGGACGCCGATGGCTACTTCTTAAAAGTCAATGATACCGAACTCAAAATGCTCGGATATACCCGTGAAGAGCTCATCGGGAAAAAACGTTTTTTTGATTTACAAATCACCCTTCTAACCGAAAGTGCAGAGGAGTTTTATCGCCAATTCAAGCAAACAGGTACTACCCGAAACCTTGAACTAGAGTTAGTTTCCAAAACAGGAAATCACGTTCAAGTGCTCCTCAACGCCAATGCGATTTATGACAAAGACGGCAACTTTATCGCTAGTAATTCGGTGATCGTGGATATTACTCACAAAAAAGCTTTAGAGAAGGAGTTGATGGAAAAAAATCAAGAACTGAATCATCTCAACGAACAGCTTTTTCATATTAATCAAGAAAAAAATCGCTTCATCGGAATTGCCTCTCACGACTTACAAAATCCCATTACTAATATTAAGCTCATTGCGGGAAAGTTTAGAAAAACCGCTCAAAATCTAACTGACAGTCAAAAACGTTGGATTGATGAATTGGTGAGTACTTCAGAAAGAATGGCGTCGCTTATCAAGAATATGTTGAGTGTTAATCGCCTTGAAAGAGAATCTATTACGCCCGAAATCGACTATCACAATATTGTTCAGCTATTGACTACCTCGCTTAATCGCTTTGAAGAAATTGCCAATCGCAAAGGCATAAGCTTGCATTTTGAGAGCCAAGCACCATTGTTTATGGCAAAAACAGACCAAGAATATCTCACTGAAATCATTGATAACTTGGTTTCAAATGCCATTAAGTTTTCGTATGCCGATTCTTCCGTATCTGTAAAATTGGAGTGTACAAGTAGCTATTTCGAAATTTCGGTGCAAGACCAAGGGCAAGGGATTTTGCCAGAAGAAATGAATTTATTGTTTGGTCGTTTTCAAAAATTAAGTGCCAAACCTACCTCCAATGAGTCTTCGACGGGGTTGGGGCTTTCTATTGTAAAAGAATTAACCGAACAACTGAGCGGAACCGTAAGCTGCCATAGCCAAATTGGCAAAGGAACTTGTTTTACTGTAAGATTTAATAGTTAAGTATTAATGCAAAATAAAATGCATTAATGCGCTTTAGGCTGTAGGCATTAGGCAAAAAAGCTCCAATTATTTCATGAGATTTTTTTTTCAACTTTTAGCCTACGGCTCATAGCTGAAAGCCAAATGGCAATTGAGTGTATGAGTGATTATTTAAAAAATTTGTACACTAGCTAAAAGACGCGAAGCATTGCGTATCTACCAATAATCACTCACTCGCTCAATCACAAATCACTCTATTTTAAATGACTCCTGTAAGTCCATTAGCATTCTGTGGCACTCAATGCCAAGCCTGCTTCGGAGGTTTCTTTATATTTTTTGGACATATCTTTACCTGTTGCCTTCATTACTTTAATCACACTATCGAGCGAGATTTTTTGTAAAGAACTATCCCCTGCTGTTGCCAACAAAAACGCATTATACGCTTTTACAGCTCCCATGGCATTGCGCTCGATACATGGAATTTGGACATAGCCTCCAATTGGGTCGCAAGTCATCCCTAAATGGTGTTCGATAGCAATTTCGGCTGCCGATTCCATAGCGTGAATACTTTTGGTGGCACAATACGTCAGCATAGCTGCTGCCATAGCCGAAGCCGAGCCAATTTCGCCCATACAACCCATCTCGGCACCCGAAATACTTGCATTATGTTTTACCAAAAAACCAACAGCCGCAGCCGCCAACATTCCCTCACGCATCTCGTTGGGAGAATAATGAAAGTGATTTTTCAACAAATACGTAATACCTGGAATAACACCAGATGCGCCTGACGTTGGGGCAGTAACTACGATATTCCCAACAGCATTTTCTTCTGATGCTGCCAAACAATAAGCGTTCAAAAAGATAAGAAAACTATCACTCGTCAAAGCAAGTTTTTTGGCCTTTTCGTAAAGTAACGGTGCTTTTCTACGAAGCTTGATGGTGCCAGGCAATACTCGTTTGTCTTTCAAACCACGCTTTACCGCTTTGTGCATAAAGTCCAAAATGGCATCTATTTTTTTGTCTATTTCTTTACGACTTGCTCCCGTCAAAGCTATTTCATTGGCATACATTAATTCTGAAAGTGTCAAGCCATTACTTTGTAACTGCGCTTTCAACTCTTTCATATTGGTGTATGGATACGCAGGTGTAAGCGTACTCGTTGTTACTTTTTGACCCTTACGATAAATAAACCCACCTCCTACAGAATAGTATTCATGCTGAAGTACAACTTGCTCAGCACGAAGCAGTTTTAGTACCATAGTGTTGGCGTAAGGAGAGTCATATTTTCCTTTTTTAAATACAATACTCTCAGCCGAAATAGGAATCTCTATTTCATGAACTTTTACGGGATACTGCTCTGTTGTGTCTTTGAGAAGAGCTGAAAACAAAACAGGATCACAGGTTTCAGGAGTCCAGCCCAAAAGCCCAGCAATAACCGCTCGGTCGGTGCCGTGTCCTTTGCCTGTAGCGCTCAATGAACCGTATAAATGAATTTGGATTTGTAAAGAAGCGTCGATTTGGTTGGGAGAAAGCGCATTAAGTTCCTTTAAAAAATCGTACGAAGCTTTCATCGGTCCAATGGTATGTGAACTCGATGGTCCTGGTCCAATTTTGAATAAATCAAAAATGGAGGTAGTAATAGGATTTTTTATCATAGTTGTTGTTGAAGAAGTTCGTATCCGCCTCCACCATAATCATGGTGTTTGGGACGACGAAATTAGAGATTTTTTATAAAATCATCATCAATACAGATGCTTATATTTTAGAATAGCGGGGCAGTTTAAGCAAAGAGCATTTCATAAAACCAACAAAGGTCTACAAATACACTAGATAAACTATTTTTTTACTTTTAAATATGAATAAACAATCATATATTTGTATAGTAAAGTTCTGATTTATAGACAATCCGTCGAATCCAGAATAAGAGAATCATCCCTTTAAAATATTAAAATATTTTTGCTATGGCAGCTGTAGCCTACAAAATCAACAAAGAAAAACTCGAAAAAGCCGCTTTTATTCTCAAAACGGTAGCGCATCCTACGAGGTTAGCCATCGTAGATTTGTTATCGATGCAAGAGCGACTTTCAGTAAATGAAATATGTACGATTCTGGAATGTGAACAGTCGCTACTTTCACATCATCTTATCAATATGAAATTAAAAGGAATTTTACGCTCAGAAAAGGATGGACTCAATGTATTTTATTCTTTAAAAGAACGTGATGTAACCAAATTAATTGAATGTATTGAAAATTGTAATTGTAATTTTTAGGACTAGAAAATCATCAACCTAAGAACAGATTTCGCCAGAAAACATAAGATTTTGCTTATCTATTTTCTGGCTTTTTTTAACAAAAAATACATGAAAAAACATTCATATAATCATTTAGTTATAAATTAGTAAAAAGATGAATAAAGACTATTGGAACGAGCGCTATGCAGCAGGACAAACAGGATGGGATTTGGGAAAAGCCTCTCCTCCTCTTGAAGATTATATAAAGCAGCTTGGCAATAAAGACCTAAAAATTCTTCTTCCTGGCTGTGGAAATGGGTATGAAGCATTACTGATGGCGGAATTGGGCTTTACTAATCTGACAGTTTTAGATATAGCTCCTTTAGCAGTGGAAAAGCTCCAAGATAGACTACAGAGTTACCCATCGGTTAGGATTCTTTGTGAAGATTTTTTTGAGCATGTCGATAACTATGACCTAATTTTGGAGCAAACTTTTTTTTGCGCTTTACCACCAAGTATGCGAGAGCAATATGTGCAAAAAATGGCTGAACTCTTAGTGCCACAAGGTAAATTGGTAGGATTATTATTTGCCACAGAATTTGATAAAGCAGGACCTCCTTTTGGCGGAACAACAGAGGAGTATTTACAACTATTTAGTCCTTATTTTACTGATGCTATTTTGGAACCATGCCGTAATTCAATCCGCCCACGCCAAGGCAATGAGTTATTTGTAAAATGGGTAAAAAAGGACTTGTAAGTATTAATTTGCATTAGGCTGTAAGCTATAGGCAAAAAAGCTTAAATTATTTCATGAAAAATTCTTTTCAACTTTTAGCCTACAGCATAAAATCTAGAGCCTAATGCGGGTAAAATAAGATTGTTTTATTATCTAGCTTGAGACTTAGTCTTGAACTAGTGAGTAGACATAAAACTATATGCCGTAGGCTAAAAGTATAAAAGTGTTTCTAACAAAATTATCAATATACTTTTTGTCTACTGCATACGGCATAAAGCATAACATTTATACTATCATAACGGCTAAAACTGCCATGCTTAATGCATACAGCATAAAGCCTATAGCTAATTCATTCCATGAACAGTTCATTTGAAAGTATTATCAACTCAGACAAGCCTGTTTTGGTTGATTTTTTTGCCACATGGTGTGGTCCATGTAAGACAATGGCACCCATTTTAGAAGACCTCAAAAAGCGATTAGGCGATGAGATAAAAATTATTAAAATAGACGTAGATAAAGCTCAGGCACTAGCACAAGAGCTTAGAATTAGTGGCGTTCCTACCTTGATTCTATACAAAAATGGACAGCAAGTTTGGCGACAGTCGGGTGTAGTTCCTGTGCATCAGTTGGAATACACGGTAAAGCAATTTTCTTAATTTTCTTACGATACATAAGTCGTAGGCATTAGGTAAAATACATTCAAGCACAACTTTTAACTTATGGCATAAAGCCTAATGCCTATCTATTACGGACAAAATTTACTTATCTTTAATATTAACGAATTATCTAAATAACTCTATGAACAACGATAGCAAAGTAGGGGCAATGGTCAAAGCCAAATGTCCACAATGCCATAAAGGTAAATTATTTACACACCCATGGTGGAACATATTCAAATTTGATAAAATGCATGACCATTGTTCTGAATGCGGACTTCGTTATGAGCGTGAACCAGGGTTCTTCTATGGTGCTATGTATGTGAGTTATGCATTTACTGTTGGGATTATGCTTGTGGGAGGCTTTGTGATTTATAACTTCTTTGGTGATCCTGAACCACTTGGATATATCATTCCCATTGTCTTAATTTCCTTGATATTTGTTCCTTTCAACTTCCGTATTTCTAGAGTATTATTTTTATATCTTTTCTCTGGAATAAAGTATAAAAATCCTAAAAAAGACTAATAAACTCTCATAATCAATTACTTTTGCACTAGGATTTCTCTACTAAAATAGTAGACTCCTAGTGCACATAGTATTTCTTTCCAAGATTGATTAAATGAGATTTAAAATTATCATAAGTACCCTTTGGGTATGTGCATCTTGTTGTGCCCAAGCCCAAAATTATAACCACTATGCAATCTGGACTCGCTTTGCGCTCCAGAAGAAAATCTATAAGAACTTCGAGGTTAATCTTGAGTATCAGTATAGACGTCAAAATGACTATCGTGAGAGTTCTATTAATCCAACAGCACTCCCATTGATGGAAGCTTACCGACTTGGATTGGTACACCGAGGGCAAAACCTTGTGGTGTCGCTATTCCCTTCTTTTTTTCATTCTTATCAACTTTACGCCAAAACATCCGATTTTAGCAAAAAAGACCGTTGGGAGTTTCGCCCTTTTTTGATGGCTGAATGGTTACACTCACTCAGTCCAAAGTGGATGGTTCGACTACGAGGTGGTTACGAATATCGACTATTCAAAAATGATGGTGATGCTTGGAATGAGTCACAAGGGCGTGCTAGATTAAGAGGACAATTGCGCTATATTCTCAATTCGAAAAACAATGTTTTTATAAGTGAAGAGTTATTACAGAATGCATATCCCAACATTCCAGCCAATTCATTCAGTCAAAATCAGGTCTATCTAGGATATTCTCATAACTTTTCTCCTCATTTTACGGTCGAAACAGGCTATATGTGGAATCATCGACAACGTAGTTCACTCATCGAATTTGATGAAGAACATAGTCTTCAAGCGCATTTTATTGTACGCTTATAAAGTATTCTGTCTTCGGATAAGCATGACGCTTTTATGATATTAGCTTCTTTTATTTGTATTTTCAATAAAATGCTATTTTCATGAAAGCGAAAAAACTAAATCTATTCTTAAAACTTTTCTGTGTAGGGTATATATGTCTATTTTCTTTTACACAGAACACCTTTTCCCAAGAACTATATCCTGTAAAACTTTCTCCTAAAACATGGCATAATCAAGAACTAGAATTACGCTATCGTCCCGAGGGCAAAGACTTTGTGATTACCAATGGCAAGCGGCTATTCACACGAGCGCTTTATGGTACAAACACCGCCTTTCGTATCGAAACAGGTGACCGTCCTGAATTTGCCTTGTATATGCCAGGCATGGGGGGCAACTTTAAATTGGGGATTTCTGTCAACCAACAAAGCAAATGGTTAATCCAAGCCGATAGCATTATTGCACGCTATCGAGCTGGCGCAAGGCTCTATACCATCAAAGATGCAATATTGGGAAATGGTGTTCTCGAAATTGAGATTTTAGCCTTGTCCGATGCAGAAGGGTTTGTTCTGAAAACCCAGTTTAAAAATACTCCTCAATCTACCGAGTTATATTGGGCATTTGGAGGAGCAACAGGTAAAAAGTTTTCCAGAGATGGGGATATGGGACCCGACCCAGAATCTAATTTTTATCTACAGGCAGCCAATTGCAAAGACAACCAGTATGTAATTCCAGAAAAAGGAAAATTCATCCTCAAATATGGTACAGGCTTGCCCGCTACAGGTGATGGACGATATTTTGTGGAAGATGCCAAGGTGCCTGCCAAACCAAGCAAAGAACAGACTCTCCAAGGCACTTTCCCGACCGAATCAGAACTTAAGGTGGTAGATGCACAAGCGTTGGCTTCTCCCCTATCTTTATATCAATCACAAACAGAAAAAGCTCCTGTCATTTGTGGAAAGCTCGTCATAACAAACCCATCCGAATATTTCTTTACAATTTATAATCCTACAACCAAAGCCAATATTGAATATGATGAGTTACCACGTATTTTTCAAGAAGCAGAAAATACTCATGAAACCTTAGCTAATCGTATCCAAATCAATACTCCCGATCCATTTATCAATACGATTGGAGGCACTTTAGCCATTGCCTCTGACGCTATCTGGGACTCACCTACCTATATGCATGGCTCAATTGGCTGGCGGATGCGTTTGCCTGGTTGGCGTGGGCCTTATACTGCCGATGTGCTGGGTTGGCACAATAGAGCCAAAACACATTTTGAAGCTTATGCTTTATCACAATTTACCACGCCACTTGCAAGTCCTATCAAACCCGATAGCGCCATGCACTTTGCTCGAAGCACCGAAAAATCGGGTATAGGGATGTTTAGCAATGGTTATATTAATCGAGACCCGAATGGCACTAACCTACGTCCACACCATTACGATATGAATTTGGTGTATATCGACCAGTTACTACGCCATTTTGCTTGGACAAAAGATACTACTTTCATGCGCCAAACATGGTCGGTCATCAAAAGGCATTTGGACTGGGAAGTAAGAAATTTTGACATAGATAAAAACAACCTATTTGATGCCTATGCTGCCATTTGGGCAAGTGATGCACTTCAATATAGCGGTGGTGATGTCACTCACACTTCAGCTTATAATTATTTGGGTTTTAAAAAAGCCGCACAAATAGCCAAATTGATGGGCGACAATCCGAATCCTTATCTGGAAAAAGCTGAAAAGGTTTTGAAAGCCATGAATCAAATTTTATGGATGCCACAAAAAGGAACTTTTGCCGAGTTTAAAGATGCATTAGGAAATAAGCTACTGCATCCTTCAGCGGGTATTTGGACGATTTATCATAGCATCGATTCGGAAGTGCCAGATAAGTTTCAAGCTTATCAAATGCTCAGGTATGTAGACAATGAAATTCCACATATTCCGATTAGAGCGAAGGGGCTGGAAGACAAAGGTTACTACACACTTTCTACCACCAACTGGATGCCATATATGTGGTCGCTCAATAATGTCGCTTTAGCAGAATCGATGCATATTATTTTGGCAAACTGGCAAGCTGGTCGTACAGACGAAGCCTTCAAACTATTTAAAAGCGAAATATTACAGTCGATGTATTTGGGTGGAAGTCCTGGCAATATTGTTCAGATTTCGTACTTTGATGCTGCCCGTGGCGAGGCTTATCGAGATTTTGCAGACCCCATTGGTATGTTCTCACGCGCCTTGGTCGAAGGTCTATTTGGTATCGTTCCTGATGCGCTAAACAATACCTTATTGATTCGCCCAGGATTACCTGCAACTTGGGATTATGCTTCTTTTAAAACACCTGATATTAGCTTTGATTTTAAGAGAAAACTAAAAACAGATACCTATGTAATCATTCCTACTCTGCCTACAGCTTTAGATTTCAAATTTCAGGTATTGGCTCAAGGACAAGTAGCTCAAATCGTTGTAAATGGGAAAAAAGTTGGGTGGAAAAATCTTGACCAATCTGTAGGAAAGCCTGTCGTTGAAATAGCACTTCCTTATTTACCACAATATGAAATTGTTATTCAGTGGAAAGGGGAAAAGCCAATTTTACCCAAAACTGAAAAAACCTATACGAATCAGGAATTCATAAAGCAAAGCTTTGTAGGTGCTAAAGTTTTAGAGATTTTTGACGCTCAAAAAGTATTGAGAAATATTCAAGTGGTAAACAATCAGTTTTCTGCCCAAATACAAGCCCTAGAGGGTAATTACACCGTTTTTGCACAACTCCAACAAGGCAGTTTATCTTGGTGGATGCCTATATGTTTTAAGGTAAGACCTGCTATTGAGTTAATAAGTAGTCATGAAAAAGAAGAAAATATTACTAAGTTTTGTCTTCAAAACAATACGTCAAATTCTCTATTGGCTCAGGTATTCATCAATCATTTCAGAACCAATTTGAGCATAGAAGCAGGTAAGTTCTCTGATACCATTACTATTTCTGAAAACGATTTACTATGCGGAACCAACAAAGTGCGTATCGTTTTTGGGAAAAATCAAACCATAGAAACTACGCTAGTCAATTGGCAAGGTAAACTACAGCTTCGTCAGGAAACCGTTGATCTTACTGCCTTTTTTAATGATAAAGTCACTCAAATTTTTCAAAACCAATACCTCTCACCGCGTCCACTGGCTACGACTTTGCAATTGCCTTGGCAAGGTATTGGAGATTGGCCACATCCACATGAAAGCTTTGAAGTAAAAGATGAAGGTTTGAGAAAATTAGCACAAACTAATGACCAATTCGAGTTGTCTCAGGGGATTCGTTTCAAGACACCTTCTAATCCAAAAGTCAACAATATTGTTTTTACCTCACAATGGGATAATTACCCTAACGAAAAAGTGATTCCATTATCAGGAAATGCCTCGCACGCGTGGTTTTTGATGGCTGGCTCGACTAACCCTATGCAAAGTCAGCTAGATAATGGTATCATCACAGTTAAATATACTGATGGCACAGAAGAACTATTAGCATTGCGAAATCCTGAAACGTGGTGGCCTATCGATCAAGATTATTTCACAGATGACTTTGCGTTCAAACTAAAGCAGTCTCGTCCAATTAGAGTACATCTTGCGACAGGAAAGGTGGTAAATGGACAAGAATCCAAGGCGTTCTGGAATGGCAAAAAGATAGAAGGTGGTGCTGCAACAGTATTAGATATGTCTCTTAATCCAAAGAAAACACTCAAAAGTATTACACTCAAAACCCTTACAAACGACGTAGTAATTGGTTTGATGAGTATTACACTAGGACATTAGTGAGTGTTGAGTTGGGAGTTGAGAAAGTGAGGAATGCAGAGTTAGGAGTGCGGAGTTTTACTTAATAGTATCTCAAGTAACAGAAAGCCAATACCCCATAGCCCAATAAAAAAGGCTCTGCCAACATACGTCAGCAGAGCCTTTTAATATACTTAATCAGAAATGATTATTTCTTCTTCTCCAATTTTTTCTTAGCTTCTTCACGAGCTGAGTCTTCCATTTGAGCTTTCAAAGCTGTCAAAGCATCTAAGTCACCCAAAGTTGATTTCTCAACAGAGCTAGTAACTTTTTCTACATCTTTAACAGTTCTTTTCTTCTCTTCTTGAACAGCCTCTTCTTTAGCGTCGTTGAAAATTCTTGTGTGAGAAAGAGCGATTTTACGATCTTCTTTGTTGAATTCGATTACTTTGAAGTCAAGTTGTTCACCAGCTTCAGCAACAGAACCATCTTCTTTCACCAATTGTTTCAACTGTACAGAACCTTCGATACCGTAAGGCAATTCCAAAGTAGCTCCTTTGTCATTTTTCGCAACGATAGTTGCTTTGTGAACAGAACCTACAGTGAAGATTGATTCAAAAGTATCCCAAGGGTTTTCTTCCAATTGTTTGTGACCTAAAGCCAAACGACGGTTGTCCGCGTCAAGCTCCAATACCACAACGTCTAATTTCTCACCAACTTTGATGAACTCAGAAGGGTGTTTGATTTTCTTAGTCCAAGACAAGTCAGATACGTGAACCAAACCATCGATACCCTCTTCCAATTCAAGGAACAAACCGAAGTTTGTCAAGTTACGTACAGTACCAGTGTGCTTAGTACCTACTGCGTATTTGCTCAACAAATCTTGTTTAGTCCAAGGATCTTCAGTCAATTGTTTGATACCCAATGACATTTTACGCTCAGAGCGATCCAAAGTCAATACAACTGCTTCGATTTCGTCACCTACTTTCAAGAAGTCTTGTGGGTTACGCAAGTGTTGCGACCAAGACATTTCTGAAACGTGGATCAAACCTTCAACACCTGGCAATACTTCTAAGAAAGCACCGTAATCAGCAACGTTTACAACTTTACCTTTTACTTTAGAACCGATTTCTACTGTAGCTGCCAAAGCATCCCAAGGGTGAGCTTGCAATTGTTTCATACCCAAAGAGATACGTTTCTTGTTCTCGTCGAAGTCCAAAACAACCACTTGGATTTTCTGATCCAATTTAAGCAACTCTTGTGGATGGTTGATACGACCCCAAGAAATATCTGTGATGTGCAACAAACCGTCAACACCACCTAAGTCGATGAACACACCGAAGTTAGTCATGTTCTTGATAACACCTTCAAGAACTTGTCCTTTTTCAAGGTTGTTCAAGATCAATTGACGTTGTTCTTCAAGGTCTTTCTCGATAAGAACTTTGTGAGAAACAACAACGTTATCGTTAGCATGGTTGATTTTAACAACCTTAACTTCCATTTTCTTACCAACGAAGATATCAAAGTCACGGATTGGTTTCACATCGATTTGTGAACCTGGCAAGAACGCCTCAACACCGAAGATATCAACGATAAGACCACCTTTAGTACGACGCTTAACGAAACCATCGATAACGATATCTTGCTCAAGAGCTTCTTCGATGTTTTTCCATGCAGTCATTACTTTAGCCAATTTACGAGAAAGAATCAATTGACCTGCTTTGTCTTCTTGGTTCTCAACGTAAACATCTACTACATCTCCAACTTTCAATTCAGGCATATCTCTGAATTCTGAAGTTGGAACCATACCGTCTGATTTGAAACCGATGTTCAAAATCACTTCACGGTCTGTGATACCTACTACAGTACCTTTTACTACTTCTTTCTCAGTTACAAGGTTCAATGTACCTTCAATAAGAGCTTCTAATCTTGCTCTCTCTTCGGTAGAGTAACCACCACCGATACCTTTAGTGCCGACTAAATCCCAGTCGAAATCTGCTAATTGATTAGCCATGTTTAAATAAAAGCCCTGATACATCAATGTGGCGGGCAAAACACATTGAATTATAGTTAGTTAATCCCAATTGATTGGGGGTGCAAAGGTATAAAATTTTTCTAATATTCTGAAAATGAATGAGAAAAAAATATTTACCCTAATATTAAGACATATAGAGTCTATCGTCAACAAAGGACAATTTAAAGTTAGTTGTGTACGAAGTATTATAATCGGATATCGGATGTTAGATTTCGGAAGTATAACCTATTTTTTTAATTATCTTTCCGAAATCAAAAATCTCAAATCTGCAATAGCTTAGTATCCTTCGTAAAGTCCTAATCTCAAGTATATTTTCTCTTCTAAAATAAACCTACTCTCCTATTGCTTTTCTTACGACTCTAAATAATCCATACAACGAAATTCCAATCATCAGTATAATAGCCACTTGCGCTACAGCTCCTTCACTTGGATGTTCCACTAATGCCTTAATTTCTTTGGCTTGGGTTCCTACCCATATAGACAAAAGCGTGCGGGGCAACATCCCAATAAAACCTGCAGTAAGGAAGTTTTTTAGCTTGGCTCCCGAACATGAAAACAATAAGTTACTCACCGCAAAAGGCAATACAGGTGAAAGTCGCGCCAACAAAATGATTTTGAACTCTTGCTTCTGAAGATTTTGAAGAAGTTCCTTTACCCCTTCTCTTTCCTCCAAAGCACTCAATAATCGTCCACCATCTATTTTAGCGGCCATTATATATCCAATCCAAGAAGCTAGCCAATAGCTGATACAAACAGGAATTAACGCTTGCCAACCCAAAAAATAACCACTCAATAGCGCTATAAAGGTAGTTGGCGTAAGTGCAAAGGCCATTGTCAAACTTGCAGCGGCATATACCATCGTCCATGTAGACAAATCGAACTGATGGATATTTGCTTCATGAAACATCACCCATACCGTAATCGAAGAACTAACGACTAAGGGCATTACCCCTAAAAAAAAGGCATAGACCAACGAAAAGGTATTCTGTTTAAAAAATGAATTCATAAGGATTGGTTTCGAATAAAATTTACTCGAAATCTGATTAAAATTCTTCAAACTTCAAAGGAAGTAAGTCTCCTATTGATTCCGTTGCTAATACTTGGTTGTTTGCTCCAAGCATCAATAAGCGAATTGGCTGTTTTTGACGCACTTCGTATTCAAGCATTGCTTGGCGACAAGCACCGCAAGGAGGAACGCCTCTAAACTCATCACCCTTCCCAGGGCGAGCGATAACCGCAATAGATTTGATTTTTTTGTCTGGATGATTAGCTCCTACCCAAAATATCGCTGATTGCTCAGCACAAGAGCCTGATGGAAAGGCTGCATTTTCTTGGTTATTGGCAGTGATAATAGTATCGTCTTCTAGTAATATAGCAGCACCCACATGAAACTGTGAATAAGGCGCATAAGACTTATAAGTAGCCTTACGAGCTTCCATCAACAACAACTGTTCTTTTGCACTCAATTCAGTTTCTGAGTCATAAGATTCTAATGAAATAGTTACATTTAATTTCTGCATAGTTTATGATGATTTTAGAAATAGGGAAAGGTATAACGTGCTGTTTTTCAGAAAAGTTCTTAAAGAGTATGATTTTTTTTAGCTTGTTATTTTTCTAGCTCAAAACTTTTAGAGAATGAGGTATAGAACTTGTATAATGTCATGGATAAAGCACTGAAAAACTACTATTTACGGTAAGCCCATAAATACCAAAAGCGCCGTAAATGTGACAGAAAACGGGCTTCTATCGCACCTACGGCGCTCTTTAATCTATTTCGTCATGTTAGTTATTGCTATCGAGCTCTCACTCCTCTCTATTTCGAATATCGGATGTTGGATTTCGGAAGTATAAACTTCTTTTTTTGTAAAAAATAAAGGTATTTTACTCTATTTCCGAAATCAGAAATCTGAAATTGTTGGAAATCCTTCGTACACTACTAATTTATCGCTTGTACTTGGGTTCGTCTCTAATAACGACTAACAAATAACTTATAACCTATATCAACTAGAATGATTTTGCGATATTCACAAATTCACGAGATTTCAATGATGCACCACCGATTAGACCACCGTCGATATCTTCACGAGAAAACAACTCAGGAGCGTTTTTCTCGTTACAGCTACCACCGTATAGGATAGAAGTATTATCTGCTACTTCTTGTCCGTATTTTGTAGCAACATGAGCGCGCAAGAATGCGTGCATTTCTTGTGCCTGATCAGAAGATGCTGTTACACCTGTACCGATTGCCCAGATTGGTTCGTAAGCAATTACTACTTTACCGAAATCTTCTACTGACAAGTGGAAAAGGCTATCAGTCAATTGTGAAGCTACAAACTCCAAGTATCCTGGAGCATTGCGCTGATCTAGAGATTCTCCACAACAGAAGATTGGAGTCAAACCATTTTCAAGAGAGATATTTACTTTTTCAGCCAATTGCTCATTAGTTTCACCAAAGTACTGACGACGCTCAGAGTGACCTAAGATTACATATTCTACACCGATTGATTTCAACATTGGAGCTGAGATTTCACCTGTATAAGCACCAGAGGCTTTTTGGTGGCAGTTTTGAGCCGAAATACCCAAATTTACTACTGGCTCAGCATATTTTGTCAAAGTACTCAAGTACAAAGACGGAGAAGCAATAACTACAGTAACGTCTGTAGATACTTCATCTTTCACCATGTTTGCCACTTCAGAAGCTAAGATTAATGCTTCTTCAGCTGTTTTGTTCATTTTCCAGTTACCAGCAACGATTTTCTTTCTCATTTTTTTAAGTAAAGTCGGGGAGAGAAACAGCTTGCGCTGAATCTATTGAACCACTGTTTTTTGGTTGAAACTTAATTACCCTACAAATTTATAGATAAAATATGCTTTGCACTAAAAATTTAGGGATTTGTTTCGGCGAAGCATAATTGAGTATCCTCTCGCAAATGGCAGAACTCTTTTCCTAAAAATCAACCTTTTAGCTTTCATAAAAAAAGCCTCACAAATATTGCGAGGCTCCCATTGATCTTTATACAGCCTAGTTTTTGACGGCTAGTATTTTATCGGTCTTTTTGGTGACTTTAGCTTTCTTTTTGGCTTTAAACTTTGAGCCAAGCAATTGTAATTCTGCAATTTTACGCTCATAACTTGCCACAAGTAAAGCACTTTCATATTTTTTGCTTTCTAGGTCGGCACTCATTTTTTTCATTTGGTCCTCCAGCTCATCAAACTTTTGCCCCATTGCATCTGCTTGCTTTTTGATGATACTTACCTGATTCTCTAACTTAGCAATCTCCACGTTTTTGTATTTGATTTGATCTTCTAAGTTGAGCTTGGTTTCCTTCAGTTCCTTAATTTCTTTGTGTGCTCGTTCGACACTTACGTCAAGACGGTCTTTGTCTTGTATGAGCGCTTGGTATTTTTGCTGGCTAACACAAGAAGACAAAAGTCCTCCTGCTAGTGCAGCATAGAGTATTGGTTTAATAACTACTTTGGACATGGGCGTTGGTTTTTATGGGAATGTGGGTATTGATGAATACTCGGTAATCAGTTCTATAAAACTAGCGATTAATCGTTGATATCATCTATAAAATTCTTGCAGAAATCTGGCGGTTTTACTGCTTTATCATTGCTAATTTTCTTAAATATAATTAATTCTAAGGGCTCTTTTTAGCTTTTGTATCTTTCCAATGATAAATTTAAACAATCTAAGAAAAACATTTGTTTTATATCCTAAAATACTATAAATTAGATAGATACTAAACAGACAAGAATATGAGAACCTCTTTATTAAAAATTGTTCTTGCGCTGTTCATTGTTTTTATTTCTCATGAGCAGCAATTCGCATTCATCCATCATGCTTTCGTGACGTCGCTTGGCTTTCCTAAGTCACTTTCTCCCACTCGAACCAAGGAAAAGGTTGTGGAGGAAAAATTTGGGTTTCAATTTATTAAAAATAGGAAAATTACTAAAATTCCTTTTGAGCTTCAGGCAAATTTAATCATCATCCCATTAAAAATCAATAATTCAGATACCTTACACTTTATCCTCGACACTGGTGTAAGTACAATCCTGATTACAGACCCTACTTGTCTCCAAAAACAAAATCTGATTCCTATTCGAAAAGTTAAGATTGCAGGAGCTGGCGAAGGTGAAAAATTGGAGGCTAATATCGTACTTAATAATACCATTCAAATGGGGGAAGTGACAGGATACCACCAAAATTTGGTTATTCTGAAAGAAGACATCCTCAAATTAAGTGAATTTGTTGGACGTCCCATACATGGAATTATTGGCTATGAACTATTTGACAGGTTTGCAGTAACTATTGATTTTAATATGAGGGAAATAACCTTTCAAAATCCTGATAACTATAAATACAAACCTTCAAAAGGAGAAAAAATTCCGATTTCGATTGAAGACAAAAAACCTTATCTCAATACACTTGAGCTTGTAGATAGTGTTACTAGCGTTCCTATCAAAGTAGTGTTAGATACAGGAGCAGGTCATGCCCTTTCGTTGGATGCAACAGCTAACTCTAAAATCAAGCTTCCACAAAAGCTCATTAGCGCTCAGTTGGGTAGAGGATTGAGCGGCATTATTAATGGCAAATTAGGTCGTATTCAAAAGTTAAAGATTGGGAAATATACCTTACAAAACTTGGTTGCGTCCTTTCCTGATAGTAACTCTTACAAAGTAATTCCTAATGTCTTGGCAAATCCTCGTCAAGGAAATATTGGTTGTGAGTTTTTGAGAAGATTCAGAGTTACTTTCAACTACAGAGATCAATATATTGTTTTGAAAGCCTCAAACAAAAATCTTAAAGAGCCTTTTGAACATAATATGACAGGAATGGAATTGGCAGCCAAAGGTCAGAACTATAACGAGTACTTGATTGAAAGAATCGAGGCTAATTCTCCTGCTGAAAGTGCAGGTTTACAAGAAGGGGACAAATTATTGTTTGTGAATGACAAATCTTCGCGCGACATATCCATAAGTGAGCTGTACAAGTTATTCCAGAAAGGCGAAGGAAAACCTCTCAATTTTGTGGTCAAAAGAGGTAATGGCTTGTTTGTAACAACTTTAACATTAAAACGGGCAATATAAGCATGAGTGATGAGTTCTGAGTATAATTTTTTATCTCATTAACTCGTTCAACTTAATGCTGCATTATTGAGCTTTCGGTTATCGGCTATGAGTACTCGGTAAAATATTTTTTATAGCTTCCCAAGCATCATATTGAAGATTTTAGCCTATTGTAGGTTAAGATTTTGCCCATTAATATTTGAGTGAATGAGATAGATAAAAATCACTCATTCACTCAATCTCAACTCACTCGATAGTTACTGTATTGCCATTTTTACTAAATCAGCGGTATTTTTCGCTTTAGTTTTCTTCATCATATTCGCACGGTGATTGTCTACAGTACGAATACTCAAAAACAGCTTATCTGCAATTTCACGGCTATTATAGCCTTGCACAATAAGGTCAAGAATTTGGCGCTCTTTAGGCGTAATTTTCTGAAAAATAGGCTTACTTTCCACAGGTGCGCCTCCCGAAAGATTTTTTGCAAGTAATTCGTCAATAATCACTTCGGATATTTCAGGTGGAAAATACTTACGACCTTCCGAAACAACGCTCAAAGCACGAAGTAACTCGTCTTTGCCTGTATCTTTTAGCAAATATCCACTTGCACCATTCTCTACAGAATTGATGATGTATTCACGGTTGTTGTGCATCGAGAAAATCAAGATTCTCACCGATGGATATTCCTGTGAAATTACAGCGGCAGCTTCGATACCTGTCATTTTGGGCATAGTAAGATCTAAGATAACCACATCGGGCATCAAAGCTTTTACTTTTTCGATAGCTTCGGCACCGTCGGCAGCTTCGCCAATTACAAGTACACCCTCTTCGTCCTCAAGGAGCATTTTCATGCCTTTACGCACCACATCGTGGTCGTCGGCTAGTAATACTTTTATAGGATTCATATCGTTGTCTGTTGAGTTAATGGTTTTTTCTTTGAAATAGTGGATGACTTCTTTTTATTCGATAAAGGAATAACCACCTGAATAGCGGTTCCTTTTCCAATTCCTGACTGTATTTTGAATTGTCCGTTCAATAAATTACTACGAGTTTGCATATTTTTCAAGCCATTACTTCCCAAGCCTTTTTTACTTGGACCAACTTCAAAACCTTTGCCGTTGTCGATAATATGCATTAAAACACGTTGATTGGCTTCCTCCAAATGAATACTTATCACACTAGCATCAGCGTATTTTACGGCATTGTGTAAAGCTTCTTGGGCAATACGATATAGAGTAGTTTCAATATTTTCAGGAAGTCGCTTTTGAATATTATCATGAAAATCTATTCCCACTCCTGACATTTTAGAAGTTTGCTCCGCCAAAATTCTCACGGCAGGTCCCAAGCCATAATCACTTAATACCGATGGTGCCAAGTTGAAAGAAACTGTACGAGTAGCTTCAATAGTCTCTTGAATCAATTTCTGTAGCTCCTCAAAAGACTTTTCTTGTTTTTCGTTGGTAAATGGCGTACTGCGCACTCTTTCTCCAAGTAATCGTAAGCCTGTTAGCATTTGCCCAATACCATCATGCAGCTCGCGAGCGAGACGCTTGCGCTCTAGCTCCTGCCCCTCCATCAAAGAAGCTGAACGTACTTTTTCTTCTGCTAATTGTAATTTATATTTCTCCTCTGTAGCCTGAACTAGCGCCGCTTGGGTAGTTACGAGCATCTCATTGGAGTCACGCAATTCTGTTTCTGAATCAGTCAGTTTTTTTATAACCACTCTGATATAGTTGGCTATTGGTCTAAATATCAAGAGTCCTTCGAGTACCAAAACGACAAATAATAACACAAACAAAATCAACTCGATACGCTTAATGGTATCTACTCGTTGACTGGCTTCTTTATCGTATTGGAAAACGATTTTATCCATCATTTTCAAGAAATTACGCTCATTACTCAAAATTTGCTGAAGCGAAGTATGAAGCGAATCTGCTTGGTTTTTTACAGGGTTCTCAATAATGTAACTGATAGTTTTGGCATTGGTAAGCATAACCGTAAAAATCGGATTTAGCTCCAAAAATAAACTATCAATAGTAGGACTGTTGCGAACCGTATAGGTTTGCTCAGGCGTATCTAACTCTCCTCCTTTCAACCCATTGTGACAGCCTTCCCACAGTCGAATAATATCTTTAATATCTTGCGAATAATGCTCGGCATCGGCAGGAAAAATATCAGGACGACAAAGCAAAATCGATGTTTTACATAATCGTTGGCTGAGCATTCTTTGACGACCTGCGATATTAATAACATGAGAATCGTCTAGTAATTGGTGTAGAAACAATTGAATAACCAATTGTCCTGACATAGACAAAGCGGCAACCGTTGTAAGTGCAATCACATACAAGCGGGTCAATCGTTGAAAAACTTGGGTATCTAAAGGCCTCATAACCTGAAATATACCAATTTTTCGAAATAAATCGCTAAGTCGTTTCAAGTAATTTACTGGTTATCAAATTGTTTCAAAAAAATCTTAAAAGTATAATATTTTGCTTTGGACTTGTCCTAAAATAAGAAGCTAAAAACAAGCCCAAAGCTGTATTTGGTCGTTACAAGCCTACGTAAACCATTCCGTTTTCTACTTTCACGGGATAGGTTTGAATCTGATAATCGTCGCCAGAAAGACAAGCTCCTGTTTTCAAGGAAAAAGTCTTTTTATGAAAAGGGCAAGCCACTTTAGGTTCTTGTTCTTCGCCCGTCGAGCCAATCATGCCTCTCGAAAGAGCCATTTGTTGGCGATGTGGGCAAAGATTTTGTGTGGCAAACCATTCACCTCTTCTTTTAAAATTATAAATAGCGATTTGTTCTCCCTTGATGAGTGCACAAGCTCCGCCATTTTCGGGTATGTCGGCTTCTGAACATGCCAAATGCCAAACAAGAGTATCTTCTGCTAATATGTTGCTCATTGTATTTGCTTTTTAAGGACTTTGGGCAATAGCAATCTATTGCCTTCAATCTGTTGAATCATTATTTCACCCACTCTGCTGCTTTAATTTGGTCACGCATTGGCTCGAATTTGACATTCGGGTCTTTTATGTGTGGCGCATTGACAAAGTGTGTAAAACGTTTGCGAAGCTCAGGGTTTGTTACTACCTCTTTCCATTCACAACGATATGCCTCTACCAGCATATTCATTTCATCTTCAAACTGCTTATTTAAGCCTAATACATCATCGATTACAACGGCTTTGAGATAATCTATTCCACCATCGAGTTTATTGAGCCATGTGGCAGTGCGAGTCAAAGGTTCTGCCGTTTTGATATAAAACATCAAGAAACGGTCGATGTACTTAATACAGGTTTCTGAGTCGATGTCGCTGGCTAATAATAAAGCGTGTTGAGGCTTTACGCCGCCATTGCCACATACATATAAGTTCCAACCTTTCTCGGTAGCGATAATTCCAAAGTCTTTCGATTGCGCTTCGGCACACTCACGCGTACAGCCCGAAACTGCCGATTTGAACTTATGAGGCGCTCTCAGTCCACGGTAGCGCTCTTCGATTTCGATGGCAAAAGATACAGAATCATGCAAACCAAAACGACACCAAGTTGAGCCTACACATGACTTTACAGTACGTAATGCCTTGCCATAAGCGTGTCCTGACTCAAATCCAGCATTGACCAATTCTTCCCAAATGGCAGGCAAGTCTGATACGTGAGCACCAAAAAGGTCGATACGCTGACCACCTGTGATTTTGGTGTAAAGTCCGTATTTCAACGCAACTTGTCCAATTACAATCAATTTATCTGGCGTTATTTCTCCGCCAGGGATACGAGGGACAACCGAGTAAGTGCCATTTTTCTGGATATTAGCTAAATAACGGTCGTTCGAATCTTGAACGGTGTCATTGCCTTTTACCAAAATCATCTCGTTCCATAAACTTGCCAAGATAGAAGCTACAGCAGGCTTACAAGTTTCGCAACCATCGCCGTGACCCAATCCATCCAAAGCCTCCTCATAGGTTTTATATCCTTTGATTTTGACAAGGTCAAAAAGCTCTTGACGTGTATACTCAAAGTGTTCGCAGATAATATTGCGGATATACACCCCTTGGCTTTTCATGGTTTCGTTGATGAGGTCTTTGACCATCGGTACACAACCACCACAACCAGTACCCGCTTTCGTACATTTTTTAATAGCGTCAAGCGTATTATTTCCTGCCAAAACTTCCCCACAGATTTGTCCTTTTGATATAGCTTCACATGAACAAATCGAAGCGTCGTCTGGTAATGCCATTACACCAGCACCTGATTCTTCCTTGCCTCCACGAGCCCCGAGCATCAAATCCTCTGGGTCAGGAGGAAGAACTGTTTGGTTTTTGACATTTTGCAAAAGCATATTATATTGCTCTGCATCGCCAATCAAAATCCCTCCGAGCAAATACTTGCCATCGTTGGAGATATTGATTCTTTTATAAATACCTTTCGCAGAATTTTCGTAAACGATAGTCTGACAATTAGGTTCTTGAATAAAAGCATCCCCAAAACTTGCCACATCTACCCCAATCAATTTGAGTTTAGTAGACATATCAAACGGCTTGAATGATTTATCTTTATCCTTTACCAATTGATTTACTACCACATCTGCCATTTCATAACCTGGTGCAACCAAGCCATATATCATGTGATGAGCCAAAGCACATTCGCCAATAGCATAAATATTTGGGTCTGAAGTCTGCAAATAATCATTTACAATCACACCTCCACGCACACCTACTTCTAATCCTGCAATGCGAGCTACTTCGTCGCGAGGTTTGATACCTGCCGAAATCACTAACATGTCTACTTCCAACTCTACTCCATCAGCAAAGAGCATCGAAGAGATAGCGCCATTGCCACGAATTTCTTGGGTATTCTTATTCAAATGTATCTTCAAACCTAATTCTTCTAACTTAGTCTGAAGCATTTTTGAGCCTGCATCATCTACTTGGCGAGGCATTAGCCTTGGCGCAAATTCGATTACATGCGTTTCTTCTAATCCTAGGTCGAGCAATGCCTTTGCTGCTTCAAGACCCAACAAACCTCCACCGATCACCGCACCTTTTTTGGCTTTTTTGGCATGATTCTGCATCATATCCAAATCTTCAATCGTACGATACACAAACACTCCGTCTTTTTCAACGCCAGGAATCGGAGGCACAAAGGCAGCTGAGCCCGTAGCTAATACTAAATAATCATACGCCTCGACCAAACCATGGTGCGAGCGAACCGTCTTGGCATCTCTATCGATGTCCACGATTGGGTCAGAAAGGTGAAGGGTAATGCCATTTTCGGCATACCAACTTGCAGGAGCCATTGTCAGGTCTTCAACTGTTTTACCAGCGAAGTATGCAGACAAATGTACACGGTCGTAAGCTGGACGAATTTCTTCGCCAAATACAACCAAATCAAACTCCTGAGCGGCGTCTTTTGCAATAAGCTTTTCACAAAACTTATACCCCACCATGCCGTTCCCCACTACGACAATTTTCTTTTTCATTTGATGGTTATTTATAGGATGATAAATGCTTGATTACTGATTCATATAGATACCCTATTAAGGTGTGAGTATCTTTACTCTATTTAAGCCGTTGTGAAGTTTGTCTTTAAAAAAGCTAAGTATTTTTAACTAACTAGTAATAAATACTCAGATACTGTGTGGTAAATAGAGAATGTGTAATTAGTTATTTATCACTATAAATACTAAATGAAAAATTGAATCTAATTGTATTAATTCTATAACAAATTTATTCATTTTTTCCCACAACCCCTTGATTTATGTATCAAATTTAAACCTATTTTTATTGATTTTGCAAATTTTTTCAAAAAAATACCTAAAATTTTAACTTAAATTTTGGATTTAAACATTTTTATGCCATTTTTGTATCGAAATCACAACTGAGTAGTTTCAATCATAAGCAAAAATATCAAAAAAGAATAGAATATGAATATTCCAAGAATAAGTTTGATTGGAGCTGGCCCAGGTGATATAGAGTTAATTACTCTAAAAGGCATCAAAGCAATAGAGTCAGCAGATGTTATTCTCTATGATGCCTTAGCTAATGAAGAACTTTTGGCGTATGCCAAGCCAGATGCCGTAAAAGTATATGTGGGAAAACGCTTAGGTAAATATGTTTATACGCAAGAGCAAATCAATTATCAGATAGTACAATTGGCCCTTGAATATGGACATGTAGTAAGGCTCAAAGGTGGCGATCCTTTTGTTTTTGGAAGAGGCTTCGAAGAAATAGAATATGTTCGTTCATTTAATATTCCTTGTGAAGTGATTTCGGGTGTTACTTCTGCCATTGCGGCGCCAGCTTCGGTAGGAATTCCAGTTACCACGAGAGGATATGCTGAAAGTTTTTGGGTAATTACTGGCACGACCAAAACAGGTGAACTTTCAAATGATATTAAACTAGCGGCACAGTCAACCGCAACGGTGGTAGTGCTGATGGGTATGAGTAAATTAGAACAGATTTGTGCTATTTTTACTGACTACCAAAAACAAGATACACCAGTAGCAATAGTTCAAAATGGCACACGCGACAACGCCAAGTATCTTGTCGGAACTATTGAGGATATTGGAGCAAAAGTAAAAACACAAAAACTCAGCAATCCAGCAGTGATTGTCATTGGCGAAGTGGTAAGTCTTCATCCAGAGTTTATAGAAACTTACCTAAAAGAAGAAATTAGAACGATGCGTGGTTAAGGACATTTCATTTTAGTTAGAACGTAATCAAGCACTATATAAAACAAAAAGGTTTCAACGATAATTCTGCGAAACCGTTCCACTAATTACCTTGATAAATTAGACTACTTCATTTTTCATCAACACTCTCAAAATTAATAAATCTTATACCTTGCCCGCTTTCTGGGCTCTTTAGTTCTTTATTTCCCTTCAACAGTTAGTTGAAAATGGTCATTCGTGGGGGCGAATGTAAAACCATCTGTATTATGATTGTGGGGGCAGTCATGTTACTGAAAACAGGAATAAATTATGTTATCGCAAAACTCTGTATCAAACAGGGCTCCGTTAGAGTCCTTGAATGTATTGTCGTGGAAAGGAATCCAAATGAAGACTTTTCATATTACATGGATTACTTTTTTCTTTTGCTTCTTTGGTTGGTTTGGCATCGCGCCATTGATGAAAATCGTCAAAGATGATTTGGGACTTACCAAAGCTCAAATCGGAAATGTAATGATTGCTTCGGTTTCGGCAACAATTTTTGCTCGATTAATTATCGGACGTTTATGCGACACGTTAGGTCCACGTTTGACGTACACTGGTTTGCTACTCCTTGGCTCTATTCCTGTAATTGGTATTGGTTTGGCGAATAGCTACGAAAGCTTCTTATTGTTTCGTCTTGCTATCGGTGTTATTGGCGCATCATTTGTGATTACACAATACCATACTTCTATGATGTTTGCTCCTAAAATTAAAGGAACTGCCAACGCTGTAGCAGGAGGCTGGGGCAACTTGGGAGGAGGTATTACTAACATGGTTATGCCTTTAGTATTTGCAGCATTTGTTGGAGCGGGTTATACCAAACCTGAAGCATGGAGATTAGCCATGATGATTCCTGGAGTAATTTTATTGGTAATGGCATTTGTGTACTTCCGTTATACAAAAGATACGCCAGCCGGTAACTTCTCAGAAATTACTCGCCAACAACAAACAAAAGGTTCGTTCTGGGCAGCAGCCTCTGATTTTCGTACATGGATTTTGTTTTTAGCTTATGGAGCTTGTTTTGGTATCGAAATTACGTTCGACAATGTAGCCGCTTTGTACTTTTCAGAATACTTCAAATGTGATTTAGCAACAGCAGGCTTATTGGCAGGTATCTTCGGATTCATGAACTTGTTTGCCAGAGCCATCGGAGGCATCGTAGCCGACAAAGTAGGTGCTAAAATGGGAATGCGTGGTAAAGGATGGTTATTAGCAGGATTGTTGACTTTTGAGGGTATAGGTATTATTCTCTTCGCTCAAACCAATTCTTTGGCTATGGCAGTGGTAGCGATGTTAGGTTTTGCTTTCTTCTTGAAAATGGCAAACGGCGCCACTTATGCAATCGTACCTTTTATTGATTCAAAAAATGTAGGCTCTGTTTCAGGAATCGTAGGTGCTGGTGGCAACCTTGGTGGTGTGCTAGCAGGCTTTTTATTCAAATCTGAAAACATTACTTATAACCAAGCTTTCTTCTATATCGGTTTAGTGGTAGGCGCTATTGGCTTAGTGGTAGCCATAAGTCGTTTCGAAAAACAATCACAAACTTCAGAAAAATTAAAGTTAGAACCAGAAATGGCTTAAATGATATTTCAGATTTAGGATTTTTGATTTCGGAATTATAGCAGTAAATCCTAAAATTGGAAATCAAAAATCTACCATTCTCATCTATTTTTCTTTTAAAACAAACAAAAAAACCCGAATGAGATGGGGGTCTCAATTCGGGCGAAAATCGCAAAACTCTGTTAAAATCTTACAATCAGCTACAAAAGTATGAAAAAAACTTACAAAATCAAGGCTGCATTAGCCTTATTGGTGGGGGTTTCTACTCACTTTGTGTCGAAGGCACAATTCACTCTTCAAGGTCAAGTTAGAACTCGTACTGAGGTTCGTAATGGACTAGGTAATTTAGTACCGACAGGTTCAGATGCCGCGGCATTTACTTCTCAACGTACTCGCTTGATTTTTGGATACAAATGGGATCGAGTAACATTTGGAGCTACCGTTCAGGACATTCGCGTATGGGGACAAGATGCTTCGAGTATCTCAAACAACGATGGCAGTCGCCTGATGTTACATGAAGGATGGGCTGAGGTAACCTTAGCCAACAAAGCTGACACTACGATTAAATTCAAAGCAGTTGATCAACTTTCAATCAAAATTGGTCGCCAAGAATTAAGTTATGACGATGTAAGATTAATAGGAAATTTGGATTGGTTGCAACAAAGTCGTCGTCACGACATGGTATTACTCAAAGGAATGCACTCAGGTTGGCAGTTTGATGTAGGTTATGCTTTCAACCAAAATACTGATGCTTTTAATACAACTGGAACCATTTATACGCCTGCCAACACACCACAGTATATGCCCAATTCGAAAGGCGCTTTGGTAGCAGTACCCGCAGGAACGATTCCAAACGGAGCAGTATTTACGAGTAATCCAAGTACCAATGGTGCGACGCAAGATTACAAATCATTCAAAAGCGTATATATATCACGTAAGTTTAATCAGACCAAATTTTCAGGTCTATTTTTCAACGATGATTTTGGGAAATATAAGATGGATACCTTGGTTGGAAACAGTACGACAGGGTATTTGTATGGAAAAGATTTTAGAGGACAAAAAGGGGTTAATAGTCGTGTAACTTATGGTTTGATGGTTAATCACACGTTGGGCAATGCTTCAGGATTTGGTAAAATTGCTTTTCAAGGAGCATATTATGCACAAACAGGCAAAAATCGTGACGGGGTAGACATGGATGCTTATCACTACACGCTTTCGGCAACTTACCAAAAAGGTAAATGGGCTTTTACGCCAGGATATGATGTTCTTTCAGGAAATGACGCTGTAAATCCTAGTGGCAAAGACAATCGCTTTGACCCACTTTATGGAACACCACACCGTCACTGGGGCTATATGGATTACTTTTATGTAGGTACAGGTGCACCAGCAGGAGGCTTGAACAATGCTTATTTCAAGGTAAAATATACGACCAATGTGTTGACAGTTGGCTTGGATTATCACTCATTTGCCTTAAACAAAGCTATGGTAAAAACAGGTTCTGATGGTATCAAAAACACAATTAACAACCAATTAGGTACTGAGTTAGACTTTACGTTGAATTACAACATGAACAAGTTTACCAATATCGAATTGGGCTATTCAATCATGAATGCGACCGACAGTATGCCAATTGCCAAAGCACAAAGTGCAACAGCAACTTACGACAAAACAGGCACATGGTTTTATGCAATGATTAACATTCGTCCAGATTTCTTTTACTCAAAACCAGTAGCGTTAAGATAGTTTTGAGTGGTGAATTTTGAATTGTGAGTGGTGAATTTTGAATTGTGAGTGGTGAATGGTGAGTTGTCAATGAAGCTGTTTAAACTTTCGTAAACTTGCTCGCGTAAGCAATGAATTTATAGTGTTTGAGCGAAGCGAGGTGGTACGCCACTCCGATTATAATTCTTGATTTTTTTGCGGCCGCCGCTGCGGTTACTTTTTGTATCAAGACAAAAAGTAAGACGAAGAATTAATCAATAAAATGTGTTTTTACAAAAGTTTAGACAGCTTCAATGTAAACATCAAGTTATCAACACTCTAAACTCCATATCATTTAGACTTAATTCCATAGTTTCACTCATAATATGTAACCACTTTGTGATTTTGTACCCGTACACTTTGTACCTATGTGCCTATTCACTTTGTGCCTTTTAACTGACTTACTAATTTTTCATTATACAACTTCCTTAGACTGATGGGGGGCGGTCTAAGGATAGTTTTAAACCATTTCATAATCGTTATGAACGCAAAAACTCTGTTAAAGCAAGTATTAGTGTTGGTATGTTTAGTAGCTACAACACTACAATTGTCGGCCAATCCGACACCTTCTGGGAAGAAAATAAGATTAGGGTTTATTCCACTGACAGACTGTGCTCCGCTAGTAGCCGCTAAAGAGTTGGGATTATTCGCAAAATATGGTGTCGATGTTGAGCTTTCGAAAGAAGCTTCATGGGCCAATGTTCGTGATAAAATCTTGAATGGTGAATTGGATGGAGCGCACTGTCTTTTCTCGATGCCCTTGTCAGTATATACAGGAATTGGTGGTAAAGCTGGCTCCGAAATGAAAGTCGCTATGGTAATCAGCAACAATGGACAAGGAATTACCCTTTCGAAGGACTTCTGTGGCATGGTTGGTTTCAAGGAAGTAAACAAAGCTGCTGCCGCTGTCAAAAACGTACAAGCTCGCAAGGAAGTTACCTTCGCCATGACTTTCCCAGGAGGAACCCATGATATATGGTTACGCAACTGGTTAGCAGCAGCAGGTGTCAATCAAAAATCGGTAGGAATCATCACCATTCCACCGCCACAAATGGTAGCTAATATGCGTGTAGACAATATGGAAGGCTATTGTGTAGGTGAACCTTGGAATGGCGTTGCCGTTACTCAAAACGTAGGATTTACACATATTGCATCACAAGACATTTGGAAACATCACCCAGAAAAAGCTTTGGTAGTCAACAGCAAATTTGCTGCAGAAGATAAAGAAGATTTGAAAAAAGTGATGAAAGCTATCATTGAAGCTTGTCGCTGGTTAGACAATATGGGTAATCGTAAAAAAGCAGCTTCATGGCTAACTAAGCCCTATTATGTAAATGCTGCATTGCCCGTAATTGAAGCTCGCTTGTTAGGTTCAAACGATTTGGGTTGCGACTTGGGTGTTCAAAAATACAAGGACGACTACATGACTTTTTATAACAATGGTGTCGTGAATATGCCTCGCAAATCTCACGCAATGTGGTTTTTGGCACAGTATGTCCGTTTTGGTTATCTAAAAGCTGAACCAAATTATAAAGCGATTGTTGAAAAGTTGATTTTGGATGATTTGTATCAAGAAGTAGCAAAAGAAATGGCAGTACCTATGCAACCAGACATGAAGCCTTTCAAAACTACGTATGATGTAAACTTCGATCCAGCCAATATCGACGATTATTTGAAGGCAACTCGTAAATAAGATTTCCACAGTACTTCCTTGTGACAAGCAAGGAAGTACCCAAACATACCATATCATGAATTCATTTTCTCTCAAAAATTCGATTAGTAATGCGCTTTACTTTATCGGAAGTATGTTGGTGCTGATAGGCTTGTGGCAGTTGGTAACAATTTTAACTAAAAACGAAATTCCTGGACCTGTAGCCACGTGGCAAGTATTTATGGAACTCATGAGTGAACCATTTTATGACCGTGGTCCCAACGATAAAGGTATCGGCAACCAATTGGTAAGTTCATTAATCCGTGTTTTTAGTGGTTTTGGAGCTGGAAGTATCGTAGCTATTCCTCTTGGCTTGTTGATGGGGTCTTCTAAAACTGGGATGAAACTCCTCAACCCTATTGTTCAGATTTTACGCCCTGTGTCGCCTTTGGCTTGGTTTCCATTGGGCTTGTTGGCTTTCAAAGCGGCAGAAGGAGCTACCATTTTTATCATCATGATTACTTCATTATGGCCAACGCTGATCAACACAGCTTTTGGTGTAGCGAGTATTCCTGATGACCATAAAAATGTAGGTAAAGCTTTTGGTTTTTCTACTTGGAAATACATTACTAAAATCATGTTGCCTTATTCTATTCCACATATCATTACAGGCTTGCGTCTTTCGATTGGCGTAGCGTGGATGGTAATCGTAGCAGGCGAAATGCTTTCTGGTGGAGTTGGTATTGGGTTCTTTGTTTGGGATAGTTGGAATGCCCTTTCATTGGAGCGTATCCTCGTAGCGATTTTGATTATCGGTACCGTAGGACTTTTGTTGGATAAAGGCTTCAATGCCTTACAAAATGCTTTTTCTTACAACCAAAAGTAAAACATAAACCCTTTGCCACAAATGAATACTAGCAATAAATCACTCAATTTGGTCGATTCGGCCAATGATTTTCATAAAATTAATAGTCGTGAAACGGCTATCAGTATCAACAACGTTGAGGTATCTTTCTCAACACCCAAAGGAAAGTTTACAGCCGTAAAGGATATATCTCTCGACATCAAAAGAGGCGAAATTATTTCCCTAATCGGTCACTCTGGTTGTGGAAAATCAACTTTGATGAATACTATTTCAGGTATGGTATTGCCTACTTCAGGCGAAGTAATCGCCAATGATAAAGTGGTAAAAGGACCAGGTCCTGATCGTGGTATCGTATTTCAAAACTACTCGTTGTTGCCATGGATGTCGGTGTACAAAAACATATTTGTCGCTGTAGATTCGGTGTTTAAGAATAAATCTACTGACGAAAAACATGCTATTGTCAACCATTATATCGAAATGGTAAATCTTACCTCACACAAAGACAAATTGCCAAGTCAGTTGTCAGGTGGGATGAAACAACGAGTAGCCATTGCTCGTGCATTTGCCATCAACCCAAGCATTTTGTTATTGGACGAGCCATTTGGGGCATTGGATGCTCTAACCAAAGGTTCGATGCACATCGAGCTATTGAAATTGTGGAACCTAGATAATCGTAACAAAACTATCGTGATGGTAACCCACGACATAGAGGAGGCGATTTTCTTATCAGATAAAGTAGTGGTAATGAATAATGGCCCAGCAGCTACTATCAAAAAGATTGTAGATGTAAACCTAGAAAGACCCCGTAATAAAAAAGCAATTGCTCACGATCCCGAATACATCCGAATTCATGATGAGCTATTAGGATTGTTGTTTGATAAGTTTTCTATTGAAGACTAATAGGTATAAAAAAGCCCGAAATCAGTGATTTCGGGCAAGACTCTTACTTTTCATTGATATGAAAAGTCTCAAACTGGTCTAATCGAGCTGATAGTTTCCAACATAGCGGTGTCAAAAACCAATGACATCAGTAGCGGCCGATGATCATACCGAATTAGGGTTTCAAGAATTTATGAATTCCGCAATTCTCATATCAATTTATGCAAAAGTAGGGCGATTATTGAAGGAATAATCTTCTTAGCATTTATCATAAACCATGCCATATTTGCGGAAAATTCGGGATGAAACACTTTTGAAACAAAATAAAACACTTTGTATATGAGTATTCTGTCCAACAAGAAACAAGTAAAGTCAACCTGCTCTTATTGTGGCGTGGGCTGCGGTGTAGTGCTAACCGACCACGGTAAAGGAAAGTTGACCCTTGAAGGAGACAAGTCACATCCTTCAAGCAAAGGTATGCTCTGTTCAAAAGGTATGAATCTTCACTACACAGTGATGGATACTTCCGACCGTTTGTTGTATCCGACCATGCGCTACAACCGTGATATGCCTCTACAGCGTGTATCGTGGGACCAAGCACTTGACCGCACAGCGGCTGTTTTTAAAGCTATTATCAAAAAATACGGTCCCGATGCTGTCGGATTCTACGTTTCAGGACAATGCTCTACTGAAGAATACTATGTAATCAATAAGCTCATCAAAGGTTTTATTGGTTCTAATAATATCGATACCAACTCCCGCTTGTGTATGTCGTCGGCTGTAGTAGGCTACAAACTTACCCTCGGCGAAGACTCAGTGCCTGTTTGTTATGATGACATAGAACTAGCTGATACTTTTTTAGTAACAGGCGCCAACCCAGCTTGGGCGCACCCTATTATCTGGCGAAGAGTCGAAGCACACAAGCAAGCCAATCCTGATGTCAAAATTATTGTAGTAGACCCACGTCGTACTCAAACAGCCTCACAAGCTGATTTACATTTACAAATTACCCCAGGCTCCGATGTGACTCTTACCAATGCCATCGGAAGGGCTTTGATTGAAAACGACTGGATTGATACCGATTTTATTGTATCTCATGCAGATGGCTTTGAAGCTTACAAAGACCAAGTTATGCAGAGAAGTATAACAGAGGCTGCCGAAATTTGCGGTATCTCTTCTGAAGAAATTTATTTAGCCGCTCGCTATATTCATGACGCCAAAGGTTTTATGTCGATGTGGACAATGGGACTTAATCAGTCGGTTATTGGCGTAAACAAAAACCTATCTCTCATTGATTTGCATTTGATTACTGGTAAAATCGGGAAAGAGGGAAATGGCCCTTTTTCGCTTACAGGACAGCCCAATGCCATGGGCGGACGTGAGGTAGGTGGTTTGGCTAATATGTTACCAGCTCATAGAGATTTGCTTAATCCAGCCCACAGAGAAGAAGTTCAAGCTTTTTGGGGTGGAACCAAAATCTCTGATAAGCCAGGTTTTACCGCTACCGAAATGTTCGAAGCCTTGGCGGATGGTCGCATGAAAGCTATCTGGATTGTTTGTACCAACCCGATGGTGAGCTTACCCAATATCAACGCCGTTGAAAAAGGTTTACAAAACGCTAAATATGTCGTAGTACAAGATATTTCGAACCGTTCGGATACTGTCAAATATGCCGATGTCGTATTACCTGCGGCATCATGGGCGGAAAAAAACTCCGTTTTCACCAACTCCGAACGCCGTATTACCTTTTTACCCAAATTAATTAACGCTCCTGGCGAAGCCAAAGACGATACACAAATCATTGTAGAGTTTGCTCAGAAAATGGGCTTCGAAAAGGCTTTTGATTATCAAAATACAGCCGAAGTTTATGCCGAACATTGCCGTTCGACAGTCGGAACTAACATTGACATTTCGGGTTTGAGCTATGAAGTTTTACAACAAAAACGCTCTGTACAATGGCCATATCCACAAGAAAAGGCTATTCAAGACCCTGAGTATGTCGGCACCAAACGACTTTTTACGGATAACCAATTTTATACCGCTAATCGTCGTGCCAAAATTCATGCTGTACCAGACCAAAATCAGTCTGAGGCTTTGAGTAAAGAATTTCCCCTAATCCTTACCACGGGTCGTATTCGTGACCAATGGCATACCATGACCAAAACGGGTAAGGTGAATAAACTAAATCAACATATTTCACAACCTTTTATCGAAATACATCCAAAGGATGCTGCCGAGAGAGGTATCACCGAAAATCAAATTGTAGAGGTAAAAACCATCCGTGGCGAGGCTCGCATTAAGGCAAAAATTACGACTGACATCAAACAAGGTGTATGTTTTATGCCGATGCACTTTGGAAAAATCCAAGAAAAAACTTTTGGTCGTACCAACAACCTAACCAATACCTTGGTTGATCCACGCTCAAAAGAGCCAGATTTTAAGTATTCTGCGGTACAGGTTTTACCTTATCAAAAACCTGTTGAAAAAATTGTACTTATTGGTGCAGGTTCTGCTGGCTTAGGCTTTATCAAAGCCTATCGTGAACTCAATCAACAAGATGAGATTCATGTTTTTTCAAAAGAAATCTATCCCTTTTATAATAGAGTAATGCTTCCTGACTATATCTCAGGAGCACAAAATTGGGAACAGTTGGTTAAGCTTCGTGAAGACCAATTTGCGGAGGCAAATATCCTCGTACATAAAGGCGTAGAAATTGTGCATATTGACCGTGCCAACAAAGTTTTAACTGATTCTTTGGGTCAAGAACACACCTACGATAGATTAATGTTGGGTATGGGATCAAGAGCCTTTATGCCTCCGAGCGTTCCTAAGATTCCTGGTATTTTCAATATGCGTTCTCGTATCGATGCCGATAGTTTAATGCCTTTTTTACAACAACCTAATCCTCATGCTGTGATTGTAGGAGGCGGTTTGTTGGGCTTGGAATTAGCGGCTTCTCTTCGAGAAATGAATATCGAAGTTACTGTAATTCAGCGAAGTGGTCGTTTTATGGACCGCCAGCTCGACAAGCTTGGCTCAGAAATGCTCCATCATGAAATCGTAGATTTGGGCATTGAAGTATTTTATAATGATGAGGTTTCGTCTATTTATGGAACAGACCGATTAGAAGGCGTTCGTCTTAAATCAGGACGACGAATAGATGCGCAAGTTGCTGTATTTGCAATTGGGACTACGCCTAACACCGAAATTGCCAAAGCCGCAGGATTGGACGTAAAACGTGGAGTAGTTGTCAATGATTATTTACAAACGTCTGATCCTTCTATTTTTGCTGCGGGCGAAATGGCACAATGGCGTGGCGAAATGTGGGGTATCACGGCTGCTGCCGAACACCAAGCCGAAATTATTGCCAAATATATTGCTGGTGACTGGGCAAGTTATTACCAAGGTTCGCTTTCGATGAATATCATGAAAATCCAAGGAGTACAATTATGTTCATTGGGCACGATTGATGCTCCTACGAATAATCCTGAGTATGAAGAAATTATCTTTATCGATAAAGCCAAACGCTATTACAAAAAATGTATTGTTCACCGTGACAAATTAGTAGGTGCTATTTTGATTGGTGATAAATCAGAATTTTTGGAGTTTAAAGATTTGATTGGGAATAAAATTGAGCTTTCAGACAAACGAATGGAATTGTTGCGTTCGGGCAAAAAAGCAGATCCTGTAATAGGAAAATTGGTATGCTCATGTAATAATGTGGGAGAAGGCAACCTCAAAAATGCAATTGCTGGAGGTTGTAAAGATTTTACACAATTGTGTTCGCAAACAGGCGCTGGAACAGGCTGTGGAAGTTGCAGACCAGAAGTAAAAGCAATATTAGAATCGCTAAGCAAAAAAGAAGATGCTTTAGCAGAGAAATAGTTACCAGAAAGAAGGTTGGAATAGAAAAGGAAAAACGAGAAAGGAAGGTTTTTCTGAAGTGTACTGGAAAAGATGATTTTTAACCTTTTAGGCTCCGGAATTGAATTACTGGAATTAGAAACGAGCTTCTAAATTCCAGTAATTCAATTCCAAAGAACCTATATTTCTGAGGTTAAAACATGTCATCGTCATAGGTCGTCATTAATTATTTCTGACGAGCCACTACTAAATCACGAGTAGTAACAAAGTTAGTTTTGATTTCGAAAGTTTTAGCGTCGATAACGTCGATGTTTGAGCTAAGAACTTGGATAGTGTATTTACCATCGCTCAAGTTAGAGAAATCAAAAGTTTTTGCAAATTTACCTGATTTAGCGTCAACGTACTCACGGTGTACTTCGTTGTTGTCTTTATCTACTACTACTACAGTAACTTTTTTGTTGTTTGGTTTTTCTACCCAAACGTTGAAGCTAAGGCTGTTAGTAACTGGAGCGATTTTAGACTTTACAAATGCTTCTTCATCATTTGAGTTAGCGATTGCACTTACGTTTGACAAACAAGTCATAGCAGCTGCTACGAACATAGCTTTGATTACATTGTTGTTTTTCATGGTATTCATTATTTATGAGAGTGAAACATCAAATTTCTTAGAAAAGTCATATCTACTAAAAAAGGTTCATTTTTGAGAAAATTTCTTAAATGCTATCCTGTTTTGGACTGTCTAAAACTAAGAAACTGTACTTGTGTCATTTGTTTGACGATTTAAAGTTATAATCTTATTTTCGAATAGCAATGGATTAGGGTAAAAAATTTGAACAAAATCAAGAAAGTTCTTCTAAATAAAATTATATTTCTAGGAAAAATCACATTTCCAGATTTGCAATCATACTTTATATTGGAAAAGTGATATAGGATTGATTATCAAATTGTTAAGTATAAATTACTAAAATCATGCGAGACTACTCTTTAGTTAAAATAAATCTGACTGGTGGCATTGCTTCACCAGGGATGCTCGAAGGAATTCTTTTGATGGCACAAAAAGCAGGTGTTAAAGAAGTAAGTATCGGTGCTCGTCAGCAATTATTGATGTGGGTAAAGGCTGATACTCAGCGTGGTTCGGGCTTACCTAGCCTACGTGAAAGCCTCGAAGCAATGCAAATTGATTTTGAAATTGATACCCATCAATACCCCAATATTATTTCGTCTTATTGTGCCCAAGAGGTCTTCCAAACAGGACAATGGCTATCGGAAGGTATTTATCGTGACGTACTAGATGGTTTTAATTTTCAACCTCAACTCAAAATCAATATATCAGACTATCAACAGTCATTCACGCCCTTTTTTACGGGAAACTTAAACTTTATTGCCTCATCGATTCCGAATTTTTGGTATTTATATATTCGTCAAAAGCAATCCAATACCATTTTTAGGTTTCCCTTATTGATTTATACACTCGAAATCTCTAAAGTTTCAAAACGATTAGAGGGTATTCTACTATCAGGAGCTGATTTATCAGAAGAGGAAATTTATGAGAAAATGATTGCCCAAGGCGAAATCATTTCACAGCTCGTACAGGAAGATTTAGTGCTACCGCAATTTATGCTGCCTTATTACGAAGGTTTCAATCGTTATGGCAACAAAACTTGGTTAGGTATCTATCGTCGTCATGAGACTTTTGAGGTGGCTTTTTTATTAGATGTTTGTAAAATTTGTTTAGATACCAAAGTGGGACAAATTTGTACAACTCCTTGGAAATCGCTTATTATTAAAGGTATAGAAAACCAAGATAGAGCATCGTGGGACAAACTCTTAGGAAAATATGGTATCAACGTGCGTCATGCAGCCAATGAGCTGAATTGGCAAGTAGAAGATCATTGTCGAGAAGGATTGTCACTCAAAAACACGATTATCCGTGAATTCGACCAAGAGGATATTCGTACATTTGGTTTGTGTTTTGCCATTCAGACTCGCTCAAAGTCAGAAGTATTTGGTTCGGTAGTAATCAAAAAACGAAAAATACTGGCAGGGTTAACACAAGTATATGATGTGTATCATACGGTAGACTTCAATCCAAATACCCGTCAATTGGTTTTATTTGAAAAAGGACTTCATAAAACACATATTGCTGAAATTCTTCAACGACTTACCAAACGTTACTATCATAGAAGTACCGCTTCGAACACAGAAAAGCCTGCACAACCTCAAGCGAACTCCACAAGTACGCATCAGGTGCATCAATGCAAAGTATGTATGACCATTTATGACGAAAAATTGGGCGATAGTCAGCAAGGAATCAAGGCAGGAACGAAGTTTGAAGAATTGCCAGATAATTACTGCTGCCCTGTTTGTGATTCAGAAAAGGAAAATTTTGAAGTAAAAACTGTAGAAACAACTTATCAGTTATGAGTTGTGAATTGTGAGTTGTGAATTGTCCTTGCCTAAAATAGGTTGCCTTTGCTTACTAGACAAAATTGAAGTTCCTAGTTCAATACTTAGGTAATGATGCAAAATAAGATTGAATTATTACGCTTTATACAATAAATCGTAGGCATTAGGCTAAGGAGAACAAAGTATTGATATTAAAAATTTACATTCGCAACTCACAATTAGTAGTGTACGAAGGTTTTTTTTAATTCCTTCGAGCCTGAAAAGCTAAGTACTTTTTTAGTTTATCAAGCCCATCAGGAAGTTCAATTACTTCCAAAATAACGTTAGCTTGAAGTTCTTTGAAAAACTGGATTTTAGCTTTTTTATAAGAGTTGATACTATTCAATTTCTTGTAAACCAGCACAAGCATTGCGGCAATTAGTGTTGCATAGAGTACCACTTTTATAGCATTCTCATTATAACTAACAAAATGAGTTAGATTCATTTCTTGTTTCATAAAGCGAAAGAATACTTCTATTTGCCATCTTTGGCGATAAATATAAGCCACTAAGTAAGCAGAAATATCAACGACATTTGTTAAAAACAAAAGGTTACTTTTATCATCTTTCGTTACTACTTCGATGAGTCTAAACTCTTGTTTAACAAGGTTATTACCAGTTCCATACAAGTAAACAATTTCATCTTTGAGAATGCTTATTTCATCGTGTTCAATTGTGGGTAAAGGTTGATGCTGTCTTAAAGTTTGATAACGAGTATTGGCATTTAAGCGAGTGACGAATTGAGTTTCTTTATCCGAAAACTCCTTGAATGTGTCACGAGATTTAAGTCCTCTATCAAAGACAATCAAATCTTTTTTACCGTGTTGAGATTCTTGAATAACTTCTTTGAGTGATGTTTCTTCTGACAAATGATTTTGGTCTGAAAAAAACTTCATACGAATGCAAAAATCATTCTCTAGTTCTGTCGTTAGTTTGACTTGATACTTATTGTTGCTACTATTGCCAACCTTCATGCCACTCATTAGATGACCAAAAATATGAATCATCGTCGAGTCGTATCGCTTGATATTGTATTTTGACAAGGCAGATTGGTCATAATGGCTACTCACCATCTGATAAACTCGGTTATAGACCCTCTCAAAGTAGGATGAGTCTATTTGTGTTAGTCTATCTCTAATACTGCTATGAGCGGTAGTATCTCCTACTGCTAAATGCTCTATGGCTTGAAAAATAGCAGAAGAATAGTTGGCTTCCATACCTCGAAGACCAACTCGATTACTTTCTAATAAGCTATAAATGAGTAAATTAAAAATAGTTTTAGTCTTTAGTTTTATCACCCATTTGTCAGATTCTAATTCTTGGGCTAAGGATGACAAATAGTCTTGACCTATCAAGTCTAACAACTCAGAAACAGGTACTTGTTGCCGATGAATGAGATGTTTGTCCATTGAGTAATGCTTAAAATCCAGTACCTCAAAGAAACACACTTTTTACAAATTGCGAAAGACAATGGTTACTTTTTCAATCCTTCGTACAGCACTAACTCACAATTCACAATTCAACACTAATACTTACCTTACATTCTAAAATAAGGTTTAAACACTTTTTTGTCGAGAATAAATACCGCAAGCAAAGCATTAGCCATTAACATAAAGTTGATAAGCTCTTTTTGATGTATCATATTAGTAAGTACACTAAAATCTAAAGGTACTTTTACCGACTGCACCGAAGGCATTCCCGAACTCAAAGCAACCACCAGTACAATCAAAGCACACATCACTGCCAAGAAGTATAGATGCAAATGGCTTTTAGGTTTTAGTACTACTTCAGGCTCTTGAGCAAGCTCCCATTGATCTATTAATTTATCCGTAAAGTTTACTGCTGTTTTCTCCATCGGCAAATCTTCCAACAGGGCATGTGTAGCAGCATATTCTTTAAATAGCAATTGGTATTCTTCGTCCTCTTGCAACAGACGCTCATGCCTTTGCAAAAGCTCCTCAGAGGCGATACCATCGAGGATGTCAAATATTTCTTCGTCTGTGATATTCATTGTATTAAAATTGAAGCTGTTTAAACTTTTTCGTCTCAGGTGAATAAATTCACCCACTAAGTGGAATTGTTAGTCAAAACCTAGTCATATTATTAACTTTAGGTTAGCTCTCAACAAAGTATTTTCTACCTATTTTATCATTAAGCTCCTAGCCGATTGCTCAAAGCCCAAAGCCAAGTTAATATACCAAACTATGTAACTCATTGCCCAATAGTCGTTTCATCTCTTCAGCCAAACGCTTTCGGGCACGACAAAGTTTAACTTTTGCCGTATCAGCACTAATCCCAACGATTTGGGCAATTTCTTCTAAACTCTGTTCTTTTAGATAAAACAAGGTAATCATCGTTACGTCGTCAGGCGAAAGATGATTGAGTGCCATTTGAATATATCTCTTCTGTTCAGCACTTTTCATTCCATCTGAAGTATCCGCCGAAGCTGCTTGTGCCGATTGAGAAGCCTCAATGTCGTCGGTTTGTATGCGATTTTTGCGTTTAAACATCAAAGCTGTATTAAACACAATTCTATAAAACCATGTCGTAAACTTAGATTCCTTATTGAACTGTGGCAATGCCTGAAATGCCTGAATAAAGGCATCCTGAGCCACCTCTTCAGCATCTTCGCGTGTACCCACGATTTTGTAGGCTACCGTAAAGGCATAATCCTTATGACGATTTGCCAAATCCCGATACCCAGCTTTATCGCCTGCCAAGATTCTTTCAATAATAGATATGTCTGTTTCCAACGTTTTCACGACAATAGGATGCAAGTTGGTTTAGAAAGGTTACAGGAATTTACTCTTTTTTTCAAAAAAATAAAAAGAGATGTAATGAGGTGATTGAATTTTACCCGTAGAGACGCAATGCTTTGCGTCTAAAGAAGTGTCATTCTGAAATTTAGTATCAAAAAAGGCGTTCGGAAAATTAATTTCGAACGCCTTTTTTGATATTCCTATGCTACATTTGGCTCGGCTTAAGACGCAAAGCATTTTGTCACTACGGATAGAATACAATTTTAATATAATCCCCTATTCTCTCATTTTCAAATCAAACAATCAATGCCCCAATTTGCTGATCTCGGCACTTCGAATGAGTTCGTAGGTTTTTTCTAGTTCCAAATCAGCCTTATTAAGTCTTTCTTGGATAGTGTATTCAACATTGACATTGGGTATTACTCCACGACCAATATTGGGAGCTTTAACCGCTGTTGTAATTCTAAAATGTGGAAACTGCAAACGCAGTTTCGTAGCAGGTAAAACAACCGTAGAAATGACACCTCCATTGCAACCAGCTTCGCCCCCACCCGTCTCACGACCCACTAATGTTGATTTACGCTGTTCTTTCAAACTTGCCACAAAGCTCGATGCTGCCGAAAAAGTTTGTTCACCAATCAAAATGTATAAGCTGCCTTTAAAACGGTATTGTTCGTAAGGCTTATGTTTTCCAACCGACGGGACATTCAAGCAGTAAGTCCCTTCACCACACTTTTTAACGATTCTTTCCGAAAAAGCACGACTAGCATCTTGTTCTTCTACATCATTATTAAGTATAAAAGATGGAATCATCACGGGCGCCTCCGCATGTGAGGTTAGCACAAAAGTACTATCCATCAAATACTTCATCAGGTCAAGGGCAATTTCATGATTTCCTCCTGAATTTTGGCGTAAATCAATGATAAGGTTCGCGGCGTGATTTTGTTCTATTTCTTGGAAAAACCTTTCGTGAGTCATCAAAAACGACTCATAGTCATCATAGGAAAAACTAGAAATACGTAACAGAGCCGTTGATGCAACTTCTTTCGGGAAACTTAAGCCACGCAAACGAGTCAAACGACGCTGTGTTTCGTCCTCCTTAGATAACCGAGGCGGTCTATTGCCAGTAGGAACTCTTGGTTTAAATTCTAGTATCTGCGATTTCACTTCTCCTTGTGCATTTTTGATGGAAAATTGATATTTTTCTTTTCCTCCAAAAACACTCAAATAGTATTCGTCAAAAAAACCAGCCTCTAGTGTAGCATCCTTAAAAGCTTCGCCGTAGCCATCAGCAGGTAGGTATTTTCTTAATGTTCGAAGAATTTTACCAGCAGTATTTCCTTCTATTTCCAACACCTCCGAACCAAGTACTAGCGAGGCATCATTGCTTTCATTCCGAGCAATAAAAAGACGGTCGCCTTGGATAAAAAAGCCAAGCGGAAGCACGAAACTACGATTTTTGGCACGCTCCCATTTGCGAGTTTCGGGCGAAAAACGCAAGTCTGTATGTCCACAACGAATTTTAGCGACCAAAGGCTTGAGCAATAGCCCAAAGTCCTTTTCGGTCATTTCATCAGCTATCTTTTTATAGGCATCTTCAAAAGCTATGTTCATAGATTCTTTTGAAGTGTACCAATTAACACCTGGATGCTCTTGTTCTAAAATACTTCTCAAATATCTAAAATCTGCTCTCAACTCTACCTTCGAGAACTTTCGCTCATAGCTGATCGGCGAAGCAGCACCTTGTCCTTTTACATCCTGTGACCAACAGAATAACGTAACAGACAGTATAACAACACATAACAACCTCATGCTCTGACGTGGACAAAAAATTAAGAAAAAAACAGAAAATTATATACTCAGCAATATAAAAGGCAAAATTACTCATAATATTACCAAATAGAAGAAAAACCAAATGAATTCGCCTATAGACCAGCGCTAAATCTAGCAAGTGGCATGTTGTATTAATAACTTTTTTGGCAAACTACAAAAAATCAAATTGTTAGGGTAGATTTCTTCTCTTTTCTACCTTACCTTTTACATCTTAGCATCGAGAATAGTTCATTGAGAATAACGATATTCTTTTTTATTACGCTATCTCTTTGTGTACATATTCACTTACTTATCTGGTTTTTCGGTTCTCATTTGGGGGAGATTTCGGTAAATTGCATTTCTATTAATTATGGAATAAACTTTAAACATATAGATGAAAAAACGTTATCAAGTATTACTCGTACTATCAATTCTTTCCACTGTTACCTTTCTCGACCGCATTGCTATCTCTACAGCAGGCGAACGTATTTCAAAAGATTTGGGGCTAAGTCCTGTCCAATGGGGCTGGGTATTGGGGATGTTTACCCTTGCCTATGGACTTTTTGAAATTCCCACAGGATTATTGGGTGACCGACTCGGTGCCAAACGCCTTCTTATTCGAGTAGTATTGTGGTGGTCATTTTTTACAGTACTCACAGGCTTTTCGACAGGTTTTGTCATGCTTCTTGCAGTACGATTCTTATTTGGTATTGGCGAAGCTGGAGCATATCCCAATATTTCAATAGCCTTGAGCAAGTGGTTACCAGCCTTCGAAAGAGGAAAAGGGCAAGCACTTATTTGGGCAGCGTCAAGAATTGGTGCAGGTCTGACTCCTATTTTAGTCATTCCTATTCAACAAAAGTATGGCTGGCAAATGTCCTTCTATATCCTCGGAGGAGTTGGTTTACTTTGGGTAATTTTTTGGATTTTCTGGTACAAAGAAGAGCCTTCCGAAGCTAAGGATATTTCGAAGGAAGAATTGAATTTTATCTTAGAAAATAGACAACTAAGCGACCACTCTCCAAAACAATCGGTATGGAAAATACTTAACCATCCTAACCTTTGGATCCTCTTTTTGATGTATTACTGTTATGCTGCGGGCGCTTATTTTTTCCAAAGTTGGATGCCTAAATATCTCCAACAAGGCCGTGGAATCTCGGAAGAAAACATGAAATTTATGGCTTCTGCTCCTTTTATTTTGGGAGCTGTCGGATGTTTTTTAGGGGGAATTTTGAGTGATTACACTGTCAAAAAATATGGCAAAAAATGGGGTCGTCGCATTGTCCCAATGATTGGGCTTGGTCTTTCAGGTATCTGTCTCATTACGGCATCACTCAGTCAAAATGATACTTTGGCCGTTGTACTTTTGTCGTTAGGGCTTGCCACCATGGACGTCAACGCACCAGTAGCATGGGCAGTAGCCATGGATATAGGAGGCAAACAAAGCGGGACCGTTTCGGGGGCTATGAACTCAGCAGGTTTGATTGGAGCCTATATCAATACTGTATCTTTTGGGTATCTGGCAACGACTTTCGGGTACTACTTTCCTGTACTTATGATTGGTGGTTTATTGATACTTGGATCTATACTTTGGCTAAAAATTGATGCTACTCACCAAGTATCCGTTCAATCAGAATAGTCAAAAAAAATATCGCTAAAACTTTCGTTTCAAATATTTAAAAATCAAATAGTTACAACCAAACGAATGTTTAATTTCAAAAAAACATGATAAAAAACAACTGCATTTTCTGCCAAACTATCCCTATCTTTGGAAAGAATTTTGGAAGAACAAGAAACAATTTTAGCTAACAAATTGTAGTCTCAAAGGAATATATTTTCACTACCGAGACTAAAGAGATAGGTAGAAAAATAGCAAAGTTTATTTTTGTCAACTTTAATGATTCCTAAGCCAAAAACGTTTAAATTTATCCTAGGCAAGCGCGCTTTAAAATTATGCCTTAGGCCCAAATTTGAATAATCCCTTTATTTTTAGATAACTAGCAACTTATACCATACGACCATGTCACAGGCAGCAATTATTGAACCCTTACTTCAAGAAGACCCAAACCGTTTTGTGTTATTTCCCATTAAACACAATGACATTTGGCAATTTTATAAAAAAGCGGAAGCTTCTTTCTGGACAGCTGAAGAAATTGATCTTTCTCAAGACTTAAACGACTGGGAAAACAAGCTTACAGCCGATGAAAAGCACTTCATTTCGCATGTATTGGCCTTCTTTGCGGCATCGGATGGTATCGTAAACGAAAACCTCGCTGTTAACTTCCTTTCGGAGGTTCAATATGCTGAGGCTAAATGTTTCTATGGTTTCCAAGTAATGATGGAAAATATCCATTCAGAAACGTACTCTTTGTTGATTGATACTTATATTAAAAATCCTACTGAAAAAGACCGTATGCTTCGTGCCATCGAAACCATCGATTGCGTTCAGAAAAAAGCAGAATGGGCTTTGCGTTGGATTGGCAGTGAAAATTTTGTAGAACGTTTGATTGCTTTTGCAGCAGTAGAGGGTATTTTCTTCTCAGGTAGTTTCTGTTCTATCTTCTGGCTGAAAAAACGTGGTTTGATGCCAGGCCTCTCATTCTCTAACGAGCTTATTTCTCGCGACGAAGGTTTACACTGTGATTTTGCGTGTTTGCTTTACGCAGACCATATCAAGAATCAGTTACCACAATCAAGAGTGACTGCCATCATTACAGATGCAGTAACAATCGAAAAAGAATTTGTAACAGATTCTCTTCCTGTATCATTAATTGGTATGAATGCCAACTTAATGTGCCAGTATATCGAGTTTGTAGCTGACCGTTTGCTAGTTGCTTTGGGTTGTCCAAAAGTTTACAACGCAACAAACCCATTCGATTTCATGGAAATGATTTCGTTACAAGGCAAAACAAACTTCTTCGAAAAACGTGTAGCTGAATATCAAAAAGCGGGTGTAATGTCAGAGAAAGAAACGATGTCTTTCTCTCTTGATGAAGATTTCTAGACAATAAGTAATAATATTAAAAGAAAACGGCTCGTAGCAGTATTTGCTACGAGCCGTTTTCTTTTATGATAGAGTAAATACCCTGTGTCTATTTTAAGTTGTACTGAGTTTGTTTTCGGAAAAAACCCCACCACGTCTCAACAGCTACTAGTGGGGTATGTATTAATATAAATTGGATAGATAATGTGACAAGCTTTTAACTAAAGATTTTGTGTATTTGGCTTTTTTCAGTAATTTTTAATCCGATTATTTACCAAAAACTATCTTTTCATTACAGTTCAATCGGCTTTTGTTTAAAGCTCAACATTGAAACATTGTGTTTAACTTTCATCCTTTTACACCACAATTTAAAATCCATTCGAAATAGACAGAATTGTAAAGCTTTCTTCAAATGAGAATGCAAACTCGTCAGTTATTCGCCTAGCTGAAATGGTTAGATGACACATGATTTATTGTATCACAACGATACAATATTAATTGTTTTGTTTTAATATTACAATTCTTTTTTAAATTTGAACAAAATTTATTTTATGGAACATACAACAGAATATAAAGACCTCGTCAACCAAAAGCAAGATTTCTTACCAGGCATCTCGATTGACTGTGTAATATTTGGTTTTCATGAAAATCAATTGAAGGTTTTACTAATCAAATTTGGCAATACTCAAATATATTCTCTTCCTGGAGGATTTATCTATAAAGAAGAAAGCTTAGATGAAGCTGCTAATCGTATTTTAGATCACCGTACGGGCATTGAAGATACCTATTTAGAGCAATTTTATATTTTTGGCGACCCCAAACGTGTTAATCCAGAGGAACATAGGTGGATTATGCAAAAAAATGGCATTGATTTACCTAGTGACCACTTTTTGTTTAATCGACACATTACGGTAGGTTATTATGCTCTTGTAGATTTCACTAAGATTCAACCACACTCATATTTAAATCATGAAGAAAGTGGCTGGTTTGACATTTATGACTTACCAGAAACAATCGCTTTCGACCATCGTGAGATTCTTACCAAAGCACTCGATTCACTTCGATTGCTACTGGATCACAAATTGGCAGTATTCAACCTGATGCCCGAAACTTTTACTATGGGTGAATTACAAAGCCTTTATGAAACGATTTTGAATAAAAAATTACTGAGAGCTAACTTCCAACGTAAAATGTTGAGTTTGGGAATACTAGAAAGACTAGATAAAAAATGGGGAGGTGGTGCCCATAAGGCGCCGTATTTGTATAGATTTGATTCTCAAAAAGCAGAAGCTAACAAGTTTTCTAACCAGTTTGAGGAATAAATAAAAGGTAATCATCCAGCCATGGACTAAGCCTTCGATAGTCGCATATAAAGTTAGAATTTTGATTTCGGAAAATAATGCTGAACATTTCTGATAAATCCGAAATCAAAAATCTCAAATCTGCCATCGAGGCATTTGCTCATGCTCTACTGATTTTAGTGCATAAACTACCCTCCACTCACGGGTGGAATTAGCGCAATTTCGTCTCTTTCTGATAATACTAAATCCTGTTCGGCATATTCGTTGTTTACTGCCAGCAATAGCGAGCGAATAGCTGCCAACTGAGGATATTCTGCTCTTAGCAAAGTCAATAAACCATCGGTTGTGAGGGTATCTGATACCTCCAAAGTCGTCGAGCTATTGCCAACAATTTCTTTGGTGATTCCAAACAAAGCAATTGTATATTTCATTAGGTTAAATTTTTGATTCTAGGATTCAATAGTATATTTGTTTTTATTGCTTGCCGATATACCATTAGCGATAAATATAGGCGTTAGTTTTTGAACAATTTTTCCTATATTTTGATTGCTAATATAACGAAGTAAATCTATAATTTGAGGACTTCAAATGGAGATTTACCCAAAATACTACTATATCATTCGTATCTGTGACAACTAATCCATCCATAACAACTCCCGATAATCGTCCAGTGATTTATGACAATCACGGTCGACCGATTACTTATTTGAGGCTGGCTGTCACTGACCGATGCAATTTGCGTTGCTTTTATTGCATGCCCGAAGAAGGCATCAAGTATCTTCATAAATCCAAATTGCTTAGTTACGAAGAAATGCTTCGTATAGTTAGCGTATTAGCCGAATTGGGAGTACACAAAGTACGTATTACAGGTGGAGAACCCTTTGTACGTAACAACCTTATCGATTTTTTGTATCGCCTCGCCGACATTCAAGGAATCGATGAGCTGAATATTACAACCAATGGCATTTTGACGGGACAGTATCTCAAACAGATGAAAGAAATTGGGATTCGTTCTGTCAATTTGAGTTTGGATACTTTGGATTCGCAACGTTTTTTTGAAATTACCCGTCGTGATGAATTTTCGAAGGTATATCAAACGCTTTTTGACTTATTAGACGGAGGTTTTGAAGTCAAAATCAATGCTGTAGTAATGGATGGAAAAAATACAGATGATATTTTACCTTTAGTCGCCCTAACCGAGCACTACCCTGTGGCAGTTCGCTTTATAGAGGAAATGCCTTTTAATGGCGAAGGCTCGCATTATCCTGTGCTTCATTGGAATATCAATCGAATTTTGGATACCATACGTGCAGCATATCCGAGTTTAAGTAAAATCAAAGATGCTCCACATTCTACTTCGTATAACTACCATGTCCCAGGTTTCAAGGGCAATATTGGCGTTATTGCAGCGTTTTCAAGAACCTTCTGTGGAACTTGCAATCGTATCAGAATGACTGCACAAGGCGAATTAAAAACCTGCTTGTATGATGAAGGCGTACTAAGTATTCGAGATTTGATTCGTTCGGGAATTAGCAACGAAGAACTGAAAGGCATTTTTATCAATACTTTTCAACAAAGAGCCAAAGACGGCTTCGAAGCCGAGAGTCGCAGAACAAAGCTTGTTACTGAATCCATGACAACCATTGGAGGATAATCCATAAAAATCTTAATTTTGCAATTCATTTAATCCCCTGTCAACCCAATAATATTTTGGACTGGGCTGACAGGGGACATATTTTATATAGACGATGACAATTGAGCAAATTTTTGAAGGTTTCAATCAACTAAAAGTTCTTATCATAGGCGATTTGATGATTGATGCTTATACCTGGGGTAAAGTAGAACGTATCTCTCCTGAAGCTCCAGTACCAGTAGTAAATGTAAAACAAAGAGAAATGCGTTTGGGTGGTGCTGGCAATGTAGTGATGAACGTTCAGGCACTTGGCGCTAAAGCTATTATTTGTTCGGTCATCGGAAAAGATTCCTATGGCAATGCCCTATTGGATTTATTGGCAGAAAAAGAGTTATCTACCGAAGGTATTCTACAGTCTGAAGAGCGCATTACTACGGTAAAAGAACGAATTATCGCAGGCACACAGCAGATTGTTCGTGTAGATACCGAAACTGATAAATTGATTTCTGAAAATGAACGTAATTTGCTCTTAGACAAAATCAAAGCTTTGGCATTAGATGCGCAAGTGATTATTTTTGAAGATTATGACAAAGGCGTTTTATCAAAAGAACTCATTGTCGAAGTAATTGATTTTGCCCAAGAACACCATATTCCAACTGTGGTAGACCCCAAGAAACGTAACTTTCTAAACTACCAAAATGCTACCTTATTCAAGCCAAACTTGAAAGAACTCAAAGAAGGTCTCAATATTCAATTTGACTCAAAAGACCCAGCAGAACTGGCAATGGCGGTCAATATGCTTATCGAAACCCTTGAAGTGAAAGGAGCCTTTGTTACACTTTCAGAACAAGGCGTATTTATCAATTTCAAAGACGAAGAAAAACATATCCCTGCCCATATTCGACAAATTGCAGACGTTTCGGGTGCAGGTGATACCGTAATTTCAATTGCAGCTTGCTGTGTAGCACTCAATTTGTCTCCAGAATTGGTAGCAGGTCTATCAAATTTAGGAGGTGGACTTGTATGTGAATCTGTTGGCGTTGTCCCAATCAACAAAGAAAGACTGTTGGCAGAAGCCCAACAAAACTATAATTAAGTATTAATAGGCTTTAGGCTATAAGCTCTAGGCATTAGGCAAAAACGCCCCTCTTAACAATTTAAGAGGGGCGTTTTTTTAGCTAAATTTTAAGAAAATTACGCTCTGAAAATAAATTTTATATTTTTTGAAAAATAATTTAACTATTTTTCAATACGCAAACTATTTGACCTTAATAGACGTTTATCTACTATCAACCACAAAAAAGCCTTGCTACCAACATAGCAAGGCTTTTTTATTTTACATTCATTTGAGTGTTTCCGCACTGTTTTCTACTTCTTACTATCAGGCTTATCCTCTATTCCCAAAGTGCTTATCGAAGGATTGATTGTTCGGGCTGTGATTACAATTTTAAAAATTTTATTTCCTGCAAAGCTAAATTCTGCAACGTACTTCCCTTTTGCTTTTAGATTCCGATACACGGCAGTGTAATTCATTTTACTTTCCCAACCATGCACAGCCAAAGCTCCTAACAAATGATCAAGGCATTTTTGAAGGTTCGAAAAATAATTTAATACAGGTTCTTTTGTTCGAACTGTATTGAGCGAGCCAATCGAGATGACGGCTACTTCGTAGATGGTTTGTTGTTTCATGAGGAAACGTTATTAGTTACTTAATAATCTGTTATTAGGAATAGATGCGTGAGGTATCTTTTTCCTGATTTTCTCAATCTCAAAAAGCCCCTAGCGAGCTGATTTTGCTATTATTTTTTTCCAATTTGAAAAAAATAAAATAAATACGAAAAATAATTTAACTATTTTTCAAGTTGTAAACTATTTTGCCTTCTCTGGCGTTTTACTATTATTAATCACAAAAAAGCCTTGTTAGTATTTCTAGCAAGGCTTTTTGATTTTTAAGGTTTTAGCCTTTCTCATGGAGCTATTCCAACAAAAAAAGCCAGTGAACAAATCCACTGACTTTCTCTTCTAAGCGTATATTGGACACTTTATGATTCTTTCTTCTTACGCTAATATTTTTATTGAGCGATTGCTGTAAATTCAATTTCAACCAAATAATCTGGAGATACTAATTTAGAAATCTCATAGATACCCGTTGTTGGTTTGATTTCGCCGAAATAAGCGCCATGAGCACGAGCAATATCATCAAATTTGGTAATATCTGTTGTGAAAATACGAGTTCTCACTACATCTTTTGTTGAAACACCAGCCTCTTCTAACACTTTTGCGATACGTTCTAAGATATTCAACGTTTGTGCATAAGCATCGTCCGCTTTTACTTTTTCACCATCTACAATAGCTACAGTTCCTGATACTTCTACAATGTTTCCGATTCTTACGGCACGGCAATAGCCCATTTTGTCTTCCCACGGCGAGCCCGTTAAGATATTTTGTCTAGACATACTTAATAATTGTTTTTTGGTTACGATACAAAGATAAGATAAAAGCCGAGGGATATTTACTCAAAAAGGCATAAAAAAAGGCTCAAACTAATGTGTTTGAACCTTTAACATACCAAAAATCGTTGCCTTTACGCACGTACAGCTACTAAATTAGCTTCCATCAAAGAAGCCAATTCTTCTACAGTCTGTACTCTATCTATCTCCTGATCTGGTAATGTAATACCATACGTATTTTCTAAATAAGCTACTACTTCTAGGAACTCTAATGAGTTCATTCCCAAATCGGCATAAAAGCGTTTTTGAGGAGCTATCAACCTCGGGCTAATATAAAAATTCCGAGATAAGAACTTTGTCAATGTTTCTGTGCTGAATCTCATCGGTTTCTTGATTTATATATATTTTGACGATTGTTATGCTAGGTTAACGAGCTTTTTTGAATAATAGTGCCCGAATTTTAAGTTTTTTTAGAAAAAATGAGAAAAATCTATAAAAATTCTTAAATATTATGCTTACAGAGTATTCTTGAACTATTTAAAGATTTCTCTCATGATTTATTAAAAAATATTAAAAACTATTTTCAGGTAATTTGCTCTTCTAAAACCTAGTTTTGTATCGTTTCTTTGACCGGAATAATCGTTGGTGGAAGTAACTTATACATAACAGGTGTAACCAAACGAGCAAGTAATGTTGAACTGATAATTCCACCTATAAGCACCAAGGCTAATGGAGAGTACAGCTCTGAATATTCGATAACTAGTGGTACTAAGCCCCCTATTGCCGTAAGTGATGTTAGCACAATAGGAACAAATCTCACTTCGCCTGCTTCTCGAATTGCCTCCTCAAGTCCAAACCCTTCCTCTCGAAGTTGGTTGGTAAAATCTACCAATAGTAAAGAGTTCTTGACTTCAATTCCCACCAGCGCAATAAAACCAATAACAGCCGTAAATGATAAAGTTTCGCCCCAAAGTAATAGCATCAAGATAGCTCCAACAATACCCAATGGAATTACTGACAATACAATCAGGGTCGATTTGAAATTACGGAACTCCAAAATTAGGATAGCTATCATTCCGAAGACAGTTATCAAAACTATCACCCCTATTCCTCCGAAAGATTTTTCTGCATTTTCGGCCTCTCCTGCTACTCTGTACGAAAATCCTTTTGGAAACTTAAAAGCATTTAATTGCTTTATTAATTCTTGGTTTACTTGTGCTGTATTATAGCCAGATTTTAAAAAGGTCGAAACTGTCACATATCGCTCTTTGTCGAAGTGCAAAATCTGATTCTGAGAGGTTTCTAACTTAATATCTACCAATTGCTTAAGCGGAATAGCCGTCCCTAAAGCATTGTTGACATACAAACGATTAAAGACGTCTAAATCTTGTTGTACACCCGTTCTTGGAATCGACACGTTGATGTTATAACCATCTTTTTCGCCATCTTCACGGTAGGTACCCACATTTAAGCCTGCTATTCCTAAACGTACCACTCGGTCGATTTCGGCTGAGCTCACACTCATCAAGCCAGCTTTTTCTTTATTGACTACCACACGAATATCCGTTGGTTGGACTTTCAGTGGGTTATTAACATAGATAGCTCCAGGATGATTAGCTAAAATCTTCTCGATTCTGAACGCTACATTCCTTAAGGTATCCAAATTTTCTCCAAAGATTCGATAAGCAATTGGCGCTTCTAATGGTGGTCCTTGTTCAAAATCTTTTACCTCAATTTTGGCATTGGGATACACGCCCATATTGCCACGCAAATCATCAATTAAAGCCTTTTTCTCAGATGTTTCCATATCCTCGAGCAAGACAAATATTTGTGCTCGGTTCTCTGACTGCCCTCTTTCTACTGTGTTGTAATAGATACGAGGATTAACACGCCCAACATTTGAAGCAAAGTTTTTAATCTCAGGTACTTTCTTCAATTTTTCCTCCACATACTTCACTACTTTGGTTGTGGCAGCCATATTTGTTCCAACTGGCGTTTCGATATTTACTAAAAACATCGGTTTTTCGGAAGTTGGGAAAAGAGAAAAACCTAAGAATAATTTAGCCATCATCATTACACCTACAAATATTCCTAGTGCTCCTGCCAAAGTTGTTTTGGGGTGTTTAAGACACCAATCCATCAAGCGTCCATAAGTAGCCGAAATGATTTTTTTCATTCCTCTCAAAATCATATTCCCTTCTGGATTATGATTTTCGGTCAATAACACTGATGACAAAAATGGTACAATCGTCAATGACACAATCATCGAAGCCAATACCGTAAACATTACAGCCATTGGTAAACTTCGAATAAATTCACCTGCTGCCTCTGGCAAGTTGGCAATTGGTAAAAAGGCAAAACACAACAATACAGTACATCCTACTACTGCTAATCCGATTTGTTTTGTAGCATCGATAGCCGCCTGCTTGCGTTTGATGCCCATTCGCATAAAGCGTTCGATGTTTTCGACCACTACGATAGAGTCATCTACCAAAATCCCCAAAGCTACAATCATCCCTACAATAGACAGCTGGTTGATGGTATAACCAAATACATTGAGTAATGTTAGACCTATCGCCAACGAGAGTGGGATTGAAATCATTACGACAATACTTGCACGTGTACCTAAAGGCAATAGCGTAATCAATACTAGCAAAATCGCTATTCCGAAATCTTTAGCAAAACGCGTAAGACGATTATCTACAGATTCGGCTTGGTCAAATACTTTTACAACATCGACACTTGGAGGAAGTTGTGCTTTGTATTTTTCAACTATTGGTTCAACTATCTTACGAATCGCAATAATATTCTGTCCTTGCTTTTGGCATGCTGTGACAAAAACACAGCGGTGACCATTGAGACTAGTAATATGTGTTTCGTCTTCGTAAGCAAATTTTACTTGAGCAATATCTTTGAGATACACGATTTTGGTACCGTTGGTGTACACAATCGTATTCTGAATTTCGTCGAGGTCATTATATGCACCTGATGTTTTAACATTTAGTTTTTTACTCGAAACATTGATACTACCTCCAGGAATATTGACATTCTCAGATTGAATTGCTCCCAACACCTGATTGACAGGAATATGGTCATGTGCCATTTTTTCCAAATTCAACTCAACTGCTACTTTACGAGCTGGAAAACCCCATGATTTGATATTAGTTAGAGGTTTTACCTTTTCGAGTTGTTTTTCCAAATCATCTGCATATTCCTTCAGCTTGGCGTAAGGCACATTTTCGCTTACGAGGGCAAACTGATAAATATTTACGTCGGTTGGTCTAAACTTTTGTACTCGAATATCCAGAATCTCAGCAGGGAGGTCTTTTCTGATGGCATTTACTTCTCGTACAACCTCCTGATATTTTTCTTCTGGATCTTGTTCAAAATCATACTCTATCTGAAATACAGCCGCTCCATCTAGTATGACCGTACTTATGCGCTGAATGTTGTCTAGCTCGTTAATTCTTTTTTCAAAAGGGTCTGCTACTAACTCTTCCATGTCGTTGGGAGTAGCTCCGGGATAGATAATCGTAACGCCAAATTGAGGAGATTCAAACTCTGGGTCTTCGCCACGAGGCATGTTCAACAAGGAATATAGCCCGATTGATAATACCGCCAGAAATACCACTAAGGTAAACTGGTAATTTTTTACGGAAAATTCTGCGATTTTCATATATGATGAGTTGTCGGCATCAGTCGCTTTACAGTGACGTTATGCTCGTTTAGGTCTATGTAAAATTGATTTGTTGTAAAAGTTTATTGCACCACTTTTACTTTTGTACCTTCTACCAGATAAGCCGAACCATCTGTTACTACTTGGTTTATTCCCGACAAACCCTCACGAATAAATGCTTGTTGACCGTTGACGTAAGCAATCGACAAAGAAACTCTTTTGGCTTTTCCGTTTTCTATCACATATACAAAAGCTTGGTCCCCATTGCCTTCAATAATGGCATCAACAGGAACAGACGCATATTGGTATTTGATAGAAGGGTAAATCAAAGCCTTGGCAAATAGGCCAGTCGCCATTTTTTTGCCTTGAGTACTAATTTTTAACTCTGCTTGATAGAGACCTGAAGCTTGGTCGGCACCTTGAGAGAGGGTTGTGACATTTGCCAAAAACTTCATATCAGGAAATGCGTCGAGGCTGATTTCGGCTTTATCGCCTAGTTTGAGGCGAGTCCAATCTTTGTCTGCAATACCTACTTTTACTACCCAATCGTTGGCACCTGCGGCATTCACAAAAAACACAGGACTTCCAGACGATGCCAATTCACCTTCGTTCATCATTTTTTTGACAACAACACCATTGGTTGGTGCATAAATTTTGGAATATCCTTGGTTGTATTGGGCTATTTGTAAACCTTGTTTTGCCACGCTCAAGGCTGTTGTTAGATTTTGGACTTGTTCGAGTGTAGCTACCGAATCACGATATAGTGCATTGATACGCTTTAAGTCTCTTTCGATTTTGCTCACATTCTCTTGTGATTGTTGCACTTGTGCATTGATTTCGGTCAAATTGAGCGTTGCTAATAATTGACCTTTAACAATATTTTGTCCTTCTTTTACAAAGATTTTTTCGATTATTCCGCCCGTTTTAAAAGAAAGACGAGCTTCGTGTAAAGAGCTTATCAGACCAGAAGCTTTGATGGGTTCGGTAGAATTAGCATTTGAAACATCCACTAATTTTACAGCTACAGTTTCGTTATCTGCAATTGTTTTTTTATCGGTTTTCTTTTTGCCACAGGCAAACACTGTCGTTATGATTAGACCTAGAATGAGGCTATTTTTAAAGGAAGTCAACATATTTCAAGAGGATTTTGATTAGCCCAAGGCTAAAGAGATTTTTAGATTTTTATTTATGCTTCAATTCACTCAAGCATTACGTCTTTTTATTTTAAGTCAAAAGCGGCAGCACTGCGTTCGAGTTCTACCCATTTGAGCCAAACATCATAATGAGCTATCACTTGCTGTAATTGAGTACGAGTCAATTGTGTTTGGGCATCCAGCAACTCGATAAAACTAAGATTACCTTCTTTGTAACGGCGCATCATGTCACGATAATAGCGCTGTGCCGAACTTATCTGATTGGCTTTGGATTGATGAATTTCTTTGGCAGCTGTCAAAGCGTTTTGCGCTAAGGTATTTTGTAAATCAAGTTGGTTTTTGACTTGTTGAAGCTGTGTATCGGCGGAAGCAACGTCCATTTCGGCTTGTTTTACTTTCAATTGATTTCTTCCTGAAGAATATACAGGCAAGTCAATCGATACTCCGACCAAGAAAAAGGCATTGGGAGAAATAAAATTCTTGTCAGCCGAAGCGATTTGAGCAAAACGCCCTTGTGAACCTAAATCCAAAGAAGCTCCTATCTTGGGTTGATTGTAAGACTGGCTAAGTTTTAAGATTTGCTTATTGATACTCAAATTAGTTTCGAGCTTGTCGATTTCTTCACGGTGAGCTAAGTCTATTTTAGCAGGAATCACAACATTTTTAAAACTTGAATCAACTTTGATTTCCTGCGTAAACTCACGGTTTAGCAAGAAATTAAAATACGCTGCCGCGTTTTTCTGTGTTCCTTTGGCAGCTTCAACTTCAGATTCTATACTAGCAATTTCGTTTTTGGTACGAACAGAAACCGTCGGATTAGCCATTCCATTTTGAATCAAAGCTTGGTTGACACGTTCACTTTCACGGAGCAGACGTAACGCATTTTCGTAAATACTCAATGCCTCAGTAGCTTTTAGATAGTTGAAATAAGCCATTTTTATATCTTTGACCAATTCACGTTTATAGACATTGGTTTCGGATTGCTGCAAACCAATCAGTTCCTTTTTGATGCTTTGATTATACTTAAGTTCAGCATTAATCAAAGGCATCGAAGTTTTGAATCGCATGTCATAAAAATCCTTTGGAATCAACTGCTCACTCACGTTTGAGATTTGTGGAAAAGCATTAGAATTTGTCAAGCGATTGAGCGTGGCATATACAGGATTTACTAAATCTCCCACAGGAATATCAATTGTACGGCCACCCAAGGCAGAGGATACAGTCGTATTGAAATTCACTGCAGGTTTGAACAAACTTTTGGCTTCATCCAAAGCCCAAATGGCTTTTTGTAGCTGAAAACGTTGCTGCTTGAGCGTTTGGCTATTTTGTAGTCCTTCTTGTACATACTGATTGAGTACTTCTGATTGAGCCATAGTTCCATAAGCGAGCCAACAGCACACCAAGGAGAGATAATACTTCATAGGTTTCATGTATTAAACATTTATAATTTTATAAACACTGTTCAGTAAAAGAGTAAATAAAAAGCATTAATTCATGAGGAATCAATGCCAAATGAGCTTCGAGCTATCGGGTTTTAGGTATCAGCACTGGTTATAAAATACACCAATATGAGCCGACTGCTCAAAGCTGACTTCAGAAAGCTGTCATAAGTCAGACCTGTGGGAGATTTTACTGCCCACAGGTCTTTCTAGGGGATTTTTAGATTTTTTCAGCTTAAGCAAACTGTTAAATCTTTACTGCTTAATTCACTTTGTAAATCCTTAAAATCAGTTAGTTACTGGTCTTTCAAAGATTCAAAGACAAAGTAACTAAAACTATTTAATAGTATTGCTTGTTGCAACCAAATTGGTTGTACATTTTGCAATTAAAATATCATCTTGGTTACGAATTTCGCCTTCTGCATGAGCGATTTTCTTTCCCATTCTTACAATCTTTGATTTTACACGAACGGTCTCGCCTAGTCGTGCGCTAAAAAGGTAGTCTACCGAAAGGTTGACAGTGCTATAAAAAACACCATTGCCCATCATAAAAACAGTCATCCCAATAATATCGTCCAACATTGTTGCGGCAATACCGCCATGCAAGATACGAGCAGGATTTACCATTTCTTCTTTGACTTGGTATTCTATTTCGATACCATGGTCGTGAACCCCTACCAAAACACCGTCTAGAAATTTAGCCACTGGCGAAATACTCTTTTCGGCTACACGAGTACCAATATATTCCTTAAAAACCTCTAATGCGTGTTTATTACTCATTTTTCTTTTTAATAAGATTCAACATAAAGTCCAGAGATTCCCCTAGTAGCTTTTCTAGCTGTATTTCTGGATTTAGTTCACAGAATGGCTCAAATCGCCCTCTAATATTTAAAGATACCAACCCGTGCACGTAAGACCATATCGACATAGACAATACATCGATATTGGCAGGCAAAATAGAGCCTTGCTCAATACATAGCGCCAAGTTTTTTTGTAGTGCCACAAAATTGTGCATTCCACAATCCCAGCCAGCTTCTTGCTTTTTGAGTGCATGCATTGGAGCTTCTTTGATAAACATCAAATCGTATAACTCAGGATTCTCAAAAGCAAATTTCAAGTAAATCAATCCTCTCGCACGTAGTTGTTGAAAACCATCTTCGATATTTTCAACGGAACGCGTCATTTCTGATAATTTATCAAATCCTAATTCATGTACCGCATAAAACAATTCATCTTTATCTTTATAATGCAGATAAATTGTAGCTGGACTATACTCTATTTTGTCCGCAATAGCTCGAATAGAAGCCTTATCAAAGCCTTCTTTGATAAAGATTTCCTTGGCAGCTTCTAAAATTCGCTGCTTTAATTCTAGTTTTTCGCGTTCTTTTCTCTCTAAAATACCCATTTCTTATAAACCAATCTTAGTATGTAGACAAATTTAAGCAAAGTGTACAGGCATTCCCAACAGGTAGCTGGCTTATTTCACTTTTGTCCACACGGTAGTTCGTCCCAGCAACGAAACACCAACAAAACCTCTGATTTCTAATTCATCAGCTTTCTTGAGTTTCATATTACATGAATAACTTTTGCCATTTTTAGGATCATAAATACTTCCTTCTTCCCAAGCTTTTCCTGTAAACTCAAAGTTTTTTAGAATCACCAAGCCTAACAACGGTTGATTACGCAAAGATGCATCTGGATTATTTACATCTTTTTTGGCAGCATCTTTTATCCAAGAAAGTTTCCCAAAGTATTTATCTCCTTGTTTGAATATAAGCACTTTTCCATCTTTACTTTCCGACAGCCACTCCCCTAACACAGCGTCTTTCGTAGGGTTTTGAGCTTGTACGATTTGTATAGTTGATAACAGGGTGGCAAGAATAAACAATAACTTTTTCATGAGTTTGGATGATTATTATTAAAAGGTTTTGTTTTCAAGGCTTGAGATTCGGAAGATTTTGTAATCTTTGTATTAAATTATACTAAAACTATAGGCTAAAAATACTTATTGTATTTTTAATCAAATTTGAGATGACATTTAAGTAATCAAGATACTAAGTTTAGGATAATTTGAGTACTATTATTTCCTAAACGATTTAGGGTAAGCTAGTTCTAGTTATTCTCAGAGTTATAAATATGCTTTAAAGATTAATATTTTATCGTCTTTCATTTTTATAACGTTGTAAAATTACTAAACAGTGTTTAGTAAACAAATTTTTGACATTATTTTTTGAAAAATCTATGAAAAATCATTTTTTCAAAAAAATTAAATCATTGATTTACAGTAAATTAAATAAAAGCAATTATTATTTAAAGACAATCTAGTAAAATAGTAGTTTGTGCCATTTGGAAGATATTTCTAATTTTGCAAAATTGCACGTTCGAAATACCTCATTATTCAATCAAAAAGAATTACTTATTCTGAATAAGTGCAACAAGCACAACATTGTTGTTCTGAAAACCAAATATTTAATCCCAGAAATTTCAAAAAATATGAATTACCCACTTAACCAGATTCCTGAGAGAACTGAAAAGCCACGTCAAAAAGGTTTGACAATGGTAATGGACAAAGGGCTTAGTCTCAGACAAGTTGAAGATTTCTTGGAGCTTGGCTCTGGATATACCGATATAGTGAAGTTGGGTTGGGCAACCTCTTTTGTGACTCCAAACCTAAAAGATAAATTGGCTTTGTATAAATCGGCAGGCATCCCTGTATATTTTGGGGGTACTTTGTTTGAGGCATTTGTGGTAAGAGGTCAATTTGACGAATACCGTCGTGTTTTGGACCAATATGGCATGGAATACGCAGAGGTTTCGGATGGCTCTTTGGAAATGGAGCAAGATGACAAATGCGGATACATCCAAACTTTGGCTAAACAAGTAACTGTTCTTTCGGAAGTAGGTTCTAAAGACGAAGCCAAAATCATTCCTCCATACAAATGGATTAAATTGATGAAAGCGGAGTTGGAAGCGGGTGCTTGGAAAGTAATCGGTGAAGCTCGTGAAGGTGGAAACGTAGGTTTGTTCCGTGCATCAGGCGAGGTTCGTCAGGGCTTGGTAGAAGAAATTTTGACAGAGATTCCTGAAGAAAAAATCATTTGGGAAGCTCCTCAAAAATCTCAACAAGTTTGGTTTGTGAAGTTGGTTGGTGCTAACGTAAACGTTGGTAACATTGCTCCTCATGAAGTTATTTCATTAGAAACGATCCGTTTGGGCTTGAGAGGCGATACTTTCTCTCACTTCTTGGACAAAAAATAATTAGTATTTCTAAAAAGAATGATTGGGTGAAAACAACATTCGCTCAATCATTCTTTTTTAATTTTTGATTAAGATTCTCACTATCATACCGTACAAAGGTTACTCTTCTATACTTTTGTAGTTTACTTTCACTATTTACTCCAAGCCTCATTTGGACATTGTAAATCTTCCCAAACAATGGAAATCATTCAATTTGTATTACAACTTCTCAAAGATCCTTTAACTGCACTTACGCAGTTTATCACCGACAACGGTACACTTACTTATGGTTTGCTGTTCCTAATCGTATTTGCCGAAACGGGTTTGGTAGTTATGCCTTTATTACCAGGCGATTCGCTTTTATTTGCGATTGGCGTATTGGCAGCTCCTGCAACAGGTGGTAAAATCGATATTACTTTCGTTATTCCATTGTTGATTGGTGCAGCGCTTTTGGGCGATAATGTGAATTATTTTGTAGGGAAATATTTGAGTGACTTCGTTAAATCAAAAGATAAAATTCTCTTCTTAAAACGTGAGCACATTGTTAAAACAGAGGAGTTTTACGAAAAAAATGGTGGTCAAACTGTAATTATGGCTCGTTTTGTACCAATCGTACGTACTGTAGCGCCATTTGTAGCGGGTGCAGGTAGTATGAAATATGGCAAATACATTACGTTCTGTGTAATTGGTGCTATTGTATGGGTAACTTCTATTACTTTGTTGGGATACTTCTTGGGTAACAACGAGTGGGTAAAACATAACTTCGAAAAAGTAGTACTAGGTATCGTGGCTATTTCAGTATTGCCAATGGTTATTGGTTTTGTAAAAAGTCAATTTAGTCAAAAGTAAGGTGTTGAAGAAGGCACACTTGTTTTCTTCATATCAATCATATAAAGTATTATTTCATCAAAGAGGCAAAAGTTTTCGTACTATTGCCTCTTTGTTTATTTTTACGCTATGAAAAATTTATTTGGTCTTATTGGTTTTCCTTTGGGGCATTCGTTCTCGAAAGGATATTTTACAGAGAAATTTGAAAAAATTGGTCTTTCTCAGACACATGCGTATGAGAAATTTGAGCTAGAAAATATTGAAGATTTTCCAGCCTTACTTCAGTCTCATACAGGTGAACTAAAAGGGTTAAATGTGACGATTCCTCACAAACAAAACGTGATGGACTATCTTGATGAAATAGATCCAGCGGCGAGTAAAATTGGTGCAGTAAATACCATCAAGTTTTTGGAGAATGGAAAAATCAAGGGCTTTAATACCGACTATTGGGGCTTTAGATGGACGCTTGAAAAATGGGATGCTTTCAATGAGATTGCTCCTAAAAAAGCATTAGTACTTGGTAAAGGTGGCGCAGCCAAAGCCATTATCGTAGCTTTAGAAGACTTGGGATTAGAAGTACAATTGGTTTCTCGTACCAAAGAAAGCGATACTATCACCTACGAAGAACTTACGCCAGAGGTAATGTCTGAGCACTTGTTCATTGTTAATACAACACCACTAGGAATGTATCCAAAAGTAGAGAATTGCCCCGCTATTCCTTACGAATTATTGAGTGGAAAGCATTTACTATACGATATTGTGTATAACCCACTCGAAACATTGTTTTTGAAAAAAGGTACTGAAGCTGGCGTGCGTGGTGTTCACTTCGGACTAGAAATGCTACATGGACAAGCCGAAAAAGCTTGGGAGATTTGGAACAGCTAGATACGATTTCAGATTGGGAATTTTTGATTTCAGATTTAAACTTTTATACAATTCAATCCGAAATCAAAAATCCCACATCCGAAATCAATTTTATTGTTCAATCGAATACCTCCACAAACTATTATCGCCTATTTCTTTTTTATCTATTAAGCCTTCTGTTAGTGTTGGTGCCATGATGCCCTCTCCTATTGCTTGTGGACTAATCCAGCGATATGCTTCATCCCATAGTCCAGCATCGATACAGGATTGTAGTAAAGCTGTGCCTCCTTCGACGATGACCGACTGAATTTTTCGTTGGTATAAATCATCTAAAATCATCAGAAGCCAAGAGTTTTCTGCCTCCATTTGGACATAAGAAATATGCCCTTTTTGTTCTGACTTAATGGAATTATAGCAAATTGTAGGCGTTGTTCCTGCATAAATAGCCGAATCCTCCACTACTTGTAAATGTTTATCAATCAATACTCTTATCGGATTCTTACCTGTCCAAAAACGTGTATTCAGTGAAGGGTTATCATATTGTGCCGTTCGGGTGCCCACCATAATAGCATCCTCCTCTGAGCGCAATTGATGTGTCCATCGTCTGGATAAGGCATTGGAAATTTGAACCGCTTGGAAATTGGGTAAGGCTATTTTACCATCGGTCGATTCTGCCCATTTGAGAATAATATAAGGTCGTTTTTTTTCGAAAAAGGTAAAAAAGCGGCGATTCAACACACGTCCTTTTTCTTCTAAAACACCCGATATGACTTCAATTCCTGCATCTCTCAATTTCTGAATACCTTTTCCTGCTACCAAAGGGTTGGGGTCATCGTTACAGATATACACTCGACGAACTTGATGTTTGACCAATAAATCAGCGCAAGGAGGTGTTTTACCAAAATGCGAACAAGGTTCGAGCGTCACAAACACTTCGGATTCGGGCAAAAGGCTTTGATCTTTTACATCTGCTACCGCATTGACTTCAGCATGCCAATGCCCATAGCGTTGATGCCAACCTTCGCCAATTATTTTTCCTTGATGTACAATTACGCATCCTACCATGGGGTTCGGAGATACATTTCCTGCTCCCAATTGGGCAAGGGCAAGGGCACGTTGCATGAAGGCATTTATTTGAGTATCGCTCAAAACATGATTATTCTTCGACATTTCTGTAATTTTGTATATTCATCAGTGAAAAGAAAAGCGCTCGTATAGGCTAACGACATAAAAAACATCTTTGCTTTTATCTAAAGTAAAAAACCTATATCCAATCGCTTAAAATTTATTATTCTCCATGACTCAATCATCCAAGCAACTATTTGCGGATTTGGTAGCCGAAATTACGGCAGTTTACTCAGAAAACGAAGCAAAAAGCATGGTCTATCTTTTGCTTGATACGCTTGTGGGTCTTTCAAAAACAGACATACTTGTCGACAAGCCTGTAGACATTAATACAGATTTTGCCCCACTTGTGGCTCGTATCAAGTCCTTCGAGCCAATACAGTATGTGCTAGGCGTTGGTGATTTTTATGGAAGACTTTTCCACGTTAGTAAATCAACTCTTATTCCTCGACCCGAAACTGAGGAACTTATCGAACCTATCATTACCTTTGCCAAAAGTTTAGGGCACTCAGCTACTATACTTGATTTAGGTACAGGGACAGGATGTATTGCCATTACTATTGCTTGTGAAATACAAAATGGCGCTGTTATTGCTTATGATATTTCGGAAGAAGCATTGAGCGTTGCCAAGCAAAATAATGAACGCCACCAAGCAGGTGTTCAATTTGTTCAGAAGGATATTTTGACTTATCAATACGAAAAATCAGAGCAACTTTTTGATATAATTGTAAGCAATCCACCTTATGTGACACATCGGGAAAAAGATGAAATGGAGGCTAATGTACTTGACTATGAACCACATTTAGCCCTTTTTGTAGAAAATGACAATCCTTTGGTTTTTTATAAAGCTATTGCCAATTATGCCTCTTTGAATTTGGTAAACAATGGTTTTTTTATAGTAGAAATCAATCAGTACTTAGGCTCAGAAACTGCCGAAGTATTTGAAGAAAAAGGATTTGTAGAGGTAGAAATTATCAAGGATATGTTTGGCAGAGAAAGATTTATCAAAGGAAAAAAACAATAGCGTCAACATTTTTCCATTTTCTGATTATTCAAATGGATTAATTCTCGTCTTTATTGTACATTTATTAATAACATATCATACCATCTTTAACGAAAGCATTCCCCTGTATTTTACCTATCACACAACTTGAACATTAAAGATTTATGTCTGAACATTACAACCTTACTGTTTCGATTATCATTCCTTGTTTTAATGAGGAGCAGGTGATTATGTACACTTATGAGCGAGTGTCTAAAACCATGCAATCTTTTGGGCATAAAGGCTATGAAATCATTTTTATCAACGATGGCAGTCGTGATCGTACATTAGCTATTCTGAAAGAAATTGCTCAGAAAGATGCCAACGTCAAAATCATTGGTTTTTCTCGAAACTTTGGTCACCAGCCTGCTGTAACCGCAGGGATCCAAGCTTGTACAGGCGATGTAGCTATTATTATTGATGCCGATTTGCAAGACCCACCTGAGTTGTTTCCAGATATGGTAAAAATGCACCTCGAACAAAATGCCAATGTGGTGTATGGAATGCGGGAGAAACGTAAAGGAGAAACCTTCTTCAAAAAAATTACGGCACGTATGTTTTACCGTACCATCAATTTCCTATCAGATACTCCTTTACCTGTAGATACTGGTGATTTTAGATTAATTGATAGGCATGTTATAGAAGCATTCAAAGCTTTTCCAGAAAAGAACAAATATATCCGAGGGCTCATCTCATGGATTGGTTTTAAGCAAGTACCGATCATGTATGTGCGTGAAGAAAGATTTGCAGGAGAAACGAAATATCCTCTTTCTAAAATGCTCAAATTTGCCTCTACAAGTTTGTTGTATTTTAGTAAAAAACCTCTCAAACTTGCTCTGGGCTTAGGAAGTCTTAGCCTAATTGTAGGTTTAGCTTTAGGAATTTGGGTTCTTACAGGACTTATTTTCAGACCAGAAACCTTAGTGCCAGGTTGGGCATCAACGGTGATTGCAGTTATCTTCTTTGGAGGTGTTCAATTGCTTACGATAGGTGTTTTAGGAGAGTATTTGGGTAATATGTTTGAAGAAATCAAAAACAGACCAGAATATATCATTTACGAAAAAGTAAATTTTTAATAAGAAAAGCATTTGGGGCATTCTCCCACTATTCATCAAAAAAGCGGTCGAAAAACAATTTTCGACCGCTTTTTTTGATACTACCATGCTGGATATAACTCGGCTTAAGACGCAATCATTGCGTCTCTACTGCTAGAATAATAATGACTAAATTTGGAACGACTCATGTATTTGAGCTATACTGATGGTGGTTTATTTCAAACTGTAAATACTAATCACCTTATTCCCATCTACTTCTACGTTGAATACCTCTTTTGAAGGAACTAAATAAGCAGAAAAATCAGGATTGAAATTAAAATGACGATATTCTGTAATAAAATAGTCTGCTTGGTTAATGTCACTCACAAATTTTAGTGCATCTTTTTCGCTTTTTCCCAAGTTATACGAAGCGCAAATATTTCCATTAATTTTGACTTTTGCTCCTTTCTGACTGTGTATTTTCAAATAGTCTAATGCTTGCTTATAGGAAGTACCCCAATAATCCATCTCAAATTTTTTGTCGACATGATTTCCTGCTAATACATTAAAATACACATTTTGATACGGGTGATTTTTTACAATCCAAGCAAGTAGATATACCACTACCAACACATTCAAACCGATAAAGCCTCCTGCTACAGCAGGTTTCCATCCCTTCAGAAAGTCTTCAATCGTAACTATTCCCAATGTGGCAAGATACACAAACCCTGCGTAAGTAAAATACAAGTGACGCCAACCATCATACAAGGTCGAATCTAATACGACAACACTTAAAATGGGACCGACAAAAAGCCCTAGAAAAAATAAATTGATGTACGTAAGTGGATTCCTATATTCTGTTATCCATTGTTTTAAGGTTACAACAATACCTATCAATGCCAACAAAAGAAAAGGAATTGGCGTAGTAATCACAATCCAAACCAAGGCATAATAACGAGGCAAATCAGGGGCGGTATAATATTGACCTTCAAACAATACTGGCGCATTCAATGGATATTTACTCAGATTTTCGAATACCTCAATAAAGTGCCCGATGGGGTTTGTCCACAAATAAGGGAAAGCAATGTAAAAAGTCAGCAAATACACGATAAGCATGCTTGCCAACATTTTGAGTTTTTGGATTAAGTCTTTTTCTTGTGTAAAAAAATGTTTTAAGACTATTGCTCCTCCAAAAATCAGTGGAAGAAAAATGCCTACAATACGCAAAGCCGTAGCCAATCCCATAACCAAACCTAGCCCAATAGCATACTTGTAATTAGCGCCTTTTAAAATTTTAAAACCCAAATAGCCTGCAATTACAAAGAGGGATAACAGCGGTAAATCCTTAGGGTTATAGAATGATTCTGCCAAAAAACGTGGCGAAAACACATAGATAAAGCACCCTAACAAACTAATATATTGTTTCTGAAATCTTTCAGAAAGAAGTTTGTACAAGAAAATAATGGATAGCGCAAAAATCAAAAAAGTCGATAAGTGCCAAAGCCGATATACTCCCAATTCGTCGTCGATGCCCAACCCTTTTTCTAATACCACCATCGGCAAAGCAAACAGCGCACCATGGTCTCTATCTCGATAATGCTCCATGTCTGGTGCATTTTTCAAATCAGGTGGAATCACCTTCGAAGCCATACCTGGTGCCAATTGCCGAGCTACGTGAATAATATTCATAATCCCGATGTGACGCTCTGTGCCTTCATCGTACGAAACACCATAATCTTTGTAAACCAAAAGCCCACAAATAAAATAAACCACAAATAAAATCATGGGTAATTTGGGCGTATCGAGCAGACGACTAAAAAGGTTCAACTTCATATACAATAGTCTTGGGTTAAGTGGGAAAGATGAATGATAACTGTTAGCTCAGGTATTTTGAAGCTTTATTCTGAATGGCCTATCAAAAAATAACAACCGCAAAATATGTCGCAAAACCTATGCCCAAATGCTTGATTCTCTACAATATTTTTACATCATCGCTATAAATTATCCATAAAGTCAAATAGAACAGGGACAAAGTTCTCTGGCTACTGTCAGATGATATCCTATTATGCTCTTCTGTATTCTATTTTTCACAGTGAATTCCTGAAATTTTCTGAGCCATTCAAAGCCATTTTTATAAAAATATAACAATTCAAAGAAAAAAATAAAATAGTATGCTTGCATAACAATTTTATTTTTCTTTAACTTTACCTATCGAATCAAAATCTCATAAACATATTACAATGAACCGTTCAATCAAGAAAGTAGCTGTGTTAGGGTCAGGCATCATGGGAAGCCGTATTGCCTGCCACTTTGCCAATATTGGATGCGAGGTGCTCTTGTTAGACATCGTTCCTCGTGAACCCAACGATGCTGAAAAAGCGAAAGGTCTTACTTTAGAATCGCCTGCGGTACGTAATCGTATTGTCAATGAGGCATTTCAGAATACGCTCAAAGCTAATCCTGCCGCACTCTATTCTACGGCATTTGCTAACCGTGTCAAGCTTGGCAACTTCGATGATAATCTCGCCGAAATCAAGAATTATGATTGGGTGATTGAGGTCATTGTAGAAAACTTAGCCATTAAAAAGAGTCTTTTCGAAAAAGTAGATGCTCTTCGTAAACCAGGCACGCTGATTACCTCAAATACGTCGGGTATTCCGATTCATTTGATGGCAGAAGGTCGCTCTGAAGATTTCCAAAAGCATTTCTGTGGTACGCACTTCTTTAATCCTCCTCGTTATTTGAAGCTATTGGAAGTAATTCCAACACCGCAGACGGATTCGACTGTGGTGGACTTCTTGATGCACTATGGTGATAGATTTTTAGGAAAAACTACCGTATTGTGTAAAGATACCCCTGCCTTTATTGCCAACCGTGTTGGTGTTTATAGCATGATGAAAACCATGCAAGTAGTGGCAGAAATGGGCTTGACGGTTGAGGAAGTAGACAAACTTACTTCGGTAGTCGTAGGTCGTCCTAAATCAGGAACTTTCCGTTTGTCTGACTTGGTCGGTTTAGATACTACGATTAACGTTTCAAACAACCTATATGCGGCACTCACGCATGATGAGTCAAGAGATGCTTTTGTTTTACCAGAAATGATTAAAAAACTTCAGGAAAACAAATGGCTAGGTGACAAAACGGGTCAAGGGTTTTACAAGAAAATCAAAGGTGCTGGTGGTAAGTCAGAAATTTTGGCTTTAAACCTTCAAACTTTTGAATATGAACCTTCTCAAAAAGTAAAATTCGATGTTTTCGAAAAAACAAAATCTCTAGCTTTAAAAGACCGTTTTGCTGTATTGTTAGCAGATAAAGGCAAAGCTGGAGAGTTTTATCGCAAAACCATTTTGGATGGTTTTAGATATGTTACTTATCGCATTCCAGAAATTGCTGACGAGCTATATCGCATCGATGCTGCCATTTGCGCAGGTTTTGGTTGGGAAATGGGCATTTTCGAAACATGGGATGCTTTAGGTTTACAAAAAGGTCTAGAACTCATGAAAGCCGAAGGCATGGAACCTGCCTCATGGGTTCATGAGATGATTGAAAGTGGCGTAAACTCATTCTATAAAAAAGAAGGTGGTAAGCGTCTTTACTACGATATTCCAAGCAAAAGCTACAAGCTTATTCCTGGTACAGAATCATTTATTATTCTTGAAAACCTCTCAGATGGTATTGTTTGGAAAAACGGCGAAAGTCATATTTATGATTTAGGGGATGGAATTCTTGGTTTAGAGTTCCGCTCAAAAATGAATACGTTTGGAGCGGGAGTTATTGAGGGCGTTCACAAAGCTATCAATCTAGCAGAAAAAGATTTCCGTGGTTTGGTGATTGGTAACGATAGTACCGAAGCATTTTCGGCGGGTGCCAACTTAGCCATGCTATTTATGTATGCTGTCGAACAAGAGTTTGACGAAGTAAACCTCATGATTGCGCAATTCCAGCAGACCATGATGCGCGTTCGTTACTCGTCGATTCCTGTTGTAGTCGCACCTCATACGCTTGCACTTGGTGGTGGTTGCGAAATTACCTTACACGCTGACCGTGTGGTAGCAGCAGCCGAAACTTATATTGGTCTTGTAGAAGTGGGTGTTGGTTTGATTCCTGCGGGTGGCGGTACCAAAGAAATGGCACTACGCTGTTCTGACCTCTACAAAGCTGGTGACCCAGAGCTCAATATTTTGCAATCAGCCTTCATGAACATTGCGACAGCCAAAGTAAGTACTTCGGGTTATGAAGCATTTGACATGAACTACTTCCGTCGTGGCGACGAGGTTGTACTCAATCGCAGTCGTTTGATAGCCGATGCCAAACAAGCTGCCATAGAGTTAGCAGAAGCGGGTTATACCCAACCTAAACAACGTAACGACATCAGAGTTCAAGGAAAAGCTGGTATTGCGTTGTTTAAAGCAGGTATTACCTCAATGTTGATGGGTAAATATATCTCTGAACACGATGCCAAGATTGCCAACAAATTGGCTTATGCTATTTGCGGAGGAGACTTGAGTTATCCACAAAATGTAACGGAGCAATACCTTCTTGATCTTGAGCGTGAGGCTTTTTTATCACTTTCAGGCGAGCGTAAGACCTTGGAGCGCATCCAAAGCCTTCTTAATGGAGGAAAACCGCTTAGAAACTAAGAGGGAGTATGAATGTAAAGTTGCGAGTAGTGAGTTGTGAATATAAAATCATAATTTACAATATATTATCTCGACAATTAATTCAACTTATTTTTACCCGTAATAGGCATTAAGCTATATGCCATAAGCTAAAAGTATAAGCGTTTTTCTAAAAATCATGAATACCTTTTTTGCTTAATGCCTACAGCTTATTGCCTAATTTCATTTTTCTTATTCAAAATCCAGAATCAAACCATGAATGCATATATCGTTGCGGGCTATCGTACAGCAGTAGGAAAAGCTCCAAAAGGTACACTTAGATTCACTCGTCCTGACGAACTTGGTGCCGAGGTAATCAAACATATTTTATCAACCCTTCCACAATTAGACCCTGTACGTGTTGACGACGTAATTGTGGGCAATGCCGTACCAGAGGCAGAACAAGGGATGCAAATTGGGCGTTATGTAGCGCTATTGTCATTGCCTAAAGAAGTTTCAGGTTTTACCATCAATCGCTATTGTGGCTCAGGTGTAGAAGCTATCGCTATTGCTGCAGCTAAAATCTCAGCAGGTATGGCCGATTGTATCATTGCGGGTGGTGTAGAGTCTATGTCATTGGTACCAGTAATGGGCTATAAAACGGCTCTCAACTTTGATATTGCTCAGAAAACGCCTGATTATTACATCGGAATGGGACTTACAGCCGAGCAAGTAGCTAATCAATATAATATCAGTCGTGAAGATCAAGATGCTTTTGCTTATGCCTCGCATCAAAAAGCCATTGCGGCTCAACAGGCTGGTTTGTTTGACCCTGAAATTGTCCCTATTACCATCAAAGAAACGTATTTTGATGCTAATTCAGGCAAAAAGAAAACGAAAGAATCGGTCTTTAATAAAGACGAAGGACCTCGTGCAGATACCAGTGTAGAAGCCCTTGGCAAACTCAAACCTGTTTTTGCGGCAGGTGGTTCGGTTACAGCAGGTAACTCTTCTCAGACCTCAGATGGCGCTGCTTTTGTAATGGTTATGTCCGAAAAAATGGTGAACGAATTAAATCTGAAGCCTATTGCTCGCATGATGTCGTATGCCACTGCGGGATGCGAACCTCGTATTATGGGTATCGGCCCTGTATTTGCAGTACCTAAAGCCCTTAAGCAAGCTGGTTTGTCGTTAAACGATATTGACCAAATCGAACTGAATGAAGCTTTTGCGGCTCAAGCACTAGCTGTAGTTCGTACCTTGGACATCGACCCAAGTAAACTCAATCCAAACGGTGGTGCTATTGCCTTAGGACATGCATTAGGTTCAACTGGAGCTCGTTTGTCGGTTCAACTATTCAATGAAATGCGTCGTCGTAATCAGAAATATGGTATGGTGACTGCTTGTGTTGGTGGTGGACAAGGTGTAGCAGGTATTTATGAGCTTTTGTAAAAGAAGCTAGAAAGCATAAAATAAATCTTTTTAAAAGATAATATCAAAGAGGTGTTCGAAATCAGATTTTCGAACACCTCTTTTGATTAATAGTCAATAAATATCTAGTATTTGAGTGCTTTTTTCCCAATAGGGTGCGACTTAGGTCGCACCCTATTGGGAAAAAAAGCATAAGAGGTCTCTATTTTAAATTATCCCAAAATTCGAGAGGACTCCTATTGAATAGGAATATACCGTTTCTGTTTACATTGGTTTTCTCTTAAACCCATACGGACAATGTTTACAGCCATTTTTACAGCAATATCCTCTCTTCAGGTGGTATTCCTTCGTAAATACCATAAATCCCTGCTCATTCAAGTAATAATCCTCTGGCTCCAGTCCTCGGTTAGCCTTTATCTTTTCTTCATTTTTCATATTCAAGTGTCAAAGTTAACAGCGTCCAAGACAATAATAGGTTTCCTTCGTGGTTCTTTTTATTGATTTATTCGTTAATAACCTGTTTTTTGATTTCAACTTTCCAACCTATAGTTTAAGCAAAATGTTCAAAATATTGTATTTTTGTAAAAGTCATGCCAAGCAATTTTACATATCGCACCGATTACAAAGCGATGTGCCCTCCTCTCACGACGAGCGCACTTTATGGGCATTTCTGCAAAATTCACCGAATCCTTGAGTCTTCTACGTTACTCATCTACGTCATCTGGCTTTTTTCTGCTGTGTAATACTCTTCTAAAGTTTTGATACTTTAGGCAAAAGACTATGTTGTGATTCAACGGTAGTCGATTTTGTCATTTCTTTATTTTAAAATCATTTGTAAAAAGACAACACTAACAGACACACTGTTATCTGATAACCTTTTTACCTCAAAGAATTACGACAATGAACATTTCAGAAAAATACACAGAAGAACTAACTGCCACCGAATTTGCTATTACGCTTGAAGACCATTATGGTGCCCATAACTATCACCCAATGCCTGTAGTATTGGAGCGTGGTCAAGGTGTTTTTGTTTGGGATGTAGAAAATCGCCCGTATTTCGATTTTCTTTCGGCCTATAGTGCGGTAAACCAAGGGCACTGTCATCCAAAAATTGTGCAGGCGATGATTGAGCAAGCGCAAAAACTAACGCTAACCTCTCGTGCTTTTTACAATAACCAATTAGGACTTTGTGAAAAATATCTATGTGAATACTTCGGTTACGACAAAGTATTGATGATGAACTCAGGTGCAGAAGGTGGTGAAACAGCTTTGAAGTTGACTCGTAAATGGGCATACAAAGTAAAAGGTATTCCTCAAAATCAGGCTAAAACGCTTTACGCATCGGGTAATTTCTGGGGACGTACGATTGCGGCTATCTCAGCCTCTACTGATCCTTCGAGTTATAACGATTACGGTCCTTTATTGCCAGGTTATGAAATCATTCCTTACAACGATTTAGAGGCACTGGCTGAGGCCCTCAAAGACCCAAATGTAGCTAGCTTTATGGTAGAGCCTATTCAAGGCGAAGCAGGTGTTGTTGTTCCAGAAGAAGGATACCTCAAAAAAGCCTTTGAATTATGTCGTGAGCATAATGTACTGTTCATCGCTGATGAAGTTCAAACTGGAATTGCCCGTACAGGTAAGCGTCTTGCCTGTGATCATGAAGGCTTCCAACCCGATATTTTAATTTTAGGAAAAGCGCTATCGGGAGGTACCTATCCTGTATCTGCGGTTTTGTGTCGTGACGAAATCATGTTGACTATTAAGCCAGGAGAGCATGGCTCTACTTATGGTGGTAATCCATTGGCTTGTGCTGTAACAATGGCAGCTTTACAAGTAGTAAAAGATGAAAAACTTGCCGAAAATGCTGAGGCGATGGGACAGCTTTTCAGAGAAAGAATGACTCAACTCAAAAGTCAACGCCCAGACTTAATCACTGAAGTAAGAGGAAAAGGCTTGTTAAATGCCATCGAAATTAACGATACAGAAGAAAGCGAAACGGCTTGGAACTTGTGTATGGCATTTAAAGAAAAAGGATTATTAGCCAAACCAACACATGGTAACAAGATTCGTTTTGCCCCTCCATTGGTCATCACTGAAACTCAAATGGACGATGCTTGCTCAATTATTGAAAACGTAATTTTAGAGTGGAAATAAGTACTAGTGCTGAATGATGACTTGTCAATTGTGAGTGTAAATTTTTAATTATCAAATTTTACACTCACAATTGATTAAATCTCAAGTAATAGCCTTTAGTTTTAATGATACAAACCTAGAGGACATGAGTTATTATAAATTTAGAAATGATGTAAAGCATTGCGTCTCTACTGTTTCTATCCCTTTACAAACCATTTCTCGATTATCCCTCTTACCTCCTCTTCTTCAAAATTATCCTCAGACGCCCAAGCCAATATGCCATCTGGGCGAATCAATAAGGCTTTTAATCCTAAATGCTCAGTAGCTCGTATAGAGATATAACGCAATTGAGATGGATATTGAGCTCCTAGCTTTTTTAAGGAGGTATTATTTTCAAAATCCAGTAATAATCCTTTCCCCTCATGCGTCCAATCTGCCAAAGTACTACCATCTTCAAAAGCAAAATTGGGTGCGCTATAACCTGTTAAAGGGTGTATTCCTTCCAATGGGTAGTGTAAAGATATTCCCCAGATACGCTCAGCCATATATGTCGCACCATCTTGAGTCTGTAACAAATCCTGCATAACTGTTCGTAAAGCACGAGATTGGATACTTGGTTTCATTACTTCCACTTGTGCTCTTGACCAATCTAAAACCTTCTGACCAACAGGGTATCTTTCTGTAAAATACGTATCCAATAAACCTTCTGGGGCTTTATTTTGAATAGTTGCAGCAAGTTTCCATCCCAAGTTTAAGGCATCGCCTAATCCCAGATTTAACCCTTGACCTCCTAAGGGAGAATGAATATGAGCAGCATCTCCAGCCAAAAGAATTCGATTGTTGCGATAGGTGGTTGCTTGACGAGCTCTATCGGTCCATGTTGTTGCCTGATGTACTTTTGTCAAGGTAACATCTGTTGATGAAATATGGCGTAAAACAGCTTGAAGGTGCTCTAAAGTAATAGAATCTCCAGATTGGTGAAAAGCTCCTTCATCAAAATCTTGTAAAATAATATAGCCAGGTTGCGACTGTAGATACATTCCATTATCAGTAATATGTCGTCCAAAACCTAGTTGATCGCCATTTTCTATATCAACAAGCGCAGTATATCCTGTAAAAGTGGGTTCCGTTCCTTCAAACTCGAAGCCTCCTATTTTTCTTACCAGACTGCGTCCACCATCACAGCCCACGAGCCATTTCGATTCAAATACTTGATTATCGGCATAGACCATTACAGCATCTGAACTTTGAGAGATATGATTTACAGAAACTCCTCTTTGAATTATTACGCCCAATTCTTCGGCGCGCTGTGTAAAAATGGTTTCAAGCTCTAGCATTTCTGTCATTAAGCTAGTTTCTGTTGAGCTAGACAAACGATATTTCCATCGTGAAGAATCAACGTCTTTTTCATAAAAAGGTAGACCCGCAAAATGTCCTACCTGACGAGGTGCATTCTGAGTAGTGTTTGCAGAGCGATGTGGATTCTTGATTTTTTTATGTAATTCTAATGTTGAAAATAGTCCCCTTCTGTAAAGTAGTTCAATACTTGGAGCAGACAGTCCACGCATTCCGAAAAGAATTTTTTTCAAGGGAGAGAAAGAGGTCTCGGTTTTTTCCAAAACCAACACGGAACAATTAGCTAAAGCCAACTCACTAGCAAGGAACAATCCAACAGGTCCTGCTCCTACAATAATTACGTCGTACAGTATAGATGTCGAGTTGTTTTGCTGAATTTCTAATATTTCGTTCATAGTTTGATTAAATGATTGAAATACAAAATTCCTCTAAAGTATTGGCTTAGGATTGTACAAATGCGACAAAATCATCACTCATTGCAAGCTTTTCTTTTTTGATATTCTTGGCAAAAGCTGAAGGCGTTGTTCCACTGTATCGCTTAAATTCTCGTATCAGATGCGCTTGGTCAGTATATCCCAAGTCATGAGCCAAACCCGCAATATTACTTTCAGGGTAAAGCCACAACTGATTTCGGACTTGCTCAAACCTCATGATACTGGTAACATCTTTTACGGTAAAGCCTGAAGAATGTTTAAATTTTCGCTCCAAGGTACGAACGGTTGCATGAGCGGCCTCTGCAATTTGAGCTACAGGCATAATACCTTTAGCTTTCCTCATGGCTATTCCTGCTTTATATAACATCGTATCAGGGGAAATTTGCGCATGAATCGATAAAAAATATGCTTTCAGCAATGCCATTGCATCTTCTATTTTACCTTCTTGAATGCATTTTTGTAAAGGCTGTTGTAAAGTAGAAAGAGGGTGCTCAAACACAGCTAGTTTTGAGGTGCTAGAGCGTAAGCCCAATAAATCAAAAACGGTCCAAGGGAAACACCTAATAGCAATAACCTCAAGCCGATTTTTGGTCACATAACGAATAGGTTGATTGAGTAACCCTACCATAAAAGGAGATGGTAAGGGCTTAAGCTCTGCATCATATAGCTCTCCAAAATAAAAGATGATTTCGGCATAACCATCTGGTAATACTTCAAAACTAGATAGCTCTAGTTCATGCTCACTACGGTTATACCAAAAACACTTGATACTATCCTGTAACTCTTCGGGAGGGAGATATTCTTGATGCATATTACGGAAGTAGTAGGATTAGAAAATGGTAGAATATCGAAGTTCTTTTTATAACTTTACTTTGTAGAGGGGTTCTGCTCCACTACTCGGAGGCACGGGAGAGTGTCGAAAAAGCATTCTCCTGATGTCGTTCTCAGCATTAATCTTCTCAAATGTCCTCACAAAAAAACGTAACCACTCAATACTTTTCATATCAAATGATTACGTCTTTATTTGTAGCCCCGGCAGGAATCGAACCTGCATCTTAGGTACCGGAAACCCACATTCTATCCATTGAACTACGGAGCCTCGCCAAAATTTTAGCGTCGCAAAATTAAGAAAACTTCTCTAACTGTTTCACCAAAACCTCGAAATCTTTAGGGTATGGCGCTTCGACAGTGATACGTTCACCATCCATCAGATTAAAAGTCAACGAATGTGCATGCAATGCCACACGTTTCATTAAAGGAAGTTCGTCTGTATTTTTCTTAAGGTTAAAACCTCTTTTCAAATCTGAGAGATATAGCGTATCGCCTCCATACGTTGGATCGCTTACAATTGGAGCTTTCAAACAAGCCAAGTGAATCCTAATTTGGTGCATACGACCTGTAATAGGCATACACTCGATTAGAGTATGCTTACGATATACCTTGATTGTATTAAAAATAGTCTCAGCTTCTTTACCTTTCTGACGGTCAATCACCACTTGTGTACCATCACGCTTCTGAGCGATTGGCAAATACACCGAAATCATATCTAAATCATGAATACCATTAGCTACTGCGTGGTAGCGTTTAGCAACCTGACGATGTTCAAATTGCATTGACAAATGACGATAAGCCGCAGGATTTTTAGCAATAGCCAAAATACCAGATGTTTCTTTATCAAGTCGGTGAGCCAGTTGTGCATCATCAGAATATTCTTTTGCTAATCGCAAAATACTCTGTGAGTTATCAGCCTGACGCTCGTCGAGAGATGAAATATAAGGTGGTTTATTTATAACTATGAAGTCGTCGTTTTCGAAAAGAATTATATCCTTGAAATTAATGCGCATAAAAAAATAAAATATTAGTAGACTCAATATGAGCCGATAATCAAACGATTAGACAATACTGCAAAGTTCCTACTTTTTTTGCAAACTCTCGGTATGTTCCTGAAACAGTTTGTATTTTCTTTTAAAATGCTCCCTTTTAAAGTCAAAAAAGGTGCAAGAAACATCCTGCACCTTCAGTAATATGCTATTTTAATCTTCTGCTTCTTGTTTTTTGATGGTGGTTATCAAGCTTTGTAAAAACTCATGGCGCTCTGGTGAACTAGCAGGATACTCCATTTTTAGCTTGCTTAATCTTTCATGAATGACCTGCGCTACCATCAAACGCATATTCTTTTTATCATCAGCAGGAATTACATACCATGGAGAATGCTCGGTAGCAGTATGATCGACTAGCTCTTGATAGGCCTCATGATATTCTTTCCAAAACCCTCTTTCTTTGACATCCTGCTCCTCAAACTTCCAGTTTTTATCGGGGTCTTCGATTCGTTCGATTAAACGTTTGCTTTGTTCTTTTTTGGAAACATTCAAAAAGAATTTGACCACCTCAAATCCATTTTGGTGCAAATGCTTTTCATAATGTTTGATTGAATCATAACGTTCCTCCCACACTTTTTCCAAGTTTTTGGTTTGCTCTTCGGGTAAACGTTGTCCTTCGAGTAAAATCGAGGGATGAACTTTTACCACCAATACCTCTTCATAATACGAACGATTATGGATAGCCAATTGTCCTCTTTGAGGCATTTTGAGCATACTTCTCCACATAAAATCATGGTCAAGCTCTTCAGCAGAAGGTCGCTTGAAGCTATGAACTACGATACCCGCAGGATTGATTCCTGAAAAGACTGCTTTGATAGTACCATCTTTTCCAGCGGCATCCAAAGCCTGAAATATAATTACCATTCCATACCTTCCATGTGCATACATACGCGATTGAAGCTTATCGATTTTCTTATGCAGTTCAGATAATTGAGCTAAATAATCAGCTTCATCAACATACAAATCTTCGATTTTGGTAGGAAGTTTTTTGATGGAAAAATTACCATTTCCATCAAAACTAAAGTCTTTCATTTCAGGCTTTGCCATAGTGTTGTTTATTTTTCGTAAATACCTTTTGCTACTTTTTCAGTAATTGATTTAGGAGCTAACCAAGCCATAAAAGCCCCCAACTTGTTGATAAATCCTGTTACAACTTCAGTAGAACCACCAAACATAGATTTTACGGCTATCTGTGCTACTTCTGTTGGGGTCATCATTACTTTTTCAGCAGCTTTCAAGGCTTTTTCACCTACCTCTGCTCTATCGTTAAAATCAGTGGCAGTTGAACCTGGACTAATAGCCGTTACCGATACTGAAGTACCATCCAATTCATGTTTAAGTGCTCTGGTAAAATTGAGAACAAAAACCTTTGTGGCTGCGTAAATCGCCATGTGAGGCAATGCCTGATAAGCTGTTGAGCTAGCGATATTCATGATATATGACTTAGATTGACGCTTCAACATAGGCAAAAATGTTTGGCACATTTCTGTCAAAGTCAACATATTCAAGGTCATCATATCACGATTTTTTTCAATCGAGTAATGCCCTAGTGGACCAACTAACCCATATCCTGCATTATTGACTAGAATAGATACCTCATAGTTTTTGGCATTTACCCAATCATATACTTGTTGAGCCACGCCAATTTGAGCTAAATCAATTGCTAAGTAGTCAACTTCTACTTTATAACGAGATTTTAGTTCAGAAGCCACTTTTTGAAGCAATTCTTCAGAGCGAGCTATCAATAATAGGTTATATTTTCTGCTAGCAAGTTCTGCTGCAATTTCTTTTCCGATACCTTTACTGGCACCTGTAATCAATGCGTATGACATAATTGTGTGAATAGTCGGTTGAATCTGATTTTATACAAAATGCAATCCCCCAAAATTAACAAAGCCCCACCAAATGGCAGGGCTTCGTTTAAATAATTTACCTAAAATTATTTTTTAGGAGCTGGAGTTGCAGGAGTTGCACCTGGCAACATTGATTTCAAACCATCTGGATCTTCAGGTTTGATAGCAAGTGCTTTTTTGATAGCATCTTCAGCTTTTACGGTGTCTTTAGATACTGTCAAGTAGTAACCTGACAAATAACGAAGCGCTTCGTAAGTATCGTCTTTCTTCTCTTTGTAAGTAGTTGAGTTTTCTGCTTTAAGAGCGTCAATTACTGTCAAATATTGCTCATAGTATGGTGCAGCCAACCACTTATCGCCACTATAGTCAATCAAGTTATTTGTACGTGCACGGAACAAATAGAATGGAGGCCATTTAGCATTGATTCCGATAGCTTTAGCAAAAGAAGTATCACCTTTCATTGCCAAAGAAACACGGTTTACTGAGTCTGTTTTTGGCGTATAGGCAGCAGCAAAATAGTATGCTAAAGCAGCGTTATACCAGTCACCAGAAGTAGCTTGCAATTTCTTCTTTGCTTTCCATTCGATTGATTTGAATGCAGCATCAGCAGCATGAGCATATCTCTTTTGTTTGTAACGAATCGAGTAGATTGACAAGTGGTGGTTGTTGTTAGTATCTAACGGAGCCGCTTGTTCAAAATAGTGAACTGCTAATGAGTCGTTGTTCAAACATTGATAACCTTTTGCAAAATATACGTTATCCAAGTAGTAAGGTTTTACACCAGCTTTTACCATTTGCTCAAGGTTGTTGATACCTTCTTGGCATTTGTTCAATTCGATGAATGAATAACCTTTCATACGGTAGATATCATTGTCTTTTGCACCACCTGCTTCAGCTTGACTAGTAAATTCCATTGAACCAGTATAGTCTTTAGCCAAGAACAACAATTTAGCAGTACTCAACAAAATCGTTGGACTAGCTTCAGCTTTGCTAACATACTTTCTGTAATATTTAGAAGCGTCTTTGTAACGGTTAAAGATATTATAGTATTCACCAAAACGCTTGTAAATTGGTGCGTAGTTAGAGTCAGTTTCAACAGCACTTTGGTAAGCATTTACTGTATATTGGTAGTTTTTACCACGAAGATAAACTACACCAATTTTTGTGTATAACTTAGCACTTTTCTCTTTGAAGTTAGCTTGCTCATAAGCAGATACTGCTGGACCACCATCGTTTTTGATAAGGTATGCATCTCCTTTTACTGTATTCATATCAACTGTCAATTCCTTCACTTTAGTTTTTTCAGGAATCATATCAATCAAACGAATAGCTTCAGCTGGGTCATTGTTGCCTTTGTTTGCTTCTTCGCCGTTGTTTACGTCATAGAACATTACATAAGCTTCAGCAATACGGAACAATACATCTGCATTTTTTGATTTTGTATCAGCAATGATTTTATCAAAATCAACTTTTGCCTCAGCTACTTTATGATTCGCAACTTTGATAGCAACCAAACCAACTGCATTTAGTGGGTTTTTAGCATCAATAGTCAAACCTTTTTCGAAAGCAGCTTTCGCAGCATCAAGATGGCCTACACGCAAATTATAATAACCTAAATAGAATTGGTTCTCTGCCGTCGGAGCAGCCGCTACCAAGCTCTCAAAAGTCGCCTTCGCTTTACTTGGCTGGTCTCCATCCAACTGCGACAAACCTTGCTGTACTGTTTGCGCATTTGCAGCACCTGCAAACAGTAAACTAACAGCCACCAACAGAGATTTCATCTTTACTTTCATTTGTGTAATTAGTTAGTTGGGATTAAGATTAATGAATAAATAATTTTATTTGATTTAGTATTTATGAAAAGATCTAAAGTCAAGTGAATAACTTAGCAATTTTTATATTGTTTCTTTTTGAACTTCTAAGACAAAATTAAATTAAAATTTCCAATAAAAAGGCAAAATTTTATTCTTTATAACTAGAATATAAGATTTATTAAAAAGGTCTTAAAAAATCATTAGCAATTCATTGTCAATCAAATGAATAATAGTTCATTTTGATACAAAGACGCTATTCTCCAATTTTTACTGTACGAATTTGAATTGGTCTTGTTAATGGTAGTAAGCCTCCCTTCAAAACAATCAACTGACCTTGATCCATACACATATAATTGATAAAACCTGTACCGAGTCCCATGTGTGACTCCTTCAAAATACACTTAATCACACGCGTTAATGGGTACTTTTTTAAAGCTAGATTATAACCAAAAGGTTGATAGTAATCCTCTTTTGTTGGGTTGGGTTTGTCGGTCACCGACATTACATTGATATCCTTGATAAAACCCAGCGAAGCAGGGTCATCTCCATCGCTAATCCAGTTGGTACCAATGACGCCAATTGCATTTTTATGAGACTTCACATACGCTATGACCTCTTTATTAGACTTCATAGCAAAAAAAGGCACTTTATCTTTTTTGCTAATACCAAACTTATCCATCAAAAAGGTAAGATTACTTGAGTTAGAATTATCAAATACTAAAACTACCTCTTGACTATTCCCTCCTTTGCTAAATTCAGACCATTTTTTGATCTTACCTTTCATTAGAGCTTCAACGTCTTTAACTGTAATCAAGGTATCCTTGTTTGTTTTATTGGTAATCAAAGCCAAAGCATCTCCTGCAAATTTGTAGCTACGATACACAGTACGGTCATCTTCAAAAACCTTCTTTTCTTTCTCCGTCAACTCTCTTGCTACTACTACTAGTCTAGCCTTATCATTTAGCATCATATTGATAGCTTCTGTTTCGGGCTTATACACTACATTGATTTTGGTATATTTATAACCCTGCTCAAAAGCATACTTTTCTGCATCCAAAATATTCTGAAAAGACTCATCTACTGCCACCGTTATTTCCCCTTTTGCAGGCGTATCAGTAGGTGCATTTTCATTGGGGTGGTTGCCTACGTATCCACAAGAAGAAACTAAGGCACCGAGTACACCAAGAGCTGAAACAAACTTAATATACTTTTTCATTGCTTTTTGAGATTTATAATATTAACGAAGCACCTAGATGCGTCTATATATTTTCTTTGAATAATCTAATTCTATTAACTATCATTAACAAAGTTTTACTTCGTCATGAGCAATGCTTATCTGCATCAGCAATAAGCCTTATCATTTCTTATTGTCATAATAACGATACTCATCCTCTTCTTTCTCTTCCTCGGTATCTTCTTTATATTTTTCAATCGCTCTGTATCCTCTATACAAACCATAGATGATAAGAATTGCTCCCCAAGCATAAGACCATTTTATACTTGGAAAAAACACCTGTGCAAATGCTGAATCTGGCACAATGATTAAGAAAATTCCAATGCCTATATAGGCTACAGACATCAGTCCAGCAATAATAATTACTGATATGGAATAATACTTTTGTGAATCTCTTTTTGGCATCTTTCAAAAATTTAAGTCCCTCTAAAAATGAAACCTGCCAGTTTCCTGACAGGTTTCATACTAATAAAGACTATAGTAATGCATACTACTCCGACAAAACGAAGTTGATAGGCACTGTAAATCTTGAACGAACTGGACGTCCAGACTGCTTACCAGGGTTCCATTTAGGAACCATTTTGATTACGCGAACAGCTTCTTCATCGCAACCAAAACCTACTGATTTCAATACTTCAACACCTTGGATTGAACCATCGGTATTTACAACGAACTGAACGTAAACTTTACCTTGAACGTTAGCACGTTGTGCAGCGGCAGGGTATTTAAGGTTTTTCTGCAAGAATTTTGCAAAAGCAGGAATACCACCAGGGAATTCTGCATTTTGTTCTACCGCAGTAAAGATTTCTTCTTCAACTGGTTTCGGTGGCTCAACTGGAGCTTCTTCTTTAGCAGGTCTTGCATCTGGATCCACTGGAGGAGCGATATCATCAGTATTACCTTTAACGCTTTCTGTTGCAGTATTACCTTTGATGTTATCTACCTCTGGTGGAGGCTCAGGCTTTTGTACCTCTTCATCACGCTTGATTTCCGGAGGTAAGAACTTAGTAGTTGTTACTTTCGGAATATCTTTTGGTGGTGGTGGTGGTGGCGGTGGTGGTGGTGGTGGCGTATCCGATTTCTTCGGAGGTTCGGCCACTTTCATCACCTCTGCAATCACCTCTGTCTTTTCATTGTCTTTTGGAGTCAAGCTGCTAATAATAAACGGTAGAGCAAGCGCACCAGCGAAAAGAGCAGAACCTATCATTACTGACCTCTTGACGACAGCTTGATAATTCTTTCTCAAAAAATAAGCACCGTATTCCTTATTCTTATCCTTAAAAATTATGTCGTCAAGCGTTGCGTTAGGGCTAATTACGTTTGACATATTTTCTCGTTTTGTTAACTCTGTTGAAATTCTTTTTTTGTTTTCAGAACCACAGAACTAAGATAAAACTATTTATTTAGTTTTACAACTATTTTATTAGTTTTATTTTAATTTCATTGGTGTGCTTAATTATTTTCCTGATTTCTTCACCATTTCCTCATCAATAGGAGTGATTTCAAGAAGAGCATAACGCTTGTTATCAGTAATTGCACACTCATCGAGCAAATCCACCATATTTTTATACTTAGCACCTTTGGTAGCCTTGATAACGATAGTGAAGTTTTGTCCGATTTGCTTTTTTAATCTAAATAGTACTTGTCTGATACCTTGATCTGAGTAGTCAGTTACTTGAACAACTGCTGCTGCATCACCTGGTTTACCTTGATAATAGTAAACTTTATTTTCGTCTGGCAACACCGTAAGTGTTTCCGATGCTTTTACAGGAGATGTTTCCTTTGTCTCAGTTTTATCAGGCATACTAAGCTGCATTGTCACGGGCTTAGCCAACGTAGTTGTTAGCATGAAGAATGTGATAAGCAAGAAACCTAAGTCTACCATTGGCGTCATGTCAATCTTGGTAGACGCTTTCTTACTACGCTTTTTACCACCTTTCTTACCCCCACCGGACTGGTCTATTTCTGCCATAGTCGTTGAGTAGTTTTAATGTTGTTAATAGGATATCAATCTAGTTGCTTCGAAGGTTATGAGTACCCTACCCCACAATGCAGGGCAGGGTTAATAAACTACTGAGTACAACTTAATTAATTTCTTGGTTTGTTTTCAGGACCTGTAATCAACTGGAAAACGTTGATGTTTTGTGACTGTAATGTACCTACAACCTGGTTGAAAACTTTGTAATTTGAGTTACCATCACCTTTGATAGCTACTTGTAGAGCAGGGTTTGCTAATTTAGCATACGTTACCCACAAGAAAAGCTCATTGGTTACAGAGTCGCAAGGAATACCTTGGTAGTATCCTTTTGCTTTCCAAGCCGATGGTTTTTCCTCTAATACTTGTTTCAGTGCTCCAGCTGGATAACCTACAATTTCAGAAGCCATAAAGTTTTTCTGCATTGTAGCCGTGATAGGAACACCAACGCGGTTAGCCATTCTTTCCAACATCATCTGTTGTGCTTCCTTATCGTCAACACCCATGAAAATCTTGCCATCTGGCGCAACCGAAATGGTAATAACACCTTTTTCAGAAGGAAGCGGCTTTTCAGAGATAGACGTAGGAGGCGTAATGGTAACAGCTTCTTCAGGACGGAATTTCGCCGTCAACATGAAGAATGTGAGCAACAAGAATGCCACGTCACACATCGCTGTCATGTCCAAAGACACACTCTGTCTTTTTGCTTTTACCTTTGGCATAATGTTATTAATTTGAAAATTTGAGAAAACTTATATTTGAAAACAATCTTGGGATTCAGAAGAGTAAACTCTTCAGATTTTCAAATTGCCCAATTTTCAAACTACTAACTGTGGTGAGAAGCGAAGTTTTGGTTAACGCTCAAACCGATTTCGTCAATGCTATATGTCAATTCGTCAATTTTAGACGTAAAGAAGTTATAACCGATGATACATACAGCTGAAGTACCGATACCCAATGCAGTGTTTACTAGGGCTTCAGAGATACCGTTTGCAAGAGCTGAAGAGTCAGTTGAACCTCCTGAGTTACCCAAAGCCGAGAACGCTTTGATCATACCGATTACAGTACCTAATAGACCAATAAGGGTAGATACCGACGCCAATGTAGCGATGATAGTAAGGTTTTTCTCCAAAATTGGCAATTCCAATGAAGTAGCTTCTTCAACTTCTTTGCTCAATGCAGCCAATTTTTGTTCTTTGTCTAAAGAACCGTCTGTAGACAATTGCTTGTACTTTTTAACAGCAGCTAAAGTAACGTTACCTACTGAACCTTTTTGTTTGTCACACTCTTTCAATGCACCTTCAACATCGTCTTTGTCCAAAGAAGCTTGGATTTTACGAACGAAAGCGTTGATGTCACCAGTACCTTTTGCTTTACCGATTGTAAGGATACGCTCGATAGAGAAAGTCAATGAAATCAAGAAACATGTCATCAAAACTGGTACGATGATACCACCTTTGTAAACGATACCAAAATAGTCACCTGGAATTGGGTGTCCGTCTGGGTTGTTGTTCTCAAAGTGAGAAGGATCTCCCATTACGAATTTGTAAAGAGAAAGTGCTACAGCAAATAGAATCAAAATGATTACGCCCGCAGGAATACCGCCTGACTTTTTGTTTGCTGGTGCTGCTGGCTTTGGAGCAGCTGGTTTTGCTTGTTGTGTACTCATTAGTTTGGTAATTTGGGTTTAAGTTAAAAAACAATTTTTAGGTGATTTTTTAAAATAAATCTACAGAAAACTGTTTCAAGACAAAAGATTATTTCGATTGTTTTATGTTTTCTAGTAATGACAAAACTAACATAAATTTCTTTTAATTCTCATATCTCTATTGTCAAGTTTTTTTTAAGAAATTCGTCCGTATTCAACAAACATTGTATTATAGTAATATTTTAAAGCTCTATTCAATACTTTTGATGTACTTTTTGAAGAATTTGATTTTTACAAGAAAATATATAAACTTTTGAACAATATCTTATTTCGGGTAAATCTTATCAAGGATTGTTTCAATTTTCTGTATTTCATGAGTATTTACTACTGACTTTTGATGAGAAAAAACACTCAGATATTTTTCAAGAATTGTATGCCCTCCTTCTAGGCGGATCCGAACCTTAGATGATTTATCAGCAAGAATCGATACTATATTGCCGACTCCCCCTAAGTTAGCTTCTGGTTCGGCATCTATTAATACAAATATTTCTACTGCATTACTGATGGCAACTTTTAACTGATTCAAAATAAGACTCTCAGAATAATTATCAATGTCATAGGTTACAAAGTTGGCAGACCAGCCTTCTTGATAAATAATTTGGTGCAATGGATTTTGGTAGCGAACCTCCAATGGACTCTTTCGTACTTGAATATATAGCAATAATGTGTTCATGCGAATTGTATTTTTTTCAGCTATTAGCTGTACCTTTGAGTGTTTATTCCTTACAGATATGGCGCAATATTATTCATATAATCGAGAAAATGCGAAGCGTAAAACAAGCGCTTCCTCCCTCAAAGAAGCAATTGAAGATATGCTAGAGTTTTACAAACTTCGTACAAAGTTTGATGAAACCTATGTAGCTGCTCACTGGGAGCAAATTATGGGAGCTCCTATTGCTGCGAGAACAACCAAGGTTTATATTACTGAAGCAAAACTGTATATTCAACTGGATTCGGCCTCTTTGCGAAATGAGTTGTTAATGGCAAAAAACAAGATTCTTCAGCTAATCAATCAAGCTATTGGTGCTGAATTAGTTAATGAAGTGATTTTCCTTTAAAAAAAGCCCTTGTGTTAATCTGACACAAGGGCTTTTTTTATATGGCTGATGTTGCTTTTTTCAGTAATGCTATAGTCTTTTTGATTCCTTCTATTTCGGTTAGGGTTTCTCCTTCATACTCTATACCGATAATGCCTCTAAAACCTGACTTCTTGATAACATTCATCATTTTTATATAATCAATCGTTGGCTCATTGCCTTTGGCATCAAAATTAAAGGTTTTAGCACTTACTCCCTTAGCATACGGCATCATTTCGGCGGTACCTTTGTATGGGTCATATTGTGTTTTGCAATGACTATGCCACTCTGCACCACTCCATTCTAAACAGAAGTTGCCAAAATCGGGTAATGTTCCGCAGTTTTTCATTCCAACCTCTTTCATAATACCCGCCAACCATGCACCATTGGCAGAATATCCTCCGTGGTTTTCTACGATGATATTGATATTATGAGCCTTTCCAAATTCGCTTAATGTTCTCAAGCTTTCTACACATCGCTTAGCCACTTCTTTAGGGTCTCCCTCTCCTCTTGAATTTACCCGAATGGTTTGGCAACCTAAAAACTGCGCAGCCTCCACCCATTTGTAATGGTTTTCGACAGCTTGCTTACGTTTTTGAGTATCAGCTTCACCTAATTCGCCTTCGGCATCAATCATAATCAGGTGATTGCGAATTCCTGATTCTACAGATCTTGTCCTTAATTCTTTGAGATAGGCTTTATCTTTTGCTTTATCAGGGAAAAATTGATTTACATATTCAACAATCTCTAAACCAAACTCTTTTTTAGCAAATTGTGGAAAATCTAAATTACTCAATTTGCCACTAAAGATTGTTTTATGCAAAGACCATTCGGCTAGTGATATTTCATAAAAAGGTTTAGCAGCACTATTTAGCCAGTCATTTGATGACAAGGCCAACCCTGCTAATCCTAATGAGGATTTTTTGAGAAAATCTCTTCTTGTTTGTTGTATCATAGTAAGATTCAGAATGAAGGGTAAGATGGTTTTGATTAAGCTATTTGTTGAATTTGGTGTTTTTTTCCTCTAAAATCAAATGAATCGCCTACAACTTTCCCCATTAGTAATGCACCAATAGGAGATTGGGCTGACACTACCATCACTGCTTCGCCTACTACTTTGATTGAACCCAAGCTAACAGCAATAAAAAATATCCCCATACTCGTATGCACAAGTGCGCCCAAAGACACATGTTGAGGAGTATGTTGAGGATCTATCCTTTCGAGCAGAACTCTTTCTTGACGAGCTTGTTCGTATTGGCGAGCGTACATATCTCTATCTAACTGCCCCATCGCTCTTGCTGTTTCGTATTTGTCCCCAGCAGAACTTTTACTTTCCTCATTGGCAGAAGCTTGGGCAGCTTGCATAGCACCCCAAGCAGCTTGCATTCGTTCTTCTAGCTGATTTTTAATATAATCTATAACCTCTTGTTTCATAAGTCTACTTGTCTAACAAAGCCATTACAACTTTGATTTTGTGGTAATCGTATTTGCCCTGCAACAAGTCAAACACAGGTTTGACAGGTTCTCCTTTTTTAGTACCAAGTATTTTCATGGCTTGGGCAATAGCGTTAAACTCTACTGTAGTGACAAATTTGCGTAAATCTACAGGGTGACCTTCTTCAAAGAACTTCACCAGATGCGATACAATCGTAACAGGGCTCAAACCTCTTCTTTCTGCTATCTCATCTAGGGATAAACCTTCTTCATAAAGTGAAAAGCTTATTTTGGCGGTATCTCCTTTTTCACCTCCAGATTTACCTAAAGTTTTGATGAAATCCCGAATCTCTTTGAGGAAAGCATCACCATATTGTCTGAACTTCTGCTCTCCTACCCCTGATACATTGAGCATCTCGGCTGGAGAAATAGGTTTTTTCTGCGCCATATCAGAAAGGGTTGCATCTGAAAAGACCACAAATGGAGGAATATCCAAGTTATCGGCAATTTGTTTACGCAACAATCGCAAACGCTCAAACAACTCATCACGAACCACCTCTCGTTTGGTTTTTTCTTTAGGAGCTGCATTGGCTTCGCGTTCAGCTTGCTTTTCTTCAAATGGCCTAAAGCGTACAAGTTGCACTTTTTTACCATCCTTCAATACCGACCAAGAAGCGTTGTTTAGTTTGAAGGCATGTTGCTCGTCGTAGGCAATATCCATAATACCTGAATTAAGCATTTGCTGAATGTAGTCTGCCCACTCTTCATATTTCAAATCACGCCCTGCGCCAAAGGTTTTGATTTCATGATAACGATGTTCTATAATTTTACGATTATTAGAACCACGAAGTATATCAATCAGCATACCCATAGCGATTCTTTCATTAGTACGTGCGATTGCAGAAAGGGCTTTCTGAGCTAGTACACTCGCATCAAACCTAATAGGGGGATTTTTACAAACATCACAATTTCCACAGTCACGGTCGACCTCCTCGTTGAAATAGCTTAATAGAATCCGTCTACGACAAATTTCGGCTTCTGCATATTGCTTTAATCTATCCAACTTAGCTAATTGGACTTCTTTCATTTCTGCTGGCAATTCAGATTGCGCCAGCATATCTTTTCGGACAATAAGGTCATTATAAGAATAAAACAATAGTGTATCAGCTTTTACACCATCACGACCTGCACGACCTATTTCCTGATAAAAACTTTCGATATTAGCTGGCAGTGAATAGTGCATTACCCAACGAACATTGGACTTGTCGATACCCATACCAAAAGCAATAGTAGCGCAGATCACTTGTATATCATCTCGTAAAAATTGGTCTTGTACTTTGGCACGTTCGTCGGTGCTCATCCCTGCGTGATAGCATCGAGCAGAGATACCCACTTTTAGCAGTGAGTCGGCGAGTTGTTCTGTATTTTTTCTACTTAAACAATATATAATGCCTGCTTTTCGAGGGCGTTCTTGAATAAACTTTTGAATCGTCTTCAAGCGATTTCGTCCTGGTTGTACCGACAATGATAAGTTGGGTCTGTCAAACGAACTAATAAAGACGCGAGCTTCGGGAATTCCCAACTGGGTAAGTACATCTTTTCTGGTTACTCTATCAGCTGTAGCAGTTAATGCCATAAAAGGCACATTGGGCAATGCAGACTTCAGCACGTGTAATTGAGTATATTCGGGTCTAAAATCATGTCCCCAAACAGATACACAGTGAGATTCATCCACGGCCACCATACTTACTTGCAAAGACTTTATCCAATCGAGGTATCCATTCGAAAAGAGTTTTTCAGGAGAAATATATAGTAGCTTTATTTCACCAGCTTTACATTGGCGTTCTATCGCAAATCGTTCAGCACCAGAAAGCGAAGAGTTGATATAAGCAGAAGGAATACCATTGGCTTGCAATGCTTGAACTTGGTCGTGCATTAATGCGATTAGAGGGGAAATTACAATCGTAATTCCTTGCATCATCAGTGCTGGTACCTGAAAACAAAGGGATTTTCCTCCCCCTGTTGGCATCAATACCATACAATCCTGTCCATACAATACCCAATCAATGATGTCAGCCTGAAGAGGTCTAAATTTATCATACCCAAAATATTGCTTGAGTACTTGTTCTTTTGTCAATGCCATTTTAGCAAAATATAAATAGTGAATGATGATGAAGATGTCTGTAAAACATAGCGTGTAGAATGTTGCATCTTCAACACAAAGTTAGCAAATGTTTGGGTTTAGGATAAAACTGAGTTATTGCTTGTACAAAATAAAAGCGGGTAAATACCATACAGCATTTACCCGCTTTTGAAAAAAATCGTTTTAGAAACTAGTAAGCTCTAATTTCTACTCCTTTCATAAAGTTTACAAAAGCTTTGTTTACAACCTTATTACCACCTGGTGTTGGGAAGTTACCCGTAAAATACCAGTCACCAAGATTATATGGACAAGCTTTGTTCAGACTGTCTACTGTTTGATAAACAATTGCCAAATCAGCTTTTAAGTCTGCTGGCTTTACAATATCTGCGATTTTAGCTGAAATCTCTTCGTTTGTAAATGGTTCGTAAATCGCCTTCACAAAGTTTTGTGTATGAGCAGTTCCTAATTCAAAAGCACTTACACAACGACCCAAAGTATCTTCAAGGATATCTTCCATGTGACGCTCTATCAACAATTCATAAGTTGCACGGAATGCCACAAAATCTTTCATTCTTGACATATCGATACCATAACAATCTGGATAGCGAATTTGAGGAGCTGATGAAACAATTACGATTTTCTTAGGACCTAATTTATCCAACAACTTCAAAATAGAGCGCTCGAGTGTTGTACCTCTTACGATAGAGTCGTCAATCAATACAACATTATCAACTCCTTTTTTGATTACCTCATAAGTAGTGTCATACACATGTGACACCATATCATTACGATCGGCATCATTGGTGATGAAAGTACGAAGTTTTACATCTTTCGAAATCAACTTTTCAACACGAGGACGGAAAGTCAATAACTCCTCTAAAGTCTCTTCTGCCAAACCTCCGCCCATGATGGCTTTCTTACGTTCTTTGGCAAGATAATCTTCCAAGCCTTCAATCATACCCAAAAAGGCAGTTTCAGCAGTGTTTGGAATATACGAGAATACGGTATTTTTGAGGTCGTAATTTACTTCTTGAAGTACTTGTGGGATTACCAAACGTCCTAATTCCTTACGTTCGGCATAAATATCTGGATCTGAAGCGCGTGAGAAATAGATTCTTTCGAAGCTACACGATTTCTTTTCGAGTGGTTCAATAAATTTCTTTTCAGAATAGTTACCACGTTTGTCAATAATTAAAGCATGACCTGGCTGTACTTCCTGAATATCTTCGTAATTACAGTTAAATGACGTTTTGATAGCTTGTTTTTCTGAGGCAACTACTACCACTTCATCATCGGCATACCAAAAAGCTGGGCGAATACCCGCTGGGTCGCGTGCTACAAAAGCAGAACCGTGTCCAGTCACACCGCACATGGCGTATCCACCATCAAAATCACGACACGAACGCTGTAATACTCTTTGCAAATCAATGTTGTCTTCAATCACATTTGACAACTCTGGATTTTCGTAGCTATGTTTATGGAAGTCAAACTGACGTTGGTTTTCTTCATCTAAGAAATGCCCAATTTTTTCCATCACGGTTACTGTATCCACTTTTTCCTTCGGATGCTGTCCTAATGAGATTAACTTATTAAAAAGTTCTTCTACATTAGTCATGTTAAAGTTACCAGCAACTACCAAGTTTCTACTTCTCCAGTTGCTTTGACGCAACATTGGGTGGCAGTTTTCGATTTCGTTTTGACCGTGTGTACCATAGCGCAGGTGACCCAAAAATACTTCACCAGAGAATGCTACATTTTCTTGAATCCACTTGGCATCTTTAGCTTTGTCTTTGTGGTCTTTCAAGCCTTTACGAAACTTCTTGTAAATTTTTCCGAAAATATCAGCTACAGCATTTTGCTCTACAGAACGGTATCTGCTGATATATCTGTGACCAGCAGGCACATCAATTTTGATGTTGGCTACACCTGCACCGTCTTGTCCTCGGTTCACTTGCTTTTCCATCATTAGGTAAAGCTTGTTGATACCATACAGCGGGGTTCCGTACTTATTGATATAGTACTGATAGTCTTTTCGGAGACGGATGAGTGCGATACCACACTCGTGTTTGATTGCGTCAGACATGACTTTACTTGGTAGTTATTTTGCGTTTGTCGAGTATTATTAAAAAATAGTACTCCTGAAACCATTTATACAGATTAAAGTGGTTCGGTAATTTTTCGCAATAAAATTCAGATTAATAGAGGGTTAACGATGGGTTATCTTTCAGTAAACAAAATTAGGTAGAAAATCCTGAGATTACCAAGAATTTTTGTGCCATATTTTCGAATGATAAAGTAAGAATTTGATACTTAATGGTTATTGAAAACTAAATCTTTATTTACTTATAATTTCATCCAAAATATTTTATGAATTACTGAAAAGACTCTCGTTTTTGATATTACCAACCAAAGCTACAAGCTATTTTGGAAAACTACTAATGCTTTTCGGTAAGCGAATAACTTTAGTTATAATTGCCATACAAAGCCCTATTTAAAATAGTTCCTCATTAGGTATAAATACTGTAATATCAGATACTTTGATGTGTTTTGTTACTTATAAACAATAGTTATCCACAATTTCGAAAACTTGTGGATAACTATTGTGGAGTATTTATTCTATTTCAATGACTACGCCTGATGTAGCTGGGTGCGCTACACAGGTCAAAATATAGCCTTGTTTGATTTCATTATCTGTCAAACCGTCTTCTTCGTCCATTTGAACTTTTCCGCTCAAACATTTGCCCATACATGCAGTACACATACCTGCCTGACATGAATATGGTAAATCTATATCTTCGCGAAGTGCCGCTTCAAGGATTGTTTCGTGTGGTTTTACTAATACTTGATAATCTTCTCCTTCGTATTGAATGGTAACCATTTGCTCTTTTAAGCTACCGCCCTCTTCTTCATCTGCTTCGTTGGCAGCGGTATCATGTGCACTGAAGAAATGTTCTTTGTGGATTTGGGCATCGCTTACTCCAAAAATTCTAATGGCATTTTCTACCTGCTCCATCATACCTTCTGGTCCACACAAGTAATATTCGGCTTTACCAATATCCAACCCAAAATCTTGTTTTAAGAAAGTTACCGCCGACGCTTGGTTGATACGAGTTTTGTAACCTGTCCATGTATAAGAAGGTTGACTTAGCACATGTAATACTCTAAAACGACCTTGATAAGTTTTTTCTAGTTCTTCTAATTGTTTCTTGAAAATGATATTCTCTTCATTTCTTGAACCATAGACTAAATACACTTTGGTATCAGTTTCTACTGGCAAAACTGATTTGGCAATTGACATTAATGGCGTAATACCTGAACCACCACCAAATAAAACGATTACTCGCGACTTAGTTGGATTTGGTTCGATTACAAAATGTCCCATTGGTTCCATCATTTCGAGCGCATCGCCTACCTTAAGATTGTCACAAAGGTAATTTGATACCAGTCCTCCCGGAACACGTTTAATAGTTATAGCAATCGAAGCATCCTTGTTAGGCGAACTAGACATTGAATAACTACGACGTACTTTTTTACCATCAATTTCTGGAATTAAAGTCAAAAACTGTCCAGCCTTGTAACTGACAGCTTGATGGATAGGATGCCAAAAAGAAAAAGTCTTTGTATCTGGAGTTTCTTCAATAACCTCCTTTACAGTCAAATGAAAATATTTTGCACTCATCTAATGATATAACAGTTTACAAGACCTTTACTTTTTCGAACCCGATAAAAGTCAAATTAAAGTCTGGTTTCTAAATCAATTCAAGGAACGAATACCCTAAAAGTCCTATTTCTTATCATGGGACTTTTAGGATAATTCGACCACAAAACTACAGCAATCTATTGGGGTATCAAAGGATAATTTTCCCTAATGCATGGATAATAAACCTATAGTAACGCTAAAGTTGAGTCACTACCTCGTCTACATTTTTGGTATTAGGGAAAAAAGAGAGTAATCGAAGAAGAATTGCCTCCACAACTGCATCGGGACATGACGCACCGCAGGTTAGCATTATTGTGGTAATATCTTTATGGGGCAGAAAACTCTCTGTCACTTTTTCATTTTTAGTATGTAAATCAAAATGACTAATTAGATTTTCTGATAAAATTTTATCTGCTGAAGAAATAAAATAAGTCGGTAGTTTTTGTTCACAAAGCTCTACTAAATGTGAAGTATTTGAAGAGTTGTAACCACCTGCAACAATTACCAAATCGGCTTCTTTTTCTAATAACCCATACGTAGCACTTTGATTATCGTTGGTAGCATAACAAAGAGTATCACGAGTATCTGCAAAATAAGAAGTAATATCAAGCCCATCAACGTGATATTTTTCACGCATGACATTCTTAAGATAGTCAGCAATTGCTTGTGTATCAGAAGCCAACATCGTTGTTTGATTTACGACACCTATACGACGTAAATCTTTCTCAATATCAAAATTTTCAGAGTATTGCCCCTTAAATTCTGTATAAAAATCTGCTTGAGGTTTTTCTCCTGTGATATATTTTGCCAGCTCAACCGTTTGCTTCATGTCCTTCACCACGATTGTTGGAGCGTTTTGTTTGGCATGCGAAAAAGTCGCACGAGTTTCTTCATGCGAAGGTTTGCCATGTACGACAATGGTATAATCCTTTTGTCCAATAGCAGATGCACGATTCCACACCTTTTCGACAAATGGGCAAGTTGTATCATACTGATAGGCATTAATACCGATATCTGAGAGTTTTTGTTGTATCTCCAAAGTTGTCCCAAAAGCAGGCACAATGACAACATCATCGCTGGTAAGAGATTCCCATTCGATCAGTTGATCACCCGAAGTATTCATGATAAACTGTACTCCACGACTCAGCAAATCTGCATTTACATCGGGATTATGAATCATCTCAGAAAGCAAGAAAATTCGTTTGTTGGGATTCTCATCGATGGTTTTATACGCTATCTCTACCGCATTTTCAACACCATAGCAAAATCCAAAATGTCTTGAAATCAAGAAACGTACAGTACCAAAATCAAGCAATGTTGGCGTAAAGTCCTTCTTTAGCTTGTCCTTTTGGCGACGTTTTTCCTTGATTCCTCCAATGATACTACTCTTATAGAGTTCTGGTATTTGAAAAGACTTCATTTTCTTCATTTTTTTGCGTGCTTCTAGCCCAATAGACTCAGCCTCTGAACCTGACGCACGTTGTGCTTCCTTAACGGGAGATTTAGTAAATAACTCCATTTTATTAAACTAGTTTTTGACCTAACAGTTTTGAAAATCGTCGTTTAATCACAAAAAACTTGTAAAATCTTTCAAACACCCTTACAAGGTGATTGTCTTTGGTACTGTTAGACGTTATTGCTATAATTCATCGACCTGTCATCTTAATAAGATTTTCAGGAAAAGTACGCCAAAGATAATAGTTGTCTCACGGATATTTTCACAAAGGTTAATTTCTTGTTTTTTCAAAACTCACAAAGCAATTTTCATTTAAGCGGGCCACTTTTAAAAATATGCTTTATTGTACCCCGATTGGTAAACAAGTAGCCCAATATGAAAACACTTTTTTTATTGTGATTAGTTCGAAAAATCCAACTCTCGAGATTTAATACAAAGTCCTTATTAAAGCCAAACGAGTATTCTTGAATCACCCTAAGCTTAAAGCTTTGTATCTATTAATTTTGTATTGAGTATTTCTTTAGACCTTTCAAAAAAATGATTTTTCTCATTAATATTCTCTTATTATTTAGCGTATATTTGATTCAACCAAACGTATTAGTTGACAAAACCTCTTCTTTCAAAAACCTCTAAAACAAGCTTTTAAGCGTATTTAAAAAGTTTTTCCGTTTTTATCTGTAACTTTCAGCCCCATTCGTGCGTCAATAAGATAGGCAAGTCGGTTATTGAACGACTGTTTGGCAAAGTCATACAAACAACCGTTTAATAACTTTAACAATAAAGTATTGGATATGCTATTGATAAAGTAATTAGAGTATTCTATTTTTGTTGTTGCTTAGATAAAAAAAATACAACAATGCTATTAGCAAAATATTTGCCAATTAGTGTTTCAAGTTATTTCTAACAGTTAAAGTACTCTTACAAGTACACTTAACGATACAAGTTCATGAAAATTAGAACAAGGCGTTTCTTCCGAAACCCAATGGTGCTATTAGGAATCCTGCTTTGCTTCGTTGCTAGTTTAATATCATTCAGTCACGGGGTTGCAGATTTTAATCAGAACAAACAAGGGTTTTTCAAAGGAAATATTAGTTTCGAAGAGAATCGAGAGCATTCTTTCAAAACGTCCAAAGTAGTTGTCAAAAAATTAATAGAAAGAGGTGGAAATAGTATCACGATTATGGCCACCGACGACAGTACTTCTGAATCTGTTTATGTAAGACTTTACAATGTGGATAAACCATCTACTTTTTTTATCCCTGGAAATGGTACACAAAAAAATGTAGGAAACATTGTAAAAGATTTTAGTCAGTATCGTGACATCAACAATTTTTATCAAGCGTCTCTTCCCAATTCGGAAGGTTTGCTAAATGGAGTAGGACGTGTTAACATCATCAAATTGACAGATGATGAAATTGAGGGCGAAATCATTATTATGGCAAACAATGCCGAAGGAGAACAAGCTCAATTGTCGTGGTCAAAATTTAAAGCAAGTATTCAATAGACATAAAAAATACAATTTTTTGTGTAAAAATATATTTAGTGGTTAGGTGATACAAAAACGCTTGTTGCAGTTGCGACAAGCGTTTTTTGTTATTGGAAATATTCTTGGTTTAATCCAAAATCACTTTTGTTGACTTTATTAATGAAAACTTATCGTGATAATTTTTGTATTTCGCTAAGATTCAGTAATTTTGCACCCTGATTTTAAGATGGTTAGTCATGTCAAATTCATTAATAATTGATAATTAGAAATTTGCGCCAAGAACTAACCAACTAAAGAAGAACTAAAAAAAACTAAATAATCAACATTTAAAATGGCAAGGGATTTAAAATACACAAGAAACATTGGTATCGCGGCCCACATTGACGCTGGTAAGACTACTACTACTGAGCGTATCTTGTATTATGCTGGTGTAAGCCACAAAATCGGTGAGGTACACGACGGTGCTGCGACTATGGACTGGATGGAGCAAGAGCAAGAGCGTGGTATTACTATTACTTCAGCGGCTACTACTGTAAACTGGAACTATAGAGATGAGAAATACCATATCAACATTATCGATACTCCAGGTCACGTTGACTTTACTGTAGAGGTAAACCGTTCTTTGCGTGTATTGGATGGTCTTGTATTCTTGTTCAGTGCTGTTGATGGTGTTGAGCCTCAATCTGAAACTAACTGGCGTTTGGCTAACAACTATAACGTACCTCGTTTAGGTTTTGTTAACAAAATGGACCGTTCAGGTGCTGACTTCTTGAATGTATGTCGTCAAGTGAAGGAAATGTTGGGTAGCTACGCTGTACCTCTTCAATTGCCTATCGGTGCTGAAGATAAATTTGAAGGTGTAGTTGACTTGGTAAACTTCCGTGGTATCAAATGGAATGAGCACGATAAAGGTATGACTTTCGAAGTAGTACCTATTCCTGAAGATATGTTGGAAGAAGCTACTGAATACCGTGAGAAATTATTGGAAGCTGTAGCTGAATTTGACGAGTCATTGATGGAGAAATATTTCGAAGATCCAGAATCTATCTCTGAAGATGAAATTTTGGCTGCTCTTCGTGAAGCTACTATCTCAATGAAAATCGTTCCTATGTTGTGTGGTTCATCTTTCAAAAACAAAGGTGTTCAAACAATGTTGGATTATGTAATGGCGATTCTTCCTTCTCCATTAGATAAAGAATCTATCAAAGGTACTGACCCTCGTACTGATGCTGAGATCATCCGTAAACCATCTACTTCTGAGCCATTCTCTGCTTTAGCATTTAAAATCGCAACTGACCCTTATGTAGGTCGTTTGTGTTTTGTTCGTGCTTACTCAGGTGTGTTAGAGGCTGGTTCTTATATCTTGAACAACCGTTCTGGAAACAAAGAGCGTATCTCTCGTATCTTCCAAATGCACGCTAACAAGCAAAACTCAATCGAGCGCTTAGAGGCTGGTGATATTGCTGCGGTAGTAGGTTTCAAAGACATCAAAACTGGTGATACCCTTTCTGATGAGAAAAACCCTATCGTTCTTGAATCAATGGTATTCCCTGATCCAGTTATCGGTTATGCTATCGAGCCTAAGAAATCAGCTGACCAAGACAACTTCTCGAAAGCTATTGGTAAATTGATCGAAGAAGACCCTACTTTGCAAGTTGAATCTAACGAAGAAACTGGTCAAACTATCATCAAAGGTATGGGTGAACTTCACCTTGAAATCATCATCGACCGTATGCGTCGTGAATTCAAAGTGGAAGTAAACCAAGGTGCTCCTCAGGTAGCTTACAAAGAATCGTTGACTAAAACTACTGAACACCGTGAAGTTTACAAGAAACAATCGGGTGGTAAAGGTAAGTTTGCCGACATCGTATTCGAAATGGGACCAAGAGAAGATGGTAAAGAAGGTTTGGAATTCGTTAACGGTATCGTTGGTGGTGTGATTCCAAAAGAATTTATCCCTGCTATCCAAAAAGGTTTCGAAGGTGCTATGAAAAATGGTGCTTTAGCTGGATACCCAATGGACTCAATGCGTGTTCGTTTGTTCCACGGTTCATTCCACGATGTCGATTCAGATGCATTGTCATTCGAATTGGCAGCTCGTATGGGTTACAAAGAAGCAGCAAAAGCAGCAGGTGCTAAATTGATGGAGCCTATCATGGCTGTTGAAGTAGTAACTCCTGACGAATATACTGGTCCTATCACAGGTGACATGAACCGTCGTCGTGGTATGATGAAAGGTATGGACTCAAAACAAGGTGCTGTAATCTTGAAAGCAGATATTCCATTGTCTGAATTGTTCGGTTATGTAACTGACCTTCGTACAATGTCTTCTGGTCGTGCTACAGCTAACTTGACTTTCTCTCACTATGAATTCGTTCCGCAAAACATTGCTGACGAAGTAGTGAAAAAAGCTAAAGGTTTGTAATAACACACTAGCTTGCTAGTTGTATATAAGCTACCGCCTCCTCGACTTGTCGTGGGGGCGGTTTTATTTATCCCCTACTCCAATGACGCTCCCCATTCTTTATCAAGACGAATATCTTGTAGCCATCAACAAACCTCATAATTTGTTGGTACACCGCTCGCCTATTGCTGCTGAAGAAACTGTATTTGCTTTACAGCTACTTCGAGACCAACTGGGTGTTTGGGTAAGTCCATGTCACCGAATTGACCGTAAAACTGGTGGAGTACTATTATTTGCCTTGAATAAAGAGGTAGATAAACTTGTCAAACAGCAGTTTGAACAACATACTACTCGCAAAAAATATTGGGCTTTAGTAAGAGGATATTTACCAGAAGAAGGCTTTACTGACAGACCTTTGGCTAAAGACAATGGAGATATGCAAGATGCGCTTACTCGATTTAAATGTTTGCAGCAAATTGAGTTACCGATAGAAGTGAGTCGCTATCCAACGTCTCGATATTCGTTGGCAGAAATATATCCTGAAACAGGTCGAATGCACCAAATAAGAAGGCATTTTGCACAATTACGCCATTATCTTATTGGTGACAAAACTCATGGAGAATGTAAACATAATAAGATGTTTGAGCAGCATTTTGGACTGAATACTATGCTTCTTCATGCAGCTTCGTTGGAGATAGTTCATCCTATTACAAATGAACCATTGTTGATTGAAGCACCCTTACAAAATGAGTTCTTGGAAATTCTACAAAAGATTGGAATTTCTACAGATGGTTTACTTATTGAACATCAATAGTTATATCATTAAGCTACAAATCATTTTGCTTTATAAAAATATCTAGAATAGCATTTGCTCAATAACTTGTAAATCAGTAATTTTGCAGTCCCAAATCCGAAGCAAATGGTACTTTCGGCTTTGGTTTTACCAAACGTACCAATTCAGATGAATCAAAAAATCAGAATCAAATTGAAGTCTTTTGACCACACTTTAGTGGACAAATCGGCTGAGAAAATCGTGAAGGCTGTTAAGGCTACAGGTGCTGTTGTTTCAGGTCCTATTCCTTTGCCTACAAAAGTGGAAAAATTCACAGTTTTGCGTTCACCACACGTTAACAAAAAAGCTCGTGAGCAATTCCAATTGTGTACTTACAAGCGTCTAATCGACATCTACTCATCATCTCCAAAAACAGTTGATGCTTTGATGAAATTAGAATTGCCTTCAGGTGTTGACGTTGAAATCAAAGTGTAGTTTGCCTTGATTCCAAATCATAAAAAATCCCATCCAGACCAAGTCTAGATGGGATTTTTGTTTTATGACATTTAGTATTTTTTAGTTTTTTAGTGCATTTAATTCACCTTGCAAAAATGTCATCAATGAAGCAATATGCTCTTTTGAAAAATCAAATGGAATATTTGCCGCATTGTAGACCGATGCCATTGGTTTAGTATATCCCAGCTTCAACGCATTCAAGTAGCCTTCTAAACCTTTTTGTGGATTTTCTTTGTAGTTTTTCCACACGCCGATAGCACCCAGCTGCGCAATACCATATTCGATATAATAGAAAGGCAATTCGAATATATGTAATTGACGATGCCACATACTCGATTTGAAGGTTTCCAAACCAGACCAGTCTGTAATCGAATCTGCAAACTGTTCATAAATACGAAGCCATGCTTGTGTACGCTCTTCTGTGGTATGAGTTGGATTTTCATAAATCCAATGTTGGAATTTATCCACAGTAGCTACCCACGGCAAAGTACTCAAAATATCCTCTAAATGTTGAATCTTTGCACGACGCAATTCTTCCTCATTATCAAAATACACATGCCAGTAATCCATCGTAATCAACTCCATCGACATCGAGGCTAACTCTGCTACCTCTGACGGAAAATTACGGAAGGTATTTAGGGCTAAATCTTTAGTTACAATCGAATGAACGGCATGTCCACCCTCATGTAACAAGGTAATCACATCGCGCATCAACGATGAAGCGTTCATGAAAATAAATGGGAAACCCGTTTCTTCTAAAGGATAATTGTATCCTCCTGGTGCTTTACCAACTCTTGATTCCAAATCTAAGCGACCCATTTGTTTCATCAAGGTCAAACATTCACCTAAGAATGGATCGAGAAGATTAAAGCAATCGATAGTTTTATTAAGCAAATCTTCACCTCCATTGAACGGATGCAAAGCTGGACGTCCTTTTACGTCGACACCTTTGTCCCAAGGACGTAATGAATCTAATCCTAGCGTTGCTTTGCGTTCCTCTGCCAATTGATTCAAGATTGGCACAACTGTTTCTGCTACAGCTTCATGAAAATCGAAGCATTCTTTTGGAGTGTAGTCAAAGCGCTTTAATGAAGCAAAAGAATAATCGCGGAAGTTTTCAAAACCCGCATTCAGTGCAATCTGATGACGAACGGTTTTAAGTTTATTGAAAACTTCATCCAATTTGTCACGATCTTGAATACGACGTTCTTGGATTTTGCGATAAGCCATTTCACGAATAGCTCTGTCAGCATTTTCCAAAAATACACCCGCTTGTTGCAAAGTTTTAGTCTGACCATCTATCTCAACAGTCATTACACCCACTGTGCCTTGGTATTCGCTAGAGAGGTTTTGGACTTCTGTAAAAAGGCTAATATTCTCAGTTCTGAATATTTCAGTAGCTTTTTTGATTCCTCTAAAAGTAATATTAAATGCTTCAGCGTCGTCTCCTTCAGATGTCAAAATATCTAAAAAAGGACTTTCTAGCGTCTTTTTATTAAGCGTATCATCATAATTTGCCAGCTCGGGTTGGATTTCGGTCACGAACTGATCAAAATGTGCTTTTACTTCTTTATCAGTAGTATCGCAAGTCATTTTGATATAGCGCCAAGCAAAGTTTTCTGAAAGATAACTTTCTAGCTCAGAGCGATCTTTCAAGAATTTTCTAAATTCTTCAAGTGTATCAATGGGACGTTCTACCAAATTATCATAAAATGGCTTTACGCTTTCTACGTTAGTTAATTCAAAAGTATCTCCAAGAAAAGTACGTACAGGAGGAGTAGTCGATATAGTCGCAGTCATAATAATAGATTAAGATTGTTATGCTAAGTTAGCGTTTAACGATAGGTCGTTTCAAGACATAATATACCTTTATTCGGGTTGCCTACTGTAGTTGCTATCCTCTAAACTAATAAACTTTCTACAACAAAGCAATCAGATTCATCAACCAATCTGCCTTAAAGAAGAATCCTAACAAAGGCAAACATAGAGCGCTTGCTAATATATATTGAGTTGTAGAAAGAGATGTATCAAACTCGGTTTCAGCGTTTTTGAAAAATAAATAAAAGGGTATTTTAAGATAAAAAAACAAAGAAATTGCAGTGTTAAATAATCCAAAAATAAATAAAAGCAAAAGAATATGCTTTTGCGTATCTGCTGTTTGATAAGCTTCCCAAAGTGCTGAAAAGATATTAAATTTAGCGAAGAAACCTGCCGTTGGAGGAAGTCCAGCAAGAGATACCAACGTAATTAATAATAATACACCAAGTGCAGGATTTTTTCGACCTAAACCCTTAATTTGCACTATCTCAAAATCGTTCTTTGTTCCTAGATAAATCGCTAATAAATCAACCAAGTAAAATGCTGCGAAGTTGGCAAAGAGATACGTTACCAAATAAAACACTAAACTTTTAACACTGAGCTCAGATAACGCCATCAAGCCTATCAACAAAAAACCTGAATGGGCAATGGTAGAATAGGCCAATAATCGCTTGGCTTTGTTTTGCCATAGCGCCGAAAAATTACCAAACGTAATCGTAGCCAAAGCTATCACACCTGTAACGAGTCGTAGGTCGTTGGGAACTGCCATATAAAATCGTAACGCCACCAACATCGTAGCCACTTTGGGAGCGACCGAAAAAAAGGCAACTATCGGCATTGGAGCAGCCTGATAGGTATCTGGCGTCCAAATATGAAAAGGAGTAGCTGAAAGCTTAAACAAAAATCCTGAGATAGTCATCACAACTGCCACGGTGGTAGCCAATTCGTCTACTTGTGTGAGACCTCTACTAAAATCAGGTGAAGTAATAGACAACGTTCCCGTCATGCCATACAATAATGACATTCCGTACAACATAATCGCTGAAGAGGTAGCGCCAAAAATAAGATATTTGATACCGCCTTCTGCACCAACTTTATCTTTATTGATGGTTGTCAAGATATAAGAAAGTAGGGATACCATTTCTATCGCTAGATAAATCATCAGCAAATTGACAGACATGGTCATCAATTGTAAAGCGATAATCATAGCTATAGCAATAGCATAAAACTCGTTGGGAAATTGATACTTATTGATATGTATGTGCAAAAGCATCAAGATTCCTGAAATACTTATCAATGCTTTAAAGAAAATAGCTTTGGCATCAATAAAAAGCATTTTATCAAATAAAAAAGTATCATTAATAGTCGCAAATTGGTCTATTACTTGATACAAATTAATTAATAAAACGATTATGCCTGCTACGGTAAAATTTGAAGTTGAGACTGTAGAAGCAACAAGTTTTGAGGACTGTTTGGTTACAACTAAATCAGCAATAATAAATACAACAAAAACACCTGCCAAAAACGCTTCGGGTGTAATAACACCAAAGCTGTTCAGGATTTGTAAAAGCTGCTGTTTTAAGTCCAAAATGTTTGTCATCTTAATTCTACACAGAAAATCAAATTTCCGCCTTTGTTTGTTTTTGTTTATATTTACTCATCAGAGCTAATTGATAACCATGAAGAGAAACGCATTTTATTGGATAATACAGATTATGAGTTGGTCTTTTATCACACTTACCTCGCTGAAGTATAGTGGACTAGCCGACGAAACTCCCATGTATAGACTAATCTATGTTTGTACCTATATGATATTAGGAATGGGTATTAGTCATCTTTACAACTACATTCATGAAAGTTATGACCCCGAAAATTTTACCTCACGTCAGTTTATCGTCTTTCCCCTTCTTGGAAGTTTGACGATTGGAACTTGTTTTGCCCTAACCGATTTTATCTTTTTTAATCGCAGTAGATACTTACATGGAGAAATCGATGCTATGGATTGTATCTTCTTTGTTTTTGATAATATCTGGCTTGTGATTCCGTGGTTTCTATTTTATCATCTTTATCGATTTGTGCAAGTTCACGAAAGTCGCAGACAAAGAATTTTGGCTGCCGAGAAAATGCTCAAAGTCGTTGAACTTGAAAACCTCAAAAAACAACTTAATCCTCACTTTTTGTTCAACGCACTCAATAGCATTAAAGCGCTTACTATCAGCGATAGCCGTCAGGCTCGTGATGCTATTATGCAACTTTCTGATTTACTTCGTCTGTCGCTCAACCTTGGAGACCAACAAAAAGCGATGCTTAGTGAAGAGATTAAATTAGCCCAAGATTATTTAGCACTCGAAAAAGTTCGTTTTGATAACCGTCTTCGCTATGAATTTCATGTTCAAGAAAATATTGATGACATTCTAATCATTTCGATGTCTTTGAATACACTTATCGAAAATGCGGTTAAGCATGGTATAGCCAAAACCAAAAACGGAGGTCTTATTCAAATAGATATTAACACCCTTGGTCACGATGTAATCATCAAAGTTCGTAATACGGGGCAATATAATCCACAACCTAAAACAAGTGCTAATGGTATTGGTTTGGATAACCTACGAAAACGTCTTGAATTGCATTATGGCAGTAAAGCTTCTTTTTCAATCACCAACGAAGATGATAATGTCTTAGCCACGATCATAATGCCATTCTAGGTTTTTGTATAAGATGATTAAATACTATACAAAAAGCTTTATCAACTCATTTACAGCTTGGTTTGACACATCAAAAACCAAGTTAGGGAATATCCCCAAAATTAAAGCTAAAATCGCCAAAGGGAAAAGCATAAGCTTTTCTCTTGTATTCAAATCTGACAATACAGACTCTTCATATCTTGACCAAAATTTTCCAAAAAACATTCTCTGTAATGTCCAAAGGAAATATCCAGCTCCCAAAACTAATCCTAATACACCAAGTCCAGTAACCCATTTTGGGAAATATAAACTATTAAAGCCTCCTATCAAGGTAAAAAACTCACCAATAAAACCAGAGAATGCTGGTAAGCCCAACGAAGCAAAAAACGCTACAGCTGTAAGAGCTGTGTAAACTGGCATTTTAGAGGCCAATCCTTGATAGCTATTGATACGACGATCGTGTGTGCGACTGTACAAAACCCCTACTAGCACAAACAACATAGCCGAAAGAATGCCATGCGAAAACATCTGGAATACAGCACCATTAATTCCTTCGCTTGTCAGTGAGGCTATTCCTAATAATACAAAGCCCATGTGCGAAACCGACGAGTATGCAATGAGTTTTTTGAGGTCATTCATCGCCAAAGCATTATAAGCTCCATACAAAATAGACACAACTCCTACAATCGCTATGACAAAAGCTAGTTCACTGCCAGCCTCAGGAAAAATAGGATAGGCAATTCGTAAAAGCCCATATCCACCGATTTTCAACAGAATACCTGCTAGCACTACCGACACAGGCGTTGGCGCTTCTACGTGGGCATCAGGCAACCATGTATGTACGGGTACGGCAGGTAATTTTATCCCAAAACCAATTAAAAGAAATATAAAAGCCCAGTTGCGCAAGCCCATTCCTGCAATGCTAATATTTGAGAAAACATGCAACCATGATTCTGGCAAGAAATTATTCGGGTCAGGCAAAAACCTTAAGTCAAAAGTATGTACCAATTGTTCGGATGGAAGACGTCCCTCTGCTAACAAACGCTGAATCTCAGAAATCAAATTTGGTGTCACTTGCTCCAACTCACTAATCAAACCCGTTTGTAAGGCCGTCTCAACTGGATCGATTGCTGATAAATACAAACCAATCATGACTACCAAAATAAATAATGAGCCTACCAAGGTGTAAATAAAGAATTTGATAGAAGCATATTCTTTGCGAGGTCCACCCCAAATACCTATCAAGAAATACATTGGTAACAACATAAACTCAAAAAATAGGTAGAATAGGAACATATCCAAGGCGACAAAACAGCCTATTACCGAGCCAGTCAAAAGCAAATAGAGGGCGTAATACGCTTTTTCTTTTTGTCCAATCTCAAAAGACGAAATTGAGCCGATAAACATTACCAATCCCGTCAGCAAAATCATGGGCATACTAATACCATCAACCCCAATCAAGTAATCAATCGAGGCCACACCCAAACTTCCCAACGGCAGGGTAATCCAGTCTTTTTGTACTAAAAATTGAAACCCTTCTGTATGTTGGTCAAATTGTAGATAAACCCATATACTCAAAAGAAATTCCACGGCAGTTACGCCAACGGTAATCCATTTGAAATATCCTTTGAGATTTTCAGGTAATAACAGAATTACTACTGAAAAAGCAATGGGTAAAAATATAAGTAATGAAAGTACTGACATCGTAACTGTTTTTTCCTCGCCTCAACGATTCGTTGCTATCGACGAATTGAATTAATATATAAAGAAAAATATTAAGCCTAATAATCCCATTAATGCTGCAAATACATAGAGTTGCACTTTACCATTTTGTACTGCTCGTGTCATTTTACCAATGATTCCAATCCAACGAACTACAAATCCAACACCACCATCAACAATTTTGGTATCGACCCAAGACACAGCACGAGCGATTGTTTTTTGAGCAAAAGCCAGCTGGTTTACCCATCCATCAACCCAGTTGGTATCGGCATATTGAAAAAACCTTGCCAATAACATCGTAGTTTTTACAAAAAGCCAGTGATACAAATTATCAAAAGTTGGTACCTGAATATCAAAAGTTCTATTTCGAGTCAAGTATCCTAAAACAATTCCCAAACCAGCACTTGCTACAGAGGCATAGCCAATCCACGAAGAAGTTGGTAAATGAAAGCCATTATCTATAAAGTGCCAAAACCAAGCATGGTCAGCATGAAATGGATTCATCGCAAACACAATTCCCAATGATAATATGGCTAGTAAAATCAAAGGCCACGTTATTTTGAAAGACCCCTCATGAATATGCTCAAAAGGCACATTTTCTGCACGAAATTCGCCCATAAATACTTGCCATACTTGTCTGAACATATAAAAGGCCGTCATCACGATTCCTACAAAAGTAAAAATACCAATGATTTTGAAGTAACTGTTCATTTCTGCCAAATGAAATAAATTGGCGAGAATAGCATCTTTAGACAAAAAACCTGAAAACAATGGCAAACCAGCCAACGAAGCGGCAAAGATGATAAAAGTGATAAACGTTACAGGAAGTTTTTTTCTCAAACCTCCCATTAATCGCATATCCTGAGCATCAAAATCATGATGGTGCGAAGCATGATGAAGAGCGTGAATTACCGACCCAGCAGCTAAGAACAAACCAGCTTTGAAAAACGCATGGGTTAGTAAATGAAATAAAGACGTAGCAGTACCCAAACCAATCAACATCAATCCCAACTGAGAGATAGTCGAATACGCCAAGGTCTTTTTTATATCAGTTTGAAAAATCGCATATATCGACCCTAGCAACATAGTTGTACAACCAATTCCTGCTATTACCATAAACGCTACATCAGTAAAAACAGGTTGTACGCGTGCCAATAGGAAAATCCCAGCAGCCACCATCGTCGCTGCGTGAATCAATGCTGATACTGGCGTAGGTCCTTCCATCGCATCAGGAAGCCAAGTATGCAACGGAAACTGCGCTGATTTACCCACACAACCACAAAACAAAAGCAAGCCTGTTATCTTAGCTACTTCAGGAGTCAAGTTAGCAGGAGTTTGTCCTAATACCGCAAAACTCAAACTTCCCCAATAGTGATATACCATAAAAATACCGAGCAAGAAGCCCAAATCTCCCACACGATTCACTAAAAAGGCTTTTTTGGCAGCTTGTGTTGCAGATGTTTTTTGATACCAAAACCCAATCAAAAGATATGAGCTCAATCCAACCAATTCCCAAAAAGCATATATCCCCAACAAATTGTCGGTCAGGATAATACCCAGCATTGAGAAAACAAATAATTGGAGAAAAGCAAAATAACGATGTTTGGCAGGGTCATTCTCCATGTATTCCATAGAGAAAATTTGCACTAAGAAGGCAATGAAATTGACCAACAAAAGCATCATCAATGCTTTTGAGTCGAATAGGAATCCAAACACAAAATCTATTTGTCCTATCTTAAACCATTCGACACGTAGGTTGGTTGGCAAAGCCACACTCCTACTAAGCCCTATAGTAAGCAAAAGGTTTAATACTGACAGCCCCGAGGTAATCCACCCAACAATATCTTTGCGACTCTTGCCAAGTCCCAACGAGATAGCAAATCCTGCTAGTGGAGTCAGTAGTATAAACCAAAAGAGAGTTGCAGGAGTCATTCTGTAATAATTTCTATCATAAGCTGTTCAAAACCAAGATATTCAAGGTTTTATACTCATTTTCTTGGAAAATTTCTATTTTTACGCAAATATACGTGTCTATTTTCAATTAAGCCTAATTGTTTTGACATAAAATCTACTAAGTTTGTGGACTTAAAAAAATTATGTACTTAGCTTTCAGCTTGTAGTCCCTGAGCAACGATTCTAAGGGAGGTATTTGATTATACAACCTTTTACAATATAAGGTGGTTCAAACAAAACTGTCAAAGAGGTCGTTCATCACTCAAGCTCAACCACGAAATTCATGGAAAACGCAAAATCTGTTAACTCTTCAAGAACAACAATTACCGAATTAATGATTCCTTCGTACGCGAACTTTGGGGGGAAAATCCACGGAGGAATTTTATTGTCATTGATGGACAAAGTGGCTTATGCCTGTGCAGCCAAGCACGCAGGGACCTATGTTGTCACGGTTTCGGTCGACAACGTGGAATTCAAAAAACCAGTTGAAGTGGGTGAGTTGGTTTCATTACATGCCTCTATTAACTACGTAGGACGTTCGTCGTTGATTATTGGTATTAGAGTCATTGCCGAAAATATCAAATCACAAGAAGTAAAACATACTAATACTTCCTATTTTACGATGGTTGCCAAAGATGAAGATGGCAAACCTACGGAGGTTCCAGGCTTGATTCTTGAATCTGATGATGACATCCGACGATTTTTGGAAGCAATCAGAAGAAAGGAAATTAAAAATGCCTATAAAGGCTTATTAGATGATGCTAAAACAAGTATCGATATTGACCAAAATCTATACCTTTTACAAAACGAAAGGTGTATTGTGAAAAGAGACCGCGATATGGAAAGTCTCTGGTAAAAACTTGAATAGCTTTTCACTTTTGTGAAAAGCTATTCTTTTGTGATGTGTCATAAAATATGTTATCTTGCGAACTGTATTTGCGCTGCTCAATACCTTATTCAATAGACTATCATTCTTTAATAATGGCACAATCTTTCTCAATGATTAAACTACTTCGCATAGTCTTAGTACTTCTTGCGTTACTCGCTATCGGTTTCGTCGGAATGCGTTTCTATACCAAATCTTTCAGTCCATCCGACACTGCAGACTTTTCACATAATGGTTTAGAAATCAATGTCGACTACTGCCAACCAGCCAAAAAAGGACGCCTTATTTTTGGTCCTCAAAATTCCAAAGCGCTTGTTCCTTACGGCAAATGGTGGCGCACTGGTGCCAACGAAGCTACAGTTATTACTTTCAACAAAGATGTCCTTATCTCGGGCAAGCCTCTCAAAGCTGGAAGTTATACCTTGTTTACGATTCCAGAAAAAGACGTTTGGACAATTATTATTAATGAAGAAGTAGGACAATGGGGATTATCTTATGACCCTACAAGAGACATTCTTCATGCACCTGCTGCAGCCATTAATAAATCGGACTCTGTTGAAAAATTCTATATCGATTTTAACGAACAAGGTAATGGTGCAGATATGTTGCTTCGCTGGGACAAAGTCGAAGTGGTGGTACCAATCAGAATTCAGTAATAATTTACCCTAAAGCAACGATAACACCTTACAGTCTGTCCTAGAAGTTAGTCGTTTACTTTTATTTAAAGCCACTAACATTTCTTCTGATTTTAATTTCATCTACCAACAATGTTTACTAGGGAAAGAAACTAACATAGGAATACTTTCGTTAATGCTTTACAAACTAAGAATATCTTAAACCCCAATCATGAAGAAGTTACTATCAAGTATTTTGTTGTTATTAACCCTTTCAACAATCAGCTTCGCTCAGAAAGTTAATCCTGCCAAATGGACTTGGTCTTTGTCAAAGCCCAACCCAGAAGTAGGCGAAACTGTCGACGTTATTTTCACTGTTTCTATCCAAAAAGACTGGTATCTCTATTCTTCCGACTTTGATCCAGACTTAGGACCTACCGTAACAACGATCAAGTTTACGCCAAACGATTCTTATGAAACAGTAGGTAGTCTAAAAGCGATTAATCCTTCTAGAAAATTCGATAAGGAAATCTGGAATGGTGAATACAGTTATTTTAAAGGTAAAGCAGAGTTTCGCCAAACGGTAAAAATTCTAAAAGATAAAATCAATATCGATGGTGCCTATGACAGTCAGTCTTGTTCAGATGTAACAGGTATGTGTGTACCTATCAAAGGAGCATTTTTGATTGAAGCACAAAGCGCTGCAGCTAAAAAAACTGACGATAAAAAACCTAATCTTGATTCGCTAAAAGCGGTAGAAGAAGCAGCCAAGTTAAAGGCTGACTCAGCAGCCGTTGTGCCTACAGATTCTGTAGTGTCAGATTCTAGCGCTGTTTCAGGCGATGCCCTTACGGCAAGTGACGAAGAAAAACCAGAAGAAACATCACTTTGGGGCTTTTTCTTATTGGCTCTAGGAGGTGGATTTGTTGCTCTTTTGACACCTTGTGTGTATCCTTTGATTCCAATGACCGTTTCTTATTTCACAAAGCAAAAAGGTGGACTTCAGAAAGCGCTTTTATATGGCTTTTTTATCATTGCCATCTATGTACTATTCGGAACAATCATCGCTTATGCTTTTGGACAAGCAGCACCTAACTTCATTAGTACGCACTGGATTCCAAATATGCTATTTTTTGTCGTATTTGTAGTTTTTGGGGTATCATTCTTAGGTTGGTTCGAAATCGTTCTTCCTTCTTCATTTGTCAATAAAATCGATGCACAATCAGACCGTGGTGGTATTGGAGGAATCTTCTTCATGGCTTTCACTTTGGTATTAGTATCGTTTTCTTGTACAGGTCCTGTTGCTGGTACGATTTTGAGTCTCGGTTCACAAGGTCAAATTCTTCGCCCTATTATTGGTATGTTTGGTTTCGGATTAGCTTTTGCTATACCGTTTACCTTATTTGCCATTTTTCCAAACTGGTTACAAAACCTTCCTAAATCGGGTGGTTGGATGAACTCAGTAAAAGTGATTTTAGGCTTCCTTGAATTAGCATTGGCCTTGAAATTTTTAAGTACTGCTGACCAAACTTATCACTGGCATATCCTCGACCGCGAGGTGTACCTTGCAGCTTGGATTGTGATTTTCTCATTAATAGGACTTTATTTATTAGGTAAAATCCAAATGCCACACGATAGTAAATTAGACAAAGTCTCAGTACCTCGTACTTTGTTAGCTATTGCCGTATTGACATTTGTAGTATATATGATTCCGGGTATGTTTGGAGCACCACTCAAGGCTCTTTCAGGCTGGTTGCCTCCAATGGAAACGCAGGATTTTGTTATTGGTGGAGAAAGTAGTTCAGTAGCGACATCATCTAATACTGATCCGAATTTTCCGAAGAAAGTAAAATATGATGAATTTCTAAAATTGCCTTTAGGGCTTCACGGTTTCTTTGACTATAAAGAAGCAGCAGCTTATGCCAAACAAGTCAATAAACCATTATTTATCGATTTTACAGGTCACGGCTGTGTAAACTGTCGTAAAATGGAAGCAGCAGTATGGTCTAATCCAGAAGTGAAAAAACGCATTGAAAACGACTATGTATTAGTGGCCTTATATGTGGATGATAAAACAGAACTTCCAAAATCAGAATGGTATAAATCCAAAGATGACGGTTTGGAAAAAACTACAATTGGTGACCAGAATCTTGATTTTGAAATCACTCGATTCAACGGAAATGCTCAACCATACTATTGTCTAGTCGACCCTAATAATGACTCAAAAACACTGGTAAAACCAAGAGCCTATAATGAGAATATTGAAGAGTTTATCAAGTTCTTAGAAGATGGCAAAGCAAAGTTTAACAAGAAATAATAACAAAAAAGGGATGCTATTGTTAGCATCCCTTTTTTGCTTACCTCAACTAAGTTTCTTAAATAACCATATCAATAAGTTCAGAATAATTGTCAAAAGAATAGAGGTTGTTATAGGGGCAAATAACTTAAAATTTTCTTTTTCTATTCGAATATCTCCAGGCAAATTCCCCAACCAATTCCAACGATCTATTTTATCTGCTAAAAAGTAAATTGCAGCCCCGCCTATCACCAGTACAACACCTACCAGCATAATGAGTTTTCCTAAGTTTGCATTCATATATTTGATAAATTGAATATCTTTTTCAAATAGAATATTCCTACATTTGAGCGTATTTACTTCCTGCTAAAATAAAACCTTTATTTAACGATCATTATGCAAGCTAACGAAATTCAATCAGCACTCGAAAAAAGTGTTGAGTATTATAAAAAATCCCTTTTAGAATATTCTCCTGAGCAATTTGTGACAAAGCCAAACGATGAAGAATGGTCTATTGGGCAAATGTACGAACATGTGTGCATGTCAGCACTCTATTTTTTTTACAAAAGGGTTACATATTGTCTCGAGCAACGCAAAGGGCAAATCGGCGGAGATAAAAATATTTATGGCGAAAAACAATTTAAGTATAATAGTTTTCCTCCAGCCAAACTAAAAATCCCAGATGCTCTCAAAGGTCCAGAACCTGTTGCTCAAGAACAACATAAATATCTTGACCTTCTTGATCAAATCATAGCTGAAGGAAAGATACTTGCCGAACGAATTCCTTTAGATACTGGAGAATATAAATGTCTTCAGCCAGCATTTGGTTGGTTAGATGCCCACGAATGGTTTTGGCTCAACGAGCAGCATTTTAGACATCATTTATTGCAAAAAGCTCGGATAGATACTTTTCTTGATATTGCTAAAAACTAATTTCTCCTTTACCGCTTTGTTTTGGTAGGGTATTTGGAGGATAAATTTCCATACCGTATCATTGTGATTTGATATATGAACCTATCATATCATAAGCAAATATTTTCTTACCGTTAAAAATGGATTCTATTGCACTATATGAACAAAAACTCCATCAAACAATTAATACTATTTTAGGAATTGATGGGGTTTTAGAAAAAACGCATTATTCGAACACCCAAATTGAAATACTTCATGCCTGGTTAGTTGGATTTTTCATCAATGATTATGAAAAGTATTTATCCAAAAATGCGTTGCCTTTTGACCGGCGAAATCTTCAAATCACAACACAGCTTGTTTCAGAAGGAATGAGTAATATCTCTGTTGAGGTATTAAATCAATATAAAACATTCTATACAAAGTATCTCGAATTGTACCAATTTGTTCCAGTAAGTTATTGTATTACACAAAAAATAAATACACAATCAAGACTTGGCTTGAATATCGAGATTCTTTTTGATCGGTTTGAAGTTGGACATTTCTTTATTTTAAGTAAAATGCTTTCTTCTATAAAAAAAGCTTTTTATGAGATAACAATTATCCAAAACGCTTGGTCTGTCCCAATCTTTAAAGAAAACATCGATAATTACTATTTTGAGCAAAATGGCCCAGAATATGACCTTGAAGAAGCAATTGAGCAGATGGCAAAGACAGCACTTACTCAGATAGGGCTATAATAGGCATAAATCACAAAATCCGCTAGTTTTTAGAATAAAACTAGCGGATTTTGTGATTTATTGAGACGCTCTCAGCATCATTTTAAGTCGATTGACACCTTGAGATTCTTGTCGCTTTAATCGTTCTAATTCATCTTCAAAAATACTAGATTTTGCTTCGATGAAAATCATATTAGGATACGAACAATATAGTTCAAATGATAAACGAACCCTCTCCATTTGATAATCTGACGTAATTACAGCCACAACTTCAGGTGAATATCTTGAAAGTACTCTTCTTGTTAATTGAATGTCTTCCAAAAGATTTTCTCCTAACACAAACTCTACAAAGCTCTCATGAGCTATTCCATGCTCTAAAAGAAAATTTTGCATAAGTTGTGCATGAGCATAGTCACTTGTATTAAAAGCCTCCCCAAATCCACCAGTACATAAAATATGAAAGGAGGGATTATTTTTCAAAAATTGAAGTGCTGTCAAAAGTCTATCTAACGCAATATGAGATAATTCACCATCAGATGTATTCGAAGCTGCACAGATAATCAATAATTTATTCATAACAAATAAGCATTTAAGCATAAAAGTAACCTAAAATTATTGAATAACAGATAAACTATCTTTAAAACGTAAATAGTGAACCTATTCTAATGATAGTCTCCCAACCCAAAAACATGAGTCATCCCGAATTTAGCGAGTGAGTGATTCTGTAAAAATATGTATTCCATCAGTAGAGACACAATGATTGCGTCTTAAGGCAAGTCATATCTAGCGTTGTAACATCAAAAAACTTGGAGAATAATCCCAATCCTAAAAATTCGGGATGACTTATGTTTCATCTTCATTTATACTATTTGGGAGCTTTTTACTATATCTCAAGATTGAGATGCATATTCAGTAGCACGCAGCCTGCAGTATCATCAACAGTATTGAGTCTTGTAAAACGAAAAAAGCCACTCTTTTGGAGTGGCTTCTATTCTAATTTGTAATATTTTGGAGCTTTTTTACTTTCCCGCATTTGATTGCAGTATCATCAACGGTACTGGGCTTAACTGCTCTGTTC
>NZ_JAAALB010000029.1 GCF_009905545.1 Cellulophaga sp. BC115SP | reverse complement strand
TTAGTTGAGCTTGTTGAAGCTATCTTATATCGCCTAAAAATAGGGTCCAACCGCAGTGGAACTGTGGAGATCATTGCTAACGGAGAATTTTTTTAAAGGAACTGTTTTATCTTGGAATAGTGTCTATTACCATTTTAATAAGTGGAATAAGGCAGGTTGTTGGCGAAAGATTTTTATTAATTTACTAAGACAATATCTTGACTTATCAAAACTTTCCTTGGACGGTTCACATACTCCTTCAAAAAATGGAGGAGAGTCCGTTGCTTATCAAGGTAGAAAATCTTGTAAGACGACAAATACTTTATTTATTGTTGATAATCAAGGCATTACACTGTCTATGAGTACACCCCAAGATGGTAATCATGGCAACGCCCAGTCCATGATCTATACGAAATTAACATACTATTTGATGAACTTTGTGATATGTTAAAAGATGCAAGCATTAGCTTAGATGGCCTGTTTTTAAATGCTGATAGTGGACGGTTCGCCGTTGCGATTCGATTCAAGAAAATTAAAAGAAGCTTGCTCTAAAGGAGGTATCATTGCCAATATCAAACCGAATCCAAGAAATAAACAAGAAAACAAAGTGCCAGAAATAGCAGATAATATGTTTGATAATGAACTCTACAAAGGACGCTATTTAATTGAACGAACCAATGCTTGGATTGATAGCTTTAAGGCTCTTCTCATCAGGTTTGAATTCTTAGTACAAAATTGGATTTCTTTGCATCTTATGGCATTCTCGGTTATTTTATTACGAAAAGTCGCTAAAAAAACAAAAGTTTAAACAGCTTCATTGTCAAGTTCGACAACTTCCAGTCAAGCTTCGTTTTTAAAAATGAGGACAATAAGAAATTTCCCAATGTCAGTACTAATAATGAAATATCACATGCTGAATACATAGGTCCAGGTGTTTATAATGACAAGGACAATTGTATTTACTTCTATTCTCAAAATGGTATATTCAAAGGGAATCCTCAAAACGACTTATCAAAAATCGAGAATTGGACTAAGGTGCTAGACCCAAAACTCCATTGGTCAAATGGTCAATCAGACGCAATTGGGGCTCCGATGAATGTTTTAAAACTAAAATTTATTGATAACGAAAGATTAATTATCTTATCACAAAATGACGGTATTGGAATTTACGATGGTAAGACACTTATTAAAACAAGATAAAGAACTGTTTAGCTGACAAAAAATTCGTAAAAGTAGGAGGGGCGGTTGAAAATTCAAGACTTGTAGTTCTAATGTTGGGTATTTGAGTTAAGTGTTCAAGCATCGTCAACATGTAATCAGCAGGATATTGCGATTGCTCCTAGTTAAATCTAAAGATATACGGATAGACGCCTTTTTCTCTGTTTGGTATTACTCCTAAACTGTACCAAAAAGGGAAGCCGACAAAACCATTGAAGTTTTAAGAAGTACAAGTCGCTAACAAGAATGATTGTTTGTCGACTTCCGAGTGTAAAGCGTACTAAAAATACCATCATATCACCAACCTTTTCTCTAAGCGATAATTATATGAAGGTGATTTTCTACTCATTGATATCAATTTTTACACTGATGACTTCTACTGTTTTTGGACAGTTAATTCCATACGGATTACAACTTGACAAAGTGCAAAAGGAAATTCTTTCGAGGACATCTGCTTTTGATAGTTTAGTATTTGTAAATAAGGCAAGTTATTGGACTGTGGACAGACAAATAAAAGGCTATGGATTTAGAGGTAAAGAAATCTATAAAATGACAATTACCTTTAAACAGAATACAACATCTTTTTATAATATAACGATCGATCAAATTAAAAAGAGTAAGCTAAGTATCGCATCAAAGATTGACGCTATTAAGCTAATAAACTATTCCTCAATAGAGACAGTAAGCAGCGACTCTTTGAATCTTAAATCACAGACCAATACCTATATCGACATTTCTGACCAACCTGAGTGGACGTTTCTGTCAATTAAAAAAAGTATCTTCGTTTTAAAGCAATCGTATGCTCCTGAAATATACCAAAAAATTGCGCCTACAAAAGAACGAAAGTTATTCATGACTACTCTTACGCAACTAGACGAGTTATTAAAATAACTAGCACCAACTAGTCATCTTGTTTATCTCCCTCGATCTATACACATTTAATAAAAACAGCTAATCGAACCCTTAAAGTTTATTTTCAATGAGTCCGTTATGATGATATTGGATGAATGCGAGTAGCCTATTTTTAAGTTTAGTAGCAATAGGAATGTTGTTTTTTATTATTACATTCTTTTCTAAATTGATAGTATCTCCTCTAAATTTTTCGCCATCAAATACGATGTATTTTGATTGGGAAACCATGCTAAATCTGCCTTCACTATACAATAAAGCCTTTCCTCCTTGTGAAAAGTTGAAAATAGACTCTCCAAAGTAATTGAGCTGATTGTTGTTTTTGCCCAGAAAATCTAAGATAGAAGGAACAATATCGGCGTGCTGCGTAATCTTGTGGGGAAGGATTTTCTTTTTAAGTAATATGTTCATGCTCTGAGATCCATGAAAAAGAATTAGAGGAACTCTATAAGCACCCATTTCATTGTTATACTTTGGCTCGGAGTTTTGTTGGGTGTGGTCTCCTGTAATGATAAATAGGGTATTTTTGAACCATGGAGTATGTTTACTATTTTCAAAAAACTGGCGAAGTGCATAATCTGCATACCCAATGCTCTCATGAATTTCTAAAGGTCCTTTTCTAAAACGCCCCAAATATTTTGCTGGAATTGTATAAGGTGAGTGTGAGCTCAATGTAAAAATCGTATTGACAAAAGGTTGTTGTTGCTCAGTAGTTTTTTGAGCACAGAATTGCAAAAACGGTTCATCAAAAATTCCCCAGTTTCCATCAAAATCTTTTTTATTGGGATATTCATTTAATCCATAATATTGCTGAAAGCCCGCAATCTGAGAAAAACCTTCGAAACCCATCGAACCGTTTCTGGCACCATGAAAAAAGGCAGAAGAGTAGCCAGAAGGCTTTAAAATACTCGCCAAGCCAGCTATGTTATTTGCCTGATATTTGGAGGTAATATAAGGTTCATCCATCAGTTTGGGCATACTGGCTACCACAGCAGGTACGGCGTCGATAGATTCACGTCCGTTGGCGAAATGGTTTCTCATACAAACTCCAGCTTTACTCAAAGAGTCCAAAAAGGGTGTATAGCCTGTATATTGATTATAGATTCCCATATATTCTGCGCTCAAACTTTCCACAATAATTATCATAATGTTTTGTGGGACATTGTGTTGTATATCAGATGATTGACCTTTGGTTTGAATCAAGGAATACATCTGTTGGCTAGGTAAATATTGTACAGCGTTTGTCCCTTGTGCATCTATCGTGGTAAGAAAGGTAAAGGGCGTATTCAATACCAGATTGCCTAGTTGTTGGCTATTTTGGGAGAAAGCCTGATTAGTTCTTAAGGGTTTTTCCTGAAATCCACCTCTAAAGCCTAAAACAAAAAGCGCTGCCATAAAAAGTGCCATAAAAACATTGAAGGGATACCACGGAAGGGTATTAGTGAACGGAACCTTTTTTGAGGATTTGGGTAAAAATTTTATAAAAATCCATGATAGAAAAAGCATAATTAATGCTAGATACCAATACTTTCCGAGTAGATTTTGAGCTTGATTTCCAACGTCGCCCATAATGCTATTGATTTCAAAGTTGGTTCTTCGACCAATGAATTTATAATATTCCAAATCTATAACGCCCAAACTCAAAGATGCTAAATTGGGAATCACAAATAGGTTTTGTAACCATTTTTGATAGCGCAGACTTTCCCAATGACTAGGCGATAGCATAAATGAGCCAAGTACATAAAGTATATTAATGATACAAATGGCAGATAAATCAAACCTGAGTCCCAACAGAAAGGAATCAATAATTTGACCGTTTGAGACATTTTGGAAAGAATGGTTATTAAAAAGGAAAAACAGTAATCTAACGATACTGTAAAATAGCATAAGCCACAAAATGCGTCTTACTAAAAGTAAAAACTGGAAGTAGATAAGTTTCATTAATTTGATGAAATTTTTAGAAATATTCGAGATTTTGACCTTGAGCCGAGAGAATAGCGATCGCTTTTATGAAGCACAAAACAGAAGTCCTTCAACGGAAAGACTTCTGTCCACTACTAGCATTTGATAATCAAAAATTTATGGAAAAACTTGATCTATTTAGAAATGTCCATTTTTTGCCCAACGGTATTGAGAAGTCCCTTGAGGAAAAAATTATTTAATCCTTTGATAAAATCTATCCGAGCGTGCTCTTCCTGAAAAAGACCATCATTGAGAATATTTTTGAACATCCAAACATATAGTTCGGCCGAAGCGGTAGCATCGAGCTCTTGACGGTATAGTAGCTCAGATTTGCCTCTTTCAATGTTTTGTGAGACATAGGATAAAAGTTTCCTATCCAAAAAACTGGTTAGCTTTTGATGAGCTTCTAAATAGTATGTCCTCGAATCCTTTAAAAACAATGAGGTCAATTTGGTAAAGCACTTTTGGATTTCTTCAAAAAACCTTTGTAGTTCAATAATGGCGCTTGGTGTCACCCGAGGGAATATCCTAAATGATTGCTCAATCTTTGTCAGTAAAGACTCCATGACTTTTACCACCAAATTATGTTTGGAAGGGAAGTATAAGTACAAGGTTTTCTTTGAGATACCGCACTCATTGGTAAGTTCGTCCATTGTCACAGCTTTGATACCACGTTTAGCAAACATAGATTGCGCTGTTTCCAGAATAGAAATTTGTTTGCCTCTCATACGCTTACTTGATTTCGCCGATGGCTCTTTTATAATTTGCCAAACTCACTTTGTATTCAACTTTTGCATCGATATGGCTAGTATAAGCCTGTTGCCAAATCACTTGAGCTTCTAGCACATCTTTTCCTGTGATGGTTCCTGCTTTGTAGCGGTCGTTAGCCAATCTTAGGTTTTCCTCAGACTGTTTGATGGATAAATTTGATAAATCTATTTTCTTGAGGGTTTTGTTCAGTTGAATCCACGCACTCTGTACTTGTAGATTAATCAACTCTTTACTTTCTTCGAGTTCCCATTTCTTCGCTTGGATTTTTAGCTCTTGCTCTTTTACTTTCTGAGCATTTTTGCCCCAATCATAAATAGGAATAGAAAAATTGAGTAATCCTAGATAAGAACCAAGGAAACTATCACCATTTGAAAAGTTAACCTTATTGCCTACAGACGCAAACCCTGAGAATACAAAACTCAATTGAGGTTTATGTTCAGCTTTTATTAAGGAAGTTTTGATATGCTCAAGTTCCATGACCTTGTTTAATACCTGAATTTCGGGTCTTAACTCCTCGGCATTGGTTACTTTGGGAGAAAGTAATTCAACATTGAAGGTATTTACCTCATCAGCGATATGGAAGTCTATTTGGTTAGATTGTCCAATAATCTGCGCCAAGTTTAGTTTGGCTAATATGAGTCCATCTTGCGCTTTTGTGATGTTCAAGTCTGCTTCATTCAGATTGACTTCTACTCTTAGTAAGTCATTTTTATAGGTCAAACCTGCATCTACGGCATTTTTAAGCTCTTTTTGTAACTGTAAAAGCATTTCTTTGTATTTCTGTGCTAATACAATTTTTTCCTTCACCTGCACAATTTGCCAATAAGCACTTTCTACCGAAACTAAAAGCTCTGCTTCGGTAATCGCTTTTTGTCCTTCCGAAATTTCAAGAGCTTTATTATTTGCTTCAACGCCAAGCTTAATTTGTCCACCCGTGTAAATAGGTTGTGCTACCATAACCGACCCACTTCCTAAAACACTTGGAAGTAATTGATTAAGAGGTTTACCTGCGTGTATAGCCATTACCGAAGCATCGATATTGGGTTTATCATTGAGCTTCGAGGCATCACGAGCTACTCTTGTCGCTTCAATTTGGAACTGAGCGGCTTTAATTTTTTTATTTTGGGTCAAAGCCATTTGCCTACACTGCTCTAGTGCGTAGGTGGGCGTTTGAGCGTTATTAGGAAATACCTTTCCGATTAGTACCATTATGAATAGTACTCGGCAAAATGTATGCATGAATTTCATCGGTTTTATGGTTGGAACGTCAGCTCTAGGATTGTATCGACACATACGCTACAGTGTATTATGTATGAGCTTGTAGCGTATGTGCACGAAAGATTTTATAGTAAATCACTAGAAATGAATAATTTCAGAATGATATTCTTATGAATGTTCGGGCTTGTACTGTATTTCTACGGTAGCGTCAACTTCATCATCAGGTGCAGGAATTGGTTTTACAAAACTGTAGTATAGCACTGGTACCACAAATAGGGTAAGTATCATGGAGATAATTAAACCAAATGCTAATACACTACCCAATGGCGCCCAAAGTGGAGATTTTCCCACTATCATCGGAATAACGCCTACGGCTGCCGCTGCCGATGTCAAGAATATAGGGCGCATTCTTCTTTTGGCCGAAGCCAATGCCGCCGCTTTGATGCTGTATTTATGCTCCAGAACAAGTTCGTCGGCATAATCTACGAGGATTATACCATTCCGCACCACGATACCAATGAGACTAATCACTCCCATAAAGGCCGTCATACCGATTGGATTATTGGTAAGATACAAGCCCAAAAATGCTCCTAACAAACTCAGTGGAAACGTAGCAAGAATAATCAGGGTTTTTCCAAAACTTTTGAATTGAAATAATAAAGTCGCAAAAATCAAAATCAAACTTACTGATAAAGCCGTTAGCATACCTGGAGTATTTTCTCCATTTGATTCGGCATCACCGCCATATTGTATGCTAATTCCCTGAGGTAAATGGAGCTTTTCAATTTGTGGTTGTACTTCTTTTAAAATCACGGAGGCTCTTATGCCATTTTGTGCTTCTGCAAGTACGGTCAAGGTTTTCAAACCATTACGATGGGCAATCACACCTGTATGCCATGAGGGCGATAACTCAGCTACTTCTCTTAATGCTACTTTTTTCCCATAAATGGTACTTAAGTGTAAATCTCCTAGGGCGTTGATATCTTTACGATTGTCTTCGGCATATCTTAGGAAAATATCAACAGGTTTATCACCTTCCCACAATTGAGATACCGCGTATCCTTTTAGTCCTGCCCCAAGGGTTTGGGTAATAACCTGATGTGGAACTCCTAAGCGTGAGGCAACATCCTCGTTGATTTTTAGACTAATTCCTAAATAATCATTTTCATAATCATTTCTGACCCAGTTTGTGCCTTTGGCTTTTTGCAAAATAGCCTCAATTTGTTCAGCAACACGTTTTTGGTCTTTAATGTCATTTCCAATAATTCTCACTGCGATAGGAGAGCCTTCTTGGAAACTTAGCTGACGAAAACGCACATAACCGTCTTTGATAAAACCTTCAAATTTGGGACGATATTCCTTTACGATTTCGTCCGTGGCCTGATTACTTGCAGTTGTAATAAATAACTGAGCAAAGTTTCGTCGAGGAATTTCTGGTGCATAAGAGGTTTGGAATCTTGGAGAGCTTGTACCCACAAAGCTTGCGATACTCAATACACGTTTATCCTTTTTGAGAATAGCTTCCACTTCTGAAACCTTTTTATCTGTTTCATTCAAAGCAGTGCCATCTGGCATCCAAACTTCTATATTAAATTGATTTCTTTCACTCGTCGGGAAAAACTCTTGATCTACTTTTCCAGCAATTACAAAAGCGAGTAATACCGCTCCGAGGGCTGAAAACATCGTAAGTTTTGGCCATCTAAAACAAAACTCTACTCCAATATTGAAAAGATTCTGTAAGTGATCTAACAGCGATTTTCTAGGAGGTCGGTCAGATATTGTATGTTTTAAGCCTTTTTTGATAAATACATAACACATATAAGGTGTTAAAAACAAGGCTACAAGCATAGAAGTAATCAAGGCGATAGCCACCGTAATAGGTAATGATGCCATAAAGTCTTTGGCAATACCGTTCATGAAAAAGGCTAAAGGTGCAAAGGCAAAAATAATCGCCAAAGTAGCCGTGAATATTGGTAAAGTGAGCTGTGTAGCCGCTTGCCATGCACCTGTCCATGGGGTTAGTCCTTCGTCCAGTTTTTCGATATAATTGTCTACCACCACAATGGCGTTATCCACTACCATTCCCAAGACAATAATGAGGGCTGCCAAGGATACCTGATGTAGTTCAACCCCAATCATATTCATCAAACCAAACGTTATAAGAATCGCAATAGGGGCTGCCACCGAAGATACTACTGCCATTCGAATCGGTAAGAGGAGCATTACAACGATAATTACCGATGCAATGGCCATTCCAAACTCGACCATAAAGTGATCAATACTTTCGGCAACTACTGCGGGCTGATTTACAATGTTCTCAATTTTGATGTCATCTGGAAACGACTTTTGTAATTCCGCCAACTTTGTATCGACTTTTTCTCCAAAATCTACAATGTTATTTCCGGGTTGCATCTCTGTAGAAATGAGCATGACTTTATCTTTTCCAATTCGAATAAAAGAGGCTTCTTCTTCATACCGTCTTTCTATATACGCAATGTCTTTTAGTCGTACTTGCTCACCACTAGGAGTCGTATAAACCAGTTGATTGGCAATCTCTTCCTCGGTATGATATTGACTTTGTGTAAAAATTGGAATCGTGTTGGATTGTACCGTTACTTCACCCGAATACTCTGTTATATTCTGACCTTGTAAAGTTTTTACAATAGTCCCCAAATCAAAACCATATTGCTGTATCTTTTTATCATCAATAGTCACATAAATCTGCTGACGCTGTCCACCTGAGCGGTTTATTTTTGATACTTCTGGAATCGTTTTAAGCACATCTTCCATTTTGTCGAGATACTGCTCCAATTCGGCATAACTTCGGGTTGAGGACGAAACGGCGATAATTTGAGCTGTTACATCGCCAAAATTACTATTAACGATAGGCCCAATAACTCCAGAGGGTATCGACGCCCTCAAAGTTGTGTTGAGTCCATGCTGTAAAGTAGCCCAAAACTTCTTACGGTCTTTAATACTCGTATGTAATTCAACTGTGATAAATACTTGTCCATCACGTGTTTGAGACTTTGTTTTTTGTTTGTTGACTTCCTCAAATGAGAATAAGAATTGTTCAATCTTGGAGGTAACTTGTTTTTCCATCTGCACTTCATCGGCGCCAGGAAAAAAGGCATATACCATCGCCACAGGGGCTTCTATTTTGGGATCTTCTGCTCTTGGCATATTCTTCAAAGAATATATCCCAAAGAGCAAGAGTAAGCTTGCTATCACAATGGTTACCTGTTTGTAACGCATAGCAGCTTCAATCAAGTTAATATTTCGTTTCTTCATGTGTCTTTTTCCAAAAGATTAGGAATGTGTCTTGAGTCGAAAGGGTTGAAATTTGAGCGTAAAAACTCTATATTAGGTACCTATTCGGTTCATTACCTGTAGATTATATCAAAAATCTCAGACAATAGTCAGCCAGCTACCACAGATGCCCATAGTAGTATAAAAAAGCTCGGCTAATGTGCTTCGTAATGATGGTTTAAGAAAGAGTATTGGTGTTGGAAATACTATAATTGTACTTCTGAACCGTCATGTAATTTCGTTTGTCCTTCTATCACGATACGTTCGTCTTTATTCAATCCTTCTTTAATGATTACCTCTTTACTACCAATCAATGACCCAACAGTCACACGTTTTTTAAGTACTTTTTTCTCCCCATTCATTACGTACACATAGGTAATATCATCTGCATCTCGAACGACCGCATTGGCAGGAATCGAAAGGGCTGGCACCACTCGATTCGGGTTGATTTCTACATTAGATATCATCCCAGGAAGAATACGATTTTGAGGGTTATCCAGCTGAATTTTAACGATATAAGTCTTCGAAATAGCATCCGCTTGAGGATTGATAATGGATACAGTCCCCTTGATAGACTCATTGAGTGTTGGAATAAAAACCGAGGCAGTCATCCCTTGTTTGAAATTACCAATTTCAGCCTCTGGAACTGTAATTTTTGCAAACACTTTATCTGTTTTGATAATACTAAAAGCTGGAACTCCAGGGGCTGCCATACTACCTTTTTCGACAAGCTTCTCCGTTATAATACCAGCAATAGGCGCATGAAGTTTGCTATCTGCAATATGTTTGGTATTGATATTTTTGTTAGCCTGCGCTTGGGCAACTTTAGTTTTGATCTCGATAAAATCTTTGGCTGGAAGACTTCCTTTTTGATACAAATCATTGAGGCGCTGATACATATCTTCGGCTTGTTCGAGACCTGCTTTTGCAATAATCAGAGCGTTTTCATACTCGGTGGCATCGATACTAGCCAAAAGTTGTCCTTGACGTACAAATTGTCCTTCTTTTGCTATTACTTGGTTGATAACCCCTGCTACAGCAAAACCAATTTTACTCGTATTGTCTGGCTCGATGCTTCCTGTGTACGACAAACTTTGTATGCGATTTATCTGCTGAACCTCTTGAGTACTTACACGTATCGCATGATTGATTTGTTGCTGCTCTGGTTGTTTTTTACCACAAGAGGATAGTATCACAGTGCACAACGCAAATGGGAGTACCTGTGTCAAACTTGGCTTGATCATAGAGATTTATTATTGACTTGTTATGAATTTATGCAACAAAATTCCGCATAATCATCGCTAATCAAAAGGTCTGAATATCTCCAAGATTGGTCTAAAAGTAAGTTTTAACTTTTCTAAGTAATTTTTTCGAGAAAAATCAACCAATTATTCTACTTTTCTAAATTCTGAAGGTGAAAATCCTGTATGTCTTTTAAAAAACTTCCCAAAAAAAGATTGATCACTGAAATGCAAAATATCTCCTACTTCTGAAATACTCAAGCTGGAGTCAGTTAGTAATAGTTTGGCCTCTTGAATGACAAAATCGTCGATTAATTCCCCAGCGCTCTTTCCTGAGACTTCTTTGACTGTTTGGGTCAGATATTTAGGATTAACATTGAGTTCGTTGGCATAATATTGTACATTTCTTTGTTCTTTAAATCGCTTTTGAAGCATATTGACAAATTGCATGACAAGATGTTCTTTTCTGGTGAAGGTTGTATTTTTGACAGGTGCGTACTTTTGCGCTATGCCTCCAAGCTCGTAGAGAAAGATATTGAATACATTTTTAAGAATTTCTTTTCCAAAAGGATGTTCTTTTTGACCATGATAGCGAAATGATAATTGTTCTGTCACCTCTTTCATTCTATTAAAATCAGGTAAATCAGGACTCCATAGGGGTGAACCTTGGTAAGAAATGTAATTAAAAACCTCAGGAAGATTTTTGAATTCCGCAATTTGTGCTAAAAAGTTAGGGGTGAAGGCAACCCCCGACACGATAGACCCTTCCATGGCACACAACGAGCGCTTGATGTCGTTTGGCGCTGTTACCACAAGTTGATGTTCATGCGCTTTGTACTCTTGATTATTGATATTGACGGTTATTTCGCCACGAAGCACTAGTATTACAAAGAAAAATTCTGTTCTATAGAGATAATCAAATTTTTCGTTTTCATAAACCTCCGTAGCTATCTTCACCACAAAGTCGTTTGAAAATGACTCAACATCAATCGAATGCTCCTGAACAAAGTCAAGGAGATTGAATACAGGAATATCTTTTAATTTATTTGCCATGAATACCCAGTCAATTATCTAAATAGTAAATGGACAACTCAACTACTTTGAAGAATAGTTCCAAGTAGGGGTTATTTATGAAAAGGAGCGATTCCCGTAGGATTTGAATTTATGGGTTAAGCTTGTCAATCCATTTAATATTTAAAAACCTGTTGCTAATCTCTATAAATCTTGTAGATTTGTATATAATTAAGACAGGAAACATAACACACAATTTCATAACCACTCTCCCTTAATCATAGAAGCGCCTGATAGAAAGACTTTTATTCGTTTTTTGAACGACTAAGAGCCTTGTACGTATCTGATTTATCTCTTGACTTAAATGGTCTTATAGCTTTATTCATCGTATGAATTTTACCTTATCTCACTCAAAGGCTACCAGCTATAGCCAAACCTTATCCCATTTGATTATGGATAAGATGGCAGCATTTGCGCAATATGTACTTGAAATTGATTTTTTTAGTGCTTGCGTATATAGAGGAGAGGAACTTGAATGCTATCTGTGCAATTTGCCCAATACAGGTATTGAAAATATACCAGCCACAGTAACAAGACAATCCTTCGCCCAATATGCTTTTGATAAGGTAATTTTACTCAAAAGGCATCTTTCATTTGAGACACCTTGGCAAGAATATTCTGCCATTAAGCAAACATGGCTTGTGCAAAGGGCTTTAGATCATGATTACAAGGTAGTTTTAGGTTTTCACGCTTTAGAAAACCGTGAATTAGACACTGAACGCTATACGCAAATTTTAGATTTCTCTGAGGCAGTAGCCTATCAAGTAGGATATTATGGTTTAAAAAATCAATTGAATGTACCTTCTCACGTATCTCCTTTGCATGAATTACAAAATAACCTTGGACTTATTGGTATCAGTGAGGGCATAAATACGGTTCGAGATTTAATTTTACGTGTTGCTCCAACAGACTCAACCGTTATTATTTTGGGAGAAACAGGTACTGGGAAAGAATTAGTGGCTAAAGCTATTCATGAACAATCGAATCGGAAAGATAGTGTTTTTGTAAAAATCAATTGTGCGGCTATCCCCTTCCATCTCCTTGAAAGTGAATTGTTTGGACATGAGAAAGGAGCATTTACAGGTGCCGTAGAACGCAAAATTGGGAAGTTTGAATTAGCAAATGGTGGAACCTTATTTCTGGATGAAATTGGAGATATGCCTCATGAGCTTCAGGCAAAACTACTAAGGGTAATACAAGAAAAAACCTTTGAACGTGTTGGAGGGAATAAGACCGTCAAAACCAATGTTCGCATTATTACTGCCACGCATTGTGACCTAGAAAAATTAATAGAGGCTGGCGCTTTCCGACAAGATTTGTACTACCGACTGCACGTGTTTCCTATCCAGATACCTGCCTTGAGAGAAAGAGTGGAAGATATTCCTGTATTAGTGGAACACTTTGTTAATCACTTTGCCAAAACGCTCAACAAGCCTTTACTTGGGGTTAGTCAACAAGTGTTGAACTGTTTGATGCAAAATACTTGGCAGGGAAATGTCCGAGAATTACAACATGTTATCGAACGAGCCTGTATTTTATCGAAGGGAAAATTTATTAACAAGGTTTCTATCTCTCAAAATACGATACAAGCTAGAAGCGATGATTTTGAAATAAGACCTTTACAAGAAATAGAACGAAATTATATTATTCAAGTGCTTCAATATTGTCATGGAAAAGTATTTGGAGAAAATGGCGCAGCCCAACTTTTGGGTTTACCCCCGACAACCTTATTGTCGAAAATGAAAAAACTACATATCCAAAAGCAGATAGGCTAGTTCGAGGCTTAGTCTTGAACTAGTCATTTCATACTTCATTAGTATAAACGCTTACTGATAAACCAGCTTAATGCCGTGTTTCTTTATTTTGGAATAAAGGGTCTGTGCAGATATTCCTAATAGTTCGGCGGCACCACCTGCACCAGATACTTTGCCATTACTTGCTTTTAAGGTATTGATAATATGCTCTTTTTCCATTTCATCCATTGTCAGAATAGGACTAGGTTTTTCAGTTTCTACCTGATGTTTAGTCTTTAATTCTGGTATTGGGAGTGTATTTATTTCAGCATTATTTGCCAAAAGAATGGCTCTTTCGATACAGTGTTCCAATTCTCGAATATTTCCTGGCCAAGTATAGTTTTGAAGTTTTTCACGCGCTGAAACAGACAAACTGGTGATTTTTTTACCCAGCAATAGCCCATACTTTTCAAGAAAATAGCTTGTCAAATCTTCAATATCTTCCTTTCGTTCACGTAGTGGCAAAAGCTCTAAGGGAAAGACGTTGAGGCGGTAATATAAGTCTAGTCGAAAACGACCCTCCGATACTTCTTTTTCTAGATTACGATTCGTTGCTGCAATAACTCGAATATCAACTTTTAGGGTCGTGTCGCTTCCTATTCGCTCAAATTCTTTTTCTTGCAAAACTCTTAATAGCTTTACCTGTGCTTCGAGTGGCATTTCTCCAATTTCATCCAAGAAAATCGTTCCGCCATGTGCTTGTTCAAACTTTCCTATACGTCGCTGGTTGGCACCTGTAAAGGCTCCTTTTTCATGACCAAACAACTCAGATTCAATAAGATTGATGGGTAGAGCAGCACAGTTGACAGTAACAAAAGGCTGTTTATTGCGATTAGATAATGTATAAATCGCCTTGGCTACTTTTTCTTTACCCGTTCCACTTTCACCCAAAATTAACACGGAGGTAGGAGTGGGGGCTACCACTTGAATTTTATGAGTTAACTCTTTCATAAAAGGACTTTTGCCTATAAGCCCCGTTACTTCAGAGGTAAGCTCTACTTGTGTTTCAGTCTTAATAAAACCTGTCTCTATGCCGTATCTATGGCGTGCAATATCGAGCATGACAAATAAATCTTTGTCTCGAAAAGGTTTTACCAAAAAACCATAGGGTTGTGTTTTTTTTGCAGATTCCAGACTTGAATGATTGGTATTAGCCGAAATAAAAAGAAAAGGAATATTTCTTTTATGCAGTATTTGAGCCAAATCTACGCCTGTCAATTCACCTTTTAGAATAATATCAATGAGCACCCAATCGGGTTTCTTTTCTTCAATATATTGTAACGCTCTTTCTACAGAAGATGCAATTCCTGTTACCAAATAGCCTCCTTTGGTAAGCATGAGCTTAAGGTCATACGCTACAATAAACTCATCTTCAACAATTAATATTTTATCTTTTTTAGACATTCACTAACTCTTTATGTAGAGGAAAAACAATTTTCACCTTCACGCCATGATCACTTGTGATTTCAACATTTCCGTCTATTTGCTCCGCTAAACCATAAATCAAATTGACTCCTAATGACTCGGAGGTATGTTGTAAAAAATCATCTGGAAGCCCAATACCATTGTCACGTACCCCCAAATGTACAAAGTTCTGCTCATCGAGTTGGAGACAAATACGAATCACACCATCACTTTGGTTAGGAAAGGCATATTTAATGGCATTATTAATCACTTCATTGAGGATTAAACCTACTGGAACTGCCTGAGAAACATCAAGAATAACATCGTCGAGGACATAATCCATGGTAATCTTTTGCTTAAAATTAGAGTACTCTTTCACATACGAAATCAACTCAGCTATATACCACCGCATATCGATAGTTGATAGCCCATCCGTTTGATACAGTTTTTGATGTATCAGCGAAATGGCTTGCATACGTTGTTGGCTTTTCTGGATAGCCACTATGGCATCCTGATTATTAAGATGAGCCGATTGTGCATTGAGCAGGCTAATAACTACTTGTAAGTTGTTTTTAACTCGGTGATGTATTTCTCGAAGAAGCCACTCTTTTTCATTTAAGAGCTTTTTAAGTAAATCATTTTGTTGATTGATTTCAGCTTGTTTTTTCTCAAGTTGTAAATTGACTTTTTGCTTGAGTCGGTATCGACTAACAGAAATTACTAATAAGAGCAATAAAATTACGGCTCCAGCGATAATATTGACTTTTAAAACTCTTTCATTTTGGATAATACTATTCTGAATTTCTGTCTTTTGTTGTAAAATTTGGATATTCTTATCTTTTTGTTCGGTTTCAAACTTTACTTGAAGATTGATAAGCTGTTTGGCTTTTTCGATATTCAATAAAGAATCAGAAGCTACTTTATATAGTTTTAGATGCTTTATCGCATCCTGAAGCCTACCTAATGCAGAATCAGCTTTATAAATATTCTGATAGGCTAAGGAAAGATAAAGGTAGTTTTTTTCTTGAATAGCTATTTTTTCGTAATCTAAAAGTAGTGGATAGGCCTTTTTATATTGATGTGTTTCGACCAAATATCGTGTGATACTATTGAGATAAAACTTGTAATAAGCCTGTTCTGGTGTGAGTGTCGAAAATATATCCCACACCTTTTGATAATGCTGTTGAGCTTTATCAAACTCACGAAGTCCAATATAGATATTCAAATAGAGATAAGGAATCCGCCCTATCATTTCTGCACTTAAGTCTTTGGCATATTTTTTTTCGAAAAAAATTAAATCTTTTAGGGCACCTTTATAGTCATTGATGCGGGCTTTAGCAGTAATAATATTACCCGAAATCATTTGAATATAGCTTTGCTCTTGGTATTTTTTGGCGATGACTAATGCCTTTTCCCAATAGGCAACAGCAGGTTTTTCTTGTTTTAAATAATAATATACCAGTGCGGTGGTGTTGTAAATGCTGCTCATTTGTAAAGATGAGTCTTTGAGTGACTCAGCAGTTTTTACAGCGGAGATACTATTTTCGAGGGCATTATCGTACTTACCCATCTGTATATAAATACTAGCCATCAGTTTATACACGCCTTGGGTATCAGGTATTTTAGCCTTTTGAAAAGCAACAAGTGCCTCATTTAGTTCTTTCAAGGCTTGTTCTTTCTGATTATCAATAATCAGTAAATCTCCGAGCATTTGTCTTGCAGGAGCTTCTTTATTGTAGGCATTGGCTTGTGCAAAATATAAGATGGCTTTTTGATAAAACTTTATTTTTTGCTTGATATGATGTTCATCTTGTTCTATCAAATGCCCTTCATTTTCAAAATAATCGCCTTTTTGCTCTGGTAAATTATACAGTTTGGCAAAACCATACGCTTTTCTAAAAAGTAATTTCCCTTCTTTTCGAAATCCTTTTTCCAACAAAATACTACCTCTTAGATATAGACTTTTGACATATTCTGGATGTAAATTATTGATAACACTCATCCGCGTAGCATCTTCTGCCAAGGTTGATGCACTATCTAAATCAGATTTTAGTTCTCCATTCCTTAACAAATAATGCTCACTCAAAAGTAAAAGCGTATTCACTTGATTAAGGGGCGTAACTTTACCTTTGAGCACACGCTTAAGTGAATCGGCTTGAGCCAATGTTAGCACTTTAGTGTTTGCTTGAAAGTTAGTCAGTAATCCTGTGGCAACGAGCAACAAGCATATTCTTGGAAAAAAAGAGAACGTTTTCATTATGATTCAGAATAACAAATGGCGATTGAGAGGTAATGCAAGCTAGCCAATTTGCTAGCTTGTATTAATAAAATTACACAAATTTTACTTTAGATGTGCTCTTAACATCCATGCCATTTTTTCATGGGTTTCCATCAAGCCAGTAATAAAATCACTTGTCCCGAGGTCGTGTAAGTCGCTAGCAAAACGATTAATGTTTTCACGTAAGTGAAAAATAATCGTTAGGTGGTCTTGTAGTAATTCTTTGATTAGTCCAAGACTCGTATTTTCTTCACGGGTTTCTTCGGTTAAACGAGTGAGTTGTGAATAGCGTTTGAGCGTAGCAGGGGCAAAATGACCAATCGCCCGAATACGCTCGGCAATATCGTCGATAATGTCGTCTAACTCATCATATTGTTTTTCGAAGAAAAGGTGCATTGTATAAAAATCTGCGCCTTCTACATTCCAGTGAGCATTGCGTGTTTTGGTGTACAAAACAAACTCATCCGCTAATAATTTTGACAGCTCTAGGGCTATTTCCAAGCGGTCATGCTCTTTGATACCAATGTGTGTTTCCATATTTTATGTAAAGTTTTGAGATAAGTGACGGGAGTTATTTGTTAACAGTATATCGGTTATGTGTTTAGGCAACAGGCACAAGGCAAAGAGTGTTAAAATGTTTTTTATGTTTTGCCGAATGCCCAAAGCTAAAAGCCGAAAGCTCAATATTTGAATTTAATTTTGCCAACTAGCCTAATGCCTAATGCCTATGGCTTACAGCCATTTTTAAAACTTCCGAATAATTACGACGCCAGCAATAATGAGTAAAATTCCTAGAATACGGTATAGGTTGATAGGATGCGGGTGCGGAACTAATACGTTGAAATGGTCTAATAATAAGGAAATCAATAATTGTCCTGCCACCGCCAACCCAAAAGTTAGTGCTGGTCCGAGCCTAGGAAATGCCAATACCATGACAGTTACATAAAAAGCGCCAAGCAAACCAGCCACCCACAAATGAGAAGGCGCTGATTTTACCGAACTTAAAACAAGTGCTTCCCTGTTGACTGCAACATACGCAAACATACCAATCGCCCCAACAATAAAGGAAATCAATGTAGCCCAAGAAGGACTGTCGAGTGCCTTACCCATACGGGTATTGAGTCCCGCCTGAATCGGTAACATGGCCCCAGCCATAATCACCAATAATATCCAAATACCTTTATTCATCGTAATGAGATTTAGAAAATAAGAAATAGTCCAAACTGTAATTTCCTGCTCCAGCGAAGGTTAAAAAAATAAAAGATAGGCTATACATGAAAGGCGTATCTTTGACCAGCAAGGAATCGCCTGCATGTACCACTAAATATCCCATTAGCGTTACGCACCAAATGGGGATGCTTGAAAAACGGGTGAATAACCCCAAAATCACAAATATCGGACAAACCAAATTGGCCGTCAGAATAGCGCCATCATTCAACCATGAGGGTAAGCCAAAAGGGTTAGGGATTTGTTCAACTACTCCCGTTGTAATACCCAGCTTTTTGAGACCATGAACCAAGAATAGCTCCGTCCCCAAAGCCACTCTATAAATCAATAGGAGGATATTCCAAGATTTCGGTTGTAGATTACCCACTAAAAATAGGTTAGATAACCACTGATTAAAAGGTTCTGATTTCATACATATTTATTAGGTTGAAGAAAGTTATTGAAAACGTAAAGCCTTGCTCAACTACTTGTGAATACTTTTAAATTCACTCAATAAATCGGCGTGAGCGTATTTTCTATTTCGCTTCTAAAACGTTCAAATTGTATAGGAAGCTTCAGTGATTGCCCCAATTCGGCAAGAGGTTCATCTACATCAAAGCCAGGACTATCCGTTGCCACCTCGAACAGCACTCCGCCAGGTTCACGGAAATAAATAGAATGAAAATAAGTTCTATCCATAATAGGTGAAACATGCAAATCTGCATCTAAAACCTTCGCTCTTTGTAGCGCAATAAACTCATCGGTTGGCGTTCTGAATGCCACATGATGGACAATACCAGCGGCAATAAATGCTTCGGGTTCATCAGGTAATTCAAGAATATCGATATATGCAGCATTGGCTTCGAACTGATGCGAAAGTCTCGTAAATGCACCTTGCTTGCTTGAAACTGTATATCCTAGCAGTTCCTTTAGTACCTCAACACTTGGTTCAGTTTCATTGAGGGTGAGAGTTATACCATAAAAACCTTGTGTAGCGTACTGAGCAGCGATTTCGCTGGTTATCCAAGGCTGGGATGTTTTGCCTTTTTCTGTTTCTATCAACGCTAATGATAAACCATCTGGATCAGCGAAGGATAAGATATTTTCTTCAAAACCATCCTTTTGTTCTACAAAACGAATGTTATTTTGTGCCAAACGCTTTTTCCAAAAATCTGTACTTCCTACAGGAATGGCAAAAGTAATCTGAGAAACTGTTCCTGCGCCAGGGATGCCTTTTACCTCATCGCCCCAAGCAAAAAATGTCAGAATTGTTCCGGGTGAACCCGCTGTATCTCCAAAGTAAAAGTGATACGCATCAGGAGCATCGAAATTGACAGTCTTTTTGACTAATCTCAATCCTAATACTTTGGTATAAAAATCATAAGTTCTTTGGGCATCGCCAGCAATTGCTGTGATATGATGTAGCCCGTATGTGAGGTTTTCCATGAGCATTGATGATGTTTTTTGCTAAAACTTTACTTGTGTAGTGAGTGCTGTCATAAAAATGTCTTTCCCTGCGCTTTCTGCCTGAATAAAAGGACCTGAAGCAAACCACGTAGCCTCAAGTCTGAGGTACACAAAAGGATTAAGTTGATAATTAAAATCTGTAGCCAACTGAGTACCGATAAATTTTTCTTCGGTATTTTTTCCTGCATAAATCACCGACATATTGGGTGCATAAATACCGTCGTGCTTGCTCAACCGCCAAAAAATATCGTAATCCATACCCCAATTAAGTCTGTCTGTCAATTCTAAATCAATGGAAGGATGAATATCAAATAAATTGGAAGGACCGATTAGTGCTGCCAGACCAAAATAAGCTCCTTTGGGATATAAGGGATTAAAAGTTTCCACCCGATTATCGTTAGGATTTTCATCACCAGAGATAGCTTCAGTTTTTAAGCCAAACTTTGGTTTTAAACGCCATTCGTCTAATTGAAAAGTCGTATTTGATGAAATTGTCCAAGCACGAATGGTTTTATCTTGAAAAGCTCCAAACTGATATACTCCTTCAAAATCATATTGCCAAGCACCTGAGGTTTTCCAAATACGAGTGCCAAGTGAGTGACGAAGTTCTTCGCCTTTACCAGCTACAAGTGTGGCTGTTTTTTTCCAGATACCCAAGTAATAAACATCGATATTGTTCAATACAGGAGCATGATTAATGACCGAATAAAGCCCCCAAAATTTAGCATTTTCATTAAAATGGTCGTCAAAAATTCCTGTTTTGTTGGCGACGGGATGCGAGAAAAAGGCATCAGATTTGAAGTTTTTTTGTTGGTAAATAAGTTTCAAGGCATCAAATGCCATTCTGTTATTGGGTGCTTCACGGACTGCCACTAATCGCTGTGAACCATAAGATAACTCTTGTCGACCAATGCGAGTGGTAAGTATAGTTTGTGATGAAGTGTTCCATTTTGCCTCAACAAATGCCTGATGTAAATCCAGTGGGTTTTCTTCGACGACACTTGGCGCTAGACGGCTATTGGCCATGCTACTTTGCAATTGTACAAAGGCTCTCAAATGCTTGTTTAAATGCCAATCTGCATGACCCAGAAAACGTGTGAGTAAAAATCCATCTTTGTCAGGTGTGGCATCGCCCCAGTCTTCATTTTTGAGGTAAAAGTATTGATAGCGCACCTCTCCACCCAAAGACAAATAGGGAAGTTTTTGATGCTTTGTCAATGGGATAAACTTAATTTTATCGTAACTGCCTACACTGCTATCACGTTTAATTTTTGACCAATCTTCGTCATAACGAAGCGGCTTGAAAAGCGAAGCTTTTTGAGCAAAAGCACCAATACTTCCTAAGAAAATACCCAATGCCAAAATCGCGGTTTTCATACGGTATAACGAAGATTAAGTAAAACAATATTGGGCAATAGGCTGTAGGCTGTAAGCTGTAAGCTAAAGTAGTTTCTCATGTCAACCTATTTTAGGCAAGCACAGCCTAATGCCTATTGCCTAATGCTTAAAGCTTATTACCACTATTATTTGGTTTGGTAGCCTCCATAATATTTGACTGGGCTCCAGCTTGGAATTACGTCCAAAGGTAGGGGTGCGATAGCTTTAAAATCTCCTTTGCCATACACCACTTTACCATCGAGAATAGTCAATTCTGAAGTAATTTCCTTGATTTTTTCTTCTTCTATATTGAAGTAGTCATCACTCAGTACCACTAAATCGGCCAGATACCCCGAAGCAATTTTCCCTTTTTGTTTTTCTTTAATCAAATCATAGCCTCCTGCTGTATATAATTGGAGTGCTGTTTGGCGATCAAGCGTATTTTCTTTGGCCATTACCTGATTGCCTCCTAATGATTTTCCTGAAACTATCCAGTATAATGACATCCATGGATTGTATGAAGCTACTCGCGTTCCGTCGGTACCTAGACCAACAGGAATACCCAATTCAAGCATTCTTTTAACTGGAGGACTATTCAAGGCTGCTTTTTTGCCGTATCTACGAATAAAACTTTCTCCTTGATAAGCCATACGGTGCTGAATCGCAATACCGCCACCCAAGGCTTTTATGCGCTGCATATTTTCTTCACTGACAGTTTCGGCATGATCAAAAAACCAAGTTAGTCCGTTGAGGGGAGTTTCTTTGTTTACTTCTTCGATTACCGCCAAATCTCTTGAAATACTTTCGTTATAAGTAGCATGTAATCTAAAAGGCCAGCGATTTTTTACTAGTAATTGTAAAACAGGCTTTAACGAGCTTTCCATAGTAGTTGGCAACTCAGGACGAGGGAAAAGAAAATTCTCAAAATCAGCCGCATCTGCAACCAAATTTTCGCCACCACCTTCAACATGATAATCTACCTCATTATGCCCATTTGGATGCACAGCGTCCAAATCTACCATGCCAACCCATTTGGTATAGTCGCTTATTTCAGTACCTTTTTTCTGAGCAAACAAATAATAGGGCAACCGAACGGTTATTTTTCCTGCTCGGTCGAGCGAATCTGTGATTTTGTAATCATCAGGAAAATTCTGGAAACCGCCACCTGCATCCATTACCGCAGTCACACCCAATCGGTTGAGCTCGGTCATGTATTGTAGAGTGGAATTAATTTTTTCGTCGAGACTAAGCTCTGGTAATTTTGCTAGTGTAGAATACAAGATATAGGCATTAGGCTCAGCGGCTAGTAATCCTGTTGGGTTTCCATGTTCATCTTTTTCTATTAAACCTCCCATTGGATTGGGCGTATCTCCGTTGATATGAAGTTTTTCGAGACCAGCCTTATTGAGCCAAGCTTTTCCATAGAGATATAAAATAAACGTAGGAGTATTGCCCGTAGCTTGATTGATTTCTTCAAGCGTTGGCAAACGTCTTTCTTCAAATTGGTATTCGTTCCAGCCACCAACTACACGAACCCACTGACCTTCTGGGGTGCGCTGAGCTTGTTCTTTGAGCATTTCTAACGCTCGTTTTAGGGATTTAACGCCGTCCCAACGTAATTCAGTATTAAAAAATCTTCCCCCACGGATTACGTGTAAATGGCTATCGAAAAGCCCTGGGATAATGGTTTTTCCTTTAATATCTACTACTTGTGTTTTGGATGATTTGTAGGTTAAAATTTCTTTGTTACTTCCTACTGCCAAGACTTTGTTTCCTGCAATGGCAATAGCTTCGGCATTACTCTTTTGAGCGTCAAGGGTATGTACTTTGGCATTAATCAAAACAAGATCAGCTTTGATTTTTTGTCCAAAACCTTGAAATATGACAAAGGTTAAGAGAATAGTGAGTGCGGTTAACTTCTTCATGACAATTAGAAAGGTTTGGGTAATGGGGCAATAATGCTGAATTATGAATTGTGAATGTAAAGTGTTAAATAGCAATACTTTACATTCACAATTATTTTAATTTTGCTCGCTTTAAACGGTAGACTTTCGGTAAAAATATTCCCCTTGAATTCAAAGAATCTTTTTGGCTTAATGCCTACAGCATATAGCCTATTAATGTTTCAACATTTCGTGAGCATATTGGATACCGATACCGTAAGCACCACCGTATTTTTTAACGAGGTTGGTTACAGGTACATAAGTCTCGCTTCTTGCCCAGTCTCTTTGTAGTTCAAGTAAGTACTGGATAGACGTCATTGGGTGCGCACCAGCTTGTACCATACGTGCAATAGCTTGGTCATGAGCCTCTTTTGATACGTCACCACTAGCGTCCGTTATTACATATACGTCATATCCTTCACTGATAGCAGACAATGCTGGACCTACAATACAAACGCTAGTCCACAAACCTGCAAGGACAATTTTCTTTTTACCTTTATCAACGATGGCTTTGTGAGCATTTACATCTTCCCAAGTATTCATAGTAGTACGGTCGATGTATTTGGTAGTAGCTTGAGGGTAAAATTCAGAAACTTCAGGAAAAACAGGACCACTAAATGATTTTTCGGCTACTGTTGTTACAACCGTAGGAACATTAAAGATTTTAGAAGCACCTGCTACAATGGCCGTATTGTTACGTAATTCGGTCATATCGATATTTTTTGTAGCAAAACCCATTTGACTTTCATGGTCGATAAGCACCAAAGCATGGTTACTTGGACTCAACAACATTGGAGATGGTTTTTGCGCTAAACCAATAAATGAAACAAGAGCGAATGCGATAGATAAGATGGACTTTTTCATGGTTTTAAATGTTTATTGTATTGTGTTGTGAAAATTTTGGGCAAAGTTTTTCCGTCTCCCAAAATGGGGAGTTGAGCTACATTGCAGGTTTTTGAGTATGAATTTTTGATTTACAAAACCTTCAACGAGTTATTGATTCTCTGTTGTTGCTTTGTTGATTCAAAATTACTACAAGCATTTAGCCTGTGCATTGATGTATGTTAAGTAATGAGATTTTACGCTGTAGGCGATAAGCTATTGGCATTAAGTAAGGGAAATAATATAAACTGCTTAATGCCTATAGCCTAAAGCGGGTTAATGCAATTAAATCCCTATTTTGTCAAAAATGCTAGTAATTCTGAATTAAACTTATCCAATTCCTCAATAAACAATGCATGACCACTATTTTCAAATTTCACAATATAAGAATCTGCAATGCCTGCGTGCATTTGTTCTGCTAGATGAAACCCACAAATAATATCCTTGGTACCATGGAAGATTGCAGTAGGGACTTTGATTTTGCCTAAATCTTCTCGCAAATCTTCATCACGTAAGGCAATCAAACATTGAGTAGTAGCGTAGAAAGATGCTTCAAAGTTGATTCCGCCCAACCAGCCAGCTAAAGGAGCAGAAATAGCTGTTTCGGATGCACCGAAAATCTTTCCAAAATTTTCTAATAATTGTGGACGATTGGTGATACTCAAATCAATCAAACCATTTACCGCTTCTGCCTCAGACCAAATTGGAGCCGCAGCACCAAACAAGGCTAACTTGTTAATATGTGCGCCTGCATACTTAGCTGTAAAATGAATCGAAATAGCACCGCCCATCGAAAACCCTCCTAAAAGTGCATCTTCAATATTGAGTGTTTCGAGTACAATTTTGATATCCTCGGCAAAGATATCATAGTTGTAAGGACCAAAAGGCTTGTCTGATTTACCAAAGCCACGAAGAGTAATACCAATAACACGATAGCCTTTGGCGACTAAAAATTGATATTGATACTCATACATGGCATTGCTAAGCGGCCAGCCATGAATCAAAACCACCACAGGGCCTTCGCCCAAATCAGTTACATGCAATTTTACATTTTCTTCAACTGCGATAAATTCACTTCTTCCTGCTGAAGTCAGTTGTCTGTTAGATAAGGTCATTGTTAGATTTGGAGTTTTAGTGAAAAAATAGTTAGAGATAATCTCGGTTTATTAATTCCTAAAAACATGCCATAGTCTCAAATGTCTGAATATTAGATATTTATAAAATTTTATAGAATTTTAAAACTACGATATTTCGTAGTTTTATGAAAGTACAGTACTATATTTCATAATCTTTATCTAGAGGTAGCACATTGGTGCATAAACACGACATAAAATTTAAGGCTTATTCTTATTCCAAGATACGTACTTTGGAATAAGAATAAGCCTTAAGTCATACTATTTAGATGACCACGAGAATATGGTTTCCTATTTGAACAAAAGAGGCGCTAATTCATGTAAACTTCTACGCCATGTTTGGAATTCATGACCTGTTTTTTCGGAAACATAAGAAACAGCATTAATATTAGCTTCCTTCAAGGCAGTTACTGCACCGATAACGCCTTCGGGTCTTTCTCTGCTACCGCAACTCAGGAAGATAAGTTTTACTTTCGATTTATCTTTGATGTCAGTTGGAGCATAAGTACCGCCACTCAAAAGTGCATAATACGAAAACACTTCTGGCTTATTCAAGGTAATGGTTTTTGTTTCCATACCGCCCATACTTAGTCCAGCCATAGCACGGTGCGATTGTTTGGCAATAGTTCTGAAATGAGCATCCACGTAAGGTATCAATTCATCTATCAAAACTGTTTGAAATGGTTCGATTTTGAACTCTCTGATTTTTCCAAATTTCACTTCGTTGGTCATGCCGTAAGTATTTACGATAATAAAAGGCTTGATTTTCCCTTCGGCAATCAGGTTATCCATAATTAAATTGGCGCGACCTTGGTTCATCCAAGCAGTTTCGTCCTCACCCCAACCGTGTTGTAAATACAAAACAGGGTATTTGTCTTTGCCCAATTCGTAGCCTGGAGGTGTATAAACAAAGGCTCTGCGAGAAGTATTGCTACTTGGTGATGGAAACAGCACTTGTTGTACATGACCATGCGGTACGTTTTTGAGGGCATAAAAATCTTGGTCATGGGCAGGAATTTCGATGCCACTTTCCCAACGAATAGAGCCGTAGTAATTCATAGCTCCGGGGTCATTGAACTTTCCTCCGTCGATTTTTACATTATAATAATGAAAACCTTCGTCCATTGGGCCTTCGGTTGTACCCATCCAACTGCCGTCACTGGTCTTCTCTAATTTTGTACCGCCTCTGCCACCAAGTCCCAAACTTACTCGAACGCTATCAGCAGCAGGAGCAATAATCTTGAAGCGAGCATATCCTTGAGAGTTTACCATTGGATATTCTTGTTGTGGTTGGTTGAGCGGAGAAGGTTTAAAGTCCTCAATGATGGGGTTTTGTGCCAGAGCAATACCACAGGTTGATATGCTGAATAAAAGAGATAAAACGGTACTTTTCATTGTTAAATTTAGGTTTATAATCAAAAATAAAATTCGAGATGTTTTTGATTCAAGTAGTTAAATAATAGGTCATTATGTTTTTTTATGCAAAAAAATAGATTTCTTACAGCCAATTGTTACGTTTTAACCAATCAAAAAGAGGTTCCATCCAGCCTTTATGCCTAAAAATAAATCCGTGGTCGCCCTTGGGATAAATGTGCATTTCGACCTCAACTTTGTTTTTCCGTAAATTTTCAAAATAGGAAATACTATTATCAACATCGACGAGTTTGTCGTCGGTGGCGTGGGTCAAATAGGCAGGTGGCGTATTGTTTTTGATTTGTAATTCGTTTGAAAAAGTTTCGATGTCGACTGCGGTAGGATTTTTACCAATCAAATTATCACGAGATCCACCATGTGTCAGTCCATCTTTCATCGTAATAACGGGATAAACTAATATCTGAAAATCAGGTCGTAAGCTGGTGTTATTGGGATTTTCGATATACGATTTCTCAAAATGCCTAGCGGCAGTACTAGCCAAGTGTCCTCCTGCCGAAAAGCCCATGATACCTATTTTATTTTTATCAATCCCGAATTTGTTAGCATTTTCACGTACAATCTTAATGGCTTGCTGAGCATCTTGTAAAGCCCCAATTTTTTTATCAATCATGATATCATCGTTGGGTAATCTGTACTTTAACACAAATGCGGATATCCCTTTTTCTGCCAACGCTTTGGCGGTACTCAGTCCCTCGCCATTGTAAACAATTACACCATAACCACCTCCTGCAATCACGATGACCGCAGTACCATTTGGTTTTTCAGGCTTGATATATTCTAGGGTAGGGGAGAGCACATCCCTGTAAACTCCATTTTCATTAATTTCTTTTTTGCTTGTAGCTTTAGCATTAGGAACTGTGCCATCATATAAAGGAATAATTTGCTGAGCATTCACTGCATAGCTATTGATAAAAAGGACAATAACAAGAAGCTTCTTTTTCATTTTTGTATAAAATGGTTTTACATTTGACTGATTTACAATATTTTATAAAAAATAATATGCAATCCCTTATCCACGTAGGAATCAATGATAAATTTTATTGAATATAATCCTCCTGTCGATTTTATCTATGTTTTCTTTATAGACGTAGTTTAGCGTATAATCTTTAGTCCGAAAAGTTTCCGAATCATGTATGAAATCTTTCATTGCTAAGTCAATATAAATATTATAAATCTTCAATGAATCTGTCAAGTTTTTTGCGTCTTTGGCAATGGTATATACATTCTTACTTTGATATAAATAATTTTGCGTATAAACCTTCACATACAAACTATCTCCCAATTGGCTAACATCTAAGGAATCTACATATCTTAAAGAATCTATCGGAATATTTTTGATTTGTTCAGAAATCTGATTCCACTGTTCTTTTTTAGGAAAATATCCTATGAGTCTAAAGTCCATATCCATAAACTCATTTAAGCCAATTCGGCTTATGTTTTTATAGCTATTACTGGTGCTTTTATAGGTATTTACGGTGTCTGGTTGTACTGAAATATAGCTCGCCCAAGAACCACGATCGTAGGTACTTTGACTAAGTATCAATAGGATGAGGAATGAAAATATCTTTATCATTATCAGATAGTTTAGTATTCTTTATTTCAGCACAGCATCGTTACCCTCGTATTTCAAATACTTAAATGTGGCGCTATTATCAGATTTTTCGCCATTGGAAGTTGCATACATCGCATATACACAGCCGACAAAGCCTCCTGAAAACTTGGTTGAAAGATGTTTTCCATCTTGGTTTTCGGCTAATACTATGAATTCTTTACCATTTTCTGAGATAGCAAAATCACATTTATCTCCTTTAGTAGCGATACGTAAGACTAATTTTCCATTACCAACTGGTAGTGTATTAATCAATTCTACGTCTTTTTTGCGGTGAACACTTTTATATAATTCTACTTGAGCCTTACCATCTTTAATAGATTTTGCCAAAAAGTAATAATGACTTTCGTCTTGATAAATCACCAAACCAGCTTTTTCTTTTTCAAATTTTGGAGAAAAAACGAGTTCTGTTTCTGCCAAACTAGTTAAATGTTGTTGACGTTTTCCCACAAATGAAGGGTTACCTAGTTCTGAAATAGTTTCAGGTTTCAATTTTAATGTCAATCCATTTTTAGAAGTTTTGAACGAAGTACTATCTACCGTACGCAAGTGCATCATCGAAAGGTCAAGCCCTTTATCAAATGTCATTGTATAAGAAAAATTACCGCTTTGAGGTAAAGCACCATTTTGCTTTACTTCTTTGATATTGGTTTCGTATTTGTATGCGATGGCTTTTTCTCCGTGTTCAATCATCGGCCAATCGTTTACCCACGTGAGCGGAGCAATAAACATTTCACGACCAGTGTTGTAATAATCGCCTTCATAAGGACGAACAGCCAAGAATATAGAATACCAGTTGCCATCGGGACCTTCGATAAATTGAGCGTGTCCTGCCGAAGTAATTGGATTAGGACGGTCGGCTGGTAACTCTCTTTGTGTTAGTACAGGATTTCCTTCAAAAGGTACATACGGTCCCCAAATATCTTTGCTACGCAATGCCACTTGCGAGTGATTGACCGAAGTTCCACCTTCTGCACAATACAAAATATACCAATCGTTACGTTTCATAATGTGAGGTCCTTCTATCCAAACAGGCTTTTTAGAAATATCCACACCACCATTTACTAATAGCTTTTGTTCGCCTACCACTTTCAAGTTTTTGTAATCAAACTCATACATTCTAATAGTTCTGTGCCCTGAATAGAGTGGTTTGTTGTCGGGAGCATCGCTGTTGTAAACGAGGTAGGCTTTGTCGGTGGCTTCGTCAAAATAAATAGATGGGTCGATGCCTCTAACTTGTGGTAACTTTATAGGATCACTGTAAGGTCCAGCAGGATTGGTGGCGGTAACCACAAAGTTTCCATCGTTGTCAATATCGGTACAAGTGACGTAGTAAATGCCTTTGTAATAAGTAATTGCAGGGGCAAAAAGTCCACGACTCATACGCTCGCCCATGAAATCCATTTGTGAGGGACGGTTGATAACATTCCCAATTTGTTTCCAGTTTTTCAAATCACGGCTATGCATAATAGGCAATCCAGGGAAATAGGAGAAAGTAGAATGAACTGAATAATAATCGGCTCCTACTTTTACAATACTTGGGTCAGGATAAAACCCTGCCAAAACAGGGTTTACTAAAGTGGTTTTCTGTGCGTTTGAAATGCTAATTGCAAACAGATAAGTAAGTACTAAAAAGAATGCTTTTATTTTCATGTTTGTAAAATGTCTATACTAAAATTTATTTTAATGAAAAAGTAACAACTTTGCACCTCTGCGCAGCTACTACTCTTTCGATGTCCTATTTATGATAATTATAAGTTAACTACCGATGTCCCTCAAATTCATTTTTCTAACCATTGACAAAGCGTTTTCCCAAGAATTTCCTGCTGCTTGTCTATAACACAAGACCAACTTTTTTCTGTCTTTCGAAAAGCCAACACAAGAGAGCAAGAGTAGGCAGGAGATATAGATTATTTTCATAGTTATATTATTGTGAGATTGTTTTAAGTCGAAATACTAAATTCTTATAAATCAGCTAAATGTTAACCTTAGTTACCATTTTATGGTTTAGCTTGACAATATATAATTAACTCTGCTATCTTCAATAGGTATTTTCTGGTGTATGTTTATGCAACAAGATAGATAGGTTCGATTATACATATACGTATCTAATTTGTATGTATATTTTTCAGAAAAGCATGATTTACATAGCACTATAAAAATATGTAAATTATCAGTAATTGTATGAACAATTGTCGATAACAAAATCAGAGTTCATTTTAATTTTTATTGCACCGTGAAAGTAGGCGAACACGAAAAAAAAATGTAGCACAAATAATCAAAAAAGAACAACCAATGTTCAAACAAACAGTCGACTAATATATGAACAAGGCTATCGATTGTTATAGGATGGTATTAACTAGTGGATAGCTGGTACTTTCTGAATCAGAACAGACAAATCAACTTTTATCAGTCCTTGTGATACATTCATGATTTAAGTTCAGATAACCATTGAAAATAGCTATCAACTAACTCTCAAAAACAAATTAGTACCATTTAGTCAATTAATAGATAGTTAGTAAACTTTAATATATGGTACAAGTATAATTTACACTAAAAACTACTGTCAGTATAAATTGTTTGGTTTGGGTTATTTGTACCAGAAAAGGAGCATTTACGGTTCCTATTAAAAACAACAAATCTCCTGTTTCTAATAGCTTTATCCAGACGTGGACTACCACACCATCTACTAATTTTTCAAAATTAGGGCCTTATCAACCTTTAATTTAAGTTCTCCTATTTTAATTACTGTGCCATCTGGACGAGTAATCGTATGGTGTTTAGGAACTCTCATTACAAATCTAATGCCTTTGTCTTTCAGGTATTTAATCCAAGAGTGACCTATAAATTCTCGACCTCCAACAATATAACCTATTCGTTCCTTATCTAAAATTGATAGGCATAATTCCAATAAGTTTTTTCGGTCTTGTGTAGAAGAGTTGCCACTATTATCGTCCAATAATTCCCAATAAAGAGGTATCTGAAAATCTCCGTAACCAACTACTATCATTAGGATATTGAACTGTGTTTTTCCAAAATCCCATTCTGTTCTATCTATGCAAACTCGAAGTTTTTTCTTTGCTGGAACAAGACAGTTCAATAAGATTGCTACTTGATGATAATCTATTTCTACTTCACGAAAAAAATCCTGTATTCTTATCTCATTTGAGCTAAGTTTGGCATCGTCATTTAAGTGATGTGCTATTTCACAAAATTGTATGGCACGGGCCACCCCGTTTCCTATTTTTTATCAATCCTAAAACAAATGCCCCTAGAAATTTTTTCCGTGCTAAATTCTTCACAATTTGGGCTTTTGATACAACACTTGTAATTTCGTCGCTGAGCCGTTGGTTCATAGGAAGTGATGTGTTTTTGAAGTTTGGTCGCTACAAAAATCTCACTCCCTTTTATTTTTAACAATTTTAGCTGGGTCGAGTAGCATCATACTATATTTTAAATAATTTCTCGATGTGAATCGGTTACAATTTTGTAGTAAGATGCGTATATCTAATCATTTCGACACCTAAGAGGCAATGATCAACTACCTTAAATAGGCTCTGACACAAATCGATAAAAATATGGAACGTTATTTGTTGTCACAGTAAATATTTTCAAGTCTCTGTAGAACGTTCAATTCCACTATTTTCTTTTGAAAGGTTGCCCTCACAAATTCTCGTTTAGAAACAGTTTCTTACAATTCAGGTGTATCCTTTAGCGTAAACCAGCTGATAACACAGCTATGGAACTCAGCTTCCGTACAGCCTTCTTAATATCTACCAAAACCTATTGAAATCTTCATGGTCGGAGATTTTACACTATACAAATTAGAAGTGGTATTTAATAAAATGAGTGATAACGATACAAAACGACTCTCTCGATTGACTGCAATTCTTACGCAATTGCAAACGAAACGACTTTTGACAGCTACTAGTCTTTCAGAAAAATTCAAAGTTAGCATCAGAACAATATACCGAGACATTAGGGCATTAGAACAAGCAGGTGTTCCAATCATCACAGAAGATGGAAAAGGGTATTCACTTATGGAAGGGTATAAAATTCCACCTGTAATGTTTTCGGAAGAGCAAGCCAATGCGCTCATACTTGCAGAACAATTAGTTTTGAAAAATAAGGATATCTCCTTTATTAAAGACTATACAGAGGCTGTTGACAAAATAAAAGCGGTTTTAAGGCAAGTTGATAAGGATAAAGTTAATCTACTTTCTGAAAGAACGAGGTTTGAGCAAAATTTAAACAGAGAGCGAAATAGTAACAATATTTCGCAGTTACAACAAGCGCTTACTAATTTTTATCTGGTAAATATGGACTACACGGATGAGCAAGGCAAGGTAACACACCGAATAGTTGAGCCATTTGCTTTGATTAGTACCACCGAGAATTGGTTGCTAATTGCTTGGTGCCGTTTGCGCAAAGAATTTAGGTACTTTCGCCTGGATAGAATAACTAAGCTACAAGTACTACATGAGCAATTTGAACCACACAAAATGACCTTACAGGAATATTTTGATAAATTTCACTAAGTCCGTTTTGACCCCTGACATACTGCTGTCATCAGCCCATTCTACTTTTGTAATGACAAACAAATATTAACATAATCAATATGCAAAAGACATCATTTGACCCATGGGCTTGGGGAAAAAACACCAATTCAGTACAAGCAGTAGAAGCTAAAAATGTAGAGGGAACCCTTTACTGTTCAGGACAGGTAGCCATTGATGAAAATGGTGTACCAAGTAGTGCAGATATGCGTAATCAGTTAGTTCAGACCATTGCCAATTTGGAACAACTTATCTATAAATCGGGCTATGAATGTAAGAATATCGTAAGACTCAATGTGTATACCACCAATACCAATGAATTTTTTACAACTTGTATGGACGTGTATGTTCCTTTCATTATGAAGCATGGGCTTCAGCAAGCGACAACATTACTTGAAGTGAAGGGTCTTTTCGCTACATTAACGGTAGAGTTGGAAGCTACTGTCGTAAAATAATATCAATCTTAGCCAACAAAATTAGAGATAATTTTGTGAATGAGTGTTTATTTCAATCTATAATACTAGCCGTAGAGTTGCAATGCTTTACGTCTCTGGTTCAATAATAGCCACTCATTCACAACTTACCATTTAAAATATCAATGCTGAATTTGTGACTGTAAATTTTTAATTATCCTACCATTCTGTTACCTCCAAACAGTCTTAAAAAGGAATCCATATCACTGTAGTAGTAATGTTTCGTATTATTTTGTTAAATAATACTATTTATGATAGTATTATTTGTATTATTTTACTTAAGTAATTGTGTCATAAATACACGTTGAGTTGTAGATGATGAATAGCTGTGTCATAATCATTTATAAATTTTATTAACTATTATATTTTGGCTTTCAATTCCTTGCATAACAGTGATTTAGAAATTTGGCAATCCTTTAAAAAAGGAGATAAGATTGCTTTTGCCAAAATCTATCAGTTACACGCCAAGTCATTATTGAATTATGGTGTAACGCTTCGAATCTCCTCAAATTTATCAGTTGTAGAGGACTGTATTCAAGATTTATTTCTGGAACTATGGCAAAGCAGGGAAAACCTTGCTGATACAGATGCTATCAAGTTTTATCTGTTTCGTGCGCTCAAAAACAAGCTAATGCGAACAGTTAAATATGACTTTTCGAGAAATACGGATGAAATCGACGAACTATCAGGAGGAGACCTCTTTGAGGCTTCTATTGAGAGAATTTTGATTGAAGAAGAGAGTCAAAAAGAACGCCTAGAGAGACTTAAAATAGCCTTCGATGGACTATCTCAACGCCAACGCGAAGTCATCAATTTAAAATACTACCACCAATTCTCAAATACTCAGATAGCCGAAATCATGGAGCTAAATTATGCTTCTGTGGGTAATCTCATCCAAAAAGCATTGATGTCCTTACGTCAATCTATACATATTTCTATTCATTTTTTCCTACTTATTTTCTCCTCATTTATTAGATAAATCACTGATTTATTATCACTTAACTATTTTTCAATAGTTGATGTATAAATTTTTTTCAAAAAAATAGGATATATTTTTGTTATCCATGTCATTCTATAATTGACAGCTATGAACTACTCTCATTATAATACCATCGATTTTGTGAAAGACGATTTTTTTTGTCGTTGGGTACAAAATCCCGATAAACATACCAATACATTCTGGCAAGATTTTATGCGAAAGCATCCAGAAAAAAGAACGGTGATTTTAGAAGCAAAATCACTAGTGAAAACGCTTGGTACTATGCAAACCACACCTATTGATGAAGATGCTTCTCTTGAACGAATGTGGAGTGGTGTAGAACTAGAAATGCAAACGTCTGAAGCACCAAGCTATTGGCGAAGGTTTCAATGGCAGCTAGCAGCATCAGTATTATTACTGATAGGACTAGGGTATTGGACAAACTATTATCAGCGAGAGGATAGAAATTATGAAATTCCTCAGCTAGCGAATTATAATAGAGAAGTTGAATTTATTGAAAATCAAAATACCTCTAATCAACCCATGAGTATTAAAATGAGTGATGGGTCGGAAATTGTTCTCCAAAAAAATACTCGTATCAAATATCCAAAAGTATTTGAAAAGACTAAAAGAGAGGTCTATTTAGTAGGAGAGGCCTTTTTTAAAGTGAAAAGAAACCCACAAAAACCATTTATTATTTATACCAAAAAGTTAATTACTCAAGTACTAGGGACAAGCTTTACCATCAAAGCAAACCCTGATATTGAAGAGGAAAGGGTCATAGTAAAAACAGGGAAGGTGTCAGTGCTCTCACAAACTGAGCTAAGCAATCAGAATAGTAAAAGTAGTATTACGAATCCCAATACAGTTATCGTTACGCCGAATCAAGAAGTGCTTTATGAGTTATCAAAGGCCAAGCTAGTGAAGAAGATTGTAGAAACACCAGAGATACTCACAGAGGCTTCTGATAGTCAAACATTTATATATCAGAATGCTTCTTTGGCTAGTGTGTTTTCAGATTTAGAAAAAGCTTATGGAATCAAGATTATATATGATTCAAAGCTCTATGAAGATTGTACAATTAATGGCAATCTGTCGGACGAAACCATGTTTGACAAGTTGAACAGTATTTCAAAAATTACAGGATTAAGCTACCAAGTATTTGATGCTCAAATAATTATATCAGGACAAGGATGTAATTACTAACAATTAACAAATGTCTTTTTTAAACACTATAAAAACCTACAAACAACTATGATTCAAAAAGTTTCTAATTATTCCTAATAAAAAAAGTCGGCAAATGTTCGCACCATTTACCGACTTTACATGATTCCCGTTGAAGCAACTTTAGGCACTTCTCTCTAGGAAGTGCATGGGAATATTTTTGTCAATTTTTCGAGAAAAACAAAAACATTACAATTTATGAAAAAAAATCTATTAACGTTAGCAACGTTACTATCCATTATGAAAATTTCAGCTGGACAGATATTTATTGCGATTATTTTCACAACGCTGTCATACGCAAGAGATGCTATAGGACAAGATATGTTACATAAAAAGATAACTCTCCATATTCAAGAAAAAGGGTTAATCGAAGCTATTTCTGAATTTGAAAATACCGCAAAAGTAAACTTTTTCTATAGCCCTAATAGTATAGGTGCTAAGCGAAAGATTAGTATCAATGTTAAAAATAAGGAATTAAAAGAGGTGCTAAATGAAGTATTCACACCGCTTGGAATTGGCTACGAAATTCAAGGGAATAGGGTTTTGCTAAAAAAGTCCAATACTCTTTCCGTAAAAAACGACGAAAATATAGAATCTCAAGCTGAATATCTGGAACAAGCCGTTTCTGGTACGGTAGCCGACGAAAACGGAGTTCCTTTGGTTGGGGTAAATATTAGCATTAAGGGAACGACAAGAGGTGCAGTAACCAATGACAAAGGACAATTTAACATCAATGTACCAAATGGCTCTAGCATTTTGGTGTTTTCGTACATAGGATATAAAAAGCAAGAAATCCTAGTGGGGAAAACAACAGAGATCAATGTAAAGTTAGTTGCCGAACAACAAAGCTTAGATGAAGTGGTAGTTGTGGGTTATGGTACTCAAAAGAAAATAAATCTGACAGGTTCTGTTTCAAACATTTCTTCCAAAGAAATAGCAGATAGACCCATTACACAATCGTCTCAGGCATTAGCAGGTCTCATGACGGGTGTCTCGGTATCGCAAGGTTCTGGACAGCCAGGCAATAACGGTGCAAGTATTACGATTCGTGGTATTGGCTCTTATGGTGCAGGTGGTGGCGCCTTGATACTTGTCGATGGATTAGCAACGTCAATTAATGATGTTGACCCTAACAACATCAAGAGTATTTCGGTATTGAAAGATGCAGCCTCAGCGGCTATGTATGGTAGCCGAGCTGCCAATGGTGTAATCCTCATCGAAACTAAAAGAGGTGAGTCTGGCAAAATGAAAATTAGCTATAATAGTTATGCTGGCTGGCAAAACGCCACACAACTCCCTGATTTTGTAGAATCTGCTGAATATGCCAAGTTGAGAAATGAAGCAAATATTAATGCTGGCGCAGGCGCATCTTACACAGATGCTGAAATTGAAAAATTCAGAAACGGATCAGATCCAGACAATTACCCTAATGTTCCTCACCTCAAAAACCTACTAACTTCAGGAGATGGTTTTCAGAGTAACCATAACCTAAGTTTTATGGGAGGAAATGATAAAACACGATATCTTTTTTCTATTGGTTATCTTCAACAAAATGGTATTGTAGCTAAAAACGGCTATTCAAAATATAATATCCTTTTGAATACAGATACCAAAATCAAAGATAATCTTACGCTAAAAGTGAATTTGTCGGGCTATACTTCCGAAAATCATTCTCCTCGTCAATATGATGGTGGTATGAATAGCATGATAAATTTCGCAGTAAGAGAAGGTCCTATTTATGCTGGTAAAAAATCTGACGGAACGTATGGATATCAAGATAATTATAGCCCTGAAGCATGGATGGCTAGTGAGTCTTTTTACAAAGGCACAAACAAATACTTTTTAGGAAGTAGTGAAATTGCTTGGGAGGTAATCAAAGGATTAACCTTGAGTGGTAAAGTTGGATATAATTTTTGGAGTTACTACAACAAAGACTATGCTTCAGAATTTGTGTTTAATCCAAACAAAACGGTAGGCCCTAACAACTTGTCGGTATCTTCTGGTCAAGGACAGCAATTAACTATGCAGTCGTTAGCAACCTATACCAAACAAATAGACAAACACTCGTTTACGATACTAGGGGGTGTTTCTCAGGAGCAATATGACGATTGGGGTATGTCGGCATATCGTAAAGATTTCCCTACGAATACACTCTATGAAATCAATGGTGGTTCTGCCACAGGTATGAGTAACTCTGGTTCTGCTTCGGCATGGTCAATGCGCTCATTTTTTAGTAGAGTGAACTACTCATTTAACAACAGATATTTGTTTGAAGCCAACATGCGTTCAGATGCAACTTCTCGCTTCCCAGCAAAAGGTAGATGGGGTTATTTCCCTTCTTTCTCGGCTGGTTGGATTATCTCAGAGGAAGATTTCTTGAAGAATGTTTCTTGGGTTAATACCTTAAAAGTAAGAGCAAGCTGGGGTAAATTAGGTAACCAAAATGTAGGAACATACCCATATCAGAATATTGTTTCGCTTGGGCAAAACTATTCTTTAGGTGGCGTTTTAGTTTCTGGAGCAGCTACTACCAGACTTAGTAACGCAGATATTACATGGGAAACTACTACCACTACTGATATTGGTCTAGATGCAAGTTTATGGAAAGGTAAGTTAGATTTTACGTTAGGTGTTTTCAAAAAGCAAACTTCTGGGGTGCTTTACAGTGTAGCTAGTTCTGCCACTTTGGGTCTTAGTACTTCGCCAGTTAATATTGGCGGTGTAGAAAATACAGGTTTTGAGGCTAGCTTAAACTATCATGCAAACATAGGAAAAGTTAAAATCGGTATATCACCCAACTTTACTGTTGTTAATAATAAGGTTACTGAACTTGCCAATGGACTTCAGCAAAATATTGGAGCCAATTTATTTGTTGGGCAGTCTTTGGGCGTTACTTATGGTTATGTTGCTGATGGCTTATTTAAGGATGCTGATGACGTAGCTAAGTATCCTCAACAACCTTATTCTGCACAACCTGGATTTATCAGATTCAAGGATATTAGTGGTCCTAATGGTGTACCAGACGGTAAAGTAGATGCAACTTACGATAGAACATTTATCGGAAATACCGTACCAAAATACAATTTTGGGCTAACCCTCACTGCTAATTATAAAGGATTTGATTTCTCGATGCTAGTACAAGGACTTGCTGGTTGGCAAAAACAAATGAATAACTATCAGGCATTTGCCTTCTTTAATGGTGGTCAAATCCAAAGATGGCAAGTCGAAAACCGTTGGACAACAGAGAACCCAAATCCAAATGCGCTTTATCCAAAACTAACCAGTCTTAATGAAGGAAGTGGTATTGTTCAAGCATCAACATTTTGGAATAGAAACGCTAGTTTCGCAAGATTGAAAAACTTACAGGTTGGCTATACATTTAGTAATGAGTTGATGGAGAAAATGAAGATTGATAGACTCAGAGTGTACTTTAGTGGGCAAAATCTCCTTTCAATTAATTCTTATTATCAAGGATGGGACCCAGAAATGGCACAAAATGGCGGGTTCTACCCCCTCACAAGTGTTTATACTTTTGGTGTAAATGTATCATTCTAAATTATACTGACATTTTTTTCTAAACGATTGAGAGACATGAAATTAAAAAATATATATTCAAAACTACCATCTTTCAAAATAGGCTTATTGTTTGTGCTATACTTTTCGATGGTAGCTTGTAAAAGTGACTATTTCGATAAGCAACCACTCGACTCTATTTCAGATGGTACTTTCTGGAAAACAGAAAAAGACGCAAATCTAGCTTTGATTGGATGTTATAATATTGGAGCAGGTTGGTCTGGAGAAGATTTTTGGAATGCAAGAGCCGTGTTTTATCTTGATTTGATGGCAGGGTTGGGTTCAGAAAAAGAGCTAATTCCTGACCATGTTACAGATGGTACGCTGAATGCTTCTTATTGGGTAACGAATAGTTATTGGAGCAATACTTACAACAAGATTGCCAAATGCAATAACTTCTTAGACCATATTGATGCTATTCCGATGGATCAAACTAAGAAGAATATCTTAAAGTCTGAAGTTCGTACGCTAAGAGCTTATTGTTTGTTCAACCTTGCCCTATATTTTGGAGATGTGCCTTTGCCTAAAAAGCTATTAACCTTAGAGGAAGCAAACTCTATTTTGCGTACGCCTAAAGCTGAAGTGTGGACTTTTGTTGAAAATGAGTTAAAAGAAAGTGCCGCGCTATTACCAGCCACTCGTCCTAGTAGTGAAATGGGACGTATTACAGCAGGAGCATCTTTGGCTCTTTTGGGTAGAGTACAAATGGCAGAGAAGAAATGGAGTGATGCAGCCGTTACCTACAAAAAAATCATAGATAGCGGTGTTTATTCGATTGAACAAGGTGGCTTCAAAAAGTTATTCATTCAAACAGGTGAAAATAGCAATGAAATCATTCTTGCTTCGCAATACCATGAAGATACCTACAGCCATGTGTTTTTACAATATCTGTATCCTGAGACCTACGGAGGCTGGCACCAGTTTTCGCCCTATAACGAATTAGTGCAGTCGTACGAGTGTATTGATGGAAAAACAATTGAACAGTCTCCTTTATATGACTCAAACAATCCGTATAACAACCGAGATCCAAGACTTGACCAAACGATTATGATTTCTGACCGTGCGGTATTTAAAGGTGTAAAATACATCTCAAGACCAGAGTCAACTTCTCCTGATAGAATGAGTCGATACAATTGGAGTGGCTATTGTGTTAATAAGTTTATGGATTCGACCTTTGCTGGAAACCTGATGAATTATGGTGGTAACTTCACTTTGATTCGCTACGCAGAAGTACTTTTAAGTTATCTTGAGGCAAAAGTAGAAGCTGGAGATGCTATCAATCAGGCGTTATTAGATGAAACAATCAACAAAGTGAGAGGTAGAGCTTCAGTAAATATGCCACCTGTGAAAGTTACAGATGCTGCCTCGTTGAGAACTATCTTTAGAAGAGAACGTAAAGTAGAATTAGCATTTGAAGGAATACATTATTATGATATTTTGAGATGGGGCACTGCCGCAACCGAACTGAATCGACAGTTTACAGGCATGAAACTCACTAATTCTCCTTCTACCTACAAAGATTTTCCTGTAGATAATCAAGGGTTTTTACTTTATCAAAAAAGAGCTTTTGTCGCTGGAAGAAATGAATTGTGGCCAATTCCTCAGTCGGAAAGAGACATTAATAAAAACCTTACACAGAATCCTGGATATTAATATCATTCATTAATTCATATCTCTGTAACCTCTTAGCGAATGAAAACATGTTTTCATTCGCTAAGTTTTTTTAATTAAAATGCTCAATAGAGCTAATTCCATGAAAAAAATATTCATACTACTTATTCCCTTCGTATTGCCTGTTTGTTTGTACGCGCAAGAGAAAAATCCATTGCCAGCCATTCCAAAGCCTAAACCCGTTGATAGCGAAACTCTAGGAGATTGGAAAACATTTCCAGAAATGAAACTAGATATTCCTATCGCCAAAGGCCCGTTTGAGCCTACATGGGAATCGATTGAAAAAAACTACCCGGGCACTCCTCAGTGGCTTCGTGATGCGAAGTTTGGTATTTGGGTTCATTTTGGCCCACAATCAGCAGGGGAAAGTGGCGACTGGTATGCCCGTAATTTGTATAAATCGGATAAAAAAGCGTATACCAATCATTTAAAAAGGTACGGACATCCATCAGAAGTTGGCTACAAAGAAGTATTACGTGACTGGAATCCCGTTAAACTCAATCCAGCGCAACTCACTAAAATATACAGAGATGCAGGAGCAAAATATCTGATGATTCAGGGCGTACATCACGATAATTATGATTTGTGGAATTCAAAATATCAGCCTTGGAATTCGGTCAATATTGGTCCTAAGCGTGATTTGATTGGAGAATGGGCAAAAGCTTGTAGAACTGATGGAATGCGTTTTGGCGTGACCTTTCACCATGAATATACATGGTGGTGGTGGCAAACAGCCTTTGGAAGTGACAAAGAAGGCGAGAAAAAAGGGATTCCTTACGACGGACACCTCACGCTTGCCGATGGCAAAGGAAAATGGTGGGAAGGCTATGACCCCCGAATGCTTTATGGTATCGACCTCCGAGAATACAAAGGAGTAGAACAAAATGCACATACTGATTGGTCGCCATCACCAGCAGGTATTTTTTCAAACCATCTTGACTATGCCAAATGGTACACCACCAATTGGGCTTTACGAATGATGGATGTTGTAGAACATTATGACCCAGATTTTATTTATACTGATGGCACTGTACAAGGTCCTTTTACAGGAAATGGCACAGGAACAGGCATAAAAGCCGATGCCATGCAACACGTAATTGCTGATTTCTACAACCGTACACTTCAAAGAAGAGGTAACGTAAATACTTTCAGTATTGTAAAATTCCGCCATAATACCAATGGTACGGTGAATACAGAAGAATTTGGCGTTCCTGAAAAAATTAATACCGCTCAAACTTGGATTGCCGAAGCACCAGTTGGAGACTGGTTTTATGCCCCCGGTTTTACTTATGATTCAGGAATGATGATTAGATATGTCATCGAAGCCATTGCACGTGACGGCAATGCCGCACTTTGTATTTCTATACTACCAGACGGTTCTTTAGACGAAGGCAGTTTAAAAATGTTAAAAGAAGTAGGCGTTTGGATGCGTAGAAATGGCGCTGCTGTATATGGTAGCAAAGCTTGGAGTATTCCTGGTGAAGGCGAAATTATCAATAATAAATTGAAAATGTTACCAGGGGGTGGATTAACGAAAAGACACGCCGAGTTTAAATTCAATGAAACAGATTTTAGATTTACGGTTGGCAAAGATAACGCACTCTACACTTTCTGTATGACAGTACCCGCTCCGAATACTACTATTAAAATAAAATCTTTGGGTGCAAATGCTGGTCATTATCCTCAAAGTATAAAGAAGGTTTCTTTGCTTGGTTACAAAGGCAAACTCAATTGGAAACAAGAAGCTGATGGCTTAACCATTACCTGTCCTTCAAAGATGCCTTACGAAACTTCTGTAGTTTTTAAGGTAGAATAACCTTAATTTTTTGTGGGGTGGTTTTATGTATCACTGATACATAAAATCACCCCACAAAAAGTAATTTATCAAATTAAAGATTATTAGGAACCCTATTACATCGAAATAGCAAAAGATTCTAATGGTAGCCTAACTTTTACTGCATGTGCATACGGGTCATTATTCTCATCTCGGTAGCCCAAAGCCAATAATACCACGCTACGCAATCCTTTGTCTTTCAAGCCCAAAATGTCATCAAATTGTGAAGGTCTAAAACCTTCCATCGGCGTAGTATCAATCCTTAGCTCTGCGGCAGCAGCCAAGGCTGTTCCTAATCCGATATAGGCTTGTTTAGAAGCCCATATAAAATTTTCTTCATCAGTTTTCCCACTAATATTGGCAGTCAAAATATGCTTAAACTTCTCCAAGCTTTCAACCGAAACGCCACGAGTATCAGCCATTAGCTGCATGTAATCATCAACATGTGAGACAGATAATTGATCTATTGCCGCAAATACCAACAAATGGGAAGCCTCTGCAATTTGTGGGTTAAACCCTCCTTCACTAAGCTTTTGGCGTACTTCAGGATTTTCAACATTAATCACTCGGTATGGTTGCAACCCTGCCGACGAGGCCGAAAGATTGATGGATGTTAATATACTTTGTAAGTCATCTTGACTAACCTTTTTATCGCTAAATTTTTTAACAGCATAACGCCATTTTAAAGATTCTTGTAAGCTCATTGTGTTTAGTATTTAGTTGATTTTAATCACATTTAAGTATTTGTGCAGAATTAGGAGTAATAGTTTTTAATTGAAATTCATAAATTATATCTAGTACTGTATGAAGGTTGAGCTTTATCGTTAAAATATAATTGGTGTAGTGGTAACTCTTGCAGTTGTTGTGCCTACACCCCAAAAAACAATAAATAAGAACTCTTTTGAGCAAAATAAAAACCTTCGTACAGTCCTAAATTATATCACGTAGTTCTATAGAATTACCTGAATCGACTACTGAGTATTTTTTTATTGAGATAGTCTAAAAACCTCTACTAATCCTTTTTCTAATCCAATCGGTTTTCTTCCAATCAATTTTTCCAAATCATAGGTTAGCGTTTCAAAATGACCATTTTTGGTATCTACATTGAATCCTGTCAAGATAAAAACGATGAATTCATCTAGTTCATTCTCAATAAGTACTTGCTTAAATGTTTCTGGGTCTGCATCGGTATAAGTGATGCTTCTCCCCAAAAGTTTAGAAAGTGTATTAGCAATATCTTCATAAGAATACAGTTCACTGGCCGCAATCTCATAGATCTTGTTTTCATGACCTTCTTGCAACAAAACGTTGGCAGCTGCTTCACCCATTTCTCTACGCAAAGCAAATGGCACTTTCCCTTTACCTGCGGGTAGATAGAAGCCTTTTTCGTATAGTGTTTCTCCGCCGTAAAATGGTAAGACATCCATATACAAATTATTGCGAAGAAAGGTATAACTTAAACCACTTGCCACGATGTAATCTTCTGTTTCAAAGTGAGCTTCGAGACCCGCAGTGGCAGTCTCTTCAATATTTTTAAAGGAAATACCAGTGTACAAAATATGTTTTACCTTATTCTTAACGGCAACATCGATAACCCTTTTGTTCTGTTCTAGTCTATGAGGTACAATTGTCGGAATCAACAACAACTTAGTAATGCCGTTTAATGCTCTATCTAATGAATCCGTATCGTCAAAATCTCCAATACGTACTTCGATTCCCTTCTCTATGAAAGACTTTGCTTTGTGTTCATCTCTTGCTAAAATAGCAAATTCATGAGGAGCAAGATGTTTTAAAAGATGCTCGACTGTGGCACCACCAAGGTGTCCAGTAGCTCCTGTAACTAAAATCATAACAATTAACTATTTTGAGGGTTGAGATTTTCTAGATTCAACGTGGTTCTGAGTATCAATGCCGAAATGTGAGAGATGAGCTATGAATGCAAAATATTTAATCTCTCAAATTAATATAATAGCATCAGGTATTCAGCGCTATACCTTAGTCCAAAGATTTTAATATGCTTATTAGAAAATCATTGAAATATTTAACTTACTTCCAAAAGCCTAATAATGTATTGGTTGCAAAAAATTAGGTACTCTAATAAGCCGCAGTAAATCTTACTCTGTGATGCTTTGGAGACTCGATTTCGTCAACAATTACCACAGCCAAATCTTCGCCTGAGAGAACATTTTTTCCATGGCTATCTACAACAGGATAATCTGTTCCGAGACGATATTTCCCTGTTCTTCCTGTTGTGATACCTTGATGCATTTCTATAGCTGGACTAAAAAATATCCAATCCAATGTATCCTCTTGTTGGATGTAGTCTAAAAACTCCTTAGCTGCCTTCGCGCCAGGATAAAATGGAGAATCGCTAGGGAAAGTATCTAAAACTTGTGGACCACCTTCTGACACAAATAAGCTTCCCGCTCCTCCAATCGAAATAAAACGTTTAACTTTCGCTAATTTTGCTGCTGTCAAAATATTTTTTGAGCCTTCAAGAAACTCATTGTAAATATTTGGATTACTCCATCCAGGATTAAAAGCATTTACAACAACGTCATATCCTTTAATAGCTTCTACAAGATTAGAAAGTTCGTTTACATCTACAGCCAGATAACTTATGAGACTTGATAAAGACTCCTTCTCTCTTCTGGAAATGCCTAAAACTTGAAAGTTTCTACTGGCTAACTCATTGACTATGTGGTTTCCTACAAATCCTGTCGCTCCTATTACTGCTATTTTCATGTTATTAATAATTATGTTCTTCTTATACCATTTGTTTGGACTAAATCACCAAATTTTCCTTGTTGAAAATCAAAATAAGCTTGTCTAATTTCAGATTCATTATTCAACACAAATGGCCCATTGGTGACATAGGACTCATTATTTACCTCTCCTCCTAAAATCAATAACTCCGACTTTTGATTAGCTTTAATACTGATAAAGTCCCCGTCTCTTTCGTACAAAACTGATTGCCCAGAGGTAACATATTGTTTATCTCTGACCTCTAATTGCCCTTTAATAAGATAGATAAATGCATTTTGTTTAGGGTCTACTGGCAATTTTAATGATGAGCCTTCATTCATAGAGATATGCCAATAAATAACAGGAATCAATAATTTTGTTGCTGATTTTACCCCCAACACCTCCCCAAGAATAACGCGAATCGTAGCTCCTTCGAGATTAACAATACCTATGTCTTCCTTCTTGGTAAGCGAAGCTGTCGGCTCCGACTTTTTAAGTTTTGAAGGAATATTAATCCAGCTTTGAATTCCGTGAAATCGCCCTCCATTTCGGTACAATTTATCGCCTGTTTCTTCCATGTGCAAAGCGCCTTTTCCAGAAGTAAACTGGATAAAGTCTCCTTGTTCATATTGAAAATCATTCCCCAAACTGTCACGATGATGTGTATCACCTTCTAATATATACGTAGTAGGGATTATTCCAGCATGTGGATGAGCATCTACTCGAAAAGGTGTACCAGCTTGCAGATTTACAGGACCAAACTCGTCAAATAGAAAAAATGGAGATACATAATTCTGATAATTCCCATGAATTACATTTTTTAGCGTCATTCCTCCCATTTGAGCAGCTTTAGCATTCATAATTTTGAAAACGCTTCTCTCGTGCTGAACCAATGTTGATGAAGCTGCGACATTTTGTGTGGATGCTATTCCAGTTATCATAATTCCTGAGTTGATAATGAAGTCTCTTCTATCCATTTTTAGCTTATTTACTAGTTATTATTGAATAGTTTTCCCAAAAAATCTAAATTAAATACTGATAATGATTTGTGAGTCAGGGCTATATAAAGCATAAAAATAGTGCAGATTTGAGATTCATAATTTCAGGGGAATGGCAAAGTATCATTATTTTTCACAAAGCTTGGTTAAAAGTAGCTTACACTTCCAAAATCCAAGATGCTAAATTTTTGACTTCCATCGTCTTCCCTACACCTTACAATTCTACACTCTTGTCAGTTATTTTGTGAAAATAAATGTAAGAAACAACTAAAAATACAAAGGGTACACAAGGAACTAGTCCTAGTCCTATGCCATCAACTGTTCCATGAGCAATAATTCCTGAAATAAATGTAATACCAAAACCTACATAGGCCCATTCTTTTATTCTTGCTGGTACCATAGGAATTAATAAAATCAGTAGTCCTATGATTTTGGCAATTCCTAATTCAATCCTAAAGTAATCAGGGAATCCAAGATGTCGGTATCCTTCTATAAATTTTGGCTCTGTAAAATACATAAAAGCCGAAGATGCACCAGTTACCATGGCCAATACTGTGGTAATCCAATAGATAGTTTTGTTCTTTTTCATTCTGTTTTTTTTGACGAAATTATTTTATATTTGCTATACTTACAATAGTACTATACTTTTGTATAGTACAAAAAACGAAAAACCATGGAAATAAATCTTGATTTAGAAGCGATAAAAGGCTGTCCACAGTCATTTGTGAGGGCAGTCAATGATACTATGAATGTTTTAACAGGTAAGTGGAAGTTACCAATCATGGCATCACTCATCTTTGGGAAAAAGCGTTTTAAAGATTTGGAGCGTGAAATACCCAAAATTACTCCCAGAATGTTATCCAAAGAACTACGAGATTTGGAAATGAATGGGATTGTTAAACGCACCGTCTATGATACTATTCCTGTTGTGATAGAATATGAATTTACAGAGTCTGGCAGAAAATTTAAAAATGTGCTAGATGCAATGGTCGAATGGGGATTGGAGCATAGAGAGGTAGTCCTACATGAAAACTAATTTTAATTACTTGCAGTAGAGAAGATACGATGAGCTCAAAGTATAAACTAAAAGTGTAGCATCCTTAAATTCTATAAGCGATATCATAAATGGATTTGGCGACTTTTCTTTTTAATAAGCTTTAGAAATATACAGATTGAGCTCGTCTTAACTTTTTGATTTTCTTCATTACGGTGATAAAATCGATTTAACAAAAAGATATATACCCTTATTTCTGGTACAAGTATGAATAGAATTAGATAACACAAGCGGAGTGCTACCAATGAGTGGTTTGGACAAAGTGCTTCTTTCTAGTTTCACCTAAAATGATTACTCTCACAAGTCTTGACTAATAATTTTATTACGACCTTTTAAACAAAGTGTATTCGGACGTTTGAACAAAGTCGCTCTGTATTGAACCGCTTAATTTTGTCTCATCGAAACAATTAAATTTTTACGAAATGAGACAGAATAATTATCAAGGAGCATTACAATATCCAGTAGGATCTGGATTTAACGCTACTTCAACGACTAATGAGGTAATCAAAGGAATTGATCTTACTGGCAAGATTGCTATAGTTACAGGTGGGAATACAGGTATTGGTCTGGAAACTACCAAAACGCTTGCAGCTGCGGGTGCCACGGTCATCGTACCTGCAAGAGATATCGCAAAAGCCCAAAGAAATTTGGCAGGAATAGCCAATGTAGAACTGGAATCTATGGATTTGATGAATCCGCAATCTATCGACGCATTTGCAGAAAAGTTTTTGGCTTCCAACAGACCCCTTCATTTGCTAATCAATAATGCGGGAATTATGTGGGTTCCATTACGCAAAGATAGTCGTGGTATTGAGTCTCAGTTAGCTACCAATTATTTAGCACAGTTCCAGCTTACCGCTCGACTTTGGCCAGCTCTCAAAAATGCCAATGGGGCAAGAGTTATTAATGTATCTTCTCATGGTCATCAATTTGCACCATTTGATTTTGAAGACCCTCATTTTCTTCATCGTACCTACGAAACGCTACAGGCTTATGGACAGTCCAAAACGGCTAGCAATTTATTTGCCCTTGAGTTGGATAATCTTGCTAAGGACTTCAATGTGAGAGCTTATTCGTTACATCCAGGTTCTATCAACGGAACAGAGCTCGGGCGAGAAGCACCTTTAGAATTATTTCAACAAATGGGTTTTTGTGATGCCGAAGGCAACTTATTACCAGAAGTGGTAGCATCGCTTAAAACTATCCCTCAGGGTGCTGCCACTACAGTTTGGTGTGCTACAAGTCCTTTGCTCAATACAATTGGAGGAGTATATTGTGAAGATTGTGATATTGCGGTCTTGGCTTCAGATACGGCGCCTTCTCATGGAGTAAAAGACTACTCGTTGGATGAAATGAATGCCAAAAAATTATGGCAACTCAGTGAAGAAATGACTCATAACGCATTCAAAGTAGATTAAGGAGTAGAGGTAATAAAGAAAAGAAGAATGATTTTCTAAAATACACAGAAGATACTTTGATCAAAGCTAATACCTGAAAGCTAAAGTTATCCTTATTTTTGTGTTAAGGCACATTACGAAACAATGGAGTATAAAGCGAAATATATAACAGAGGATATAAAACTGTCCTGCTACGAGGATAAGTTTTTCAAGTCGGATATTATGTTCGACCATCACATGTTGATTTGGTTTATTTCGGGCGAAACAAAAATTGTACAACCCAACGCCACTTATGTTTTTAGGAAAGGGGATATTTTTTTAATTCCAAGAAATCAACTAGCTACAATTATTAATTATCCTAAAGATGGTCAGCCGCACAAAACGGTCGTCATGCACTTGTCTATTAGTAGATTAAGGGATTTTTATGCAAACCTAAACGTGATTCCAAAACCTTTGGAATCACACAAAATATATTGTTTCAATAACCATCCCTTGCTCGAAAGTTGTCTGGCTTCTTTAGTTCCGTATTTTGATATGCAGGAACTTCCAGCAGAAATAGCCAGCCTTAAGATTACCGAAGCTATTAGTATTCTCAGGACCATAGACCAAGGAATAGATCATGTTCTAGCAAATTTTGAAGAGCCAGGAAAGATTGATTTGGTAAGCTATATGGAAAAGAACTTTATGTTTAACCTTCCTCTCGAAAAATTTGGATATTTAACAGGTAGAAGCTTAACTACTTTCAAGCGTGATTTTAGTAAAGCTTTTCATACTACTCCACAAAGATGGCTTACTCAAAAACGATTAGAATTGGCTCATTATCAATTTGTGGAAAAAAAGAAAAGACCTATTGATGTGTGCTATGAAGTAGGATTCGAAAACTTATCTCATTTTTCTTATGCCTTCAAAAAGCATTTTGGCTATGCTCCCACCGAGTTGATGAGTCAAAGCTATAATCGATAACAGGAAAATTATTTTCAGTATGACAAACATTAAATATCTATCAAAATGTTAACTCTATTCTTGATTTTTATCAAAAAGTTTTTTTTGGGAAAAAACGTACCAATAGTCAAAGGTTACACCTCAAATACAGCATTAAAAACCATTAAGCAAGATTGGTTAGGTACACCTTTGGACCAGCATGGATTGTTTATGAATCATGAATTTCCAACAGTTATTCGCTTAGGTGCAATTATCAAATTTATGTTGGGAAAAAATCCTCAAAAGCAATTCAAGAAAAAAGATACATGGCGAATACCTGTCGAGAAAAACGATGATTGGCTAATGGATTCTTCTGATAAAATTGTTTGGCTGGGACATGCAAGCTTCTTTATTCAGTTATCAGGTATTCGTATTTTAATTGATCCAATTTTTGGGAGTTTGCCAGTAGGCAAACGTTATTCACCCTTGCCTGTTGACCCTGAGAAGCTACTTCATATCAACTATATTCTTGTTTCGCATGCACACTATGACCATTGTGACAAGAAAAGTATAAAGCTTTTAGCCAAAAATAATCCAGAGGCGCAAATTTTAGTAGGATTAAAACTTGAGACGCTAATAGCCAAATGGATAAATAATCCGATTCAGTCGGCTGGTTGGTACCAACAGTATCAGCTTGACAATGAGCTAACTATTACGTTTTTACCATCAAGGCACTGGGCAAATAGAAGCCCATTTGATGCCAATACAAGCCTATGGGGTGGTTTTATGATTCAGTCAAAAGATAAGTGTCTCTACTATGGCGGGGATTCTGGCTATGGCTCACATTTTAAAGCTATTGGTGAACTTTTTCCAGCAATAGATGTGGCCTTAATCGGTGCTGGAGCTTATGCACCAACGTGGTTTATGTCACCCAATCACCAAGACCCCTATAATGCAGCCAAAGCCTTCAACGAAACTGGAGCAAAGACATTTATTCCTTTTCATTATGGTACATTCGACGCTGCTGATGAACCAATGAGCGAGCCTGAAAAGATATTAACCACCCTAAAAGCAGCGGGAAAAATTAATAATGAACTTCAAATATTGCACTTAGGAAAACCTTTTGGGGTGTAATGATTAATTGTTTTCCTAAAACAAGAAATACTTAACCGACTTAAATTAGATCGGCCTTAGCACTTGCTATTTTATCATTCCTAAATTTAAAATCAAATTTTCCCCCAATTTTTCCTTCTGGAAAATCACCTGTAAATTCAACTTCAATATGAGCCTCGCTGTCATTTTACTCTACACTACTAAAAATAAAAGAGGCTCAAAATCATTGTAATTTTGTTTTGCGAACAAGAAAAAACAATAATAATGAACCTCCAAAACGAAATTAGAAGAATTTTAAAGGAAAACAAAATTGTAAAAAATGCCTCACGAAAAGAATTCCTTGGCTTCTATATACCCGCTTTGATTCAAAGTAGTTCAGTTCAGTTCTTTAAAACAGCAAAATTTTTAAATGCTGAGGTGAAAGTCCAATCCAATATGACTCGTATTCAGGATTTTTATCGTGAAGTAGATATAGATTATGATTTTGTCTCTATCTTATTACTAACACTACTTCCTAAAAATAAGAAACTCCGAATTTGTATTGACCGAACAGAGTGGGATTTTGGAAAGATCCAAATTAATATTTTAATGGTATTAGTAGGTCATGATAATTTCCAAATTCCATTTTATTGGGAAATGTTAGACAATAATAGTGGAAACTCAAATAGTGATAATAGAATAGATTTACTAGGAAAAGTTTTTAAAATTATAGATAAAAAAAGAATTGGTTTAATCCTTGCTGACAGAGACTGGGCTGGCACACCAGTTTATTGGTCATAAATGGTTAAAATGGCTCAAAGACCAAGGCTTAACTTTTTGTGTTAGAGTTCCACAAAGTCATCATATTCATCGACTTAATGGTGATATACTTAAAGCCAAAGACCTTAGTAAATCATTTCCAAACGGAACATATCTCGTTGACTGTATGGTAGATAGTGTTTGGGGGAATGTCTATATTAAGCCATTACCTGACGGTGATATTCTCTTCCTATTTGGTAATTGTAATTCAAAATTCTTAGCTCAACTTTATAAAAAAAGATGGGTTATAGAAGCATGTTTTCAAAATCTTAAAACCAGAGGATTTAATCTTGAAGAGACTCATCTACAAGACTTAAAAAGAATTCAAAAACTAATAGCAATGGTGAGTATAGCCTATGCTTTTTGTGTGAGTTTGGGAATTTATGTAAATCGAAAAATTAAGCCAATAAAAGTTAATACGGATAACTATAAGATAAATAGCTTTTTTAGAACAGGTATGAACTTGATTTTTGAAAATTTCCGTAAACCAGAACTAGTTGAGAGACATTTACTCCCAGTATTTAAAATATTTACTCGATATATCATCCAAAAATTACAGTTATTCGAATATCAAATTTTAGTAGTGTAGAGTACTGTCATTTAACACAACTAAATCAATGAGTTTGGTTTGTGTTTTGTAGCCAATAAAATAATTTTCAAAATATTTTTTTATACCTGAAAGTCCCTCAAAAATTTGTCTACCGAAGGGTCATCAAGCGAAGCGTCACTATGCCATTTTTCTAAATAGGCCTCTGTATTGTAGGTATTGCTTGCATTGATAAATTCTTCAATAAAGGTTTTGATATTCATATTAATTAAATGATTGTTTGTATTCAATAGGGGTCAATTGTGTCTTTTTCTTGAATACTTTGTTGAAAGATTGTGAATGCTCGAAGCCTAATTGATAGGCTATTTCGGAAACGGATAAGTCGGTAGCAATCAAGTATTCTTTGGCTTTTTCGATTAATTTTTCATGAATATGCTGTTGTGCATTTTGCCCTGTATGCGCCCGAAGCATATCGCTTAAATATCGTGGCGAAACATTTAATTGTTCTGCCAAATACTCTACAGAAGGAAGCCCTTTGTTGAGCCCTTCTTCTCTGTTGAAATAGTCATTTAGTATCATTTCCATTTGGGCAATCAGTTCATTATTAACAACTTTCCGAGTAATAAATTGACGTTTGTAAAAGCGATTACTGTAATTGAGCAATACTTCGATATGTGAAATGACTAAATCTTGACTAAAGTCGTCGATGTTTCCGTTGAGTTCTTCTTTGATATTATCAAATACAGAGAAAATGATTAAGCGCTCTTTCTCGGATAAATGCAAAGACTCATTGGCTGAATAGGAAAAGAAACCAAATGAATTAATTCGAGTAGATAGCGGATATCCTCTCAAAAAATCTGGATGAATAAGTAAGGTATACCCTGTATAGTTGCGTTTGTCATCAGAACAGGCTATTACTTGATTTGGAGATATAAACGATAGTCCACCTTCAGCACAATCATAATAGCCTTGACCATATTTTATTTTCCCCAATGGATTTATTTTATAGGATATTTTAAAAAAATTAGGAAGAATCGATTTGGGCCACTGCTCATGTGGCATCGTTATATCAGCATAATTGACCAGACTCACCAGTGGGTGCATGGGTTTAGGAAAACCCAGAGCTCTGTGCATTTCTGAAATAGAATTCAGTTTGAGCGGTATGTTTATTTCCTTTTTCATAAACCAAATATAAGAAGTTATTATGCTTATTGTTCTGGAAATACAAAGGTCAAATCATGATAAATGCGATGTGTGGTAATTTTCCAAGTTCCATCCTCCAATACCAATGAAGGTTTGTAATAGCCTGACTCTGTTGGTTTAACACTTCCTATCAACCCAACGGTACCTACTGTCCACCCATTTTCAGGACGAATAGCACCGATAGAGTCAAAACGTATAAATTGGGCATCCATTTCGGCATAGTTGCCCTCTACGGTAATGAGAGGGTCATGAGTTGTATGGTGGCTCCAACCCTTGTTAGGATGTGGTTTCATCAAATTTGAAATAGCATTAGCGATTTGGTCTTTACCATTCAAGACAAATAGCAAGGATGGATTTCCTGCATTCCAATCATAAATCTCAACTTTTCCATTTGTTATAAAAAGTTGACTAAGTGCCTCGCCATTGAGCGAATCTGCGGCTCTGACGTATTGGGCTAGCACTTGTTGGACGGCTCTTTCGGGGCTCATAATATTTTCGAGTTTAGTATCTTAAATTTCTTATAATCAATTTGATAGGCAGACCTATCTGAACATTGGACTAAGGATATTTTGGGCAAAATCCTCCAAAGAAGTTTGAGTTGTAGATATATTATTTCTTACTCCCTCATTGAAATATCCGTCATTAATAGACTTATAACGCTCGGTAATTAGGGTTGCTCTACTTTCGGATATTCCTGCTTTTAGTAAAGCATTTTTATAAGTCTCATAGGCATACTGTACATATTCTATTTGTGGTTTACCTATGGCAGCACCAACAATTGCGGCAATTTCGGTTTGGCTGTAGTCTCTATCACCAAGTAAATCTTGGTATGATTTACCAGTAAAATCTAGTTTTAATAATCGTTGTACAGCAAAATCTGCAATATCATCTGTAGCTATTAAACCTGTTTTTACCTCTGGGCGTAAAGGAGTAGCAATAGTATTGAATAACTTTAGGGAGTCTATCAGATTTTCCATAAAACCCTCTGCACGAATACTCAGTACATTGACTTCATCTGGCAATTGATTCAATCGTAGTTCTTGTCTACCCAAACCTTTAACCGTACCTGTATGTAGTACATCATGAACACCCTGTGATGAAATAAATACAATATTTTTAACTCCAGCGTTAATAATTGCCTCACATTGGGCCTCCCCTACTTGGTCTTGAAACGCCCCAAAATCTGAAGTTTCTTTGTCGGGCGGCAGCATAAGTAATACAGCTTCCGAATTAGAAAATGCTTTTGTTAGAAAATCCACCTCACTCATGTTCCCTACTGCTATTTGAGCACCTAGTTCTTTTAGATGTTGTAAACTTTGTGCATTTCGACCAATTACTCTCACGGATTTGCCATTTTTGAGTAAAGCTGTTGCTGTTTTGGAGCCAATTTTTCCGGAAGCTCCTGTAATTGTTATCATGTTATTGATGATTTTAATTATTGAGTAAATGCTTGTAATAATTGTTGAACTTGTTTTTCAGAGCCTCCCACTAAGCGTTCTTGATATAGTTGATTAGCATCTGCTCCTGCTATGTACCGAAGTTGGTTTTTCTGGTCGGTAGCTGCTTCATAAATGACTGATGCTATTTGTGTTGCCGTAGAAAACTGACTAATACGCTCTTCGCTATAACCTTCGCTTACTTTATCAATTAAAGTTTGATATGCAGGATGCGTTGCTCCATCCAAGGAGCGCCCCGCAAAATCAGTTTGGATGCCTCCTGGAGCAATAATCTTCATCTGTATATCAAATTGGGCTAGTTCATACGCTAGACTTTCTGAAAAGCCATCAATAGCAAATTTTGTCGCAGAATATATCGAGCAAGTAGGGTACCCAATTAAACCAAACATAGAGGTAATATTGATAAACATTCCTTTTCTTCTTTGGCGAAAAAATGGAGTAAATGCTTGAGTGACTCTAATAACTCCCAACAAATTGGTATTGAGCTGTCGAGTAATTTGCTCATCAGACAATGCCTCCAAAACACCCACTAATCCATAGCCCGCATTATTTACGACAACATCAATATCATGATTATGAAGGACTTGATGAATCGCACTTTCGATTTGAGATGGGTTAGTTACATCTAGCCTTAAAACAGTAACATTGTCGAGATGTGTTAATTCCGTTTCGTTTTCTGGATTTCGCATAGTTGCAAAAACCCTCCAGCCTTTGGATTGAAAGAGTTTTGCTGTGGCTTTGCCCAAACCGCTAGAGGCACCTGTGATAAAAATAGACTTTTGCATATTTGAATGAATAAAAATGATAATGCAAAATTCTACAGAAGCAGATAGATAATTGTTGCCAAATAGGAATAGCTTGTAGCCAAAATGACGTAACTTTTTTTGGGGTAAAAGTTACGCTTTTACTCCTAGTATGATTTCTTGTAACTGTTTATTTTGGGGAGTGAGTATTTATGAGGTACACTGATGAGGCTTACTTGGATTTATAAAGCCTGTCTGACCAAACTAAACCACCGGATCATCAAGCATACATTGAATTACACGAAGACTTGTTTTCAGTTAGAATAATCTACCAATAGTTTAGAAAATGGATAAAGATGAAAGAAACTTTATGCCTTTTTGTTGTTTCAAATCTAGGGGAATTCTGAGCATGGCCAAGGTGATTTATTTTGAGTAATGGCCGATATAAGAGAATAAAAAGAGCTGTTTTGCTCTTATGTTTTATTCATATTGGTAATACTATAATATTAGTATTGGCTTTTATAATCCATAAGTACTACTATGATATCACTTATATCGCCTTCGAAAGCACAACTTAAAATAGCTGAAAATATACGCGCTAGACGATTATCCATAGAGCTTACTCAGGAAGGACTTGCTGAACGGTCGGGGGTTCCTCTTCCGACGTTGCGAAAATTTGAGCAGAAAGGCGCTATTTCGCTAGAATCTTTCTTAAAAATCCTAATGGTTGTTGGTGAACTAGAAGAACTCATCAATATTCTTAAACCATCAAAACCAGTATTTAATTCTATTGATGATGTATTGAAAGGAACTGATGGTGTATCGCGACAAAGAGGAAGAAAAAAATGATGAAGCTTATTACAGAAATTAAGGTCGGTTTAGATTTTGGACCCACAATACAACCAGTAGGACTCTTGGACTCAAACGAAGCATTGCTTAAATAAAGATAAATTGAAAATAACTAAACTAACTAAACAAGCTATTTCCAACTCACCGCAACTCCTTTGATATTAAAATCGGTCACGTCGAGTCTAATAACGGCATCTGCTCCATGATTTGCTGCTATTTTTTTCAAAATAGCTAGATTCTGATTTACTGCACTACCATCATATCTATTGGTTCTTGTTCTGATATACAAAATACCGATTTCATGGTATGGTTTTGATGGAAGTTGAGTAACATATAATTGCACAGAATCAGCTGAAGTAGGCTTGTAGTATTTATCAGGATTTAAGGTAATAAATGTATCAGGAAACATCTGATTACTACACCCCAAACTACTTATAGCCAGTACTATAAATGCTAACAATAATCTAAGATTACAAGGTTTTGATTGTTGAATAGACGGAGAGGAACTTGATAAGTTTTTCATAGTTTCAATTTTTATGAATAGTGTAACTATTTACTAACGAGGTATTTAAGCTTGGCATTAAGATGTATCTTTTCAAAAGTAGTATTTTTTCTTTATCATTCGAAAGCGTAACTAAAATTATTTAGTTTATTTAAAATTCGGAGCTCAACGTTTGTAGATTTCCCTAATCGAAAGTAGAAAAGGACATTTAATTTCTTTTTAGCCTAGAGATATTGATTACTGCTTAAAACTCCCAGCTTATGAAAAAAATAATCGCTTATATTTTTATTCTATTGTATCATCAAAGTTGGAGCCAGCACTCAATCTATAATTTTACCAATTATACTACCAAAAATGGTTTAGCTTCCAATACAACCTATGCAATCCACAAGGATAGGGACGGTTTTATGTGGTTTGGGACTGATGATGGTCTAACAAAGTTTGATGGGCAAAACTTTAAGGTGTTCCGTCACAAAGATTCTGATCCCAGAAGTATCGGAAGAGGTTCGGTGGCGGCAATAACCGAGGACAATCATGGCAACTTATGGGTGGGAATTTGCACAACGCTGTCTTTGTACGACCGTAGCCAAAATCAATTTACAAATATTGATTTCACCCCTTATGGTTGGATTAGAAGTTTGTGTTCCGACAGTCGAGGAAATTTGTGGGTGGGTACTTATACGGGTCTATACTATTTGGATACGCGAACAAAGCAAATTCGAGGCTACCGAAAAAATGAAAAAGATGTCGATGCTTTATCTTCTGATGTAATTTTGTGCTTGTTTGAGGATTCAAAAAAACGAATTTGGGTAGGCTCAAACGCAGGTTTACATAGACTAAAAGAAGATAGAAAGGGCTTTATTAGATTTGAACATAATCCTAAAAATCCTACTAGTATATCGAGTAGTATAGTTCGTTCTATTGCAGAAGGAACCAATGGTGAATTTTGGTTTGGTACCGATGAAGGTTTGAATTTATTACAAGACGATAATCGATTTTTGAGCTACCAACATCATCCCAACAATCCTAATACACTCAGTAATAACAAAATTTATAAAATCATTTTTGACAAAGACGGGATGTTATGGGTTGGTACTGATGATGGAGCTAATGTTTTTGATACACATACCAAAAAAGCCTTTAGAATAGCAAATACAATCGCTAAAAATCAGTATTACCAAAATGACTTTGTAGGTCATTCGGTACGAGAAATTTATATCGACCATAATGGGCTTTACTGGCTAAGTACCTTACAAGGAGGTATTAATAAGTACGATGCTAATTTGGCTTTTTTTAATCACAAATCTTATAATCCTTTCGATGCACGTGGCTTGAGTGCAAGATCGATTACTTCCTTCGCCGAAATGCCCAACGGAAAAATCTATATAGGGACCGATGGAGGTGGGCTTAACCTTTATGATAAAAAAACAGGGCTTATTGAGCATATTCTATTCAATAAATTAATTCCTAGCAAAATTGTTGGTGCACTGGAAGTACTTGGCAATAAGCTTATTATAGGGACTTATGGCGATGGAATGTATATTTTGGATACCGAAAATAAACAAGTAAAATATATCAAAATAAGGGCGAATCAGGGTAGTGATGTTCCCGTAAATTGTCTGAAAGTAGATAAACAAGGTAATATCTGGATTGGTACCAACGGAGAAGGGGTATTTATTTATGAAACATCTACCCAAAAGCTACATTCGATTAGAGACCTCTATCAGTCTACCTCTAAAGTGTATAACTTCTTAACGAATGGATATACCACGACATTAGAAGAAGACGCTCAGGGTAATATGTGGATAGGAACAAATGGGGCAGGTTGTGCGATTTATAATCCTAAAAATCATAAAATCGAAATCCTGAATCATGCGACAAGTAATTTAGCACTTGACCGAATCCTGAGTATTTATTGTGACACCCGTGGTAAGGTATGGATGGGTGTATTTGGTGTGGGCCTATGTACATTTGATTTTCAGCAAAGAAAGTTTATACAGTACGGTGAAGCCCAACTCTTATCAAATGATATCGTCTACAAAATCCTTGAAGATGAAGAAAATAATCTTTGGGTGAGCACCAACCAAGGAATCAGTAAGTTTGATCCAAGAAAAAAGACCTTCAAAAATTACAACTACCATAATGGTGTTCAGCAGAGCACTTTCAATATGGGGGCTGGAATCAAAACACAGTCTGGCGAAATCTATTTTGGGGGGCTCGATGGATTTAATTATTTTATACCTTCTACACTAAATATTAATAACAAAACCCCTAAATTGATTCTGACGGATTTGAAGATTGGTAACAAAAGTGTCATTCCTAGCGAAAATGCTGAAATTGACAAACCGATTGCCGTAGCTGATAAGATTACTCTGAGCTACAAACAGAACTTTTCGCTCGATTTTGTGGCACTCAATTATACCTCTCCACAAGAAAGTCAGTATTCGTATATACTCGAAGGTTTTGATAAAGAATGGAATAAGGTTGGGTCTGTCACTAATGCAGTTTATACCAATCTTGACCCAGGAAAATATCTATTTCGATTGAAGGCACAAAGTGAGGATGGTTCTTGGCATACGCCTGAAAAGGTGATAGAAGTCAATGTGTTACCTCCTTTGTGGAAGACGCCCATCGCCTATTTTATCTATTTTTATATCATATTTTTTACTCTTTGGTATCTCCGAAAAAGAGGGATTCAAAAGCTCAAAAACGAGTTTGAATTAGAAAAAGAACGGACTGAAAATGAACGCAGAATAGAGTTAGAAAAACTCAAAATCAAATTTTTGACAAACCTAAGCCATGAGCTAAAAACACCATTGACCTTAGTACTGAATCCAGTTGAGAGTTTGTTGGTAAACGAACAAAGTGAGAAAAAAATACAAACACTTAACCTCATTAATCGAAATGCCAAACGCTTGTTAAACTTAGTCAACCAGCTATTGGATTTTAGAAGAATAGAAGACAATGAACTGAAGCTACATCTTTCAGAAGGAGATCTGATTGAGGTGGCAAAAGATATTTTTGAATCTTTTAAGTATTTATCAGAAAGCAAACATATCCAGTTAGATTTTGAAAGTGCAACCAAGTCCTATTACTGTGACTTTGATAAAGATAAAATTGAACGTATTTTATTAAATCTGCTGTCAAATGCCTTAAAATTTACCGACCCGAATGGAAGCGTTTATTTCCATATTGAAATAGCGACAGAAGGCAGTGGAATTAAATTTATCGTAGGCGATACTGGCTCAGGGTTTTCGAAAGAAATGTATGAAAAGATTTTTGATAGATTCTTCCAAATACCTACCAACGAGTCAACGCTAAATCAAGGTAGTGGTATCGGACTGTCTATTACCAAAGAGTTTGTCAAATTGCACGGCGGTATCATCGAAGTTGACAGTGAAGAAGGAATGGGAAGCACGTTTACAGTTTTCTTACCATTGAAAGAAAAAAATAGTACTTCCCAACAGGAAACTTTTGTTCAGCAACATGAGGAGTTTTCTGAAGAAGAATGTACGATTGAAATGCAGGATACCGCAAGTGAGAGGTTTGAAAAGCCTGCAATTCTTCTCATAGATGATAGTGAAGATATTCGGTTTTACTTGAAAGAAAACTTGAGTGACAAATACAAAATTATCGAAGCGTCAGACGGTAAACAAGGTTGGCAAAAGGCTTTGTCGGCTCATCCATTATTGATTGTGAGTGACGTCAATATGCCTAAGATGGACGGCATATCGCTTTTACAGAAAATCCGAAATGATAATAGAACCAAACATATTCCTGTTATACTTTTGACGGTTTTGGCAGAAGAAAAAGACCAACTAAATGGACTGTCGTTAGGCGCAAACGACTATCTGGTCAAGCCTTTTAGTTTTAATTTGTTAGATGTCAAAATTGGGAATTTGTTAAAAACGAATCAGACGTTCAGAGAAACCTACAGCAAACATATCAATGTAGAAACGCCAGAGGTACAAGTAGAGTCGCAAGACGAAAAGTTCTTATTAGAAGTAACACGTCATATTGAAGAAAATATGCTACAAACAAACTTGTCGGTTGAGGAAGTAAGCAAAATGATGAATATGAGTCGAAGTACTTTCTATATCCGTATATTGGCACTCACAGGCGAAACGCCCGTAGAATATATTCGATCAATGCGCTTGAAAAAGGCCGCCTACTTACTCGAAAAAAGCGATTTGAGAATTGCAGATATTAGCTTTGAAGTAGGCTTTTCAAATACGAATTACTTTGCTAGAGCCTTTAAAACAAAGTACCAAATAACGCCCACAGAATACATTCGATTGAAGCGAAAAACTGATATTTTGGTAGAAAAAACTGAAATATAGCAAAGCAAGAAAAGATATATTTTTCTCGTCAAACACCCTCCATAAAAGTAAATAGAGATACCAGTATGCTAGCCAGCAACCTATATACGGCTAACATGCTGGTATTTTTTTATGGATAAAACATTTCGTACAAAAATCGAGTAAAATGTGCTAATCTAATTTTTGGACATGAACTTACTTTACACCGTCAAAAGACAGACCTCTTCTAAAGAGGACAATATTCTATCTTAAAACAATCATATTTTACTCTATGAAAAGAAATAATTACTTTATTATTCAGTGGCAAAGTTTCCCTTTGATGAAATTATGTTTAATGATGTTTGCAGTTCTTTTGAGCTACACAATACAGGCACAAACCATCAAAGGAAAAGTAACGGCAGAAGATGGAAAACCTGTAGCAGGTGCTACTATTAAGGTAAAAGGAAGTAATGTAGGAACGGTAGCTAATAATGATGGAGAGTACACTTTGTCTAATGTAGCTAAAAACACGGTTTTTGTTGTTTCGAGTATTGGTTACTTACCCGCAGAAATCAACATTGGTACAAGAACATTTGTAGAGATTGTACTAAGCGCCGATACCCGTGAGCTTGGTGAGGTAATTGTAGTGGGCTATGGTACTCAAAAGAAAAGAGATATAACTGGAGCAGTGGTTTCTGTATCTGAGAAAACCCTCAAAGAAGTACCTGCACCCAACTTGCTTAATTCATTAAAAGGTAGAGCAGCTGGTGTATCAATTGTGAGTAATGGCTCTACGCCGGGTAGTCAGGCATCGATTCGTGTTCGTGGTAACCGTTCATTGACAACGGGTAGTGGTGATGGACTTGATGGGCCATTAGTAGTGGTAGATGGAATCCCATTTGGAGGTTTGAACGATATTAACCCCGATGATATTTCGAATATTGAAATTTTGAAAGACGCCTCGGCAACGGCTATTTATGGTTCACGTGGTGCAGGTGGTGTAATCTTAGTAACTACCAAAAGAGGTAAAGTTGGCAAGCCAATATTTAGTTATGATGGATATCACGGCATAACAAGTATGATGGGTAAATACAACGTAATGAATGGCGAGCAGTATGCCAAATTCAAAGACTTGTCGGCAGCGTATAACACACAAGGTGCAGGTACAACAGCATATCCTTTGACAGAAGAAGAAAAGGCAAATTTGGCTGCTGGGGTATCTACCGATTGGCAGAGCTTATTATACAAGCCTGGCTTCAATACTAGCCATCAGCTTGGCCTACAAGGAGGCGTTGAAAATACGCAGTATGGTATGGGTATCGGTTATTTTAATGAAACAGGTATTATGCCAAACCAAAATTTTGACCGTATGACGATTCGTGCAACTATAGACCAAAAAATAGGAAAGCACGTAAAAATCGGCTTAAATACCATCAATACCTTGACGCACCGTAACGATCCAGCGGGTGGTGGTATACCAACAGAGCTTGTTCGTCTTTCGCCTTTGGTGTTGCCGTATAATGCTGATGGTTCTGTGAATTTGAATCCTAAAAAGGGAACGATTGAATCTCAGGCAGTGAGCCCATTAACACTTATCTCTCGCGGAGCAGATATCCTTTCTAACGAGCGTTCATTAAGAACTTTCAATAGCTTGTATGCAGAAGTAAACATTTTGGATGGACTTAAATATCGCTTTAATGCTGGTTTGAACTTTAGTCAATCGCATTTCAATGGTTATGCTCCACCAAATACCTTTGTCAATACAGGAACTGATCAAAGTGTATCAAGTGCTGATATTAGAAATACAGAGTATTGGGATGTGAACTTCCAAAATTTATTATACTATGATAAAGTATTTGCTCAAAAACACAAAGTTAGTTTGACCGCTTTATATGAAATCACTAAAAATCATAGTTTAGGTTCAAACTTTAATGTAAAAGGAGTACCTGCGGATTATATCAAAACAGCCAACTTCGCTTTAGCGTCTGGAACGATCACTGCCAATGCTTCTAGTGGAAACTTTTTCTCGGAAACTGGTTTGGTATCTTACATGGCACGCTTGAATTATACATTCAACAATAAATATACGATGACTGCTACTTTCCGTAGAGATGGTTCGTCGACATTATCGCCAGGTAATCAATACTTTAACTATCCTGCTATTGGCTTTAGCTGGAATGTTATTGATGAACCGTTTATGCAAAAACTTCCTACTGTTTCGAACTTGAAATTGAGAGGTGGATGGGGTATTTCAGGAAACCGTAACGTAGATCCTTATGCGACTTTAGGGGCACTTTCTGCAGGTTATTATAACTTCGGTACTACTACAGCGGGTCAAGCTCTTGCGTATACAGTAACTAGTTTGCCAGCAAGTAATCTGGGATGGCAGTCTACAGCACAATGGGATTTTGGTTTAGAAATCGGTTTGTTTAACAACCGCGTAACTGGTTCATTTGATGTGTACAAACAAAGTACGAAAGACATTTTGCTTTCAGTAAACCTCCCTCAAAGTAATGGTGCAGGTTCGGCACTCAAAAACCTTGGAAAAACAGAGGGTAGTGGTTTTGAATCATCTGTAACAATTGATGTAATCAGAAGTAAAAGCGGATTTAACTGGAGTACAGATTTAACGTACTTCTTTAACCGTGAAAAAATCACTCAGCTAACAACACCTACTGAGCTGGACAATAAAGGCAACTATTGGTTTGTTGGACAGCCACTTACAGTTATTTATGATTATAACAAAATAGGTATTTGGCAACAATCAGATAAAGACAACGGTACTTTAGCAAAACAAACCTCACCTGTACAGGTACCAGGTGAAATCCGAGTAGAGGATGTAGATGGTAACGGCAAAATTGATGCAAATGACCGTAAAGTTATTGGTAACTTCCAACCAGCATGGGAAGGAGGCTTCACTAATAGAGTTAGCTACAAAAACTTTGATTTATCGATTGTGACTTATGCTCGCATGGGTATGAAGGTATTAGTACCTTATTTGGCAGGAACATCTGGTGGTGGCTCAGGATTTGGCTTCCTTAACCAAGGTCGCTCTAACCAATTGGTGATGGATTATTGGACAACCGACAACCCAACTAATGCGTTCCCAAGACCAAATGCTGGTGGTGGTGTAAGAGATTTTACTTCTACAACACAGTATCAAGATGGTTCATTTATCAAAGTACGAAGTATTAACGTAGGATATACACTTCCTTCAAAAATGCTTGGCAAATTAGGCTTTAGTTCTGCTCGTGTGTATATCAATGCAACAAACCCGCTTATTCTTTATTCGCCTCTTGTAAGAGACAAACTGGCTATTGACCCTGAAGGAAACGGTTATGGTAACACCATCCAAGGAGGTAATTTCAACCGTGTGATTAGTGTAAACCTCAACAACCCTCCTGTGCGTCAGTTTACTTTAGGTGTTAATCTCAAATTTTAATAATCGGAAAAATGAAAAAAATAAAAATATCAATACTTGCTTGTACGCTGTTTTTAAGTTTTGGTTGTGAAAATATACTAGAAGAAAAACCTCAATCTCAGATTGTACCTTCTTATTTCAATAGCCCTGCGGGTGTATTGGGCGGTATTGCAGGTGTTTACAATGAAATTCGTAATCAATGGGGTACTGAAGGGTTCTCCTCTGAAATGCAAGCGGGAACCGACGAATTTATTCAAGGAGCCAGTAGCGGCGGCGGTCCTATACACACCTTTAATGGTTTGAATGGCACTAACTTTGGTTCGGCATGGGGAACGGCCTTTACTTGTGTCAATACAATCAACGGTGTATTAAAGTTTGGTCAGAGTATCGATCTTCCTGATGCTACCAAAAAACAGTATTTGGCACAGGCTAAATTCTTGCGTGCTTTTTGGTATTTCTATCTAGTACAAACTTGGGGAGATGTGCCTTTGCACACTGAATTTATTACAGTTCCTTCTCAGGCAGCAAAGAGAGACCCAGCATTGGAAGTGTACAAGCTTATTATCAAAGACTTGACAGAAGCTGCTGCTGATTTGCCAGAAAAACCGACTGCTCCGTTCTTGGGTAAAGCAGCCACAAAATCTGTTGCACAATTTTTCTTAGCTAAAGCCTATTTAACTCGTGGCTGGTTGACCAACTCACAAACGGATTATGCGGAAGCAGCCAGAATATCGAGTGATATTATTGCCAACAAAGCCAACTATGGGTTAGACTTGTGGCAAGATTTCGGCGATGCTTTTGTACCTGCTAATGACTACGGAAAAGAAACAATGTTTGTGAGTGACCACTCAAATGATGCAAAATTTGGTTATTATTCAGTAGGTGGTGGCGCCAGCGGTGGTGGTGGACAAAACCTAACACCATGGTTTACCAACTGGAACTATCCAAATAACAGTGGGGTCAATTCTACGGTAAATGCTAGTGGAGTATTAGTAAATTCTGGTACTTCTTTGATGGTTCGTGATTCATACTATGGTCGTCCATACCAACGTTTACGTCCAAATAGTGTTAAACAAAGTTCTGGAGAAGTGGCTGGAAAGAACTATTTCCTTGACCAAGCTTTTGTAAAAAGAGATATTGATTCACGATTTGCCAATACCTTCTATACGGTATATATTGCGAATCAATCTATTACTAACACTGCTACGTCTGCTAACAACAAAAGAGGTATTACTTACACAACTCAGGTTGGGGTAGATACTGCCGTTTGGCTTCCTGATTTTGAAGTGGCAGGTGCACCTCAATTCTTTGGCACAAGACCATTTAAAGGACTTATTATTCCGCCAAGTCTTTGGAAGTCAGATGTGTATCCAGCTATCAAAAAGCACATGGATCCTAGTCGTGGAAGTAATTTCAATGACCCTTCTACTCGTCCTGTAGTAATTACACGATTTGCTGAAGTATATCTTATTGGAGCAGAAGCCTATCTTCAGGCTGGTGACAAGGCTAAGGCAGCCGAGTTGTTGAATGTACTTCGTCAAAGAGCAGCTTACCGCAAAACGAATACACCAGCACAAAATACCGCTGCGGCAGCTGCCATGTTGATTAAAGATTCTGACGTAACAATTGATTTTATTTTGGATGAAAGAAGTCGTGAGTTATTCGGCGAATGGATGAGATACCAAGATTTGGTACGTACAAAATCTTTGGTAAGACGTATTAAACTTTGGAATACTGAAGCCGCTCCTTATGTGAAAGATTTTCACGTTTTGAGACCTATTCCTCAGTCAGAAATAGATCGTACTGTTGAAGGACCTCCTTTTACACAAAATGCCGGATACTAATTTGTGCTGAATCGTGAGCGGTGAATTGTGAATGTAATTTTTTACATTCAAGATTTACTTTATCAATTATACAACATAGATATACCTGTTTATTAGGATTTTTTCCTGACTTATTAAAAGAGCGCCGTAGGTGCGACAGACCTCAAGATTTTGGTTTTCTGTCGTGCCTACGGTACTTTTAAGTATTAGTGCAAAATATGATTTAAGTTATATGCCTAGGCACTAGGTAACAGGCACTAGGCAAAGAGTTTAACATGTTTTTTGTAACTACAGATAATTGTGCTTGCCTAATGCGTACGGCTTACAGCCTAGCGCGTATTTGATACAAATACAACCTAAAATAACTCATTCTATGAAAAAAACATTATGGGCTTGCTTGACTGCCTTATTACTTCAGGCAAATGGCTTGCAGGCTCAACAAATAGCCCCCGAAGCGCCAAAAGGTTTTGACGTACTCCAAAGTACTATTGCTCATGGCAAAATAGATACGATTGTCTATGAGTCAAAAACCGTAGGTACTAACCGAAAAGCCCTAGTTTATACGCCCCCAGGCTTTAACAAAAAAACAAAATATCCTGTACTATACCTATTACATGGCATCGGTGGCGATGAAAAAGAATGGCTCAATGGAGGTAAACCGCAAATAATTTTAGATAATTTATACGCAGCAGGAAAAATCCAGCCGATGATTGTAGTCATGCCAAATGGACGTGCTATGAAAGACGACCGTGCAGTTGGAAATATTATGGCTCCTGATAAAGTACAAGCTTTTGCTACATTCGAAAAAGATCTATTAAACGATTTAATTCCTTTTGTTGAGAAAAAGTACCCAACATTAGTCGACAGAGAAAGTCGTGCTATTGCTGGACTTTCGATGGGTGGCGGACAATCGCTTAACTTTGGCCTAGGTAATTTGGACAAATTTGCATGGGTTGGTGGTTTTTCGTCGGCACCCAATACCAAGATTCCAAAAGAGTTAGTGCCTAATCCTGAAGAGGCCAAAAAGAAACTCAAATTACTATGGATTTCTTGTGGCGATAACGACGGATTACTCTCATTTAGCAAGCGTACGCATGAATATTTGTACCAAAACGATGTGCCACATATTTACTATCTTGAGCCTGGTGTGCATGATTTTAAAGTCTGGAAAAACGGTTTGTATATGTATTCTCAGTTTTTATTCAAACCTGTCGATGCTGCTTCTTTTACTAAGTATACTATTTTGGGCACTCCCGCCAGCACAAATATTCGTAACGCTCAGTATCCTCAAGTCCTACCCGACAACCGTGTGGTATTCAAGGTCAAAGCTCCTAATGCTCATAAAGTACAAATTGATTTAGGGAAAAAATACGATATGGTCAAAGATAGTACAGGTTTTTGGCACGTTACCACCGATTCGATCAGTCGTGGATTTCATTACTATTCTTTATTGATTGATGATGTAGCCGTTGCCGATCCTGCAAGTGAAACTTTTTATGGTATGAGTCGCCAAGCGAGTGGTATCGAAATTCCTTATAAAGAAGGTGGTTTTTACGCCCTTAAAGATGTACCTCATGGCGATATTCGCATCAAAAAGTATTTCTCAAAAGCTAGTAACTCATGGCGTGAAATGTACGTTTATACACCCCCAGGTTATGATAAGGCAACCGAAAAATATCCCGTTTTGTACCTTTTACACGGAGGTGGTGAAGACCAACGTGGTTGGGCAACACAAGGTCGTACAGATCTTATCTTGGATAATTTGATAGCCGAACAAAAGGCAAAACCCATGGTTATTGTAATGCTCGATGGCAATTTTTATGGCAATGGAGGTGGTATTTCAGGCTTTGGAGAACCTCAACTCAAAGCCTTCGAAAACGAACTTCTGAATGGAGCAATCCCTTTTGTGGAAAATAATTTCAGAGTAGAGACAGATGCAAAAAATCGTGCCTTAGCAGGACTTTCGATGGGAGGCTTACAAACACTCTACGCAGGAATTAAGAATACAAATAAGTTTTCATACTTGGGAGTATTTAGTTCTGGATGGTGGGCTAATAATACAAAACTATCTGACCCTCAATACGAATTCATGAAAAACAATACTTCGACCATCAACTCAAACCTAAAAGAATTTTGGATTTCAATGGGAGGAAAAGAAGATATTGCACACGCCAATTGTCAAATTATGCTGAAAAGATTTGATGACATGGGTATCAAATATCAATACAGCGAATACGCAGGAGGACATACTTGGCCTGTTTGGCGTCATGATATTTTCTTGTTTTCACAACTATTGTTTAAGTAAGAGCACGGTTTGTTTATAAAACTTAAAGCTCTATAGATATGACGAGTTTCTCTTTCATATCTATAGAGCTTTAAGTTTTATAATGGAGTTACATTTCAACTATTTCTTTCTATCTGGTAACTGAAATATATTTTCTATTTGGTTTAAAACTATACCCTCTGTGATTCCAATCGAAAAAAGCTAACTTATCCAAAGCTATAGGTCTTTCATTTACCTGTATTGAGTTTAGTTTAAAGCTAGTAACCTTTCGTAGAACCAAGCTAACAGAAATATATTCAGTATTCTGAGGTATCTCAAAAGTGGCATTCGAATCTTTAACCGAAAATATGCGCGTATTGTGACTGAGAAGCTTTTTATTTACGTCATTAAAATAGATAGAATACTGTGTTGTACCCTCTTGATTTGTTTCAAACTGAGACAAGAGTGTTATTTTTTGAGTTGTTAGTATTTGTTTCAATTCTTTATCTAAATTCAAATAAAGCACGCAAAAATCATCATCCTCATAGAATAAGTAAGGACTGGAAGATTTTATAAAAATTATTGCATCAAATGCATCGCCAATTACACCTTGACCATCTGTTAATGCACTTTCTAGCGTGCCTTTCGTAATTTTCAACGATGAATTATTGAAAACCTTTCTTAAACCTTCATTAAAAGCAATAAAGCCAATATTATTAGTAATATTTGACCCTATAATAGTTCCTATTTTTGTAGGATGTTCTAGAACTTGTTGTTTATTAGGGCTTCCATTGTAGAAGAATCCCTTCTGAATTTCGGTAGCTATACTTAGGTACATTGTTCCGTATTTGTTCGACAAATACTCTCCAAAAGGTTTGTATGTTTTTGTATAAACATCTTTTAAAATCGCTTTCTTGTTAGTATGGGAATTATGAGCAAATACAATGACTGTTTTCCCTTTTGAAGTAAAGAGCCATTCTATATTTTGATATATCATTTTATCTCTTTCAAGAAATGTAGCCAAGGAGTTATTACGGTTAGCAAATAGCTTTGGCAAATTAGAGAGTGATTTAATCATACAGTCTAACTTAAAATCAAGAGAATCAGCCTTACCTTTTTGATTGTTCAAAATATTAATCAATTCTGATGTATAGAAAGTCAAAGAATCAACGCCTGTAGACGATTCGGTATGATTTGAAAAAGTCTTACTAATATTGAATATTAGCTTTTTAGCATCAGAATAGTGATTGTTTGTACAATGTGTAGATACAAAATCAATGATTTTTTCAGGTGTATCAACTCCACATCCTAACAGCCATACCTTTTTGCTCCATGGCTTATTGAGATTATATTGTTTTAACCATAGTAATAAATCGGCAATATTAAAATGAAATAGGTTCGATAGTACTTTAGTATCTCCATTGCCATTAACCACGTAATCGAATAGAGGATAAGAATCTAGAAGTGGAGACTCTCCAAGTGCAATTGCCTTAAAATTAGAGTTTAGAGCTAAATTTTTTGCAAGTAGTATCTGTATTTTTCTGATTTCATCCGTTCCATGTGTAGCTTCTCCAATGGATACAAATGATTTGTCTTTTGCAAGATTATAAAGAGTTTCAAACTGTTTTATAGTGTCTTCTTCCGATACAAAAGACTCTTTAATTAATTTCAAATCGTTTTCTTTGAGTTGGTAATGATTTTGTGAATAGGCATTTACAACTAAGAAAGTTATAAAGAACGTTAGTATTTGGTGTAATCTCATTTCCTGTAAATTTTAAGTAATATGTGTAGGCAAAGGTACCAAGTCGACTACTTAACAAAGTATTAAATTATGTTAAAAAAGTTCAATTTCTACCACTATTGCAAAACCCTTGTTGAACTAAACCTCTGGTAGCTTTTGCCTCTCCAGTTTTATCTTTGCATAAATTACAAACTATTTTTAAGATGAC
>NZ_JAAALB010000028.1 GCF_009905545.1 Cellulophaga sp. BC115SP | reverse complement strand
TACTTTTTCCAGTTTTAGATTTTGAAGTTGCCATCATTAGTTGATTTTTGAGGGCAACCTATTTTAGGCAAGGACAACTCCAAACTATACAATCATGACTCTCGAACTAGCAACTATTGATATAAAAGAAGGCGAAAATATTGCCTTTGAAGCTGCCTTAGAGCAGGCCAAATTGGTAATTGCTCAGGCAACTGGGTTTATCAATATTACTGTACAAAAATGTGTGGAGCAAAACAATCGTTATATTCTGCTAATTCATTGGCAAACGCTTGAAGACCACACGGTTGGCTTTCGAGAGTCAGCACTATTTACGCAATGGCGAACCTTGATTGGTCCTTTTTTCGAAACACCGCCTTTTGTCCAACATTACCACATTATCTAAACTTCTGATAACTAGAAAATTAAGACTCAAATGACACAGGTAAAAAAGATTTTAGTTGTAGGTGGTGGAATCGGCGGACAATCCGTTGCTATTGCCTTAAAAAAAGCTGGATACGAGCCCGAAATTGTTGAAATACACCAAGAATTCAATGTTTATGGTGTTGGTATTATTCAACAAGCCAATGCCCTTCGTGCTCTGGATGCAATTGGCGTGGCTAATGAGGCTATTCGCCGTGGTTCGCCTTATGGGAAAGTCAAACTTTGTATTCCTACAGGTCAACAGATTGGTGAGGCTGGGACACCTCCGATTGGACATTTCCCTAGTCATAATGGAATTTCAAGAAAAATTTTACATGATATTTTGTTCGATGAAGCGCAGAAAACTGGGGTAAAATATCGCATGGGCTTAACCATCGAAACGATTAATAACCATGAAAATGGAGTCGATGTGACCTTTACAGATGGGACTTCGGGCTCGTATGATATTTTGATTGCTGCCGATGGAATCAATTCTAAAGTTCGAAAAATGGTCTTTGGCGAATACAAACCTACTTATGTAGGCTTGTCGGTTTGGCGTTATGCTTTTCCTCGTCCCAAAGATTTGGATACAGGGTATATCTATTTTGGAAAACACAGTAAAATTGGAATTATCCCAATGACTGCCGAAAGTTGTTATATTTTCCTCAATTCAGCAGAAGGAGACAATCCCTTGATTCCTGAAAATCAATTAGTTGAAAAGTTGAAATCTTATATGAGAGCATTTCCTGTATCCATGGTTCAGGAGCTAGTAGAACAAGTGACAGATGCTAAATTGGTCAACTATCGCACGCTCGAAACCTTAAAAATGACTGAGCCTTGGTATAAAAATCGGGTGATCGTTATTGGTGATGCCGCTCATGCTACCATTCCTCAACTGGGGTCAGGCGCAGCACTAGCCATAGAAGATGCCGTAGTGTTGACTGAAGAGTTACAAAAATCAAACTCAGTCAACGATGCTTTTGCCAATTTTATGAACCGTCGTTTACAACGTTGTCAGATGGTTGTTGAAGCATCTGAAACACTGGGTCAATGGGAGGTGTTGGAATACTCAGGACAAAGTTTGCCTGAAGGTGCCAACATGGGTATGCTTATGGGCAAAACTACCATGGCGCTTACGGCTGAAATATAATATCGAATAGGAAGGTCGAATCCTTTCACACATTCAAAAAATACTTTGTATATGAAACTTGTTACATTTCTCAATAAAGAAAAGGAAAGTCGTATAGGATGGTTAGTTGGAGACTCCATAGTTGATATGCAACTGGCAAGCCCTGCTTTGCCTACCGATATGCTTACTTTTATCGACCATCACGAACAGTATTTCGAAATCATCAAAGCGCTTGGAGAGGTTGAGCCTCATTATTCTTTGAGCGACGTAAAGCTATTGGCGCCTTTGCCCAACCCTCGTAGTTTTAGAGATTATATTGGTTTTGAGATGCACATGCAAAATGCTTCTCGTTCATTTGGACACAAAATCGGGCCTGCTTGGTATGATATGCCTATTTTTTATTTTACCAATCACCAAGCTATCTATGGTCCTGAGGACGACATTCAGCGTCCTGTCAAAGAAACCAAATTGGATATTGAGTTAGAAATGGCCTGTATTATTGGTAAAAAAGGAAAAGATCTCAAAGCGTCCGAAGCTCGTCCTTATATTTTTGGATACACCATTTTTAATGATTGGACTGCCCGTGCGATTCAGAAAGTAGAAATGGAGATTCCTTTAGGGCCACACAAAGGAAAGGACTTTGCCAATGCCATTGGTCCTTGCATCGTAACAGCCGATGAAATGGAGCAATATCGTATTCCATTTGATGAAACAGTTTTTACCGATCCAATTAGCATACCCAAAGTAGCAGGAGATAGACTCAATGTCAGAATGACCTCTCGTATCAATGGTCAAACCGTATGTGATGGTAATTACAAAACCGTATATTATAATTTTGAACAAATGATAGAACGTGCCTCCGAAAATAACGTAACCTTGATGCCAGGGGATATTCTAGGCTCAGGGACTTTAGGGTGGGGTAGTTTGATTGAAAATACCTTCAGCGTTCACCGTCCCCTCGAACCAGGAGACGTAGTAGAATTAGAAATTGAAGGAATTGGTATTTTGAGGAATAGCGTTATTTAGGAGGGGTAAGGCAAAAAGGCACTAGGCATTAGTAAATACTGATCCCTGTTGCCTTTTTGCCTCACCCCTATTTAACTATATTGCCCCTATCTCCAAAATCACACTACTTCTTCCGCTGTTTACTTCAGGATTATAACCCACTGTCATCAAATAACTGCCACTGTATTCGGCGTTGCTATTTAGGCTTGACTTTTGGTTACCAAACAAATTGATTTCCTGAATTCTATATTTTTTATTGGGGTCTAAACCCTTCAATACAACAGGTTTGGGACTGGCTGTAGACTCATAACGATTACTTACAAAATAGTTGAACATCACCGCTTGATTTTTGTCAGTCGAAACATACATTAATGAAGCAAAATCATGAGTGTATGGATCAACCAAACGATATTGGTCACCTTGTAAAATGGCAGGCTTAAGCTTGTTATAATTTTGAATCGCTGTTTGAGCAAACTGCAATTCTTCAGCTTTGAGGTGTTCTACCACAATATCAAAGCCCATTTTTCCCATCATAGCCACATCAATTCTAAATTTCAAAGGCTGTTTTCCCCAGTCTGTTACGTGATTACAAGTCGCAATTGCTGGAAAGTAATATGAGTAGTTCCATTGAATAAAAATACGCTCAAGTGGCTCGGTATTGTCACTTGGCCAAAACTCTGTAAAGTATTTCAAAGCCTCATAGTCTACACGACCGCCACCGCCCGAACAGAGCATCATAGGTACTTTGGGATATTTAGCACGGATTCTTTCTAAAACACTATAAAGTCCTCGGATATAGTCGACATAAAATTTGCTTTGTGATTGACCTTGCGATTGTAAAAAGGCAGAGTTAGCATTGAAAATCACTGCATTACAATCCCATTTGATAAAAGCCAAAGCTGGATTTTTAGTAAATAAATTATCTACAACACCAAACACATAGTCCTGCACCTTAGGATTTGCCAAATCCAATACCAATTGATTACGGAAATAATGTTCGGGCCTTTGTACCTGCTTTACGACCCAATCAGGATGTTTTTCGTACAATTCACTTTTGGGATTTACCATTTCTGGCTCAAGCCAAATACCAAATTTGATACCTGTATTTTGGGCTTCTTTAATCAAATAACCCAATCCATCGGGTAGCTTTTTTCTGTTTTCTTCCCAATCTCCCAAACCGGCATTATCTCCGTTTCGAGGATATTTATTGGCAAACCAGCCATCATCCAACAAAAACATATCGACGCCTAACTTTTTACCATCTTTAAAAAGATTAGTTAATTTGCTTTGGTCAAAATCAAAATAAGTCGCTTCCCAGTTATTTAACAAAGTCAGACGATCGCCTGTACCGTCTAAAATACGGTATTTTCTTGCCCAATTATGGAAGTTTCTACTTGCTAATCCTTTACCATGTTGTGACAACGTATAAATAAGAGAGGGAGTTTTAAAACTGGCATTACTTGCCAAAGGATACGCCGAAGCATGGGGGTTGATTCCTGCAATTAGGCGCAAATTATGTAAAGGGTCTAATTCAAACTCTATTTTGAAATTGCCAGACCAACCCAAATTTCCTAGCAAAACCTCACCTTCATCTTCTGCTGAGGCCTTGTTGAGCGCAATCGTAAAAGTGGGAGGTTCAAACAAATTGGTTCGAGTGCCTAATTTTGAATCTAGCACTTTTATACCACCCGTTAGCTCCATTTCTTTAGGACGCATTTCTTGTGCCCAGTTGCCATAATAGTTAGTCAGATAAAACTTTTCCGCATTGAGATATAAGTTTGCCGATGCATATTTCTGCAACGTGATAGTACCTTTTTCAAGATTTTTAATCTCTGTCCATTGCTCAATTACATCTTCTTGGATATATGTTTTGTAGAAAAGCTTTACTTCTGTCTGGTACACAGGGTCTTTGAGCAAAATAGTGGTTAGCGACACATTTTCACTTTCTTTCTGCTCCTGAACACTTTGAAACAGTAATTCGGTAGAGATATTACCGTCGGCGTGAGTGATACTGATGGCAGGCTCAAACATACTCCAAGAACCGCTGGGCGTGTAAACGGCATTACAAATACCCGAATTATCATCGGTAGATTTACTTGGGGTAGGAATCCATTTTGCTTCCTCTTTATTTTGGAGTTTTTTGCCAAAATAGATGGTTCGAAGACGTTTATTCTCGTCTGATTTGAGGATTAATGAATTAGATTTTGTCTCAATTTGTACAATTGTAGCTTGTTGGGCGTACAACTGCGGAGCTACCCACAGACAAAGAATCCATAGTAAAGGTTTGCGTTTCATTATGTTTAGGGGGATTTTATAATAATCCTCGAAAACTAAGATGTTTTTCTGAAATCTGTATCATTTTCTGTAAATCCATCAGATAGATAATAAAATTGTATTCATCTGCTATAGGCTATAAACCGTAGGCTTTAGGAAGAAAAACTGCTACTTTTATACAAGAAATGTTTTACCGAAAACACAATGTTTACATTCAATTTTCCCTCTAACTTAAGCAATCTCGCAAAATTAATGTGAAGGAATTACTGAGATAAAATATTGGTAATCATAAAATTATACTCAAAACTTATCACTCATCATTCAGCACTTTTACTTCACTTGGGTAATTTTTAAAATTATCTTTAGTAGACTTTTGATTTTACTAAATAAAAAATATTTTTGTATAGATATTTACAGGTTTTACTCAAAAAAATTATCAGACTTTCTCATTTTCTTTGTCTAAACAATTTCAAATTACCCTATGAAAAAAACGTTTCTACTCCTAATGGGTTTTATGATGACCTTCCAGTTTTGTTTAGGTCAGTTGTTAACCGAACCTAACAAGCCTAGTGTTGCCTGTGGCACAGATGAATCAAAAATATCTGCTGAAAACCTAGCCTTTATCCAGAATGCTCAAAAGTATATCAATCAAAAGAGAGCCAGTCGTACAACTGTCAGCCCTGGGAGGGTTGCCCGAATTGCCATAGAGGTGGATTATCCAACCTATCAATTATACAATGGTGATACCAATTTGATTAAGAAAGAGGCTATCTTACAAATTAGTCAGGTATCAAAAGTGTATGAAAGAGACATGAATATTAAGCTGGTGGTCACGTGTTTTAACTTTTGGACCACAGCTCAGTCTGACCCTTACTTTGACACCTCTGATATTTATACAATGTTGGATAGGCTTTATTATAATTGGAACCCTTCCAATATCAATGGAAAGCTTTACAAGCTTAGAAAGCAGTATGATAAAGTAATATATCTGACGGCGAAATCCTTTTCTGGTGCAGGTGGGGTAGCTTATCTCGGAGGACGAGAGTCTGTTTGTCCATGGGGACTTGGCAACTTAAATGTTATTGCGCATGAGCTAGGACATAACTTTGGTTCGCCTCATACACAAAGCTGTTCATGGCCAGGAGGACCGATTGACTATTGTTATGCTGCTGAAGGCGCTTGTTATGAGAAATCTTTAGAAATTATTAAGGGTTCTATTATGAGTTATTGCCAAGCTAAAGATGAGTTTCATCCATTGTGCCAAGCAGTTATGGAACAACACGCATCTTCCAATATGCAAGAAATCACAGGTACGGTATCGAATGTGTTATTACCTAGTTTTTTTGCCATCAATACCAATCCATTTTTTGTGTGGGATGCCTCTATTATGGCAGACCAATATGTAGTTCAAGTAGCTTTAGATACTGATTTCAAGAAAGTTATTAGCCAAGATACTACCAATAGCTCTTATATTCAGTTAGCTAATTTGGAAGCACCAGCAAAATACTATTTAAGGGTAATGGCTACTAATAAACTGGGGAAATCTGGGTGGAGTAATGTTTGTACCTTAATTATAGCCGAAAACAGCCTGCTGCCACCAAGTACTAATGCGATGTCTTTTTATTGGACGACTTTTGATGCAGGGAAATTAAATACTATAAAAATTACACCAAGTGTTGGTGCTAAATCTTATGAGGTACAATTTGCCTATGTCCATGACAATACATTTTCAAACCCATGCTATAGTCTCACTTTTACTGGTAGTGAAAATAGCTTCTATATAGGCTCATTTTACTACAGAATGGGCTGGAGGATACGAGCCATTAACGAAACAACCAAAAGTGCTTGGTCAGATAGAAAAGTAATATTTGCACAAAGTTCCTACCAAAATCCTGTTACAACGCAGGTGTCTAATCCATCGATAGCACGAACGATTACCACCGACGAAGCATATACCGCTGGCGAATCAGTTGCCAAACTTTCAATTGTGAAAACAAACAGTCCCAACACCCTCGTTTACCAAAAGAAATATGCTCCTACTAGTATTGCTAACTATGGATACATTTACAAAATTCCAGCCTTAGAAAACAGTCAATCTTATACGGTAACCTACGAATTGTCGAGAGATAAAGAGAATCCTCTTAGTTTTTATCCCAAGGGTGTCCTCAATTCGAGAAGCGTTTCTTTCGTAAATAAAATAAGTAGCGTCGACAGCAACTTAGTCAAATACCAAGGATTTGATAATGAGCTAGCTATGCAGACATCTAATGCCAATGCGTATATGGCAACAAACCATTTGGCTTATTTATCTTATGGAGGGTTGGTATTGATTAATACACTTACTGGGCAAAAATTAGCGCTAAATAATAATACAAGTGGTGGGAGTGTTGGTGCTCGTGCCACAATCCTTTACGGTTCTAATAATCAAAACCAATCAGGAGTCATTACTCAAGTGAGTAAACGAATATCCTATCAAGGCTCCTTTCCAGCTAATGTCTATGCTTTGAATATTTTGGATAATACCACAGGCAATTTGGTAAGTTCAACCATACTCAATACCTCATCTGATTTTAATCCGATGTACTTAGATATTTCCAATAATTACCTTATGGGCACTTTAAGTAATGTAAGTGGCTTGGTATTTTATAAAATCTCAGGGAGTAATCTGAATCGAGCATTCAACATAGTACCTACATCAAGCGAGCAAGCTAGACTGGGCAATCTAGTTTGGAACAAAGATTATGTTTGGCAAGCCTATATATTTTCACAGACTAATAAAGCATCGCTGAAACGATTTAATACTAACGATGGAAGCTCGGTAGAATTTACAGGATCAACAATGCCCGAACTTACTGCTCCTTATATCACTACATTTTTGGATAGTAAAAACCGCTTGTGGGCTTCTAATACTAATGGAGTATTGATGTATGATGGAAATACTTGGAGCTTGAATAAAGCTAAAACAGGAAATATCATTTCTCCTCGACTTTTTGCAGAAAACAGTGCTGGAGATATTTTCGCCTGGGATTCAAACCGAATTTTACAATATACAGGAGGAGATTGGAAAATATTGGCAAATGTAGAGATCCAAGAAAGTGGTTTAAGAAAAATGTTGATTGATAATAATGGGTTATTTTGGTTTGCCTATGACGGCTATGTAGTGCGCTATAACACCTGTACAAATACGTTGAGCACTCCCTCTTTTAGCACTTCGAACAACGAAATAGAATATGGTCAGCAGGTATCTCTAAAAGCTGAAGGATGTACTCAAACTCAATGGAGCTGGAATAACAAAAAAGATACTGGAGCAAGTCTAACTTCAAGTAATCTACTTACTATCAATCCATTATCTACTACTACCTTCACAGCAAAATGTTATTTCGAAGGATGCTCAGGCACTCCAACTAACACCAATGTGACTGTAATACCTGTATTGCGATTAGATAGTTTATCAAAAGCTTGTTATAGTCAACCCATCAAAGTGTATGGTCGCATTTTGGGCGATATTGATGCAAACACTAGTTTTTCCCAAGTGATACAAGCCAATGGAAAGGACTATACGCTAAAGTCAACTCAACAAACTAACAGTAGTCAAACCGTCTGGCAATCTGAAACTAATAACATTTCAACAGGTACTTTCACGTTACGAATAGATGCTGGTACCACTAAAATGGCTTACAAGGATACGCTTAAGGGTACAATCTATGCTTTACCAGTGATTAAACTAGTGACTGATACCGCTTGTGTTGGTGAAACTCTTGCTTTTAAAGCAACGGGAGCCAAATCTTACGATTATACTTTTAATCAAAAGGTGTATGCCAATGCGAATGGTACGTTAGAAGTTCCAAACGCAACTTCTGCCATGAATCAACTTTTGATTAAAGTAAAAGGAACAGATGTAAATGGTTGTGCAAATCTGGATTCGGCTAAGGTGCTAGTCAACGACCTTCCCAACATAACAATAACAGCTCCAAATCAAGTTTATCAAACTCAAACACTTGAATTAAAGGCATCTGGTGCCAATAACTATGCTTAGACTGGTCCCGCTGGGTTTACTTCGTCAGTTCAGAATCCAAGTATTTCCTCCGTAGACTCCAAGTATTCAGGAACATATATCGTAAATGGTATTGATGAAAACGGTTGCTCTAATACTGCCAAAGTAACAATAGAAGTATTGCTTCCTTTGGGAATTGATGAGGGGATTAATTCACAAGTGAATGTATATCCCAATCCTTCGAGTGATAAAGTTACAGTAAAGGTTGATTACCAAGGAAATACGCAAATAAGACTAATAGATGCCTTTGGAAATGAGAAATATTCTGGGTCCTTCAAAGGTAGTATAGAAATTCCCATTCAACATTTTAGTGCTGGCATTTACTTCATACAACTCAATAATACCAATACTATCAAGTTGTTAATCCAGTAATTAAACATCATATTTTTCAGTAAAAGGGTTCTATAAGATTTTTCTTATAGAACCCTTTTACTTTTAATAGCTCTTTTTCAAAGGCTCCTCTATATATTAATTGTTAAGAACTAAGTATATTTTCTATTGTAAAAATAGAAAAATATCTGATTCTGCATACTAATACCTGTATAGTGCTAATTTTTCACAATAATATCTAAATATTTTTGTCTGTTGAATAAACTGATAAGTTGTTCTCATTTTCCCAAAAACAACATTTATCTAAAAGTGAAGTGTTTCGAGTTAGGTAATAAGATATTAAAACTCCTCACCCACCATTCAGCACTCTAAATAACTCACTATGAACAAAGTTGCATCAAATGCCCAAGAGGCAATCAGGGATATTAAAGATGGAGCCATTCTAATGTTGGGTGGTTTTGGGCTATGTGGAATTCCCGAAAACTCTATTCAAGCTTTGGTAGAAAAGAAGATCTCACAATTAACTTGTATTTCAAACAATGCAGGAGTTGATGGATTTGGCATTGGCTTGATGTTGGCACAAAAGCAAGTGAAGAAAATGATTTCTTCGTATGTGGGCGAAAACAAAGAATTCGAACGTCAATTATTATCTGGAGAACTCGCCGTCGAATTGCTTCCGCAAGGTACTCTAGCCGAACGAATCAGAGCAGGTGGCGCAGGAATCCCTGCTTTCTTTACGCCTGCTGGTGTAGGTACAGAAGTAGCTGAAGGTAAAGAAATGCGTGAGTTTGAGGGGAAAAAATATTTGATGGAATCGTGGTTAAAAGCTGATTTCTCTATCATCAAAGCATGGAAAGGCGATGCTTCAGGTAATTTAATATTTAGAGGAACAGCCCGTAATTTTAACGAAATGATGGCGTCGGCAGGCAAAATATGTATTGCCGAGGTTGAGGAACTTGTTCCCGTAGGAAGTCTTGACCCAAATCAAATCCATGTGTCAGGCATATATGTTCACCGAATTTTTGAAGGAAAAGATTATCAAAAACGTATTGAACAGCGAACCATTAAAGCATCAAATAGCACAACCGAGAAGCCTGAAAATATCATACAAGGGCAAGGACTTTCAAAAAATCAAATTGCTCAACGCATCGCTCAAGAGCTAAAAAATGGCTATTACGTCAACCTAGGCATTGGCATACCAACCTTAGTCGCTAATTATATTCCAGAAGGCATAGCTGTAACACTTCAATCTGAAAATGGCTTATTGGGCATTGGATCTTTTCCAGATGAAACTTCGGTCGACGCCGATTTAATCAACGCTGGCAAACAGACTATTACGATACAAGCAGGAGCCTCACTATTTAGTTCAGCCGAAAGTTTTGCCATGATTCGTGGTGGACACATCCACTTAACAATTTTGGGAGCGATGGAGGTTTCGGAAAATGGAGATATTGCCAACTGGAAAATTCCAGGCAAAATGGTCAAAGGTATGGGCGGAGCAATGGATTTGGTGGCATCGGCACAAAATATCATCGTAGCTATGCAGCACGTGAGTAAGGATGGAAAGTCTAAATTACTGTCTTCTTGTTCGTTACCTCTTACAGGCAAGTCATGTGTTAAGAAAATTGTTACGGAGTTGGCGGTCTTGTCGATTCACCCCAAAGGCGGATTTATACTTCTGGAACGTGCGCCAGGTATAAGTGTTCAGCAAATTATTGATGTAACCGAAGGCAAATTGATTGTACCTGAGAACGTTCCAGAAATGAGTTTTTATTCATAAAATCATAGCAAATCATCCACGTATGCTCATCAAACATCATTCGCCAAATCCACTCAAAGGTTGGCAAGTTAATCGAGAATCGATTGGATTTCTGGGTCAAAACCTACAGCGTCCAGAATGTATTTTGACCGAACCAGACGGAACCGTTTGGGCGGCAGATGCACGAGGCGGGTTAGTAAAAATGCGTCATGATGGTACGCAAGAACTCTTAAATCCTTTTACTATTGAGAATATCAGCTCAGCCCCAAACGGTGACGACCGAAACGATAAACGCTATATTCAGGCGCAAGGCTCTCTGCCAAATGGGGTTTGTTTTGATAAAAACGGAGAGTTTATTATCGCCAATTGGGGTACAAATCATATAGAAAAATTAAGTCGAACAGGCTCATTATCTACACTTGTGACGGAGATAGATGGGCAGCCACTAGGAAAAACTAATTTTCCCCTTCGTGATTCCAAGGGGCGAATTTGGTTTACGGTTACCACCCGAACCGAACCTTGGAGCGATCAAATTAATACCCGTGCCAATGATGGCTATATTGCTTTGATGGACGAAAATGGCGTCAGAATCGTTGCTGATGGCTTTTGTGGTACCAACGAAATTCGTTTTGATGACCAAGAAGAATGGCTTTACATAGTCGAAAGTACTGCTTGGCGTATCAGTCGTATGCGGGTAAAACCCAACGGAGATTTGTATAATCGGGAAGTTTATGGTCCTTCTCAACTAGGTGGCTTTCCTGATGGCTTTGCTTTTGATGCTTACGGAAATCTTTGGATAACGCTCATTTTTACGGATGAACTAATTGCTATTACTCCTGATGGTGAAGTAATTACCTTATTGGATGATAGCAATCCGCAAAGCAAAGCTGCTTTGTTTGAAGCCTATCAAAATCAAGTAGTCACGCCCGAAATATTAATGGCAACACAAGGAACACTTTGCCCATGGATGGCAAGTTTGAGTTTTGGAGGAAAAGATCTCAAAACTGTTTACTTAGGTAGTCTGCGGGGAACTCGGATTCCTTTTTTCGAAAGTCCTGTAAGTGGTCAGAAAATGATTCATTGGAAATAGGATATTGTCAATTATGAAAAACCTTTTTGACTTAACAGGAAGAGTAGCGCTAGTTACTGGCGCAACAAGCGGCATGGGCAAAGCCATTGCCGAGGCATTGGGTTATCATGGAGCTACACTTATCATTGCCAGCAATGATGAGCTTGCTTGTGAGCAAGTGAAAGAAGAGTTTTCTCAAAAAGGTATCACTACTTGGGCAAAAGTCTGTGATGTTAGCGATTCTGACCAAGTAAAAACCTTGGTGAATGATGCCCTACAAATTACTGGAAAAATAGATATTCTTGTCAGTTGCGTCGGCATTGGATTGGCTGGGTCGTTGGAAAATATCTCTACTCAAGATTTTTCAAAAATGATGCAAATCAATCTATTACAAGCACTTGAGTTAACTCAGCTTGTGATTCCTTCAATGCGAGAAAACGGAGGTGGTTCAATCATTTACCTATCAAGCATTGCCAGTGTACGAGGCAACAAATCATTAGGTTTATACGGCATAACCAAGGCAGGATTAGTACAACTAGCTCGAAACGTAGCTGTTGAGTATGGCCCTTTAAATATCAGAGCCAATGCTATTTCGCCTGGGATGATCGATACCCCATTTGCCAAAGAACTCCTTTCAAACAAAGAGTTTCTCGAAAAAAGATTAGCACTCACTCCATTGCGCCGTGTAGGTTTACCCGATGAAATTGCAGGCGTTGCCGTTATGCTAGCTTCCCAAGCAGGCGGATTTATTACAGGGCAAAATATCATCGTCGATGGTGGAACAACCATTAGCGATGGAAATTAAACGACATTTTTAACATGAAAAGATTTGAAAATAAAATAGCCTTGGTCACTGGTGCTGCTTCTGGTATTGGTCGAGCAACAGCACTAGCGTTTGCCAAAGAAGGGGCGAAAGTGATTTTAGCAGATATTAACCCCGAGTTTGGTAACCATGTATTGGAAGAAGTCAAAGCTTTGGGCAATGATGCCATTTTTGTCGCATGTAATATCGGAAAAAGAGCAGAAGTATTATATGTAATAGAGAACGCTATTCAACATTTTGGAAGAATCGATGTGGCGGTCAACTGCGCTGGAATTGCAGGAACAGTATCAAAGCCCGTTCATGAATACCCTGAGGAAGACTGGATTAACCAGATACAAATTAACCTTATTGGCACATGGTATTGTGTCAAATTTCAGATAGAACAAATGCTAAAACAAGGAGGGGGTAACATTGTATGTGTATCGTCGGCAGCTGGTTTGGTTGGACAGCCCGAAAACTCTCCTTATGCTGCTTCCAAACATGGGGTCAATGGTTTAGTAAAATCTGCAGCGATTGAATATGCCACCAAAAATATTCGTATCAATGCCATTTGTCCTACAGCCATCGAAACACCCATGATTATGCAAGGTCGTCGGAAATTAGCCGAGAACCCTGAGGCATTACAACAGGCCATCAATTTTCAAAGAATGAAGCGTATGGGACAGCCGCAAGAAGTAGCTGATGTAGCGCTTTGGTTATGTAGCCAAGAATCAAGTTTTATTACTGGGCATTGTATGGCAGTAGACGGTGGAGCATTTGCCTAGCAAAGAATTTTTATCATTATATATAGTTTTTACAAAATAATTTTAATTCATTGTATCAAAAAGAAAAATACATAAAATTCTGATTATCAAAATATTACTAACAAAATGCCTACTTTTTTCCTTATTAACATAGACAGTATATGATAGTTGTCAGTTGGAAAAGGCTAAATTTGAACTAATTCCATCTTTTTTAGAACATTATCAATACTATCCTATGAAAAAAGGTCTATTGCTACTTTTGCTAGTAAGCTTGTGGAGCATTCCAGCGGTCTGGGCAAATTTTAGCTTACAAAAACTTCAAGTCAATTATCAAACACAGCCAATTGGCACAGATTTGACCATTCCTCAGTTTTCATGGCAAATGAAAGCCTCAAATTCCGTTAAAGGTCTATCACAAATCGCTTATGAGTTAAAGGTAATCGATCAAAAAAATCAGATCGTTTGGCAATCAGGAAAAGTCAATTCAGGAATTTCTCACGCCATTCAATACGAAGGAAAACCCTTGCAGGTTCGTACCAAATACACATGGTCTGTAACGGTTTGGGATAATAAAGGTAAAAGTTCAACGGCAAACTCATGGTTCGAAACGGGCTTTATGAATTCCAAACAAGAGGCTTGGGGACAAGCTAAATGGATAGGTGGAACTGACGAAGACCTTGTTTTTTATCCTCATGCGCTTTCGGTATTCAAGCTTTCTTATGCTATCCAACTTGACGAAGCTAGCCAGAGCACAAAAGCGTCCTTTATTTTTGGCGCTAATGACCAACGTCTCGCCAACCGCTATCTTAACTATATGGGGGTAGAACACCAAAACAATGAAAGCTATATTGCCATAGAATTGGATATTAGTTCACTAACCTCTGAGCCTAGCACCAACGCAAAGCTCAATATTTATCGAGTGGGCTATACAAAAACAGATCAAGAAAATATTCCTGTAAAGGTCATTACCATTCCTCAATCCCTTATTAATCAGTCTAATAAATACCAAAAGCACCAGATTCTAGCTGAATCTATTTTTGGTCTATTTGAGTTTTATATGGATGGTAACGATGAGGCTCACAAACTAAAAGACCCTTCTTTTGATTCCAACTCGCGATTTGGTCCCAAAGGACTTAACCTCAATCCAGTTGGCGCAGGCAATGACTATTTGAGTTATCCTATGCTAGCCGATATGGGTTTTAAAACGGGGGAAAAGCAGGTTGCTTATTTTTCAGATATTACGGTCAAAAACTATCGCTTTCCATCAAACGCTATTTTCAAGGATACAAATGCTTCTAATTTTTCGGGAAATGGTATAACAAAAGATGGACAAAGGTATCGTGTCGAAAATACCTTGGCAACAACAAATACAACACGAAATGCTGAGCCAATGCTTCGTACAACCTTTGAGGTAAGTCCTAAAAAAATTCAGAAAGCTCGTTTGTATATTACTGCAAGAGGGATTTATGAGGCATATCTCAATGGAAAACGAGTGAGTAATGAATATTTCAACCCAGGGCTAACACAATATAATAAGAATCATACCTATCAAACTTTTGACATTACCTCTGCCATTTCAACAGGAAAAAATGCCTTAGGTACATGGATGAGCGAAGGCTGGTGGAGTGGTAATATTACTTACAGTGGCAACCATTGGAACTTCTTTGGCGATAGACAATCTCTTTTGGCTAAAATAATCATCACTTATGCCGATGGCTCAGAACAAGTAGTAGATTCAAATCCAAACACTTGGAAACTCAATACCGATGGACCTGTTAGATATGGTTCGTTTTTCCAAGGAGAGGTTTATGATGCTACCAAAGAAACCCCTATTCAAGGATGGACATTGAGCAGCTATGATGATAAATCATGGAAAAAAGCTGTAGAAGTACCCCTCGAAGGCAATTCTTATATGGGAACTTTTAGTGATGCTTTTGGTCAAAAATCTACTTTTGATTACAATGATTTCAAATTAATTGGACAGATTGGTGAAAATGCGACCATTGTCAAAACGCTTCAAGCACAGAGTGTTGAGGAAGTTCGTCCAAAAGTTTTTGTCTATGACATGGGGCAAAATATGGTAGGGTTTCCACAAATTCAGATTAAGAATGGTCAAAAAGGACAAGTCATCACCATGCGATATGCCGAAATCAAATATCCTAATTTGGGGGCATATAAAGGAAATGAAGGTATGATTATGATGGAAAATATCCGTGCAGCACTCACCACCGACCAATATATCTTGAAAGGTGGGGACGAGGTAATTCAACCAAGATTTACTTTCCATGGATACCGTTATTTAGAAATTACAGGCATCCAACAAGCTATTCCTGTTGCCGACATTAAGGGACTGGTAATCAGCTCAGTAAATGATCTATCCTCAAGCTATGAAACCTCAGACCCATTAGTCAATAAACTTTGGCAAAACATTACTTGGTCATTGCGTAGTAACTTCCTTTCAATTCCAACGGATACACCCGCTCGTAATGAGCGCATGGGCTGGAGTGGGGATATTTCTGTATTTTCCAAAACGGCTACCTATCTGACCGATGCCAATGCATTCTTGAGACGACACCTTTTAGCCATGCGTGATGTACAGGCCGAAAATGGACGTTTTACCGATGTTGCTCCGCTTGGTGGTGGTTTTGGAGGTACGCTTTGGGGTAGTGCTGGGATTGTTGTCGCTTGGGAAACATATCGTCAATATGGTGATATTCAGTTGTTAGGAGAACATTTTGATGCCATGAAAAAGTATATCAACTTCTTGGAATCAAAAATTGAAAAAAATACGGGTATCCTCAACGAAGGTCCTTTAGGCGACTGGCTTAGTCCAGAAGGGAACAAAAATGATAACACGCTGTTCTGGATGGCGTATTTCTCGTATGATTTGAAATTAATGAGTCAAATGGCTGCAATTTTAGGTAAAAAAGAGGAATCTGACGCCCTATTGAAAAGAAGTTTAGAAATCAAAAAAGCTTTCAACGACATTTATGTTGACAAAAACTCTCATAGAACCGTAAAATCTGGTGTAAAAACAGGTTTTATGGGTGCACCAAACGAAAAAGAAGGTACAGGGAAAACCGATAAGGGAGTAGTTATAGATACCCAAGCTTCGTATGCTATTCCATTGGCATTGGATGCTTTTGACGAAAACAACAAACCATACGCTATTCAACATTTGAATGAAACCGTTTCAAGAACCAACAAAGATGATAGTAGTATCGAACGTCCTGCATATTCACTTATGACAGGATTCATCGGCACAGCGTCCATCAGTGAAGCCCTTTCAGGCAATGGAAACCATGATTTAGCTTACAAGCTTTTGACAAATAAACAGTATCCATCTTGGTTATATTCAGTAGTCAATGGCGCAACATCCATTTGGGAACGCCTCAATTCATATACCGTCGAAAATGGTTTTGGAGGAAATAATAGTATGAACTCCTTCAATCACTATTCATTTGGTGCAGTAGCCGCTTGGATGTACAATTATTCATTGGGTATTCAAAGACATCCAACAAAAGCTGGCTTTAAGGAATTTATCCTAATGCCAACTCCTGATCCAAATGGACAAATTACAGAAGCCAAAGGGCATTATGATTCCATGTATGGACGTATTAATAGCGCTTGGAAAAGTTCAGGAAATACTTGGAGTTATCATGCTACTGTACCTACCAATACCAGCGCAACACTTTATTTACCAGCTAAATCAATCGCTCAAATTACCGAAAATGGTAAATCAATAAGTACATGGAAAGGTATTAAATCAGAAAAAGGTTTTATCATAATCCCATTAGAATCTGGTAGTTACAACTTTGAAATAACGAAGTAAAAGCGTGGTTATCTATTGAGTGATTTCGTGATTTGTGGTTGAGTGATTTAAGGAAAATCACTCAACCACAAATCACGAACTTCGAGAGAACTTTTGCTTTACAATAGTAAAAAAATAAACCCAATTCCGAAATCAAAAATCAGCACTCCGACATAAACAACATCTCTTCATTCATACACCCTAAGGATAATTCTATTTACTTTGTAGCATAAGTCAACAAAAGAAAATTTATGGAATCAAAAGGTGTGGTATTGATTATTGATGATGAAAAGCAGTTACGTGGACTGCTCAAACGTATTGTGGAGTTGGAAGATTACACTGTATTTGAAGCGGGAGACCTTAAATCGGCATGGCAAATACTTGAACGACAACCCATAAAAGTCGTGATGTCCGATGTAAAGCTACCCGATGGCAACGGAGTTGACTTTACAGCAAAATTAAAATCTCAGTATCCTTATCTCGAAATTATCGTAATGACAGCCTATGGCACGATTCAAGATGGTGTTAAGGCCATGAAAAACGGTGCTTTTGATTATTTGGTAAAAGGAGACGATAATGAAAAAATGATTCCCATGCTAGATTTGGCGATGCAAAAAGCCAATCAAGCAAAAACTTCTGAAGTATCATTAACGGGTTTTGATAAGGTAATAGGTAAAACTTCTATTATTGAAAATGCGGTAAATATGGCAAAACGGGTGGCACAAACCAGCACAACCGTTTTGTTGACGGGCGAAACAGGCACAGGAAAAGAAGTTTTTGCCCAAGCAATTCACGAAGCATCTACACGACAAAAAGAAAACTTCGTAGCCATTAACTGCGCAGCTTTTTCACGAGAAATCCTTGAATCAGAATTATTTGGGCATAAAGCTGGGGCATTTACAGGTGCGCTGAAAGACAAAAAAGGCTTATTTGAGGTAGCGCACAAAGGCACTATATTTCTCGATGAAATAGGTGAAATGTCGCTCGATCTTCAAGCGAAACTTTTAAGAGTTTTAGAATCTGGTACTTTTTTACGCGTGGGCGACACTAAGGAAGTCAAAGTGGATGTTCGAGTAATTTCGGCGACCAACCGAGATTTAGAAAAGGAATCTCAAACAGGACATTTCCGTCTGGACTTGTATTATCGTCTTTCGGTGTTCCAGATTTCACTTCCTGCCTTACGTGAACGCAAAACGGATATTGCACTTTTGAGCAAACATTTTATCAAAGATTTAAGCAAAAAATATGGTTTTCAACAAGTTACCATGTCGTCTGAGTTTCAGCAAATACTTGAAAACTATACTTGGCCAGGCAATATTCGTGAACTGAAAAACATTATCGAACGTGCGTTAATTCTACAAAATGATGGTGTATTGCAAAAAGATTGCCTTCCTCCCAATCTCATTCACCATGCTCAAGCCGATGCTCCAAGTGGTCTGGATTTACAATCGGTAGAAAAATTTCATATCGAAAAAGTACTACAAAATACCAAAGGCAACAAGACCGAAACTGCACGACTGCTCAATATTGGTCTTACAACACTTTATCGCAAAATGGAAGAGTATGGTATCTCGCTTAAAATCTGATATACGCTTTCGGCAAAAGGTTTTAATTATTTTCTGAAATACTACTAGTTCAAGACTTTGTCTTGGACTATCTTTTTATACAGTTTACAAACTGTGTAAAAAGAACTCGTCTCGAACTATGCTATAACACATTCACAATCATTTCCATTTTGGTAAAAACCCTTTCATTTTGGAAGGGTTTCTTATTTGTCATTTTTTTTCCAAAATTTAAATCATAAAAACAACCACCTGTAAATCAGTTTATTATAATTATTTTATAGTAAAAATTGCAGAATTGGAATAGACTTTGGCACACCTAGTAGCAAAGAACAAATAAAAACCCTAAAAAAATGCTACTTACCATCATTCTCGTGCTTTTAGGTCTTTTGGCCTTCTATCTATTCGATTGGACGATAGATTTTTTTGAAAAAATTTAACACACAAAACCCTATTCATCATGATGACGCTATTGCTGGTTTTATCCATCGCTGTTTTTGGCTATTTATTTTATGTTTTATTAAAACCTGAAAAATTTTAGCCTAACTATCAACTATCGCAATTGTAGGAAAACTCTCAATTTTGAAAATCCCTATTACCCAACATGGAAACTGATTTATTAGGCATTGTTGCCATCTTTGTACTTACAATTTTACTGGCATGGCCTTTAGGAAAATATATTTCTGCCATTTATACTGGTGCTCCGCATTGGAGCGACAAAATATTTGGAGGCATAGAAAGACTTTTTTATAAAATTGGCGGAATCAATCCCAAGCTCGAAATGACTTGGCAAGAAAGTTTAAAAGCACTTTTAAGCATCAACCTGATTTGGTTTTTGTTCGCTATGTTTATTTTGATGAACCAAGGATGGCTTCCGTGGAATCCCGACCACAACCCTTCTATGTCTCCCGATTTGGCTTTTAATACTGCCGTATCGTTTTTGGTAAACTGTAACTTACAACACTACTCAGGCGAAACAGGAATGTCCTATTTAGGTCAAATTACCTGCTTGATGTTTTTGCAATTTGTCACTGCCGCAACAGGTATGGCTGCATGTGCTGTAGTATTTAAGGCCATGCGTGAGCAAACAAGTCAAAAACTAGGAAATTTTTATACTTATTTCATTCAATCGAACACACGTATTTTGCTACCGTTAGCATTGATCGTGGCAGGATTGCTACTTTTCGAAGGTGTTCCGATGAATATTGAGGGAAAAGCCAGTATTCATACGCTTGAAGGAAATGCCGTTCAAGTGGCTCGTGGACCAGCCGCAGCGATGGTCGCTATCAAGCAATTAGGGACTAATGGTGGTGGTTTTTTTGGCGCAAACTCTAGTCACCCACTCGAAAACCCTACCTATTGGAGTAATGCTATTGAAAGTATCAGCATTATCTTGATTCCCATTGCAATGGTCTTTGCCTTAGGATTTTACCTCAATCGTAAAAAATTGGCTTTGGTAATTTTTGGGGTAATGACCGTAGGTTTCTTGGCGCTTATAGCTCCTGCCTTATATTTCGAATGGCAAGGTAATCCCGCTGTTGACCATTTGGGAGTAGCTCAAACTTTGGGAAACATGGAGGGAAAAGAAACACGTTTTGGAACAACTCTTTCCACCTATTGGGCAATCATTACGACAGTTACTTCCAACGGTTCGGTCAATGCGATGCACGATAGTTTGATGCCGCTGACAGGAATGAGCGCTCTGTTAGGCATGATGATTAATGCACTTTATGGAGGCGTTGGTGTAGGTTTTCTGAACTTTTATGTGTTTATCATCATTGCCGTATTTATTGCAGGTTTGATGGTAGGACGTACCCCTGAATTGTTTGGGAAAAAGATTGAAGCACGAGAAATGAAAATTGCCACGCTCATCGCACTTTTACACCCCTTCTTGATTTTGCTAGGAACGGGAATAGCTGCTTATGTGGCACATCAAAAACCCGATATTGGTTGGCTCAACAACCCAGGATTTCATGGCTTTTCAGAAATGCTTTATGAATATACTTCCTCGGCAGCAAACAACGGTTCTGGTTTTGAGGGACTAGGTGACAATACGCCATTCTGGAATATCTCAACAGGTATTGTCCTGATTTTGAGTAGATATATCCCCATTATTGGTCCAGTGGCTATTGCGGGAATTTTGGCGAAGAAAAAGCATATCCCCTCTGGTGCAGGAACTTTACAGCTCGATACCTTGACGTTTGGGATACTAATGTTTGCCGTAATTCTAATCCTAGTAGCTCTTGCCTTCTTCCCAGCCTTAACGCTTGGTCCATTAGCAGAACATTTTTCTTTGAAATAAAAACTTGAGTTCAGATAAATGCTTTTATCCCAACACTCAATCGACAATATGAAAACGACATCCAATGCGCTTTTTACCCAAAAAATGGTAAAAGAAGCTCTATCAGCAGCATTTTCAAAACTCAGTCCCAAACAAATGTACCACAACCCTGTCATGTTTACGGTTGAAATCGGTACGGTGGTGATGTTTTTGGTAAGTATTTATAGTATTTCTCAACCCGACCAAGGTTCGTTTGTCTATAATGCTATTGTATTTTTTGTTCTTTTTCTGACCTTATTATTTGCCAATTTTGCCGAGGCTATCGCCGAAGCACGTGGCAAAGCACAAGCAGAGTCTTTGCGTAAAACTCGTGAGGAAACACCAGCCAAATTGCTCAAAAATGACCAAATACAATCGGTGAGCTCTTCAAGTTTGACCAAAGGGGACTTATTTATTTGTGAAGCTGGCGACATAATTCCAAGCGACGGAGAGATTATTGAGGGTTTAGCGACGATCGATGAATCAGCCATTACGGGTGAGTCTGCGCCTGTGATTCGTGAGGCAGGTGGCGATAAATCTTCGGTGACAGGTGGTACAAAAGTACTTTCTGATAAAATTAAAGTACGAGTAACCACACAACCAGGCGAAAGCTTTTTAGATAAAATGATTGCTTTGGTGGAAGGGGCTTCTCGCCAGAAATCGCCCAATGAAATCGCCTTGACTATCTTATTGGCTGGTTTTACCTTAATTTTTATCATCGTCTGCGTGAGTCTTAAACCATTTGCTGACTACGCCAATACGCCTATCACGATTGCGGCATATATCTCTCTTTTTGTTTGTTTGATTCCTACAACCATTGGGGGACTTTTATCCGCCATCGGTATTGCAGGGATGGACAGAGCTTTGCGTGCCAATGTGATTACCAAATCAGGTAAAGCCGTTGAAACAGCGGGTGATATAGATGTTTTACTGTTGGATAAAACTGGGACAATTACGATTGGTAACCGTAAAGCCACGCATTTTTATCCTGCTCCAAATCAAAAAACGGAAGATTTTGTGGAAGCAGTTGTGCTAAGCTCATTGGTCGATGAAACCCCAGAAGGTAAATCAGTCATAGAATTGGCTAGTCAAATCGGCTATACGATTCCTAAATTACCGATGGAAGCCAAAGCCATTCCTTTTACCGCCGAAACTCGTGCTTCTGGCGTAGATTTAGGTAATATTAGTATCAGAAAAGGTGCTATGGATTCTATCAAAAATTGGGTTGAAAAAGCAGGTAATTCTTTTCCTGACGAGGTAGTGGAAAGAACCAAAAGTATTGCCAGTAATGGCGGTACGCCTTTGGTTGTGGCTCAAAATCAGCAAGTTTTAGGTATCATCGAATTACAAGATATTATCAAAACAGGTATCCAAGAACGTTTTGAACGTTTGAGAAAAATGGGTGTAAAAACCGTAATGGTAACAGGCGATAACCCATTGACTGCTAAATATATTGCTCAAAAAGCTGGGGTTGATGATTTTATTGCAGAAGCCAAACCTGAAGACAAAATGAACTACATCAAAGCCGAGCAAGCCAGTGGTAAACTCGTGGCCATGATGGGTGACGGTACCAACGATGCCCCTGCCCTAGCCCAAGCCGATGTGGGTGTGGCCATGAACTCAGGTACTGCCGCAGCTAAAGAAGCAAGTAATATGGTGGATTTGGACAACGACCCAACCAAATTAATCGAGATCGTAGAAATCGGTAAACAGCTGTTGATGACTCGTGGTACGCTTACCACTTTCTCGATTGCCAATGACGTAGCGAAATATTTTGCGATTGTACCAGCCTTATTTGTAGCAAGTATTCCAGCTTTGCAAGCTTTGAATATCATGCGTTTGCATTCGCCTGAAAGTGCTATTTTATCGGCAGTAATTTTCAATGCCATTATCATCCCAATTCTGATACCATTGGCCTTGCGTGGCGTCAAATATCGACCAATTGGAGCCTCAGCTTTGTTACAAAGAAATCTCTTAGTATATGGCTTGGGCGGCGTAATTGTACCTTTTATCGGTATCAAATTACTTGATATGCTAGTATCAGTTTGGTTTTAAATATGAATGAAGAATTGTGAATTGTGAATGAGCAGTGTACGAAGGATTCTAAAAATAATTTAGGATATCGGATATTGGATTTCGGAAGTGTAAGCTTCTATATTTTGTAAAAATTAAGGTATTTTACTTTATTTCCGAAATCAGAAATCCCAAATCTACAATAGCTTGAAATCCTTAGTTCAGTGCTAATCCATACTTCTTCATTCTCCCTTAGCTGTTTAACAAACTCTAAACTTCAATTTCAGCCCTTCAACTGAAGTTTGAATATCATATTACTCATTGGAGTAGGCAAAATTTTGCAGGTTTCATCTTTTTGTCTACTCAGTTAAAAAATTATTACCATGAAAAATCAACTTTTCACAGCCATCAAATTAAGCCTTGCTTGTTTTATTTTGTTGGTAGTTATATATCCCTTGGCAGTTTTGGGAATCGCTCAACTTACACCTAATAAAGGTGATGTAGCATTTGTTAAAGTTCGTGATAAAATCGTTGGAGCTCGTCAAATAGGACAGGTATTTACCCAAAACAAATACTTTTGGGGTCGCCCTTCGGCAGTAAACTATGACTCAGGAGTATCGGGTGGTTCAAATAAAGGTCCTTCAAACCCCGACTATATTCAAACCGTTCAAGCTCGACGCGATACTTTTTTGGTACATAATCCAGGTATCAAAGCAAGCGAAATCCCAGCAGAATTACTGACAGCTTCAGGGAGTGGTCTGGACCCACATATTTCTTTACAAAGTGCTTTAGTTCAAGTCGCTAGAATCGCCAAAGCAAGAAACCATTCTACAGAAATTATTCAAAAAGTAGTGATGAATAGCCTCGAAAAATCTCCTGCGGGGACTCCTTTTGTGAATGTACTTGAACTTAATTTGGCTTTGGATAGATTGTAAGTGCTATTGTAGAATTGTGAAGGATTTCAACCAATTTCGGATTGGGGATTTCTGATTTCGGAAATAAGGTTAAATACCTTTATTTTTAAGAAATGTAGAAGATTACACGTCCGAAATCCAATATCCGATATCCGAAATATACCGTTTTTCTTATCGTTAACATTTCTGCAGTAGCGGCAACCCTTGCGGTTGCCCAGCTCAACATGGCAACCGCAAGGGTTGCCGCTACTGCAAATTCATTTTAAAAACAACCATGCCTTAGCCTTTGAGGCTAAGGCAATTTGAAACAAAACCATGAAAAAATTACTATTGATTTGCGCCTCAGTGCTAATGTTTTTGAGTAAAGGATTGGCTCAAACAAACAACTCTACCATGACTTGGTCGGGTTATGTAGATGCGTATTATGCCTATGATTTCAACCAACCCGACGACCATCTACGTCCTAGTTTTTTATACAATCATAATCGTCATAATGAGTTCAATATCAACCTAGCGTATATCAAAGGAGCTTATTCATCCAATCGTACTCGCGCCAATTTAGCCATTATGGCAGGTACTTATGCTCAGTACAATATGGCTGCGGAAAGTCCTTTGTTACAGCATATTTTTGAAGCAAATGTAGGGATAAAATTGAGTCAAAAACACGAAATTTGGCTCGATGCAGGTATTTTGCCTTCGCATATTGGTTTCGAAAGCGCTGTTTCAAAAGACTGTTGGACGCTCACCAGAAGTATCCTAGCCGAAAACTCCCCTTATTATGAGTCAGGTGCTAAACTTAGCTATGCAAGCCCCAATCAGCAATGGACAGCCAGCGTATTGGCACTCAACGGTTGGCAACGAATCAAACGACTAGATGGAAATCAAACTGTTAGTCTGGGAACACAAATTACTCATAAGCCCAATGAAAACTTAACCCTCAACTGGAGTACCTATTATGGCAATGAAGGAATCAATGGAATTAACCAAAAACGTTATTTCTCAAACCTTTACGCGATTTATCAACACGAAAAATGGGGATTCATCGCAGGTTTTGACTATGGTTCACAGCAAAAAGCAAATACAGATGTTTACAATAATTGGTATTCGCCTGTGGCGATTGTCCGTTATCAATTAGCCTCCAAAATGCGTCTAGCCGCTCGATACGAATATTATCAAGACAAAAATGGGGTAATAATACAAACCAATACCCCTGAAGGATTCCAAGTAACAGGTTATTCGCTCAACTGGGATTATCAAGTAGCCGAAAATGCTGTTTTTAGAATTGAAGCAAAAAATTATCATGCCAATTCAGCCATTTTCACCGAAAAATCCCAACCTAAAAATGACAATTTAGCTATTACCAGCTCAATTGCAGTGCAGTTTTAAAATAGGGTTCAGGCAAGAGGCACTAGGCAAAAAGGGAATTATTTAGGTTGACACTATTCCCTTTTTGCCTATCCCCTGACCCCTCAAAAAGCAACCTTTATGTCCGACTCAAATACTGCCGCCTATTTCTTGGAACTGATTAGGGCGTCGAAAAGAGGAAAACTCAAAATATACATAGGAATGTGTGCAGGCGTAGGCAAAACCTATCGTATGCTTCAGGAGGCGCATAGTCTTTTGAAAAATGGGGTAGATGTCAAAATTGCTTTCGTCGAAACGCACCTTCGTGTAGAAACCCATGCCTTGCTCGATGGTTTGCCAATCATTCCGAGGCGACAGCTATTTTACAAGGGCAAATTGTTGGAAGAAATGGATTTGGAAGGCGTTTTGCGTATTCATCCAGAAGTGGTGATTGTCGACGAACTCGCTCATAGCAATATAGAAGGTTCGAAAAACGAAAAGCGCTGGCAAGATGTGGTGCAATTGCTAGACGCTGGAATCAATGTGATTTCGGCAGTAAATATTCAGCATATCGAAAGTTTGAACCAAGAAATTAAACAAATTACCGAGGTTGAAGTCACCGAAAGAATCCCTGATGCGATTTTACAACAAGCCAACGAGGTGGTAAATATTGACTTGACCGCCGACGAATTGATTGACAGATTGAAAGAAGGAAAAATTTATGAACCTGCCAAAATAGAGACAGCTTTAAAAAACTTTTTCCAGTCTGCTCATATTCTTCAACTACGAGAATTAGCTCTCAAAGAAGTAGCGCACCAAGTAGAGCGAAAGGTAATCCATGAGGTAAGCACCACAAAACTGAGCCCTCAGCGATTTTTGGCTTGTGTTAGCTCCAATGCGCCAAGAGCCAAAATGATTATTCGCAAAACTGCTCGTTTGGCTTCATATTACGATGCCAAATGGTTTGTTTTGTATGTACAATCCGAAAGTGAAGCAGGCGATAAAATTGATTTATCCATACAAAGACATTTGATTAACAACCTTAAATTGGCAACTGAATTGGGCGCTGAGGTAGTCAAAATCAAACACAACGATGTCGGCTATACGATTATGAGTTTTGCCGATCAGCAGCAGATTACAACAATATGCTTGGGCAAACCAATTATTGAGGGTTTTAGAGGCTTAAAATCAGCCTACTTTTTTACCCAATTACTAAAAAAATTATCTTCGAGTCCGATTGATTTAATATTACTGTCATGACTATCAAAACCAAATTACAACTAGGGCTTTTGTTTTTATTCGGGGTAATTGTCTTGCTTGGAGGCATGGGCATGTATTATCTCAATCAACTCAAAGAAGAATCAGCCAATATCCTCACCGATAACTATGAGTCAATAAGCTATGTCCAGAAAATGCAGGAAAGTCTTGATCTCAACACCCAGACAGATAGCTTGGCGATGATTACATTTGAAAAAAATCTTCAACAACAAGAAAAAAACATTACCGAAAAAGGAGAAAAAGAAGAAACAATCGAATTGCGAAAAATATGGAGTTTGTACAAAACTCAGCATGACCCTCAATTTTTGCCTAGTATAAAAGCGCATCTTTTTGAAATAGCCACAATTAATCAAAATGCTATTTTTAGAAAAAATGAGGCCGCACAAATGATTTCTCAAGAAGCTCTTAACTATTTGAAAATCATTACTATTATCTGCCTTTTAATTTCATTTACTTTCGTCATCAATTTTCCTGCCTATCTAGCTAGCCCAATCAAACAACTAACCGAGGGAATTAAAGCGATTACTGCCAAAAATTATGAGCAAAGATTGCACTTTAGCTCGAATGATGAATTTGGAGCACTTGCGACAGCTTTTAACTTAATGGCTCAAAAACTCGATGAGTATGAACACTCTAGTTTGGCTCAAATTTTATCAGAAAAGAAAAGAATTGAAGCTATTATCAACAAACTAAATGATGCGGTCATTGGGCTAGACGACCACCAACATATTTTGTTTGTCAACTCTGTTGCTTTGGATTTGCTACACCTCAACCAAGATGAATTGGTGGGAAAATCAGCCTTGGATGTTGCACTTCACAGCGATTTGATGCGAAGCTTATTAAACCATTCTACTGATAATCAAGAAATTAAAATCTATACTGGCGGAAAAGAATCCTATTTTTCGAAAGAATGGATTTTGGTAGAAAATGAAGAAAAGCTTTTAGGGAAAGTGATTATTCTCCAAAATATCACCAAATATCATGAGCTTGATGCCGCCAAAACAAACTTTATTGCTACGATTTCGCACGAACTTAAAACACCTATTTCATCTATCAAAATGAGTTTGTCTTTGCTCGAAAATCCCAAAATTGGAGAGCTAAATGCCGAGCAACAAGGATTGTTACAAAATATCAAAGACGAAAGTCAGCGCTTATTGGGTATCACTGGCGAGCTTTTAGATTTGACTCAGGTAGAAAGTGGTAAAATCAATCTTGCTTTCGAAGCGGTTTCACCGATTCAGATTATTGATTATGCTAGCATGGCTGTAGGATTTCAGGCACAACAAAAATCTATTGAATTCCAAATCGACCTTGCTCCTGCCCTGCCTCAGGTATGGGCGGATGCTGAAAAAACCGCTTGGGTTTTGGTCAACCTACTGACCAATGCCATACGCTATAGTGAGGTACAAAGTAAAATTTTGATTTCTGTCGTTCAGGAACAAAATCAGGTGGTTTTTGGCGTACAGGATTTTGGTAAAGGGATAGATGCTAAATATCTAGATCGGATTTTTGATAAATACTTCCAAGCGCCTAATAGTCCCAAAGGTACAGGGTTGGGCTTGGCAATTGCCAAACAGTTTATTGAAGCACAACAAGGGCAGATTCAAGTAAAATCAGAGTTTGGACAAGGAGCTATCTTCCAATTTTCCTTGCCGATTTATCAAGGATAGATTGAGCGGTGATTTAGCGTATTAATAGACAGTTGTAGTCTAATCTGATAAAGTTGAGAGACTAAAAAAATAAGTCCAAGACTAAGTCTTGAACTAGTTATTTGCAATGAGTGATTATTATAGAATTAGCATTCTAGCTGTAGAGACGCAAAGTATTGGTCTCTACTAGAAAATGTAGATTAAAAATAATCACTCATTCGCTCAATCACAAATCACTCAATTTAGAATGACTCGTGTTTATCACTAGCGATACTATTTCTTTTCAATCAACTTTACTGCTGTCAAAAGCCCCGAAGGCAATAGAGGTGAGTTTGCTTGATAAAAAGGCATAGTTGTAAAAGTTGTTTTCACCTTTGTTTCAGGTTGAGCATCTCCAATCAGGCGATTTACCCAAAGGTTTGTTACCTTGATTGTCAGAGTATTATCCCCAACTTTTAAAGCCGAAGAAATATCCAATTTGAAAGGTTTTTTCCAAAGTAATCCAACACTTTTTCCATTAACCCATACTTCAGCTATATTTTTTACTTCACCCAAATCTAACCAATATTGAGACCCTGAGTTGATAGCAGAAACCGCCAATGTATTTTCATAAGTAGCAGTACCAGAGAAATACTTGATGTCATTGTCAGTATTTTCTGACCAAGAACCTAGTTGAGTGAGATTAACGTTTTTCTCTCCAAAACTTACTTTCCAAGGACTTGCGATAGTGGTCGAATGTACTTCTTTGAGTTGTGTCAAACTGTTTTGTGTTTGGTCTGTATTTTCTTTAAAAACAATAAAAACAGCATCCCATGACTCAAAATGGATAGGAATAATAGTTCTTCCCTCCTTGATTTGATAAGATACCTTTTCGATAGTACCTGTTTGGGCATTCCATAGTTCAGGCGTTTTTCCTGTTACTCTAAAGCTTATTTCGGCATCAGTTGGCTGTTCACTGCGATTGTTTAACCAATAAATCTCAGATTCGCCAGAACGGTGTCTAAACAAAATAGAATGGTTGGTTTGTGCAATACGAACATCTGCTTGAGGAAATGCTTGTTTTTGAGCAGCTTCCCAGTTTTCGACCACATTGTTCTTTTTCCAAATCTCATCTACCAATTTCTGGAACTCCAATTCACTATCCGATAAGGTTGGTGATTTCAAAGGTTTTTTGCCAATAATCAATACGCCAGCATCCGCCAATTGTTTGATTTTGCGAAGTGTTGCAACGGTTATATATTGAGCATTATCGTCAATCTTCAAGACCGAATATTGGTTTCCCGCCAAAGATACCAACTTTCCATTTTTAGCCGAAATAGCATCTTTTAGGGCTGAAGCATTCACAAAATCAAACTCATACCCTTTCGGAATAGTCGGTAATTGTTGTTGGCATACAGAGGTAACATTTTGATTTTCACCATAGAAATACAAGATATCTGCTATATTTCTTCCTTGCTGTAATAAATAGCAGCTTCTTCCCAAATATTCCATCCAAGCCTTACCACCTTGCTCTGCCCAAGTTTCGTGACGAGTAAAATATTGTCCGAATGGTCCAAGTGAAAACCCAGGTTTTTTGTCATCCAAAGGTTGGTGCACAGAGGTATGAATCACAAAGCGATTCAAGCCTGAAGCTAGTTCCAAATCAGCAGTTCGTTTTAATTTTTCAGGGTGAAAACTAAAAGCATTTCCAACCGAAGTCATAGATTCGGCAGCCACAATAGGTTTACCATAAATATTGGCCACCGATGCAGACTCACGAATATCGGCTTCGCTTCTCGGTTCTTCGTCGGAGCCTCCTGCCAAACTGCCTGGCGTCCACATAGCCGACATAGGAATATCTGCATTCTTTTTCACATCCATACCGTCTGCCAGATAAATACGCTTATTTTCATGCGATTCGGTATAGCGTTTCATTCCCCGCTTTTTTAGCTCCTCTCCTATCACATCATAGTGATTTTCAGCAATCAATTCTCCAATTGTTTTTCTAAAATCCCATAAAAATCTTTCACTTGCTTCAGCACTTTTTATTACACGACCTGTCAGCACTGGAAGCCAACTTTTGATATCATATCCTCTTCTTTTCTGAAATTCTTCAGGAAAAGCCTTTGTCCAAGTCATGTGTCCTGCTTCATAACTATCCAAAATCATATATTGCAAACCCTTAGCCCCCATCTGTCCGCCAGTAGCATCCTTATACATGTCAAGATAGGTATTGATGTATTGTCGAACGGCATCTTTATCTAATTTATCTACCTCCAAGCCAGTTGCTTCAGGAGAGGCTGGGTGATTCTGGCGACCTGTCAACGAATATCCAAACCTCATGATAACCCATTCTCCAGCAGGAACTTGCCATTGAATTGCTCCGTCACCTGTCATCTTTGAAGTCAAGTCTACTACCTCTGTTGGCAAAATTATATCTGATGCATTTTGGGTAGAAAAAGAGGTTTCTTTCCAAGGAGTAAAACCCGCTTTATCCTCAAATTGGTCGATTCTGTCACTGCTGTACAACACAAATTCAGCGAGATTTACCCCTTCTGGTTTAGCGGCTTCGGCACTTCCAAACATCCCTCCAAAAATATTAGGTGTTGGAGGCAAAGTTTTATAGGCTAATCTCCAATATTTGGCTGTAGTAGCAGGAAAAGCAATCGTGTTATGAGGAACAATACTTCCCGAAACTTTGGCAATTTCTTTGAAAGTAATACCATCTTGGCTCACTTGTAGACTCCTATTATTGGGACCACCTTCAAACTCCTCTAAAGGCGTATGTACAGCCCCTGATACCGAGAAAGCTTTAAATGTTTGAGGTTTTTCAAACTCATATTGTACCCACATATCTTGTCCAATCTCGGTAGGTGGCAAAAATGAATATTTATCTAAATCATTGTCGGTCAAATCTTTAAGAGAAAAACTTCCCCCACTAGACGTTACCTTTGGGTTCAGTTTTGTAAAATCAGCCTCTGCTTTGGGCTTTTTAAAAGCAATTACAAGTGCATCTTTATAATACTTGGGTAATACAGCTGGCACGCCTCCTGTCAACGAACTTACAGCGCTAGGCACGTTTCCAAATTTTCCTGTAATATCGGAAGGTTGTGGCAGTTTTCCCGTAAAATTCTTACCACCAGATACGGTTATTTCAGTCCACACATATTTCTTCATCCCATCCTCAGGTTTTACCCAAGGACCACCCGTCACACTCCAGCCTGGAGAGCCAGCAATCGCCATTTCAAGGTTGTTTTGAATCGCCAAATTGGTCGTAAATTGAAAAGCATCTTTCCACTCAGGCGTCATAAACACCAATTTTTGAGGTACGACTTGAGGAGTAAATAGATTGGCATCAAAATTTTGAAATCCCCCAATTCCTATGCGTTTCATCCAATCTAAGTCTTTTTGGATACCAGTATTGGTTACATTGCCATTCATCCAATGCCACCAAACTCTTGGTTTGGCATCGCTAGGAATGGTTTGAAAGTCAGCCTTGTTTTGGGCAAAAGAATCCCATGCACATAGTCCGAAGGCTATGGCCAGCATTTTACGATAATGATTCATAGTTCTATTGTTTTTGAAATTGTCAGGATTGACTTTTCAACATTAAGGTTTTATTCGGAAGAGTCTATTTTTAATTTTTTAACTCATTTTTTTAAACTTTTCTCATAAAAAAATAGATTAAAAGGGCAATGGTAAATAGTTTGTACCTTTTTAATCCATCGCCCTAAAGGTTTTTTATCAAGGTAAAGCAAAGGCTACATAGAGATTTCCTTTGGGTGTACCCAGTTTTGTGCCCCCACAGGCGAGAACAATGTATTGTTTTCCTTTCACCGCATAAGTAGAAGGTGTTGCAAAGGCAGCGGCAGGTAGTTGCGTTTCCCACAAAAGCTTGCCTGTATTTTTATCAAATGCCCTAAAATAACCATCTTTGGTAGCGGCGATAAACAACAAACCACTAGCGGTTACGACAGGACCACCGTAATTTTCAACACCCGTATTCTTGATTCCTTGTTTGGCAAGTAGAGGGTCAAAACCTAAAGGAATTCGCCACTTAAACTCCCCTGTATTCAAATCTATAGCCGTAAGTTGTCCCCAAGGCGGTGCAATAGCTGGCAAACCACGATTATCCAAAAATTTGTTATACCCATCACTTTTGAAAGGAATATAAGGCTCATTATCTGCTTGACTAGAAGCACTTACCTCTTTTTTCTCCTCTCCTACCAAAAACGAAACAATGGCTTGCTTGTCACTAGCCGAGATAGCCGTAAAACCGGGCATCATTCCTTTTCCAGTACTAATAATTCGGTTGATATAGGCTTTATCGTATTTCTTTTCAATACCCAACAAGGACGGATAATTACTCTGAGGATTCCCCATTCGATCTTTGCCATGACAAGCCGAACATTGAGCATAATATAATCTCTCTCCTGTAGTCATTTGACTCAATTGAGCTTTTTTGGGTGACTCAACCATTTTGAGAATCCATGCCATTTCATTAGAGTTGACATAAAGCGTTCCTTCTGGATCGGCCGCAGCGCCACCCCACTCAGCGCCTCCATCATAGCCGGGTAATAGCAATACGCCTGTTTTGTTACCGGGCTGATATATCGCTGTTTTGAGTTTTTTTAGCTCTTTTATTAACTCCGCTCGGTTTTCAGCATAAGGGCTAATCTGAGCTTCGGTAATTGTATTTGATTGTCGAGCGTATGGTTTAGGTTTGCTCGGAATCGGTTGGGTTGGCGATGTTATTTCTCCTGCTAAACTTGACTTAGGCACAGGTATTTCATTGATTGGAAAAATAGGTTTTCCTGTTTTTCGCTCAAACACATACACATATCCTTGTTTGGTTACCTGCGATACCACATCGATTTTTTTGCCTTTTTGCGTAATTGTCAACAAATTGGGAGGTGCTGGTAAGTCTCTATCCCAAATATCATGGTGTGTTGTTTGAAAATGCCAAATGCGCTTGCCTGTACGAGCATCTAGTGCCAATAAACAGTTTGAGAAAAGATTTTTTCCTTTTCTATTTCCTCCATAAAAATCATACGCCGCCGAGCCCGTTGGCACGAATAAAATACCATTTTCTTTGTCTACAGCCATTCCAGCCCAGTTATTGGCACCGCCAATTTCTTTATTTTGATAGGCATTTTTAGGAAAAGTCTGGTAGCCATATTCATTAGGATAAGGGATAGTATGAAATGTCCAAGCCAACGCACCAGTCTTCACATCAAATGCTCTGATATCGCCTGGAGCAGCATCTGCACCTTCCGATAAACGCACGGGCATAATAATCAAATCTTCGAAAACTGTCCCGGGAGTATTGGAAATGATAAACTTATTTTGGGCGATTTCTGGTAATCCTTTATGTAAATCGATTTTACCATTCTCACCAAAACTATCAATTGGTTTACCTGTATTGGCATCTAATGCCCACAAACTTGGTCCAGTGGTAAATAAAATTCTTTTGTCATCTCCTTTTTGCCAATACGACACACCTCGACTGGTACTTGACCAATGTTTGAGCGGGTCGCCAAATTTCCATATTTGTTTACCCGTTGAGGCATCTAAAGCAAAAGCTTGCACAGAAGCACTCACGCCATACAGCACCCCATCGATGATTAGAGGGTTTACCTGCATTTGTCCAGAGTCAGGAAGCGCATACGTCCACGCTACTTTGAGCTGACCCACGTTTTCAGGGGTAATTTGTCGTAAAGTCGAATAGTGATTACGATTGGCGCCACCGAGGTAGTCACTCCAATCATTTTCTGTTCCTTGATTTTTATTCATCCAAGCCCAACTTAGCATAGCTATAACCGAGAGCAAGGAAAAACTAAGTATTCTGATTTTCATAAATTTGATAGTAAAAACTTGGGGTTATTGATTATTAGATTACCAACAAAGGTAAATTTTATCACAAAAAAATTATACTTATTTGTTGGTGAGTTCTTCTTTAGCCAATAAATAACAAGTTTTTACCAACCCATATATGAATCAATCACCTAAAACAATTGTGGATTTGGGATTCTTGATTTCGGAAATATTGAAAAATACGTTCATTGTTAAAAAACATAGGGTCACACTTCCGCAATCCAATATCATTATGATTTTGAGCAACTTAAAACTATAAATCCAAACATATATCTATTTTTATAACTGAGGTTTTTCTTGTAGTTGAGTCACAAAAATTAACCCCAGCATTGCTAATAATCCCGAAACACCCAAAAATGCGCTAGCGTTGATTTGGTCAGAGAGAATACCTGACAAAGCTGGGATAAGCACACCACCTACAATTTCGCCTACCCCCATAATCAAGCCCATAGCTTTGGCTCTTAGGTGTGCTGGCACTGCTTCTGAAGGTATTACGGCGGCAACCATAGCCAAACATCCCATCATAAAATACGTGACAAACATAGCAGGCAATTGGAAAGCCGAACCAGCCAACGCATATACAGCAAGCGGGTACAATATACCCAATGCCATGAATACGAACATGACGGGCTTACGTCCTATTTTGTCGGAAAGAGCAGGTACAACAATCGACGATAGCAAGCCAGATACGCCCAAAAGTCCCATCGTTTTTCCCATTTCGTTGGGAGTCATGCCTTGAACGGTGACAAAGTATTTTGAAATAAAAGGCAAGGTAGCAAACCACCACCCAAATACACAACAGGCCACAGCGATACCCCAACGAACGTTGTTATACTGCCAAAGTTCTTGGATATTGATACTTTTCTCTTCTTTTACGGCAATACTCTCGGCGGTTGAAGCCTTGATATAACGCCATGCCAACAAGCCTAATACCAGCCCTGGTACACCTGCCACATAAAAAGCATCGCGCCAGCCGATTTGCTCGGCTATTTTTACCAATACGACTGGAGCTAAAATAGACCCAAACAAAGCTGAGCCTACGCCTTGTAAAATACCAGCATTTAGCCCCAAACGATGGGGAGACGATTCTTTTTCTACAAAATTTTGTGCTAAAGGTATCACAGCCCCTTCCGAAAATCCCATCAATAAACGAGCTGCAAACAAGGTGACAAAACTACTTGCCATCCCCGATCCTACCGAACACAAAGAAAAAACACCTACTGCTACTAAAAAAACGGTTTTCTTTTTGGCATTGGCTTCTGCCCAAGCTGTTGAAAAATAGCTGGAAAAAGCCCAAGCCAACGACAACGCTCCTGCCAACAGCCCTATTTGGGTATCGCTTAAAGATAAATCTTTGGCCACATAAGGAATCAAAAAGTTGAGGGCTAATCTATCAAAAAATAGACAGCCAAAGACCAAGGCCATCAAGGCTACTAGTCCGTTTTCATAGGTAAGTATTTTTTTCATGGTTAAAAAGAGATAGTACTACCCTGTCATTTATTCCGTTGGAAAATCGTACTCTCCTCCGATGACCTTAAACAGGGTTATTTCGGGTTTATGCTTGGTTTTGAAGGCCTATTTTTTCGATTATTTTGCCGTCATACTGGGCTGACTCGGTATCGCTGTGGCAGAGCCTTTTTAAATCCCTTTATACTTCTGAATCAATTTTTTGTATTCAAAAAAGCTTTGTTTGGGAATGCGTTCTTGTGTTTTGAAATCGACATAAATGAGTCCCAAACGCTTGGTATATCCCGACACCCATTCAAAGTTATCCCAACCACTCCAAACCATATAACCTCCTAGATTTACCCCTTCTCTTTTTGCTTTTAAGGCATAAGCCACATGTCGTTTGATATAGTCGATACGCAAAGGATCGTTTACTTTTCCGTTTTTCACAACATCTTCTCCTGCAAATCCTGTCCCGTTTTCAGTGATATACACTGTCGGATTACCATAGTCCTTCTTCAAGCGTATGAGCATTTTGTACAAATATTCAGGCATAACAGGACCAACATTCGACTTGATGGCATCAGGATTATTGTCTAGCCATTTCAATGACATAGCAGAATCTTCGCCCTTTACTACTGCTGGAGCATAGAAATTTATGCCTAAAAAATCAGGCTTATTCTGAGCAATGAAGGTCAAATCACTCGCACTTGGCTGAAAACTAGGGTTGTATTTTGCTAAAGAGTCCATCGCCATTTGGGGATATTTTCCTTTGTATAATGGGTCTAAAAACAAGCCATTAATCAGAATATCTTGAAAATTTGCGGCTTTTACATCGGCTACCTTACTGGCGTTCCAAGCAGCCCCAGGATTTACATTCAGTACGATGCCAATTTGCCCTTTCAACTGTAATGAATGATACAATTCAATGGCTTTAGCGTTGGCAATGAGTTGTCTATGAGCCTTTTGCATTTGGCTCATATAGTACTCTTTAGGAGGAATATGCTTGCTTTCTTGTTCGTGAAGCATATTTTCTACTAAAAAGAACTCAATGTAAGGCTCATTGAACGTAATAAAATGTTTGACTTTTTTACCAAATCGTTTCATGACAATCGACGCATAATTGATATACCAATCAACCATAGCAGGGTTACCCCAACCGTCTTTTTGCATCAAAACAACGGGATAGTCGAAATGATAAATCGTCACGAATGGTTCTAAACCCGCCGCAAGCACATCGTCAATCAATTGGTCATAATGTGCCAATGCTTTTTCATTAACAGCCCCCGTACCATCGGGAATAATGCGACTCCAATCCAAAGAAAAGCGGTAAGAGTTAGCACCAAGCTGCTTGAGCAATGCCAAATCTTTGAGGTATTGCGTGCGGTCATACATGTTGATGGACACATTACCCGTTTGTTTTTCCCCAATAGTAAATTGCGTTATACCCACTTTATTGGTCAAAAAATCCCATTTTGATTCTCCTTTACCATCGGTCTGGTAAGCACCTTCTACCTGATAAGCGGCCGTGGCTACTCCCCAAAAGAAAGGCTGTTTTTTTTGTCCAAAAACTAAAATATTCGTACAAAAGAGTAAAAAACTCAAACTTATTTTTAGTTGCTTCATCTTTCTAAACATTGATATAAGAAACAGGAAAGGTTAGATTAATCACATAGCTATATCATGCTGATTGTGAGTACTTTCAAATAACAGATATACAATTAACTAATACCATCTCCTTACTTAGTTGAAAAAGAGGTGCGTTACACCTCTTTTAAGAATCTTAGAATTTATAACTCGCCGTAATAAAATAGGCACGAGGCATCGAACCTTGGGTTGAATACACGGCATTAGGATTGGCAGCTACATACTCTTTGGTAAACCCTTGACGGTTTAGTGCCGCAGGAAACCCACCAGGACCAGACCAGCCCAATACACCATACACATTGGTTATGTTATTGATATTTCCCTGCAAACGCAATTTTGGATTAACATCATACCCAATGCTCCAATCCAATTGACCAAATGCTGGCATTTTGAAAGCATTCGGAATATTGGCTTGTCGTGAACCCATGTAGTAATAGTTGAACGAGGTATTAAATTTGCCTTTTTGATACATCGGCGTAAGACCAAACATGACTTGTGCATTGTTGTCTGTTTCGTTTCCTGAAAAATCTAATAGCACATCTTGACTAGCGTTTACACCGCTCGAAATCCATGTTTTATACTCGATAGCTTTAGAGTTTTGAAACGTTGCCTGAGCTCTAAGGCTAAGATTTTCGTTGAATGCCACAGTACCTTCCAATTCGATCCCGTAGGTACGATACTTTCCATATTGTGTGGTTGGATTATAGTTTTGTCCGTTCGAGTCTTGAAACGCAAATTGTAAGTTTGGCACATTGCTCAAGTAGCTATAAAATGGTGTCACATTCAAGCTAAAGCGGTTTTTCTTCAGTTTCAAGGCTGCTTCTATTTGTTGTATATGCTGTGCGTCGGTATTCAAACTGTTAATCAAAAACTGGCTAGTTGCACTGAAAAACTGACCTATTTCTGGGGCTTTTTTACCATCAGAATATCGTACATATACCGCTGCTCCCTCATTGATTTTATAGTTTAACCCAGCCGAAAAAGAGACTGTATTAATCGTTTTATCAAAAGGCAGTGGTGTTCCTGCCGTTCCACCGCCATTGTCATACACGGTCAATGGGTTGCCGTCTGTGCCACCCCAAGCAGGATTATTTTCGTTTGCATTTCGGGTAACTGGCGTATTTGAACCTTTGTAATTGGTATGTTCATAACGAAGTCCCCAGTCCAAATTTAGGTCTGGTGTAATAGACCAGTTATGTCCTAAAAACAAAGCCATTTGGGATTTTGTAGCATCTGAAGTAGTTACTCCTCCCCTTCCCAAATCCATAAATCCATTCGGGTCTGTGATTTGATAAGTTTTACCATCTAAACCATTCAATTTAATATCTACCAAATGTGGTTGGTCTTGGATAGTGCCTACACCTACTCCCGAATCCTCTTGTCCGCCCGCACGTGTTACATGGGATGATGCTGCAAATCCACCAAAGTTGAAACTCATATTGCTCAACTTCTTCGTGAAGGAAAATTGATCCATCCATTCATCGATTTTGATATCTTGATAAAATAATGGCAAAAAGAATAAGGAGTTTTTCTGTACGTTTGCACCAGGGAAATTATTATTAGCGCCTGGGATAAATTGAAAACCTGCAAAATTTCCATTGATAATATTGGGCACAACTGTCATTGTACCAAGGCTCTGCCCTGTTACTTTGTCAGTAAACACATAGGTTCCCAATTTGCCTGTTTGAATTAGGTGAGGTAAAGCGTAGAAAATAATTCCATCCGTTGCAAAAGGGGTCACAACCGCTGGCACGCTTCCTGTCATGTGTTTCGAAGATATCTTTCCATCATTCTTAAAAGTCCAATCATTACCCAAGTCCTGTACCCAGTTTACGCCAAAAGCTTTATCACGATTATAATATTTATCTTTCGAGTTAAATGTTGCCGTACCTGTATTATTGATAGGAATAGTTAAGGAAACGGCTGGCAAATTATAAGAATCTGTCGTAGAAAGCCCTGACATCACTTGTGGATTGTTCCAACCTTGTGTCGGAATAAACTCAGACTGCGCATTACGGTCGTCAAGTACCTTTACAAACATTTTCAAACTACCAGATTTGTAATTTTTTACCACATTTGCTCTCAATTGTCCACCGTTGTTGCTTGCATAACCTGGGTATCTTGCCCCATCCGAAACCCTGTAAAATCCACCAACTTGATAGGTCCATGAGCCATCTTTACTAAGTGGACCACCCATCGTAGCATCTATACGATAAAAAGGATTTTTGCCATTGCCTTCCAAACCAAGTTTGGTTCTTACTTCACCTTGAAAGGTACGACCTCCTGTTTTTGATACATAATTAAAAATACCGCCAGGGGCATTAGCGCCCAAAATTGAAGCCGTTCCGCCTCTTACTGCTTCCAAACGCTCGGTCATAATATCGGCTCTCAGGTAATTATCTGTTCCATAATTGACGTTCATCAATGGTAAACCGTCTTCTTGCATTGATACATAATAATACCCCGAAGCATTATCAATCGAGTTGGCAGCAATACCTCTTGAATATACCGTATTGGCAATTTCTCCTCTGGCATTGTTGACATATACGCCTGGGATATTTTTCAATAAATCTGCCGCACTGGTAATCGCCAAAGAAGATATTTGCTTAGCATTCATCGTAGAAATAGCGACAGAAGATTCCATCTTTGTTCTTTTGTCAAATACCCCCGTTACGATTACCTCATCGAGATTTTCGGTAGCTTCACTTAACGTAATATCTATCATTTGTCGATTGCCTACTTGTACAGATTGGCTTTGATATCCTACAAAAGAAAATACCAAAGTTTGGCTACTATTGGCTTCGATTCCAAACTTTCCATTGGCATCCGTAGTAGTACCTTTGCTGGTGCCTTTAATGGCAACGCTTACGCCTACCAATGCTTGACCTGTGGTCGCATTTATTGTTCCTGTGACTTTGCGCTGTTGTGCAAAAACCGATAGATTGATTAATGTCACCAGAAAAACAAAGAAAATTCTTTTCGTAAATGAATTATTTCCCATTTTTTTGTAATTGTGTTTGAGTACTACATGAACCAAACCGTTTGTCCTCTGCCACTTCCCACGGTATTGGAGGACTTCAAGCTGATAAAACCTGACCGTTTTATCAGCTTTTTTTGTGATTTAATGATTTACACATCCTAGTCACTTTATAACAGTTCGAATAATTTGTTGTACAAAACTAATTACATTAAAAAAGGAAAAATTAGCACAAAACGGTGATTAATATGCAAAATCCGTTATTTAGAAAGAAATTCTTTCCTTGAAGCGATTCTTTTGGAGGAATCTCCATGTTGAGCAGCGAGATTTTTTTTAATACAGTCCAAAGATGGTCATTATTCATCGTCTAGAAATATAAAAAAGCTCCGTAGATACCAGAGAACCCAACATGGTTTGTTCTCGTTGGTATCTACGGAGCTTTTCTAGTTTGTTGGAGACAACTTCAACAAAGGCTAAATCATATTTTACAAAAAACTAAGGTACTTTTCAATATTTCCAAAATCAGAAATCCCAAATCTGCAATAGCTTGTAATCCTTCGTACAGTCCTAATCCGACATAAATTACAACAACGATTGCCTAAATTCTTTGGGAGAAAGCCCGATTTTATTTTTGAAAAAACGACTAAAATCACTTGGATTTGTTTCTGAAAACTTAAATGCAATTTCACTAATTGACAAGCTTGTTTGCTTGAGCAACACCTTTGCTTCCAGAATAATCATATCGGCCAGAAGTTCTTGAGATGTTTTACCAATAGTAGCTTTTACACATTTGTTGAGATGATCGGGCGTAATTGCCAGCATAGAAGCATATTCCGAGACTTTATTGGTCTGGTAGATATATTGCGATAAAAGGTCTTTATAACGCTCGGTAACACGTAAAGCGGCGTTTTTGGAAGCAACCTTTGTACTTTTTTTAATAACGCTTAGTTCATTGAACAATGCCAAAAGATAAGCTGCTATCAATTGAGTATGAAAACTTTTATTGGAAAGATATTCTGCCTGCAATCGATCCAAGATATTCATAATCGGAGGAAGCATCTCTTCTGCCACTTCGATAATAGGGTCTTCGGCAAAATGCCAAAAAGAAAAATCTTCGTCGAATGGGCTGTGAGGAAATAATTTATTAAAAATTTCTGAGTCAAAATGGCAAAAATACCCTTGCGCATCTTCACTCATAAATTCGTGTGTGGAAATTTGATAGGCAGGTAAGAAGAAAAAAGTATTTTTACTAAACTCATATTTATGCAAGCCTTTACTTCTGACAGAATGCCCCTGAGTCAATAGAATAAAATCAAATACCGTTTTGCGGTGCGGCTGTAGCGGAAACTTGATTTTAGCACGCACTTCTTCTATTTTGTTGATGTGAAAAAGATGGTGAAACTCTGTCACATTCATTTTCCACTCAGTACCAAAATGATGAAGATTTAGCTCCCTTGGTGACATAGGAACTAATTTTTGTTTATTCTCTTGCATAGTTTTCAGGTTTGTGAGTTTAGCCAAAGTCAAAATAACAGGGATAAAGCGCCTTTGTGCCTTACCCCTTTTCTCTTACATCTATCTTTGATTAATTTGGGCATCAACTACCGCAATAGCCACCATATTGACAATTTCACGAGTGGTCGAGCCTAATTGTAACAAGTGAATTGGCTTGTCTAGTCCCAATAATACTGGACCTATTTTCTCGATATTGGCGATTTCTTTTACCAAATTATAGGCAATATTCGAAGCCGATAAATTCGGGAATACCAGTACATTAGCACCGCCGTCAACCAAGTCGCAGAACGGATGATTTTCTTTCAATAAATCCAAATTAAATGGCAAGTGCGCTTGCATTTCGCCATCTACAATCATTTCTGGATTACGTTCTTTCAAAATACCTAATGCCTTTCTCATTTTGATGGCATCGTCGCCATCGGCACTTCCAAAATTGGAATAAGTTAGTAAGGCAATTCTTGGCTTGATATTAAACTTTTCTACCTCTTTAGCAGCAAGTTCAGCAATCTCGACAATTTCTTCTGCCGTTGGATTAAAGTTTACCGAAGTATCTGTCAAGAATAACGGACCAAAACGGCTCATCAAAATGTACATACCTGATACTTTTTTGACTCCTTTCTGACGACCAATCGTTTGCAAAGCAGGGCGAATCGTATCTGGATAGTTACGTGTCATACCACCAACCATCGCATCGGCTTCACCTGTTTCGACCATCATACAACCGAAGTAGTTACGACGGCGAATTACCTCTTGTGCTTCTATCTTGTTAAAGCCTTTGCGTTTACGCTTGTTAAAAAACAACTCGCTGAATTTCTGTAAACGAGCCTGCTCTGTTTCTGTCTGTGGCTGATGCGAATTGATGATTTCGATACCTTCTAAGTTTAACTGGTTTTCGATCGCCAATTGCTGTATTTTTTCGACACTTCCTAACAAAATTGGAATGGCAATGCCTTCTTCTTTTACTTGTTGTGCCGCTTTCAGAACCGTCAAATTTTCGGCATCCGCCAATACTACACGCTTAGGGTCTGTTTTGGCTTTGTTGATAATGACTCTGGTCAAGGTATTATCCAAGCCCAAACGTTTTGACAAATGGGTTTCATACGCTTCCCAATCTGTTATAGGACTTTTGGCTACGCCTGTATCCATGGCTGCTTTGGCTACGGCTGGTGCTACGGTTGTCAACAAACGAGGATCTACTGGTTTGGGGATAATATACTCACGACCAAAAACGATATTATCTTTGCCATAAGCCATATTTACGACGTCAGGAACGGGCTTTTTAGCCAAATCAGCCAATGCTCTTACGGCCGCCAATTTCATTTCTTCATTGATTACTTTTGAGCGAACATCCAAAGCACCACGGAAGATATACGGGAATCCTAATACGTTATTGACTTGGTTGGGATAATCGCTACGTCCTGTCGCAAAAATCAAATCTGTGCGGGTAGAAGTAGCATCTTCATAACTAATTTCTGGAGTTGGATTAGCCATGGCAAAAACGACACAATCAGCACCCATACTTGCCAACATTTCCTTCTTTAAGGTATTTCCTCTTGAAAGCCCTATGAATACATCTGCTCCTTCCAAAGCATCTGCTAATGTGGTTGAAGCCGAAACTGTACCATTAGCAAATTCTTGTTTTTTCCCATCCAAATTATCACGGTCTGGATGAATCAAACCCTTTGAATCAAACATAAAAATATTCTCTTTCAAAGCCCCTAAGCTATGATATAAGCGAGTACAAGAGATTGCCGAAGCACCAGCACCATTTACAATGATTTTTACTTTGGCTATGTCCTTTCCTACTAACTCTAAGGCATTGATTAATGAAGCAGCACTGATAATAGCAGTACCATGCTGGTCATCGTGCATTACGGGAATATTCAACTCCGCTTTCAGGCGCTCTTCGATTTCGAAACAAGCGGGTGCTGAAATATCCTCTAAGTTTACACCACCAAATGTTGGTTCTAAGATTTTTACGGTTCTAACAAACTCATCTACATCTTTGGTATCTAACTCTATATCAAAAACATCAATGTCTGCATAAATTTTGAACAAAAGACCTTTTCCTTCCATGACAGGCTTTCCAGCCACAGCACCTATATCGCCGAGTCCAAGTACTGCTGTACCGTTTGAAATAACTGCCACGAGGTTTCCTTTTGCGGTGTATTTATAGGCATCTTCAGGATCCGCAGCAATAGCCAAACATGGCTCTGCCACACCTGGTGAATAAGCCAAAGTCAAGTCATGCTGTGTAGCAGTTTCTTTGGAAGGAATCACTTCAATTTTGCCTGGTCTTCCTTTTGCGTGGTAGTTAAGAGCTTCTTCTTTTAGGTTTTTCATTATAATAAGACTTCTATTGGTTATAGTGCAACAAAATAATTGGTAATTTTTTAAGATAAATTAGCACAAAACTGCATCTAATATGCAGAATCAGTGCTTTTTTACTCTATTATCTGCATAAATCTTTATAAAACATCCACTAATCTGTCTTTCATCAGATTTTAGTGTATTTATCTTAAAAAAGTCATATAAACAAAAGTGTTGCTATTTGGGAAAAAGAAGAGCTTTAATTGGTATTGGGGTGCACAATGCTAGTAGCTAGCGGTAGATGTTGTTGGAAGGGGTATTGAAGTAAATGGCGGTAAATGGAATATTTGGAGTAAAAACAATAGGTCTAACATCGTCAGCTCAGGATTGAGTTTTGCCTGAGCTGGTACATTTATTCTTTATATCCTAGAGCAGCGAGCTCTTCTCTTGTCTTCTTTACCTTAGCATTGAAATACTGGGTCATTGTATCATATTCTTTGGACATGGTGGATAGAATAGAAACTTTTAACCCTTGGATGATGTCTCGTTGTAAATTTTCTTCTAGGTTCTTTTGTGAGTCATAAAAGTTATTTGCCTGTATTCGCTGTACCAATTCGTCTCGTAAGGTCGAATTTTGACTTAATAACTTTTGTACTAACTCGGCTTCTTTAATTTTATACTCTTGCCAAATATGCTGAAACTCGGCTTTTTTCGCTTCAATCAATGCCGTATTTACTTGCACTTTTTTAGCTTCCTTTTTGACCTTTGTTTTTGTTACCTCATACTTATCATAAAGATTGGGAGTACTCACCATCGTATTGAGCATTCCTCCGATATTATTGACGGTATTGCCTGCCTTGATATAATTGATGGTATAGGCAATGCCTTTCTCGATTTGCTCAATCGGTAAATCCTTAAGCCATTTTTTTACTTTGGCTTTAGTAACATAATTGCTTACCGTTGCATAAATGCGTTCAAGCTCCTCGGCACTGGTGTCTATTGCCTTTACTTCTTTGGGCTTGATTTTCTCTCCTACTTTTTCTCGCTGATTGTTAGGATTATCAAAAATATTGAAGGTAATGGCAACCACTTTCTTTTTCAAAATATCTTCTTCAAAAGTAAAATAAATGTCAGTATGCTTCAATAAGTCTTTTTCTGCTCTTTTAATCAAACCTTTGAAATGGCCATAAAGTTGGTATTCGTTGGGCTCGATCGAAAGAAGCGTTTTGAGTTCGTCTACCCTAAATTTTCGCTTTCCAATTTTTTGATATTGCTTCAGTAACTCAAATAAACGAACCGAGTAAATACTCGACAAGCTCAGAATATTTCTGATATCATATACCAAATATCGTTCTTTTAATTCGAGTAAGAAGGGTCTAAGGGCAGGGTGAAAACTCAGCTTGATGTAATCTCCTCTCCCACGCTCTTCAGGGGTAGCTGTGGAAGCTACGAGGTGGGTTGTAAATTGTTCTTTGCGTCCATCATCTAGCGTTCGGATAATACCTACTTTTTTGTCTAATAGCTTTTCACCTGCCGATTTGATACTATCATAGACTTGTCCAGAATCGTGTAATCCAAACTCTCGCACAATATCTCCTGCATTGATTTGATATTCTCTAAAGTCTGTATCTTCATGCTTAATCAGAGTAAGCATAAATGCAAATACTCTTGTCTCCCAGATATCAAACTTATATCTAGCCTCTACAAGCTCATTAGCTTTTCGGATGAGCTTAATATCTGAATCAATGATGGGTAATTCTTTCTTTTTAGGTGGCATATCTAATATTCCAGAAATATATAGCAATACAAATATATCTATCATAGCTAATTTTACAACTGATAGATACTCTTTATTTTTAGATCAAAAGTTGTTTTCTGATAAAAACTCCGAACTTTTTGTGATAGTTGTGCAAATTTCAAGCATATAAAAAGCCTCTAAAACACCTAAAAACGGCATTCTCAAAATGATTATGAGCGCAAAAAAGTTTTCCGAATTATTTGTGATAGTTGTCCTAAAACTATGCTCTAAAAGACCTTGAATAAATGCAAAAATATTTCAGTATTAGCCAATTTTTATCTTCCGAATTATTTGTGATAGTTCCGAATTATTTGCGATACTTAATTCCATTTTTTTCCGAATTATTTGTGATAGATAAGGGGTATTTTTGCTCCGAATTATTTGTGATAGTTCCGAATTATTTGTGATAGATTTCCGAATTATTTGTGATAGATGTGGATAACTTTTCCGAATTATTTGTGATAGTTGCCGAATTATTTGTGATAGATGACCTATTTAATAAGATGATTTTCAATTAGTTATGAAGCCTGAAAGTATTTAAATATTGTTGTTTATTTTAAAAAACAACAACAATAGTGTTTGTTGTTTCTATTTTAATTTTTCAAAAACAATAAAAAACAAAAAAATTGTACTAGAAAAAAAACTTTCCTTTATCCCCCAGTTGCGCGCGCCCCCCTTAATGGTTTTCACTCACAAAAGGTCTCTAAAAGCCAAGATGCTCAGACAATGTATGCCTGTAATTTGAGGAAGTTGCATAAAGTGTTGATATAGCATACCACTGAATGAATAGAGGATAACAAGGATATGTTTGTTTAGTTTTTCAAACAAAATTATACAATATGTTTGAAAAGTTAAGCATGGTAAGTAATTTAGCATCGTACAAAACTTCAAACCGATGCTTACACAAGAAACATTACTTAAGTTTTTGAAAAGACGTTCAGCTTTATCGATTGCTACCCTAGAGAGAGAAGCCTCATTACCCAAGAACACCCTTTCGGCGGTTCTTAATGGCTCGCGCAATCTGAATGAAAAGCACTTGGCTGACCTCTATCCTGTTGTGACACAATACGGTTTTAACCCTGAGGTTTTTGAAAAAGCACGCGTAATTTCAATCATCAATCATAAAGGCGGTGTAGGAAAGACCACAACTACGGCTTATTTGGGCGAAGCTTTGGCGAATAAGGGCTTTAAAGTGCTCTTGATAGACATTGACCCACAAGGAAGCCTAAGCGAGGTTCTAAACGTAAATGTGGGCGAAACACAGGTGTATCATTCCTTACTTAATTTGGAAGTTCCGCTCGCCATTCAAAATGTACTGCCCAATCTTGACATTTCGCCGAGCGATATTGAGCTGAGTACTGCCGAAAAAGAACTTTCCAACAAGATAGGTGGCGAACTACGTTTGCGAGTGGCAATCAATAAAGTTTCGAAAGATTATGACTTCATTTTGATAGATTGCCCGCCTTCGCTCAATATTTTGACCATTACGGCGATGCAAGCCTCGAACAGCTGTTTGATTACGACCCTACCAGAACAACTTGCTTACAAAGGACTTGTGGTGTTGTTGGAAAGAATCTCGGAAGTAAGAGCATTGTTAAACCCTTCGCTAGAATTGGACGGCATTGTATTTACGATGGTAAAAAATAATAGCATCCACCGTGAGTATAAAGAGCTCATGAGACAGCAATTTTCGGGACTGAGAGTATTTGACTCAGAAATAAAACATTTGATTGATTTTCAAAAAGCTATGGTTGAGCATCTGACTATTAGTGCTTTTAACAAAAGTTCGGAAGCTGCAACCTCCTATCAAAGTCTCGCTGACGAGTTTTTACAATCATTGTACAGTCGTAATTAATCAATTCTCTTAACCTATGGCAAAGAAATCTTTAGCAGAAAAGATGGCTGAAAATAGTCAGGCGCTTCTTCAAACCTTAAAACCCAATACCATCAATAGTTTTAGTACTACCGAAACTATTAAGAAAAATATTGTTGTCCTCGATGAACTACGCGATCTGATTCCTCCCTTGTTAGAAGTAGAATATTTGGCGCTGAAAGACAATTTGATAAAACATGGTTGTAAAGACCCTTTAAAAATTTGGCGTACCACCAAACACGTGGTAGGACAAACCAATGCGCCAGATGATGAAATATATGTACTGATTGACGGACACAACCGCTACAAGTTGTGCACAGAGCTGGGGATTTCTTTTAATATTCAAATTGACAATTTTGAATCGCTAAAAGAAGTACGAGATTTTATGATTGACTTCCAGTTGAGTCGTCGTAATATTACTCCGCAGCAAGCGTCATATTTGAGAGGATTACGCTATAATTCAGAGAAAAAAGAACTAGCTGATAACCTCAAAGGAGGTATTGTCCAAAACGAAAATTTGCCTAATGGGCAAAATGTCCATCTGGGAGAAAATCCTAAAAAAACCACTGCTCAAGAGCTTGGCGAGTACTTCAATGTGGATGAAAAAACGATTCGAAGAGATGCTGAATTTGCCAAAGGTTTAGAACGACTAGACCCTGTATTTCGCAAGGAAGTGTTGAATGGAAAAGTCAAAGTTGAAAAAACAAAGATTCAAAAACTAGGCAAAGCCAGTGAAGAGCTTAGTCCAATTACCAGCGTAGACGATGTTATTGCGGTTTATAATCAAATGGTAACAACAGAGCAGAGTAAGGGCGAAGAAACTCCAGTAAAATCTAACTTGGAATTACAATATGAAAAGCTCAATAAACAGCTTTTAAAGGCTTGTAAAGCGAAGAAAGTAGATAAAGGTAGTGTGCAAAAATTGAAAGAAACATTTGAAGCATTTATTAACTCAATCTCACAAGGATAGGTGAATGCAGAATGGAGAGTTAGTAGTTTACGAAGAATTTTAAACTATTGCAGATTTGGGATTTCTGATTTCGGAAATGTAATCCCTAGTTTTTGACCAACGATTCCGATTAGTAGGTGAATTTATTCACCCTTGACTATCATTTGAGAGTAACGAGATTTATCTATTTCGTTACTCTTTTTTTATATCTGTACACCTAAAAAATTTAACTGTAAGTAGAATTTGTATAACTTTCCCTTTTTTAATAACTTAATTTTGATTAGCTCAGCAGAGCCAAATCACTGACTTAACTGATTATACAGACCAATTATTTTTACTTAATATATCCAACCTTTTAACAGAACAATGAATAGAAGAGATGTTATAAAAAATGTAGCCTTGATGTTGGGCGGTGCGTTTTCTGCTCCTACACTCATGGCGATGAATCATTGGGAGAATCCGACCAAATCTTATCCTAGCGGGGCTACTTTTAGCTTGACTCAAACACAACGCAGTATCGTAGCCGAAATCGCAGAGTTGATACTTCCCAAAACTACAGCTCCCAACGACGTTTCACCTGGTGCAAAAGATGTTGGTGTTCCTGCTTTCATCGAAATGATGATGAAAGACTGCTATTTGCAACCCGAACAACTGAGTTTTATGGAAGGTTTGGAAAAGATGGAACAAGTGAAGTTTTTGGAGCTCAACGATAATGAGCGAAAAGGCATACTCAAATACTTGGAACAGGAAACCAAAGCTGAAATGAAAGCCCGCCAAATGAAACAAACCAAAATGGGAGACAACGACGATCATGAAGATATTAAAAAAGTAGCGAAAGGATTACCGTTTTGGCGACTCATAAAAGAGCTGACACTTTTGGGATACTTTACTTCAGAGGAAGGAATCAAAGCTTCTTTTGAGTATGTACAAATACCAGGAAAAGTGGAGAATATCAAGTTGAAACCCAATCAAAAATCGTATGCTTACTAGGTGAAAATAATAGAAATGTGATTCATAAATGGTGAATTGTCATGACCTAAAATAGGGTGCCAGTCAACAATATCGAGTTCAATTCTATTCTTCTGATAAAGCATTTTTAACTGTTAAATCGCTGAAAATAATGTATTTGAATATAAAAGCTACTAAAAATAACACCTTTGATGCAATCGTGGTTGGCTCGGGTATGACGGGTGGGTTTGCTGCTAAGGAATTAACTGAAAAAGGATTAAATGTATTAATGATTGAGCGTGGTCGTGAAATAAAACACCCGCAAGATTATGATACTGCCATGAAACAGCCTTGGGAAGTAGAACATAGAGGTAAGGTTACGGCGCATTCGGCTGAAGAACTTTGGGCAAATAAGCGCTTTGGCAATTTGGCTAATGATGAGTCAGGTCCGTTTTTTACAAATGATAAAGACAATCCATACATCGAAAAACGTCCTTTTGACTGGATTCGTGCATACCATACAGGCGGAAAATCGATGCACTGGGGACGACAGTCGTATCGTTTCAACAAAGAAGATTTTGAGGCTAATGCCAAAGAAGGCATTGGTATCGACTGGCCTATTCGTTATGATGATTTGGCTCCTTGGTACACTTACGTAGAAAAATTTGTAGGCGTTAGCGGACAAAAAGAAGGGCTTGATGTATTGCCTGATGGTCATTTTTTGCCAGCTATGCCACTATTTGCTCCCGAAGTGCATTTCAAGAAAATGATGCTTGAAAAATTTAATCGTCCTGTAACAGTTGGACGTGTGGCCAATCTCTCTCAACCACAAGAATGGCATACCAAACTGGGGAGGGCTTCCTGTCAATATCGTAACAAATGTGTGCGTGGATGTCCTTATGGAGCCTATTACAGCTCACTTTCAGGAGCAATTCCAGCCGCTAATCTGACCAAGCGCTTGAGTATGTTGCACGATACCATTGTAGCCGAGATTCTTTATGATGAGCAAAAACAACGAGCTACGGGTGTACGTGTAATCAATCAAAAAACAAATCAAGTAGAAGAGTATTTTGCTAAAATTATCTTCTTAAACGCTGGTGCCATGAACACAGCAGCCTTGATGCTCAATTCAAAATCAAACCGTTTTCAAAATGGTTTGGGAAATGACAGCGATCAAGTGGGGCGTAATATCATGGATCACCATTTGGGCGTAGGAGCTACAGCAACGGTAGAAGGTTTCTTGGACGAATATGTCTATGGTCAGCGACCTAATGCACTTTACATCCCTCGTTTCCGCAACTGGGGCAATGACAAGCAATCTTATCTGAGAGGTTTTGGCTATCAGGGTGGAGCAAGCCGTGAAGGTTGGAGCAGAGGCGTAAATGCCGATGGTTTTGGTAGCGACTTCAAACAAAGTTTGACCAAGCCAGGGCAGTGGACAATTGGTTTTGGTGGTTTTGGCGAAGTGTTGCCCAATCCCGAAAATCGTATGTATCTCGACCCAACCAGAAAAGATAAATGGGGCGTTCCGATGATTGTGTTCGATGCAGCTTTTGGTGAAAATGAAATTGCAATGCGTAAAGATATTATGAACTCCGCTATGGAAATGATGGATGCCGCAGGCTTTAAAAACATTGCAGGATATAACCGACCAGAAGTACATTTAGGATTAGGAATCCACGAAATGGGAACAGCACGCATGGGGCGTGATGCCAAAACTTCTGTTTTGAATGCCTTCAATCAAGTACATTCGGTAAAAAATGTTTTTGTGACTGATGGCGCAGCAATGACTTCGTCATCATGTGTAAATCCATCGATTACCTATATGGCTCTTACTGCTCGTGCAGCCGATTACGCTGTCAAGGCTTTGAAGAAAAGAGAACTTTAAGAATAATTTAAATCAGGTTTTGAAAGGCACAAAGAAGACACTCACTTTGTGCCTTTTTTTATTTCATTTTCGAAAAAATTAATGGCATACTTTTAGCATCAAGCGTGCTCATTTCTACCAATTTAAGAGATTTTACCATGTGTAAAGTTGCCTTTTTGTAACGTAGAAAATGAGGCGTTTTCAAGTGAGCTTCATACGCTTCTCGGCTGGCATATATTTCCAAAAGTCGGAAAGTGGTAGGATGCTCTTTTTGAAACATCGGAAAAATTGAAATAACGCCCGTTTCCAACTTGACAGACATAGATGATTCTTCTTTCAAAATAGCCATATATTCTTCCAAATAAGTAGAGTCAATCTCTATTTCGGCAATACGAACCATCATGCTTGAAGAGGGCGCCGTTTGTGCATTTACGGCTAAATGGGTCATTAATGCGAGGGCTAGTGTTAAACAAAATGTTCTCATATTTACGTTGTTTGATGAATACAAAATTCGATTAAATTTTAGCGAAACTCTTATACAAATTACACCACTTCTTACCAAAATTCCTGATTCACTAGAAATAACTCATAGAACAATTATCTTGGACTTATAAAAAATCAAGATATGGAAAAACTGACCAGTGTAACCCAATTCAATACCATTAGAGGACAAATAACGCACCACCCGATGATGACGGTTTTGGACCAATCACAATCTTGTATGGTATGGTCAAAGCCCTATTTGTCGGAGTTATTTATCATCTTTTTGAAAGATATTCGTTGTGAGGATTTCAAATATGGACGTACCCATTATGACTATGAAGGAGATACGTTATTGTTTATTTCGCCAGGACAAATATTTGGTATTGAGTCAGTTGAAGAAAAAATGATTCAGCCAACAGGATGGGTGATAGCCTTTCATCCCGATTTTATCAGAGGGACACATTTAGGAAAAACGATTTCGAGCTATCCTTTTTTTCATTACCATTCTCATGAGGCTTTGCACGTCTCATCGCTTGAAAAAGAAATGATTGTCGACAATATGCAAAAGATAAGACAAGAATTGGAAGGACGAATCGATAAGCATAGTCGCATGATTGTGATTAATGCAATTGAGCTATTGCTGAGCTATTGTACACGCTTTTATGATCGCCAATTTATTACACGAGAAAACCTAAATCGAGATGTTTTAGCCAGATTTGAGCACTTACTTTTTGAGTATTTTCAATCCGAAAAGCCACAAATAATCGGAACACCAACGGTAAGTTATTGTGCAGAGCAACTACATTTTTCAGCTAATTATTTTGGAGATTTAATCAAAAAAGAGACGGGAAAGACAGCGCAAGAATATATCAAAGACAAAATTATTGAGATTTCAAAAGAGCGGATTTTAGATATATCTCAGTCAATCAGTGAAATAGCCTATGAGCTAGGTTTTAAGCATCCACCACATTTTACTCGATTATTCAAACAGAAAGTAGGTATTTCGCCTGTCGAATATCGGTCTATTTCTGTGTGATTACTCTTTTTCCAAAGTAAACTGAAGCATTTGTTTGCTTTGGAAAAAGAGTGAAATTTTAAACAGCATTATTCTTAAATCGATACAAATAAGGGGCTTTATTTTGGGCTCCTGTAAATTTCTTTTCCAGACGCTCCAACACATCAAGATCAAGGATTTTCTTTTGAAAGTTGCTAGCAGTGAAGGCTTTAGCATATACCGCTTCATATAATTCTTGAACTTCCTTCATGGTAAAAGTCTCAGGAAGAAGATTAAAGCCTATCAGTTTTTCATCCAAATTTTGTCTTAACGACTCCAAGCCATAGCGTAAAATTTCGTTGTGGTCATACACCATTGTAGGAATATCGTCGATACTTCGCCATTCTAATCGCTCGTCGAATTCGCCATTTTTGGGACTCACTTTCTGAATATCAACCAATGCGTAAAAACCAATACAAACAAATCGACCAGTCATCCAAGCAGTAACTTCTGGGTCAAATCGCTCGGCATCAAATTTGGGTAACTCGTCCATCATGACCGCATTGAAAGGATGTCCCACAATGCGATGGTCGTCACCAAAAACTCTAAACTGCTCCAAATAGATATTTTCAAGCCCTGTTCGCTCTTTGAGAACTCTTGTGGCAGCGCCATTGATACTTTCTGTTTTTCGAATATACCCTCCTGGTAACACCCAACTCTCTTTTCCAAACTTGAACTTAGAAATGAGCACTTTTAAGGTTTTTTGCTCATAGCCAAAAATTACGCAATCCATCGATAATTGCGCTATATAGTTTTCAATATCAAATCTCTTCATCAACAAATCATTTACTTCATTCTCTTTCTGCAAAGGTAAAGGTATTCTGAAAATTAAAATAGTCATTTTCAAATATTAGATATGAATATTTTTTATTATATATTTTTTATAAAATAAAAACTTTCTATACATTTGCTCAAGAATCAGAGATTGATTTCTCCTTCAAATCATTTTTTAGATCCATTTATTAATAACTATGAAAAAAATAAATACACTTCAAATTGCTGTAAATCAGACAAAAGCCTTTGCTATTGCCATGATTTTAGGAAATAGTACTCTTCTCTTTGCACAGAACAAAGTCGATACGACAAGCTATGTGCATACTTTGGATATTCAAACAGGAAAAATTGATACCCTTTGGTCTGCCAAAGCTCATTTTGAGGCGCCCAACTGGCATCCAGACAACTATCTGGTGTTGAATAGTAAAGGGAAAATATACACTTTTGACCTTGCCTCTAAAAAAATGAACCGACTCAATACGGGCTTTGCGACAGCTTGTAACAATGACCACGGTATTTCGCCCGATAAAAAATGGTTGGTAGTGAGTCACCATGACCAGACAGACCCTTCCACAAAGCCGTACAAATCAGCTATTTTTATCCTACCAATAACAGGAGGTACGCCCCGAAGAGTGACTTCTGAAGTGATGTCTTTTTGGCATGGCTGGACACCCGACGGGAAAACGCTGGCTTATTGTGGTGAAAGAAATGGAAACTACGATATATATACGATTGGAATTGAAGGAGGAACAGAAAAACGCCTAACCAGCACAGAAGGCTTAGACGATGGACCCGATTATTCGGCTGATGGGAAATACATTTATTTTAACTCATACCGTACTGGGCACATGCAAATTTGGCGAATGCTTGCCGATGGCACACAGCCAGAGCAATTGACTTTTGATGAAAACTCGAACTGGTTTGCTCATCCATCACCTGATAATCAATGGATTGTGTATATTGCCTATACTTCAGACGAAAAACAAAATCACTTGTTTGGCAAAAATGTCAAACTGCGTCTGATGAATCTCAAAACCAAAGAAATTAAAGATATAACACCTGTATTTTTTGGTGGACAAGGTACGATTAATGTGCCTTCATGGAGTCCAGATAGCAAGAAAATTGCTTTTGTGAGTTATAAAGTTCAATAATTTTTGAACTGCCCTTGTTGGAGACAACTCCAACAAAGGCTAAGAACTAATCATTCATTCCCTCAATAACAAAATAACCCCAAACATATTCCTATTCTATGAAAAATAACAATGATGCTGCTTCGAGAAGAAGATTTTTGCAACAAATTGGTGCCACAACCCTCATTTCAGCTGCTTCGCCATTTGCTTCACTGGCTAATCAAGGCAAAGCCGAAGAACGTATTTTGCAGTACAATAAAAAAATTACTGCCAATGACAAAATCCGTATTGGCGTAATTGGCTATGGCGTACAAGGACATTTTGATTTGAGTACCGCACTCAAAGTGCCTGGTGTTGAATTAGCTGGTATATGTGACTTATATACAGGAAGAATTGAAAACGCTAAAGAGCAATTCGGCAAAGATCTTTTTACCACTCGAAATTATAAAGAACTTTTAGATAGACCCGATATTGATGCCGTTTTGATTTGTACGACAGACTGTTGGCACGCGCGCATTACCCTTGATGCCCTTGCTAAAGGTAAGCACGTCTATTGCGAAAAACCGATGGTGTACAAAATCAGTGAAGGTCATCCTGTGATTGAGGCGAGCAAAAAATCAGGAAAAGTATTGCAGGTAGGTAGCCAGCGTGTGAGTAGTCTTGGTTATGCCAAAGCTAAAGAATTATTGGCGGCTGGTGAAATCGGAAAGCTCAATATGGTAAATGCCGTTTACGACCGCCAAAGCTCGATTGGTTCGTGGGAATATACCATTCCCAAAGATGCGGATGCCATGACCACCAACTGGGATAAGTTTATAGAAGTAACTGAAAAAATGGCATTTGATGCTAAAAAATTCTTCTGGTGGCGAGCCTTCAAAGAAGTTGGAACGGGTGTCGCAGGAGACTTGTTTATTCACCTGTTGAGTGGTACGCACTTGATTACCAACTCAAAAGGTCCTGAAACTATTTTTAGTACAGGACAATTTAGCTACTGGAAAGATGGTCGTAATATGCCAGACGTAATGTCGGGTGTGATGCAATATCCAGATTGTGCTGAGCACGATGCCTTCCAGCTGACTTTACAGGTAAACTTTATCAGCGGTACAGGAGGACAAGAAATTATAAAACTCATTGGTTCTGAAGGAGTTATTGAAGTAATGGGCAATAACATTACCATCAAACATAGCATCATGCCAGAAGCACCAGGCTTTGGAGGTTATGATTCGTTATTTACTTTTTCAAAAAGTATGCAAACCGAAATGCAAGCCGATTATGATGCTAAATGGACAGCCGAACAGCGCAAAAGAAAAACGAAAGACGATATTGTTTTCAAAGTACCAGCAGGCTACAGCGACCATCTCGACCATTTTACCAACTTCTTTGATTCGATTCGTACAGGTAAACAGGTAGTCGAAGATGCCACTTTTGGGTTTAGAGCGGCAGCTCCAGCGTTGGCGTGTAACGAAAGTTATTTCTCGAAAAAAATCATTCAGTGGGATCCTGTGAAAATGAAATTAAAATAATCTATGAAATCATATTTAGTCTTAATCTGCTTGCTTTTACTCTCCTTTGGCACTTGGGGACAATCGAAAAAAGACTCTGTAGCCATTCGTGAACTTCTTGAAAAAGAAGCTTCTACATGGCGAGAGGGTAATGTTAAAGCTCATGCAGATTGTTGGGCAGTAAAACCCTACAGTCGTATTTTGATTTCGACCAAGGAAGGAAAAACCATTGACCTTGACCCAAAAATCATTGTTAATCCTCCTGCCAACTTGATGGGCAATGGCGGTCATGCGATTATTTCCAACGTAAAAATGAGTATCATTGGGAATAGTGCTTGGGTAAATCATGACGAAGAATCCGTTTCAAAAGACGGTCAAAGTAGCTTTTCGTATGAGATGCGACTTCTCGAAAAAATCAATGGTGCTTGGAAACTCGTGGGACAATCAGTGCATTCCTATAAGTAAAAAAAGAAGTACTGAGCTGGCTAAACAAAAATCTTTGTTAGTAATATTTTAGAGTATTTGAAGGCTCTTCGGAAAGAATCATTTTTCGAAGAGCCTTCAGTTTTTACAGTGCTAAAAAAGTAAAGAGACCAAATAGCTTTATCTTTGTTCCGATGACTAAACTATTCCCATTTCTTACTTTTAAACAAACTGAAACGATGAAAAAAACGAATACTTTTTCTCGAAAAGATTTCCTTAAAAACTCTACTTTAGCCCTTACGGGACTTTCAATGACGCAAGAATTTTCTCAACATAAAATATCTTCCGACAACACTGCCCAGCTATTAGGAAGCAAATTGACTTATAAAAATGTTCGACTAGAAATAGGATTTGAGTACGAAGAAGGAGAGGTGATTGCGACCAAAACGGATTTATTTTTAGTTGAAATTGAAAACGGAAAAATCAGTAAAATAGCGCCCAATCAGCCCCAAGCAAAGGCGATTGATGCCAAAGGACATTTGATGTTACCTTCGTTTCGAGACATGCACATTCACTTGGATAAAACATTTTATGGAGATAAATGGCAGGCTACTCGAAAAAGAACCAATGGCGTAAAAGGAATGATTGCTTTGGAACAAAAAATGTTGCCTGAACTTCTAAAAACGTCTACCCAAAAGGCCGAAAAACTCATTGAGCTGTTACAGTCAAAAGGAACTAATTTTGCCCGAAGCCATGTCAATATCGAACCTACCTCAAAACTTCAATCTTTGAAGAACTTACAAAAAGCCCTTGAAAATAAGAAAAAAACCTTTGGTGCTGAGCTCGTTGCTTTTCCGCAACATGGGGTATTTTATACTGACTCGGTGCCTTTTTTGAAAGATGCTGCTCAAATGGATATTGATTTCATTGGTGGCGTTGACCCTTATACCATTGACGGAGCTATCGAAAAAACCATTGATTTTACCGTTCAGCTAGCCCTTGACAACAACAAAGGAATCGATATTCATTTACACGAATCGGGCGAATCGGGACTCAAAACTGTTGAATATTTAATCCAAAAAGTTAACGAAAATCCTGTGCTCAAAGGCAAAACTTTTGTCAGTCATTGTTTTGTTTTAGGAAAATTAGAAAAAAACAAACAAGAAGAAGTCGCCGAAAAGTTGGGAGCTTCTCAAATCGGTATTGCCTCAACTATTCCTATTGGGTCGTTGATAATGCCTATTCCAACACTTTACAAATATCAAGTCAATGTGGTGACAGGAAATGACAGTATCGTGGATCATTGGAATACCTATGGTACAGGTAGTGTTTTACAAAAAGCCAATCTGATGGCGCAATTGTATGGTTATAATACTGAATTTTTGCTATCAAGAAGTCTCAAGTTGGCCACTGGAAACATCCTTCCACTCAATGACCAAGGTCAACAACAATGGCCAAAAGTAGGCGATAAAGCCAATATTGCTTTTGTCGATGCCAGTTGTTCAGCCGAAGCAGTCTCACGAGTATCACCTGTTACGTCGTTGGTGTTTGAAGGAAATGTGGTGTATTAAGTATGAGTGCTGAATTGTGAGTGTAATTTTATGATTACTAATATTTTACTTTGGTACTTTTTTAAGAAATGGCTTTCACGTATGATAGGTATCACTAAAGACTAATGATTCTACAAGAAAACTATGTTTATCGGTATAAGCTACAAGAATGCTCATTTCGAAAACGTTTGCGATAGTCAGTTGAAAAAAAATCCTGAAAAATCTTTGAAAATCGTGACTACATAGTGCTACCTTGATGGCACTATGTAGTTTTTAGCACTTTGCGAGAAGTCTTCTTTTTGAACTATTCTTAGAAATATTCCATCACCCATCACAAACCTAAATAGCCTTGAACAATTTTAACATACTGACAAAACTTTGTATTTCGGCACTCATTGTGGGTGCTCATTCCTACAGCTTTTCCCAAACGCAAGGACTCAAAGATTACTATCAATCATACTTTCCTATTGGTGTAGCAGTCAATCAAAAAGTACTTACTAACGAGCCTGAAAGTAAGTTGATTGCCCAAGAATTTAACAGCATTACGCCCGAAAATGCCATGAAAATGGGACCAATTCATCCTTCAGAGAATGAATATAATTGGGCTCCAGTAGACGAAATGCTCGGATATGCCAAGATTCATGGTATGAAAATGCGAGGTCATACTCTTTGCTGGCATAATCAAACGCCTACATGGTTTTTTATGAAAGACGGGATGAAGGTCAGTAAAGCCCTTTTGCTGGAGCGCTTAAAGGTGCATATTGGGATGATTATGTCACGCTACCGTGGACAAATTTATGCCTACGATGTAGTCAATGAAGCTGTGCCCGATGCAGGTACAGAAATGCTACGTCCGAGCCCATTTTTAGAAATCATTGGAGAAGAATACATCGCCAAAGCCTTTGAGTATGCACATACTGCCGACCCTGCGGCACAGCTTTTTTATAATGATTATAATACCGAAAACCCTCAGAAGAGAGAAAAAATCTACCAATTACTGAAAAAACTACTAGCTCAAGGTGTACCTATTCATGGCGTTGGCTTACAAGGTCACTGGTCTATTTATGAGCCTTCATATCAGGCATTAGAGGAGTCAATTAAGAAATTTTCCTCTTTGGGATTAAAGGTTCAAATCACAGAAATGGACGTTTCTGTTTTTCAAAAAGAGCATGAAAGTCGTGAAAAAACCGCTAAAGATAAGCTGGTGCTTACGGATGCTATTTTGCAAAAACAAGCCGAACATTATGGTAAAATGTTTGAAATATTTAGAAAATACAAGTCGGTCATTACGGGTGTTACCTTTTGGAATGTCGCAGACAATCGTTCTTGGCTAGATAATTTTCCTGTGAAAGGCCGAAAGGACTATCCTTTACTTTTCGATGAAAACTTCAAACCAAAACCTGCTTATTTTAAGGTGATTGACTGGAAAAAATAATGTCTATACTAGTCAAATAAAAGTAAAGAAACATAGATTAATTGAAGTCAGGGATAAATTCAATTAATCTATGCTTGTATGCAATAGCGTTTATCTTTTCAACTTATTCAATCGTGTTTGGTAAGCTTGCCAATAGTTCCGTTTTGTTTTTTCAGGTAAAAAAGAAGCTTCAATCAGCGGTAAAACCTTTTCAGACTGATTGAGCATAAAAGTAAAAATCCGTTCTATGGTCTTTTCTGGAATTTGAGCTTCTTGAGCTAGTGTAAAAAACTGCTCATGGATTTTTCCTTTTGCAATAGTTTTGGGTAAAAGTCCCTCTTCCAAGGCAAAGTCGCCATCGTTGATATGCAGACGGCTATTTAGTAAATCATAAGCTGGGCTAAGTCTAAAATCCCCTAGTTCAGTTTCAATAAGGGAGAAGTTTTTATAATGTGCGTCTCCGTTTGAAAACAAATAATTAAACAAGAGGAGTTTCCAGAGTTTGGGAGCTTCGATACTGTAGGCTGGCACATATTTTTTTAGAATAGCAAATAGCTCCAGGTAATTACCTTGGTATTTATAGTGAGTTCCGTGGGTTTGTGGGGTTCTTCCAGCCAAAGAGGCAAAGTCTTCTTTAGCCCATTTACTACCATCTTTTTTCAGGTCAAACCTTTTAGTCAAGTAAGCAGGTTGTTCATTTTGGAAAAAAATTAAGGCATTTTCTGCTGTTTCTATTTCAAAAACTTGTCGTGCCATTTGCATGGTCAAGTGCTCGTTGGCAGGCATTAGTACCGTATTTTTCCCTGTCGACGGAATAGGTTTTAAGATATAAGCTCCTCGTTCACCCTCATTTACTAGTCGTAGACGGTTTTTCTCTAACAATACCGAAAACTTTTCTTGTACTCCCGATACCGATATTCTGGTATGATTTTCTTGAAAAAGCTCATCTGTTTCAAGATTACCCACGGGAGATAGATAAGGAAGAATCGGAGAAACTTTCCGACCCTCAAACATCCGATTCAAACACGTTTTGCTGTAAGTGTCGTATCCTATTGCCAAGGTTCCTGGGCATCTGTCGAGTTGCATAAAATTGGAAAAGATATATGGTTGGTTTATGTCATTTATTGTAGCTCTTGCACTGTTACAGCCCCAATGCTATCGTGTCGTGCTGTAATCAGTAGCAACCCAAAATAATCATCAGGGTCTATACGCATGAGTTGACAAACCACCTGTTTATTTACACCTTCTGGAAGCATATTGTAAAAAAAAGGAAACAAAACCTCCGAGGCATGACATTGTGCCGTTTTGGGCAAAGTCAAACTCACAGCAGGTTTGCTATTATCCGTAAACCATACATCTAGATAGCAAAAAGTAAAATTGCCGTCATCCTCTTGAGTTAAAATTCCCGCGAGCTGATTTTTATAAAAAACCTGTGCTTGTCTCATACATTACTACAATTCTTTTATTCTGAAACACAATTCTAAACCCAAAGCATTACCTAATTTTTGGAGCGTATCGGCAGTAGGGTTTCCCTTACCACTTTCAAACTGCTTGAGAGTGCGCAGTCCTACCCCAGAGAGTTCTGCCAAAGTCTCCTGAGTGACTTGCAGCATTTCTCGTCTTTCTTTAATAGTCTTAATTAATAGTTGAAAGTGCATTATATAGCTCTTTTAGGGGTTTTTGTTTTAGTTTAAGCAAAAATAATTAAAAAAGTGTATTGTAGTGCACTTTTTGAAGGATAAATAAAAAATGCTACTATCGAAGGTATAAGTGTACACTATTACTCAATAAAGAGGTGTTTAAAATACTTTGAAAAAAGGTACAAGATAATGGTATAATGATATGATTTTAAAAAAGAGAAAGATAGGATAGGGGAGGTTGTATCCGAAATGGAGGGTTTTAAGAAGCATTTACGCAGGATATCTGACTTTGTATATCGGAATTAAAATCCTCATATTGAAATCATATTTTAAAAAATAGATAAGTGTAAATATATATCTGAAATCAGCAATCCTAAATACTTGATTATTCCAAATTAATTGTTGGGTGAGTTTCGTATGCTGAACCTATTTCACAAAGTCTATCCATAATTTCAGCAAAAAGCTTAAACATATTTTTGAGCGTTACTAAATCTTTGATTACGCCTAGTGCCTCTAAGTACAATTCGTCAACATCGTCTGGAAAGCTTTGGCTCCAAAAACCTTCATCATCTTGTACCTTTACTTGAAACTGGGATAGATCCGCCAATGCAAAAAAAGCATTTTTGATATTGTTATCGTTAAACAATGTCTTGATTTTATCAGGATTTTCACTTTTCAGTACAAAGGTATCGTCAAAGATTTTATCTTCTATTTCAATATCCTGCATCCCAAAGTATTTAGCGAGGTCTGTAAAAAGTCCTTCTGGATAAATGGTAAACCTAAAATCATCTTTGTTGATATAAGCACAACGCATCCGAGTATAAGGAGTTGAACTTTTCCCAGACGAATGATGAAAGACATCTAAAATGATAGTCCAGTTTTTATGTTCCAGTACCACTTTTGAATCATGCCAAAAACTATCTTTGTTGATTAATCTCGCATTAATTTCTTGCTCTAGCTGCACCCAAATTTCTTCCTTGCTAGGTCCGAATATGTTTTTTAAGAATCCCATCGTATTGAAGTTAATAGATATATCAATAAAGATGAGAAAATTCTCAGAAGATTCCTTTCTATTATGATAAATGGCAAAAATCCGTTTATCAAGATATTATCAGCCTTACACTTTCGGTACTTTGAGTTACGGAGTTATTCTATAAAAAAACACTTAACCGACATAAAACAGCCAGTTAAGTGTTTTCAAAAATCCTAAAGTATCTTTTTAAGACTTCGACATTTCGCTAGAGAATGGCTGGTTATAAAAACGCTTTCCCATGCTTTTATACAAAGCATTGGCAATAGCCCCGAACACAGGAGGGAAAGGAGGTTCGCCAAGACCCGTCGGGTCGATGTTGTTTTGTACAAAATGTACGTCTATGTCCTTGGGGGCTTCGTTATGACGAATGATGCGGTAATTATGGAAATTACTTTGTTCGGCTGCTCCGTTTTTGTGGGTCAATGCCCCATAAAAAGCATTACCGATGCCGTCCACGACTGCCCCTTGCACCATATTTTTGGCAGCATCGGGGTTTACGACAATACCGCAATCAATGGCACTGGTTACTTTTTCAACATAAGGCTGACCGTCACGCATGACTATATCCACCACATGACCAGCGTAAGAAGCATGACAGAAATAAGCGGCTACACCACGTTTTTTATCTTTATTTTCGGGTTTATCCCAGCCCGATTTATCTCTGAGTAATTCCAATACGCCAGCGTAGCGGTCGGCATCGTATTCGTTGTTTTTGCCTACTGGATTTTCTTTGGCACGTTTCAACAAATCAAGTCGGAAGGCGATTGGGTCTTTGCCCATTGCTTCGGCTACTTCATCTAAAAATGATTGTTCGGCCGCAGCATTGAAGTTTGAACGAGGTGCTCGGAAAGCCCCAATGGTAATATTAGAAAGAATTTCCCAAGCCTCAGCCAAGTAATTATCCACCGCACCAGCAGGGAAACGATTGGCATGGATTGGGTTTTCAGGGATACCGCCACCTTTTACATGAAATGCAATCAGGTTTTTGTTTGCGTCTAAAGCTGCACGGTAAGTAGCCGTGTACATCGGGCGATAGATGCCGTAAGTCATGTCGTCTTCACGGGTATAAATCAATTTGATAGGTGCTTTCAAGCGTTGAGAGATGCGAGCCGCTTCATACACATATTGCCCGTAAGCTCTACGTCCAAAACCACCGCCCATACGAGTCATTTGAATTTCGATTTTATCGGCAGGTAAATTCAAGATTTTGGCAAGTGTGGGTTCCATCCAACCCGGTGCTTGTAAGGGTCCAGCCACCAAAGCTTTATCTTCAGAAACGTGAGCGAAGAAATTCATCGGCTCCATGGTATTATGGGCCAAAAATGGAGCATTATAAGTACGTTCAATCACCAGAGCGGCATTTTTGAAAGCCGTTTCGGGGTCGCCATCTTTTCTTAATTGCTGTGCAGGTCTTTTTGCATAATCAGCCATCAATGCCAATTGGTCGCTTGTGGTTTCTAACCTGCCCGGAACGGTCACTTCTCTTTTCCCGCCTCGTCCCATCATGGTTTCTTTGGTGTCGCCAGCTGCTTCCCATTGAATTTTGATTTTTTTACGAGCATTCATTACTTCCCAAGTGGATTTGCCAACAATGGCAATCATTTCATTGAAAGTTCGAGTATCAAAACCACCTTGTTCAAAACCATCATCATAGAGTTTGAAGCTAAAAATATCTTTGATTCCTGGCATTTTTAAAGCTTGCGAAGCATCGAAAGATTTTAATTTCATACCAAAGGCAGGCGGATGCTGAATCATGGCAATGAGCATTCCATCAACTTTATAATCTATTCCAAAAAGTGGTTTTCCTGTGACAACTTTTAAACCTTCTGTATTTTTCTTTGAATGACTAACAATAGAAAAATCTTTGGGTGTTTTGAGCTTTACGTCTTTCGGAACGGGAATGGTAGCCGCCTTGCTCGCCATTTCGCCATATTTCGCCGATTTACCGCTTGAATGTGAAAGAACGCCCGCTTTGGTCGTAATTTCACTGGCTGGTACGCTCCATGTTTGAGCCGCTGCCTCGATAAGCATTTGTTTTGCCGAAGCCCCTGCGTTTCTCAAAGGTTTCCAGTACATTCTTACAGAATTACTACCGCCCGTAAATTGTGGCCCTAACTTTACGTTGTCGTGTGGTCCCATTTCTACGACCACGTTTTTCCAATCTACATCCAATTCCTCAGCTACCATCATCGGAAGCGAAGTCATAACATTTTGACCAAATTCGGGGTTTGGACAAATAATTTTGATAACATTATCAGGCGTAATTTTGATATATCCGTTGAGCTCATTCCATTGTTCTGGCAAATTCAATGCAGCCATTTTGTCGGTAGCTTGAGCATTGGCAAGCCAACTAAAACTCAACATCAGTCCACCGCCTGCAAGAACGGAAGACTTTAAAAATGAACGACGATTTTGTGTATTTGTATTTTCCACTTCCAATCAGGTTTAAAGTTAATTACTTTTTAGCAGCCGCTTTGATTGCCTCTTTGATACGTAGATAAGTACCACAGCGACAAATATTTCCGCTCATATAATTATCAATATCTTCATCTGAAGGATTTGGATTATCTTTCAATAAAGCCGCCGCACTCATGATTTGTCCAGCCTGACAGTAACCACATTGAGCCACATCGTGTTCAAGCCAAGCTTTTTGTACTGGATGAGTACCGTTAGCAGATAAACCTTCGATAGTAGTAATCGCTTGTTTTCCAACAGCCGATACTGGCAAACTACAAGAACGCACTGCAGTGCCGTCCAAATGAACTGTGCAAGCACCACACATAGCCATTCCGCAACCAAATTTAGTTCCTGGCATATTAAGGTGATCTCTCAAAACCCAAAGTATTGGCGTTGAAGGGTCAACATCTATTAGTTGCGTTTTTCCGTTTATTTTTAAAGAATATTTTGCCATAATATTGTATTAAATTTATTACTAATATTTAACTATAATATATAAATAAATCAATAATAAAGGATGTTTTTCAAATAATAACTTGCGATTTTCAAACATTATTATTTTTGAAATTACAAGTTGTCGCTGAATGGTTGATTGTAAAAACGCTTGCCCGTTGCTTTGTATAAGGCATTTGCCAATGCCGCATACACTGGTGGATAAGCGGGTTCGCCCATACCCGAAGGGTCGAGCGTGTTTTTTACAAAATGTACTTCTATTTGTTTGGGAGCTTCATTGTGGCGAATCATGCGATAATTGTGAAAATTATTCGCATCTGGAACGCCCTTTGTAAATGTCATTTTTCCATACAGGGCTGCACCAAGGGCATCTACAATTCCACCCTCAGCCATATTTTTGGCAGCATCTGGATTGATAACAATACCGCAGTCAATGGCACACCATACTTTGTTGATAACGGGCGTGCCGTCTTTTACTTCTAAATCAAGAATATGAGCAGCATAGGAATCATGACAGAAATAGGCCGAAAACCCTAATTTTTTGGTCATTTTGATGCTTTCCCAATGGGCTTTTTCTTTGACTAATTCTAATACTTTGGCAAAGCGTTCTGGCTCGTATTCGTTGTTTTTGCCCACAGGTTTTTCTTTGGCTCTGTTCAATAAGGCTAAACGAAAATCAATGGGGTCTTTTCCTGCGGCTTCGGCTACTTCATCTAAAAAAGATTGTTCAGCCGCCGCCATAAAATTGGAACGTGGTGCACGATACGAACCCACGGTAATATTTGAATCAATGGTAAAATCTTCTGCTAAATAATGATCGACTGCTCCAGCGGGAAAACGATTGGGATACAAAGGAGATTCGGGCGTGCCTCCTGCTTTTACATGAAAAGCGATTAGGTTATTGTCGGCATCTAACGCCGCCCGAAAATAGGCTGAGTACGTAGAGCGATAAATTCCCGCAGTCATATCGTCTTCACGAGTATAAAGTAATTTTACAGGGGCTTTTACTTTTTGTGAAATCAAAGCGGCTTCAATCAGCCAATGTGCATAAGAACGGCGACCAAAGCCACCGCCCAAACGAGTCATTTTAATATCAATTTTTTCTAAAGGCATTCCCAAACGAGCCGAAAGGGCTTGTTCTGTAAATTCTGGTTTTTGTAATGGCCCTGAAAGTTCAGCTTTTTCATCCGTCACGTGGGCAAAGAAATTCATAGGCTCCATGCAATTATGTGCCAAAAATGGGGCATTAAAAGTGCGTTCTATGATTTTTGTGGCAATTTTAAACGCCGTTTCAACATCTCCATCTTTGCGACGAACCGTAGCAGGTTGAGTGATTCGTTCAGCCAATTTAGCCTTGTGTTCAATGGTATCTTCTAAGCCAGCAGGAATTTTCTCAACTATCTTTCTACCCAACATATTGCGGTTTTGAGTATAGCTTTCGATAGGTTGCCAAGTAACTTTCAAGGCCTTTTTTGCCTGCATTACTTCCCAAGTACTGTTGCCGACAATAGCCACTACTTCGTTGAAAGTGGTCGTATCAAAAAACGTTTTTTCGTAGTCTTCATTGAAAATTTTAATGGGGAAAATGGCTTTGATTCCCTTCATTTTGCTAACAGCTACTTCGTTCTGAATCGACTTAAATTTCAAGCCAAAAGCTGGCGGATGCACAATCATGGCAATTTGCATTCCCTTAACTTGGGTATCTATACCGAATAAGGGTTTTCCCGTTACAATTTTCGCTAAATCAACATTGCCCTGACTTTTCCCAATAATTTTGAAATCTGGAATGCTTTTTAGTTTTACCTCTTTCGGAACAGGAATTTGTGCGGCAGCCGTTGCCATATCACCATAGTTGGCTGATTTTCCAGAATTTTTGTGATACAAAACACCCGACTGAGTACTTATTTCGTCCACAGGAACATTCCATTGTTTGGCAGCCGCTTCCCTGAGCATTTGACGAGCCGTAGCCCCAGCCAAGCGTAGCGGTTGCCAACTTAAATGTATTGCCTGACTTCCTCCAATAAATTGACGAGTAAAATGTTTGGTATCTAAATCGGCTTGTTCGATAATGATTTTAGAAAAATCAACGTCTAATTCTTCTGCCACAATCATCGGCATTGAGGTTTTTACACCTTGCCCGCCTTCGGGATTTGGCGACATGATTTTGATGACATTATCGGCAGTAATTTTTACAAAACCATTGAGTTCGTTGAAACCAAGAGGTAAATTAGCAATTGGCTCATTTCCAAAGGATTTGAAATTTGACAAAAAACTAATACCCAGCATAAAGCCCCCACCAGAAAGGGCAGAAGCTTTTAGAAATGAACGACGACTATGAGTTTTCATATTTTTTGAATTTGGGATTAAAGGTATTGATTATTTATCTAATCCTTTTTCTTTTAACCATTTAGAAAGCAAATCAGCAATTTCTACATTATTCAAATCAGAAAAAGGGAAATGGGTATTACCTTTGATTCCAATTTCTGGCAAGTGAACAACTCGAACATCGCCACCATATTTATTAACTACATCACGCCATTTTTTAGCCATTTCCATTCTTGCTCTCCAACCGTCAGCACCGGGATTAGGGTCTGGTTTTTCAGGAATAAAATCACCATAATAAATGATAATTGGAATTTTGGTGAGCTTCAAAAATTCAGCCATCGGCACACCGATGGCTGCAACAGGGCCAGCCGAACTTGCCACAGGAGCAGGCACTTCATTGTCTGGAAAGAGAAAACCGCTACCCGGTTCATAAGAGGCAATTGCTTTGATTTTGTTATTTTTTACCGCAGTAGCCCAACCAAAACCTCCTGAATGAGAGTGTGTTACGAGTACTCCTTCCCCAATTTTATCAAAAAGTTTTGAAGTAGCATTGGTTATAACTTCCGTATCAAAACCGCCGATATTGGGTACCATCTGACGAAAATACTGATTTAGTGTTTCTTCGTCTTTGGCAAATTGTACTCCTGGAAAATAATCATAACCAATGCCTACTCTAAACGTTCCAAACCACATTTGTTCGTCAGGTGTTGGTTCAATAGTAGCTTTTACGGTACTTCTGCTGGCATTGCCCCGACGAGGTTGGTCGATTAGATAAACGCCAAAACCTCTTCTCAGAAAAATATTATTAAATCCTTCACGACCATCGGGCGTTGTTTCCCAAGTTTTAGAAAACTGTCCGATGCCATGCCAAAAAATCAAGGGTAATTTTCGGGCTTTTGCAGGAATCTGATACGTAATATAAGCGTGGTCGCCATGAAAAGTTTGTCCCTCTGGTGTTCGCTTGATGGGGTCAAATGTTCCTTCATTTTTGATTACCGAACCGCCAACAGCAAAGCTGCCTTGTTCTTTAATGACCAATAAGCCCTTATTAGAAACACAAGCAGTAATAAGTAATGGAATACTTATTACCGCCAACAAAAAGCTATTTTTTCTAAAGCCAATCATGTTTTCTTTGCTTTTACTATTTCTTAATCTGATGCGTATCACGTACACTACTAAAGGTTAAGGCTAACATCTTCCACGCTTTGCCTTGTTTTTGATACACTTCTGTTACCGTAAATTCAGTTACAGCTACATTGCCTCTAACTACTGCGTCAAGAGTAATTCTATTCCAAACGATTGCCGTTTTACCAGACATTTCTATGGCAGTATCATGCACTTTGGCTTGTTTGTACCAAATACTGCCAGTTTTGATAATTTCGAGTTCTTCGTCTGTTTTCCAAGTACCGCTCATGTGTACAAACTTTGCCTTGGCATCAAATAATTCTTTGAGCTTGTCCACGTCTTTATCGGCCATCCATTGCCACTTGTCTTTGGATAGTTGTAATACTGTTTGTTCGTCTTTTGTTGACTGAGCAAAAGAAAATTGAATTATCAATAAGCTGATTGATAATAAAGAAATTATACGTTTCATGTTGAATTAATCTGATTTTAAATGATACAACTTATTAAATACCTCTTGATTGAATCTTACCTCTATTCTTAAATGCTTTTTCAACAACATCAAATCTTGCCTTGCGAGGGTCGGGTTTAGCTACTATTTTGCCGTCAAGCTCCACATCAAGCATATCTTGATTTTGGTTGTTGTAAATTGGCCAATTAGGCAAACCAGCACCATTTGGATTTCCTGTTTTCGCAAAATTTGCCCAATAAGCATTCATTTTTTTGGCTAATTCGTATTCTGACTCAGTTGGCTTAGAAGGAGGACCAAAACGTGGAGCATCGAGTGTATTGAAAACAAACGAAACCTCTGAGCCATGACCAGCACCGTAAGGCGACCTTTGCTGTGCAGCCGCAGGCACATATCCAAACTGATACATATAAGTAGGTGCGGCTTTTGCCAAAAATGTTCTGGCGGTCATTCGAGCAGGCTCTCCCCAAACCCAGTCGGTATTGAATTTGGTGATTACTTCATTAAATGTTTTGCTACCATCTGGGTCATAAGCGGCTTTTGCCTCAGCTTCTAACTCTCCGAATGAAGCAAACAATTCTTCTTTTGTTTTGGCATTACTCACAAACGCACCACTAATTTCGGCACTACAATTACCAATCATTAAAGGCATTTGGGGTTGTCTGCCAGCCATGTAAGCACTTTCGGCTGTTTCTACTACTAACTTTCCGTCGAGTATTGGGCCTGAATAGGTACGTGGGCCATTTGGCCCATCGGTTTCTTGTCCTCCATCTACAATTTCTTCTATACTTAATGCTCGCAGTTTTGCCAAAGCATCGGCATCAGTTCCTTCTATGCCTTTACTTTTGGCAAAGTTCAAACCGATAGTTTCGGCAGAAATATTATAGAAAACATCTGCATTTTCTTTGCCTATTGGTCTTCCTGTAAGCACACCATCTCTGCCACCACCCGACTCACTGATTAATTTATGAAAAAGCCCTTTGGCTGCTGGAATCGTCAATAAAGAGTGTACCGAAACACCACCTGCCGAGAAACCGAATATTGTCACATTTTTAGGGTCGCCACCGAAGGCTGCAATATTTTTTTGAATCCATTGCAAAGCTGCTATTTGGTCCATGTAGCCATAATTTCCTTTGGGTTCGTTCGGAAATTCTTTATTTAAAGCAGGATGAGTAAAAAAGCCTAAACGTCCCAAACGGTAATGGATATTAACCAAAATAACCCCTTGTTTGGTAAATTCATGTCCAAAATTTTGAGGCGTTGAACCACTTCCACCAGTAAATCCACCCCCGTGAATCCAAACCATTACAGGTAATTTTGCACCTTTTTGGGCATTGGCAGGTTTCCATATATTCAAGGCAAGACAATCTTCTGAAACATTGGGAGCTATTTTTTGTCTTCCACCTTGTCCCCAACCTGCTTGTCCACAATCTTTACAAAAAGTGGTGGCATCACGCTCACCTGTCCAAGGCTTTACGGGTTGTGGTGGTCGCCAACGGAATTCACCAACGGGCGGTGCAGCGTAAGGAATGCCTTTAAAAATCGTCACATCACCTTCGGTAACACCTTTAACCATTCCTGCATTCGTTTTTACAAGCTGGGCATTTGATGAAACGACAAAAAACAGAAACATAAAAGCAAAGCCAAAACTATTTTTTTTCATGAAGATTGAGTTTTTTAAATATTGAGAATTACTGATTACAAAGTTCAGTTTAATTGTAGCTTGTATTAGTATAAAAATTACTGGTATTTCTACCATTTTTACTGATTGAAGAATAGGCTTGAAAATTGTTGTTTCAAAACGTTTAAATTTGACAACAATTCAAATGAAACAGACATGGAAAAGATTGTAAACGTTCATAATATAAGTGAATTTAACGCTGCCAATAATCACAAAACACTCCATCCGTTGGTTACGGTGATTGATTATTCAAAGGCTAATCCGAGAGATTGGGGCGATGTGGAAAGCATCAAATTTCAGTATGGCTTGTATAGTATTATTTTAAAAGATGTGGTTTGTGGTGACATTCGATATGGTCGCCACTACTATGATTATCAGGCAGGTACATTGGTATTTTATGCTCCAGGGCAGTTTATAAGTATAGAAAACCCAAAAATTGTTTATCAGCCAATGGGTTTTGGCTTACTTTTTCACCCTGATTTATTAATTGGAACGCATCTTGGTAAAGTGATAAGCCACTATAAATTTTTTGATTACCAAACCCATGAGGCTTTACACTTGTCGGATGATGAGCGAAAAATGATTCTTGATATTTTGGCTAAAATAGAATTTGAACTACAACAACCCATCGACAAACACAGCAAGAAACTGATAGCCAGTCATATTGAATTATTTTTGGATTATTGCCAACGATTTTATGACCGCCAATTTATTACTCGTGAAGTTGCTCACAAAGGTATTTTAGAGAAGTTTGAAGCGTTGCTGAATATCTATTTTGCATCAGATAAGCCACATATACTTGGCTTGCCTTCGGTGGCATATTTTGCAGATGAACTGAATTTATCGGCCAATTATTTTGGTGATTTAATCAAAAAAGAAACGGGGCAATCTGCCAAAGAATTTATTATGAATAAACTCATTGAAACTGCCAAAAATAAGGTTTATGAAGGAGAAAAAACCGTGAATGAGATTGCTTATGAACTTGGCTTTAAATATCCGCAGCATTTTTCGAGGTTGTTTAAAGAAAAAGTGGGCGTTTCGCCAAGTGAATATAAATATTTAAACTAAAATTATGCAAACAGTACAACTAAATAACGGAATCGTAATGCCTATTTTAGGCTTTGGAGTGTTCCAAATTCCAGATGCCAGCGAATGCGAAAAATCTGTGATTGATGCCATTGAAACGGGCTATCGCCTGATTGACACTGCGGCATCGTACATGAACGAACAAGCCGTAGGCAATGCTATCAACAACTGTGGCGTAGCCAGAGAAGAACTTTTTATTACCACCAAACTTTGGGTACAAGATACAGGTTACGAAAAAACAAAAGCGGCGTTTCATAAATCTTTAGAGCGATTACAATTAGAGTATCTGGATTTGTACCTGATTCATCAACCTTATGGCGATGTTTTTGGCTCGTGGCGAGCGATGGAAGAACTCTACAAAGAAGGCAAAGTACGAGCCATTGGCGTTTCTAATTTTCAGCCCGATAGAATTATGGATTTATTGATGTTTGGAGGAGAAACGCCACCAGCAGTAAACCAAGTAGAAACGCATCCATTCTGCCAACAAATTGATAATCAAGTATTCTTAAAGGAAAACAATATTCAGATAGAATCTTGGGGACCATTTGCTGAAGGGAAAAACAATATTTTCCAAAATGAATTATTGCTTGCTTTATCGGCAAAATATCATAAAAGTGTAGCTCAAATTATTCTGAGATGGCTTACCCAAAGAGGCGTTGTGGTCATTCCAAAATCGGTGCGGAAAGAAAGAATGACGGAAAATTTTAACAGTTTAGATTTTGAACTTGATGAAGCCGACATGGAAAGCATCAAAAGTTTAGATACCAAAGCAAGTCTCTTTTTCGACCATCGAAACCCAGAGATTATTAAATGGATGGGCAATAGAACGCTAAACTATTAATAGACCTTATCACGGTTTGATATAATAGAAAATCAAACCGTAAATTCATGATTTTGAATCATGTGATAATTCTCATTTTACGCAGAAATTGACATATTAAAACTAGGGCTGTACGAAGGAATATAATACCCATCCATTTCGGATATTGGATGTTGAGTTTCGGAATAGTAATCTTCTATTTTTGTGAAAAATAAAGGTATTTTACTTTATTTCCGAAATCAGAAATCCTAAATCTGCAATAGTTTGAAATCCTTCATACAGTCCTATATTAGAGCTACAAATTGAATTGTAAAATATCAATACATAATAAACTGTGATAAAGTCTACTGTTTAAAAATTAAGATTGGAGAAGATGTTTAACATTTAATTCCTACTATTTGGGGGGAATCTTACATTATATCGTTTTGATAGGTAATTGAATATAAGAATCGTGTCTTCCACCAGTATGTATGATATGTTGTCCTTTATTTTCTGGAACAAAACCAGGTGTACCAGGCATAATCGCCCCCAAATCATTCTTTGAGCTAATGACAAATCGTAATTGTTCGCCTTCATAAAATACTATACCAATGGGCAAAAGGTCGATTTCGATTTCCACAATTTCATCAGCTTTTAATTTTTCAACTCTATCAAAGCTGTGTACTGGAATTTCATTTGTTGATAATTCTTTATCCAAATGACGTGCAGAAACACGTAAACGACCACTAGATCCCTTGTATCTTAATACAGAGCTGCCTCGTTCAGTAAGGTCTTGCATCAAAGCACCCTGATTAGGCACCACAAATTGTTGTAAATGATTGCCGTGCTTATCCAGTTTTTGAATATTAACAAACAAATCCATATCATCGGCTCCTTTAGCTTCTACCCATAAGTGTGCTTTAGGATAACCTACCATCACTGTGTCTTTATCAAATCGGATGGTGAATGATGCTAAGCCATGCTCAGATTCGGTATCGTAAACTACTGGAATCTCATGTGATATTTCATCAAGTTTTAAACTACGAGATTTGCCATCGAGGTAATACTTTTGATAATTAATCTCTTTAGGCGGAAATTGGTCTGCTATTTGATTGATGCGGTCGCCACCTTCAAAATCATGTATGGCATAACGAACACGAGGTGTTGTCCTCCAACCATTGTCGATCCCTTTTAAATAGTGATCAAAGAAACGCAGCAAATCTTCTTTATTCGTTTCTTCATAGTAATCAGGCCATTCTTGTGTATTATGAATGCGTAACCATTTTTCTTGAGAAGCCATTTTGCGCCATGCACGGAAAGTTCCTGTGGTATGCAATGTATTGGAATAGCTCGCAACTACGAAAGCAGGTACTGTAATCTTGTCAAATTTAACAATCTTGTCTTCCCAAACTTCATTATTAGCCAATGGATAACACAGTGCTTCGGCGTAAACATCTTCACGCTTTCCGTTACCCACGTGGTTTACTTGTAATCGCTTAGTGAAGTGTAAATCTGGCATTCCTCCCTTCATTACCAAATCACGATAGGCATCACTTAATCCCTCCCAAGGATTTATGGCAGCCAAATGCGGGGGCTGTTCAGCAGCAGTAAACCATTGAGAAAAAGCAAGGTATGAAGTACCACTCATGGCAACTTTGCTATTACACCAATCTTGCATAGCAAGCCATTCTATCAAATCATGGCAATCTCTTCCTTCTTGTGTGCCAATCATCGAAATATCACCTTCTGAATGGGCAATACCTCTTGGGTCAGGGTTACAAACTGCATATCCATTTGCACACCAATAGGCTGGGTCGGGCCCTTCAAACTTTGCTAAACCTGAAAGCATAGCATTATCAAGCCCTAACATATCAAAAAGACCGGTAGTCTTAGGTGCTGTACCACCACTTTTGCCGTAAGGACTCCATGCTATAATAACAGGAATTTTCTCCTTCGTAGCGGGCCTAAAAATATCCACATAAATTTTTACACCATCACGCAAAGTAACTGCTACGTCTTTCTCAAAAACGATTTCTACTGGTAACTTTTTGAATCTTTCACCAACTTGGTAATCTTTTGGCAAAATACGTGTGCTTGGTTCAAAATCACTAAGCATTCCATGTTCAATTCCTGCATTGTAGGTATATGCTGACTCAAAAATCGGCATTACCTTTTCTGTTTTTTTTTCTGAGTTATTCATGATATTTGAATTGAATTATTCTTTTTCTACTGTTGAGTTAAAACAATATAAGTTTCGACTCATTCAGTAATACAAAGGTACCTGTCGTAGTTCCCAAAAGAATAAATGATTCAATCCAAAAAGTATAAAATTCAAACCTGATTTGCTCGATAAAACTTAGGCGAGTTTCCTGTTGCTTTTTTTAGGAAATTGCTGAAATAGTTAGCGTATTCAAACCCTAATGCGTAAGCAATTTCGGCAATATTCCAATCTGTATATCGTAATAAAGTTATCGCCTCTGCAGAGATTCGCTCTGCAATAATAGTGGTAGTAGATTTTCCTAATATTTCCTTTACGGCACGGTTTAGATAATTTACATGAATAGAAAGCTGATTTGCGTAATCCTGAGCAGTTTTTAAATGGATAGGGTTATTCATATCTTCAATTGGAAATTGTCGCTCAAGAATTTCCATAAATTTGGTTGTTATTCGTAACGAAGCATTATTGAATTGAGTAAAATGCTCATCTGGTTGCATTTGTAACGTTTCATGAATAATTAATTGAATATAATTACGCATCATATCATCCTTGTAGAGATAATCTGTTGTATCATTGGCAATCATCGTTTCAAATATTCCAGTTAATTTAGCCTGTTGTTCTGTGTTAAGTTTAAAGGCTGGTGTTCCATTTACTTTAAATAATGGAGATTGTTTGATACTTTCAAGTCTTGCAAGAGGCTTAATGAATTCTTCTGTAAAAACGCAAGAGTAGCCTGTATGATTATCAGACAAAATTTCGGTAGCGTAAGGCACACGAGAGTTAGCAAAGAATAAGTACACGCCATCAAGGTGGAAAACATGGTCGTTAAAATGTATTTTACTATGCCCAATACTTAGAAGAATTAAATTGAAATGGCGACGACCAAATGCCGTAGGGCTGCTCTTTTGAAGTGTGTTCCAACTTACTTTGAAGCCTCGTTGTTTTAAGACTATATTTAACGCTGGATTAGGAAATTCGTGAGATGCTTTCATGGTGAATAAAAGTACAAAAAACAACACAAATATCTCATAAAACGCGCGGAGTATTATAAAACGAGACTAATATTAATCTTAATGGGTCGTTGATATGAATATATCTGTTTTCTTAAGCTACAATGGCTACTTTCACAAAGTAGCCATTGTAGCCTAAGAATTAAATCTTTGACTCAAATTAATCCAAGTAACTATTAGGATTAATTATTTTAATTTAACTAGAAAATATAATACGAATGTGCTCACGAATCCCCAATTCATCGCCATCTTCATCAAGCAAATCTATAACCCGTTGATGTCCCTCTTCAAGCTCAGGGTTGGAATAGTGACGCTCAAATGAAGCATCGTCGCGGTAGAACTCAAATGCCCACAAAAGGTCTGGGTCTTCAATTGAACGAGCGAGAACCCAATTGACAGGGCCATCCGGATCGCCAGTGAAGTGTAGGTCATTACATAACTGGAATAATTCTTCCCCTTTACCGGGTTTCGCCTTAAAACGCAATACGTAACCTGGCTGGTTTACTTTTGATGTTTCCATATTTTATACTTTTATAATTTTTGAAAGTACAAAACTACAAGGTACGCAATGGCTCCACAAGGTCAATATAGGGTAAGTATAGGACTAATCGAGGTTTTTGCTCCTAAATGCTACAGGAGTCATTCCTGTAAACTTGGCAAATAATCGTATAAAATAGGAATAGTCATCATAGCCCAGTTCATGGGCAATTTCTTTTATAGATTTATCTGAATAATAAAGCAGGCGTTGTGATGCCAATATAACACGCTGATGTATATGATATGTAACGGAATGACCCGTAGTGGTTTTGACACATTCGTTTAGGTAAGAAGTTGATATACTTAACTTTTTTGCATATTCGGCTGGTCGTTTACTTTCTATATAATTTTGTTCCAAAGATAATTTGAAGGCCTTCGTGATAACTGCAAAACGTGACACTTGGTCGGACGATTTGGCTAATGATAAATATTGCGATATAACTAAAGCTACCAAGGTGTTACAACTTTCTTTGAGAATGGGATAGTAGAGCTTTTCATCTTTCCGCTCTGATAGTTTTATGCTTAGAGAAGCAACCTCTGAAATAATTGCAAATACCTCTTTGTTTAACGGAAGAATATTGGCTGGTACGAGCTCTTCTAATAGTTTCAGAAATTCGGGCTGTATATTTTCACTGGTAATTATCCAACCACTAAACGTAGCATTTTCAAACAAAATCAAACGATGAACTTGATTAGGATGAATATAAATAATGGAAGGCGCATCAATTTTATGTTTTTGAAAATCTATTTCAATATACGTAGTTCCTTTTTCCTGTAATATAAATAAATGACCGTCGTCCCTATGAGATTGCCCTACATCGTTTGAATCAGGGAAACCATTAAAGTTTGCCTGTATAATGATTAAACCGTCATTATATTTATCCTTGATGCTATTGATAGAAATGATTTTTTTCTTTTTCACATTAGTTTATGAATTTTTATAAAAGTTCAATTATAATTTAGAGTCTGACGACTGAATTGAGAAATGGACAGATTTGCTATGAATGAGTCATCAGTTAGCCAACCTATTGCCGATACGATGTTAGCACTATTTTTTATCTTGCAGTTCCGATATGTCTCATAAAACCTGTCGTGTAACCATAAACTCCTGTTAGTAACAGCCATTTCTTTTTCTGAACCAAAGAATTGGAAAGGAAAAGCTTAGTACTATTAAAATTAACAATCTCTAATGTTCGTTGCTTTTAAAAAAATATACAACATAAACATCTAACATAAACCAATGTTTTCAAAATTTATTTCAATCATAACGACAGTAATACTATCAATATCCAATCTTTATGGACAGCAAACACTACGAAGAGCATTCCAGCCAGCTAATGTAGTAAATAAAATTCCGTATAGAAATAACCCTCAAGTAGGGCATTATGTACAAACAAAAGATGCTAAAATTTATTATGAAGTCTATGGTAAAGGTCAACCAATCGTGTTGTTGCATGGAGGTTTATTTGGCTCAATCATTGAGTTTGCTGATTTTATAGACCAACTGAAAGGACAATATCAAGTGATAGCTATTTCTAGCCGTGGGCATGGTAAATCAGAATTGGGAACAAAACCATTAACATTTGAGCAAAGAGCCAATGATGCCATGACTGTTATCAATGCTGTTACTAAAGATAGTGTCATCGTACTTGGCTTTAGTGATGGTGGGTATTCGGCTTATAAATTCGGCGCCATGTATCCAGCAAGAGTAAAGAAAATGATTGTCATTGGTGCTGGTGAGATTCGTCCGGGATTAAGAGAGTTTAAATTCACGGCAAAGATGGCAATGGAAATGGATAAACCTTTCTGGGAACAACAACTCAAATTGATTCCAGAACCCAACCGAGTGGAAGATTTGTTTACACAAGTAGCCAACTGCTATAATAATGTTACGGTGAGTAAAGAATT
>NZ_JAAALB010000027.1 GCF_009905545.1 Cellulophaga sp. BC115SP | reverse complement strand
AGTAACCGCAGCGGCGGCCGCAAAAAAATCAAGAATTTATAAACTCGCTTCGCTCAAACAGTATAAATTCATTGCTTACGCGAGCAAGTTTATGAAAGTTTAAACAGCTTCATTAATTTAGTGAATAGTAATTAAATGAGTGGTTATTTTATTTGTAGAGGCGTAATGCTTTTCCTCTTCTAAAAATGTATCATTCGAAAACATATTAAAAAAGCGGTCAAAAATAAATTTTTGACCGCTTTTTTTGATTTTACCATGCTAGATATAACTGGTTTTAAGACGCAATCATTGCGTCTCTACTGCTAGAATATTTAAAATAATCACTCACTCATCCACTAAATTTTTCAAAACTCCACACACAAAACTTATCACTTCAATCAGGATGGATATTCGATGTTATCGCCTAGCTGTTTGTATCCTTTTTCTTCAAAAAGTTTTTTCCAACCTTCTGAAATAAACCCGATACCATAGCCTACTAATTGAACATAAACAGCAATAATACTAAGCAAGCCAACTTGTAGACTTTTATTCTTCAAAGTCGAATCAATGAAATTTAGTAATGTATATATTGCAAAAGCCCCAATAGCCAGATAGAAAAATGGTTTGAACACCAACCCCCATAAAGGAATACTAAACAAGGCAAGGGTAAAGACCATAGGAAAAGTATGCACCAATTTGAGTTCTTTAGGAAAAAAGCGACTGATATTGATTCTTGCTTTCCCAAAAAATCTCAATTGTTTATAAAACTGTACAAAACTGGTTCTTCTTTTATGATAAATAAAAGCTTCAGGAATTAATCCCGACTTAAACCCCAAGCTAATAGCACGAATTGAAAACTCAATATCTTCGCCCATACGGGTAATAATGAAGCCTTGTGTTTTGCGATAAACTTCCTTCGACATACCCATATTAAAGCTTCGTGGATGAAATGTTCCACCAAGATTTTTTTTACTTCCTCTAATTCCCCCAGTTGTAAATAGTGAGGTCATTGAGTAGCTAATGGCTTTTTGGATAGGCGTGAAATTAGGATGGTCGCGGTCGGGACCTCCGTAAAGGTCTAGGAAATTGCTATTGAGTTGTTTTTCTACGATTTCCAGATAGTTAGGTTCTATCAGCGCATCGGAGTCTAGAATGATGAAATAATCGCCATTGGCATGCTTAAAACCTGTATTACGTGCAAACCCCTGACCTGTGTTTTGTTGTTGGATATATGTTATCTCTAGTTGAGAATGGTATTTCTCAACAATTTTATCAGCTTTTATAGCAGAGCCATCCTCTACTACGACCACTTCAAAAATTTTGTAGGTTTGTTTTGTCAGACAAGCTAGCAGTTCATCTAATTCGTCGGGACGGTTATATACAGGAATAATAATGGAATAATTTCGCATGGAAAAAGCGCTGTGCTCAAACAACAGTTATTTTTAATTTTTGTGTTGAAAAAAGAAAAGTGAGAGTTCAACAAGTTTATAGTAGTTGAGTAACCTTACATTTCAGACCACAAAATTACTCATTTTACATATTTTTTCTTCACTTTCAGCTCCCAATCACCAAAGCTTCCGTATAAAACCATTGAGCCAAATCTGAAATTATCAATAATTTCTTGTCCTTCTTCTACACTATCATAAAACTCTTTGTCAACTGGAATCTCAAAATCTACTGCGTTCATGGCATCTTTGATATGCTTTTTGATGCTTAATGATAAATGCGATTGTTTCAAACGGAGTTTGAGGATATACTTATGTGAATCACCACCGTTTTGGGCAGTGCGTAATTGCTCTTTCAAAGCACGATTTTCGTCACGAAGTTTATCTACTTCAGAATTTCCACAAGAAAAAAGTAGTAGACACACAAAAAAGGAAAGGAGATAGGGTTTCATATTGAAAGGAGAGGTTTGAAAAAAGGTCAGCAACATTGCTGACCTTCAATGGAAAATGATGGTAATATTCTTCTGATTATGAGCGGATTCTAATAGCCAATATACTATTAACAAATCACTTTTACTTATGCTAAGATTTCTTGGAAACTCTCGTAACTCGCATCCAAGATTTGAGCTACGTGTTCGTCTGTCAACGCAGTAGAGATAAACATTGCTTCGTATTGTGAAGGAGCCATATAGACACCTCTTTTCAGCATCGCATTAAAGAATTTACCGAATAGTGCAGTATCTGATGATTTTGCATCTTCAAAATTGTTTACAGGCTTATCCGTAAAGAATAAAGTAAACATTGAACCAACATGGTTGAGTGTATAGTTCAAACCAAGTTTTTGCATATTGGCACGAATACCAGATGTTAAGGTATTACCAACCGTTTCGATTCGCTCATATACTTCTGGATGCTCGTTCAAGTAAGTCAACATGGCTTGACCAGCCGCCATCGCAATGGGGTTTCCTGAAAGTGTACCTGCTTGATATACAGGACCCGCAGGCGAAACACAATCCATGATTTCTTTTTTACCACCGTAAGCACCAACTGGCATACCTCCGCCGATAATTTTACCCATGGTCGTCATATCAGGTGTTACACCACAACGTTCTTGGAAGCCGCCTTTAGCCAAGCGAAAACCAGTCATTACTTCATCAAAAATCAATACAATACCCTCTTTGTCGCAAATTTGGCGAAGCCCCTCTAAGAAGCCCTCCGCTGGTTTTACAAGACCCATGTTACCAACTACTGGCTCAAGAATAATACAAGCAATTTGACCTTGATTCGCGTCCACTAGCGTTTGTACAGCCGCTAGATCGTTATAAGGAGCCGTTAGTGTATCATTGGCTACACCTTTGGTAACGCCTGGACTGTCAGGATGTCCAAATGTAATTGCCCCAGAACCTGCTGCAATCAAAAATGAATCACCATGACCATGATAACAACCTTCGAATTTGATGATTTTGTCACGACCTGTATAACCACGTGCCACACGAATAGCCGACATTGTAGCCTCTGTACCAGAGTTTACCATACGTACTTTTTCAACAGAAGGTACGATTGAAGTAATGAGTTCTGCCATTTCTACTTCACGACGAGTAGGGGCACCATAAGAAAAACCTAACTGAATAGCATCGGCAACTGCTTTTTCGACCAACTCATTAGCATGACCCAAAATCATAGGTCCCCATGAGTTAATTAGTTCGATGAATGCATTTCCATCTTCATCGTAAAGGTAGGCACCTTTAGCAGATTTGATGAAAAGAGGATTTCCTCCAACGGCTCTAAAAGCTCTTACAGGTGAGTTTACACCGCCAGGGATGTAGTTTTTAGCTTTGTCGAAAAGTTCTTGGCTGTTTTTAGTAGTCATTTTGTCAAAAATTAATGCGATGGTAGCCCATGCACTATTTAGCTAATACAAATTTATAATTTTGGAAAGTAGTAATAGGTACTACTTGGTTATCTTGAGATTGCGTGTAATCGTATCCTGACGTTGAAAAAGATTGTTTGTAGGTATCTAAATCGTCTAACCCTTTTTTGAAGTTTATACCATATTTAGAAAGAACTCTACCCCAAAACAAAGTCATATCATATCCACAGAACGAATAATAGGAAGGAATGCTTCCATATTTGGCAAAATATTCTTTTTTAAATTTATCTACTTCTGGATTTTCGTTGTCGATAAACTCAGGATCAATACAGTAAATTTCTCTACCTGCTACGGTAGCGCCACTCAAATTACTTGATTGAAAAGCCTCAGCAGTGGTAACAAGTGGGGTTGATAAATCTTTCTGTAAAGCTGTGAGCATTGCCAAACCTGCTTTTTTGTCAGAAGTTGCCAAAAAAACATGGCTAAGTTTCTTATCAGGAATTTTGCTAGCAATCACTTCGGAGTTGGCGGTTACTTTCACAAATGCTTCAATATCATAACCCTTTTTAACGAGTACTTGTTTATAAGCTTCTGCTAACAAAGAATCTGTGCTAGATGAAGTATAGAAAATAGCAGCATTACGTCCTAAAAATGCCTGTTTTGTCACATATTCCGCCGCTTTGATGGCTTGCATTTTGACAGATGGTTGCGCTAAAAATGACTTATCGAAGATTTCTAAGAGTTTTTCATTATTAGAAATAGGGTTGATAAGCGGTATTTGATAACTCTCGCAATAGACATTTGCCAACTTGTTACTTTCTGAATATAGTGGGCCAACCAGTAAATCGGTAGTTTGGAAATAGGCATTATTCAATACTTCGAGCATTTGATCACCGTCGTTGGAAATATCATATACCTGAAGGTTAACATTAATTTTTTCCTTTTGTAATTGTGCTTTTGCCAGTTTTGCTCCTTGATACATATCTAAGACATATTGGTTGGAGCGACGTGGATGGTCAGGCGATAGCTCATCGATATTTACTGGAAGTAAAAAAGCAAAATTAAGAAATCCCTTATTCAAGCGATATTGCTGTAGGTCTTTGGTTGAAGACATTTCAGAAGATTTGGCTTGGATACGTTCTTTTAGCAATATTTCTTCAGGAAATTGTTCACTCAATGAGGTTAATTTTTTGGGGTCAGTAATTTCTGAAAGGAAATTTCTCTTCAGATCCTTTAAATCATTTTTAAGAGAATCGGAGTTAATGGCATTGGCAATCTGAAGTCCTTTTGCATAATCTTTATTCTCAAACGCAATGGTTGCATAGAGATAGGCTACTTCTTCATTTTTCTCCCAGTTTGGGTATCTTAATTGAAGATTCTGTAAACTAGATTCTGCTTCGGTATATTTTCCGACTTTGATGGCAGCCAAAGCTTGAAAATAATAAGAATAAGGAACAATAGGATTATTAAAACGAAGGTTACTTAACTGGCTAAAGGCGATTCTAGCTTTTTCAAAATCATTGTTTTGATAGAAAAGTAAGGCTTTTTGATACTGAGCTTCATATTCTGACAGATTATTTTGTGCCTGACTGAAGCCGTAGGATGATGCCCCAAGTAACACTCCTAACAATAATTTCTTCATAATTCATGGAATTTGTGATTGTACAAATATAATAAACTTTGACGAATGCCGATTAAGTTGGGGTAATTGATGACATTATTATTAAATTTACTATTGTCAACCTAAAATCACAAACTATTAATTATCCTCTTATGAATTTGAACTGGTACTATAAACATTTTAGAAATCTCAGCACGACAGAACTTTATCAAATCTTGCAGTTACGTTGCGAAGTGTTTATTGTGGAGCAAAATTGTCCGTTTCAAGATCTTGATGATAAGGACTTTAAATGTCATCACCTAATGGGATTTGATACTGAAACTCAACAGATTGTAGCCTATACTCGCATCGTTCCTCCAGGGCTATCCTATGAAGAGGCGTCTATTGGACGGGTGGTAACTTCTCCCAGAGTAAGAAAATATGGCGTAGGAAAGGAATTAATGAGAAATTCTATCGAATTGGCTGAAGAACTTTACGGCTCATCTATCAAGCTAGGAGCACAGTTGTATCTAAAGGGATTTTACGAATCTTTTGGCTTTGTTCAAACAAGCGAAATTTATCTCGAAGATGGTATTGAGCATATAGAAATGCTGAAAGATTGATTAATTTGAAAATTTGGTGATTTGAAGATTTGAAAATTAAAAAAAGGTCTTCATAGAGAAACAATCTATCTCTCTATGAAGACCTTTTTTTAGCTAATTATTTATATTAAATAGCAATTTTCAAATTATCGAATTTTCAAATTCTCAAATCAGATAATTATTTTTTCTTCTTCTTATCATCGTTTTGCTGTTTCTGCATTTCTTCAGCAGCTTTCATTTGCTTTTGCAAATATTCTGAAAAACGAGATTTTTTACCTCCACCAGCAGCGATTTTCTTACGATTGTCTTCCAAAATCTGTTTGATTTTATCTTCGTCAACAAACTTACGAATACCGATTTGTTGTAAAATCGTTACTAAGTTAGAGACAAAGTAATAGAAGCTCATACCTGCAGGAAGTGAGTTCATCACGAACATAAAGATTACTGGCGTGATATAAGCCATTTTCTTCATATCGATTGGCTGACCTACTTGATCTGGTGTATTTTGGTTGTTGTAATAACCGTATGCAATACTCGAAAGGGTCATCAACAAAGTAAATAAACTGACGTGGTTACCGTAAAAAGGAATGCTAAATGGCAAATCCCAAACAGAGTCATAAGTAGAAAGGTCATTTGCCCACAAGAATGCCTCCTGACGAAGGTTAATCAAGTTAGGGAACAACATAAATACCGCCATCAAAATTGGCATGGTAGCTAACACAGGCACACAACCACTCAATGGACTTACACCTACCTCACCATACAATTTCATTTGAGCTTGTTGCAATTTAGCTGCGTCGTCACCTATCTTTTCTTTGATAGCATTCAATTCTGGTTGAAGAATACGCATTTTTGCCATACTTACATACGATTTGTATGTCAATGGCAACAAGGCAAACTTAATTACCAATACCAAAGCAATAATCAATAAACCATAGTTGCTAAACACTGTTTCAAGAACATTGAACAATGGAACAAAAACATAACGTGTAATTGGTAAGAAAATATCATAACTCAATTTTACGTTACGACCAAATGCAGGAGCAATTTCTTTGATTTTGTTGTAGTCGTTTGGCCCAAAATACCATTGATATTGTCCTTTACCAGCTTTCATGTCTGCCAAAGAAACCTCCATGTTAGCACGTAATGTTTTGATATTAACCGAATCTTGTGGATTTGGTGTTGCCCAAATTTGTGCTTTAGTAATAGGAGTGTTTTTAGCAATAAAACCTGACAAGAAGTACTTTTTCTTGAAAGTCAACCAATTTAATGGCTTTTCAACTGTAGCATCGTTGGCACTTGTAGGGTTTTCTGTCAACTGGTCGAACTCTTCACCTTCAGCGATTAGGTAGTTAACAGTAGCCTTACGGTTTTCGTTTAAATCTTTTTCTGTAGGACGAACCTCTTCAATCCAATTGATTTTAGCAGTTTGGCTTTTCAACAAACCGTCCAATCCTTTGATTTGAGTATTTTGGTCAACTAAGAAACCTTCACCAGCCAAAGTATAAGTCTGTTCGATAGACTGACCGTTTGCTAGAGCCAATGTAAACGTTACAGATTGTTTTTGACCCTCAGCTACCACACCACCTTTTGATTGAGTAGTAAAGAACAACTTGTTGATGTCTACATTACCTTTTGTCGTAGCTAATTCAAAAGAAAGTTTGTCGAATGCTTCATCATAAATAGTCAATGGGTTTTCTTTATGAGCCGCAAAATCATTATATGTTTTGTAGTGCTTAAGCAATACTTGTTTTACTTTACCACCTTGCGTAGAGAAAGTAACTTTGATGTCTTTGTTTTCAAGAACCACATCTTGCGCTACACCAGTAGCCGCCGTCGCAAAATCACCCGCTGCGGCCTTCAAAGCTACAGTATCAGTGGTTGGAGCTACTGTTTTGTGTACAGTAGTTTGTGCAACTTGCGCCTTTTGTGCTTGTTTTGGTTCTTCTTTCGGAGCAAAGAAAAACTGGTACCCCAGCAACATCCCCATCAGCAATAATAGCCCCGTGACTTGATTTCTATCCATTTGGTATTTGTTTAAAAGTGCCTTTCATTTTTAAAAGGCTAGTTATTTTTGGAATTGTAGTATTTAAAAGTTTGACCTTGGTATCTGTGAGTCATCTCAAAAATAACTTTCGGTTCGTCTTTTCTTGTTAAATATTTAAAATCGAATGGTAAAGAAATAAAAATGCACCGCCTCGACTTTGGCGGTGCAAAATTACAAAGAACTTGGCTTTTTAGCTGTATTTTTTTACAAAAGGTTATTTACTTGTTCCTTTTGTTACTGGAGACGCATTTTTTAAAGCCGCTTTTACAAAATGTACGAACAACGGAGCAGGATTTACCACCGTTGATTTATATTCTGGGTGGAATTGAACACCAATAAAGAATGGATGATCTTTGATTTCAACAATCTCTACCAAACCAGAGTCTGTATTGATACCTGTAGGAACCATTCCAGCCGCTTTGATTTGTTCAAAATAATTATTGTTGAACTCATAACGGTGACGGTGACGCTCTTGGATATTCAATTTTCCGTAGATACTATGAGCCAATGAACCTTTCTCGATTTTACAACCATAAGCACCCAAACGCATTGTACCACCTTTGTTGGTAATATCCTTTTGCTCAGCCATGATGTCGATTACAGGATGTGCTGTTTCAGGATTCATTTCTGAAGAGTGTGCTTCAGCAAGTCCCAATACGTTACGAGAAAACTCGATTACGGCACATTGCATACCCAAGCAAATACCAAAGAATGGAATTTTGTGCTCACGGGCATATTTTACAGCGTTGATTTTACCTTCGATACCACGCTCACCAAAACCTGGCGCTACCAAGATACCATCTAAGTTGGCCAATCTGCTTTCATAACCAGCATCGATTAGCGTTTCAGAAGAAATCCAACGAATATTTACTTTTGTTTCACAAACCGCACCCGCATGAATAATTGCTTCAGCAATAGATTTATACGAGTCTTTCAATTCTACATATTTACCAACCAAACCGATAGTGATTTGTTCTGTAGGGTTTTTCAATTTACCCAAGAACGCTTTCCATTGGTCTAAGTCTGCATCACGGTCGTTGTAAATATCTAATTTGTACAATACTCTTGCGTCTAATTTTTCTTTACGCATCAATAAAGGTACATCATAGATAGTCTCAGCGTCCATAGCCTCAATCACATCGTTGGCAGATACGTTGCAGAATAGGGCAATTTTGCGACGCATATCTTGTGGAAGAGGATGCTCTGTACGACATACCAAAATATCAGGCTGAATACCAGATTCTGACAATTGACGTACTGAGTGTTGAGTTGGTTTTGTTTTAAGCTCACCCGCTGATGCCAAATATGGAACCAATGTTAGGTGTATAAACAACGTGTTTTTCTCACCTAAATCCCATTTTAATTGACGAGTAGCCTCAATAAATGGAAGTGACTCGATGTCACCCACGCAACCACCGATTTCAGTGATTACGACGTCGTATTCGCCAGTTTCGCCCAACAACAAGATGCTTCTTTTGATTTCATCCGTGATGTGAGGAACTACTTGAACGGTTTTACCCAAATAATCACCACGACGTTCCTTTGTGATTACATTGTAGTAAATACGACCAGTTGTAATGTTGTTTGCTTGTGAAGTTGGTACGCCCAAGAAACGCTCATAGTGACCCAAGTCAAGGTCAGTTTCAGCGCCATCGTTGGTTACATAACACTCCCCATGCTCATAAGGGTTAAGTGTACCCGGATCGATATTGATATACGGGTCAAATTTTTGAATAGTTACCGATAATCCTCTGGCTTGCAGAAGTTTTGCTAATGATGAGGCAATAATACCTTTGCCTAATGAAGAAGTCACACCGCCCGTAACAAAGATGTATTTCGCGGTTTTAGGTTGCCCTTTACCTGACATTGTAAGAAATGATTGATTTGTGAATTTTCCGATGAACGAAAGTTCATGGACGTTTCAGATTTCCCAAAGAAGATTTCATTTTAGAAAATCCGAAACTATGGTTACGGGATACAAAGGTAAGAAAATTACTTAGAACTCTAAGTGTAAAGGGGCTAAGTTTTTTTGAAGTGCCTGATTTTCAGGATAATATTTTTTTATTTTTTTTGAAGATACATTCTGCGAAAAATTTTACCTGATGATGGTCAGAAAACTCTTTCATCATGGTCTGATTTCCGACAGTTTTTGATTGACTTAACAAAAATTGTATTTTTTCTTGTAACTCTTCTTGATTATTTGGCTCTACGGTAATTCCCAGTTGATTTCTTCGGGTAAGTTCTCCCATCAAACCGTAATTATAAGTTAAGAGCGGTTTTTGAGCAAAAGCCGAGCGCACCATGATACCACTCATACCGATATGTTTTTGATACAAGCCCATAATTACATCAGAAAGGGCAAAGAATTGTTGAATTAGTTCGGGTTCTACGAAATAATCAACTTTAACAATTTGTAAGTGGTTTTCTGCTCCAACTGCTTTTAATTTTTCTTCAAAACGATCTTTTTCTTCCGCAGTCCAGCCGCCTACTAGCAGTAAGCAAGCATCTTGTCGCTGTTTTTGGGGTAATTGAAGCAATGCCTCCAGCGTTGGAATGATTCCTTTTCTTTCATCCAAAAAACCAAAAATAAGAAATACCTTACGATGCGGTTCAATGCCTAACTGTTGTCGGAGCAAAGCGGGAGCTTCCGCTGGGAATGGATAGGTTTTGACTGGGTCAGGCAAATACAATGATTTGTTGCTATGCCATTTTTCTTGAATATAATCGGTTGCATACGGATCAAGGCAATAAAGGTTGGTCAACTTTTTAGAAAAAAGTAACCCACGAAGCATCCATTTTTTACGAATAAAATTGATACGTTCTTTCCAAGAGTCGGGACGATAATTGGTTAGTGTAGTTCTAAAAAATATGCCAGAAAAAGTACAAGGAGCTTGATTACCTTTTTGTAAAATCGCTAATTGCAAATGGTCCAGATACATCAAAACACCATGTTTGGCTTGAAATACTGAAGCATATTTACAGAATAATCCCCATTCAAAATCTCCTCGTTTGATGACATTATTTTCTGCTTGATACTGCTGAAATTCTTCCTCAGAAATATATTTCCACTCAAAAACCGAAGCATCCACCGACGTTCTTTGGGTAAGATTGACGTGTTTTGTAGCAAAGATTGGACTGACCAAAGCTATTAATTTGATAGGCAGACGATGTTCTAACTGATATTCAATCAAATGTGCTAGATATTCAGAATGATGACCAGAAGCATCTAAATCAAATAATAAAATAGTCGGGAAAGGCATTTTGAGTTTTGAGTGAGGAGTTTTTAAATTATTGCAGATTTGGGATTTCTGATTTCGGAAAAATATTTCAAACACTTCCGAAATCAGAAATCTCAAATCCAAAATAACAAAGACACTTTGTCCCTATGTGCCTTTGCCACTTGGTGCCTATCTAGGCATTCATTAAGCTTTCGATTTCGTCAGCTTCCATTGGAATGCTTCCCATCAAATCGATATTACCATCCTCAGTAACAAGGATATTATTTTCGAGACGAACTCCCAGACCTTCTTCTTGGATATAAATCCCAGGCTCAATTGTAAATACCATTCCAGCCTCAAAACGACGGTAGCGACTCCATACATCATGCACATCCAAACCTAAGTGGTGTGATGTTCCGTGCATAAAGTATTTTTTGAATAAAGGAGATTCTGGATTTTGATTTTTTACATCAGTTTTATCAAACAAACCTAGTCCAATCAATTCAGATTCAATGAACATTTCTACTTCGTGTTGGTATTCACTCCATAAAACACCCACCTGCATGATAGATTTAGCGAATTTGAAAGCACGATGAACAGCATCATATACCGCACGCTGACGAGCTGTAAAACGACCATTGACAGGAATAGTACGCGTTAAGTCTGCATTGTAGTTAGCATATTCGGCTGCTACGTCCAACAACAACAAATCTCCATCTTTACAAATACGGCTGTTTTCGATGTAGTGCAATACACAAGCATTGGCACCTGAAGCGATAATTGGCTGATATGCAAATCCTTTTGAGCGATTTCTTACAAACTCATGGATAAGTTCTGCTTCTACTTCGTATTCTGTAACACCAGGTTTTACAAAATTCAAGAGTCTTCTAAAACCTAATTCTGTAATACGAATAGCTTCGTTGAGTTGCGCAATCTCTACAGGATTTTTGATAACACGTAAATGGTGCATCAATGGAGCCACACGCTCAAGACGGTGTAAAGGATAACGGTCTTTTACCCAGTTGATAAACTTCGCATCGCGTGTTTGTACCTCAGAGCTATTACGGATATGTTCGTTGGTATTGAGATAAATGGCTTCAGCCTCAAATACCAAGGTAGTCAAAACTTGCTCAAATTGGCTAGTCCAATAGATCGTCTCAATGCCAGAAACCTCTTTTGCGTGTTCTTTTGTGTATTTGTATCCTTCCCAAACCGCAATCACATCTGAAGTTTCACGTAGGAATAAAATTTCTCTCATACGTGGGTCTGGAGCATCTGGAAACAACAAAAGAATCGTTTCTTCTTGATCGATACCACTCAAATAAAACAAATCAGAGTTTTGTCTGAAGCCCATTGTACCGTCAGCATTGGTCGGCATAATGTCATTTGAGTTGAAAATCGCTATACCTTTTGGTTTCAATAGCTGGTTTAATCTAGCTCTGTTTGTTACAAACAGTTGACTATCTATCGGTAAGTATTTCATTGATGAGTGTTGTTGGTGTTATTTTTTTTCGCACAAATAAATAATCTCCTCCTTCGGAAGAGCATAGCGTTCTACTTTGTCTTTGGGCATTTCCATCACAAAACGGTCTTGTGTAACATGCCAACCACCTTGTTCGAGGCGTTTGTGGTAGTCACGACCAAAAATACGGAAGTGGTCATCTTGTTTGAAAAGACGCTCACGCTCTTTCGGGTCGGTGATGGTTTTATCTTCAAAAGTAGTTTCCAAGTTCCAGTCTTGTGGTGATTGCATAATACCCCAACCGTTTGGTTTTAGCACACGACGCATTTCTTGCATACAACGAATATCATCGTCGACGTGCTCCAATACGTGATTACAGAAAACTACATCGAAAGTATTGTCTTCGAAAGGAATATTGTGCAAGTCCATTTTTACTTTTGCCAAAGGCGACTCAATATCAGCGGTGATATAGTCCAAGTTTTTCATTTTTTCGAAACGGTCGATAAAACAATACTCAGGCGCCACATGCAAAACTTTAAGGTCAGCTTTGAAGAAATTAGTCTTTTGTTGAAGGTATAAATACATCAAACGGTGACGTTCGAGAGCAAGGCAGTTTGGACAAAGAGCGTTATCACGAGGCTCGAGACGACCATAAGGAACGAATTTCGAAAATGTAGAGCCACAAACTGTACATTCCACCTTATTACCTCGCAAAAAGAACGCATATAGGTTCATGGCAAAGTGACTAACTAATTGCAAATACTTACGAGGAATGTTTCGGAGTGTCCAGCTAATAATTTTTTTCATGGAAATGATGGTCAAATATATTTTTTGCAAAGGTAAAAAATGATTCCGAAATAAAATAGGAGGGAGAAATACTGTCTCGGTTTTATACAATTATATTCTCTAAAATGACGAATTTCCTAAATTAAGAGATTTTATCGATTACTTATATTCAATGTAAATGTTGTATTTTTACATCAGTAAAACAAAATATATAGCTATGGTACAATCTACTGATGAATGGGATGACATTGAAAAAGAAGAAGGAAATGAGGACATAAGTATTACAATTCCTTTTAACCCATCTGAGATAAACATTAAAATCATACCTAGAAATATTGGACAACTGGTAGAGTTGATGGAGGATGATCAGATATTAGTTCCTCGTTATCAAAGATTACCAAATCTATGGAGCAACACTAAGAAGAGTCGTTTTATAGAGTCTTTAATGCTAGATTTACCTATTCCATTATTCTATTTTGATGAAGCAGATGATAAAAGATGGTATGTGGTTGATGGGCTTCAAAGAATGAGTACATTGGAGCATTTTATGCTGGGTCGAGGTGAGGTTGGAAAAAATAAAGCCCATTTAGTTTTGGAGAACTTAGAGTTTTTAACACAGTACAATGGGAAAAAGTGGGAGGAGCTGCCCAAGGATGTAAAACGGACAATTAATTCAAATCAAGTAACCATCAACCTGATAGGGAAGGGGACACCAGACGAGGTTAAATACACCATTTTTAGCCGAATAAATCAGGGCGATGTACCACTTAAGGCACAAGAAATTCGTACAGCCCTCTTTCAGGGATACAGAGTAGATTTTTTGGAGTTTTTATTGAATGAACAACAAGAATCTGGAATATATTTTCGAAAAGCGACTGATAATTCTGTAAAGACAAAAAGACAAGAAGATTTAGATTTTGTTTCAAGATTTTTGGCATTTTATTTATTGGGTTTTACTACATACGAGCCAGATTTAGATAGATTTATAACAAAGGGAACACGTATTATTCCTAGCGATGAAAAAAAACTCAGCGAAATAAAAGCTAATTTTACTAAAGCGTTGAAGTTAGCTTTTAATATTTTTGGAACTGATGCTTTTAGGAAAAGGTTTAACGTCAATGACCCACGTAAACCTGTAAATAAGCCAATTTTTGAGGTAATTAGTGTTGCTTTTGCTAAATTATCTGAAGATGAAATGTCTCTTTTAGAATTAAGCTCGATGGAGTTTAGAACGAAATTCATAGAATTTTTAACCAATAATAAAAAATTTCTTGATGCTATAACTACTGGAACTGCAACTAAAGAAAGTGTTATAAATAGAAATACTGAGTTTAATACACTATTAACTACATTCATCAATGATAAAAGAGATAAAGCTTCAAAATTTTAAAAGTCATGCTGAAACTCTTGTTGAGTTTGGAAATTTAACCCTTTTATGTGGTGCTAATGGAGTAGGTAAATCTTCGTCCTTACAAGCTCTTTTGTTGCTACGAGATAACTATATTAAAGAACGGAATTTTGAAAATCTAGATTTGAAATCTAACTCCGTTAAAATTGGCACTGCAGGAGATGCTATTTATCAATATGCAGAAGAGGATGGCTTTACTTTTTATTTCTCGACTTCTATTGACAACTATTTTTTTAAGTATTCAGCCGAAAAGGAAGAGGCAAAAGTAAAAAGTTTTATTAGTCTTGCCAGATCTAGTTCAAATAGTAAGATTGATGATGAGAGTCTATTTTCCTACAAATTTCAATACATAAGTGCCAACAGACTTGGTCCACAAGAGCAATATTCCAAAGATGATAAAATTGTAGATATTCGACGACAAATATCAGAAATGGATGGAAAAGCTGAGTACTTTGTCCATTTTCTGAATCAGTATAGAAATTTAACAGTAGCTCAAGCTCTATGTATTAAAAGCGATTATGATGATTTGTTTTCTCAGGTAATAGCATGGGAACAAGAAATAAGTAGCGGAATTAATGTGGATATAAGAGATCAAGGAAAACTCGGTTTCACGCTAAAATATTCCTTTGAGACTAGTCGAGGAAGTACAGGTAAAACTAATTTATTCGAAGCATCGAACGTAGGGTTTGGTATTAGTTATGTGATGCCAATCATTATAGCCATTCTTTCAGCAGAGCCTGACGCTTTGCTAATAATAGAAAACCCAGAGGCTCACCTACATCCACATGGTATATCTAAACTCACTGAGTTGATATGTCTTGCTGCTGAGTTAGGAATACAAATTGTTATTGAAACACATAGTGATCATGTTATCAATGGGGTATTGGTACAATGTAAAAAATTTGAAGAAAAGAAGGGGGGAGTTTCAAAGGATAATGTAAAAATTTACCATTTTGATCGTGACGAAACTAATCATTGTACTATAGCTAGTAAGATTATGCTAGAAAATGGTGGAAGGTTACGATATCCACCCAAAGGTTTTTTTGACCAATTTACAATTGATAGAAAGTTTTTAATGGGATTTTAATGAACAACGAATTTAGATTCTACATCCATTCTGAAATGTTCGATGATGAACATTTTACGATTGAAAATTTTGAGGCATATAAAAGGGCTACTTATTCAATTTTAGAGGTTGCTAGACAGCTAAAGGCTGATATTTATTTTGCTTCTGAAGACCTAGAAAGGCTCGCTGAAAAATTTGCAGAAATTAGTGGTATGGAGGGATTTGATGAATATATACAAAGTCCACAAGATTATTTAGAAATTTTGTTTAGGGATGCAATACCTCATACATCTAGGAGTTTGTATTTTGAAATAGTCTTTAATGAAAAACAGTCTAGTTTAGCATTTTATTCTGGCAGTAAGTGTTTGCATTGTGAGACAGATGCCAATCATGTCGTCATTTCAAGGAATTTGTCAGGGGAAGATAATTTACTTAAAATAGATTCAGAAAATGAATTTGAAAAAGTAAAAATTAATTATTTCCATTCAAATGATTTGCTTTGGAAATTTATCAATAGTATGCTACCTAAGCGTATTTATCATTTTTCTTCTAAGCATGGTAATATTCAGAGAGTAGCAAATTCGCCAAAAAAAAGTGAGCAAGCTTCACGATTGAAATGTAGTGATGAGGAAGCACAAAACTTATTAGACAATGCAATTTTTGATTTGCGAGAAACCCCTTGGTGTTATATTTTTGATGATACTGTTGATACATACTTAGTATTTCCATTTGAAGGAGATAATCCACAGAACCAGTATCATGCTTTCCATTTGGAGGATGAAAAACAATGGAATAAAGTTCCTAAATCAATACGAGAGTTCTTTAAAAAATAAAAACCAACTTGTACTTTACTTTATGTCTTTATTGAAGTTATCTCCAACAAAGGCATAAAATCACAAAAGCGGTCGAAAAACTCATTTCGACCGCTTTTGTTTTATCTCAAATAATCAAGAATATATTAAGCTTTCTGAATACGATTAGTCAAATAAATACCTGCTAACGTAAGTCCACTGCCAAAACCTGCTAACATTAATTTGTCATCAAGTTGTACTTTCCCGTTTTGGATACCGTTGTACCAAGCAATTGGGATAGAGGCTGCTGAGGTATTTCCGTAGTTGACAACGCTCTCCAAGCATTTTTCAATAGGAAAATCCATCTGTGAGCAAGCGGCTTCCAAAATACGAATATTTGCACTGTGAGGAATCATCCAATCGATTTGATCTGTGGTGATACCATTTTTTTCTGCCAATTTGCTAATATTAGCAGGGAGGTTCGATACAGCCCACTTGAATACGGTACGTCCATTTTGGTGGATTTTTCCGTTGTAATCTATCTGCTCAAAATTGATGGGAGCTGGTTGATTCGATAAATACAAATCTTTTCCTAAGTCGCCGTTGGTTGTCGAAATAGATTTATGTAGATATTGCGTTTCTGAACTTTCTACTAATACTGCTCCAGCGCCATCACCAAACAACACACAACTGGTACGGTCAGTAAAATCTGAAATTTTTGAAAGCGTTTCGCCACCGATAACCAATACCTTTTGGTAGTCGCCTGTTGCAATTAAGCCTTTGGCCACAATCAAACCATACGCAAAACCTGCACAACCAGCAGATATGTCCATACAGCCCGCATTTGGGATACCCAAACGACTTTGTACTTGGCTCGCCATACTAGGAAAGGCTTGTTCTGGTGTACTAGTGGCTACAATCACAAAGTCAATGTCTGCAAGATTCTTTTGATAATTGTCAGCCAAGTTTTGAGCCGCTTTTACACACAAATCACTGGTATATTCGGTTTCTGAGCTGTAATAGCGAGTATTAATCCCTGTTCTGCTCACTATCCATTCGTCGGTGGTTTCTAAAAATTGCTCGAAATAGTGGTTGTCGATTTTCTTTTCAGGAAGATACACCCCGATAGAATCAATAATTGCATTCATAATGACTTGTTTTTGAATTGTTTGAATACACATACCGAATGGTATGTGGTACTACAAATTTTTTTTAGAGGCGGATTTGTTCAATAATAGCCGACTCAATATGATTAGCGATATTTACAATGTAATTTTTATTTTGGGTAATCAAAGACATGAATATTCCTCCTTCAATCATAGAGTAAATATTGGTAGCTAAGGTATGTGCGTCAGTAGCTTCTTTGATTTCTTTGTGCTTAATGCCATGGGTGATAATAGTGGCAGTATTTTGGATAAGCCTATCACAAATTTTACGAGCCTCCTCAAACAAAATTGGATTGTTGAAACGAGCATCAACTCCCAAATTAAGAAGCGGACAACCCCCTCTTTCAGAAGCTAATTCATAATAGTATTCTTTGAAATAATAGGTCATGCCATAAAGCTTATTGATTGCGCCTTTACGTTCAATGACTACATTATTTAGAGGTTTTACCAATTTTTTTACATTCAAATGAAAAGCTTGAAATGCTAAATCTTCTTTGTTTCTGAAGTAAAAATATACCGCTCCTTTGGTGAGATTGGTAGCCTTGGTAATCTCAGAAAGCGACGTGCCATTGTAGCCTTTTTTGTTAAAAAGAGGAGCTACTTTTTCGAGTATGTATTCTTGCGTCGTTTCCATGGATTGTAAATATAGGAAAAAAAATAATTCACATACCAATCGGTATGTGAATTATTTTTTCTGGTTAAAGAAAAGTAACATGTTCTAACATAAAACTTTAAAGAGAGAACTATTAAAAAAGGCCTCACACAAAATTTTACCCACATATAAGATACTAGAGAATCAAGAACCTATTTTTCTGAAAAAAATTAATCTTAAATAGGTCTACAAATCACATTTTGTTGCAATAAAAGTGTCTCTTTTTTGTTCTAGTAAAGTAGTAAAACTTAATCCTCAACAACTTATACATATATTTTATGAAAGATACCGTCTTTGCTAACTGGACCTTATCTAAACTTTTGAGCAAAAAACAATCTCTAAAGTTTTATGTTAACACTTTTTTTGTATTCCAAATTACATTGGTACTTACATCAGTATATCTTATCTCTTCTGTCAACAAACCGGGTTGGATTGCTCCCTTAATTTTGTTGAACGTAGGGATACAGCTATATCGCAACAAACATAGACTGCAATTGAAAATGGTAGAGGAGGAGATTTATTCAAGAAGAAAGTAATTGTATAATACTTCGTTATTTTTCCCAAAAAAAGGCGGTTGAAAAATTAATTTCAACCGCCTTTTTTGATACTAAATTTCAAAATGACACCTCTCTAGACGCAAAGCATTGCGTCTCTACTGGTCAAATTCATATTAATCACTAAATCACTCAATCCCAATTCACTCAATCAAGAAAGATTCATGTATTTTGGAAAAATGGAGCCTTCGTGATGACTAAATTTTACCTTTATTCTCCTAGCAAAGCAACTGCTTTGTCTATTTGATCACAGTATTTATTAAGCACTGATGACACAATCTCAATACCTTTTTCTGCATCTTTCCATTTTCTTTGCTCGATAGACTCACGTACAGAAGGAATTGTTTTTACACCATATCCCGTAAAAAATCCAGGAGCATAAATTTGGTGTTTGTACCACGGACGATTCGGTAAACCTTCTGGCAGGGTCAAGGTTCTTTCAATCGTATAGAGAAGTTGGTTCAATGCCTCAAGCTTCGCTGGCGCTAATTTATTGCTGTTTTTTACCACAGAAGCGTAAGCATTAGCACTTTTGTTGAGACGATTCAAACTATTTTCGAGCGGCGCAAAATTGATATAAGGAACCTCCTCATAAGTTTTCACAACAATCGGTTCGTTCGGGTCAGCGGCTGCCGCAAAATGTCCTTCTTTTACCAGACGATTATTTTCTTCAGTTTTGCTACGAATATTTTCTAGTAAAGCTTTTACCTCTGTGCCATAGTTTTGAAGCGTATTTGAAAAGTTTTGGAACTCGAAGGGCAATACATCGGCATTTGCTAGTCGCAAAACAGTTCTTCCCATGGTTTTGGCCAACGTTACACCATAAGCAAAGTCTGGGTCTTTGAAACGAGTGTAATGGTCAAAAGAATCATAAATAGAATGGTATTCGCCTCCTTCATCTTCGCCACCATACCCCACATTCATAGCAGATACACCCAAATGTTGTAAAAATGGGGTAAAATCAGAACCAGAACCCAAGGCACCAATACGAATATCTCCGCGACTTAAAGCTTCTTTTTTGCTTTCGCCAGAGCCATTGACCAAAATATACGAACGTAAACGGTCATAAACACTGATGTTTTTTTGTGGGTCGATAACATCTCGGCTTACTTGGTTAAAGAATTTTTCTAATGTGTGCGAACCGCCAGCAGACAGAAAACCACGTCCATTACCATCTGAGTTAAGATATGCTACCGCTTTTTTCTGCAATTCTGCGCGGTTGGCCTCAGCCCATTCGGTTGAGCCTAACAAACCTGGCTCTTCACCGTCCCAAGCACAAAATACCAAGGTTCTTTTTGGCTTCCAGCCTGTTTTTGCCAATTCTCCAATGGCACGAGCTTCTTCCATTACGGCAACCATACCACTCAAAGGATCGGCTGCGCCAAATACCCAAGCATCATGGTGATTACCTCTGAGAATCCATTGATCAGGAAATTCTGAACCTTTCATTACAGCAATAACATTGAACAAAGGTTCTACTTTAAAATCAAATTGGAGCTTTAAATGCACTTTGGCAGCTCCCGGACCCACATGATAGGCAATAGGTAAGCCTCCTCTCCACGATTCTGGCGCTATTCTTCCATCTAATGCTTTGAGTAGGGGCAAGGCATCGCCATAAGAAATAGGCAATACGGGAATTGTCATGATGGTTGTCGCATCTTTTACTTCCAATCTTTTGGCATCTTTGGTATCTCCATAACCTGGCGTTAGCGGGTCACCTGGCGCAACTGGCAGGTCTAACACCGAGCCACGTTGAGCGCCAGCTTCTGGTCTGAAGGGACCTTTTGGATATACATCGCCCTGACCATAACCATCGTCTTTGGGGTCGGAGTAAATGATACATCCCACAGCGCCTTTTTCGGCAGCTAATTTAGGTTTTAAGCCACGCCAAGAACCGCCATATCGCACAATCACGATTTTTCCCTTCACACTAACCCCTATTTTTTCGAGTACTTCATAGTCATCAGGACGACCAAAGTTGACATAAACTAATTCAGCGGTTACATCACCGTCTGCTGAAAAGCAATTGTAAGTCGGCAAATGATCTTTGAGCTGGTTGGAAGTACCATCTTCTTTAAGCATAGGTTCGACCAAACTGGCTTTGAAAATCGTAGGACTTACCAAACTAACTTCACGAACTTTGGGCGTTGGGAAAAGCGTGTACAAGGTATCAATTCGAGCCTCAAATCCCCACGATTTAAACAAATCGCGCATATACACAGCATTCGCACGGTTGTGTGGCGAGCCTACGTAATGAGGTTTTGAGCTCATAAACTTCATCCAAGTACGCAGGTTTTGGGCGTTGAGTTGAGCATCAAATTTGGCTTCTAATTCTTTTTCGGAAGCAGTACCTTTTTCCGAGAATCCGAGGAGGTTTTGAGCCGACGAGGTAAGTTGTCCTAGGCACAAAAATCCTAGGAGTGTAATCAGTTTTTTCATGATAAGTTATGATGAAGAAAAGTGAACATAATCGCCGAAGAATAAGTCAAATTCGGTATTAGTAAAGATAAGAAGTTTATCGATTGACAAAAGGATTAAATACCCTAAAGTTCGGAAAGAAGAGAAATTAGTATATGGTTTTGCTGATAATCACTTTTTCAATGTACGAACAACTATATTTTTTATAACTTGAAGTTCATTATATCACGACTAAACTAAATCACATATCACCATGAAAAAAGAAACCTATTCAGACTTATCCATTGAAGCATTGCAAGCTAAAGAAAAAACATTTAAGACAACATTTTATACTACCCTTATCCTTCAAATTATTTTAGCAGTATTGACTATTTATTTGGCCATCGTAAAAAAACAATTTGCTTTCATTGCCATATCTTCAGGCGTCTTACCATCTTTGATTTTTATATATCAAAACCTTAAAAAAGTTCAAGAAGAAATTAAAAACCGTATTTAGTAATGTTCAAAAATTTAGGATTTCAGGAATACCTATCTATTGGGTATCTTTATTTGTTGATATTAGGCGTCGTTAGCGAGTCTATTTTTTACAAAATGTTGGGTATCAATATCCTTTATTTTGCCTCTTTGTCAGATATTCTAACCGCTCCATTAACCTTACTCATGAGCCATTGGCTGATTCCTGTTACCATTTTAGGAATGGTTTTACTACTGGTGCTAGTGAATAAATTGAGCGAAAAGTTTAACGCAAAACATGACAAAGAGCAAGCGATGAATTTACTTATCCTCTGTACTGGACTTATCTTTTTTGGTTTTTTTATTGGGATCGAACTGGGAAGAGGCACCAAGCAAAAGAGTCTTATTGCCGAAGGTAAAACTAAGCCTAATTACCAAATTACTTTTGATGACGGACAAACCCAGAAAGTGACCATTATAGGGCAAAATTCTACCTATCTGTTTTATGTTCCAGAAAAGGGCAAAAAGCTCATCATTGCACTGATTGATAGTAATGTGAAAAGGATGGAGGTTTTGTAGCGAGAATCTTCTTCAGAACCTGATAAATTGTTATTGGTTAATATGGTCAGCTATTTGTATATCTTCATAGCTCGTAGCTATTATAACATTTTTTAACATATAAACACTAAAATAAAGCACTTATCCTGTCGTTGCATAGAATAGCTAGATTTATATTTTATGAATCTGGCTATTGTTTTTTAGTTTCAACCTAAATTTTAATTGCTCGTGAAGAAAAATTTTATGTTCGTCTCCTGTTTACTCTTTATCAGTACTGCACCTTTGATTGCCCAAGATACCATTGATAACGATGCTCAACCAATCCAAACTTCGGCAACTGAACTCAAAAGTCATACAGCATACATTCTTGATAACGCTGATTATTCTGAAACAGATAGACTGACAGGTAATCATTCAAACTATAACATTTCTGCTGAAAGAAAGCGAATACAAATGGTTGTGAAAGCAGAGTATAATACGTATGGATACAATACTTACAGAATTGCGGATAATGAGAGGTTGTTTCACAAATCAGCGTTGTCGAACATGTCTTTGGGTGCTGGTTTGATATGGGAACCAAAAGGATTTAATCGAAAGCTAGGGATAGAGGTTGATGCAGCTTTTGCGAGCTACCAAGAACTTGCACAAATGAATGCTGGATTTTTACCTGCAAGAAACGTAACAGCCCTAAGTTTTGCTCTTTTACCTCAATATGTATTTTACCAAAATGAGGCAGAAACGGTTGCTTTATTTATACAAGCTGGTCCAACTTATGAAAAAGTAATAAGTGACAGTACTCCTATGAACACATTTGTTCACTATGATGATATAATTGGATACAAAGTGGGTTTAGGAACCAGATTTGGCAGATTATTCACCAGTATAAACTTTTCTCAAAACGATTCAGGAAGAACATCATGGAGTAATTTTATAAAAGCTAGCATCACAAAAGTAGGTCTGTCGTTGGGATATAATTTGAGTAAGTAATAAAAACAAAAAAGCGAGCGTTTCGAAAAACACTCGCTTTTTTGTTGAAACTATGAAATCTTACAATTCTCTAATCCAAACATTTCTGAAACTTACTGCATTTCCGTGGTCTTGCAATGAGATTGGTCCTTTTGGTCCATGTACAGGATTGGTTGGCTGACCGATATAGTTGGTTACACCCTGAATTTTAGTATGATTTTGTACGATAATACCGTTGTGGATTACGGTAACATAACCAGGCGTTTCGATACCGCCATTTACTGTAAAACGAGGCGCTGTATAGATAATATCGTAAGTATTCCAATCACCTTGTTTCGCGGTTGCATTTACCAATGGAGGTGTTTGCTTGTAAACCGAACCAGCTTGACCATTACGATACGTTCTGTTTTTGTATGAATTTAATACTTGTACTTCGTAAATTCCGTGGAAGAAAACACCGCTATTGCCACGTCCTTGACTTTTTACATTCTCTGGCTCTTCAGGAGAACGCCATTCGATATGTAATTGGCAATCACCAAAATGCTTTTTAGTAGAGATATTTCCAGTACCTTTAACTACTGTAAATACGCCATCTTTCACCTCCCATTTAGCAGCACTACCGTCTTTGATAGACTCCCACTGATCAAGATTTTTGCCATCAAATAGCACAATAGCATCTGAAGGAATAGCTCCTGGGGTTACAACGCGAACTTCTGGGTCCCAATATTCAGTAGCGTCTGGCTTTTCAGGATTTTTTTCTACAAATCGGAAATCCTGTGCTTGAACTTTTAAGCCCAAAAGACAAACTGCGGCACTTAAAATTACCTTCTTCTTGATTTTCATTGGAAAAATTGTTTAAGTTTAAATTTTAATCTACAGTAAAACAATTCGACTGCTTTGAGTGTATCCAAATAAGACGTTTTGTCCTACTGTAATTCGGGAATAGTTATTGATTATAAAAATAGTTTTAAGTTTACTGAAATAAACTGTCTGTAAATTTAACAGCAAACTTGAATAAATATGAAAAATGCCCAAATTAATTGGATTAAATTCTATATCCTATCAGGGTTTATACTTATCTCTCATACTTTTTTTGGACAAAATACAGCTTTTCGCTATCTTGATGTAAATACCTTATGTAAAGACAAACGTGTATTGGCACTCCGAAACGAGCTGCCACAAGGTTGGAGATTTAAGACGAATGGATCAAATTTTTATATCGAACGTGTCGATGATGTATATTTGCCAAAAGAGGCGCTAAAAAGTGTAGAAATGGAGGCTCAGCCTGTTGAAAAATATGTAAACGGGAAAAAAATGCTACTTTTCAAAACCAAAGCATACTTTTTGATGAGTGTTGAGAAAAAATTGCCAACCAAACTCAATACCAAACAAAAGTCTATCATGAAAGCTATTTATGAGTCTGACTATTATACTTTTTTCCTCTGGCAAAAACATGGTTATTCGTATTCAAAAGCCATTTTGCCACAAAGTTTGTACGACGAATTTAGAGAGGTAGAAAAACTGTTGGCCGACTATTGGCTTTCCAGATAAGTGTTATCAGTATTTTGCTGATAAGCGATAACAATCATCGTTATTTTGGCTGCTGGTCTACCGCCAAAAGCCCAAGCTAAACTAACACATCTTTTTAACCCTAATACATTTACAATACAACATGAGACCAAAAATTGCAAAAAAAGCACCAGGAGAAAGATTAGTAAAGCGTATGCCATTGCGTACCAAATGGATTTTGTGCGCCGCTGCTGGTATTTTATTATTTGGATTTGGACTTTCTGTAGTAGCTACCGCTGCATTCAAAAAAGGCATGAATGAGGCCTTTTATATATGGTTTTTGCTAGGCTTGTACGGATTAATCTTGACAAGTTTGGGATTGGTATGCCTTGGACAGGCTGTTCGTTTTAGATTGTTGATGGATATTAACAAGAAAATGAATAAGCAGGAAAAAGAACTAGCAAAGCAAATTAAGAAATTGAACCACTTGGGTGAGGTACTTAGAAATAAGGAAGATAAAAAGGTGGAAAAGAAAGAGGATAAAAAGGATGATAGAAAAGGGAAACCCAATCAGAGAAAAGTAAACGAAAAACCAAAGGTAGAAAAACAAGAAAACCCCGCCACTACCGACGAGGTTTAAATCTCTTAGAAGAAATTTCGAAAATTACTTCGCAGCCTTCGCAGCAAATTCAGCTTTGATAGCTTCGATATCAATCAACTTGATTTCTGGCTTCAAACGCAAACGCTTAATTGCTTCGACTTTGTTTGTAGCTATAGCCTTATTTCTTCTGTCTTTTCTTTTTAGTCTTGTAACGGCCATTGTAAACAGATTTTTTGTTTGAGGTGCAAAATTACAGAATTAAACATTCTTATCCAACACAATATTGGATATTCCTTTGAGAAATACCCTGAAATATAGAGATTTTCGGATATTAAAACCCTTTAGGCTTCCAAAAACCTAAAGGGTTTGTTATTTTTGCAGACATTTTAAATAACGAGTAGGAAATCCATAAATCAAGTTTGAATCTCAAAAATGCTTAAATACGTTGCGATTCAGCGCTTTTATATTCGTTTTGCCCTCAAAAGCACCTACTTTTTAAGAGTTAATCAAATTACTAATTCAGAATCATGAGTAGCAAACCATCATTAGCAAGAGGAACTAGAGATTTTGGCCCAGAGAAAATGGTCAAAAGAAATTATATTTTTGACACAATCAAGGCCGTTTTTCAAAGATTTGGCTTCCAACCATTGGAAACTCCATCGATGGAAAATCTCTCGGTTTTGATGGGTAAATATGGAGATGAAGGTGACCAACTTTTGTTTAAAATCTTGAATTCTGGAAACTTTTCTGAGAAAATCTCACAAACAGATTTGGATGAAGGGTATAAAAAACTAACGACCAAAATTTCAGAAAAAGGCTTGCGCTATGACTTGACTGTACCATTTGCAAGGTATGTTGTGATGAATCGTAACGAATTGCCTCTTCCTTTCAAAAGATACCAAATCCAACCAGTTTGGCGTGCGGATCGTCCTCAAAAAGGGCGTTATCGTGAATTTTATCAATGCGACGCCGACGTAGTAGGCACGGATTCTTTGATTTGTGAAGCCGAAATCGTGATGATGATTCAGGAAGTAATGCAAAGTTTGAATATCAACTTTAACCTGAAAATCAATAACCGTAAAATTCTTTCTGGTTTGTCCGAAGCTATTGGTGCTGCTGGACAAGAGGCTGCTTTAGCTGTAGCGATTGATAAATTAGATAAAATTGGTCAGGAAAAAGTAATGGAAGAGTTGGCGGAAAGAGGTTTCTCAGAGGAGGCTTTGGCTAATTTAACCCCTGTTTTCTCTATCACAGGTTCTAACCAAGAAAAGTTTACGAGGTTGGAGGAATTACTTCAAACTTCGGAAGTTGGTAAAAAAGGTATTGAAGAGCTTCGTGAAATGTGGAATTACATGACAGCCTTTGGCGTGACCGATGAAAATATTGAATTGGACATTACGCTTGCACGTGGTTTGTCGTACTACACTGGCGCTATTTTCGAAGTAAAGGCTTTGGATGTTCAAATTGGCTCTATCACAGGAGGTGGTCGTTATGACAACCTAACAGGAACGTTTGGAGTACCAGGTTTGTCGGGAGTGGGTATTTCATTTGGAGTTGATCGTATTTATGATGTTTTGGAAGAATTGAATTTATTCCCTAATAACCAAGCAGTAACGACCAAATTATTATTCTGTCACTTTGGAAAAGAGGAGCAAAACTATACCTTGCCATTGCTTCGTGCTGCTCGTGAAAGAGGTATTAATGCAGAGGTTTTTCCAGACAATTCCAAAATCAAAAAACAATTGGATTACGCAGACCGTAAGAAGATTCCTTTTGTCGTAATTATTGGTTCTGATGAATTACAATCAGGTTTGTTGACTCTGAAAGACATGACTTCTGGGGAGCAGTTCAAACTTTCGATTGACGATATTTTTGCAAAAATTAACGAATAACTGATTACATCAATATAAATGAAGAACCCCACCGACGAAAGTTAGTGGGGCTTTTTTATGGGTAACTCCCAAAGTTATTTGATGTACAGATTGCCTAAATCAGCTTTGCTTCCTAAAAAAACATTAAAATCTACAGTTCCTTTGATACCCTCAACCCAGCCATTTTTGTTATGTTGCCAAAACCAAAGATTAGATCCATATCCCTTGAGTGTCTCGTTAGAATAATCCGCAATCCATAGTGGGTAATCATCATAATTACCTTTGATAAACTTCTTATAAAAATTAGGATTGGTATAAATGATGGGCTTAGTGCCATAATGGTTTTCGACCATATTGAGCCACACGCCAATTTCTCTAATAATTTGCTCGTCAGATTTCAAGGAGTTTTGTTCGATATCCAAAACAGGAGCAAAGTCTCCTTTCTCGAGTTTTACTGAATTGATAAAGTTTTTTGCTTGCCCTACTGGTTCGCGCCAAGCAATGTAAAAGTGATAGGCACCACGTCGCATACCAAATTTGCGTGCATGCTCCCAGTTACGATCAAACTGGCGGTCGGCGTGTGTAATACCTTCGGTAGCTTTCAAAAAGGCAAACTCTATTTTTCTGTTATCTTCAAAACGCATCTTTTCGACTTTCTTCCAGTTAATTTCACCATTGTGGTGAGATACATCAATACCATGTACTTCGTATCGTAAAGGCATTGAAATGCCTACTTTCGAGACATTTTCCCAACCATTAGGATTAGGTCTGAAAAGCATCACAATAGCATAGATTCCCCAAATGATTAAGGAAACAATAGCTAGGAAAATCGTGAGAAGTATGGCAATTTTTGTATTGCGTGGTAAAGCGAAATATCTTTTCAGTAATAGTTGAATCATATTGCAAAAATATAAAATTCGTAGTAAACTATTTCTGAACTACTTGCGCTTTTGGTAGAAGATTTTGACAGAAAATACAAACATGAGTCTTCTCTGATTTCGGAATAGGGGTTATTCTCTAACTATTCATCAAAAAAGCGTTCGAAAATTGTTTTTCGAACGCTTTTTTGATATGCAATATGACTCATTCTTAGACGCAAAGCATTGCGTCTCTACAGCTTAAAATAATCACTCTTTCCCTCAATCTCAATTCACTCGATTAGAATTCGAAGTCAAACATAACATAAGACAACCTATTTGTTAGGTTGTGGTGTTGTACGCAAATATGGTTTAACTACTGTGAATCCTTTAGGGAATTTCTCAGCAGCATCTTCTGTTTTTACCGCAGGCGTAATAATTACATCCTCACCGTCTTTCCAGTCTGCTGGAGTCGCTACTTGATAGTTGGCAGTCAACTGCAAAGAATCAATCACACGAAGCAATTCTTGGAAGTTACGACCAGTAGAAGCTGGGTAAGTAAGCGTTAATTTGATTTTTTTATCTGGACCGATAATAAACACCGAGCGAACTGTAGCTTTTTCAGAAGCATTTGGGTGAATCATATCGTACAAAGTAGCAACGTTACGGCTTTCGTCAGCAATGATAGGAAAATTAACTGACACACCATTTACCTCTTCAATATCTGGAATCCAACGTTGGTGAGAGTCCAAATCATCTACCGAAACTGCAATAACTTTTACGCCTTTTTTCTCAAATTCACCTTTCAAAAGCGCTGTTTTACCTAACTCTGTAGTACAAACAGGAGTAAAATCAGCTGGGTGACTGAACAATAAAGCCCATGAATCGCCAATCCACTCGTGGAAATTGATTGTGCCTTGCGTTGTTTCTGCCGTAAAGTCTGGGGCAATGTCTCCTAATCTTAATGACATAATAATATTTGTTTTAGGTTTATACTCTGGGTACTCTAATTAGTCTATAAACTTACAAGATTATATTTGTTTTAGTTCCAGTTTTGAAGAAAACTTTATGAATCTTGATAAAAATCAACTTTTTTCGAAAAGATTTAGCCGAATATACAAAGATTAGGTCTATTTTTTATTATTTTAATGATAAATGTCCACTTTGATACCTTTAAATATCATCCAAAAAACACTCTTACTATGAAGTATCATTTTGCTAAATTAATGAATTATGAAGTTTGGGCAAACGAACAAGTTATCCAAGCCTTACAATCACTTGATAGACCAGATACACGCTCACTAGAACTATTATCGCATATTTTGGCTGCTCATTTGACATGGTATAATCGTGCTAGAGAAGTTCGAGCGTATATTCCTTTATGGGAAACTAAGGATTTTTCGGAATGTGTAATTATGTTGAGAAATATTACTCAAAGATGGCAAGAACTCATAGATCAGAGTGAAGAATTGACCTTTGGGAGGACCGTATCCTATACTAATAGCAAGGACGAAACACATTTTTCTAGTTTATATGAAATACTTACACATTTGATGCTTCATTCTGGCTATCACCGTGGGCAATTGGTGAGTCATTTGAAGGGCAAAATGCAGGAACTACCTGTCACTGATTTTATTGTTTTTGCCAGAGAAGAGACCAGAAAGTAAAGTAGCGATTGATACATATAAAGCTCCGTAGCGACGATAGAAAACAAATTTAGTATAATTCTATCGTCGCTACGGAGCTTTTGACTTAGCTCATAATTTCGCATTTATACCTAAACAGCAGGTTTTTCGATAACGAAGTTATGATTAGTATAAATACAAATATCTGCCGCAATGGTTAATCCTTCTCTAACCATTTCTTCAGCTGTTAGATGAGGAGCATGTTTTTTCAATGCCAAAGCTGCTGAAAGGGCATAGTTACTTCCTGAACCAATCGCAGCAATACCATTTTCTGGTTCTAGGACATCGCCTGTACCTGAAATAATCAAAGCCTCCTCTTTATCAGCTACAATCATCATGGCTTCTAATCTGCGCAAATAGCGGTCGGTACGCCAGTCTTTTGCTAATTCAATACTAGCACGCTTCATATTCCCACCAAAAGCATTGAGTTTTTCTTCAAATCTTTCCAAAAGGGTAAATGCATCGGCAGTAGAACCAGCGAAACCTGTCACAATTTTACCATTCAACAGTTTTCGGATTTTACGAACATGGTTTTTGGCTACGGTGCTTCCCATGGTTGCTTGTCCATCTGCTCCGATGGCTACCTCGCCATTGTGCACAATCGCCAAGACGGTGGTTGATCTAATTTTTTCCATCTATTTTCAAGAATAAAATGTTTGTCGGTAAAGAAAAGAAAGACGTTAAGTCCTCTATAAAACACAAAAGATGAAAGACGCTTCCCATCTTTTGGATAAGAAGTATCTTTCATCTTTTGATGGTTCAAATACTTGGATTACACCAATAATTTGATTGGATCTTCAAGCAATTGCTTGAATGTTTGCAAGAATGCAGCACCAGTTGCGCCATCCACAGTACGGTGGTCACAAGTTAATGTTACTTTCATTACGTTAGTAGCATAGAACTGTCCGTTTTTCACACCAACTGTTTCTTTGATACCACCTACAGCCAAGATACAAGATTCTGGTTGGTTGATGATAGAAGTAAACTCATCGATACCGAACATACCTAAGTTACTTACTGTAAATGTATTGCCTTCCCAATCTTTTGGTTGCAATTGTTTATTTTTAGCCTTACCACCCAAATCCTTCGCTTCAGCAGAGATTTGTGATAATGACTTTGTGTTAGCAAAACGAATTACTGGAACCAACAAACCGTCTTCAACTGCTACCGCCATACCAATATGTACGTGGTGGTTGATACGGATTTTGTCGCCCAACCAGTAAGAGTTTACTTTCGGGTGTTTAGTCAATGCAGCAGCTACAGCTTTGATTACCATATCGTTGAACGAGATTTTCACAGGAGAGAATTCGTTCATTGAAGTACGAGCAGCCATAGCTTTGTCCATATTGATTTCCATCGTTAGATAGAACTCAGGAGCAGAGAATTTAGACTCAGACAAACGACGTGCTATTGTTTTACGCATTTGGTTTACTGAGAACTCCTCATAGCTTTCTTGACCCAAGATAGTTGCAGGAGCTGCTGCTGCCGCTGGTTTAGCCGCTGGAGCAGCCTTAGGAGCAGGTACATAATTGTCGATATCAGTTTTTACGATACGACCGTTTTCTCCTGAACCTTTTACCTCGTTTAAGTTGATACCTTTATCTTTCGCCAAAGCTTTTGCTAGAGGAGAAGCTTTCACACGGCCATCAGCAGAAGTTACAGTTGCTTCAGCTACAGGCGCTGCTGCTGGTGCAGGAGCTGCCGCAGGAGTAGCAGTTGCCACTGGCGCAGGCGCAGGTGTTGCTGCTGGTGCAGGAGCTGCTGGAGCAGAACCCGCTGATAACAATGCTTGATAGTTGGCACCAGGCTCACCAATCACAGCGATAACGTCATCTACTGCAACTGTTTTACCTTCTTCGATACCAATGTACAACAAGGTACAAGGAGAATATTTAGAAATATCAATGAAGTTATCAAGGTCAAACTCCATTGTAGCTTTGTCAGTTTCAACTTCTGCCAAAAGAGCTTCGCCAGGTTTGATTACATCCCCAACTTTACGAAGCCATGTTACAAGTGTACCTTCTGTCATGGTATCACTCATTTTTGGCATACCAATGATTTCTGCTTTGATACCTGACGTATCAACCGCAGGAGCTGCTGGAGCAGCAGGAGCCGCCGCAGGAGCTTCAGCAACAGGTGCAGGAGCTGCCGCCGCAGGAGCACCACTCAAGAGATGCTCGTATGCTTCGCCATTTTCACCGATGATAGCAATGATGCTATCGATAGGTACAGCTTTACCTTTTTCTAAGCCAATGTATAAAAGTCTACAATCTTTAAAATTGCTCAAGTCCATTCTCTCATCCAAATCAAGCTCCATTGTCGCTTTATCTGTTTCGATTTCAGCCAAAAGACCGTCGCCTGGCTTGAGGACGTCGCCAACTTTCTTGAGCCACTCTGCCACAACACCTTCAGTCATGGTGTCGCTCATTTTGGGCATCGTAATAATTTCTGCCATGATTCTTAGTTATAGGAAATTTATGGTCGAAGCAACTTGCGTTGCATCAATCTTTAATTAAAGGGATTGAAAATACCGTTTTAAAGTAATTCACAAATATAAAACAAGCATTAAAGCTAGACAACACATTTGTATTAGTCAATAACCACTAATCAAATCTTTTTTCTGGCGGTACCCTGTTTCATTTCAGACGCCAAAAATAAGAGTAAAGGATTTGTTTCAAAAGTTATCTTTGAAAAATATAATTTTGTCCTCTATTAATCCTGATAGTTTTTACTCAAACTTTCTATAATTAAATTTAGAAAAGTTAATTTTGCAATCCCAACGGGAAGTATCATTGTTAAAAGAAGTTTCCTTTGTTTTTTTACCCTGTTTTTGTAACGATTCTAATCACAATTTGTTTGGATTACTCCGTGATTTCTCTTGCTAGTTACATCAATCATGGTGTTTATCTTATAATACAGACTATCGGTAAAAGTGGTTCCGTAACTTAGCTCAGAATATTCTATCATAGTGTTAGCATTTCTGAGGAAGTATCCACCAACAATCTCTTTATGTACGAAGTTATTTACAACAAAACATATATTTCTTTAAGCCTCTGTTTGATTGCATGGCTGGCATTTAGGTTCAGACCACAAATCGAATCATTTTTTGACCGTGTAGGCAAAACTGTTTCTTTTTCCTTGTTAGCTATTGTATTTAGGATACTTCCGTTTTTGGTCGTATATCTATATTTCAGTTTTGATGCTCAGTCTGATGTGCAGATTTTTTGGCACTCGGCACAGAAGGCAAAAGACTTAGGTATTGTTTACCGAGACTTCCCTTCATTGTACTCGCCACTGTTTGCTTATATTACCGCTATTCCGCTAGTTTTCTGGGACACAGCTAGAGCCTTAACGCTATTAATGATTATCGTTGAGCTCTTGATTTTGCTTCTAACGATGAAGACATACCGCAATGGTTTATCTAATGGGCAAGTTTTGTTTAAATCTTTGATTTATTTGTGTTTTCCTGCACCTTTTATATTTTGTGTTATTGGTGGACAAGAAGATATCTGGATGTGGGGATTTGCTTGTTTGATGGTTTGGGTATGGTTAAAAGGTAAATCAGACTTTGTGTTGGGAGTGATTGTGGCGTTAGGATTAATCGTTACAAAAGCATTTTTTGTGCTTTTTGTACCTCCCATTTTTCTAAAACTGAGTAATCGCTGGAATTTTATTTTGGGAATGGCGGCTTTAGGAATCCCTACATTAGCTTTCTTGTATTTGCATGGAGGCACTGCTTTTTTGATGCCAATCCAACTCGCACAAGAGCCAATGTGTCCTAATGTTTGGTCGATAACTTATCCGATATTCGGCGAATTAATCGCCAAATTTAATATTAGAATTTTAAACTGGATTGGACTTTTTGTGATTGTCGGGGTTTCGTCTTGGCAGGCAGTCAAATTCAAAAATCTTGAATTAAAACAATTTGTACCTTTTGTTTGGCTCGGTATTTTTGGCGTAATGATGATATTTCAAATAGGAGCGTACTCAAATTATATTTTTATCTATGCCATGCCAATGCTTTTTGGATTGGTCAATTTTGAAGATAAAAAGTTTTTTGTCTATTCTTTTATCATTCAAACGGCAGCCGTTTTACAACCTTCTCTTTGGTTTAGAATTGGAAAACCGTTTTATAATTGGTTTTATTTCCTACAAATCAAGTTTGTCATTGAGTATATTTTCCAGTTGATTATTTTCTTTGGAGTGATTTATTGGATGAAGTATGCATATAAGGAGATGAAGAAATTATAAGGTCTAAAACCAACATGAGTCATTCCTAATTTAGTGATTTATCGATTGAATGAGTGATTATTTTAAAATTTGTATTCTGGCAGTAGAGACACAATGATTGCGTCTTAAGCTGAGCAAATCTAGCATAGTAGCATCAAAAAAGCGGTCGAAAAATATTTTCCGACCGCTTTTTTGATGAAAACTTGGATGATAACCCCAATCTTAAAATTCGGGATGACTCATGTTTGTTGTTAGACCTGATTTAAGCTATGCAATTAGCTATGGATATTCGACAAAAGTGTTTCCATCATTTCATCAGAAATATTCCTAAACTTTTACTATTTCCATGGTTTCGAGATATACCAGATATCCTTCTACTTCGGTATATCCCATGGCTTGATATATTTTCTGATAGTCTTTGACTTGGTATTTGTGGCTATTACTTTTTGAACCTGTTTTATAGTCCAGAATTACGATTTTTGAGCCCATTTTGATTACTCTATCTGGGCGTAATGGCGACTGATTGGGTCTTAGAATTTCTCTTTCATTTCTGATAAAACGTTCTGGAACTTCAAAAAACGGACTGATTTCTGGCAAATCAATGATTTTTTGAATGGTTACTTTTAACTCTTCTTGCTCATTTTCGACTATTAATCCTTCACGCTGTAAATCTGCCAAAGCGCTGTCTATATCCTTCTTAGTTTTTATTTTGGCAAAAGCTGCGTGAACTTTATTTCCGTAATCTTTACTTTTTTCGAAAGTTTCTAAGTCGAATAGTCTTTCCGCCGATTGTTTTAGCTGAATCGTCTGACTACGTTCTGAAGTAACGATTTCTTGAATAATCATCGTAGGAGCAATCTTCTCTTTTTCGGGTTTTAAGACCTTTGGTAACCCTTCGTATAGTACCTTCGTAAAGGGTTCTTCAGGAGGTATTCCTTCGCCATCTACAAAGCGGAGCAATAAGCCACCGATAGTCTTATTGAGATTTCTACTATCTCTTTTGACCACCATGTATAGCCTATCCTTAGGACGAGTAAGCGCTACGTAGAGCATATTTAAACTCTCAAGAAACGTTTCTTCTTTCTCAGCACGATATTCTTCTACCAAATGCGTATTTTCTAACTCCTTGACCATTTTGAGCGGTGCTGTTGTCAGGGCTTTGGTAATATTCTCTTCGGCTTGTTCGACGATTAATTCTTCAAAAAGTCCTTCGTCTTCTAACCCAAACCAACGAGAAGAATTAAGTCCTGTGTCAATCGACCAATGACAATAAGGAATAATGACCACAGGAAACTCCAAACCTTTAGATTTATGTACACTCGTTACCGTAACTGCATTTTGCCCCGCTGGAGACATAATCGAAAGGCTTTCTTTTTTGTTTTCCCAATAATTGATAAAATCGGTCAAGTGAGTACTTTTCATGTGCTGAAACTCAATGACAACATCCAAGAATCGGAAAATAAAGTCAAGTTCTTTGTCATGTTTGAAAAGCTCGAAAGTCTGTAATAACTTTTCGGCAATTTCGTACAAACTCATTTGCTGTAGGGCAGTGGGAACAAGGCTTTTATCAATTAAATCAAAAAACTTCAAGATGTCACGACTCTCGATGGTTTCTTTGATAATCTTGTTTTCTTGGGTATTAGGAACTTTGTGCAAAACCACTCGATAGTACAAATACACGGCTTCATATTTGGCAAGGGCATTATCTGGATTTTGTACTACTTTCATAATCGCCATGATTAAATTGACGGCGTCTGAAGCGGCTAAACTCAAAGAATCGGAAGAAATTACATCGATATTTCGTTCCTTCAGTGCATTAGCGATGATCTTAGAATCCTTATTTCTACGACACAAAACGGCTACATCTTTGAGCTTGTATCCAATGGCAAGTACTTCTTCCAGAATTTGCTCAACTTTTTCAATCATCAAGCGGTCAGTTTCTTTTCCTATGATAAAATCAACCTGTACATGCCCACCCTCCAAAGGTTTTGCAGGTACTTTTTGCGCAAAATATTCGTCATAAACCCTCGGCAAACTTGGTGCTATTGCCAAATACTCAGGGTCAACTTTGATGGCTTCAAATAAAGCGTTGTTAAAGCTGATGACTTCTGCCGAGCTTCGGTAATTGGTATTCAAATTTTCGGGCTTGATATAGGGACGAATACTCTCATAGCGTTCTACCAAAAAGGTATCGTCGGCAATAGGTTTGGTCAAATCATCAATTTGCTTTTTGTGCAGGTTGACAATCAAACCCATTTCGCCGCCCCTGAATCGATAAATAGATTGTTTGGCGTCACCCACAGCCAAGTTAAAGTGCCCGCTGGCAAGGGCGTTTTCTATCAAAGGCAAAAAGTTATGCCATTGTAGGGTAGAAGTATCCTGAAATTCATCTATCAAAATATGATTATATCGTTCGCCCAAACGCTCGTAAATGAATGGAATAGGTTCATTGACGACAATTTCAAGGATTTTACGGTTAAATTCCGAAATATGGATTTGTCCCGATTCGTCCTGAATAGCAGCGATTTCTTTTTTCAACTGGCTCAACAAAGCGAGTTTTTTGATTTGCTTTAAGATTTCTCGATAAAGCAAAAATCTTGGTTTTAAACGCTTTTGCGCCTCTAATAGAAAGTTTCCTGTATCAGTTAGCGTATCGGCAATACCCATGATAGTGGCAGCGATAGGTTTGGTTGTACTTTTGGCATGCCAAGTATTGTCGGACAAAGCATTCAAAAATCGAGCGCCAGGTTCTTTAAAAATATCAGCACCGTTTGCCAATTGAATAAAATATCCAAACGGACCAGACTTTTTGAATGGAAAATCATCTACCGTCAAATCATTTTCGTTGGCAGTTTCAAGCGCAATAGCCACGATTTCTTTGATATGTTTTTCGACACCTTGATTAAAATCCTTGAGTTGCTGTTCAATTTTTAGAAAATCCAGAGGCTCTAGTGCGCCTAATTTTTCAATATGTTCTTGAAATTGGTCATTCAATAAATCTCGACCAAAATTGGCAATCTCATCATTGATACCATTCCACGAACGACCATCGGTAGCTTTGTCTAAGGCAAAACTTTTGATAGCCTCGGTAATTTGCTCGTAGGTTTCGGTATTGGTTTTTTGTAACAATTGCTCAACAGCAGCATCTAATAGCACTTCAGAATCGAGGTTTACCTCAAAATTGAACGGAAAACCTAATTCTTCTGTAAAGGCACTTACCACTCGCTGAACAAAGGAGTCGATCGTCGAAACCGAAAAGTTAGCATATTCGTGTATGATATGCTTGAAAGTAGCGGAGGCACGGGCACGTAAGGTAACGTCGTCTATCTCGATACCCTCTTGTTGTAATTCTTCTAAAATCTGATTAAAAAGTCCTTGTTCTGTCGCTTGTTCTTGCGGATCGTTACTTGAAAAAATACGGAGATATTTCAAGATACGCTCTTTCATTTCGCCCGCTGCTTTGTTAGTAAATGTTACTGCCAATATATGGTTGAAGTACCAAGGAGATTTGGAACGAAGCGCTAGTTTGATGTATTCCTTTGCTAAAGTGTAGGTTTTCCCCGAACCTGCCGAGGAAGAATATATTTTAAAATATGTTTCGTGCTGTGATGCACTCAAAAAATCCGTCATAAGTTTTGCTGTTAAAGCTGAGGAGGTACATTTTGGAGATACAAATTTAGAGAAATATTTAGGCTATTTTTCTAAAACGAAAACTGAAAAAATATTCAGATTTTAAAGGTATTTTTAGGATAAAATCAAAAAGCTCCTTTTATCCTAACCGCCTACCATTCTTCACAAAAGCAGTATAACGAGTCTGACTTCCCTCCAAATTTAGCATGTGAACCACTGCTAATCAGCGGTTTGATACTTTCACATAACATATATACTTCAATGTTAGCATCCTATTCTACGTATGTGGTGATTTTGATACCCATACTTTGCCTCATTTTTTACAAATTCATTTTCCGTTTATTGGGTATTATCATTGTTCCAGAAGACCGTATTGGTCTAGTAACCAAGAAGTTTGTCTTATTTGGCGATAAAAAATCTTTGCCCGAAGGCAGGATTTTTGCCACCGAAGGAGAGGCTGGCTTTCAAGCAAAACCATTAGCGCCAGGGATTTATTTTTGGCTTTGGATTTGGCAGTACGATGTCGTATTACAACCCCTTACCGTAGTGCCAACAGGTAAAATTGGGTTGGTTTTGGCACGTGATGGTAAAGAATTAGAAACAGGCAGTATTTTAGCTCGCAAGGTCGAATGCGATGGTTTTCAAGATGCTGAAGCATTTTTGAAAATTGGTGGTCGAAAAGGTCGACAGACTGCCGTAATCACAGCGGGTTCTTACCGCATAAACACGCTTTTATTTGAAATAGAAATTACAGACATCACCGAAATTCAGGAGAATATGGTGGGAATTATCACCACAATGGATGGTGCGTCGATTCCTGTCGGACAAATTTCGGGTAAGCCTATCGATGGGCATAATAACTTTCAAGATGCTGACCAGTTTTTGAATGCTGGAGGTAATAAAGGTTTGCAACAGCAAGTAATCCTAGCGGGTTCGTATAACCTTAATCCGTGGTTTGCCCGTGTCGAAGAAATCCACATGACCGAGATTCCGATTGGACACGTTGGGGTTGTGATTTCGTATGTAGGCGAAGACGGCGTAGATATAAGCGGAACCGAGTTTAAGCATGGCAATATTGTGGAAAAAGGTTTCAAAGGAGTTTGGAACGAACCTCTTGGACCAGGTAAATATCCCTTGAATACCTATGTGCAAAAAATCGAATTGGTGCCAACGACCAACTTGGTATTAAACTGGGCGAGTGCCCGTTCTGAATCCCATCAGTTGGATAAAAACCTTTCGACGATTACAGTGCGTTCTAAAGATGGTTTCCCATTTAATTTGGATGTTTCGCAAATCATTCATATTCCTAATTATGAAGCACCCAAAGTAATTGCTCGTTTTGGTAATATGAACAACTTGGTTAGTCAGGTGCTAGAACCAACGATTGGTAACTATTTCAGAAATTCAGCACAGGATTCAGATGTAATTTCGTTCTTGGGCTCTCGTGCCGAACGCCAAGATACTGCACGTAAGTATATTGCCGAAGTACTCAATCAATACAATGTAAATGCCGTAGATACGCTGATCGGGGATATCGTTCCGCCAGAATCTTTGATGAAAACATTGACCGATCGTAAGTTAGCTGAAGAACAAAAAGTAACTTATGATACCCAAAAAATGGCGCAAGAAACCCGTCAGGCATTAGAGAAAGAAACGGCGATTGCGGATATTCAGAAAGATATTGTAAAAGCCGACCAAGGTGTAGTTATTGCCGAAAGGGTTGCAGATGCTGCTGTGAAAAAGGCACAAGGGGAAGCTCAAAGTTTGAAACTACAAGCTGGTGCAGAGGCGGAAAGAGTAAAACTTCAAGCCAGTGCCGAGTCGGAGAGAGTTAAATTGTTGGCAACTGCTGAAGCTGAAAAAATTAGCAAAACAGGTAATGCTGAGGCTGAGAAAATTCTGGCTATTGGTAAAGCCGAAGCAGAGTCGTATCAGTTACAAGTATCAGCTATGGGTGGCGATAATTTCACACAATTAAAAATCACAGAAAGTATCGGTAAAGAAAAAATTAAAGTTATGCCTGATATTTTGATAACAGGTGGAAACAACGAACAAGGGGGTCCTTTAAGTGGACTTTTAGGGTTGAAATTGATGGAAGAGATGACTAAAAAACAAAAGAATGAAGAAAATCCTGCTGAATAATTTTCAGAAATAAAAACTATGAAACTAAAAACACCGACTGGCAATTTTGCGGTCGGTGTTTCATACACACAACATAAGTGGTATTTTGTTGTCTCTAATTGATATAGCATTACATTTGAATGCTAAACCAAATTTATTCTGCTTTCAGATTGATTACAATACTAATTATTAGGTATATTTCAAAAAACTAGCATGAAACGTTTGTTTGATACTTTTTCCTGTTTTTCAATTGGAAAAAATAAAGAAGGAAGCTGCTGAAAGAAATCTGGATACTTGTCTGTTTCGCAATAATCCCCTAATTTGCTCTTTAACAGAATACCTACTTACCTCCATTTTCTATGCAGACACTCATTACAAACGATGCCATTGTTTTTGGTTTACTTATTGGAATTATTGCTTTTACCTTTTATACCTCAAGTATTAAGTCTTCTTTTTGGCAAAAGTTTTATCAAATTATTCCCAGTATTTTGGTTTGCTATTTTGTGCCAGGTTTACTCAATTCGTTTCATATTATCTCTGGAGAAGAATCTAAATTATATGCTGTAGCTTCGAAATTTCTGTTGCCAGCCTGTTTAGTCTATTTTACCATAAGTATCGATTTTCAGGCACTTAAAAAACTAGGTCCTAAAGCTTTAATTGTGTTTTTGGCGGGTTCCTTGGGTGTGATGGTCGGTGGCCCTGTTTCAATTTGGGTAGTCAAAACGATATGGCCAGAAGTACTAGCAGGAGACGTATGGCGAGGATTAGCCACCATTGCAGGCAGTTGGATAGGAGGAAGTGCCAATCAGACAGCATTGAAGGAAGTTTTTCAACCTAGTCCAGAGGTCTTTTCTCAGGCAATTGCCGTTGATGTGATTACTGCTGAATTGTGGCTAGCAGTATTGCTATTTGGGGTAGCTCGTAGTGCCAAATTAGACAAATGGCTTGGCGCAGATACGTCAGCAGTGGAGGAAGTAAAGCAAAAAATGGAGGCAGAGGCAGCCAATCAACAACAAAGTTTGAGCGTGAAAGACTTGATGATGGTTTTGTTTGTGGGCTTTGGAACTACAGCAGTTGCACATGCCTGTGCTGACATGATTGTACCGTTTATCGAAACGCATTATCCTGATTTAAAGAAATTCAGTCTTACTTCTTCATCATTTTGGGTGATTTCTTTGGTTACGCTGTTTGGACTGGGATTATCACAAACTAAAGCTCGTCAGATAGAACGTATGGGAGCATCACAATTTGGGTCGCTTTTTTTGTATATCCTCATCGCCACTATCGGTATGCAGATGAACGTTGTTTCGGCGTTAGACAAACCTCAGCTATTTCTGATTGGACTTATTTGGATGTTTTTTCATGCAAGCTTTACTTTATTGGCGGCTTATCTGGTCAAAGCTCCCTTCTTTTTCACGGCTGTGGGCTCTCAGGCTAACGTAGGTGGTGCAGCTTCGGCGTCGGTAGTAGCTGCGGCTTTTCATCCTTCTTTGGCTTCGGTAGGTGTTTTGCTGGCAATATTAGGTTATGCCTTGGGCACGTATTGTGGTTACCTCACAGGTTTGATGATGCAATGGGTGAATAATTTAGTGATTTAGTGATTTTTGAATGGTGAATTAGTGAACTGTGAATTAGAAGTGTACGAAGGATTTTATTTTGTTCACAAGTATTTTTATCGATAGCATTTTTGTAGTAGTGGCAACCCTTGTGGTTGCCATGTTGAGTTGGGCAATCGGAAAAGTTGCCAACTGCAATTTTATTTAAAAAACAAAATTTAAACCTTCGTACGGTACTAATGGTACGTTAATAATTGATTGTCTTGGACTTAAGTTTAAGTTTTGTTGGTAAAATTGTGTGATGAAGTGTGCTTATTAGTAGATTATAGAGACCTATTGCCATCCGCCTATAGCCGACTAAATCTAAAAGAAAAGGGTTCTAGCCGAAGCTGGAACCCTTTGTTATTTGGAAAAAATCGTAAAAAATCTTGAAATGTTGAGGAGTGAAACATGGATTCGTAAAAAGCTTTTGAAAATACTCTCTCTTATACGACCACAAACCACTCTTTACTCTAGTAGGTACAATTACCTCTGTTCCTCAAATAAGAAACGATCGAATTCCTCATTACCTCGTCGATATATTCTAGGCACAAATCCTTTGTACCCATACGACCTGTTGTTTTCCAACCTGCTGGAACATCGTTTTCCGCAGGAATGATGGTATGAATATGACCATCACAAATCACCTGATAGATTGTTTCTTGTTTCATTGCAGCACTTATTTACGTAAAGTGATTAGAATGCGAATTATAAATATAACAAAAAAATCAAGAAAAAATTACATAAGTAGCAAAAAAACTATTAAATAATTATCAATAAATGGTTAAAATATATTTTGTAGATAGGTATTGAAGTGAAGAGCTTTGATTTTTGTATATAATTGAGAAAATTATTCCATAAACATTTGACAGTCAATGCTAACAGAAGAAGTGTAATATGTCTGTATCATTCCAGAATTTTGACGATATGACCATGGTTTTGGACAATTCTGTTCTTATTTTACACCTAATAAAAATTACCAAAGCTAAAAAACTATTTTTTTCGGTATCTTATAACTGGTTTTCGTACTTTTGTCCAACAATTCCTTTTTATAAATTTAAAGACTAATCATGCTTAAATCTGTCCCGTTCAACCAAACTGTCGCCTTTCAACATTTAACAAAATTAAAAGCTGAAGTCGAACAAACACCTCTTAAAGAACTTTTCACAGCCGATTCAGAGCGTTTCGAGAAATACTCAATCCGTTTTGAAGACATTTTAGTTGATTATTCTAAAAACCTTATCAACGAAAAAACAAAAGCAGCTTTGATTGCTTTGGCGAACGAATGTGAATTGGATGATGCCATCGAACGTATGTTCACAGGAGATTTGATTAACAAAACAGAAAACCGTGCTGTATTGCACGTAGCGCTACGCAATCGCTCAAATACGCCTATCGCAGTTGGTGGTGAAGATGTGATGCCAGCGGTAAATGCTGTTTTGGATAAAATGAAAGACTTTTCTGAAAAAGTTATTTCAGGTGCTTGGAAAGGTTATTCAGATCAAGCTATTACCGACGTTGTAAATATCGGTATCGGTGGTTCGGATTTAGGTCCTGTAATGGTAACAGAGGCGTTGAAACCATACAAAAATCACCTTAATTTACACTTTGTATCTAACGTAGATGGTACTCATATTGCAGAGGTTTTAAAGAAAGTTAATCCAGAAACTACCTTGTTTTTGATTGCTTCTAAAACTTTTACAACACAAGAAACTATGGCCAATGCACACTCTGCTCGTGATTGGTTTGTAGCAAATGGAGGTTCGCTAGAGGCTGTTGCCAAGCATTTCGTAGCCATTTCAACTAATGAAAAAGAAGTAGTTAAATTCGGTATCGACTCTGCCAATATGTTTGGGTTCTGGGACTGGGTTGGTGGTCGCTACTCTTTGTGGTCGGCTATTGGTTTATCGATTGTCCTTTCTATTGGTTTCGAAAACTTTATTGAATTGTTAGAAGGTGCTCACGCCATGGATAAGCACTTCAGAACTACAGATTTCAACGAAAATATCCCCGTGATTTTGGCATTGGTAGGTATTTGGTATAATAATTTCTTCGATGCTGATTCTCATGCTTTGTTGCCTTATGATCAATATATGCACCGTTTTGCAGCCTATTTCCAACAAGGAGATATGGAGTCGAATGGTAAATATGTAGGTCGTGACGGAAAAGCCGTAGACTACCAAACAGGTCCAATTATCTGGGGTGAGCCAGGAACAAACGGTCAGCACGCTTTCTATCAATTGATTCACCAAGGTACAAAATTGATTCCTTGTGATTTCTTGGCGCCTGCACAATCTCAAAATGTGATTGGCAATCACCACCAATTATTGTTGTCGAACTTCTTTGCGCAAACTGAAGCATTGATGAACGGCAAAACGTATGAAGAAGTCGTAGCAGAATTTGAGAAAGCAGGTAAATCTGCTGAGGAAATTGCTGAACTAGCACCATTCAAAGTTTTCCAAGGAAACAGACCAACTAACTCTATCTTGTTCAAAAAATTGACTCCACGCACTTTGGGTAGCTTGGTAGCAATGTACGAGCACAAAATCTTTGTACAAGGAGTTATTTGGAATATCTTCAGCTACGACCAATGGGGCGTAGAATTAGGTAAGCAGTTGGCGAACAAAATTTTGCCAGAATTAGCTTCGGAAGATAGCATTACCTCGCACGACTCTTCAACTAATGGTTTGATTAACGCATACAAAGCTTGGAGATAGTGATTTAGTGATTGCGCGAGTTGTGATTTAGTGATTGATTTTTTACGAGTAGAGACGCAATGTTTGCGTCTAAGGATATATCAACTGGAATTATAGCTTCAAAAAAGGCGGTCGAAATTTGTTTTTGACCGCCTTTTTTGATTGATTATTGTTAAAACTAAATTTTAGTAATTGAAGAGTGATAGTCCAAGATAAATTCTCCAATTTGTTATTTGTAACTTGCAAATGCTAGGGCACTGCATAGTGTCTATTCGTTTTGTTCTATTAACTGATACCTTCCTTTCACTCAAACCCCAAAAACAATTATGAAATATCTTCTCAACTTATTTTTATTATTATCATCAATAAAGGGTTTTTCTCAAGCTGAAACTTTTGAGAAAAGAACCTTTACTGATAAAGAAGGGCATATATTGCCATACAGAATTTTATTTCCAGAGAATTACGATGCCTCAAAAAAATATCCTATCGTATTAGTTTTACATGGTGCAGGCGAGCGTGGCAACGATAATGAAAAGCAGTTGACACATGGTTCTAAATTATTTTTGAGTCCAGAAAATCGCCAGAAATTTCCTGCCATTGTTATTTTTCCACAATGTCCTACAGATAGTTATTGGGCTTCTGTTAAAATTGATAGAAGTAAGTCTCCATTAGATATTGATTTTACCTATAACGAACAACCTAACTGGCCTTTAGCTGCCGCAGTAGATTTGGTAAAACAAATCAGTAAAACTGAAAAAGTAGACAAAAATCGTATCTATATCATGGGCTTGTCGATGGGCGGCATGGGAACATTTGAGGCAATTGCTCGCAATCCAAAATTATTTGCCGCAGCCGTGCCAATTTGTGGAGGAGCCAATCTGACTTGGGCCAAAAAATATGCTCAAACTGTTCCTGTATGGATTTTTCATGGCGATGCTGATGGTGTCGTAAAAGTTGGCTATTCAAGAGATATGTATGCGGCTTTGCGTGCCTTGGAAGCCAAAGAAGTGAAATATACCGAATACCCTAATGTTAATCATAATAGCTGGGATAACGCATTTGCTGAACCAAATCTATTATCTTGGTTGTTTGAGCATAAGAAATAATTTGCTTGTCTGAAATGCTCAATACGACAAGGCTTATGTTATATGATTTTAATTCACTTATTATGAGAATAATTTTTTCGATTCTATTCCTTGTATCGTTAGTTGCACCATCATTTGGACAAAATGACTCATTGGCGCATCAAAAAATCTATTTTGTAAAACCCAAAATTGAGTTAACCGCAGGCATTGGATTGACAGTGGCATCTTTTTTTGGTTTTCGTCAATTAGATAAGGTAGCGAATTTATCAAAAGAGGATATATTAAAACTAAATCCCAATGATTTGAATAGTTTTGATAGACCGATTGCGTTTAAAAATCCTGCCAATTTTGCCTCTGCCGAGAAGAATTCTGACTTGTTCTTGAATCTTTCGCTGGTAAGTCCAGCGCTATTGATGCTTGATAAAAATATCCGAAAAGATTGGGTCGATTTACTGAGTATGTATATGATGAGCCATGCTGTAGATAATGCTCTGTATTTCGGTGCGGCGTATTCTATTCGTCGACCACGCCCCTTGACTTACAATCCTAATTTGACTGCGGAGGAAAAAATGGGAGATGGAAGAAGTAACTCGTTTTTTAGTGGACACGTTTCATTTAGCTCAACAGCGACTTTTTTCTTGGCAAAGGTTTATACTGATTATCATCAAATAAAAGGTTTGAAACGAATAGGCCTATTTACACTTGCTGCCATTCCGCCAGCCTTGGTGGGCTATTACCGAACAGAAGCTGGTAAGCATTTTAAATCAGATGTGATTACAGGTTTTGTATCAGGGGCTATTTGTGGCATTCTCGTTCCTGAATTTCATAAACGATTACAACAAAAGAAAAACTTGACTTTTCAACCTATCTATTCTCCTCAATTTGGTGGCGTTGCTGCTACGTTGGCGTTTTAGTGGTGAGTTGTGAATGGTGAATTTGTGCTGTACGAAGGATTTCTAACTATTTCAGATTTGGGATTTCTGATTTCGGAAATATAAAAATATACTTTTATTTTTTATAAAAAATAGAAGCTTACTCTTCCGAAATCCAACATCCGATATCCGAAATAAACAGTTTTATAATCCTTCGTATAACCCTAATGATGAATTAGGGACTTGTCCTTGACTAAAAATTCAGGGCAACCTATTTTAGGCAAGGACAACTCATCACTCAAAACTCACAACTCATCACTCCATTCAGTTTCCATCAGGTTTGATTACTGAGACCAAAGGACTTACAGGAAAATTCCATGTGTTCAAATCATCAGGTTGAGCTGGATTATAGGCTTTAAAATCTTTGTTGAGATACTTTTCTATCCCTAAATGATTAGATTTGATTCCTTCTACGATACATTTTGCCAACTGGTATGCCCCATAATTGCTGAAGTGCGTATCGTCATGAATCGCTTTTTCTTGATTCGGAAAACTATTAGCCTCATAATGAACAAAAGCCTTTTTTGAGTTTTCTACACCGAGTGTTTCCCAAAGTGTTTTACTCATATTATTTAAATCAATTAAGGCTACATTTTCGTCTTTGGCTACCTGACGCATAGCTTCAGGGAAATCTTCAAGCGTATTAATGATTTTACCATTTTCATCAAATCTACGGCGATGCATCGAGGTAACTAGTACAGGAGTAGCCCCTTTTTCACGCGTTTTTTTGATGAAACTAATCAAATATTCTTTGTAGGTAGTTTGAGATTTGAGTCCAGAGCCTGGTTTTTGGTCATTGTGTGCAAATTCAATAAAGAAATAATCTCCCTTTTTGATTTGACTCATGACTTTTTCAAAACGTTTTTCAGAAGTAAAACTTTTAATAGTTTCGCCAGATTCGGCATGGTTGGCAAATACGACTTTTCCTGCTTGGAAAAAACTTGGAATCATTTGTCCCCAAGCGGCAAAAGGCTCAATAGCTTGATCTACAACGGTGGAGTTTCCTGCCAAAAATACAGTTGGGATTTTACTCGAGGCAGGCGTAATTTCTACGGCACACACTTTGGGGGATTTTCCCGTAAATTCGAGCGTCAGTTGGTGATCCCAGTGCAGATATTCCTTTTCTCGAGGTTTGAGTTTTACGCTAGAAGAATCAGAAATTTCGGGATAACGGACGTTTACTGTAAAGTTTTTAGTGACAAATTTTCCCTTCTCGGTCTCTACTTTTTCTAGCATCAATCGGCGACATTCGGCTTTGACACTTGTGGAAGAAGTCCCTTCGGCATCGCCCAAGATTACTTTGACATCATAATTTCCCTCAGGAATATCAACCGTAAAGAAAAAGGAAGTATTGCTGGTGCAGAAATCGGAGGTAAGTGCATCTTTAGAAGCTCGATTTTCGGATGAGATTTTAGCGTTGGGCATAAACCCAAAACCTTTAGCCTTTGAATAATAGTCGCTTGGACTTACAGCTTGATAGCCTTTGGCAACAGCGCCAGTGCCAAAATCAAACTTAAATGAATTTTTTACTTGTGAAAAAGCAGTCAAGTTTACTGCTGTTAACAGGCAGAGTGATAAAACGGATTTTTGTGAAAACATTTGTTTTGTTGTTAGTTAATTGCCTCGGAATAAACACTTTGTTTTCAACAGTTGATGGAATTGATATTTTGTAGGGGATATATTGTTTTATTTTCATAAAGCAGGAATGCGTAATAATTTACTGGTAATCTTTTTTGAATTTTAAAAAGGGTGACATCATTATTCAATATCTTTATCTTCCAAAAAACACAACTGTTCAAGCCATGTCCAATCATCCGTTAATCATACATATAACTAAGCACGTTAATTTGACAGAAGCACAGATAGCGATTGTGTTAAGTCGTTTTCAATTACAAACTTTTGCTAAAAAAGAACATTTGTTAAAAGAGGGTAATATCTGCAAGAATATATTTTTTGTGACGAAAGGCTGTTTGAGATTGTATTTTATAAATGAAAAAGGACAGGAGCAAACCATTCAATTTGCCCTCGAAACGTGGTGGATGACCGACCTGATGGCCTTCGAAAAATCTGGAGAATCGGGTTTTAGCATACAAGCACTCGAAAAAGTGGAGGTGATGGTAATTACTCATGAGAGTTTGGAAAAACTCCTGTTGGAAATACCTCAATTGGAAAGGTATTTCAGAAAAGTCTACCAACGAGCGTATTCAGCTTCTTTGCTTCGAGTCAAATACCTTTACACGATGCCGAAAGAAGTTTTTTATGAACATTTTACTTCTTTATATCCTGAGTTTGTTCAGCGGATTCCGCAGAAAGTATTGGCATCATTTCTGGGTTTTTCACCAGAGTATTTGAGTGAACTTCGCAAGAAAAAAACCTTAGAAAAAAAGTAGCATTTGAGCGTTCTTAAACTGGTTTAAGTTTTTTCTTTAGTCAAAAAGTGAACTTTGTCATGTAGTCCAGCGACGAAAATAATAATAAAATTCGATGGATATTTTTAAACGACAAATTGACATCATACCATGACAACTAGAGTAAAAATTCACGCATCACAGCCAGCGGCTTGGAAAGCCATGTACGGATTAGAACAATATTTGGCAACGACCTCAGTAAGTAAAACTCACAAAGAGTTTATCAAGTTGCGTGCCTCACAAATCAATCATTGTGCTTTTTGTATCGATATGCATAGCAAAGACGCCCTAAAAAATGGTGAAACAACGCAGCGCCTTCTATTACTAGATGCTTGGCGAGAAACAGACTTATTTACGGAGGAGGAAAAGGTAGTATTAGCCATAACAGAAGAAATTACGCTCATCAGTGAAAAAGGTTTGACAGAAGAAACCTACCAAAATGCCCTAAAATACTTCAGTGAAGATTACATCGCCCAAGTCATTATGATTGTAGTGGCAATCAATGCATGGAATCGTATTTCGGTAAGCACACACATTACCGTAGGAGAGAAGTTTTAGCTTAACCAGAAACGCGAATAGTGCCACAAACCCTGATGGAAATGGATATTTCTGTCAGGGTTTTATTGGTATATTGACGTTGGGTAAGAAAGTTGTTGGGGAGGAATAATTATTGAGTGGTCGAAGGTGTTTTTTTGTATATTGATTTGAATTTTTTCTAGGGAGAAGACTTTAAAACAAGATACTATATAGAAAATGAGAGAAAAACTTTATACCTCAGCAGGATTTTATTATTCATCCTATTTTAGAATTAACGTAGACACTAACGATGCTTTTCTAAATTTTGATGAGTCATTATCGGAACTTGGAGCTGCTATTTTTTTTCATGAATATATTCATTTCTTACAAGATATTACGACAACTCACGGACTGTTTAATATAGCAAGCGAGGTAGACTTTATAAAATTTTTTAATTCGAAGCTACAAAAAGATGGTGTTAACTCTATTAACGTTCCTTTGGTAACGTCAATAGAGGATGGAAATACACATGTGAATATGGAGATGAAAAAAATATTTATAGGTGCAGGGGAGCATAAGAATTTTGACCAAGACTATATTATAAATAACGAACTGTATAATCTAACGATAAATGGAGTAATATGGACATTTACGAAAGAGTTTATTCAGGTAGGAAACGAAAGAGAAGGAGGGTTTAAATATTACTTTGGCTCATACTGTATTTGTGAAGGAATGGCTTATGAAATGGAACAATTGCTATATCCTAATGTAATTCTTCCTAATCCGACAAAGCTTCCTTATTCTGCACCTAGGCTAGTAGCCGATAAGTTATATCCAATTTTTTCTAAAAATACGGAAAATTTAATCGCATTATGCGATGCCTCCTTAATGTATAATGACCCAGGGATGGTATTTTGTTTAATATTGCGACAGATGAATGCGACAGGTTATTATCCTCAAAGTCCTGAAGAAATTTATGATTACGTATTTAATGTTATTGAATTTGAGTTTCAAAAAATCAAAAAACCTCTTGAGTTATTTTATTACGCTGGGCATATTGTGAATTCACAATTATCAGACTATTTCCGTTCAAATATATACAAGAGTAATAATTTATGGATCGCGAGAACAATTTCTGCATCCCAAAACTTCAGAACGCAAAGACCTTCATTTATGCTTGATATTGTTAGAAATGGAGATATTAGGAATAATATTTTTTTTAAAGCAGTAAAGGGAAAAATAGGAACTCCCATAATAGTAAACAATAATAATGAAATGTTTTTTGAAAATGTATTGAATGGATTTGGAGTAGAAATTGAACCACAATACTTTTGGGTATTTAGTCAAATTAGAGAGTTAATCACAAGACAATGGAATGATTTAGGCAGAATAAATCTTTGTGGGCTAAAGGATTATTGTGACAAGGGAAATGAAGAAAACCCGTTCACAGATATTAGATGCCGTAATGAGCCGTGGAGTAGGTCCAACGATGAGAATAATGATCTTTGTAATTTTGGTGCTACTTGGAAATCGTGGGCTTTACAAGGAAAATCGCTAACAAATGAATAGAGGAGAGTGATGAATAATAGCCATTAACGTCTACCGTTTCACAACGCAGTTCCCCTGCCTTTTCCTATTCTAAATCCGTTTCTAATATGCACGCCATATTTTTTTAGAATGCCTTTATATCTATTGTTAAAACCTATTAAAAATGTACTACTTGTGAAAAAATCACTAAATTTGTACAGATAAAACTAAAATGTATGTTAATTAAGTTTTCTGTAGAGAATTTTTCGTCATTTAATGGTAGGCAGAATTTCTCATTATTACCAGGCAAAGGAACGCTAAAGGGAGAACATAAGACAAAAAAAATTAAAGGAATCTCTGTCCTTAAAACTTCCGTGTTATTTGGTGCCAATGCTTCTGGAAAATCAAACCTTATCAAAGCAATCGAATTTGGGAAAAGATTAGTATTACGAGGAACCAATCCTGAATCTATTATTGACTATCAAAAATTCAGATTAGATAAAAATTGTACTAATAAAGATTCTAGAATCGAATATGTTATCCAACATAATGGCAAAAATTATGCTTATGGATTTGTTTTTGATTCCACTACCATAAAGGAAGAATGGCTATTTGAGGTGAGCTTGAAGAGCGAAGTGAAAATATTTGAAAGAAACATCAATAATAGCCAAATATATGATTTGGATAATATTGTGAAAAACATCAAATCTGACGAAGAAAAGCAATTTTTGAAATTTATAGCAAAAGGAACACCGAATAATCAGTTGTTTTTAAATGAAATCAGAACTCGAAAAGTCAAAGAAAATGTTTCAAAAATTGAAGATATACTGAATGTGATAGATTGGTTTCAAAACTCTTTAAAAGTTATTTTTCCTGATGACAAATACAATGAGGGTTTGAAGTTTGAATTGAATCAAGATGAAGAGTTACTAACAACATTTGAGCAGTTTTTAAAATATTTTGATACTGGTATAAATGGTGTATGCCTTGAAAAAGTTGATTTTGATAGCGTAGATGTGCCTAAATCAATTTTAAGTAAAATAAAAGAAGATCTATTAAGTAAGAAGTCAGAAAATGTAAGAGCTTCAATTCTGTCAAATAGAAATACCACCTATTTTCTTTCTATTAAAGATACAGATTTAGTTGTAGAGAAATTTATGACTAAGCATTCTGTTAAAGGACAGGACGAATTAGAAAAGTTTGATACAAGTGATGAGTCTGACGGAACAAATAGAATAATGGATTTTATACCACTTTTAATGGACTTGTTAAAAGGTGATAATGTATTTATTATTGACGAAATGGAAAGAAGTCTGCACCCTAATCTGATGTACGATTTAATCGATTTGTTCATTTCAAAAGCTACAAATATTAATAGCCAACTTATTTTGGCTAGTCACGAATCATCTGTATTAACTCAAAAATTATTACGAAAAGATGAAGTTTGGTTTGTGGTAAAAGATAATTTTGGAGCCAGTAAACTTCATTCTCTCGAAGATTACAATGTACGATTCGACAAAGAAATTAGAAAAGATTATTTATTAGGAAGATTTAAGGCAGTACCTCGCATAGGCAATAGAAATAAGCTTACAATTTTAAATCATCATTTATTGTAAATTATGCCAAGAGAAAGAGAGGATTTATTTAGAGAAAGCAATTCTTTAGAAAAAGAAAAAATAATAGTTTTAGCCTTTGAAGGTAACGATACGGAAGAAATCTATTTTGAGGAATTTAAGAACTCAGAGATTTTCAATGATGCCTTGATATTTTTACACCTCCTAAAACGACCTAAAAAAGACACCAATAGTGCTCCAAATCACGTCTTTAGAAAACTGAAAAAGGAAGCAAAAGATGAGTATAATTTTAAGGATACCGATGAGCTTTGGATGATAATTGATACAGATAGATGGAAAAACATTCCAGATATAATTTCAGAATGTAAAAAGCAGTCAAATATGTTTGTCGCTGTGAGTAATCCTTGCTTTGAGTTTTGGTTACTTTTACACATTAAAGATATAGCAGAATACAGTGAAGAAGAGCTTAATTTAATGTTGAAAAATGGGAAAGTAAGTAGCAAGAAAAATTACGTAGATGCTAAAATAGTGGAAATTTTAGGTGCGTATAATAAAAGTAATCCTAAGCCAGAGTTATTTCTTCCAACCATTGATTTTGCTATCGAACAAGCAAAGCAATTAGATGAAAAAGATGAAGAATATCCTAAAAACTTAGGCTCTCACGTTTATAAAGTTGTCATGAAGCTAAAAAAAACATGAGTCGCTATTTCGTATCCCAGTTGCCCCTCCTCTAAACCCATTTAAAGGAGGGAAACCAGAATAAATTCACCATTAAACTTCCGCCCATTTAGGGTTTTGGGCAAGTACTTTTTGTTGTGTCGGACAATCGTCGTCGTGTGAGCCTTTGAGATAGCCAATGCTCATTAAGAATTCGCCTACAATTTCGCCTCCTGTGAATTTGAAAGTCTTTTTGAAAAGTTTTACCCATTCTTCCTTGGTTTTGGGATGGTGTGCTTCTAGCCATTTTTCAAAAGAGCCATATTCCTTTTGCAAAACCTGAATTTTTTTGGCGTTTTCTATCGCTGCATTGATTTTTAAGCGATTGCGAATAATGCCAGCATCAGACAAAAGCCTTTCTCGATCTTCCTCTGTATAAGAAGCTACTTTGTCGATATCGTAATGGCTGTAGGCTTCCTTGAAGGCCTCTTCTTTTCTAAGAATCGTTTCCCAGCTCAAACCCGCTTGATTGATTTCTAAAATCAATCTTCCAAATAGTGCATTATCGTCGTGAATCGGGAAGCCGTAGTGATGGTCGTGATAGTTGGCATGCAAGGCCTTGCGGTCGGCAGCTTGCATATTTTGAATAGCTTTGCAATAAGACATAGGTCGGGTTATAGATTTGTTAAACTCAATCAACGTAAGTAATTTCGAAATAGTTCTTTCAAAAAAGGAATCCTTAACTCCCGCTAACATGACTCAACAAACACCTTCTATTTTCGAATCACATTATAAAAAATTAGGTTTACTACCACTTTCAACGGATACTTTGGCATCAGCTAATAGTGATATGTACAAACCATTTATTAAGGTCTTGTACTTGCCCAAAGGATACCAACTAAAAGTAGATTTTCAAGAATATCAAACACTAGAACCGACTTTATTTTTTGTGAACTCCAATCAGTTTTTACAGATAGACCAAGTGGGGGAGCAGTTAGGATATATAATGTATTACAACCGTGATTTTTATTGTATTCAAATTCACGATGCCGAGGTGGCTTGCGATGGTTTATTGTTTAACAATTTGCAAAATATGCCGATGGTGGAACTTCCAACAAGTGAACAGGGATGGGCAAATCATCTTTGGGCACAAATAGAGGAAGAGCTGACCATGAACGAATCAGGGCAGGAAGAAATGTTACGAGTATATTTGAAACAGTTAATCATTCGTGCGACTCGCATCTGGAAAAAGCAAGAACTACACCAAATTCAAGATGGAACTAATAGTGACATGGAATTTTATCGAGATTTTAGTCGATTGGTAGAAATCCATTATAAAGAAAAACATAGCGTCGCTGACTATGCGGACTTATTGGGGTTTGCCCCAAAAACCTTGACACATAAATTTAAAAGACTGCATTTGTCGCAGCCTAATGAAGTAATCAAAGACCGTATTATTTTGGAGGCAAAACGTCTTCTGACCTACACACAAATGAGCGCTAAAGAAATTGCGTATCACTTGGGGTATGACGACCCTGCCTATTTTAATCGCCTTTTTGCTCAAAAAGTAGGTGATACGACAACTAATTTTAGAAATAAATACATTCAAGGGAAAAAAGTACAATAGTTGTATGCTTTTGTGCCTTTATCTGGGTGGTTCGTTGGAGTAATTTTGTCATATCAATTTGAAACAACAACTAAACAAATCAAAAACATGAAAGCTCAAGCACTAACTATTTCGTATAGCAACACATCATATTTGACTTTCCTTAAGTCATTTTTAGTACTCTTTTTAGCCTTAGTAGCGCATATCACATTTGGTCAATTGCGCCCTTATGCTGGTCAGGACGACCCACAAGTTTTTACCGAAATAAGACCATTTTTGAAAGCACTCAACACAAGTAATGGTAAACCGCTCGAACAACTCAGTCCAACCGATGCTCGTCAAGTATTGGTCGGAGCACAAAAATCGGTTCAGGTAGATTATTCTGGTATTCAAGAGAGCGAAAAAGTGATTTCTCAAAATGGATATAAAGTAAAAGTACATATCACCAAGCCTATAGGCGTAAAACCAAATGCACCTGTTTTTATCTTCGTGCACGGAGGAGGTTGGGTGTTAGGAGACTATCCAACACATAGAAGATTAGTCCGTGACCTAGTGGTAAATAGTGGCGCCGTGGCTGTTTTTCCTGATTATACTCCATCGCCAGAAGCAAAGTATCCAGTAGCAATCAATGAAATTTATGCTGCTACACAATGGGTAGCCGAACATGGTAAAGAGATAGGTGTAAATGGTAAAAACTTAGCAGTAGTAGGTAATAGCGTAGGAGGGAACATGTCAGCGGTAGTTGCGCTTATGGCAAAAAATAACCACGGTCCAGCGATAAAACTTCAAGTACTTTTGTGGCCCGTTACCGACGCCAACTTTGAGACTGGTTCATATAACGAATTTGCAGAAGGTCGCTTTTTGACTAAAAATATGATGAAATGGTTTTGGGACAACTATTTGCCAGAGGTGGAAAAACGTAAAGAAATCTATGCTTCACCTTTGCAAGCTACGGTAGAGCAATTAAAAGGTTTGCCAGAGGCATTGGTACAAACCGCAGAAAATGATGTATTACGTGACGAAGGTGAGGCTTATGCAAGAAAGCTCAATGAAGCTGGTGTCAAAGTTACTTTAGCAAGATATAATGGATTGATTCATGACTACGGTATGCTGAACCCTATTTCAGGGGTTACGGCCTCTAAAGTTGCCGTCTTGCAAGCAGCGTTATCAATCAAAGAAGCGTTGAAATAGCTAAAAAAGAGACATTCTCTAGATTGAGTGATTTGTGATTGAGAGAATGAGTGATTATTTTAAAATGTATTAGCATCCAAAAAGGCGTTCGAAAAACTCATTTCGAACGCCTTTTTGGATGCTATATTCCCTTTGACACATTCTTAGACGCAATCATTGCGTCTCTACAAGTTAAATTCACGAAGAATAATCGCTCATCACAATTCACTTAATTATTTTCTATAATCTCCTTGACGTTTTACCATCCAGCCCGGGTATTGCATTGGAAGTGGACTCACTGCATCAATTTTCTGCAAATCCTCAGCCGAAAGCTGTATTTGTGTCGAAGCAATATTGTCTTGTAATTGAGTAATTGTTTTAGCTCCAATAATCGTACTGGTAACACCTGGTTGATGACGAACCCATGCCAAAGCTACTTGTGCCACAGTAGTTTGATGAGCTGTTGCAATTTCCTGCATAACGTCTACCAAATCATAAGCTTTTTCTTTATCGATTGGAGGAAAATCAAAATTCTCTCTTCTCGAACCTGCTACAACTTGCTGACGGGTATATTTGCCACTTAAGAACCCCCCAGCCAATGGACTCCAAGGGAAAATTGCTAATTTGTGATGCTGTGCCATCGGTACTAATTCATGCTCAATATCACGAGAAACAGCCGAGTAATAGTACTGTAAACCAATAAAATGATGCCAGTTGTGGCTTTTGGCAATTTCTTGCGCCGTAGCCACCATCCATGCTGGCCAGTTACAAATGGCAATGTAGCGGGCTTTTCCTGCATTTACTACATCATTTAAGCTATGTACAATTTGCTCAACCGAAGTACGAGGGTCAACGCCGTGAACATACAAAATGTCTACATAATCCATTTGAAGACGTTTTAAACTTGCGTCTACCGAGTTAAAAATATGATAGCGTGACAAGCCTGCACTATTAGGCGATTCGTCCATTCGTCCTAAAACCTTGGTTGCAATCACCACCTGATCACGACGGATACCGAGGTCAATAAGTGACTGTCCGAGTAGTTGTTCTGACTGACCAAATGAATAAATGTTGGCCGTATCGATAAAGTTAATGCCTGCATCAATCGCTGCTTTGATTAATTGGTTTACTTCCTCCTGTTGAAGTTGACCAATATTTCCCCATATACCAGCGTCTTGTCCGCCAAAAGTCATAGTTCCGAGGCATAATTCTGATACCAAAAGACCAGTTTCGCCTACATAATTGTATTTCATAGGTTTTGTTTTATTAGTTTTTGAAAAAGTTTTTACTAAAAATCTGATGCAAATTTCTTACAAAACTCTTGTGTACAGTTATCCCAAACGAAACAGAAACTATAAAAAATCAAACAATTTATATTTCTCGGAATAACTTTGGAGTGGTTTGCAACGAACGACGGAAAAATGAAGTAAAATGCGAAGGGTCGTCAAATCCAACGGCGTATCCTATCTCAGCAATATTCCAATCGGTATGTTTGAGGAGGGTTTGCGACTCTTGCAACACCCTTTCTTGAATCAACTGAGAGGTAGTTTTACCAGTAACTGTTTTCAAGGCGCGATTGAGATGATTGATATGGATGGAAAGATGCCCAGCAAAATCGGCAGGAATGCGCAGTTTCATTCTTTGTAAAGGCGATTCAATCGGAAATTGTCTTTCGAGTAATTCCACAAATAAAGAGGTAATGCGGTTATTGGCCGAATGTGGATGTTTTTGGATATTATCATTGGGCGACAAACGCATGGCTTTATGAATAACTTGTTGTACTAATGCTCTCAAAAAATCGTATTTGAAGGCATAATCGACATTTATTTCAGCAGACATCTGTTCAAAAATAAGTCGAAATTCCTCAATTTGCTCCTCATCGAGATTATAAATGGGAAAACTGCCAGGCTTGAAAATAGGATATTCTTTGATGTTAGGAATTTGATTCAAAAAAGCTTCTGTGAACACGCAAAAATATCCTCGCTGAGATTCCCCGATTCGCTCGATTTTGTAAGGAATCATAGGGTTAGCAAATGAGATTCCCGCAGACTTTACTTCAATCGATTTGTCTGCGTAGTGATAAATATTGTTGCCAATAATCAACGAAATTTTATAGTAGTCCTTACGACTATAAGGCACAGATTTTGTCGGTTTACCAATATAATCCTCCATCTTGAATACATTGAAATGCCCTACGTCTTTACGGAGGTTTTCGGGTAAACAATCTGCGCTATTCAGATAAAAATCTTCTAAAGTATGAACCTTTTCCATGAAGTAAAGTTATAAAAAATCAAACGAACCTGTAAAAGACAACAAGAAAACTATCTTACAAGTTAATTTCCTCATGCAGAATTCGATAAAATTCTTTGACAGCCTTTTTCTGATAAACTTCTTTCATTGAAATAATCATAGCCGTTCTGTCCATATTTTCACCCAACAGCGGAATCGTTGCCAATCCGTCTTTCTGACTAACCGAAGTTTTTGCCAAAATCGTATGCCAATTTCCTGTTTTGACCAATTCCAGTAAAGTCGGAATATCATTGATTTCAATCGCAATATTGGGCGACAGGGCATGGCGCTCAAATAAATCATGAACAAATTTGCTGGTCATATATCCTTTGGCAGGAAGAACCAATGGATATTGCGTAATTTGTTCTAAAGTTATCATTTCTTTTTGCGCTAATCCTGAATTTGGAGCCGTCACAACCGTCATAGGTGAGCAAAATAGATTTTGATAATCAAAATGTTTTTCAACAGCTATATCCCCAAAAAAACTTAAGGCAAAATCAAGTTCCAAATGATTTAATTTATCAATCAATTCTTCGGAAGTGCCAAATACGACTTTTATCTTAATTTGTGGGTATTGCGTTGCAAAACGAATCAGCGCTGGAGTCAATACATAACGCAGTCCATAAGTAACCCCTATCGTAATTTTTCCTGTTTGAAAGTTGTGCAAGTCCCTCAGCATCAGCAATCCATCTTGTGCCTTATTGATACTTTGCAAAGCAAAATCTGCAAATAATGCACCCGCTTCAGTTAGAGTAATACGTTTGCCAATACGATTGAATAACGGTATATCAAGCTCATCCTCTAGTTGCTTAATCTGCTGAGAAAGAGTACTCTGACTAATATTGAGTTGCTCTGCCGCCTCTGTAAAATTGAGTAATTCTTTAGCCCTGAGAAAATATTTTAATTGACGAAGCTCCATGGGGATTGAGTGAATTAGTGAATTTTGAATTACAACTGTACGAAGGATTCTAAAACTGTTTATTTCGGATATCGGATGTTGGATTTCGGAAATGTAATCATTTACATTTCTTAAAAAAATAAAGATAACTAACCTAATTTCCGAAATCCGTAATCCCAAATCTGAAATAGTTTGGAATCCTTCGTACAGCCGTAATTGTGAATTGTTTTAGGGTATTCCCTATTTTGGATTTATTATAAATCCGAAATCAAATATCCCAAATCCGAAATTGAGGGGGCTTTTCTAAATCGAAAATACCGATTGATGTGATAGAAAAAAAGCGTTTTACGAATTTAAAACTTCTCTACAACTTTGTAGCGTAATCATGAAGCATTTCTAGAGTGTGGATGATATTGAGAAGAATGTTGCATAACGTAAAACATCCCAATTCATGAATATCGAATATAAGGCGGTTTCATTACCGAAAAATTTTATCCTAGGGTTTACCCAAATATTACTTTGGGGTGGCTCATTTTTCTTGTTGGCTATTTTGGCTAAACCAATTATTGCAGAAACAGGATGGTCGCACCAATTGGTGTATGGCGCCTTGTCTTTGGCGATGTTGGTATCAGGAATGTTGGCATCGAAAGTGGGAAAAATGATTGAGACAATCGCTAAAAATTACAATTTGTTATATGCAGGGTTTGTCATGGGAGCGGGGCTTATCATCATAGGTTTATCCCATCATTTTTTACTATTTTTAGTAGGTTGGTGTGTGGTTGGCGTGGCTATGGCGATGGGTTTGTATGATGCACTATTTGCTACTTTAGGTAAAAAATATGGTAAAATCGCCCGTAAATCTATTGTACAAGTTACCCTAATTTCGGGGTTTACTACAACGGTTGTTTGGCCTTTGCTTTCGTTTTTATTGAATCATTATGGCTGGCGCAATGCTTGTTTTGTGTATGCCGGAATTCTTATCGTTTGGGTTTTTCCAGTGCACAAATTTTTGATTCCAGAAAAAGTACAAATGATAGAGGAGGAAAATACCTCAACGAATACTCAACAAGAACTCCCAACAGGCTTGGAAAATACCAGCGTGTTTACGATACTTTTAGTAAATTTCACCATTGGATCTATCTTGATGACTGGGATTTCTGTACATTTAGTAGAAATCTTAAATGACAATGGACTTCCCTTGACTATGGCGATTAGTGTTGGTGCTATGTTAGGTCCAAGTCAAGTAGGAATACGATTTTTGGATGCAATTTTACCTAAAAAAACACCTTTAAATTCAGCTTTGGTATCGTCAGTAACCATTTTTGTTGGTCTGGTGTTATTTTTAATGAGTCAGCAAATAGCCTTTTTAGCGGTCATTTGTTTTGGTTTGGGTAATGGAATGCGTTCAATTTTGCGAGGCACATTACCTTTGTGGATATTTGGTGCCGACTCGTATGCAACGATCATGGGCAGATTGGCGGGTCTACCAATGGTAGCACAGGCACTGACACCTCTGTTGAGTGGCTATATGATTGCTCATTTTAGTGTCAAAAAATTTGTCAGTTTACTGGTAGTTTTGGCATTTGTCAATATCATTACCATGGTTGTTTTAAGAAATAAAATATTGACTAAGAGCCGTGTACTGAGTGTATAGGCTCATACTCCACTTGAGAATATGAAAATTATCCCCTTACAAGAAGGCAACTATTTTGTTGATAAAAATCGAGCGTTTATCTCATTGACTTCTGCCATAAACGAGCAAGGTTTAAAACTAGCAGTGCAACCATTTCTAGTAATTACCAATACGGATTATATCCTTATCGAAACTGGTTCGGGGCACGAAGACTTAGGACGCCCAATTATCCTAGATTTGTTAGCCAAAGAGGGAATTCGTCCCGAACAAATAACTAAGGTATTTCTGACGCATTTTCATAAAGATCATATTGATGGTTTGGGAGTTATCAAGGGTGGGGAATACCAAATAAATTTTCCTAATGCCCAAGTTTTTGGACAACAGAGAGAATATGAATATGCACTTTTGCAAACACAAAGTACCTCCTATAATTTCTCAAAACTAACACCATTACAGCACCTAACCAATATGGTTTGGATGCAGGAAGATAGCGGAAATCTCACACCTGAAATCTCCTATCAAGTAGTAGGAGGGCACTCACCATATTTACAAGTATTTTGGATTAAAGACGGTGCTGAAACCTATTTCTTTGGCTCAGATAATCTTCCACAGGAAAGTTACTGGCAACATAGCATTGCCTACAAATCGGATTATGATGGTAAAAAAGCCAGAGATCTAAGAACTCAATGGAAGCAACAAGCCCAAGAAGCAAATTGGAAAATCTTACTTTATCATGATATGGAAAAAACGATGATATAGATTGTTTTCCGATTTTATGACATTTTGTTCAGGTGTAAAATAGGATTTTGAAAGCTCGAGATCAAGCCTAAATCCACTTAATAAGAATTATTGTTTTCTTTTTTTTAAAACAATAATTCTTTCTACATTTATACCACCTTTAGAACCCATTATAAAACTAAACTTTTACGCCAAAAAATGAGATTCAGGCTACATCTTAAACCGACCGAAGATAGACAAAAGCTACTTTTTAATTATCAGTATCCCTTACAAGCTTGGTTATATAAAATCTTGTATCAGGCAGACCAATCGTATGCTTCCTTTTTGCATAATCAAGGTTATGCAGTGCCCAATAGCCATAAAAGTTTTAAGCACTTTACATTTTCCTCATTACAACTCGGAAAGACCAAACCTATTAGATCTGGCGACACGTATATACAGCTCAGTTCGGATAGTATTTCGTTAGTGGTATCGTTCTATATCGACAAAGCTGCCGAAGGATTTATCGTAGGATTATTTCAGAATCAGGAGGTAAGTTTATTCAATCGCGACTACCGCGCCAACTTTATCGTAACCAACGTCGAAGCATTGCCTAATCCATTCGATACGTTTACGGGTAATCAAGTCGTAACGATGTCGTTCAGAACCATTTCACCTATGGTGGTAGCGAGAAAAGAGGAAGGATTAGACCAATATTTAAGTCCAACAGACGAACGTTACAGCGAGTTTTTCGCCATCAACTTGGTTGACAGATACCGCACTATAGAAGGTACCGACAGTTTGCAAGTAGATAGTACTATCGCCCAAAGTTTAGTGAAGTTCAAACTTATATCAGACCCTACAAAAGTGAAGAAACGAGGTTTTTTCGTAAAAGAAGGAAAGCTTAAGGATGAAACCAAAGTTATTGGTTATCATAATTTTACCTTCGAAATAACCGCCCCAGCTAGGCTTTTGGAAATAGGATTTTTGGGAGGATTAGGAAAATACTGTGCCGTTGGTTGTGGTTGTGTGGAGGTTTGGGAGAGGTAGTTAATATTTTTTTCGGAATTGTAGAACCAGAATAAAGTACTATCTTTGTGACAAGAACTGATAAATGTTTTTATCTCAGAACGCATCACTATTTGCGGGTTGCCAGTATTGGCACGAGGATAAAGGGATTTATCAGTTTTCTACAAAATAAGTTCAAAAGCAGGAGCTTTTTCAAGTCGAAATACATTTTGTTTATCATATAGCTTATTTTCATCATACAAATCAATAACACTACCTACAGAGGGTTCTATCGTCTCCCAAAATCTGCTTTCACCCTTATAGATATACCTTTGTAATGCCCATAGAAAGTAGTCTACAACACTCAATTCTGGTAAAAAACTACTTTTCTCAATCGTACATTGATAGTCTATTTGTTCAATAATTCCCTTTTTCTTATTACTGCTATCAATGGCTCTTTCGATTGAATTAATCAGTTTTTCAGTAGTAGATTTAGACTTGTGAGCTAAGTAAATATGATATTTTAAGTCCACAGACCAATGATTTTCAAGAAGTTTACGGATGACATCAAAATAAAACTCAGAAGCATTGTTGTTATGTTTTCTGTTGAAAATATTTAAATCTTTTCTGGCAATGACAGCATGGAAAGTAATATCGTGATATTGACGAAGAAATTGAAAAAACTGAGATCGAACTTCAGGGTGGTCATTTTTGGCATGTAAAAACCAATGTGGGTCTTTTACGGAAGGAATACTTTTAAAAAGAACATCTTGACGAATCGAGTCGCTAAATTCTTTAACTGCTTTATGTATAGATTTGCGGTTAGGTGTTTCAATTAATCCAATGATTAATAAGGGTTGATAACCAGAGGTACCAACAAGTAGACGTTTTCCCTTTCCGTAGAACTCTGGGTCTCCACATTCATCAATAAAGTAATAGCTGTTTTGCATGAAAATATAAGTATAGATACCGTTTAATAAGAATAGTCTTTTTCTGGGAATTTATTGACTTTGTTTTGTTAACTTGATATTTACATACAAACATTAAGAATAAATAAAGTTTCATAGAATGGTACGATTATTATTATTGATTGTCTTACTATTTCAAATCCTATTAATGAAACTTTATATTCCGAGTTATAAAGATAGTAATTTTTAGCCAAAATAGTATTCATATAGTATCTGTAAAATAAAAAATCTATTTATTGTATTACTTGATATTTATTGATTTTTTTCATTAGCTTTGCAATGAACTTAAATTCATATAGCATAATGAAACGTAATGATATTTTAGTAAATCGTCCAAAGTGTTCGCAATGTTGTGCGTATGTATGTCAATTGGATAATGAATGTGAAATTTGTAATGGATATAATACACATCTAAATACACTATGCTTAGAGAATTAATCAATTTTACCGATTCCTTAGACCCAGAATTTAAGGCTTTAGGTATGAAGAATAAAGAAGGACTCCATATTTTCTTGGAAGTTCAGAACGATGGTGAGCGTTTCTGGATTGATGATAATATGGAAGTTGTCTTTACTCGTAAAAAAGAGTTAACGCCCGATGAAAATGCCTTGATAAAGCGTACTTCAACGCTAACGCAGCTTTCTTGGTGCGTAAACACCAATAAGTGTTTTGATTTACCTATCAAGGCTATTCACTCTTGTTCGCCTTATTGTCTTGCACTCAAACGTGAAAATTTGGTTGGTGGAGAGAAGTATGCAAGCAATGCTTCAGGAAAGAAGTCGCAAGTATATGAGCGTATCAATGCCTATTTTGGGAAAGCTTCAGAGTTGCTGGACTCAGAGGAAGAGAAACAGTACCTTGAGATTTTCAAGAACGCCTTGAATACCGAAGAGCGTTTTCAATTTTGGGTAGAAAATTCTGGATACTGGTCAGAATTAAAAGATTCAGATTATGTGATTTTCTATTTGAAAGAGCCTATCGAAAAATATCAAGCTACGAATAAAAAGTATTTGGCGGATAAGCTTTTTAATACGAGTGATTATAATGTAGAGATTGGACAATCAGTTTTTGGTACAAGTGATTTTTTCAATGGATTTCCTACCAAAAAAGCTTTTTTGACGCATCAATCAGCTTCTTTTGATATTGCAGGTAGAATTTCTGCCAATGATGCTAAGTCATTGTATGAATTTCAGGATATAATTGGAAGAAATATTCTACCTAAGCCCTTGCCTATTTTTATTCATAAAGAGGAATTAAAAACGGATGCTATCGCTCTGTTCAAGAAAGCGGCTGAAAGTGGTGATAAAATTAGCTACCAGCGAATTATCGAAAAACTTTATGATAAACATAAAGATGACTTCGGCAATTATTACCTACTTTTTTACAGTTTCGGAGAAATTAAAGACTTTGATTTTGTCTCAAAATTTGAATATGAATTAATAGACGGAGAAGGTAATAAATGGGAAATAAAAGATTTATTTGGTGTAAAAAATAACAGAACGTTAGATAATGTTTTCGATTTACACATTGCTGTAATGCAACCTGCATTTAATAACTCCTTGGTGATGAAGACTAAAACTGGAGATTTTCAATACCGTTATTTTGATGATATTGATGCAAAATATTGTAAGTCGGATAATACTTTCCTTTTGGTCAACAAATATAGAAAAGCGTTTTATGATTTTATCTATAAATCCAAAAGACAGGCAGTTACATCTTTGATGTTTCATGATATCATGCGGACCAGTATTTTGGATGATATACGATTGGATGAGCTTAAAAACGGCAATCATTCCGAGCGATTTTCAATACTAAGAAAGCTTAATATTTGGTTTAGTCTCTACGAAAAATTTGACATAAATAATAAAACAAACGCTGAAAGTATGGCAAGCAAATTACAAGCCCATCGAGAGTTTATAGAAAAACTAACGAAAGGCGAAACATCTATTGAATCAGATGACCAATATGCTTTTGCAGTTGGACAAGTGATTTATTATCTGTTTACTAAAAGTAAAACATCAGATACAAGCTACAAACGCCTTGAACCTTTTGTACAACAAGTTCATGCCAAAGAACTTAATAAGGCAATAGCAAGATTGTTTGATACTTACAAGCATGAACCATTTTCAAGCAATTTTAGAAACCCTTTTGCGGAAGTGATGGACTATGAAACCTCCGCCAATATTAGGGATTATATGCCTACTTTATTGGCAGGTGTTTTCTCAAAAAATGCCCTTTTTAGTGATAAAGAAAAAGATGCAGTATCAGATGACGATACACAAGCAGAAGAATAATATTTCTACCTTTTAACAATATTCAACAATGAGCAACTCATTCAAAAACCGTGTATTTGGCTGTGCCATTATTAAATCAATTAATTCAAATTATAACGCAGACTTTTCTCATCAGCCACGTACTTTACCTGACGGAACAGTGTATGCAACGGACAAAACGTTTAAGTATAGTATCCGTAATTATGTCTCTAAGAACTTTGGTAATGAAGATGTTTTTTACTTTAAAAGTTTGAACGAAGAAATGCAACCTCGTGACCTTGACCAGACTTACACCAAATATTTTGGAGAATTTCCCAAAAAAGAAGCTGGTAAAGATGGTGCTTTGAAAGTCCGTAAAACGATCTTGAAAAACTTATTGGCATGTATTGATATTCGTCTGTTTGGCGGAACATTTGCCAGTAAAGATGCGAATATTTCCTTACATGGTCCAGTACAAATTACCCACGGTGTAAATCGTTTCCCTGAAGGAATTATTTACTCTGAGCAGATTTCTTCGCCCTTCCGTAACTCTAATGATAAAAGTACCGACTCGATGCAAACGACATTGGGTACTCAGTTCAAATTGAGAGAAGGACATTATGTTCATCATTTTTCTATCAATCCCCGAAATTTAGAGGATTTGGCAAGTAAGGTGGAAAATGATGGTTTACAGCAAAATGATATAGCAATATTAAAAGAGGCGATGCGTTCGGGTGTGTCTTTTTATGATTCTTCTGCTAAAGCTGGCACAGAAAACGAGTTGTTGCTTTGGGTACAACTAAAAGAAGATTCCAAATTGGTATTGCCTTCTTTTGTTGAATTAGTATCGGTAAATAATGATGATAACAGAACCATTGATTTGACAAAGGTTTCTGCTGTTTTGGCAAAAGAAAGCGTAAAAAGTCAGATTGAGAAAATAGAGTTATACTACGATAGTGCTGTTACAACGGTAATCAATGCACCTGCTGATGCTACAGTATTTGAACTTAATTAAGCTATGGCAAATCAAAAATTAATTTCTTTTGATTTACAGGCTGACTTTGCTTTTTTTAAGAAACCAGACCATAACGTAGGAATTTTACTATCCTATAATATGCTTCATAAACCAGCTCTACTAGGTATTTTAGGGGCGATAATTGGTTTGGAAGGTTATCAGAAAAAAGGAGAATTACCCGAATACTATCACAAGTTGAAAGATATTCCAGTGGGCATAGAACCTTTGGAAGGCTTTCATGAAAAAGGTAATTTTCAAAAAACGTCTGTAAAATATACCAATACCGTTGGTTATGCCAATGATGATGGTAATTTATTGGTTGAAGAAACCATGTTGGTTAAGCCTGCGTATCGCTGTTATTTATTATTGGATCTAGAGAATGAACTTCATGCGAAATTATATGAGTATTTGAAAAATGGTCAAGCTGAGTATGTACCATATTTAGGAAAAAATGAGTTTCAGGCGTGGATTATTTCAATAAATGGGTTTATTCAGGAGTATGAGTATAAGATTTTTGATGAAAGAAGTGATTTTTTTATACGTTCAATTTTTATAAAAAATGGCATTTTAAAAAATCAAAAAATAAACGTCAAAATAACACTTAGAAATAAGGATACTGTACACAGACCAACTTTTACTTATTTTGAAAGGTTACCTATTGGATTTGAAGAAGGTAAAATGATTCAATATGAAATGGCAGAATTTGCCTTGACAGATTGGACTATTGCCGCAGATTCAACTATTGATCAGTTATACGAAATTTATAGGGATAACGATAAACCTCAAATCATCCAGTTGTTCTAAGATGCTTACCTGTAAACAAATCTTTGAGTTGTTGCTCCCAATTGAGCAACAACTCAAAAACCACAGTGACTATTTAGCTCACTTACCTAATAAAGAAGATGCTGAAAAAAAATCAGTAGAGCTTTTGCATGAACATTGCCATTTAGTTAATACCTATTTCCTCAAATTAATCGAAGAACATGACTTAGAAAACATTATTGATTCTTTGATTATAGACTTATGCAATAAGCTAAAATTTGAAGGAAAGGAAAAAGTTGAAAATTTCATTAAAAAGTTATTTGTCAGCACGATAGTTTTTCATGATTATGGTAAAATCAATGAAAACTTTCAGGCTTTGAGAATGACTAATAATAAATTTAGAAAAAACACATCATCCCCTTTTACTCCCCCACACGGACATTCTTGGTTAGGAGCATATATTTTTAATAGTCAGTTTTTAGAAAAGGTAGTTCAAGAACAAAGTGAAGAAGATTATGAAAACTTATTCATGATCACTACTTTTTTTAGTTATTCTATTTTAATGCACCATAGCAGTAACTTAGGTAGTGTTGGAGATAAAATTAAAGATTCAAATTTTGGCAAATTTTATGAGGCAATGCAACCTTATTTAGCAAAATATGGCTTTACTTTTAATAAGGATTATTCTGATTTTATTTTAAAAGATGATTACAACACCCTTTTAAAACAGTTTCATGAAAAACAAAAAAAGGAGGATGCATTCCCCCTTTATGCACTATTAAAACTCAATTTTTCTTTACTTACTGCTTCTGATTATTTGGCAACTCACGAATATATGAATAGTTCTGAGCATGGTAAAGAAGGAGCTATTGGGGATTTTGGGGTATTCAAAAATAGAGACCGAATTCTAGAAGTCTGTAAAAATATTCGTAAAAGCCAACCTCATAATCAGAAAACGTTTGACGAATTAGAAACATGGAAAGATTATGATGCAGCCAAAGAACTGCAAGAAATGTCGAAATCGAACTTGAATCTTCTTCGTCAGCAAATGGCAGTTGAGTTGATTAGGAATATTCGGAAGAATGCTGATAAAAGACTTTTTTATATCGAAGCACCAACTGGAGGAGGAAAAACAAACCTTTCAATGATTGCTCTAACCGAATTGTTAGACCAGAATCCTGAATTGAATAAAGTATTCTATGTTTTTCCTTTTACTACATTGATTACCCAAACGTACAAATCGTTGAAAGAAACTCTTATTCTTAATGATAATGAATTGGTTGAAATTCACTCAAAGGCAGGGTTTCATAGCAAACGAGAAGAAAATGAAGATGGAGAGTATGGAGATGAGAAAAAGGATTACATTGATAACAAGTTTGCATTGTTTCCAGTGAGTGTGCTGTCTCATGTGAAGTTTTTTGATATTCTAAAAACCAATAATAAAGAGACCAATTATCTTTTACATCGACTCGCAAATTCTATTGTAATTATTGATGAAGTACAAACATACAACCCCAATATTTGGGATAAAATGCTGTATTTTATCAGCCAATATTCAGCCTATTTTAATATTCGATTTATTCTAATGTCGGCAACTTTGCCCAAAATTGATGAATTAGATATTCCAACATTTAAGGAGGAGTTCGTGAATTTGTTACCTAATGCTCAGAAATATCTCTCAAATCCCAACTTTAGTCAAAGGGTGCAATTTGTGTTTGAAGAAGAACTAATGAGCAATTTAACAATTGAAAAACTACGAGATGTTGTATTGAAAAAATCAAAAGCTTACGCAGATAATAAGGGTAGTGTTCATACGATTATAGAATTTATTTTTAAGAAATCAGCTTCGAATTTTAGACAACTCATTTTAGATTCTGAACAAACCTTGTTTGATGAAGAAAATATCCTTGTCCTTTCTGGAACGATATTGGAGCCAGAAAGAAGAAAAATCATCAATAAGATTAAGAATAAAGACAATCGAGATAAAAATATCTTACTCATTACTACGCAAGTGGTAGAAGCAGGCGTAGATATTGATATGGATTTGGGCTTTAAAAATGCTTCTCTTTTAGATAGCGATGAACAGTTGGCTGGGCGTGTTAATAGAAATGCAAGTAAGGATACCTGTGAAGTGTATTTATTCAAATTAAATGATGCCAATTTTATTTATGGTAAAGACGAACGGTATAAGGTTTTAAATTCAAAAAATACTGAAGTTAAAATCTCAAAAGAAGATATATCTGATATTTTAAACAAAAAGGAATTTTACCGACTTTATAAAGAGGTTTTTGAAAGAATAAACCTGTATAACCGAAAAGCTTATGCTGATAATTTCGAGGCAGAAATTTTGGATAACGTAGGAAAATTAAATTTTGACGATGTTGATAGAAACTTTAAAATAATTGATCAACAGAATGAAACAGTATTCGTTCCGATACATTTACCTATTCAAATAGAATCAAGTAAAACTGGGGAACAGGAAGATATTTTTTCAGCCGACGATTTGAAGTTTTTAAAAGGGTTTAATGTTCTTCCAGAAGATGAATTGTTGGATGGGAGTGAGGTTTGGAGAGTTTATGAGTCGTTGATTGATAGAGAGATAAAAAGTAAAAAGGAAGAAAAAGGATTTGATATTAAGACGAAAATAGACTTTAAAATACTGCAAAGTATCATGTCTAAATTTACGTTTTCGTTGTTTGCACATACAAAAGTTGTAACAGAATTAAGAAGCTGTGGATTTATACAAGAAAAATATGGTTTTCAATTAATAACCGAATCTGGTCTTAATTTGAGCACCCCAGTTTATTTGATAGAACACGGCTTAAATGAAAATGCTATTCAGACTACCGAAAATTTCTTTTTATAATGAAAACCATCAACGCCACACTTATTAATATTTACCATATCTGTCACCGTGAACTTTGGCTTCATGCCAACGGTATTACGATGGAGCATACTTCTGATGTGGTTTATGAAGGTAAACTTATTGGAGAAGAAAGCTACCCGCAGCGTGCTGAGAAAAATCAAGAATTAGAAATTTTGGCAGAGTTGAATGATGGTATTCGAGCTTCGGCAAAGATAGACTTTTTTGATGCTCAAAAAGGCATTGTTCATGAGACCAAGAAGTCGGATGCCAAGGAAAGAGCCCATGTGGCTCAGGTGAAATTTTATCTCTTTTTATTGAGAAAAAATGGTATTCCAGCACATTATGGCATTATCGAGTATCCAAAACTTCGAACTACCGAACGAGTTGAATTGCTTGATGATGAAATGTCGGAGATTGAAAATTGGATAAAAGATGTTTCCGAGATTATTCACAGAGAAGTCTGTCCACCCAAACTATCTATATCCAAATGCCGTTCATGTAGCTATTTTGATTTTTGTTGGTCTGGTGAAATAGAAGAGTAACATCGTTTGAACACCATAATATAAACCTTTTGACAACATGAAAAAATCCTATTACCTATTTAACCCTGGGCGTATGAGTCGTAAGGATAATACGCTCTACTTTACACCTGTAGATGAGCATGGGAATGAAGGTCAAGTTCGCCCAATACCTGTTGAATCGGTAGATAATTTATACTGTTTTGGAAGTTTGGATGCCAATAGCGCTTTGTTTAATTTTATGGGTAAAAACCATATATCGGTACATTTTTTTGACTATTATGAGCACTACACTGGCTCGTTTATGTCTAAAGATTACCTGTTGGCAGGCAAAATGCAAGTAGAGCAAACCAAGCACTATATTTCGGATAAAAAACGAATGGTTATTGCCCAGACCTTGATTAATGGAGCGGCGTTTAATATGAGTCGTAACTTGAAATATTACCAGAGTAGAGGTAAAGATGTTACCAGTTCGTTGGAACGTATAGAAAATTACGTTTCTTTGATTGAAAGTGCCAAAAAGGTTGATGAATTAATGGGGATAGAAGGCAATATTCGTCAGGCGTATTATGATGCTTTTGATACGATAATCAATGATTTTGAGATGGGAAATCGCAGTAAAAAACCTCCCAAAAACGAAGTGAATGCCTTGATTTCATTTGGAAATATGATGTGTTATACGATGTGTTTGGATCAAATTTATCATACTCAATTGAACCCTACGATTAGTTTTTTGCATGAGCCAGGTGTGCGACGATATTCATTGGCCTTGGATATTTCTGAGATATTTAAGCCATTGTTGGTAGATAGGACAATTTTTAGTGTATTGAATAAAAAGCAAATTCAGGCGAATGATTTTCGACAAGATACCAACAGATGTGTCTTAAAGGACAACGCCAAGAAGGTATTTGTACAAGCATTTGACGAACGATTAAAAGAGACCTTCAAACATCGAACATTAGGACGTAACGTTAGTTACAAGCACCTAGTAAAATTGGAATGTTATAAACTCAGCAAACATATTTTGGGAATAGAGACTTATAAACCGTTTAAAATGATGTGGTAAAGCCAATTAGTGAGCTATGAATGAGTGATTTAGTGAATAAAGCTGATGGAATTAAAACTTTGATTGATATGTATGTGATTTTGGTGTATGATATGGGAGAAAAGCGAGTAAGCAAAATGATGAAACATTGCCGAAAGTATTTAAACTGGATTCAAAATTCGGTATTCGAGGGAGAAATTACGGAGGTAAAGTTGAAGGAGTTAGAGATAGGTGCACGAAAAATCATGAATGAAAACGAAGATAGTTTGATTATCTTTAAGAGCAGGAATGAGCGTTGGCTTGACAAGCAAATAATAGGAGTAGAGCGTATGAGTACGGATAATTTTTTATGACGTATAATGATATACGCAAGTCGTCGAGTCTTATAAAGTTCATTGAAATACTGAAATTTTATCAATCAAAGAGATAGGTTTTTGAGTTAAGTTTCTGATAATCAATAGTCGTCGATGTACGGGGTAAATCTTATCATTACACATCGACGATTTTTTTCTAGTTTTTTCGAGGGAAAAAGTGTTATTTTATCAAATCAAGGCCACTTTTCCAACGGCCTTTAATCGTACCATGCAGGAATTGAAACTAAGCGAAACACCCGAAAGTATATTTTGTGATAATACGCCTTTAATCGTACCATGCAGGAATTGAAACAAGCTTAGAATATCACCATAATGCTCAGCTCTGTTTCCTTTAATCGTACCATGCAGGAATTGAAACAAAAATACAGGAAAATAATACTTGCAAAATTTTTCCCTTTAATCGTACCATGCAGGAATTGAAACAAAAGTTCACATAAAAGATATTTTGATGGTTGATACCTTTAATCGTACCATGCAGGAATTGAAACTGGACATACTCAGATTGGGAAGCAAAAGACCCGAATCCTTTAATCGTACCATGCAGGAATTGAAACAACCTATCTGCCTTGGCAGATAGCTAACCTAACCACCCTTTAATCGTACCATGCAGGAATTGAAACAGATATTCAGGATGGCAATAGAGCAATCAAGGGATCCTTTAATCGTACCATGCAGGAATTGAAACAGCTGATCTTCTTCTTGACCCACAACTTTCACAATTCCTTTAATCGTACCATGCAGGAATTGAAACAAATGTGATTTCTACCGATAAAATTCGTATTGTTCCTTTAATCGTACCATGCAGGAATTGAAACGGTGTTTTTCTCAGATTCTATGAATGACTCTTCAACCTTTAATCGTACCATGCAGGAATTGAAACAAAAGAATTTGGAATTTCGGTAGATGACGATTTTGCCCTTTAATCGTACCATGCAGGAATTGAAACCTGACGAAGGTGTATTGAAAAAGATGGCCGAGCAAACCTTTAATCGTACCATGCAGGAATTGAAACGCAGAAGGGACAATTATTCGTTGTCCCTTGACATCCTTTAATCGTACCATGCAGGAATTGAAACTCCCCTAACGGTGACACAAGCACCGTACTTTTGGGGCGCCTTTAATCGTACCATGCAGGAATTGAAACGATGTCATAGCCTCCATAGCGTTTTGAACATCTTGGAACCCTTTAATCGTACCATGCAGGAATTGAAACGGATTATTGGACTGTATTTCGATTTTTGTACCGACCTTTAATCGTACCATGCAGGAATTGAAACAAAAGAATCTTTGAGGCAATGGAAGCACATCTTTGCCTTTAATCGTACCATGCAGGAATTGAAACCAAGCTGAACCAGTCCCAGAAAGACTCCCACAACGAACCTTTAATCGTACCATGCAGGAATTGAAACAGGTCTATGACAAAAGAGGCGGAAACGGAACTCTAGTAGCCTTTAATCGTACCATGCAGGAATTGAAACTTCTTGACCATACTCAGAATGATGATACTTATGGAGACCTTTAATCGTACCATGCAGGAATTGAAACTTGAAGCAACCCGAAGACCTGACCAAGAAATATGAACCTTTAATCGTACCATGCAGGAATTGAAACTAGCAAGCTCTTTGAGCTGTTCGTTCTGACTACGGCCTTTAATCGTACCATGCAGGAATTGAAACTGGAAACAACTAATAAGAAGGCTGTAAACAACAGCCCCTTTAATCGTACCATGCAGGAATTGAAACGCAACTCAAGCAGCTGCATCTGCGACAACAGCTACCCTTTAATCGTACCATGCAGGAATTGAAACGGCGAAATGGTTTTCGCAAAAGATACACTCACCTTCCTTTAATCGTACCATGCAGGAATTGAAACATTAAAACCTATTGAGGCAAAAGCTGAAGTCGCAAAACCTTTAATCGTACCATGCAGGAATTGAAACAGGAACGCCAGCCTGTTGCCTTCCAATTCTGCAGTTCAACCTTTAATCGTACCATGCAGGAATTGAAACCAAGTTGGGGCCTATCAGAAGAACCGTTAAGAGCTTCCTTTAATCGTACCATGCAGGAATTGAAACATCCAAATCCCAGTCGCTAACCAGTGATTGAAACTCCTTTAATCGTACCATGCAGGAATTGAAACAGCCAAAATTGAACAGGCTTTGCTTACTGCCCAGCAAACCTTTAATCGTACCATGCAGGAATTGAAACTAAAATCTGACGTTCCTCCAAAAATCGCCAAATGCTCTACCTTTAATCGTACCATGCAGGAATTGAAACGTTCCAAAAACGCTGTGTACTCTAAGTCTCCAGCCTCGTCCTTTAATCGTACCATGCAGGAATTGAAACATGATTGAATTACAACGGAATTTGGCTTTAACGTTTGCCTTTAATCGTACCATGCAGGAATTGAAACTAGGAAGTAGAATATGCTAAGCGTCCACATTTTTCACCCTTTAATCGTACCATGCAGGAATTGAAACCAGCTTTCAATTTGTCTTTTGTCAATTGGTGAGCATCTCCTTTAATCGTACCATGCAGGAATTGAAACAAGTCTATTGGAAAATTGAATTTTGTGCAGGGAGCCTTTAATCGTACCATGCAGGAATTGAAACCGATAATTGGCGTTGCAGCAGTATTAGCAGCAGGAGCAACCTTTAATCGTACCATGCAGGAATTGAAACGATTGAGCCTCTTGTATCTTGCCATTGTACTTAGTTACCTTTAATCGTACCATGCAGGAATTGAAACGCAATATATTAGCCGAGTTACCGAGGCAAACAAAATGCCCTTTAATCGTACCATGCAGGAATTGAAACTTGCAATTTTCAAAAAGAGTGCTCCCAATAAAATTGTCCCCCTTTAATCGTACCATGCAGGAATTGAAACATGCATAGCATTTGGAGTAATAACTAGAAAAGATTTCCTTTAATCGTACCATGCAGGAATTGAAACTGAATAAGAATAAAGTTATTGTCCTGAAAATGACTGACCTTTAATCGTACCATGCAGGAATTGAAACGCCATACAAAGTTTTTTGGAGCACCCCGATGGTGTCCTTTAATCGTACCATGCAGGAATTGAAACTCGAGCGAGATATTGATTTTTGTCAGACCTACTCTCCTTTAATCGTACCATGCAGGAATTGAAACAATTCAATTTTACGGCTTTCTGAAGTAGAAAACACCTTTAATCGTACCATGCAGGAATTGAAACTTCCGAGCTGGCCACTGGCTCAGGACAACACTACGCCCCTTTAATCGTACCATGCAGGAATTGAAACGTACAGCAACGCCCCGAAGTTGATTTTCCTTGCTGTCTCCTTTAATCGTACCATGCAGGAATTGAAACTATTCAATATTGGTGCTATATTTGTGAAATATTTTTCAACCTTTAATCGTACCATGCAGGAATTGAAACTTAATATTAAACTATAGCTATGAATAATTTGCAAAACCTTTAATCGTACCATGCAGGAATTGAAACCGAACGAATACAAGAGCGCAGTAGTAGCGAGCTTACTACCTTTAATCGTACCATGCAGGAATTGAAACCTCCAAAACGTCCACCAATCCAATAAATAGCCTTCTTCCCTTTAATCGTACCATGCAGGAATTGAAACACTCTCTTTTTAAATCTACGATTGGATTATATACACCTTTAATCGTACCATGCAGGAATTGAAACTACAACGATAGCAATTGACAACTGGAGAGCAATGATGCCCTTTAATCGTACCATGCAGGAATTGAAACAATATTGTAGGCTATCGATATGAAATCACTCTCCAGTTCCTTTAATCGTACCATGCAGGAATTGAAACATCGACAATGTTTGAAAACGGCACACAGCAAAATGCCTTTAATCGTACCATGCAGGAATTGAAACTAGCCGAAATAATGAAATATTGTGAAAATGATGAAGCTGCCTTTAATCGTACCATGCAGGAATTGAAACTTTTCGATTAAGATTAAAACGGTTATGAAATCGGACCTTTAATCGTACCATGCAGGAATTGAAACAAGTTGGCTAAAAACCAAACTGAAGACGGATTTATTACCTTTAATCGTACCATGCAGGAATTGAAACTTTTGTTATATTGCGCTTCGTTGGTGGTGTCAATGCTTCCTTTAATCGTACCATGCAGGAATTGAAACAAATCACAAACAACATAATACGTTTTTGTTTGTGCCTTTAATCGTACCATGCAGGAATTGAAACCAGCAGATTCGATTAAAGGTTTCTTCAAAATAAAGTACCCCTTTAATCGTACCATGCAGGAATTGAAACCATTATATCCTTTAGCCTCCACGAAAAGAGCATATTCCCCTTTAATCGTACCATGCAGGAATTGAAACGCAAATACTTACTACTGGAACTCTGGTAGCCCTGCAAGCCTTTAATCGTACCATGCAGGAATTGAAACGATAAAAATAGATGGTACACTGAAGAACATGAGAACCTTTAATCGTACCATGCAGGAATTGAAACCTGGTACAATTGATACCTCTAATTTGAAAAGAGACTCCCTTTAATCGTACCATGCAGGAATTGAAACACGAGAAATCGGGTACCCTATTCGGCATCTGGACTCGCCTTTAATCGTACCATGCAGGAATTGAAACTCCAAAAAGCTATAATCTAACCTTACAGAAATACCTACGCCTTTAATCGTACCATGCAGGAATTGAAACAAAGTTTCAGAAATGGAACAAAGCTACATTCAATCCCTTTAATCGTACCATGCAGGAATTGAAACTGTAAGAGTGCAGAACATGGAACTGATTGCCTTTTTTCCTTTAATCGTACCATGCAGGAATTGAAACAGAATTTTCCAAAGCGACGATGGATGGCGGACTAGATCCCTTTAATCGTACCATGCAGGAATTGAAACAGGAATTGTCAAACTGCAAATGTCTTTTCGAGAGCCACCTTTAATCGTACCATGCAGGAATTGAAACCTAAGCAGGGTATTTCGAAGAAGCACTTAGAAACCTCCTTTAATCGTACCATGCAGGAATTGAAACTTCAATGACATACAAGTAATAATATTTGTATCTACATCCTTTAATCGTACCATGCAGGAATTGAAACCGTCTAAAGCCAAATAGCCTGTTCCACCAGTACTAGCCTTTAATCGTACCATGCAGGAATTGAAACAAATGAAAAAACAAATTGCTTTACTAGTTCTATTCTCCTTTAATCGTACCATGCAGGAATTGAAACTGATTCAATCACCCAATTAGAAGAAAGTTTGCAAAAACCTTTAATCGTACCATGCAGGAATTGAAACTTGGTTACTGGATTGACTACCCTAAACAAGAAGTACACCTTTAATCGTACCATGCAGGAATTGAAACAACAAATCACTGTAACTTATCGGATTTTGTCCTGTTCCTTTAATCGTACCATGCAGGAATTGAAACGTGACAATGCCTATCGACTTGCTTTTTACTCCTTTGCCTTTAATCGTACCATGCAGGAATTGAAACCTTACCGTATGTGCATTATCAGCTTTTAAATACAATGCCTTTAATCGTACCATGCAGGAATTGAAACTGGTTTTCAATAGCCTCCATCGCCTCGTCTGTCGCCTTTAATCGTACCATGCAGGAATTGAAACTCTTGTAAATAAATGCCTGCTTGAAAATTTTTTTGCCACCCTTTAATCGTACCATGCAGGAATTGAAACAGCTTGAGCTGAAAGCTGGTGAAAGTCTTGAGCGCCGCCTTTAATCGTACCATGCAGGAATTGAAACATGATTTGTCCAGGAAAGAGCTGCTTTTCCTTGTACAACCTTTAATCGTACCATGCAGGAATTGAAACACTTTCACTAAGGAACAAGCCAAAACCGTAAAACGTCCTTTAATCGTACCATGCAGGAATTGAAACAACTACTCAAGGTATTCTATGTAACCCACCCTGGCAACCTTTAATCGTACCATGCAGGAATTGAAACAGTACGATGTCCTCTATTATGGCAAAATCACTGTACCTTTAATCGTACCATGCAGGAATTGAAACTCGTGCCTATTACTGGGACTATTAGCACGTTTCCGCTCCTTTAATCGTACCATGCAGGAATTGAAACTACATTTGCTCCTGGTTCAAATCAACCATTAAATCTTCCTTTAATCGTACCATGCAGGAATTGAAACAACACATTGTATCTGTGTAGTCAATGATGTAATCATATCCTTTAATCGTACCATGCAGGAATTGAAACATTGGTGCAACGGATGATCTTGGTAATAGTATTTTCCTTTAATCGTACCATGCAGGAATTGAAACATCTCTCCAGTGTAGACACCACCGATTTCTAATTCCCTTTAATCGTACCATGCAGGAATTGAAACCTTTGACTATGTTCAATGATATTTCTTAGTATTTCCCTTTAATCGTACCATGCAGGAATTGAAACATAAATATTTCGTCGTGATTGTAGATGGCACTCATTCCTTTAATCGTACCATGCAGGAATTGAAACAGAATATTAAACTTGCTAGTTATACAACAGGTTCGGCCTTTAATCGTACCATGCAGGAATTGAAACATAATCCTATAAAAGCCAATCCTGAAAAAAAGGTATCCTTTAATCGTACCATGCAGGAATTGAAACGAAAGAGCCTGATTATAGATTTCGATACACTTAATCCTTTAATCGTACCATGCAGGAATTGAAACGCTTTTTTTCTGGCAATTTCAGCTACCTTTTCGTCCTCCTTTAATCGTACCATGCAGGAATTGAAACCGGTTGAAGGTGAATTTTTTACAAGCGAATTATACAACCTTTAATCGTACCATGCAGGAATTGAAACGCAGTAATTTCCTTACTGAAGCCCGCAAAACTAAACCTTTAATCGTACCATGCAGGAATTGAAACGCGATGTTGGGACGTCCTTCTTTTACTATACTTACAACCTTTAATCGTACCATGCAGGAATTGAAACGCTCTAATGATTTTGACAGAAACGCCCGCTTGGTCGACCTTTAATCGTACCATGCAGGAATTGAAACATCGTTGTGCCTTCGATAAACTGCTTGTTATAACTGTCCTTTAATCGTACCATGCAGGAATTGAAACTTTTTCGCAGTCCGAACAGTTACTCCACCTTTGCTACCCCTTTAATCGTACCATGCAGGAATTGAAACCGAAACAAGTTCACACGTTTACACTTGGTATATTCCTCCTTTAATCGTACCATGCAGGAATTGAAACTAACTCACAGAGAGGTAAAAGCACTGTATTGATGGACCTTTAATCGTACCATGCAGGAATTGAAACATCTTGGTCTTTCTTCTGTCAAAAAACAAGGGTATTTCCTTTAATCGTACCATGCAGGAATTGAAACTAATCTATTTTCTTCTATCGTCTCCAATTTTATGTTCCTTTAATCGTACCATGCAGGAATTGAAACGCTATTAATTTTGAAACAAACCGTTTTTGATTGAATACCTTTAATCGTACCATGCAGGAATTGAAACGGTGTTGAAATGACAATTTTAGAGCTCCCAGCACCCCTTTAATCGTACCATGCAGGAATTGAAACAAGGTAAAAGGTGTTATCCTATTCGACCAGAATGGCCTTTAATCGTACCATGCAGGAATTGAAACAGTCTGGAAACTCTTTAAATAAATCCCTGTAAACACCTTTAATCGTACCATGCAGGAATTGAAACTCAATTACCCTACTATCATCGTTGCACGTGTATAAGCCTTTAATCGTACCATGCAGGAATTGAAACAGGCAGACTTTTTAGCTGTAGAGGCTTAATTTCTTCCTTTAATCGTACCATGCAGGAATTGAAACTAATCTTCAATTGAAAGCTTGTCATTTTTACCTAGCATCCTTTAATCGTACCATGCAGGAATTGAAACGCCTCAAAATGCACAAGAAGTTGATTTGCATGTGCACCTTTAATCGTACCATGCAGGAATTGAAACTATTTTGGACGTACTCTATACATTTTTATCGCTCGCCTTTAATCGTACCATGCAGGAATTGAAACCCAATCAATTGAACTGGACTTGCAGATACGAATTTTGCCCTTTAATCGTACCATGCAGGAATTGAAACTGTCACGGAACGCCTCAATTAGTTCTTTCACGTAGCCTTTAATCGTACCATGCAGGAATTGAAACGGTATTGGCTCAGACTTGAATGCCATAAACAAGCCCTTTAATCGTACCATGCAGGAATTGAAACACGGCACCATGCAAAAGGCAGGTCTTTTCATGATTACCTTTAATCGTACCATGCAGGAATTGAAACAAGATTACTTGGAAAATTTACCCTTAAACTAAATACCTTTAATCGTACCATGCAGGAATTGAAACGGAATACCAATAGCGATTAAGACAAAAGCAAGTAACCTTTAATCGTACCATGCAGGAATTGAAACTATATATTCCCCCCAGCTTCGATGTTATCTGCACTTCCCTTTAATCGTACCATGCAGGAATTGAAACGTTAATAATATTGCTGATTTTGAAGCTAGGAACACCTTTAATCGTACCATGCAGGAATTGAAACTTGAATATCCAACCTAATAAAGAACTAGATGAAAAGCCTTTAATCGTACCATGCAGGAATTGAAACAAAAAATAGACGGCATTCTTGGAAAGAACACTTTACCTTTAATCGTACCATGCAGGAATTGAAACTCGGCTTTTAAAATGTTTTTCAATACGGTTTAAAATGCCTTTAATCGTACCATGCAGGAATTGAAACTGTCAGACTGGACACGATACCAAAGCAAATCCTGCGACCTTTAATCGTACCATGCAGGAATTGAAACTCATGTAAGCCACTAGCGAACATTCTGGCCATTGCTGTCCTTTAATCGTACCATGCAGGAATTGAAACACTCTTATGTAGTGTGTGACTTACCTACAGAGCCGCCTTTAATCGTACCATGCAGGAATTGAAACTACCTAGTGCGTAGCAAGTTATTAAACGACTGCTTCCTTTAATCGTACCATGCAGGAATTGAAACATGGCCGTTAGTGCTCGTTTGGCTTGTGTTTCGGTCTCCTTTAATCGTACCATGCAGGAATTGAAACATTTATTTTTGACAAATGGGAAAGGCTTGTCAAGATCCTTTAATCGTACCATGCAGGAATTGAAACTGGCATAAAATGTTTAGTTAGTTCAAAAAGTAAAGCCTTTAATCGTACCATGCAGGAATTGAAACAAGTCTGCCGTTTTCTTGTCTGTCGCTGACGTACCGACCTTTAATCGTACCATGCAGGAATTGAAACGGGTCGTTACGGTTAGCAATGCCATAAGTACCCAATCCTTTAATCGTACCATGCAGGAATTGAAACTAATACTAAATGTTTAAAAATTTACGCCTACTCTTTTCCTTTAATCGTACCATGCAGGAATTGAAACGAGAAAAACGAAGTTAATAGTGAGTGTTCGATTACCTTTAATCGTACCATGCAGGAATTGAAACAGTATTAAAAGACAATGGCTTACAAAAGAAAGTCGATCCTTTAATCGTACCATGCAGGAATTGAAACATAATGGGCTGGCTTATGTCTATGACCCTTTTAACCCTTTAATCGTACCATGCAGGAATTGAAACAGGCAATGCAGCCAAATTGCCCAAAGCTTCTGGTGCCCTTTAATCGTACCATGCAGGAATTGAAACACTTTGAAATATCTGTAAATGAACTTGCACCAGTACCTTTAATCGTACCATGCAGGAATTGAAACTGTGCACTAATCGTGGAGTTTCAGGACGGCAATAAGCGCCCTTTAATCGTACCATGCAGGAATTGAAACATGCGAAAGCTGGTTGCAAGGCTTCCATCAAGAAAACCTTTAATCGT
>NZ_JAAALB010000026.1 GCF_009905545.1 Cellulophaga sp. BC115SP | reverse complement strand
AAACCGCCTTCACGACGTGGACCACGTGAGTCGTCACGGTTGAAGTCACGCTTTTCAAAGCCACGACCTTTATCTTCGAATTTTGGACGGAATTCACGTTTTTCACCATTAAAACCGCCTTCACGACGTGGACCACGTGAGTCGTCACGGTTGAAGTCACGTTTTTCAAAGCCACGACCTTTATCTTCAAATTTTGGACGGAATTCACGCTTTTCGCCATTGAAACCGCCTTCACGACGTGGACCACGTGAGTCGTCACGGTTGAAGTCACGCTTTTCAAAGCCACGACCTTTATCTTCAAATTTTGGACGGAATTCACGCTTTTCGCCATTGAAGCCACCTTCACGACGTGGACGTGAGTCGTCACGGTTAAAATCTTTTTTCTCGAAATTTGGTTTGAAATCTTTGCGGGCAGGACGCGACTCGTTTGAGTCAAATGATTTTTTATCTGAGTAGCGCTCGTTTTTAGCAGGAGCTTCACCTCTTAATTCACGCTTTAATTCTTCTCTTCTCGTACGTGATTGTTCTCTTCTTTCAGGACTAAATTCTTCTTTTTGAATTCTCTTTCTCATCTTTTTGATTTGTTAAAAAATTGCAACATCACTGCTGTAATCAAATTATTAAACTTCGTTTTGTTTAATAATAAAAACAAAAGGCCATAGCCTTGTAACCTACTGACTATTAGAACACTTATCATTCTAACTATTAAACTCGGGGTGCAAAGGTACAATATTTTTTATGATAAATCCCAACTTTTGAAAGTACAATTTTTTATATTTTTCAAAAACCCCTATTTTACTCATTCTGAAAGGTTTAACAATACTTATATCATATAAGTACAATCATTTTCAGCTAAAATTCGTTTAATAAACGGTCAAAGTACCTAAATTCGTAAATAGTTAGGATTGTCTTGTTATGATATTGTTGAAAAACAATAGCATGGGCATCTAGCTCCTTACTTATTAAATGAAAATCACGGTCTTAGTGTAAATGAAGTTTCTTGTCCAAGAGGAATATAGTTGTATCGTAAAACTTTTTCTTTTTCTACATAAGCTGTCAACGATTTTTGCTTGGATTGTGTCTTTACCAAAAATAAGTCTGTAAGAAATAAACAAAAAGTTTAAAATTCTTTTCTAATTTAAGTGGCCTAAAGCCTATCGCCGTTACAAAAAATCTATTTCTATATGCAAAAACTTCGTACCTCAATATACTTATTGTCCACAGTATTGATGCTCGGGAGCTGTAACTCGGCTTTACAGTCGTTTAAGAAAGGACAGAAAAAGTTTGAAAACGGAGAATATGAATTGGCAATCAAGGAGTTTCAAAAATCGAGCTCTGCCAATTACGAAACTGCCAAATCCGCATTTTTGATTGCTGAGTCATATCGTCTTTCTAACCGCATGCTTCAGGCAGGCGAATATTATGAGAAAGCCTTGACGGCCGGTAGTCGTGAAAACGATATTCGTTTCCATTTAGCCTATGCACAAAAAGCACAAGGCAAATATGAGGATGCCGCTAAAAACCTTGAGAAATATCTTTCGGGCGTACCTAGCAAGGAGTTCAAAAACAAAGCTATTGCTGAGTTGGATATGCTCCCTGAAGTTTTGGCACTTGCCAACAAAAAGACTTTTATCGAGATTCAACCTGTAAGTATCAACTCGTCTGGCTCAGAATTTTCTCCAATTTTGATTGATAAAGATTTGATTTTTACGGCTTCTCGCAAAGAGTTAACCTATAAAAACAATGGCTTACCTTATCTTGGTCTTTATCGTGCTCCACTCAATAGCCCAACTGAAGTAGGAACTCCTCGCTTGTTTAGTACCAATATCTTTAAGGATAATGCCAACGAAGGCACTCCAGCCTTTACACGTGATGGCAAAACAATGGTGTTTGCTCGTGGTAATACAGGAAAGCGTTCTGACCAATCTCCAGATGTAGACTTGTATATTTCTAAGCTAAATGATGGTGTTTGGAGTGAGCCAGAATTGATTTCTGTCTCTGACTCATTGGCTTGGGATGGTAGCCCGTCGTTTTCTAATGATGGTCGGACCTTGTATTTTAGCTCAAACCGTGCTGGAGGTAAGGGTGGCTTGGATTTGTACAGAGCCAATATTGACAATGCAGGTCGTTTTGGACGTGCGATCAATATGGGTGCCGACATCAATACGGCTGGCGATGAAATGTTCCCTTATGTATCTGCCGATGGAAAGTTATATTTTGCTTCTGACGGACACCCAGGCTTAGGTGGTTTGGATTTATATATAGCTACTCGTAAAAATGGAGAAATTCAGGTAGAGCATTTAGGCTTGCCTCTCAACTCTCGATTTGATGACTTTGGGCTTGTAGCGATTGATTCAACGAAAGGGTATTTTGCCTCAAATCGTGATAGTGGTAAAGGTGACGACGATATCTACTATTATGAAAATACTCAGCCAGGCAAAAAATACCAAGAAACCCCTCCTATTGTAGCACAAAAAGATCCCGCTAAGAAAACCATTCGTTACTTTTTGGCAGGCGTCGTGAGCGACGTTAAAAATGAAGGGCTAGATTCGGTACGTGTAGCTATTTTGGACAACGAAAGCCAACAAGCACTGGAAGAAGTTTTTACTAAAGCTGATGGCAGTTTTGGTAAAATCAGAGTTGAGGCAGGAAAGTCATATACGCTTGTAACAGATAAAAAAGGTTATTTCATCAAGCGTGAGCCTTTTACCATGATTGGAAAAGAAGTTCCTTTAGAAAAATTGACTAAAGCCGAAAACGATACGACTTATTACGTCAATATCTCTCTCGATAAGCCAGAAGTTGGTAAAGAAATCACGAAACTTTTCCATATTGCCCCCATTTATTACGATTTAGATAAATCAAATATTCGCAATGATGCGAGTGTGGAGTTGGACAAAATCGTTCAGATATTACAAGATAACCCAACCATTAAATTGGAGTTAGGTTCGCATACGGATTCACGTGCTTCGACGGATTACAACCAAAAATTAAGTCAACGCCGTGCTGATTCTGCGGTTGAATATATTATTTCGAAAGGTATCTCACGCGCTCGTATCGTAGCCAAAGGATATGGCGAATCACAGTTGGTTAACAAATGTGCCGACGGCGTAGAGTGTACCGAAGAAGAACACCAAATGAACCGTCGTACAGAGTTTAAGGTATTGGAAGTAAAATAGGTATTGTTCTTTGCCAAACATCATGTGCAGACAAAGCAAAGTTTGGCATTAGACTGAAGTTAGATTTTGAGTTTTTTCAAAAAAAATTAGCAAGGAGTTATGAGTTATGGGTAATTTTGTTGCCACACTCATAACTCCTTAATTTTTTCCTCCATGAGCTCTATTCTAATCCTCAATGCTCAAGTTGTCAACGAAGGCAAAATTCAAGTTGCTGACATTTTAGTAAAAGATGGTTTTATCGACCAAATTGGCACTAATTTAAGCGGAATCTCAGCCGACAAAACCATTGATGCGACAGGCAAATACCTCTTACCAGGCGTAATCGACGACCAAGTGCACTTCCGTGAGCCAGGTCTTACCCACAAAGCATGTATTCATTCTGAGGCTCGTGCAGGTGTGGCGGGTGGCGTAACCACTTTTATGGAAATGCCTAATACCGTTCCGAACGCCCTTACTCAAGAATTACTCCAAGACAAATACGACATTGCTGCTCGTACCTCTTTGGCGAACTATTCTTTTTATATGGGTGCTTCAAACGACAATATCGAGGAAGTTCTCAAAACTAATATTCAAAATATTTGTGGTATCAAAGTTTTCATGGGTTCATCAACAGGAAATATGTTGGTAGACAATGAGAAAACGTTAACAAATATTTTCTCGAATAGCCCAACTTTAATTGCTACGCACTGCGAAGATGAGGCTACTGTTCGTGCAAATTCGGCGCTTTACAAAGAGAAATACGGAGATAATCCACACCCAAGAGTTCATCCTGAAATCCGTAATGTGGAAGCTTGTATCAAATCGTCTTCAATGGCGATTGAGTTGGCACAACAACATGGTGCTCGCTTGCATATTCTTCACATCACAACAGGCGAAGAAACGCATTTATTCCGTAATGATATTCCCTTAAAAGATAAGAAAATCACTTCGGAGGTTTGTGTTCATCACCTTTGGTTTGATGCTCGTGATTATGAAACATTGGGTAACCAAATCAAATGTAATCCTGCCGTAAAAGCTGATGGTCATAAACAACAATTGTTGGCAGCCTTGCTCGATGACCGCATTGATGTAATCGCAACCGACCACGCACCACATACTTGGGAAGAAAAACAAAATCCTTATTGGTCATCACCTTCGGGTTTGCCATTGGTACAACACCCATTACAGTTGATGTTAGAGTTTTATAAAGAAGGTAAAATCTCTTTAGAAAAAATCGCTGAAAAAATGTCTCACGCTGTAGCAGACTGTTTCCAAATCTCGAAAAGAGGTTATATCCGTGAAGGTTATTGGGCAGATTTGGTGTTGGTAGACTTGAATGATGAAGTAACAGTATCGAAAGAAAACGTACTATACCAGTGCGGTTGGTCACCACTAGAGGGCACTACACTTCGTTCTAAAGTGACACATACGATTGTATCAGGACACTTGGCTTACGAAAATGGCGCATTCGACGAAAGTAAAACAGGTCAAAGACTTTTGTTTGAACGTTAGAAATGTTATTTCCAGTTTAGTGAATTATGATTTAGTGGTTGAATGATTATTCTTCAAATCTACAACTGTATCATTCATAAATACATTATCAAAACAGGCGTTCGAAATGAGTTTTCGAACGCCTGTTTTGATAATGGTCAATAAATACCTAACATTTGAGTACTTTTCAATTAGGGTGCGACTTAAGTCGCACCCTAATTGAAAAGCATGATAATCAACCCAATGAATTCCATTAAACACAAATAAGAGGTCTTTACAGGAACGACTTATATTTCTTATTTTCGGATAAACCCACTTCAAGCCTATTCATCCAAATTAAGCTTTCTGCATTTTTAGCTTATATTTTCTTCTTACTCTACCTATAATCACACCTCCTATAACCCCTGGACCAATCCAAGCGACTAGTGACGGTAATACATTATGATTATTCACTACCAAAAATGCTGTTACTGTAGCGATATAAGAACCTCCCATACGGCTAATATGATTGAGCATCCAAGGTTGATTGATTTTTCCTATAAATGTCAAAATATCTGAAATAGCGATAATCAACGAGAACAATCCAAACAATCCAAATAGCACAAAGTAAAAAGTAACCCCTTGTTGATAAGCCCAAATACCATAAGCAATCATCACAATACCTGAAACTACTGTAATCAATGCAGCCACCCAGTCTTGTGCTTGCCAATTATTTTTACGACCCACTAATACCAATCTACGACCTGTAAAAGTATTGTAGAAACTAAATACCGCAATACAAGTCAGGAAAACTAAACGTGTTTCATTTTTGAATCTCAATACCGCTGTGATTGCCACCACCATCATTGCATAATAGTAGATACGTCCCCAAAGTGTATGTTTAGGACTTCCCTTAGGCGTAAACATCGCTATTAGTCCAACTACTAAAGCGGTCAAGCCAGAGACAATGTGTAAAATCAAAACTGCTGTAAGAAACTTTTCCATGATGTATTGAGAGATTTTTAATAAGAATTTCAATTTGTGAGGTTGCCGTTGTGGAACCGATGACACAAAGTAAAGGCTCCTATCATGGAAGGGCAAATCTTAGGGGTAGGGAGCAAAAAAATGGGAAATTTGACAATTTGAGGGGAGTTTGGTAGCATTTAGGGATAAAAAACAAGGTCGAAAGAAGTGATTTTCTTTCGACCTTATCTTTAAAACAGCTCGCCAGCACGGTACTTTGGTACAATTCCTAAATGAACATACGCTTTTTCGGTAGCCTCACGTCCACGAGAAGTTCTTTTCAAAAATCCTTCTTGAATCAAGAATGGTTCATATACTTCTTCAATGGTTTCGGCCTCCTCGCCACAGGCTGTAGCGATGGTCGAAAGCCCAACAGGACCGCCTTTGAATTTTTCGATAATGGTCGACAAAATTCTATTATCCATTTCATCAAGACCATTTTGGTCAACATCAAGTGCTGACAATGCCATTTCTGCAATATCTACCGTAATACGACCATTACCTTTTACCTGAGCAAAATCACGTGTACGACGGAGAAGATTGTTGGCAATACGTGGTGTACCTCGACTACGACGAGCAATTTCATAAGCGCCAGCGTCGTCGATAGGCATACCTAAAATATGGCAAGAACGTTGTACGATTGTGGTCAACAATTTGGCATCATAATATTCCAAACGGGCATTGATACCAAAACGAGCACGCAAAGGCGCAGTCAACAGACCTGCACGCGTAGTAGCGCCAATCAAGGTAAATGGATTGAGGGAAATTTGCACACTTCGAGCATTTGGCCCAGAATCTAGCAAAATATCAATCTTATAATCCTCCATCGCAGAATAAAGATATTCTTCTACAATGGGGTTCAGTCGGTGAATTTCGTCAATAAACAGAACGTCAAACGGCTGGAGATTGGTTAACAAACCTGCCAAATCAGAAGGTTTATCGAGCACAGGACCTGAGGTAATTTTGATATTTGCCTCCAACTCATTGGCCACGATATTCGATAGCGTAGTTTTACCCAATCCAGGAGGACCGTGCAACAATACGTGATCGAGGGCTTCCTCCCTTTGTTTGGCAGCCGTTACAAAAATCTTAAGGTTTTCTAATACCTTATCTTGTCCTGTAAAATCATCAAACGAAAGCGGACGCAAGGCACGTTCGATTTCTTTCTCCACAGATGAAAGGTTTTCCTTATTACCTTTCAAATAATCTTCTCTCATATCAATAATCCTTTTTCAAGGGGTATATTTCGTTTCTAGTGTTTTCTCTCAAAAATACAGCTTTTTCGAAAGTTAAACATCAAGGCAAATTAAATACCCACGATTCCCATTTCAAAGCCTACCTTTTAATTAAATTTTTCTTTTATTTGTACAAGTAAATAAAAGATATTTTATGTTTTAGTAATGTAAAGTTTAGGGAATTGAATTTCAGATGTAGGCTTTCGGCAAATAACCTTTATTATATGAAAAAGCCTAATCACTATTCCCTACAAAACTCAACTTATATTCAACTATCCAATCATCTAAATCAAACTATTTGACTATGCATTCAGCTTTTCTTGGCGAACTAATCGGAACAGCAGTTTTAATTTATCTTGGCAATGGCGTAGTAGCCAATGTTTTACTTAAACACTCCAAAGGCGAAAACGCTGGCTGGATGGTCATTACCACTGGTTGGGCAATGGCAGTTACCATAGGAATCTTTGTATCTACGGCGTTTGGGAGTCCAGCGGCACACCTCAACCCTGCTGTAACAGTAGCCATGGCCTGTAAATCTGGCGACTGGTCAAATGCTGGCTCATTTATATTGGCTCAGATTTTAGGAGGAATTTTGGGAGCAACATTGGTATGGATTCACTATCATCCACATTGGGAAAAAACAGAAGATGCTGGTTTGAAGCTGGCTTGTTTTTCGACATCTCCCGCTATCAATAAACCTATCGCTAACGTAATGAGTGAGCTATTAGGAACACTTTTGCTCATTATTGTTCTGGGAGCTTTACCAAGTGTACCAAATCAATTGGGACCTTACGTAGTAGGTTTATTAGTTTGGGCTATTGGCTTGTCATTAGGTGGTACAACAGGATATGCGATTAACCCTGCTAGAGATTTAGGGCCTCGAATTGCTCATGCGATTTTACCCATTGCGGGTAAAGGTGGTTCTGATTGGCAATATGCTTGGGTACCTGTAGTAGGTCCTATCATTGGTGCTATTATCGGTGGACTAGTGATTGCGCAGCTTACTTTTTGAGTGAGTTAGTGATTGACCGAATAAGTGATTAAATTTTACTAGTAGAGACGCAATACTTGCGTTTAAAGAGGTATCATTTTGAATGATACTATCAAAAAAGGCGTTCGAAATTAGTTTTTCGAACGCCTTTTTTACAAACAATTAAGAAATAACCTAAATGTTGAAATTAGGAATGACTCATGTTTACGTTGATACTCTTACGCTATATCTAATTTGACTTGAGACGCAATGATTGCGTCTCTACTGTTACAAATTTTAAAATAATCACTCATTCGATTAGGGATGATATAACATATTTTTTACCCCTTCTCTTCTATTCCGTTTTGGCTTTGATGACCTTTACAGTGGTTCTTCTATTTTTTTGATGTTCGCGTTCGGTGCAGCTAACGCCATCAGAACAACCATTTACCAATAATGACTCGCCATATCCTTTGGCTAACATTCTATTACGTTCAACACCTTTGCTAGCAATATAATCAACAGCGGCTTGCGCACGCTTTGAAGATAAATTGAGGTTTTCCTGAGCATCGCCTCTACTATCAGTATGAGAGCCTAATTCGATAATCATACTTGGGTTTTTCATCAAAGTTGCGGCGAGTTTATCTAATTCTCGAGCAGCATCTTTTCTAATTTTGGCACTACCCATATCGTAATAGATATTGTCAATAGTAATTAAGTCTCCTTCTTTAAACAAACCTAAATCTTGAGAAACCACCTTTGGTTTAGCTTTCTTAATTACTTTACTAATTTTATTAACAGTAGTTCCATAGCCGTCTTTCGATACCTCAAGGGTATAATCACAACCCTCTTCCATATCAAAAGCATATACCCCGTCGGGTCCTGTGATTACTTGTTGTTTGGAACCATTGCACTCATTAATAAAAGTTACGAGTACGCCTTCAATGGGAGTTTTCTCGATTTCGGTTTTAACAATCCCTTTCAACTGTGATACTTTTTCAGTTTTAGTGGTATCAGTTGGTTGAACGATTTCTACAGGAGGAGCATTTTTAGGTTGTACCTCTGGCTGCGTCACAATAGGACCACCTTGTTTTCGTAAAGGAATATCCATGGCAGAAGGAGCATTATCAGATTCTCCTTTGGTCGAAAACCCTAATACATTCGTATTATAGCCCTCTCTTTTTACCGAAATCACATAATCAGTATCACGATTGACACAAAATTGTGTTTGTCCAGATTCGTTGGTTAACAGCTTTTCTTCTGAACCACCCTTCGCCAAAAGGCTCACTTCTGCCTTAGCAATAGGAGTTTTGGTTTCACCCTCCACGATTGTTAGCAACATCTGGCGACAATCATACACATCTGGTGTTTTAGTAAAACGGTAAATATCGTCGTCGTCACCTCTTCGTCTATCGCTACTAAAGTACCCATTTAACCTCTGCCCATCAGTGATAATACCAAAATCATCATTTTCTGAATTAAAAGGTTCTCCAATATTCAACGGTGAACGGTTAGGAAGTCCGTTTTGAGTAGATACGATAAAAATATCTAATCCTCCAGCGCCTTTCAAGCCATCTGAAGCAAAATAAACATTACCTCTTTCGTCTACGAACGGAAAGACTTCTGTACCCTTCGTATTTACTTCTTTACCCAGATTGACAGGCGTTCCCCATTTATTATCTTTATATTCTACCACCCAAATATCCATACCGCCCTGTCCACCTTTACGGTCGGAAGAAAAGTACAAATAACGACCATCTTTTGACCAAGCAGGGTGTGCTGTCGAAAAATCATCTCCATTAAAAGGTAACTCTGTTGCTTCGCTCCATCCCGATTCACTTAGCTCGGCGATATATAACTTTAATTTGGTTACATTATCTTCGCTTCTACCTTGAGAGCCTTCATTGAAGTTATTTCTAGTAAAAATAATTTTTGAAAAATCACTGCTAAAAGTAGCTGGTCCTTCGTGAAATTTAGTATTCAATGTTTTACTAAAAACCTCTGATTCTGCTATTTGTCCTTTAGTCGTTGGTTTTGACACTACTGTTTCAGCTGGAATTGACTCAAAATAGTTGACGGTTTTGGAGTCATTGGCGGTTACCCTTGTATAAAAATCCTTTCCTAATTTTGAAGGGCCTGTTTTGACAGCTTTTTGTTTGGGAGCATTTAATGCTTCTTCCGAAACACCCGTAACTTTATTAATATCGCTGATGTAATACAAATCCAGAAAGCCTTTATTACCAACCAAACTGCTACCTGTGCCTTTTCCTGAACAAAAAACTAATCCGTTTTTAAAATACATAGGACTAAACTCTGGTCGGGTGGTATTAAAATCAAGGTATTCGACCAAATATCTACCATTTTGGGTAAAAGGGTCATTGGATATTCTGGCTACCGTTGATGGCTGATACTGGCGTGCATCGTCGCGAAGTGAAGCCGACAAATTATTGTACTTTTCAAACCATTCTTGCGCTTCCTTGAATTTATTATTTTGTACTAAAACTTGTGCAAAATACAAATATGATTTCAGTTGGTCACCTGAAATTGTGGCAGGAATATCAAATGCTTTACGGTAGGTTTGCTCCGAATTTTCAAATTTACCTACGGCTTTGTAACTGTAAGCCAATTGTAAAAGCGCAGACAAACGTTCGGAAGTACTAAGTTTTTGAGGGTTATTTTGAAGAACTTGTTCAAATTTGGGTATCGCAGTCACAAAACTAGACACCTCAAAATGTCGAGTAGCATCTTTGAGTAAGGAATTACTATTTTGAGACCAAACAGTTGCACTCTGTATCAGGCTCAAAATCAGTACAAATAATTTCTTTTTAACTTTAGGCATTGTGTTAATGGGGGGTTGTAAAAGAAGTGCCTCAAAAGGCCTAGAATCTTCATTTCTAATCGATTGAAAACACCTTCCCAATCCAATTAAAGCATAAATCATGCCAAGCAAGGATTGGATTTTTCTTATATGATTAACCTTATTTTTTCATGAATCTATGGCGAAAATGGGGGTTATGCTTTTACCAAAAACTGCCATTTGGGGTAGTTTAAGGCATAATCTGCTTCAAAGCTCTAGGGAATTGAGATAGTTTTATAAATTTGTATCTCAACAATGCAAAGACTATGCTCAAAAGCTTTTACAATGAATCTCTAATCGAGGCAGGGCTCGACGAAGCTGGACGTGGATGTTTGGCTGGTCCTGTGGTGGCGGCGGCAGTAATTTTACCCAAATATTACGAACACGAACTCTTAAATGATTCGAAGCAACTCAGCAAAAAACAACGTGAATTACTTCGTTTAGACATTCAGCGCGATGCCTTGGCGTGGGCAGTGGCAGAAGTATCTAATATCGAAATCGACCAAATAAATATTCTCAAGGCAAGTATGAAGGCCATGCATTTGGCAGTTGACCAATTACAAATACGACCAGAACATTTGCTGATAGATGGAAATCGCTTTCCTAACTATCCGATGATTCCTCATACTTGTATTGTCAAAGGTGATGCCAAATTTCTCAGTATAGCTGCAGCTTCTGTATTAGCTAAGACTTTTCGAGATGATTTGATGACAGAATTGGCTCAAACTTACTCACATTACGGTTGGGAACAAAATGCAGGGTATCCTACCCCAAAACATCGTAAGGCTATTCAGGAATTTGGAACAACTCCCTTGCACCGAATGACATTTAAGATGTAAATTGAATAAATTTCATTACGCACTTTTCAAGAATTATTATGGGAATAAGAGCCTTTTTGGCAAAACCTTTTGCTGCTTTTGTGATTAATCAACGAAAAAAATGGGAGAAAAATGCCGTTGAAACACAACTAAACCTCATGAAGTCGTTGGTCCAACAAGCTTCGAGTACGCTTTTTGGCAAAGACCACAAATTCTCAGAAATCAATGATTATGAGCAATTTAAGAAAAATATACCTATCCATGATTACGAAGGACTAAAAAGCTATGTGGAGAAAGTCGTAGCTGGCGAGTCAGATATTTTGTGGCCAGACAAACCCTTGTATTTTGCCAAAACATCTGGCACAACATCTGGAGTAAAATACATTCCTATTTCGAAAGAATCTATTGGCTTTCATATCAATGGCGCTCGTGATGCTTTATTGAGTTATGTCCACGAAACAGGTAATTCTTCATTTCTTGACAAAAAATTAATATTCCTTTCTGGTTCGCCCGAAATGACGATGAAACATGGTATTCATGTAGGTCGTTTATCGGGGATTGTGAACCACCATGTGCCTGATTATTTGAGAAGTAATCAATTACCAAGCTACGATACCAATTGCATGGACGATTGGGAAGCCAAGCTTGATAAAATTATTGATGAAACACTTCCTGAAAATATGTCCTTGATTTCGGGGATTCCACCTTGGGTACAAATGTACTTTGACCGTATTCAGGCTCGCACTGGCAAAAAAATCAAAGATGTATTTCCTGATTTTTCAGTCTTTGTATACGGTGGGGTAAATTTTGAGCCTTATCGTGCCAAATTATTTGAATCTATTGGCAAAAAAGTAGATTCTATCGAAACCTATCCCGCCTCAGAAGGATTCATCGCCTATCAGGATTCTCAAAAAGCAGAAGGTTTGTTGTTACTCTTAAACTCTGGCGTATTTTACGAATTTATTCCAGCAGAAGATTATTTCAAACCAAACCCTCGCAGGTTACATATTGGCGAAGTAGAATTAGGGGTAAACTATGCCCTCATTATGAATACCAATGCAGGTTTGTGGGGCTATTCGATTGGAGATACGGTCAAATTTGTTTCTCTCGATCCATACCGTATTGTGGTTTCAGGACGTATCAAGCACTTTATTTCTGCTTTTGGAGAACACGTTATTGGCGAAGAGGTAGAAAAGGCCATGCAATATGCAATGCAAAAACATCCTGAAGTTGAATTAGTAGAATTTACGGTTGCACCACAAGTAACACCACCAGAAGGCGGTTTGCCTTATCATGAATGGTTGGTAGAATTTGCTAAAGCGCCAAACAACCTTGAAGCATTTGCCCATGATCTTGATGAAAAACTTACTCAGCTTAACGTCTACTACGACGATTTGATTACGGGAAATATTTTGCAAAGACTCAAAATCAGAGCCTTAGCGCCAAATGCCTTTATCGACTACATGAAGTCACAAGGTAAATTGGGAGGTCAAAATAAAGTCCCTCGCTTGTCGAATGACCGTAAAATTGCGGATGAGATATAAGTAAGGGGAAAGTAAACAGGGACAGAGGCACAAAGTTGTAATATCACTTTGTGCCTCTGTCTTTTTAGTCATATCTGCTGCTATTACGTGGTCTGCGAAAAATTTCAAGAACTAAACATTTCGAATGTCAGAAGTATAGCCCGCTTTCTTAGACTCATATTTTATAAAACTATTATATGTCAATCTATTTCCGAAATCAAAAATCCCAAATCCGCAATAGTTTGCAAATCCTCATACAGCCCTAATTCCTATTGCTCAATTTTGGTGTTGAGTTTGCTTAGTTGCTTTACATCTACCAATCTAATCACATCTTTTTTAGAGAATTTGATTACCCATAAACCTAATAAATCTCCTTTTTTGCGAGAATCTAAACTATCAATTTTTGTTTTTGTCACAAGTTCCTGCAACTGTGTTTTTGAAATACCTTTCAATTGATTTTCCAATACAACTGGAGACGTAAAATACAAATGTTCTTGGTCTTCGCTCATTTGGATATTATCAATCTGAGGCAAATGATTTTCGGCATTGTATTGATACGCATCTAATATTTCATTCACTTTTTTGCCCAACGCTGGATTTTGTAATTTGATTGGGCTTCCGATTTCGATACCAATACGATACGTTTTTTGCAAAGAATCGATAACACGAACATCGAGGATATTTTTGACTAAACTTTTGTTTAAATCCTGTGTTATTTTTTTCCCCCAATCATCTACTTGCGCTGTAATTTGTGCGCTATTGATACGTTTTACCTGTCTTTCTTTGAGTTCTTTTACAGCCGCAGTTGTATCAACTCTCTTGCTAAAATCACAAGATTGTAAGCCTGTAATGAGGGCTAATAGCCCAATTCCAAATGTTAGTTTTTTCATTGCGATATCGATGGTTTTGCCATTTTACAAATATACTACAGAGCGTAGTCTAGTAAACAAAAAAGCCTCTATTGATTTAGAGGCTTTTTTGTTTTAGTTTTTGGCTGTGGGCATTCGGCAAAACTGATTACTTATTCTGTAAAAAGAAGTTTTTGACTTTATTTCTGAAATCAGACATTCACAATCGTATTTTACCATCTGCCACGTCTACCACGGTATGAGTAGCGCGAATGTCCTCTGTCTGGGACAACAATGACAGTTCTTGGAGGGGGAACTACATATCTATATGCTGGACGACCATAATAAGGTCTGCGATAACCATAATCATATCCGCGTACATGGGTCACACACGATGACACTAATGTTGCAAGTCCTATCAATAGAGCCAATAAGAGGCCATATTTTTTGAATTTTAGATTTTCCATAGCTTTAAATATTTGATAGTCAATTAAGAAGTTAGTATCAATTAGACAAATGTATCTTTAAGAGGTTTATTTCAATGTATTAAAATCAAAAGCCAATAGGTGTAGCTGAAGGAAAAAATGTATCTCTAACGAACCAAAATTCAAGAGAATCATCTTTTCTTTTGCAGGTATCTGTACATTAGACAATAACCACACATTTTTCCCCTATTTTATGGGAAAGAATTTTGTATCTTTGCACCCTGAAAATGAGAAATATAAATTGGGTCAGAACACAAAATAGTTAACTATTCCTTCACTGGCTCATAAAACATATAACATCCACAACCAATGATAGAACAACTAGAAGCCATCCGAGAACGCTTTGAAGAGGTTGCTCAACAAATTACGCAACCAGAAATCGTTTCGGATATGAAGAAATTCAAGACGATTAGTAAAGAATATAAAGACCTCGAAAAGATTGTTAATCAATACAAAGATTATCAAAACGTATTATCGAATATCGAGTCTGCAAAAGAGGTAATTGCTACTGAAAAAGATGAAGAGTTTCGTGATATGGCCAAAGCTGAATTAGAAGAGCTTTTGCCTCAAAAAGACGAAATGGAAAGTGTATTGAAAGAATTACTAATTCCAAAAGATCCTAACGATTCTAAAAATATCATTCTCGAAGTTCGTGCTGGTACAGGTGGCGACGAGGCTGGTATTTTTGCAGGCGACCTTTTCCGTATGTACCAACGCTTTTGCGCAAACCAAGGCTGGCAGTTCCAAATCATGGACTTTACCGAAGCTTCGTCTGGTGGTTACAAAGAGATTATCGTAAGTGTACAAGGCGAAGATGTATATGGTAAAATGAAATTTGAGTCGGGTGTACACCGTGTACAACGTGTGCCTGCTACCGAATCTCAAGGTCGTATCCATACCTCGGCAGCAACTGTTGCGGTACTTCCCGAAGCAGACGAAGTAGATGTTGTAATCAACATGAACGACATTCGTAAAGATACCTTCTGTTCGTCGGGTGCGGGTGGTCAGTCAGTAAACACCACTTATTCGGCGGTACGTGTAACTCACCTTCCAACAGGTTTGGTAGTACAATGTCAGGATGAGCGTTCTCAAATCAAAAACTTTGAGAAAGCAATGACGGTATTGCGTTCACGTATTTATGAAATTGAATTAGAAAAACAACAGTCGGCTATTGCAGGTAACCGTCGCTCGATGGTAGGATCAGGTGACCGTTCTGACAAAATCCGTACATACAATTATCCGCAAGGTCGTGTAACCGACCACCGTATTGGTTATACAGTTTATAACCTTCCTGTAGTAATGGATGGTGAAATTGGCGATTTTATCGATAACCTTCGTATTGCTGAAAATGCAGAGAAATTGAAAGAAGGAGCTGTTTAAGTATGAATGCAAAATAAAATAGCATTAATACGCTCTAGGCTATAAGCCGTAGGCATTAGGCAAAAAATTAAATGCATGATATTGAGAAATACTTATGCTTATGGCATATAGCTTAATGTCTTTAGGCTTTCAGGTATCGGCTTTTGGAGGTGAGCTTTGGTGAAAAGCATGTTAAAACTCTTTGCCTAGTGTCTGTTGCCTTGTGCCTAGGCATTTTAAATCTGATTTTGCACAATTACTTGAATCTCCGTTTATATAAAAGCTCATGTCAAGAAATTGGCATGAGCTTTTACTTTTTCACCTATTTGTCTTTTTACTTAAGGTCTTTTCTTGGCGATAAAAAACCTACCTACTTCACATTCAAGCACAGTTGATATTCTTCCTAAGTCAGTGACGGACATAGATACTCTGTCATTTTCAATTTTCGATAAATAGGATTGTGACATACCGAGTAACTCGGCCAGATGTGATTGTTTGAAACCTTTTTCTTTACGAACTTTTTTGACGATAGAACCTCTGAATTGCATAGAATTAATGTTTGGAGATTAAATTAATTTGTGTAGTAATAACGTATGTATAAACGTTGCAAAAGTACGCTTTCGTGTAGAAATATTCCTGTAAAGAATAATTGAAATGTTAAAAAGCTTGTAAACGGTCATTTTAGCATCAAACTTTGCTTCATACACATACTACTTACACTTAGTTTTAATATTTCTATGCGCAAATTGTATCTATGGGCTTTATTCCTATTAACTACCTTTCAAAGCCTTTCTCAGACCTTAAGTGGCTATGTCCGTGAAGCTAAAAGTCAAGAATCCCTCAGCGACGTACACATTCGAGTCAAAAATACTCGTATTGGAACCACTTCCAATGTTTATGGTTTTTACTCCATCAAACTTGATGCAAGTCGGGAATATGAGCTGGAGTTTTCGAAAGTGGGTTATCAAAGTTTTTCAAAAAAAATGCTATTGACAGCAAATCAAAATCTTATCGTCGAGCTCACGCCATCTAATACGCTTTTGGAGGAAGTAAAAGTTCATAACACTGACAATGAAGACCCGAGTACGCTGTCTTTACAAATGTCTGATGTAAAACAGTTACCTTCTTTTTTAGGAGAAAAAGACGTCTTAAAAACTTTCCAACTATTACCTGGGGTTCAAAAAGGCAATGAAGGCTCACAAGGACTGTCAGTACGGGGTGGTGGCTCAGATCAAAATTTATTAATGCTCGACGACGCCGTTGTGTACAACGCTTATCATTTATTTGGTTTCTTTTCAGTATTCAACAACGACGCTATCAAGCAAGCCGACCTTTATAAAGGAGGCTTCTCGGCCAAATATGGCGGACGTACTTCTTCTGTATTAGATATGCAAATGAAAGAAGGGAGTCACGAAAAATTTCATGGAGAAGGCAGTATTGGGCTACTCAGCAGTAAAATTACCTTGGAAGGACCCATCAAATTCAAATACCCTACTTCCTATATTGTTTCGGCTCGTAGAACGTATGTCGATTTGATATTGCCCAGAAGTCTTGATATAAAAAATACCAGTTTTTATGATCTAAACGCCAAGATTAATACCGAATTCAATGCGCATAATCGCTTGTATTTGAGTGGTTATTTTGGAAGAGATGTCTCAAAAGATATTATCAAGTATAGGACTTCGGGTTTTGGCTGGGGCAATGCCACCGCAACACTTCGATGGAATCACCTTTTTTCAGATAAAGTCTTTGCTAATACTTCCTTAATTTTTAGTCACTTTCGATTTAAGATTTTCCAAGAAGAGGATTTTGGGCAAAAATTCTACGAAGAATATTACTCTCAAATACAAGATTTTGGGTTGAAATCTGATTTTGACATTTATCTCAATCCTGCTCATACACTCAAAGCGGGTATATTGGCAACCCATCACCAATTTACCCCAAGTGCCTATATCTACAATCAATATTCGCAAAGCATAAACACCGATAGAATTAAGCAAACCAATGGTATAGAAAGCGCTATTTATCTTGAAGACACTTGGCGTATTTCAGAAAAAATACAGGTACGTGCTGGCTTAAGAGCCTCCAATTATTTTGTAGATAGCAAAGCTTACCATAATCTCGAACCTCGTTTGAATGCTTCTTTTCAGGCTACTAAAAATTTGAACATTACGGCTTCTTACGCAAGAATGAGCCAGTATTTGCACTTATTATCCAATTCATCATTAGACTTGCCAACAGACCTATGGGTTTCGTCAGGTTCCAAAATTCCTCCTCAACGCTCAGACCAAGTGACTTTGGGTTTTACCAAAAACTTCAGCAACTCTCCTTTTTCTTTATCTGTAGAAGGTTATCATAAATCTTTAGAAAACGTGATTGGATACAAGGATGGAGCTAGTTTTTTACTATTAGACATCAAAGCCAATAAACGATTGGATGGCTCTAACTGGGAAGACAATATTGCTATAGGCACAGGAAAGTCCTACGGAATGGAAGTTTTGCTACAGAAAAACACAGGTCGCCTAACGGGCTGGATTAGTTATACGTTGTCGCAGGTCAAACATCGTTTTGCTGACCTAAACAATGGGAAAGAGTTTTTCCCTCGCTACGACCGTCGTCATGCTTTATCGTTGGTTGGTATTTATCAGCTCAAGCCTCATATTACCTTGTCTGGTTCGTGGATTTATGCCACAGGCAATACCCTGACGGTTCCTATTGGGCAATATATACCCGAAACGCATCAGTTCCCTGTCCAGTCAGACTACCCAACTTCAGATGGTTCGCTCGTAGTGGCACGTGTTTATGATGAAAGAGGAAACTTTAAAGCGGCTGACTATCATCGTTTGGACGTGAATGTTCGTTTTTCAAAACAAAAGAAAAAATTTCTGCGTGTCTGGGAGTTGGGCGTATTCAATGCTTACAACCGCGTAAATCCTTTTTACTATGAAAGTCAAGACGCCCCTAATTCAACACAGCGTAAACTTTACCGCAAAGGTTTATTTCCTATTATCCCATCTATTAGTTATCAAATCAAATTCTAACCTATGAAAAAGTGTATCTATCTTTTTGTCCTACTGCTCACGATGTGCAGTTGTGAAAATTTTGGTGTTTTTGAGGAAGATTCTATCGTAAAATCAACCACCCATCCCTATGTATTATGTTTTTTATCGCCTCAAGATACCGTCATTCAGGTGACAGTCAAAATGACGACACCCACTGTCGGCGAGGGCTCAGGCACTTCAAATCAATACATTAGTAATGCTAGAGTAATTTTAAGAAATGAACAAAATCAAGAGGTAATTCTTCAGTGGAATGAACAGTTGAAAAAATATATTTCGTCAAAAAACTTTTTCAAAATTGAAGCTCAAAAGCAATATCGCTTACTAGTCACTACACCCAAGGGAGATAGCGTTTCTGCCAGTTGTATCATTCCTAGCACGATTGACTCCAATACGGTTTCTGTAACCAGAGCGACTTTTAATCTTGAAAATCCTATGGCTTCTCTGCCATACTATTTACGATGGAAAGATATTGGAAACGAGAAAAACTATTATGCTGCTTTTGGTCTCAACTATGAAACAGATACACTTGAGCACAAAACCTATCTTACAGGTGTAGATGCGCAGCGAACTATTTCTGACGACAATATTCAAAATGGCATAATCGAATATCCGATTGTAGGCGGTATCTATCCTTACAAAAGATTGGAGAAAAGCCATACAGGTAATTTTATGTTTTATATCTGTCAGACCGACGAGCATTATTATCGTTACCACAAAGAATTTTCACAAATCAATGACCTCTCCAGTAGTGAGCCCATGAAGCTATATTCAAACATGATAGGGGGATATGGCGTTTTTGCTGGCTACAACGGCGTAATGCTAAGAGCAGACAAATGGTACGAATAGTAGTGGCTATTGCGGATTTGGGATTTCAGATTGCGGAAATATACTTAAGTAGAAAGGAAGGATTAAATCAATAGTATACCTGAGGTGCAACCAGGACATAACATTTTGATTATGAACACCTTCAAATAACCGATATACTATTAACTAATAACGTCTTCCGACTTATAATTTAAAAAGTGGGCTATACTTCCGAAATCCAATATCTGAAATCCGTAATAGTTTAAAATTCATCATTTTACTTATTATGCTTACCAAGGCGGCTCAAGGTTTCGCGAGAAACGCCCAGATAGGCTGCAATCAAGGTTTTTGAAACCCTTTGGAAGAGTTGTGGATATTGAGTCAAAAGTAAATCGTACTTTTCTTGAGCTGAGTTTTGCAATAAAGACAAAATACGTTTTTGGAGTGCTACATAACCAGCATTAGACTTTTTCCTAAAAAAGTGTTCCATTGAATGCCACTTGCGACAAATTTCCTCACGTGCTTCGTAGGTAAGCTCCAATACTTCACAGGGCTCTAGGGCTTCTACGCACATAGTGGCACGTGCCTGCGAAGCGTGTGCAGGGAAATCTGAAACCCACCAACTTTCTAAGGCAAATTGTACGATATGCTCACGCCCATGCTCGTCGTGACAAAAGGTTTTAAGACAACCCTTTACCACAAAATATTCTTGTAAAACAGTTTCTCCACCACGAATGAGCAGTTCTTTTCTTTTTACCTGTTTAGGTTTAAAAAAAGTAAAAACCTCTTCGAATGTATCTTCGTCAATCTCAACAATTTCGGCAATATGGTTTCGTAAAAAAGTCTTTGCATCCATAAAACAAAAATACATTGGTATCGACGAATACCAATGTATGGAGGCAAAAGATGTATTATTGAGTGAGTGATGGTAAGTTGAGGGGTTGGGATAAAACCCTTTTTTCTAAATCTCCAATCACCCATTCACCAACTGTTCTTCCTCGTAAGTCTTCCAGTCTATATACCCTTCCAACATCAAGCCATAATGTAGTGCTCGGTTGGGTGGGGTTATTGGCCAATTGTTCTTGAGGCGTTCAACCAAATCTGGATTGGCGATAAAGTCTTCTCCAAAACCAGCCAAATCAATCAAATTGGCATCGATAAGTTCTTGTGATTTCAGACGATTCATACCTCCTGCCAAAATCACTACGCCCTTATACCAAGTACGAAAACGCGCCAAGAATCCATCAGGCAAAGCATAACTACCTCTCGATTGTTGGTCCATGAGATGGATAAATGCAATGCCTCTTTTGTATAACTCTTCAGCTAGATACTGATAGGTTGAGTCTATTTCATCATAATGTGGCAACTCGTGCATACCTCCATAGGGGGTCAAACGAATAGCTACTTTTGAAGCACCGATTTCGGCAATACAAGCATCTATAGCTTCAAGCAAAAATCTTGAGCGATTTTGAATCGTACCACCATATTCATCGGTACGATTATTAATCATTGGATTTAAGAACTGCTCAATCAAATAGCCATTTGCTCCGTGAAGCTCTACCCCATCAAGGCCTGCTTCAATGGCATTTTTGGCAGCTTTTGCAAAATCTTGTACTACTTCTTTTACCTCCTCAGTCGTCAAAGCACGAGGTTTTGAACATTTCACAAAGGTCTCTTTCCCATTTTCATCATATCCCCAAGCAAAAGAATTTTCTGCTTGAATATCCGACGCCCCTACTGGCGCCTGACCATTGGGCTGATTGGATACGTGCGACACACGTCCGACATGCCACAACTGGGTAAAGATTTTTGCACCTTTTTGATGTACTGCCGAAGTTACTTTTTTCCAACCTTCAACTTGTTCAGCAGTATAAAGCCCTGGAATATGTAACACTCCCATAGCCGTATTCGAAATGGCTGTTCCTTCGGTAATGATAAGTCCAGCGCCTGATCTTTGCTGATAATAAAGTGCATTATTATCATTTGGAATGCCATCGAAATTGCGCGCACGTGTCATGGGCGCCATCACAATTCTATTTTTCAATGCCAATGTTCCAACCGTAGTTGGTGCGAATAGATTGATTGTTGAGTTCATTTTTTTGTAAGAGGGGTGAGTCACTAGGCACCAGTAGTTAGTTTTTTAAGTATTTACCATAAAACTGATGCCTAATGCCTCTTTGCCTATCCCCTGTTTTGAGTGAAAAACTTATTTCTTTCCCAATACAAGAACCACTTCCTCTGCCATTTTCTTTGCAGATTGAGGGTTTTGACCTGTTATTAATTTGCCATCTACTACTACATATTCAGACCATGCTGGAGCAGAGGAATAATGGACACCACGTTTTTTGAGTTCGTCTTCTAAAGAAAATGGTACAACTTTCTCTAGTTTCACGGCAATTTCTTCCTCATTTGAAAAACCTGCTACATTTTTTCCTTCTAGTAAATAGCGATTATTGCCCAAACGAATATTCAATAAGCCTGAAGGTCCGTGACAAACAGCACTAACCACACCGCCTTTTTCATAAATTTTACTCGCTATTTTGGCTAATTCCTCATTATTGGGAAAATCCCACATGGTACCATGTCCTCCTGCATAATGAATCGCTACGTAGTTCGAGGCTTTTACTTGTTTGGGCGTAAGTGTATGATCTAACTTGTTTTTGTAAACAGCGTTTTCCCAAAACTCTTTATTTACCTGGTCTGTCAAATCAAATCCGTCAACAGGAGGCTGCCCACCTTGTGGACTTACAAAGTCAACTTCGTAACCAGCTTTGGTAAATACTTCCCAAGGGTGACTTACTTCGCTCAAATAATATCCTGTTTGTTTACCAGTATTACCTAATTCGGCATGACTTGAAAGCACAATTAAGATTTTTCCTTTTGATTTTGTCTGGGCAATACCCCAGAAAGACAACACGCTCAGAGCGATTGTCAATACGATGTTTTTCATAAAATAAATAATTTGATTGCGGATGGCGGAGGGCGGATTGCGGAAGTAAGTGTATTATAGTACTTTGAATTACATTCTACAAACACGAAGATAAGTCTCTATATTTCCGAAATCAGAAATCCCCAATCCGAAATTGTTAGAGCCTAGCTCATTCACCAAATACGCCATAGTCTGTGTATCCTGCAGCACCACCTCCAAAGTATTTGGTTCGGTCGCCTTCGTTGAGAGGCCAGTCATTTTGCAATCTGGCAGGTAAGTCTGGATTAGCAATAAACGGACGACCAAAAGCAATCATATCTGCCCATCCTTCCGCCAAGGCTTTTTCTGCACGCTCCTTACTATACTTTCCTGCATAAATCATCGTGCCTTTAAACGCTTGACGAAGTGCATTTTTGAACGCGATAGGCATATCTGGCGCATTATCCCAATCTGCCTCCGCAATATGGATGTATGCTACACCCAAATCTTGTAGCAAAGTTGCCGCCGCCAAATATGTTTCTTCAGGGTTGTCATCGACACAGCCTTGCAAGGTAGTCAAAGGTGCTAACCTTACTCCTACACGCTCTTTACCTACTACATGGCACAAAGTTTCCACCACTTCCTTCAAAAAACGAAGTCGATTTTCTAAGCTTCCTCCGTATTCGTCGGTACGAGTATTGGCTTGACTGTCGATAAATTGATTGATGAGATACCCGTTGGCTGCATGTAGCTCTACTCCGTCAAAACCAGCATCTAGCGCATTTTGGGCAGCTTTTGCAAAGTCTTGGATAATTGACTTGATTTCAGGAATGGTTAAAGGACGAGGGGCTGAGTGTTGAATCATACCACCAACACCCGCTTCTGGACCTCTATTTTCTGGATCGATAAATACTTTTACCCCCTCAGCTACTAGAGGCGATGAAGATACTGGCGCTTGACCATCGGGTTGTAAAGAAGTGTGTGATACCCGCCCAACATGCCATAGTTGAGCAAACATTACTCCGCCATATTGATGAACGGCATTTGTGGCTTTTTTCCAGCCTGCTACTTGTTCTGGCGTATAAATCCCAGGCGTCCAAGCGTAGCCTTGACCTTGCTTAGATATTTGTGTTCCTTCCGAAATAATTAAACCTGCAGATGCTCTTTGGCTGTAATACTCGGCCATTAAATCGGTTGCTACGTCACCTTTTGCAGCTCTCGAACGTGTCATAGGTGGCATGACAATACGATTCTTAAGCGAAATATTTCCTAACGAATATGACTTAAATAACATAACCCATGTTGTTTTGATTGATGTTACAAAGTTCATACAAAGTAGGCACTCGAACCTGTGACCTAGGTCACAAGTTTAGGGAAGTTGTGAGGGAACAGGCACTAGGCATCAGTGATGGACCAAATACGAACACGTTTTCTCTTATTTCACTCGTTGCCTTTTTGCCTGTTCCCTAACCCCTCCTTCTATATTTCCTTCACATAAAAATGTGTATCTACAGCCATGATTGGGAAGCTTGATGGTAAATCTTGTTTGGGGATATAAGTAAAGCCATTTCTTTCATAAAAACGGATAGCAGCTTGTAAACGCTCTATTGTACCAAGATAAAGATGTTGCATTTGTGCCTCTTGCGCCTTTGTTGTAAGTGTATCAAGCAGTTTTTGTGCAATGCCTAATTCTTTTCCTCTAAATTCCTTCTTCACAAACATTTTACGGATAGCACCAATTGGTCCGCCACAGTCAATGAGGGCAATGGTACCTACTACCTCATCGCCTTGAACAGCCACCCAAAAATCACCATTACCATGTTGATAAAAATTGGGTATTTCTAACAAATCGGGTTGGTCTTGGATAGTGATTGGCACCTGAAACTCCACTTGTTGAATAGTCAGAATCAAATTTACAATTTGCTCTGTGTCGTGCGATTGAAAAGTTCTAATTTGAATCATGGGATAGTATAAATGCTGAATTATGAGTTGCGAATTGTGAGTAAAAAATAAGATTGAATCATTTAGCTTTCGGTTATCAGCTATGGGCACTCGGTAAAATGTTTCTTTGGTTTCCTAGAAAAGAAAAGATATTAAACCTTTTATAGAGCATAATACATACAGCATAGTAATATAATTTTACTTAGCACTTCAAAATAAGTAATCACTTACGTAACTATTTACGAAATTAAAAAAATGGATAAATAGTTCAACATTTTTACCTAATTTTTTTGATAAACTTGAATAAAAAAGCGCCGTAGGGGCAAAAGAACACCAACTATCGTGAAGTCTTTCGCACCTACCGCGCTATAAAAGGAATATAAGACAATATTTAATAACTTGTATTTTAGGCAAGGGCAAAGGACAACTCATCACTCACAACTCAAAACTCATCACTCAAAGCTCTCTCATTCTTTCGATAACTTAAATGAAAAAGAGGTGCCTTTATCGGGTTTAGATGCTACCGTAATTTTGGTTTTATGTGCATTCAAAATATGCTTTACAATAGCCAACCCTAATCCAGAAGAACCATCCGAGCGACTGCGGGCTTTATCGACACGGTAAAAACGTTCGAAAATTCGGCTTAAGTGCTCTGGAGCAATACCTGGTCCATTATCTTTTACCGAAATACGCCAATCTTTCTTTTCATCTTCAAATAATACCAATACTTTTCCGTCTTCATTTCCGTATTTAATCGCATTTTCAACCAAATTGGTAATCACTTGACCAATACGCTGTGCGTCGGCTTTTACCCAAACTTGACTTTCAGGAGATTTTATTTGAAGGCTCACATTTTTGGTTTCGGCCTTACTTTCTAATTGTTCAAAAACTTCTTTCGTAATTTGTTTGACATCTACACGCTCACGATTCATGCGAATATCCCCTGTTTCCATTTGAGAAAGTGTGAGTAAATCTTTTACCAAAATATCGAGCCCATCCAAACTTTTGGCAGCTTTGGTCAAGAACTTCACTCGTACACGCTCGTCGTCCATAGCTCCATCTAATAGCGTATGAACAAAACCTTGTGCTGCAAAAATGGGCGTTTTAAGTTCGTGCGATACGTTGGCTAAAAATTCACGACGATATTTTTCAAGTCTTTTTAACTCATTAACTTCTTGTTCCTTTTTAGAAACATAGACAAACAATTCATCATTCAGTTTTTTGAGTGGATTGGCATTTTTGTAGAGCTTTTTGCGAGAAACCCCAAAATCTTTCATCTTCAAACGATTGATGGTATCATACATCTTGTTGATTTCTTGAAATACCAAGTAATCAAGTGTAAAATAGATTAGCAATCCTGCGATAATAAATGAAGCGATAAAACAGATAAAGAGAATGTTGGCGTTGGCCTCGGGCAAAAAAGAGAGAAAAGAAGTCGTAAAAATGGCAATTACTATCGAAAGTAGCGTGGCCAACAACTTGGGATTTAATAACATAACTTCAACTTTAAGGAATAATTCATCAAAGTTTGGGCTTTTTTTCGAAACTCTTGGTGTTTGTTGTGTTAAATCTCAGGATATGCAAGCAAAAACTTTGTACCTTTGCACTTTGAAAGCATAATTATGGAACTGAATCAATTATCTGCCATTTCTCCAGTAGATGGACGCTACCGCAAGCAAGTAGAAAGTCTTGCTCCTTATTTCTCAGAATTCGGACTAATCAAGTACCGTGTCCTTATCGAAATCGAGTATTTTATTGCGCTCTGCGAAATTCCATTGCCACAACTCGAAGGTGTCAGCAAAGACCTTTTTGGAGCCTTGCGTGACATTTATCGTAATTTTTCTGAAGAAGATGCTCTTTGGATCAAAGAAACCGAAAAAGTAACCAACCACGATGTAAAGGCGGTTGAATACTTTATCAAACATAAACTTAGCAATTTTGGTATTGAACAATACCTTGAGTTTATCCACTTTGGTTTGACTTCGCAAGATGTCAACAACACAGCTATTCCACTTTCGTTGAAAGATGCTATGGATGCGGTTGTTTTACCAAAACTTCAAGAGGTTATTGAAAAAATCAAAGCCTTGGGTGAAGAGTGGAAAGATGTAGCTTTGTTGGCACACACTCACGGACAGCCAGCCTCTCCTACTCGCTTAGGCAAAGAGTTTTGGGTATTTGCCGAACGTCTTGAGCGCCAAATGGACTTATTGAAAACGATTCCTTACTCTGCCAAATTTGGTGGGGCAACAGGTAACTTCAATGCTCACAATGTAGCATATCCTGAAACTAGCTGGATTGATTTCGGTAACAACTTCGTAGGTTCTTTGGGTTTGTCTCGTAGCAAATACACTACACAAATCGAGCATTACGATAACTTGGCGGCTTTGATGGACAATCTCAAACGCCTTAATAATATTGTATTAGACCTTGACCGTGATGTTTGGACATACGTATCGATGGGCTATTTCAAGCAAAAAATCAAGGCAGGCGAAGTTGGTTCGTCGGCGATGCCACACAAAGTAAACCCAATTGATTTTGAAAACTCAGAAGGTAACGTAGGTATTGCAAATGCTTTGTATGAGTTTTTGGCGGCAAAATTACCAGTTTCTCGTTTACAGCGTGACCTTACTGACTCTACGGTATTGCGTAATTTGGGTGTGCCAGTAGCACATCAAATTATTGCATTAACAGCATTATTGAGAGGTTTGAACAAATTGGAATTGAACCAAGATGCTATCAATACCGACCTTGAAGATAACTGGGCCGTTGTAGCCGAAGCGATTCAAACGATTTTACGTCGCGAAGGTTATCCACAACCTTATGAGGCATTGAAAGCCTTGACTCGTAAAAACGAAAAAATCACGTCAAAAACGATTGCGAACTTTATCGATTCGCTTGAAATTAGTGATAAAGTGAAATATGAATTAAAACGTATTTCTCCTTTTAATTACCTTGGAATCTTGGAGTAAGATATTGGTCTTCAGCTATTGGCAATAAGTTTTCAGCAACAAAAGCTGTTTTTCTAAAGTGCTCAAAAGTAAGATTAAAGCTTTTATTCTACCATTTTTGTATTTTTTTGAAAAACTTTTTTTGAAAAACAAAAATTCGAATTAAGTTTGCAAAAAATAAAAAAATCAGATTTTCTAAAAATGACAACAAATTTCAAAAATACAGCATGGTGGTGGCAACTGACGAAACTCGGTTGAGCAGTACCTTATTGTGTTTTCGGAAAAATATATCATTCGAAAAGACCTACTGTTCAACCAGTAGGTCTTTTTTTGTGTCCAATTGATTTTGCCAAAAGTTAACCATTGATTCTAACAGGTAGAAAACCTACCACACCCTAACATCATGAAATTTACCGTTCAGACCGTTCAGAAAAAGAAGTTAGCCGACACGATTACTCCAGTGGGGGTATTTCTCAAACTCAGAAACAAGTTTAAGAATACCGTAATTCTAGAAAGTGCTGATTATCATGGCAAAGAGCATGGCTATAGCCATATTGCTTGTGATCCAGTGGCGAGTTTTATCATCGACAACGATGTGGTAACTCAAACTTTCCCCGATGGTACCGTCGAAACATTTACCTTAGCTCGTCGCAAAGATGCTGTACAAGCTTTGTTAAATTTTGCTGAAAGATTTGAATGGAACAGACAACCTGATTATGCGCCAATGGCCAACGGGATGTTTGGACATATTTCTTATGATGCCGTAGAATATTTTGAGGATATTGAGATTCAAGAAAAGAACGAGAATACCGAAATTCCACAGATTATCTATTATGTATATCGTTATGTAATTGCGATTAATCACTTCAAAGATGAGCTTTCATTGTATGCCCACGAATACAATGATACAACAGCACCATCTTTAGAATCGCTCGAAATGTTGCTTGATTTGCCTCACTATGCGACAAAATCATTTACGGTAACTGGCGATGAAATTACAAATGTTACCGACGACGAAATGCGTGAGGTAATCAAAATTTGTATTCAGCACTGTTTGCGTGGAGATGTATTCCAAATTGTGCCTTCACGTCGTTTTAGCCGTACTTTTGAAGGTGACGATTTCCAAGTATATCGTGCATTGCGCTCGATAAATCCATCGCCTTATATGTTCTATTTTGATTATGAAAATTACCGTATTTTCGGAGCATCACCTGAAAAACAAATTCAAATCAAAAATGGACTCGCTGAAATTCACCCAATTGCAGGCACATTCCGTCGTACGGGTGACGACGAAAAAGATGCCGAATTGGCTCGTCAGCTCCACGCCGACCCTAAAGAATCTGCCGAACACGTTATGTTAGTTGACTTAGCACGCAATGACTTGTCTCGTAGCTCGGATATTGTTAAAGTTGAAACTTTCAAGGAAGTTCAATTCTTCTCGCATGTAATCCACTTGGTATCTAAGGTCACAGGTCACATGACAGCTGGTACAAACCCATTGCAATTGGTAGCAGATACGTTCCCTGCTGGAACGTTATCAGGCGCACCAAAACACAATGCTATGACCATTATCAATCGCCTCGAAACTACCAACCGTCATATCTACGGTGGGGCTATTGGGTACATGGATTTCCAAGGTAATTTTAACCATGCTATTGCTATTCGTACATTCTTGAGCAAAAACAACACACTTTATTACCAAGCAGGAATGGGTGTAGTGGCAAAATCTGTTATCGAAAGCGAAATGCAGGAAGTACACAACAAATTAGCAGCCTTGCGCAAAGCATTGGAAGTAGCCGAACAAATCTAGTATTCAACTGACTTTTAGGTCAAATCGCATAAAAACATGAAAATCTTAGTACTCGACAATTACGACTCTTTTGTATATAATCTTGTATATATTCTCAAAGATTTAGGAAACGACGTGGACGTTTTCAGAAATGATAAAATTGCTTTAGAAGAAGTAAAAAAATATGATAAAATCCTTCTATCTCCAGGACCAGGTATTCCTGAAGAAGCAGGTATTTTACTAGACGTTATCAAAGAATATGCGCCAAGCAAAAGTATTTTTGGCGTTTGCCTTGGTCACCAAGCTATTGGCGAAGCTTTTGGAGCTAAGCTTCTCAACATGGGCGATGTACTACATGGGGTAACTACAAAATGTATCATTACTCAGCCCAACGAAGTACTTTTTCAAGGTGTGCCAAAAGAAGTAGACGTATGTCGCTATCACTCATGGACGGTTGTTCCTGAAACAATGCCTGAAGACTTAATTATTACAGCTGTAGATGAAAAAGGTTTTGTGATGGCCGAAGCTCATACCAAATATGATATTCGTGGGGTGCAATTTCACCCAGAGGCATATCTTACTCAGTTTGGAGTCAAAATGGTTGAAAACTGGGTAAAAAGCTAATTACTTTTTATTTCCATAAAATATTCCAGTGTTTTCAACTTAGCGTCTAGAGCAAACATTTCAACTATGAAGTCTTTTTTAAATAAACGTATTGCTGGTAATCAATTAACGCAAGAAGAGGCCTATGCAGCCCTTTCGATTATTGGTAGAGGAGATGCAAATCCTTCTCAAATAGCGGCATTTCTAACAACTTATATGATTCAGGCTATTACGCCAGAAGAATTGGAAGGGTTTAGAGATGCCATGCTCGATTTGGCGGTAACGATTGACCTATCGGCATACGACCCAATGGATTTGTGTGGTACTGGTGGTGATGGTAAAGATACTTTCAATATTTCGACCACAGCTTCATTTATTGTAGCAGGTGCTGGTCAAGCCATTGCCAAACATGGTAATCATGGAGTTTCATCCTCGGTTGGTTCTTCTACAGTATTAGAATACTTGGGGGTAAGATTCTCAAATGATGAAGAATATTTACGTCGTAAAATCGAACAAGCAGGTATTTGTTTCTTACATGCACCGCTATTTCATCCAGCCATGAGATTTGTAGGTCCAATTCGTAAAGAGCTTGGCATGAAAACTTTTTTCAACATGCTTGGTCCTATTTTGAATCCTGCAAAAGTGCAGAAACAAATTACGGGTGTATATAATGAAGAAGTTTTGAAACTGTATGGAGCTATTTTTCAGAAAACAGGAAAAAACTTCGGTGTATTATATGGATTAGACGGTTATGACGAAATCTCATTGACTGGAGACTTTGTTTTAATTACACAAAAAGGAATTGAAACCATTTCTCCAAAACAATTAGGCTTCTCAAAATGTAATCCAGAAGAGTTACATGGTGGACATACTGTTGAAGAGTCAGCTAAAATCTTGACCTCGGTACTAAGCAATGAAGGAACCAAAGCACAAACAGAAGTAGTTTTGGCAAATGCCGCTACTGCATTGTATTGTGCAAGTGACAGCCTCAGTTTAGAGGATGCTGTTGCCAAAGCCAAAGAATCATTAGAAAGTGGAAAAGCTTTTGAATCCTTCAAAAAATTTATTGCTTAATGCCCTAAAACCTTTAAGAAATGACAATTTTAGATAAAATAATAGAAAATAAAGCTCGCGAAGTAGCCGAAAGGAAAGCCCTTGTATCAATCGAAGAGATTACTAAAAAAGGATATTTCGCTAAAACCACGAATTCTCTTAAAACCAGTTTGTTGAACCCTGCTTCTACTGGAATCATCGCTGAATTTAAAAGAAAATCTCCTTCAAAAGGTATTATCAATGCTGATGTAACAGTTGAGGAAGTAACTACGGGATATGTACAAGCTGGAGCAGCTTGCTTGTCAGTTTTGACAGATATGGATTTCTTTGGTGGTTCGGACGAAGATATTTTGGCTGCACGCAAGGCTAATCCTACCATTCCTATTTTACGTAAGGATTTTATCATTGACGAATACCAAATCTTTGAAGCTAAAGCTCTAGGCGCAGATGTCATTTTATTAATTGCAGCCAACCTTACTCCTACTCGTATTTACGAACTAGGGAAAGTCGTAAAAGATTTAGGCATGGAAACCCTCTTGGAGGTTCATGATCAAGAAGAACTTGACCGTAGTCTATGTGAGTATATCGATGTAGTGGGTGTGAATAACCGTAACCTTAAAAACTTTGCGGAACAAAACGTAAACGCCTCGCTGGAATTAGCTGAAAAAATCCCAAGTCATTGCATCAAAATTTCGGAAAGTTGTATTTCTCAACCCGAAACCATCAAGCAATTAAGAGAAGTTGGATACAGAGGTTTTTTGATTGGAGAAACATTTATGAAAACTCCTGCCCCTGCCGAAACCTTAAAAACCCTAATTGCTCAGATTCAGTAAATTAAATGGCTTTTTAGCACCCTTGTTTCCACAAAAATGTCATGTTTTTTCAGTATTTTTGTTTTTTAAGAACGTCAAATTCCTAACAACTAACGTCAAGATATGAGACTAAAAATATGTGGAATGCGTGATGCCGAAAACATCCGTGAAGTATTAGCCTTACAACCTGACTACATGGGTTTTATTTTTTATCATAAATCAAGCCGATTTGTCGGAACTGAGCTTGATGAAGATTTATTGAAATCCTTTCCTAAGTCAACCAAAAAGGTAGGTGTTTTTGTCAATGCTTCGCAAGCCTATATTTTGGATACAGTCAAAAAATACAGTTTGGATTATGTTCAACTACACGGAGAAGAACTTCCTGATTTTTGTAAAAATTTGAAGTTTAAAGGCGTTAATATTATCAAAGCTTTTTCGGTAGACAGTACTTTCAACTTTGCCAAGCTACATAATTACAAACCTCATTGTGATTTCTTCTTGTTCGATACCAAAGTAGGTGAACAAGTTGGTGGTACAGGACAGGCGTTCGATTGGTCTTTATTGAGTCGTTATGATAACGAAAAACCATTTTTCTTGGCAGGTGGTGTAGGTTTGGCAAATGCTGCTCAAACCTTAGATTTAAAGCAATTACGGATTCATGCAATTGACGTAAACAGTAAGTTTGAACTTGAACCTGGGCTAAAGGATATTGATAAACTAAGTGAATTAATCAAAATCTTAAAACCAGAAGAAGTTGAAATGTAAAAGAGGTGACAAAGCCAAAGACAATCATATCTTAAAATTATTTGTGTCAAATGACTACAGCTCAACAATATAATGTAAACGAAAAAGGATACTACGGCGAATTTGGAGGGGCTTTTATCCCTGAAATGTTGTATCCTAATGTAGAGGAACTCAAAAATAATTATTTGAGTATTATCAATGACCCTGCTTTCAAAGCTGAATTTGACGCTTTATTGAAAGACTATGTAGGTCGTCCAACGCCGTTGTTTTTAGCAGAACGTCTTTCTGAAAAATATAATACTACCATTTACTTAAAGCGTGAAGACTTGTGTCATACAGGCGCACACAAAGTAAACAATACCATCGGGCAGGCATTATTGGCTAAACGTTTGGGCAAAAGACGTATCGTAGCCGAAACTGGTGCTGGTCAACATGGTGTTGCAACAGCAACGGTATGTGCCTTGATGGGCTTGGAGTGTATTGTGTACATGGGTGAAATCGATATTGAGCGCCAAGCACCAAACGTAGCACGTATGAAAATGCTTGGAGCTGAAGTTCGTGCAGCCAAAAGTGGTTCAAAGACCTTGAAAGATGCCACTAACGACGCCATGCGCCACTGGATTAACAACCCTGTAGATACTCACTATATCATTGGCTCAGTTGTAGGTCCTCACCCATATCCTGATATGGTAGCACGTTTTCAATCTGTTATTTCAGAAGAAATCAAATGGCAGTTACAAGAAAAAACAGGAAAAACGAATCCTGATTATGTGATTGCTTGTGTAGGTGGTGGCTCAAATGCGGCAGGTGCTTTCTATCATTTCTTAGATGACGCCCAAACGCAATTAGTTGCAGTAGAAGCAGGTGGTCATGGTATTAGTTCTGGTTTCTCGGCAGCCACAACATTTTTGGGCAAGCCAGGCGTATTACATGGCAGTCGTAGTATCTTGATGCAAACCGAAGATGGTCAAGTGGTAGAGCCTCACTCTATCTCAGCAGGTTTGGATTACCCTGGCATCGGTCCTATGCACGCACATTTATTTGACACTAAGCGTGCGAAATTCTTTGCTATTACTGATGAAGCTGCCTTGAAAGCTGGTTTTCAATTATCAAAACTAGAAGGGATTATTCCTGCGTTGGAATCTGCTCATGCCTTAGCGGCATTGGAAGAATTAGGAGCTAAATCCAACGAAACGGTAGTAATCAACCTTTCTGGTCGTGGCGATAAAGATTTAGCAACTTATATGAAGCATTTGTAGGACTTTGATTTGATTGATATAAAGAAAAATCCCTTTGGCTCTCACCAAAGGGATTTTTCTTTATTGCTTCTTTATCAAATCTTACTGACCCAACAAAGTTTCTAGTTCTTTCTTGAACTCTACCAAAAGCGTTTCTTTCATTGAAATTTTGCGCTTTTGTGTATTGATTTTATTGATAACCAACTTGTCATTCATTTGACCAGAGTATTGCGATTCAGAAATAAACGAGTCTAGTTCGTTTTTCTCTTTCTTCGTCATATAATCCATTTGGTTAATCATAATCTTCAACTGCTCGATACGTGGTTTTTCGTGCAAAGCAGGGTGACGGTATGAGATAACACGCAACAAGTAGTTCATTTCGAAAATCTTATCGCAAATGTTACGGAAACGTTCTGCCAAGTTTCTATCCACACTTTTTGCCAAAGTCGAAAGCTCTTTCCATTTTACAAGATATGCTTTTGCTTTTTCTGCTGTTTGTGGAATATTTGGTTGATCTGGGAAGTTACGCTCCAATTCGGTAGTCATGTCCATCATTTGTTGAGCACGAGGATCGATTCTTGGTTTCGATACAATTCCCTTCACATTGTTATAACGCTCGAAGAAGAAATCAGAAGAACGCTTGAATTGCTTCCAAAGCATAGATTGCTTTTTAGGCGGTACTTGAGAGATGGTTTTCCATTCACGTTGTAAATCTTTTACTTTTTGGAAACCAGCATCTACATCTTGTTCGTAACGCAATGCACGAGCACTATCAACGATACGTTGCAATTGAGCCAACTTCTCGTCAATGATACGATTTTTCTCAGCATAGTATTCACGACGACGAACGAAGAAATTGTCAACGATACCATTAAATTCAGTTTCAATGCCATCTTGCAATGCTTTATCAACAGGACCAGTCTTCAGCCATTTGGTTTTGATTTCCATAATGACATCAGTCGCTCTAGCCCAGTCATCAATAGCACCAGCTTGATTAGCTTCCTCAATCAAAGCTCTCTTTATTTCAAGATTTTTGATTTGATTGTTTAGAATTAGCTCACGCAACTGCAATTCTAACTCATCCAACTTGTGAAGTAGAGGTACGAAATTACCCAAACCATCAAACTCTACGAGGTTTTTACGTAGTTGGAGTAATTTAGTTAGGTAAGAGCCTTTGTTTTGAGCTTCATCTACTTGAGAGAAAAGCAAATTCACTTTGTTTTCTGCGATAGCAAAGCGATTAACAAAATACTGAAGAGCTTCTTCTTCGGTGTTACGAACAACACCAATCAGGCGGTCTGGGTATTCCAAATATCCTTTTAAATAGACCTTACCATCTTTACAATAGCCATACTCGGCAGGGTTTTTTACTGTATTTTCCATTGGTTTACGTTGCGTGGTTAGAGTTTTTGGCAATGCTCATAGCTCTAACGGGATTCATGGTTTAGGTTAAATATTAGCTTTTTTGATTTTGAGTACTTCATTTATTTTATCTAACTGAATAAATAATTTAATAAAATGAATGAAAAATCTAGTTAATAACCTATTTGAATTAATAAGACAAATTTATTGATTGTTGGTGGATTTTTATCGGTTATTAGTTTGATATTTTTTTTGCAATATACTGAATTTCAATAAAAAATATAATTATACATATCGATTATCCATTATTCGGACAAAATTTAACATTAACATGCTAAAATCGCTATGAATTACCAATGGAAATAAAAACTAAGCCTTATACACTGAATCCCCACTCTGCTTTTAGTATCTTTGACAAATTTATTTCTTAGTTTTTTTAATTGCTAAAACCTACAGACGCCGAACTTACTTTGCTTGAATTAAAGTCAATAATTCTAGTACTTTACTCATCCTTTTTCTTAAAAGTATTGAGCTTCAAGCATTTTATTGAAAGGCTACGTAAGGCTCCAGATATTCATTTTACTAATATAAATAGACCTTTAGAATAAAACAAAAAAACAATGAGTCAAGAAACCATTATTTTTTCAATGGAACGGGTTTCTAAAACTGTTCCACCACAAAAAACAATTCTCAAAAATATCTATCTCTCGTTTTTCTACGGTGCCAAAATTGGGGTGCTTGGTCTAAACGGTGCTGGTAAATCGTCGTTGTTACGAGTAATTGCAGGTATAGACAAGAGCTACACAGGCGATGTGGTGTTTTCGCCAGGTTATACTGTAGGAATGCTTGAGCAAGAGCCTAAATTAGACCCAACCAAAACGGTTAAAGAAATTGTAGAAGAGGGCGTCGCTGAAATTGTTGGGCTTTTAAAAGAGTTTGACGAAATCAACGAAGCTTTTGGCGACCCAGATGCTGACTTCGATAAATTATTGGCTCGCCAAGGAGAAGTACAAGAAAAACTAGATCACTTCAATGCTTGGGAATTGGATACTCGCCTCGAAAAAGCTATGGATGCACTACGTTGTCCTCCATCAGAGGCATTAGTAGGCAATCTTTCTGGTGGTGAAAAACGTCGTGTGGCGCTTTGTCGTTTGTTGTTGCAAGAGCCAGACGTATTATTGCTCGATGAACCTACCAACCACCTCGATGCTGAATCGGTATTGTGGTTGGAAGAACACCTTCGTCAATATAAAGGAACAGTCATTGCTGTAACCCACGACCGTTATTTCTTAGACAACGTAGCTGGTTGGATTTTGGAACTTGACCGTGGCGAAGGTATTCCATGGAAAGGAAATTATTCTTCATGGTTAGAGCAAAAGCAAAACCGCTTGGCTATGGAAGAGAAAACCGAATCTAAGCGTCAGAAAACATTACAACGTGAATTAGAATGGGTACGTATGGCTCCAAAAGCCCGTCAGGCCAAATCTAAAGCTCGTTTGGGTGCTTATGAAAAACTCCTTTCGGAAGAAAACAAACAAAAAGAAGATAAGCTAGAATTATTTATCCCGCCAGGACCACGCTTGGGTAATAAGGTTATTGAAGTAAATAATGTATCAAAAGCTTATGGCGATAAATTATTATTCGAAAACCTTAGTTTCTCATTGCCTCCAGCTGGTATTGTAGGTATTATCGGACCAAACGGTGCTGGTAAATCGACATTATTTAAGCTTATCTCAGGTCAAGAAACACCTGATTCAGGAACATTCGAAGTCGGAGATACTGTTAAAATGACTTATGTAGACCAAGAACACCATCTTTTAGATGCAGGAAAATCTGTTTTTGAAACTATTTCTGGGGGTACAGAGCAAATTATGTTAGGCAACAAGCAAGTTAATGCTCGTGCTTACGTAAGTAAGTTCAACTTTGCAGGTGCTGATCAAGAAAAGAAAATTGCCAACCTTTCGGGTGGGGAGCGTAACCGTGTTCACTTGGCAATGATGTTGAAAGAGGGTGCTAACTTGGTACTTTTAGATGAACCTACCAACGACCTCGACGTAAATACCTTGCGTGCTTTGGAAGAAGCTCTTGAAAACTTTGGTGGTTGTGCCGTAGTTATTTCCCACGACCGTTGGTTCCTTGACCGTGTGGCTACGCATATCTTGGCATTCGAAGGCGATTCTCAAGTATATTGGTTTGAAGGTAACTTCTCTGACTACGAGGAAAATCGTCGTAAACGCTTAGGCTCAGATGCCACACCAAAACGTATCAGATACAAAAAGTTACAATAGTATTCAGGGTCATCTATTGACTAGAAGCACTCATGAGTTATCCCGAATTTTAAGATTGGGGCTACTCTTCAAGTTTTCATCAAAAAAGGGGGCGGAAAATATTTTCCGCCCCCTTTTTTTGATACTAAAATACTACATATGACTCGGCTTTAGACGCAATCATTGCGTCTCTACTGCTAGAATGAAAATATTAACATAATCACTCATCCACTCAATCACTCAATCGCTAAATGTAGGAATGGCTCATGTTTGGTGAATATCTTTAGAATTTCGGACAACGAAGCTCTGCTTTCCGTGGACGATATTTTGGTTTTGAATCAAACAAATCTGAAAATACATAAGAAAGTGATAGCTCATGTGCTCCTCCTGTCGATGAGCCTAAACTCGAAATAGTCATGTCGTAGCTGTAACCAATCGAAAAATTATCTTGACGATACCCTATCAAAATAACCGCAGCATCGTTGCTCAAGTAAGTCGTATTGTCTTTTTTATATGTTTTTAATGGAATACCTCTATACCAAGCACCAAGTACAAGTGGCGAATAAGTCAAGTACATACCCACATCCAACTGGTCAAATGCTCCTTGGTGTTTGTAATGGACTACAGGCGTTAAGCTTTTCTCTTTTTCTATTTGACTTCCTAAATTATTCCCAATTTCATAATCCGCTAAAGGAATTCTGTATCCAGCCTGTACGCCTATTTTCATAGGCAGTTTGGCATCAGCATTACCAAAAGACTGATTAGGCTGATTGATGTGATGTACTGAGAGTCCAGCCCAAAATCTTTCTGAATAAACAATTCCTCCCGAAGAAAAATCCCAGTATTGAATCGTAGGAGCAAATCCACCAGTCACGATTGGGTCACTGGTATTATAGCTGGACGGATAACCGCCACCATTGAGATAAGACTGAATTTGATCTGCAAAAATATAATCCCCAAAATTGATACTACGACTCACATACGAGCCTTGTACACCGAGATTGGCAGATAGACCATCGCTTAATTTGAGATGGTATGTATAAATTGCGCCAATATCGGTAGTTTTTAAATTTGAAAATTGTCTATCATTTGTAATCAACAAGCCTACGCCACTATTGATTCTTTCGAGATACATATCTGCCGAAAGCGATGAAGTAACAAAGTTTGCACTGAGAGAAGGCCACTGATTACGGTGATTAAAGTTCACACGAGGTGCCATAGCCGAACCTGCAAATGCTGGGTTAAGATATAAAGGAGCTGCATAAAACTGTGAGTATTGAGGGTCTTGCCCCAACGCAACTAGCACAGTTCCCAGTAATATTCCTAAGCCTAAAATAGATTTTCTTAACATATTATAGATAAAAGTTACTTCTCATATTTCTTGGTAAATCTCTAAAATTTTATTGAATAGGTTTCTAGCTTATCGTAAAACTTAAATCATAACTATTTTGAGAAATGCCCAAATAGGTTTTAATAACATGACCTCATTTGAGCACAAAAAGCTGCTAGAATCGCACTTTTATATTAAGTTTTAACAAAAAAAGACCTTTTTGAAGGTAAAAAAGCGTTTTAGAGTTTACTTTAAAATTAATATCCTACTTATTCGTTAAATTATATAAAATTGTGTTTAAAATAACTGTTGAACATAAAGTTATGCAGTTTGTTTATTCAATAAATGATTTTTTTCTACAAATCTAGTGCCATCTCTGCGTATATATACAACCCTTTAATTGAGTTGTCGGTCTATTAGAGTAAATTGTAAGATGGGTATCACGACATAGATAACGAACAAATGTTAAATTTTGGTAAATCATATCCGTATTTTTTGCATATCCTTTTGGTATCGTTCCTTTTCCTAGGAATGAGTGTAGTTGGTATGGGACAAACTACGAGTAATCCAGATTATATTGCCGTAAAAAACCTTTGTTTATCCGAGTGCTCAGATTCAACGGCCGCAACGCAGTTTCGTGACCTACATATCACGAAGGCAACCAGTGTTCTTTGGAATTTTGGCGACCCGACCAGTGGAAACAAAAATACCTCTACTCGACTAAATTCTGCTCACTTGTATGCTACAGCAGGTACTTATACGGTAACACTAACAAGGAATGAAACATCTGGCCCTGTAACATACACCAAAGTTATTACAATCAATCAGCCCCCACGACCTTTTTATCTGGGCAATGATCCTTCGCAACAAGATACTACCATTTGTAAAGGCGATAAACTTAAACTTGACCCCTATCGAACTGGGGGTGCCGAACCACAGTTTAAATACATCTGGTTTCCGAAAGGAGATACAACACAAACTGTATTGGCAGACTCAACAACTTGTTATTCTGTCCAAGTGACAGATACCTTGACGGGCTGTTCTACAGAAAATAAACTTAATGTCAAGCTCTGTGTACCTCCTCCACCACAACCTCCTAAAGAATATTGGTATTTTGGACAAGGTGCTGGTATTTTGTTTCAAAGTGGCGAGCCAACTGCCGATGGAAATGGTAAAACAAACTCCCTAGAAGGTGTAGCAGGAATAACTGATACAAAAGGAAATACCATCTTTTATTCAGATGGTAAAAACGTGTATCGTACAGACGGAACACTAATGCCCTCCGTATCCTCTAGCATTCCCTTAGCTGGTAGTTCTACTGCTACGCAAGGGGTCGTAATTGTACCTGTACCATCCTGTAAAGGTTGTCAGTCAACGTATTATGTATTTACCACAACCGATATAAATGGCACTAAAAAGCTTACTTACTCTATTGTTGATATGCGTAGAGATGGAGGTTTGGGAAAAGTTATTGAGAAAAATATTCCTTTAGATAGCAATAGCACCACCGAAAGTGTGACCTCTGTTTATGTACCAAAAGACTCTACTTATTGGGTAGTTAGCCACGACTATGGTGATAACACCTATCGTATGTATCGTGTTACAAAAAATGGGGTTTCTATTTCCAAAACAATTAGTATTGGTGCCAAAATAGACTCTGTGGGTAAAGCGCAAGGGTATTTGAAGTTTTCACAAGATGGTACCAAAATGGCTTATGTAGTACCAGGTCCAGATCGCAACTATGTAGAAATATATGATTTTGCGGATTCTACGGGAGCTATTTCTAACAAAAAAGTCATTGATTTAGGCAAAGCGCCTCCAACGCTGTACGGTGCTGAGTTTTCGCCAGATGGTAATAGCTTGTACACCAGTCTTACTGCGGGTGTCACTACCCTTCCACCAGCCGATCCCTCCATTAAATCTCAACTATTACAGTTTGACTTAACCTCCAAGGATTCGGCCACCATTAGTCTATCTCGAAAACTCATTGATAGTACTAGTACCAAAAACTTTGGAGCTCTGAAAATAGGACCTGACAGCAAAATATATATGGCTGTTCAGGGTAGTACACATTTGGCAGTAATTGGTCAACCCAATATTATTTTACAAACAGGTAGTAAAGTAGATACTTTAGAATACAAGCTTCAAGGATTTGATTTAGCAGGAAAATTGAGCCAATTAGGATTACCCAACAATACATCCGTAACTCCCGACCAAGATCAGCAATCTGGCATTTCGGTTGGCGACACTTGTTTGGGGGCTCCTACACAATTTCAAGCCAACCATCTCTGTGGTGAAAAGCTGAAAAATACCAAAACTCTTTGGAAAGTTTATAAAGGACCAGCTCCACAGCAAGGACAACCCGAAACCTCCTTCCCTGTTGCAACCCTAGGAGGTACCGGTTCTGACAAAGACTTGCAGGTAAGCACAACGCTGTCTGAGCCTGGCTTGTATCATGTTACTGTAACAATGGCAAACCGTTGTAAATCTGATACCACTTTGCCAGCACAAGAGTTTACGATAAAACCAATGCCCAATCCTGATCTGGGGAACGATATACAGCTATGTGCTGCTAGTACGACCTTAGATTCAAAAAATACAATAGCCAATAGCCATTACTTTTGGCAAAAAGACGGTGGGTTATTAGCTGATACCTTATCTACGCTCAATGTTACTCAGTCTGGCACTTACAAGGTATTTGTTGAAAGCAATGGATGTATCAAAGAAGATGAGATAAAAGTCATATTGGCACAAGCTCCTCCTTTTGCGGTAGCAGATACCAATATTTGCCAAAATAGCTCTATTGTACTAAATGCAGCCAATTCAAATTTAAGTAATTCCACTACCTACCTGTGGAATACTGGAGCGACAACACCTTCAATTACAGTATCAACAACAGGAAAATATACTGTTACTATCAAAACATTAATAGGCACCACACGATGTACTGTTAGTGATGACATTCAGGTTACAGCTAGACCTAAAGCAACTTTTACGTCTGCTATTACCAACCCTACAGCTTGTAACGCACAAGATGGAACTATTGCTCTAACCAATTTTTCTCCAACTGACAACTATAGTTTTATTTGGAAGAAAAATGGCTCTATCGTACCTAGTCTGAGAGGTAGTAGTCTTTCTGGACTGGGACCAGGGGTTTATCAAGTAAGTATAAGTAGTCCTAATACGTGTTATCAAAATGCTGATTTTAACTTGCAACCTACTAAACTACCAACCACTGCAATCACTACACGCTCAACACCTGTGACTTGTCTAACAGATGGTAGCATCACAATTATGCTTGGAGCTACAAACCTATTCATTCCAGCTAAATATGTGCTTTTACAGCAAAATAACGGTGTGTATGATCGTGTAGCAAGTGGAGATATGAGTAGCATTTTTGTAAAAGATAAAGAATATAAAATTAGTAATTTGGGTGTGGGAACTTATCAGATTGTTCTTGAAACAGTAGAAGGTTGTCAGTACTCTACCTCTCCTATTACGTTACTAAAAGTTGCTAGTACACAATTGAGCATCGAGCCTCCCGTGGTAAAATGTGAAGGAGAATCCGTTACATTAACGCTAAATCAAACGCCTACAGGAACAGTACTATGGAGCACAGGAGCGACTACGCCAACTATCAATGTTCAATATGCTGGTATTTACAGTGTTACGATTACGTCATTAGATGGCAAATGCAATAACTCAGCTCGTACAACGGTTACTTTCAAAGCAAGTCCTAAAGTGAGTGTTACAGGCCCATCTTTCTTATGTATAGGAGCGACACCTGTACAACTACGTGCCACACCTGCGGGTGGAACATGGAGTGGGTCGAGCAATATCAGTGCAACAGGATTATATACTCCTGCAACTTTTATCAAAACTGAAACTATTACTTATAGTTACACCCAAAATACCTGTACAGGTAGAGGTAGTGTTAATATTTCAACCGTATCCAAGCCGTATGTAGATTTAGGAGAAGATATTGTTTTTTGTAAAAATACCTCCGTAATAATTGGTATTCCTACAGACCCGAACTGGACATTTAGATGGAGTACTGGAGAATCAACGCCTCAAATTACGCCTACAAAATCAGGAAACTATGCTTTGTTAGTTTCAAATGGCGCTTGTAATTCTAGCGATGATATTAATGTAAATATTCTTCCGATACCATTTAGTAGTCTAAAGTCTGAAGTTCCTTTGTGTATTGCTGATGGGAAAGAGCTTGAACTTGACCCTGGCAATGCAGGAAATACATGGAAATATGAATGGTCACCTTCAGGTGCAACCTCTCAAAAAATTAAGGTTTCTTCTGTTGGCAATTATACTGTTAAAATAACGAATCTCGAAGGTTGTAGCATCAAAGCTAGCACTTTGGTGTATGACCTGTGTCTTCCAGACATCATGGTTCCTAATATCTTTACCCCAAATAATGACGGATACAATAATACTTTTAAAATTTTCCCTAGACATATTTTAAAAGAAGGATTTTCCCTAAAAATCTATAACCGTTGGGGCGAATTAGTATTTGTATCTTATGATTGGGAAGACGAATGGGACGGTAAATTTAGAGGTGTCTTAGCACCTCCTAATAGTTATGCTTGGGAAATAACTTATCGCCCTGAATATCCAGAGCCTAATATAGGCACACCTTTACAAGTAAAACGGGGAGCTGTAACGGTAGCATGGTAAAGAATATCTATTGAGTGAATTGTGATTGAGTGAATGAGTGATTATTCGTCAGTCTTGTGATTTGGCATTCAAGTATTTATCAAAAAAGCGGTCGAAAAACAATTTTCGACCGCTTTTTTGATAATAAATCTTTAGACGAAAGGCATTGAGATTAGAAGTAATATATTGTATATCTAAGGGTAAAATATAGATAAAAAACAATCACCCATTCACTCAATATAGTAATTCTACGATTTTATTCTCCTTTTACTGATTTTACAAAAGCACTAATATCAACTGATAAATCTTTTGCTTCTGTTACAACTTTGATAAACGCACTACCAATAATTGCACCAGCTGCGTGTGATGATGCTTTTGTGAAAGTAGCATTATCCGAAATACCAAAACCAATCAAACGAGGGTTTTTCAGATTCATGGCATTAATACGACTGAAGTAAGCCTCTTGCTCATCAGAAATACCCGATTTTGCCCCTGTAATGCTTGCCGAAGATACCATGTAAATAAAGCCTTCTGAAATAGCATCGATATGGCTAATACGGCTTTCTGAAGTTTGAGGCGTAATTAAGAAGATATTTAAAATACCATATTTCTCAAAAATTGCTTTATAATCTTCTTCATACACATCGGCAGGAAGGTCTGGTAAAATCAAACCATCCACTCCTACTTCTTGACATTTTTTACAAAATTCTTCTATACCAAACTGTAATACTGGATTGATATAACCCATCAATAAAATTGGTACTTTGATAGCAGGACGAATGCCAGCAAGTTGTTCAAACAACAACTTTACACTCATGCCATTATCCAAAGCTACTTGATTAGCATGTTGGATAGTTTCACCGTCAGCCACTGGATCTGAATAAGGCATTCCGATTTCTACTAAATCAGCACCACTTTCATCCAAGGCTTTCAAAATGGTTGTTGTATCGTTGAGCTGTGGATAACCCGCTGTAAAATAAATATTTAGTACGTTATTTTTTTTCTGTTCAAAAAGTTGAGTAATACGATTCATGATTGTATAAAAGTTCAATATGTACAGCAAGTGAACACAAGGTTCATCTTCCCGAACTGTACCATAATTTTACGAAAGTATTTGACTAGATAATTCTTTGAAATCCAGACCATCAAAGGTCCCCGACGACATCATCAGTAAGTTTGAGCCGCGCCATCGCTTACTCAAAAGGAATGTCTTCAGAGACTGGTTATCAGTAAATACTTCGAGATTGCTGTTCGCAAAATTTGCTTTGACTTCTTCTACACTAAGCGCTGGCATCTTTTTGTGTTCAAGGGTTTTAGGACTGAAATATACAACTGCGGTATCAGCTCCGTCCAACTTGTGAGCATACTCTTTCAAGAAGTTTTTGTTCAAACTACTAAAAGTGTGTAACTCCAAGCAAGCTACCAAATGACGGTTGGGAAACTGTCCTTTGAGCGCTTTGGTTGTCGCCTCCACCTTAGATGGTGCATGAGCAAAATCACGATAAAACACCGTTTCATCGTTTTGTCCTACTAGCTCTAAACGCTTGGCAGCTCCTTTAAACGAAGCAATTGCTTCATAAAACTGCTCGTCCCCGATACCAATCTGGCTCAGTATCAAACGTGCGCCGTTGAGGTTTTTGAGATTATGTTCTCCAAATACCTCAATTGCTAGTTCTTTTTTATCAGGTAATAGTAAAAAAGTCTTTCCATTTCTCACCACAGCTGGATGAGCTTTGTAGGCATATTTCTGAATATCAGCATATTCTTTTTGACCCACAGTGTTTACTAACGAATCGGTTTCGTCATAAATCAAACTACCAGATTTTGGTAAGTCTTGCGCCAACAGTTCAAACTGATGCACATAATCATCAAACTGAGGATATACATTGATATGATCCCAAGCAATTCCCGAAATCAAAGCTACGTGCGGATGGTAGTGCAAAAATTTTGGACGGCGATCAATGGGTGATGATAAGTATTCATCGCCTTCAATCACAATCACAGGAGCATCCGAAAGTTTAGCCATAGTCTCAAAACCTTCGATACGAGCCCCTACCAAATAATCAAATTTGCGATTGTGGAATTTCAATACGTGTAAAACCATCGATGTAATCGTAGTTTTTCCGTGACTTCCAGCAATCACCACTCTTTGCTTATTTTGGCTATTTTGATAAATAAATTCAGGATATGAGTAAATTTTCACTCCTAATTCTTGAGCTTTCAACAATTCAGGATTGTCCACTCTGGCATGCATACCCAAAATTACACAGTCCAAATCTTCTGAAATCTTCTCAGGGAACCAACCAGTTTCGGTAGGCAATAAGCCACAAGCTGCTAATAAGCTACGTGAAGGCTCATATATTTCGTCGTCCGAACCCGTAACTAAATAACCATTATTATGCAGATCGATAGCCAAATTGTGCATCGCTGCCCCCCCAATAGCGATAAAGTGAACTTTTTTCATAAAATTTAACTCGAACTTTCCAGTTCAAAACATTGTTCGTTAAAAAGATTGTGGTTTTGGATTTGCTATGACTTTTCCAAGAAACTAACTAACTGATAATGAATCATTTTCAAGAAAATTCACATATTACTCACTTGAATTATTTATCGATACAACTCTTTGATAATCAAATAATTTGACAGAATGATTTTATCAAATTGTGAAATAAAAATAAATCCAAATTAGATTCTTGCAAAGGTCATACTTTTATTGCACTTTTGCACGTTTTTTATGAGTAAACTCCGCAAGTCGATTTTCGTTAGTAAAATTTCTTGCGGTTTTCGTTTCTTAGGACGAATACTCACAAACTTAAATAATTTCGAACATAAAAACTCGCTTTATGCTTTTCGCAGTAGGATGAAAAATTACATTGACCTCATTGACCAGACGATTGAGTTTCCAACTCTTGAGTTTAACATTGACGAAAACAACGAATTAATGTTCAACAACGTACCGTTGATGGACATCATAAAACAATACGGGACTCCCCTGAAAATCACGTATTTACCAAAAATTGGTGAGCATATCGAAAATGCCAAGCGCATGTTTAAGAATGCTATTAAGAAGTACAATTACAAGGGAAATTATACGTATTGTTACTGTACAAAGTCTTCGCATTTTAGATTTGTGGTCGAAGAGGTTCTGAGTCATAATGTTCACCTCGAAACATCCTCTTCTTACGATATTCCTATTATTCGCAAGCTATATGATGAAGGTAAGATTTCAAAATCTACTTACATTCTTTGCAATGGCTACAAGTTGCCTTTATATACTCAATATATCAGCGAGTTAATCAATGAGGGCTTTAATTGTATTCCTATTTTGGACAATCTTAAAGAAATTGATTTTTATGATAAATCAGTAACTGCCGAGACTGTCAATTTGGGTATCCGTATTGCCACTGATGAAGAGCCAGATTTTGCTTTCTATACTTCACGTTTGGGACTTCGCTATTCTGATGTAATGGATTTGTATAAAAACAAAATTCAGAACAGCAGCAAGTATAAGCTCAAAATGTTGCACTTCTTTATCAATACTGGTATTAAAGACAGTGCTTACTATTGGTCTGAATTGAGCCGCTTTATTTACAAATATTGTGAAATGAAAAAAATCTGCCCAGATTTAGATTCTATCGACTTGGGTGGTGGTTTACCGATTCAAACTTCATTGCAATTTAATTACGATTACCAAGCAATGATTGATGAAATCGTGGAATCTATTTCATGGATTTGTAACAAAAATAACGTCCCTGTTCCAAATATCTTTACAGAATTTGGTTCTTACACAGTAGGCGAAAGTGGTGCTGTTTTATACGAAATCATTGACCAAAAACTCCAAAATGACAAGGAATTATGGTACATGATTGATGGTTCGTTTATTACTCAATTGCCTGACTCTTGGGGTATGAACCAAAAATATATCATGCTTCCTGTAAACAACTGGGGCTCGCCATATCAAAAAGTAAACTTAGGTGGTTTGACTTGCGACTCTATGGACTTCTATAATACCGAAGCTCATAGCTCAGATTTGTACTTGCCAATTTTTGAAGAAGGTCAAGAGCGTCAATATGTTGGATTTTTCCATACAGGTGCCTACCAAGAATCATTAGGTGGTTATGGTGGTATTCAACACTGCTTGATTCCTGCTCCAAAACACGTCTTGGTTGATCGTCTGGAAGATGGTACTATTACGACACAGCTGTTTGCTTCAGCACAAGAAAGCTATGGTATGCTTAACATTTTAGGCTACGGTTCTACCGAAAAAGCCGAAGCTCAAGCAACAGTATTAAGTCAAGAAGAAGTAAAACATGCTGAAAATCTGTCTCTTATCGAACAATAATTTTGTGGACATTAGAGTTTAAGCTTGAGAGATATTTGTATTTTTGTAGTATTATGCCTCTCAATGGCCAAATCTATCAAATACATCATTGGTATCAACTTTATAAAATTATATCTCATGAAAAGAGCTTCAGTTATTTTGGTTTTGTTGGCAGTAGTAGCAATGGCAACTTCTTGTGGCAGAAAAAACAACTGCCCTGCTTACGGTACTACGAGCATCGACAAGCCAGCTTACAAAGGTCGTAATTAATCATTAGGACATTTTTAAAACCTCTGTTTCTATTCACAATTAGGAACAGAGGTTTTTCATTTAAAATCAATAGTAAAAAATACTTACTACTCGGGAACAAAATATCCTTAGGTAGATGTTTGCAATATTGTTGCATTGTATTAATTTTGCAACAGTATTACAATTATGCATCACTCACATTCACATAACGAAACACCCATTGAGAAGGTAGGATTCTATCTTTCTGTCATCTGTGCAATTCATTGTATTGCTACTCCTGTGGTGATGACAGTATTGCCTTACTTGGGAAGTAGTCTTTTCCACAATCATTCTTGGGAAATTTGGTTTATTGGAGCAAGTGTTGCTTTGGCTGGCGCTTTATTGATTGCTGACTACCGCAAACACCATTCTATTGTTCCTTTGACCTTATTGCTTGGAAGTTTAGTTGTAAAAGGTATCGAACTCTTATGGACTGGCGAGCAATACGAATTTTTGACAGGCTTCGTTGGTGCGATTTTGATTGCTTCTGCTTATTATGTCAATTGGAAAGCAAAAGCAAGTTGTTCGTGTTAGAAGTATCATCCTTCTAATTGAGTGAATTAGTGATTGATTCTTCTAAAATTTGTATTCCAACTATTGAGATGCAACTCTTTGCGTCTTAATCCGAGTCAGATATAGCATACTAATAGCAAAAAAGCGGTCGAAAATTATTTTTCGACCGCTTTTTTAATGAAGAATTGTAAAACCATCCTAGTTACAAAATTCAGGATGAATTATGTGTAATCTTACTAAATACCACTTGATTTTACACGCAGTGTTTGCGCCTTTACCGCTAGAATACAAATCTTAAAATAATCACTCAATTAGGGATAAAGCTTCTATTATTTTGTTACACATAACCCATTCACACAGTCTACTGTTGGAATAGCAATCATGGCACAATCTGATATTCGACTATATTTGATATTAAGTTGACGTTCGTATTCGGTATAACTATTGATTTTTTGAGTCAAAACTTTCTCATCTACCTTTCCGACCGAGTACACAATAAATTGTGTTGGACCACCGCAAGCCTTAGAGCCCATCGACATTACACGGCATTCGTCGCCAGCACATGCTTTGTTTTTAGCATAATCTTTAATCTCAGCCCCCATTTGGGTTAATTTTTGATAATCCATTTCCTCTTCTGACAAGCCATCCCCTCCTATTCCTCCTTTAGAACAACTCCATAATAGTAACCCCGAGAGGGCAAATATTAATAACCTTTTCATAATGTTAATTTGTTTGTAGTTTATTACAGTTTTGAGGTTTATACTAACGTTTAATCGTTGCCACTTCAACAATTAATTTCTGATGAGTATCAATCATGTCATCCAATCGCCATGCTTTCAAGGATTGACTAGTTTTAACTTGTACATATAACATCCCTCCATCTGCACAGCCAGGGCAACCTATCGTTTGAATAGCCTGACCATCATCTTTAATCGTGCTCAAATGGTTTTTTATTTTCTGAACAATTTGCTCAGCTTTAGCTTTTTCTGTAGCACCTAGTTTATAGCCTTGAAAACGATAATTTTCAGCATTTTTACAGTAGGCACTAGTTGTATCAACAAACAATTGATCTCCTGCATACAAATACAGTCCATAGGTACGACACCCCCATCCTAAGCCTACATTTCCAAAAACAATGTATTCACTCAAATTATTTTTGGTCAAATCAATAGTTTGATTTTTGAGCACTTCTGAGTCTACAACACTACTTGAGCTAGAAGCACAACCCAAAACACTTAATATGATTGATAAAAAGAGTAGATTTTTCATAGATATAATGAAAGATAAGTTAAGAGTATTGAATTCAGAATGCGGAGTTACTGGTGTACGAAGGATTTTAAACTATTGCAGATTTGGGATTTCTGATTTCGGAAATAAAGTAAAATACCTTTGTTTTTTGCAAAATATAGAAGATTATACTTCCGAAATCCAACATCCGATATCCGAAATAAACAGTTTTTATAATCCTTCGTACAGTACTAATGCGGAGTTAGGGATATACGAAGGATTTCCAACTATTGCGGATTTGGGATTTCTGATTTCGGAAGTAAAGAAAATCCTATTTATTTTTTACAAAATACAGAAGCTTACACTTCCGAAATCCAACATCCGATATCCGAAATAGCCTGAAATCCTTCGTACACGACATTTTAAGGTCTTTGGTATACCCCTGCGCCGACTGTTATTTTAACATTTTTCAAAAAGCCCTTTTTCTGTGTTTTGACAGGAACGGGTGGTTGTGGCTCAAAATAGGGCGTCTGGATGGAAGGAACTGTTGGTTCCATCACTCTATGATTTACTTGTAATCCATCATGAGCTACAGGTATCTCTTTGGTAGTGGTTGGTGATATAAAATTAATAGAATCAACTACCGACTTTTTCACAAGTTCTTCTACTAATATCGGTTGCGATGCAGTTGGAGCCTCCTCTTGCCTGATACTTGGGGTTGCAGGCTCCATATTTTTCTCAACTACTACGTAATTTTCATCCTGTTTTTTTTCTGGAGTGCGAACAGGCTTTACGACTGCTTGTTGATGAACACTCGGCTGCTCAGGCAAGTCTTTAGTGCTATCATCTTCAGGCTTCAATAACCATGCACCAACCAACACCACTACTGCTAGTCCAGCAGAATAAAGCCCAAGGCTACCTTTGGCCATCCCACCACTCGCTTCTGGTGCGGACGACGAAGGAGCAGACTGCTCCAAGGACGCTTCTATGCCATCCCATACCCAGTCGGATGGGGTCATAGAGGCATCATCGAAGGCGTCACGCCATTGGTCCTCAAAAGAATTGTGTGATGAATTATCCATTATAGTGATTTTATCAGTAAAGATTTTGTCATATTATTTCATTTGTGCTTTATCCTACTTTATCATACGAAAGTTGTGCTTGCAATAATTGCTTAGCGCGCGAATATTGCGACTTTGATGTTCCTTCCGAAATACCTAACATTTCAGCAATTTCGTGGTGCTGATATCCTTCAATAGCATACAAGTTAAATACGGTTTGACAGCCCTTCGGTAATTTATGAATCATGGCCAACAATTCCTGAAAATGAATTCCTTCGATACTCGTGCCTTTGTCCGAAAAATGGTTTTCAAATTCAGCAACATCCGACATATCCTGCCAAGGCTGTTGTGAACGAATATGCTTAATGGCCGTATTGATAACAATTCTTTTAATCCATGCGCCAATCGTACTTTCACCTCTAAAACTAGCCAAGTTTTGAAATATCTTAATAAAAGCTTCTTGAAGAATATCCTCCGCTTCGGCCTTGCTTTGTGCATAGCGTGAGCATACCACCAACATACGCGATGCGTAAGCCTGATAGAGCTTTCGCTGTGCAATGCGGTCGTTTTGCAAACAAGCGTTTATGAGGTCTTTTTCAAGTTCCAATGTATTCAATGTGTTTATAAGCTTACGGACAATACATACAACGCCTTAAGGCATTATAAAAATGTGTTTTTTGAACATTTTACTACAAAGAGCTTTTCTTGACTTAAAAGGTTGGAATAGGATGATTTATTTTTTGAAAACCATCAAATTTCCAATCACTTAGCCTTGCTGGTTATACCGAGCCATGCTTTTTACTATCTTTGTAGACGATTGTTCCACAAGGCAGAAACTTTTTTACAAAAATACAGAAGATTCTTGCCTCAAACTGAAATTAATATTCTGTGAACCAAGAAATTAGAAACAAATATGAAGTTGTTATTGGCCTAGAGGTACACGCTCAACTTCAAACCGAGAGTAAAATTTTTGCAGCAGACTCTGCCTCTTTTGGAGCTGCGCCCAATACCCATATTTCTCCCATTACGCTGGGACACCCAGGAACTTTGCCAAAACTTAATCGTAAAGCGGTTGAGTACGCTATCAAAATGGGCTTTGCTGCTGGCTCAAAAATATCTGAATATCAATATTTTGACCGCAAAAACTATTTCTATCCTGACCTTCCAAAAGGGTATCAGATTACACAAGACAAAACCCCCATTTGTATTGGTGGTGGCGTAAAAGTGAAATTATCTACAGGTGAAAAAGTCGTACGATTCCACCATATTCACTTGGAAGAAGATGCAGGAAAATCTCTTCATGCCGAGGGTTCGAGCGACAGTCTTATTGACTACAACCGTGCTGGTACGCCTTTGGTTGAAATGGTAACAGAACCAGAAATCAAGTCATCGGAAGAGGCTGCTCAATTTATGACCGAGGTTCGCAAGCTTGTAAGATACCTGCATATTTGCGATGGTAACATGGAAGAAGGTTCATTGCGTTGCGATGTCAATATCTCTGTGATGCCAGTCGGCAGTAAAGTTTTTGGTACAAAAGTTGAAATCAAAAACATGAACTCGATTCGCTTTATTCAAAAAGCAATTGATTATGAGGTAGTTCGTCAGATAGAGGCCGTTGAAGCTGGTGAAAAAATCATTCAGGAAACGCGTAACTTCGACCCTGCTACTGGACGTACTTCGGGTATGCGTGAAAAGGAATCAATGAACGATTATCGTTATTTCCCTGAACCAGACTTGGTACCTCTACATATTTCGGAAGAGTTATTGAACCAAGTAAAAGCTCAAATGCCTGCTTTACCTTGGGAGCTTTTCGAGAAGTTTACTAAAACTTATGGCTTGCCAGATTATGACGCAGGTGTATTAACAGATAGCCGTGAGGTAGCCGAATATTTTGACGCAACTTGTCAGTTTACCAAAAACTACAAAGCGGCTTCAAACTGGATTATGGGTACGGTAAAATCATATCTCAATGACAATCATTTGGAAATTGAGCAGTTAACCATTACTCCTGAAAAGTTAGCACAGCTGATTAACCTTGTAGATGAAGGGAAAGTGAGTACCTCAACCGCCTCGCAACAGATTTTCCCTGTGATGGTAACAGATACGTCGGCTAGTCCACTTCAGATTGCTGAAGCAAAGAATTTGATTCAACAAAGCAATACCGACACGCTTCAGTCGTTAATTGATGAGGTTTTGGCAGCCAATCCAGCCAAAGTAAAAGAGTATAAAAACGGCAAAAAAGGGCTTTTGGGCATGTTTATGGGCGACATTATGAAAAAATCAAAAGGTTCAGCCGATCCAAAAGTTACTACCGCACTTTTACAAAAAACACTCGACTCGCTTTAATAAGAGCGCATAGGGAAAAGGCTGTCGAATAAACCAAGTATTCGATGTCATTCAATGCAAATGATTCTGGAATCACTTGCTGAAAGCCTATCGCCAACAGCTCAATTATTCTGAAGGCATTTATTAGACATTCATTACGATTCTATTTTTGTAAAACGTCTAATAAATGCCTTTTACCCTTTTATCAGTTACCGCTTTATTTATGAAAAAATCAATCTTGAGTATCCTTAGTGTTTTGCTTGGATTCTCGATGGTAGCACAAACCACAGCCACAAAAAAAGCTCAAATCACAGGAAAAGTTCAAAATGTAGTTCCTGACAAAAAAGTCTATCTTCAAATGATTAATGGTCGTGGTACGGCTGTTAATATCGACTCTGCCAATGTAGATGCCGCTCATAATTTCAAGTTCAATTCGCCCATTGCTGAGGGTGGTGGCTATTATTTGATTAACTTTTTCAATATGCCTTTGAGTCAGAAATTACTCTTGATTCTTGAAGGAGGCGAAAAAGTAGAAGTTGTTGCCGATGGTATGGATACACCTCAAGTAAGAGGTAAATTCCAAATCAAAGGTGAATCGAAGAATATCCAGTATTTCAACCAAATCATCAAAATTAACCAAGAGTTACAAACCAAGGTTGAAGGTTGGAACAAACAAGTAACCATTGCAACGGAGAAAAAGGACGACGCAACTTTGCAGAAAATCCAAAATGAATTTCAAAATGCACAACAAATCACTGTAGGCAAAATCAAAGCGATGATTCCTGATATGGGTTCTGAGTTGGTGGCACTTTGGACAGCAGGCAATTTCCTAAACCCAGAAACAGATATGGATTTATTGGAAAAGGTAGCTGATACATTCAAAAAGGAAAAAGCTAATTCTCCTAACCCACATATCAAATCTTTTTTGGAACAAATCAAAAGAATGAAAGGTGTTGCTATCGGTTCTGAAGCTCCAGAGATTTCCTTAAAAACACCTTCTGATAGTTTGGTTACGCTTTCATCAATGCGTGGCAAATATGTATTGATTGATTTTTGGGCAAGCTGGTGTGGACCTTGTCGTCGTGAAAACCCTAACATTGTAAGAATTTATAACCGTTTTCATGCTAAGGGATTTGATATTTTGGGCGTGAGCCTCGACCAAGAAAAAACAGCTTGGGTTCGTGCCATTGAAAAAGACGGGCTGGTTTGGCAACAAGTATCCGACCTTCAATATTGGAATAGCATTGCAGCAGCAGCCTATGGCGTGAGCGCTATTCCTGCGCAATTTTTAATAGATAAAGAAGGAAAAGTAATTGCCAAATACACAGGTAGCTCAGCAGAATTAGAGAAAAAGCTAGAAGAAATCTTCAAAGATTAATTTTAGTAACATATACTTCGCCCATAAGGCAACCATCAACCTGACAATATTTTATCAATACTGTCAGGTTTTTTGTTGTAATTTTGTTTCACAAAACTGAAATTCAGCTGATAACCAAATTTATAATCATTTTAATTAATTTTTGACCAAAAACAAACCATCATGAAAGTAGCTATTGTTGGAGCGGGGAATATGGGAATGGCATTTGCCAAATCTTTTATTCAATATGATTTAGTAAAAAAAGAAAACCTATTCTTAATCGAAAAAAATGCTGCCAGAGCCGAAGCGCTTCAGTCAGAAAAAGCAGGTGTTGTAGTAGATACGATTTCTCCTAAAGTCGGAGAATACGATTTAATCATCCTGTCGGTTAAGCCCCAAGACTATCCAACAGTTTCTGAAGAACTTAAAAAAGTAATCCAGCCCAACCAAATTATTTTGAGTATCATGGCTGGTATTTCTATCGATAAAATACAAGAATCGCTCAATCACCGAATTATTGTAAGAGCTATGCCAAACACGCCTGCATTGTTGGGAATGGGGATGACTGCTTTTGCGGCCTCTGGTGACATTACGTTGAGCCAATTAAAGAAGGTTGAAAACTTGATTAACTCTACTGGTCGTGCGGTGTTCTTAGAAGAAGAATCTTTGCTCGATGCTGTAACAGCTTTATCGGGTAGCGGTCCTGCTTATTTCTTCTATTTGGTAAAAGCTATGATTGAAGCAGGTAAAGAAATGGGCTTTGAGGACTCGATGGCGGCATTATTGGTAAAACAAACGATGTTGGGATCATTTCACCTTATCAACAATGCAGAAAAGAGCCTCGACGAACTTATTAAGGCTGTAGCGTCAAAAGGTGGTACTACCGAAGCTGCCCTCAAGCGATTTGAGGAAGGCTTATTAGCTCAAAATTTAAAAGAAGGTATCTTTGCTGCACAAAAACGCGCAACAGAACTTTCAAAATAATATGCTTTAGGTTATAAGCCATAGGCATTAGGACGATACGAAGGATTTGAAATTATTGCTGATTTCGGAAATATAAAAACCTACTTTAGTTTTTTGTAAAATATGACTCAAAGACGTGGCTTACACTTCCGAAATTCAACATCCCAAATCCAAAATAGTTTGAAATCCTTCGTACGCTACTAATATAGAACCATTCTTTATTGGCACCAGAGTAAACCAAATTCTTATAAATATTGTCATATATACAAGAATAATCGTAATTTAGAACTGTTCGTGTAAGTATTGAGCGAATTAGTATTAGAGTGACTTTGTGATTTATTATTTGAAAACTAGCAATTCATACAATAGAAGTTAAAAATTTCGGGCTTTTCACCACCGAAATACACATTCTCAAATCCACCATCTACTTATTGGTATCATTTTAGCTCATACAAAATAGTGGCTAATGGCAATCACATAAAGCATTTACATTTTATTGGCAAATACTACCAAGCACAACTCAGCCACCACACATTATTTCTCATTTTATAACTGAAACAATCCTTTTCTTTGAATAAAAGGTAATTATATATCAATGACTAAACAAAAAAATAGCAAAGAAGAAAGATTTCGCGAATCTGTAAAAAATGAAATCTTATCATTTTTCGAACTAAACGACGACCGTAGCTGGTCGCTCAATCAAGTTCACAAAGCCTTTGCCGTTCGTGACCGCAGTACAAAAGAACTTTTTGCTACACTAGTTGAAGTACTAACTAAAGACAAAAAACTGATTCGTCAAAAAGACGGCAATTATATCATAGACCGTGTCACTGAGTTTGTGACAGGGAAAGTAGACCATGTCAATGCCCGATTTGCATTTGTGGTAGTAGAGGGTCGTGAAGATGATGTTTGGATTTCAAACCAAGACCTCAATGGAGCTATCGATGGCGATATTGTCAAAGTATTGATTTCGGCAAAACGTAAAAAAGGTTCTGACCGTGCCGAAGGGGAAGTTGTAGAAATTCTAGAACATGGTCGCTCCGAAATTGTAGGGACTATCGAATTACTACCTAATTATGCTTTTGTAACACCAGATTCTAAGCGTTTGTACCAAGACATTTTTGTGCCAAGAGAAGCACTTAAAGATGTAAAGCATGGCGATAAAGTGATTGTAAAAATCACCAAATGGCCTCTTGGCGAACGTAAAATGGAAGGTGTTATTCAGGAAGTATTAGGTAAAGCTGGCGAAAACAATACCGAAATGCATGCTATTTTAGCCGAATTCGGTTTGCCATACCATTTTCCTGAAGGTGTCGAACAAGAAGCCGAAGATATTTCAGAGAAAATTCCTGAAGCAGAAATTGCCAAACGCAAAGATATGCGTGGCATTACCACCTTCACTATTGACCCAATAGATGCCAAAGATTTTGATGATGCCTTGAGTTTTGAACAACTCGAAAACGGTAATTATCAAATCGGTATCCACATTGCCGATGTAACGCATTATGTTCAACCCAATACCATTTTGGAGCAAGAAGCATTCAAGCGTGCCACATCAGTGTATTTGGTGGATAGAGTAGTACCAATGCTTCCTGAAAAACTTTCGAATGGCTTGTGTTCTTTACGTCCTAATGAGGACAAACTGACTTTTTCGGCCATTTTCGAAATTACATCAAAAGGTAAAATCAAAAACGAATGGTTTGGTCGCACAGTCATTCACTCTGATAAGCGTTTTTCTTATGAAGAGGCACAAGAAGTATTAGATCTAAATAATCCTCCTGCCGAAGCGCCAGTTACTGTCAACGAAACTACAGACGTTGCGACACCCGCAGAAGAAGTAAAACCTAAACGTGGCCGTAAGAAAAAAGTAGAAGAACCTACTACGCCAGAAGTTCCGTTTTTGCATGAATTGACGGTTTTGAATAACCTAGCGCATATTCTTCGTGCCGAGCGTTTTGCTAACGGCGCGGTAAACTTTGAAACAGTTGAAGTAAAATTCAAGTTGGACGAAAATGGTAAACCATTAGGTATCTACCAAAAAATCCGTAAAGATACTCACAAACTTATCGAAGAATTCATGCTATTAGCCAACAAGCGTGTGGCTGAGTATGTGTATAAACTTCGTAAAAAAGAGCCTCGCAATACCATGGTGTATCGTATCCACGAAGCACCAGACCCCGAAAAGCTTCGCACGTTTTCTACCTTTGCCAAGAAGTTTGGTTATTCGGTAGCCACAGAAGCCGCACAAATCAGTAGTTCTTTCAATCAACTGATGGAAGGTATTGAAGGAAAACCAGAGCAAAATATCTTGGAGAGCTTGGCAGTACGTACCATGTCAAAAGCCAAATATAGCACCGATCCTATTGGTCACTTTGGTTTGGCATTTCCGTTCTACTCACATTTTACGTCACCAATTCGCCGTTATCCTGACATGATGGCGCATCGTATGCTACAACATTATCTTGACGGCGGTGATCCACTCGAAAGAGCTGCTTGGGAGGTAAGATGTAAACATTCTTCTGAAATGGAAAAACTTGCGAGTGAAGCCGAACGCGCTTCAATCAAATACAAGCAAGTAGAATACATGAGTATGATGGAAGAAGAGCGTGTTTGGGATGGTATTATTTCGGGTGTAACCGAGTTCGGTATTTTTGTAGAAATTACCGAAACTGCATCAGAAGGTATCGTTCGTATGGTTGACTTGAAAGATGATTTCTATGATTTTGACAGAGACAACTTCCGTATTGTAGGTCAGCGCAACGGTAAAGTATATACTTTTGGCGATAAAGTTCAGGTAAGAGTAAAAGAATGTAATTTAGCTCGTAGAACGATGGATTTATTGCTAGCAGGAGCTAATGAAAGCCGTGGTGGTGGTAAAAAAGACAAAGAACGCTTTAATTCTCGTCACAGATCAAAATCTGACTCTAGAGGTAGAGATAATAGGAAAAAAGACTATAAAGGTGGTAAAGATAACAAGCATGGTAATGACCGTAAGAAACGCAAATAAGGTTGTAGCGTTCTAAGCACCATAAATCATCTTAAATGTTAATACTCTAATCTCATCAAAAAAGCGGTCGAAAAAGTTATTTTCGACCGCTTTTTTGATGTTATAACGATAGAGATTTAGACGCAAAGCATTACGTACCTACATTGTGAATACTAATTTTAAATAATCACTCAATCACAATTCACTCTATTGATTCTTTTTGTTAGAATATATTGTCAAATCCTAAGCTGGAACAATAATCTGGCTTGCTTCCAACAGAGTATTTGTGGTAATTTCAGAAAATGACTCTTCAGGTTTTTCGGTTAAATGTATCGTTTTTACACCCGCACGATGCCCCGCTTTAATGTCGCGATGTGCATCGCCAATCATCCAAGATTGGTCTGGATCAATTTGGTATTTCGCAATAGCCTTTTCGATCATCAATGAGCCAGGCTTGCGAGTAAGAGATGCTGAGTTGAAGTTTTCGTGATGAGGGCAAAAATATAGATCATCCAATAAGTGTCCACATTGCTCTTGGAAGTAATTATGGCACATCCATACATCATCGCGTGTGTAGATACCCTTCGCAATACCTGATTGGTTTGTAATGACAATCAACAAGTAGCCCGCAGCCTTCAAACGCTCCAACGCTTCTACTGTTCCTTCGGGAATAATCAAATCTTCGATGCGATAAACGTAGTCCACTCTATCTACGTTCAAAACACCATCTCTATCTAAAAAAATACACTTATTCATATCCTTACAAAGTTAATCAGTTTTATATAAAAATGGTCAATTGATGTGTTTTCAAAATCAAAGAAGAATCCTCAATAGGTTTTTATATAATTTATCGAATATTTTTTTTAATAAAAATTACAAATAATAACTACTTTTCAAACTTTTATTCCTGATAAATCTTCAAATTTGATTGAAAGGTAAAAAAAAGGCTCATCAGCAATATCTGATAAGCCTTTTTTAAAGAATGTCTAGTTGGTGGGCAAAATTAATTTTACCCTCTATAGGCTGCCAAAAACTGAAAAGTATCACAGCTTAGAGCCTAGAGCGCAATAATGCAATTACAAATACTTAATTCCTAAACCGCTTTGTTCCAAGGAATACCAGCCAAAATCAATAGTAAGCCTAATCCAAAGAAAATCAATGCGTTGTTAAATCTTTTTGCATCGCTTGTTTCGCGCTTATTTTTTGAATGACCAACCGTAATCAAAACGATTGCGATAATCATTGTAAATACGTGCTCAACAGCGATTTTACGATAAAAAGCATTACCCATTACTTCCTTCATACCCATTTCAAATGCTTTGGCACCAAATGGGCTCACAAAGTAAAGAACTAAGCCTAGTAACAATTGTGTGTGGCATGAAATCATAAAGAAAAGACCCAATTTACGATCACCATCTGAAAACTGAGCTTTTGAAGTTTTGCCCATAATGGCACTAATCGTTGTAGCCAAACCCAACATTAACACAAGCCAACGAAGGTAAGAGTGAGAAGTTACTAGAATCTCGTACATAATAATATGTTTTTTGTTTGTTAAAAATTCAAAGTGGCGCTATCAAATAGATTTGCTGTGCCAAAGATAATCAACAAAAAAATCGGACTATAGGTTATTCTCGAAAATTCTCAATTATTTGTTATTTCATTTCGCATCTAAACTTTGATGTTGAGCTAAATTTCTCTTTCATCAAACAATTCTTTCCCATTTTGGCTTAACTTTAGAGTAGAACAAAACCTTCTCCTTTTATGCATTTAACAAACTAATATCAATTCTATGAAAAAACATTACGTCCTACCATTAGCTTGCGTTGGTAGCTTATTCCTTGGAGCTTTTATACATCAAAAGATTGAAAATCAACCAATCACAACCAATGTTATCCATCATGCCCAATCACTATTAGGCTTGGAGTTTACGGAAGCAGAAGCTGATTCCATGATTTTTGATGTGACTGATAATCGAAGGAATTTTGAAGAAATTCGAAAGGTCCCTATCAACAATGAGGTTGCTCCAGCTGTTGCCTTTAATCCTTTACCCATAGGATTTACTTTTGATAAAACTCCCTCAAAGTTTATTCCCTCAACAAACCCTAATGTTAAACTTCCTATAAATAAAAGTGATTTGGCTTTTATGAGTGTTCGTGAATTGGCTGAATTGATTCGTACCAAACAAATTAGCTCATTAGAACTAACACAGTTTTTCTTGGAAAGACTAAAAACCTATGACAAACAATTAGCGTGTGTAATTACCCTTACAGAAGATTTGGCCATTCAACAAGCCAAAAAAGCTGACGCAGAAATAGCCAAAGGGAAATATAGAGGTCTATTACATGGTATTCCGTATGGCGCAAAAGATTTACTAGCTAAAAAAGGATATAAAACCACGTGGGGCTCTGTACCATTCAAAGACCAAGTGTTGGACTATGATGCGACTGTCGTGACTCGTCTCGAAGAAGCTGGTGCTGTGCTTTGTGCCAAGCTAACACTCGGAGAGCTAGCTTGGGGAGATGTTTGGTTTGGAGGAACAACCAAAAACCCTTGGAATCTCAAACGTGGTTCGTCAGGCTCGTCGGCTGGTTCGGCATCCTCTGTTTCGGCAGGACTATTACCATTTGCTATTGGCTCCGAAACTTTAGGCTCTATTGTATCGCCTTCTTCCGAATGTGGAACTACTGGACTTCGTCCAAGTTTTGGTCGCGTACCTCGTACAGGTGCCATGGCTTTGAGCTGGTCGATGGATAAACTTGGTCCTATATGTAGAACAGTCGAAGATTGTGCGATTGTCTTTAATGCTATTAAAGGAACCGACGGGAAAGACCTCAGTACCATTGATGCTTCGTTTAGTTTTAATGGTAATAGAAAAGACTTGAAAGGTATCAGAATCGCTTATTTGAAAAAAGATTTTGATCGAAATTACCCAACCAAGAGCCAAGATTCACTATCCTTGGCAACTTTACGGAAATTAGGAGCAGAGTTAATACCACTTGAACTTCCTAACTATCCAGTAGGAGACATGACCATTATCCTTAGCGCTGAGGCTGCCACAGCATTTGATGAACTAACACGCAATGGCAAAGACGATACGATGGTCAGACAAATCAAGAATGCTTGGCCAAATTCATTCCGTGCGTCTCGTTTTATTCCTGCGGTAGAATACCTACAAGCCAATCGCCTCCGTACCAAGCTTATTCAGGATATGGAGACTAAACTCAAAGATATAGACGTTTATATTTCACCAGCCTTTGGTAATGCCAACTTGACATTAACCAATTTGTCGGGGCACCCTTGCGTGGTATTACCCAACGGTTTCCGTCCAGAAGGGCGTCCAACAAGTATTACTTTTATGGGGAAATTGTTTGGTGAAGGCAAGTTATTGGAGGTAGCCAAAATCTACCAAGATGCTACCGATTTTCACAAAAAGCACCCAGAGTGGCTTAAGAAATAACTATTTTCATTGTAACTTCAATTATTGAGTGAATGAGTGATTGAGCGAATGAGTGATTAATTTTTAATCTATAATTTACAAAGCATTACGTCTGAGAAGATAGATATTTGTAAAAATCACTTAATCACAAACCACTCAATCACTCAATATTTATACGATATGCGATTTACTTTTCTTATCTGCTTGTTATTGACAGCTTTCCGTTTTCAGGATGCTTTACCCAAAGAAGCTATCGCTCAAATGATTGCGACAGAAAAAGCGTTTGCTAAAATGGCATTAGATAAAAATACACCAGTTGCCTTTCTCTATTTTTTAGCACCTGATGGCGTAGTTTTTGACAGAGGAATGCCTCAAAATGGCCTGGAAATATGGAAAAACAAAAAACCTCAAGGCTTATTACAATGGCAACCTATCTATGCAGGAATGGCACTTTCAGGGGATTTGGGCTACTCTATTGGTAATTGGCAGGCTTCAGCCAACGCACAAACAACAGCTTCCGCAACTGGTACATTTGTCACGCTTTGGCAAAAGCAAAATACAGGCGATTGGCGTGTTCGTGCCGACATAGGTGTTGCACACAAAGCCAATCCCAACCAAGTACTCAAAGAAAGATTTAGTGCCTTCAAACCATCAAGTAATTCGGTGATTCAAGCAGAACGTTTTGTATTCATGAAGGATTTTTATTACTGGAAAAATGCTCAAACATCATTGAACCCACACGAGCCGCACCTTGCTGAAAACGTCTTACTAATTAGAGATAACAACATCCCAATAGAGGGAAAAGCCAATGCTATAGCTTTTCTACAAAAAAATTATCAGAAAAAACTCATTTATACAGGCCTCAAAACTATCGTATCACAAGCTACCGACTTGGCTTGTGTTTATGGGAGTATTTCAGGAAAAGCTCAAGATAAAGACATCAAGGGCAGTTTTCTGAGAGTTTGGCAACAAGAATCAAAAAATACTTGGAAAATTGTGATTGATGTAGAAACAATTCAATAAGAGTTTGTCCCTTCATCAACCTATTTTATACACACTACTACGAAAACTTACCTCATTCATTACGTTAACCATTTAGCTTATGTACGCATTAAAAAACTGCAAAATTTATACTTCCTCAAAAATTCTTGAACAACATGCAATTGTCATCAAGGATGAAAGTATTTTGCAAATTATCCCAGAGGAACAAATTGATAGCGAACTCTCAACGGTAGACATGAGAGGGTATTCTATTGCTCCATCTTTTGTAGATATTCAAATCTATGGTGGTGGCGGTAGTTTATTCAACTCTAGCACAAGTATTCAGACAATTCAAAAAACCTATCAAGAAATACGACGTTCAGGAACAAGTCATTTTCAAATTACTCTTTCTTCTACGCCACTTGATAAAATATTAGAGGCTATCCAAGTCGCTAAAGATTATTTAGCTCAAGGCGGAAAAGGCTTGGCAGGGTTACATTTGGAAGGTCCTTATTTTAGTTTTCCTAAACGTGGTGCACACGTAGCTGAATTTATTAGAAAGCCCACCAATGAAGAACTCATTCAAGTGGTAGAAGCGTCAAAAGGGTTACCAACCTATATGACAATCGCTCCAGAAGAGTTTACCAAAGAGCAACTAGAGTACTTACTTGACAGCCATATTATCATCTCGGCAGGACATAGTTCTGCTACCTACGAACAAGCTACAGAAGCTTTTGATAAAGGTATTAAACGAGTTACTCACCTTTTCAATGCCATGTCGCAGTTTCAGAGTCGTGAGCCAGGACTTGTAGGTGCGACTTATGATAGCGATGTTTGGGCAAGTATTATTCCTGATGGTGTACACGTAAGTTACCCGACGGTAAGTATTTCGAAAAAAATGATGGGCGAACGCCTTTTTATCATAACTGATGCCGTTACTGAAGACATTTCTGGCGATTATAAATTTATTCACGCTGGCGATCGCTATGTCGATACCAATGGTATTTTATCAGGTTCGGCGCTTAGCATGATTCAAGGGGTTATTAATTGCTACTTAAAAGTAGGTATTTCTCTGGATGAATCCTTACGTATGGCATCTACGTATCCAGCTCAAGCCATCCAACAAGACCAAACCTTAGGCAAGATAGAAGAAGGCTTCCAAGCCAATATGGTTATTTTCAACGAAGACTTAGAGGTTCAGGGGATTATAGAACAAGGATATCTGGAATGGTTTCTTGAAATTTAAGTCCTAATACTTGTCGATATGTTGGGATACTTGCTAATCCTTACCTTATTTTGCATGTTCACAATGGCTGATTTTTTACATGCAATTACAATCTAAGCAACCCCATATTGGTACTACCATTTTTACGGTCATGTCTAAACTAGCCAATGACCATGGCGCACTCAATCTGTCACAAGGTTTTCCCAATTTTGAGTGCTCTCCCAAATTGATTGAATTAGTCGAAAAATATTTACGCAAAGGCATGAACCAATATGCTCCGTTATCTGGCATTCAGCCTTTGCGTGAAATTATTGCACAAAAAACATCAGAACTTTACGGTATTTCCTATCATCCTGACCAAGAAGTCACGATTGTGTCGGGTGCAACTGAGGCACTATACGCCGCCATCACAGCTGTGGTACAAACAGGCGACGAGGTTATCTTACTCGAACCCAACTACGACTCTTACGAGCCAGCTGTTCGCCTCAACGGCGGTATTCCTGTCTATGTTACGCTTACTCCAGAAAATAATTACCAGATTGATTGGTCGGTCGTAAAAGCCAAAATCACAGAAAAGACAAAACTCATTTTGCTCAATACACCTCATAACCCAACAGGAACGGTCATGAGCAAAGACGATCTTGAGCAATTAGCAGCTATTGTGAAGGATACCAATATTTTTATCGTTAGTGATGAAGTGTACGAGCATATCATCTTTGACGGTCATAATCATTGGAGCCCTATTCGTCATCCTGAACTTCAAAAGCGTACCTTTGTTTGTGGTTCGTTTGGCAAAACATTTCATGTCACTGGTTGGAAAGTAGGATATTGCTTAGCTCCACAACAGCTCAGCGAGGAGTTTAGAAAAGTGCACCAATGGCTAACATTTTCTACTGTAACTCCTATCCAATATGCTTTGGCGGAGTTTCTTCAAGAACCCGATAACTATTTGTCCGTTTCAAAGTTTTATCAAGAAAAACGTGATAAGTTTATTTCATGTATTCAGGGAAGTAGATTTGAATGGACTCCAGCAAGTGGTAGCTTTTTCCAGTGTGTTAACTATGCCAAAATTACTGACGAGAACGATTTGGCATTAGCACAACGCCTTACCAAAGAAATCGGTGTAGCAAGTATTCCTGTTTCTGTTTTTTATCATCAGAAAAACGATTACAAAATTTTAAGATTTTGTTTTGCCAAAGATGATCAAACTTTAGAGATAGCTGGCGAACGATTGAGTAAATTATAATAAAACATTTATCAACATGAAAAAAATTATCAGTGGGTTCATTGGGATATTTCTATTGATTAGCACTTTGGCTTGTACCAAACAACCCAACTTGGCAGGACTCGATTTGGAAACATGGAAATCAGACAGAGGTGGTTGTCAAGGCAAACGATTAGCCATGTTAGAAAAAGTAAAAAGCCTGAAAGAAGAAATAAGAGGTGTTAGTGCCAACGATATGGATGATTATTTAGGAAAACCAGACATTCAACAACTGGCAGACCGTAATCAAAAATACTATATCTACTTTTTTGAACCCGGTACACACTGTCAAAACAAGACACAGAAATCTAGTGCGCTATCTATGAGTATCCGATTTAGTGCTATGGGAATCGCCACAGAAGTTACCTTTCAACATGGTACGCCATAAAACAAAATAGGCTCGGGTGACCGAGCCTATTTTGTTTTATATTTTATAGTAACGTTGTTTAAAAACGAACAGGTAACACATAATACGATGCTACCTCTATACCTCTAATTTTACCGGGATTCCAAGCATTCATTTTTCGTACTACTCTAATAGCTTCAGCACTGATTTGAGGATCGCCATTGCTTTCTACAATATGCACTTTGCTAATTTCGCCATAACGTTCAACTAAGAACTTCACCAAAACAACCTCGCCCTTTGAACCTTTAGGTCTAATAAGATTTTGAGCGATAAATCTACGAACAGCTTCATCACCTCCAGGAAATGAAGGTGCAATATCAACCTCATGATAAATAGAATCTCTATCTACAGGAGCCGCACTAACTCCAATTTCATAACCTCTAGTATCAGATATATGCTGAGATGACGTAGACGCCCAATTAAGTGATTTTTCTATATTGGAGCGTTCTTGAGGTTTTATGGTAGATGAAGCATACTTACTCTTTTGAGCTTGTATCTGAAATGTAAGTAACGAGCTTAAAAATAAAAGAAGGATCTTTTTCATGTGTTAATAGACTAATTCAAATGTAACTACTCAATTAATTATCAATCGGACAAACCCTGTCAGGTTTGTGCTCTTGACGTCATTGGCGGTTCTTGTCAAGGGTAACACAAAAGACATAACTATTTATCTTGCAATTTGTTGGCTAACATTTCAAAAAATATGCCAAAAAGAAAAGTGAGAGTATTTTGGAGGGCACGAAGATAGGAAGAATAATGAATGTTTTAAAATAAAATCCTTTATTTTACCATTAATCCATTATTTTCTTTTTTTGTACTAAAAACGGCACGCAAAAAAAAAGTAAACCTTAATTAAGATAAGGTTTACTCATTTTTTTATTAGTCTAAAATCCATCCTAAAATTGTGGATACCACAGAGATACCAAAGCTAAACAATAATGGAGGTACAAAGCCGTGGACATTAAAACCCGTAACAAAATGTGACACCAAATACACCAGAATCACATTGATTACTAATAAAAATAATCCTAGACTAAGAATAGTAATAGGAAAGCTGATAATTTTGAGAACAGGCTTGAGGAAGGTATTTACAAAACCCATCGCTATAGCCACCTTCAAGGATATGATAAAATTATCATCCTGAATTACGATACCATCAATGTATTTAGCAAATACAATCACAGCAATCGCAATCAATAAATACTTAATGATGAAATTGACCATTGTTTGTATAAAAAGGTTTGAAGATGTTTGAGCTTCAACAATAGCTACTTGCTATGTCTTGTACGAAGTACGTCAATGATTTCGTCAAAATCAATACCTCTTTGCTCTAACAATACCAAATAGTGAAACAATAGGTCTGCTGCTTCGCCCTTAAACAAATCATTGTTGTTGTCCATAGCCTCAATCACTAGCTCTACAGCCTCCTCTCCTACTTTTTGAGCGATTTTATTGGTTCCTTTTTCAAATAAACTTGCTGTATATGATTTTTCTGAAGGGTTATTCTTGCGCTCACGAATAACAGCCTTTAAATAGTTCAACCAACCTGCCTGTCCTGGCGCATTTTTCTCATTCCAACAAGTATCAGCACCTGTATGACAAGTAGGTCCGGCTGGATTAACTTTAATCAAAAGTGTATCTTCATCACAGTCTTTTAAGATTTCGACTACATGTAAGAAATTATCTGAAGTCTCTCCTTTAGTCCAAAGACGTTGTTTTGAACGACTGAAGAATGTAACCACACCTTCTTTCTCTGTTTTTTCCAACGCCTCTTGATTCATATATCCCAACATCAATACCTTGTCGGATTTGGCATCTTGAATAACGGCAGGAATCAAGCCTCCTTGTTTTTCAAAATCTAATTGCATAGCTCTTTATTGATAAATGTGTGAATGATGAATTGTAAACGATAAGTTGTAAATGACATCATTCACAATTCATCTTCTACAATTTTGATTTATTTATAATCTTACTGAAATTCCTTGTTGTTGGAGATACTGTTTTAGTTCGATAATATCTATTTCTTTAAAATGAAAGATACTTGCGGCTAATCCAGCATCAGCTTTTCCGGTAGTAAATACTTCTGTAAAATGATCCATGGTTCCAGCACCACCAGAAGCAATAATTGGAATAGAAGAATTTGCAGAAATAGTAGCGGTAAGCTCATTGGCAAAACCAGCTTTTGTACCGTCTGTATCCATAGAAGTCAACAGAATTTCACCTGCTCCACGGTCTTCTACTTCTTTTGCCCAGGCAATAGTACGCAATTCGGTAGGTTTACGTCCTCCATGCGTATGCACAATATGTTCACCCTCCACAAAACGAGTATCTATCGCAACAATAATACATTGAGATCCAAACTGTAATGCTAACTCATTAATCAATTCAGGGCGACGAACGGCCGAGGAATTAATAGAAACTTTATCGGCACCTGCATTTAATAAAGCCGAAACATCGTCGATAGAAGAAATACCTCCACCTACCGTAAAGGGAATATTGACATGACGTGCCACATTACGCACCAAATCAATCAAGGTTTTACGGTTATCTACAGTTGCGGTAATATCCAAAAATACCAATTCGTCAGCTCCTTGTTCGGCGTAAATTGCGCCCAATTCCACAGGGTCGCCAGCATCGCGGAGATTAACGAAGTTAGTTCCTTTTACAGTTCTACCGTCTTTTATATCCAAACAAGGAATAATTCTTTTCGTTAGCATTGATAAGAAGTTATAAGTAAACTTGATATTGTTTTCTATTTATGAAAATCGGCTAATTGCTTTAACGTAATACGCCCTTCGTAAATAGCTTTTCCTACAATTACACCAAAGACATTCATTTCGTTTAACTGAATAATATCTTTCAATTCAGATACCCCACCACTTGCAATGATATGTAAGTCTGCAAAACGATCTTGAAGTTTTTGGTATAAATCAAAACTTGGTCCTTGTAATAAACCATCTTTGGCAACATCTGTTGAAATCGTATATTTTGCTCCTTTAGCAATATATTCGCCTACAAAATCATAAACCGATTTTTCTGTTGACTCTTCCCAACCAGAAATGGCAATTTTTTCATCTTTGGCATCAGCACCCAAAATGATTTTTTCACCACCATATTCTTGCAACCATTTTTCAAACAACTCAGGATTTTTTACTGCTACGCTACCACCTGTTACTTGTTTTGCACCATAATCAAAAGCCAATTGAATCATTTCATCTGACTGTACTCCTCCTCCAAAATCGATATGTAAGCTGGTTTTGTTGGCGATTGTTTCAAGAACTTTATGGTTGATAATGCGTTTTTGTTTAGCACCATCTAAGTCAACCAAATGTAAACGCTGAATACCTGCATCTTCAAATGACTTGGCCACCTCTAAAGGGTTTTCATTATAAGTTTTTTTCTGAGAATAATCTCCTTGAGTAAGACGTACGCACTTGCCATCGATAATATCAATTGCTGGAATAATCTGAATCATCGCAATATTGTTCTGTTTATGTTGAGCTACAAGTCAAAGGCTTGAGCAAAATGATTTCTTTTATATAGTTACAGCTTTAGGAAGTTTTCCAAAATCAACTGACCTTCTTTTCCACTAATTTCGGTATGAAACTGTGCTGCATAGAAGTTATCTTTTTGAAGCATTGCTGAAAATGGTTGTACATAATTACACTCAGCAACGGTATAAGGACTTAGTTCAGCAAAGTAACTATGCACAAAATACATATAGCTGTTTTCTCGTAAGCCTTGTGTCAAGTCTGTTTTGAGATTGTAAATATTATTCCAACCTACATGAGGAACTTTGAAATTGGTTGAATCGAATCTCTTCACATCTAAATCAAAAATTCCCATACAAGTAGTATTATTCTCTTCAGAATGGCGGCACATCAATTGCATACCTACGCAAGTTCCGAGTACTGGTTGTGTCAAAGAAGGGATTACTTTATCCAAGCCTTTTTCTCTTAAATAACTCATGGCTGTACTTGCCTCACCCACCCCAGGAAAAATCACTTTATCAGCAGTACGAATTTCTTGCTCATCGTCGGTCCAAAGATAAGATGCTCCTATACGGTCCATAGCGTACATGACACTCTGAACGTTACCAGCATTGTACTTAATAATTACAGTTTTCATTTACGGTAAATTTATGGTCAGGCTTATCGATTAGAGCCTTCAATGTAATTTTTAGGATACTGCCAAAATACAAAAAGCCTGACTCGGTTAGGAATCAGGCTTTTTGTATATTTTGAATAATTCAATTCTTCAAAATGGCACAAACACGCATCAGCCCATTCCCGATTAGGAAATCAAGTGGTGATGATGATGTGTAATTGTGCTGTTCATGGCGCAAAGTTAGACGAAGAATATACAAACACCAAGTATTATCTATCTATTTTTGCATTTATCTGCGATTCAAGCATTTATATAATCCTTAAAACAAGCTCATTTGTTCTATTTTGGGTAAAAACTTTGGTGGATTAATCTCCAAATTACAATGTAAATTTAGTTCTTGAATCCAATAGTTTGCCATTTCTGGTGCAATGGTATTTTCGCAGATATGTACAAAAATGTATAATTCTTCCAAGCCGTTATCTAACCACTGTTTAATTCTTTGTACCCATTCATCTATTCGTTTATAATCAGAAGGGTGTTCATTACCAACCCAACGAATCATTGCAGTAGTGGTACTCAGACTTTGATGACAAACATCTCGTCGCCCCGCCACGTCGGTTATTACTGTTCCAACTTGATAGGATTTGAGCATTTGTAGGGTGTTTTGCCAAATGGTTGGATTTTTAAACCAATCCTCGTTTCTGAATTCGACCGAAAACTTTAATGACTGAGGTATAGATTGAATATATTTCTCCAAAATAGGTAGTTGTCTTGGACCAAACTGTGGGGCTAATTGCAAAAAACTAGAACCGAGCTTATCTCCTAATGACAAAATATTATTACAAAACAACTGACTCAGCTCTTGTGCATTTTGGAGTTGTTTATCATGCGAGATAACCTGAGGAAATTTTGGACAAAACAAAAAACCATTTTCTGTTTCGGTTAACCAGCGATTAATGGTTTCTTCATTAGGGATTTGATAATGTGTCACATTCAACTCAATCGTATTGAATTGTTTGGCATATAAAGAAAGGTAATCTTGATTTTTGGCATTAAACGGATATATTTTCCCATTCCAATCTTTATTTGCCCAAATGGGACATCCTATCCAGATTTTAGGTTTTGTTGATTTTGTTCCAGTCAATACCTCCAAGTTAAAGGCATTATCTTGAGAGAGAGTAAAATCGACACGCTCTACATCAAATTTTGAAAGTTTTCCAAAGTCCATTTCATTAATTGCTTTTCTCTATCCAATTCCACAATAAAGTTACCATATAAAGCAAAAATCCCACTATTGCTAGTAGGATTTTCGTAATTCATTGTGCTCAATAGTTTAGACACAGAAGCATAAAACAGAACTTATCTACTGAATATACTTCTGTGTCTTTTGGCTATTGATTATTTTGGGTCTAAACCTTTTTCGATTCTGAACAAAACATCTTGTAAGTGATACTTAGTCATTTTGTCTTGAATCAATGGCAAGCTAGCTTTTACTTCGTCTCTCAATGCCAACAAGTGTCCACGACTTACTGAAACAATATCAGTTTTACGAGGGTCAACTGCTGCAGGTACAACTGTACCTCTGAAAGAGAAACCACCAGACATAGAAGCGCCAGAAGCGTTTGCCGTTGCAATCAATTTCTCAACGTAGTTTTTCTGCAAGTTACGACGGAAGCTATCTGTTGCTTTTTTAGTTTTAAGCTCAGCAAAAACGTTTGATTTTACATCTGTCAACATTTCGTCGATACCGTAAGCTGTTGGATATTTTGATTGAGTTTCAACCAAACGCTGTAAACGGTCGATAGAGAAAATACTAGACAATGCAGCATCTTGAATTCTTGAGATAGCATCTAAACCTTGGTCAGGGCGAATACGAGAAAGAATTTTTTCATCCAATAACCAAGTTGGTGTATCAAACACATATTTGTTCAACCAAGTGATCGCTTCTTTTTGAGTAGCTTTTGGCGTTGGCTCATATACAACACCTGTTTGGTCTGCTGACTTTGGTGTTTCAAAAATACCACCAATGTTTTTCACTACGTGACCAATATAACGACGATACTGTGTAACGATTTCGTTGTATGATTCTGTCAACATATCATAATCTTGAGCTTCTTCTTTTGTCCAATCAATCAAGTTTGGTACAATACGCTTCAAGTTTTTGATACCATATTCACTTGCCAACATGTTGTTGTCACCCAAACATTCGCTTTGAGAGCGAGGGTCATAAGGGTTAGTTTCAGTACCAAACCAAATTCTTGGATTCTTCGCAATTTCTTGGATATACTCTTTGCTCAATGTTTTTTGGTCGTCTTCTGGAGTTGCACCATCCAACGTCTGGTATCCCCATTTGATTGCCCAAATATCATATTCTCCAATTCTTGGATACAAATCTTTTACGCCATCTTCTGGCTGTGCCACGTAGTTGAAACGAGCATAGTCCATAATAGATGGAGTGTGACCGTGTTCAGCAATCCATTTTGGATCACGAAGTTTCTCTACAGGAACTGTGCTACTTGAACCATAGTTGTGACGCAAGCCCAAAGTGTGACCAACCTCGTGAGATGATACAAAACGAATCAAATCACCCATCAACTCATCATCAAATTTGCTTTTACGAGCACGTGGGTCTACGGCAGCCGCTTGAGTCATATACCATTTTTTCAACAACTTCATTACGTTGTGATACCAACCAATATGACTTTCTAAAATTTCACCTGAACGTGGGTCATGAACGTTTGGACCGTAAGCATTTTCAATATCAGAAGCAAAATAACGAACCGCCGAATAGCGAGCATCCTCAAGGCTAATTGTAGTATCGTTGTCTGCCAAGATTTCACCACGGATAGCATTTTTCCATCCAGCAGCTTCAAACGCTTTTTGCCAATCATCGATACCAGCTTTCAAGTATTTTCTCCATTTTGCTGGAGTAGCTGGGTCGATATAGTAAATGATTGGTTTTTTAGGCTCGATTATTTCCCCTTTCTTTTGTTTTGCTGCATCTTCAGCATTTTTAGGCTCTAATCTCCAACGAACTGCAAAAGTTTGGTCTTCTGTTCTTTGTGAGTTTTCATCAAAAACAGTGTAACCATTTGCAAAGAAACCAACACGAGGGTCGAAGTTACGTTTCTTCATTGGTACTTTTGGTAACAAAATCATCGAAGTATTCACTTCCATTGTCATCACACCCGTTGTAGCAACCGAAGGTAAAGAAACCGAAGGCATCGCACTAGGAGCACCAGGCATAGAAGGCGCACCATTGTAAGTACGAACCGCTCTAATCTCAGTATTGATTGGGTATGTTTTGATAGAAGTCAAATAAGTACGATCAGGAGCAAGCGTAGTCAATTTGTACGCAGTCTTAATTACAGGTGGCAATGAAATAATTTGGTTTTCACTTTTGAAGAAATCCGAAATATCAATTACCGTATTGGTAGATTTTGAAACAGAATCCTTTTTGAAAGCTTTTACTTCAAATGCTTGAGCGATTGGGTCAACGTTTGAGTTGCGAACAGCCTTATAGATAGGTTGTGTTGAATCAGCCGACACATTGATATACTGAACACCACGCAAGAATACTTTATTATCTGGTCCTTTTTCGAAACGAATTACCTGACGGTTTAGCATTTCACCACCATAAGCTGGCAAGCCTACCGAACCTGGCACTGTTGCAGATTTAGACACACGTGTTACAGTCATAATTTCACGACCCATCAATGAATCAGGAATTTCGAAGTAATACTTATCTTCAATTTTATGAACTGTAAACAAGCCTTTAGAAGTTTTTGCTTTGTCAGTAATAACTTCCTTGTATGGTTTTGGTCCAGGTTTAGGAGCATCAGCTTTTGGAGCAGCCACAGCCGCTGGCGCAGCAGCAGAGGCTTTAGGATCTCCTTTTTTATCTTGCGCTTGAGCATTTAATGCAACGCCAAGCGACAACATAGCCAAGGAAACTTTAGTAGCATTTTTTAGCATGTTGAATGGTTGTGTTTGAGTTAATAAACTTGCTTTAGTATGGGTTTTTGAAATAATCCAATAACGAAAATAGATTTTAATACACGAATTTAAAAACAGCTTGTGATGAATGGTAACAGTTTTTCGACATGGCGTAAGGTATCATTGACCAAAGCTTTTATTTTCCAAACAAAACTTTGGCACCTGTTTGTCGCAGATACTCTGCTTTAACTCCCCATTCCTCAGATTGTTTCAAAATCTTTTGTGCATAATATTCTGAGCAAGAACCATCCAAGATTAAGGCTTTGTATTTCAAACCTTCTAAATCTTCGAGTTTTTTGATTGCTTTGTTACCTATAATTACCCAGTCGAATGTGGTACTCGAAACTACTTTTTGCTTATTGAGCCTAAAAGGTATATACAGTAATTTGTATTGTTGATAAGTCAATACTCGAGTAGCATTGGTTTGTAACAAACTTTCACTCAAGGTATCCTTCACTCCTTTCTCTGAAAAATAATTGGTTAATCTAAAGCCTATTTCTTTCTTATTTTCGAGAAAACTGCTGTCGCCAATAATCAATGCGTTTGTGCCATCCAACACACTTATAGCGTGCCCCTTCGGAATACTGTGGATAACTAATTGTTTTTGCTCACTAATATTAAATTGCTCTTTAACCTGTAGGAATATCAGTATAATCATCAATAAAACACTACTTTTTATCCACACAAATGACCTAGTTATCCACAATGCTGAAAAAGTTATCAACAACGCAAAAATTATGCCTACTTCTAACTTTGAAAAGTGTAAAAATTGCATCATTGAGTGAGGTAATTCTTCTGTTACTTTGGCCGAAAGGTTTAATAAATCCGTCAGAAATTCTAATAGCTTTCCAAGATATTCAAGAACAAAATACACCTTAAATAACTTACAAACAGGATATATAACGATAAAAAGCAAACCTACACAAAGCACCAAGGTAGAAAAGAATATTACAAAAGGATTAGCGAATAAGAAGTACAACGGAAATTGATGAAAGTAATATACCGTCAGTGGAAAAGTAGCTAATTGAGCTGCCACAGATACACAGGTCAACTCCCAAAACCAATACAATATTCTTACATGAAAACCTTTGTGGATATCAGTTATCCACAATTTGACCAATAATGGTTGAAAAATTAACATTCCTAAAACTGCCAAATAAGAAAGTTGAAATCCAACCTGAAAAATGAAATTAGGATTCCATAAAAGCAATACAAAAGCAGAGAAAGCAACAGTATTATAAGTATTCTGTTTTTTGTTGATAAACTCTGCTATTAGTACCATCGAGAACATCAATGTAGATCGTAATACCGGAGATGAAAGTCCCGTCAAGAAAGCATAAAACCAAAGCAAGCTTAATACTACAAGCACAAAGGTTGTTCGGCCCCATCGGCTTTTTCTTTTCTTAATAAAGCCTAATAAAATAATTAGCACTTGATAAATAATACCAACGTGCATTCCCGATACCGAAAGTACATGTATAGCACCTGCCGCCGAATAGGCTTGCATTAAAGGCGAATCCAACTCGTCTCTTACACCCAAGACCATAGCATTGACCACCCCATAAACCGATTTCTTCGGAATAGCTTTGATAACCGTCCTATCTGCATAACGATTCAATAGCATCGCATAATAATAAATGCTTTTATGTTCTGTTTCACCTGCATATACGAAGTCGCCTTTTCTTACATATTGTTGGTCAAAAATTTCTTGTAGTTCCATGTATCTCCTAAAATCAAATTCGTAAGGATTTTTCGGAGCTTGTATCTTTTGTAAGTGATTAATCAACCAGTATTTTTCTCCTAACTCTGGTTTTCTTTCTGCTTTCTTATCGACATACAATAAAATTTTGCCATGACTTGAATATATTGTATCATTTTTAATTACTTCTCTCACTTCAGCAATTGCCTTCCATGTGTTTGCTTTTTCCTCTACCATTTCCACAATTTCCACTAAATGAACCGCTTTTGTATCAGTAAAATCTGAATAGTGATTTTTGAAAAGGATTTCTTTCTTTATATCAACCACTAAGATACCTATTCCTATCACCATCAGTAAGCCCAATAATCCTGTCAGGTTCTTCGAAAGTTTTATGTAGGCAAAAATATACAAGGCAAAAAGGCTCACCAGACTAATCATAAGTCCAAACCTGTACCCAGCAAAATACGGAGCCAATAAAATACCGACAATAAGGCATATCACATACCTCAAAAAAGGGAAGCGTGCAAAAGGTGTCATAACTATAATAATGATTCGGTGTAAAATCTAATAGGATGTCCAAACTCATTGGGTATCAATAAGATTTGAATATTTTCTGGATTTTTCGAAATTTTCCAGAATTACCATATCTAATATCCGTATCTTTGCGGATTAATCAAAATACACGCACGATAAATGTCTTCAGTGATTAGCGATAAATTAGATAAGTTCTTAAAAGGGAATTCGTTACCTAAAGTTCATAATAAAGGAATACAGTTATTTCACAACAAAGCTTGTAAGCTCGAAAGCATCCAAATGGAAGGTGATGGAGAAGCTAAATATCAAGTAAAAAGCGAGTCAGGTCCTAAACTCTATCAAGTTGACATCAAAAATTGGAATGGCTCAATTATTCGAACTAAGTGTAATTGCGAATATGACTGGGGAGGTATCTGCAAACACCGTGTGGCTGCTCTTTTATCTTTAAAGGAATATATCAAAACGAATCCAACCTCGTCAAAGGTTTCTACAACTGCTGCAAAACCAAAGTTTATCACAGCTCAACATATTCTAAAAATTGGCTCCTTCGACGATTGGTCACTCAAACAATTGGTACAGGAAGAGGACTGGAAAAAACGTAATGATAACCTATTTCAGGTAAATATTACCCATGCACTTAATGGTGTTGCTGAAGTAGATGTATCCAACAAACAAGAAACATTTCATGTAAAAGTTGAACGTCTACGTTTTAATCAAGAAATTTTCACTTCTTGTTCTTGCCACGCTTCCATTGATGCGCAGCTTTGTGTACATAAACTTCAAGCTATTTTAGCTATTCGAGAAAAATACGGTACGTATAATCCATTTGATAAAATGCGTGATTATACTTCCGAAAAAAATAAACTTCTTCAAGAATACGGCTTCAGTTTAGAAGATGATTTGAAGGGAAAATTTGACTTCAAAATCAATCAAGATGGCTCTGTAGCCTTAGTTAAGTTAGACAAAAGCATTCAGAAAATTAGCTCTTATCAGAACTGGCGTATTATCAACAATAAGATTTTCCGCCCAGAAGAGTATGCTTTTCAAATCAATACTGACGAAACCAACCTTCAGGAAACTCGTGAGATTATCTATGTGGTTCATTTCAAAGATGCCAAATATCTCAACGATGTTCAATTTGAGGTACATTCTTGTAAAATCAACGGTCAAGGCAAAATGTCAGGCTTTAAGTCTTTCGACTCTGCTCAGTTCAAAGATTTTCCGCAACTCTCTGACGAAGACCTACAGGTAATTCATACCATCAATAGCATCAATGCTGATGGTATTCAATCTTTTGCTAAAAGAAAAGAAATACGTCTCAATTACTTCCATGATTATCTTGACCGTGAACAAGTTTCGGCAGATACTCTACCAATTATTGAGGAGTATATGAGCAAGCAGCTAGATAAGGTATTTCATTTATTGCAGGGCAAAAATGTTTTTCTAGCAAGCTCACCTTATTTCAATTCGCATCACGAATTAACACCAATCACGTTATCAAGCGAAAGGGTGATTCCGTTTTTTACTCTTCGCCAAGACGCTGAATTTATTATACTAGAAGGCTATACACGTATTCTCAAAAAACGTATTAGACTTGCATCATTAATTAATCTCAATAGCTTTTGGATACGCGAATACGGAGAGCAGTTACATAAAGTAGCTTCCCCCGAAATTGCCAATCTTTTACACTACCTCGACAATCAAGGGGTAATTAAGGTAAAAAAAGAGGATTTTGAAGGTTTTGTGCACGATTTTATTATTCCGCTAAGTCAAAAATTTGATTTAGAAGTGAACCTTCAAGAGCACATTCAAAAGGAAGAGCTTCAATTTATTGAGGCCAAACTTATGTTGAAAGAAGAGGATAACAATCTCATTTTTGTTCCAAGGTTTGTTTACTCTCAAATTTTACCTGAAGAGCCAGTCGTTGAAATCGTAACTCCTAAACGTGGTTCTAAAAAAACTATAATACCCAAGAAAGAACCTATTCAATACGAATTTGCGTATGACCATAAGTCTAGTCGCCTAGACTATCATAATGGTGATATTCTCATACAAGAACGAAATGCTATCTTAGAGAAAGAAATTTTCGAAAAGATTCAGCAATTGCACGGTGACTTTCAATCTCAAGGTCAGTATTCTTTCTTTCATTTAAGTTTCAACGAAGTACTGAAAAATGATTGGTTATTTCATTTCTTCGAAGAAATGAAGAAAGAGAATATCAAGATATTCGGTACTCAAGAATTAAAGAAATTCAAATACAATCCGAATAAAGCTAGCTTTTTTGTAAAAACCAGCTCAGGAATTGATTGGTTTGACATGAAAATTGAGGTGGTATTCGGCGATCAGACCGTTTCTCTCAAAGAAATTCAAAAAGCTGTTTTGAAAAAACAGAATTATGTAGAACTCAAAGATGGAACGTTGGGAATTTTACCAGAAGAATGGCTCATGAAATATGAGCATATCTTTAAGTTGGGGAAAATTAAAGGGGAAAATGTTCAAGTCTCAAAACTCCACTTTTCACTTCTTGATGAATTAGGTGCTGATATTGATAATTTTGCCGTTCAGCAAGAATTGTTTGAGAAAAAGCAAAAATTACTCAATTTCAAGCAACTTCCCAATGTAGCTGTTCCTCACAATGTAAAAGCGACCTTACGTGACTATCAGCTCGAAGGATACAAATGGCTTTCCTTTCTTGATGAGTTCAAATGGGGTGGTATTCTAGCCGATGATATGGGTCTTGGTAAGACTTTACAGATGTTGACTTTTTTACAAGAACAACAAAATCGACATAAGGATACTACGAATCTTGTTATTCTACCTACTACTCTAATCTTCAACTGGCAGGCTGAAGCAAGCAAGTTTTGCCCAGATTTGAAACTTTTTGTGCATCGTGGTGGTACTCGTCAAAAAAACAATCATCATTGGCATGAATATGATATTATTCTCACAACCTATGGCATGGTTCGTTCGGATATTGAGCTATTCAAGTCATTTCCGTTCAATTATGTTGTTTTGGATGAATCTCAGGCCATCAAAAATCCAGACTCTTTGATTTCAAAGGCTGTAAAACAATTAAACGCTCAAAATCGTCTAGTTATGACGGGTACTCCTGTCGAGAATAATACTTTTGATTTATTCTCTCAAATGGAGTTTATCAACCCTGGTTTATTAGGTAGCCAAGAGTTCTTCAAATCTGAATTTGCGACACCAATCGACAAAGGACAGGATAAAATACAGGCAGCACATTTACGTAAAATTGTTTATCCTTTTGTTTTAAAAAGAACGAAAGAAGAAGTAGCTAAAGATTTACCAGAAAAAACAGAAAGTATTATTTTCTGTGAAATGGATAAAAAGCAGAGAAAGGTATATGACTCTTACCGAGAAGAATACCGCCAAAAGCTAGTAGAAAAAATGGCTACTGATGGTAAAGAAAAAGCTTCATTCTTGATTCTTGAGGGTTTGCTAAAACTACGTCAAATTTGTGATAGTCCTGCATTAATTAACACAGAAATTCCACTTGAAAATAATTCGGCAAAATTAGACGAAATTGTTCGAGAGATAGAAGAGAATGCTGGAAATCATAAAATTTTGATTTTCAGTCAATTTCTCAAAATGTTAGATTTAATTAGAGAACATCTTGAAAAGCATCATATTTCGTATGAATATCTCGATGGTAAAACACAGGACAGAGAAGATCGTGTAAATCGTTTCCAAGAAGACGAAAACTGTCGGGTATTCTTGATGAGTCTAAAAGCTGGTGGCGTTGGTATTAACCTTACTGAAGCAGACTATGTTTATTTGATTGACCCATGGTGGAATCCAGCTGTTGAGCAACAAGCCATCGACCGTACACACCGTATCGGACAAAAGAAAAATGTATTTGCCTATCGAATGATTTGTAAGGATACCATTGAAGAAAAGATACTTTTATTGCAAGAAAAGAAAAAAGATTTAGTAAAAGATTTAATTAGTACCGAAGAAGGTTTCTTGAAAAAACTTTCACAAGACGACATCATCGATTTATTCTCCTAATACATGAAAAGCTGGTTTATCCAGCTTTTCTTATTTTATTCAATCAATATCTTCTGGGTCAATATATTGGTAGTATTCCACCATACTGAAACAAGAGCTAAACCCTTAAAGGTGTCTTCTTTCAATCGAATAACATATTTTTTATCGCCATTTTGTTGTACTTCATAAGCTACTGAAGTTCCATTTATTGTATAAATCTCGATATAGGGTGTCTCTTCTCGTATCCAAGTTAATAATAAAGGCTGATTTTTTGAAAATAAGGATGGATATATACTAACCTGTTGTTCTGAGTCAACCCACGCTGTTTTCAGCGCTATAGGCTTAAAACAGGTTCTAGTTGAGTCATTATCAACCTGACAAAGCCTATAGTAATTTAAGCCCATCACAGGCTGCTTATCAATTAGACTATATGATTTTTGTAATTTTGAACTTCCTTGAGAAATCACTCTTCCAATTTCCCTAAAATCAAGCATATTAGTACTTCTTTCAACAGAGAAATAGACATTATTCAATTCCTCAATTGTTGTCCATTTCAATTGCGTTGTTTCATTTATCAAGACTTCTCCTGTAAAGCTACTTAAAGTAATAGGAGTTGGCATCAGTTGATAGGAAAGACTAAAATTGTCAATCGCTGATGAGGTACGAGTCGGGTTAGAAGCATTTGATGGATTCGTTGACGCCGATAATGTTACGATTCTAATCCATACTTTTTGATTTTGATTATTAACAGATGCAGGAAGAGTAGTGTTTATACGATTACTAAAAACCTGATTGGCCCCTGTCGTATGCCCAGTTGATATAGTCGAAAAAGTAGATGGATTATCACCTATTCCATAGTCGACTGACCATACTGTTTGTCGTTCGCCATTAGTATCGTCCAAAGATTGTAAATCAAATGATAGTTGAAAATTTTGGAATGCTTGTGTATTAGCAATACAAAGTACAAATGCTGCACCTGGATCGCCCAACGTTGAGCTTTGTCTTACGCCTAAGGCTCTATCAGGCTCACTTGCTTGTTGCACGTAGTTTCCTATCAGTGAGCTTTTAAATGACGCAAAGTTTTTGAATTTTGCAGTCGTATTCTTCCAATAAGTCCCATTAGCTCCAATAACTGTTGGAGTAGGCGTAGCCACAAAATCACCTGAAACATCATTGCCTAAACTATGAGCATTAGCTCCAGTTCGAATAGACCAACCTTGAGGTAACCCTGAAGCTAGCTGATTAAAATCCTGAGAATAGCTAGCACCCGACAAATTTATCTGAGCTATAGTAGTGGTATAAAATATACTTAGTACAAGTATCTGGAGTAGATTTTTCATAAAATGTAGAAAAGCTATTTACAACTTAATTTATACTTTAAATTAATATAGTAAATTGATAAAATCAATAGGTAAAAACTATAAATTAAAATTTTATACTACTCTTCAAGGCAATAAGCCTGTAAAATCAAAGATTATAAACTTTCTAAGTACTCTTATTAAGCTTGAGAATAAGATATCATAGGTATTTATTTAGGTAGGTGTATCGTAGCCTGCAGTATTGAGCCTTATAAAACGAAGAAAGCCACTCTTTTGGAGTGGCTTCTTTTCTAATTTGTAATATTTTGGAGCTTTTTTACTTTCCCGCATTTGATTGCAGTATCATCAACGGTACTGGGCTTAAC
>NZ_JAAALB010000025.1 GCF_009905545.1 Cellulophaga sp. BC115SP | reverse complement strand
AATGCATTGATGGTACATATTTTTGGAGCATTAGCAACTGCACTATTCCATTATATCTTTTAACCCAATATTCGCATTATAAGCTGATTACCATAGTTTTTCTTCGTAATTTTGGAGAATGGTTTGACTTACAAGCCATCAATCTTTGTACTTAAAGATTGATGGCTTGTGTCTTGTAATAGTATTGAGTTTTTGAAATATGAATTATTTAGCAGGTCTTAACGAACCGCAGCAAGCGGCAGTACAACATATCACAGGTCCCCTCATGATTATTGCAGGAGCGGGTTCTGGCAAAACAAGAGTTCTTACCTACAGAACGGCATATCTTTTGGATAAAGGAGTAGATCCTTTTCAGATTCTTTTATTGACCTTTACCAATAAGGCCGCAGGCGAAATGCGAGCAAGGGTTGAAAAAGCTGTAGGAAACGATGCCAAAAATATCTGGATGGGTACTTTTCACTCGGTATTTGCGAAAATATTACGTTTTGAGGGCAAACACTTGGGCTATACTTCCGACTTTTCGATTTATGACACCGACGATTCTAAATCTTTATTAAAAAGTATCATCAAAGAAAGAGGACTTGACGATAAGGTGTATAAACCCAACCTTGTATTCAACAGAATCTCGGGGGCTAAAAACCGATTGATTGGACCAGATGAATACCTCAACAATCCGATTATTCAAGCAGATGACGCAGCGGCTAAGCTTCCTGAAATAGGAAGACTATATAAATTGTATACTCTACGCTGTTTTCAAGCAAATGCCATGGACTTTGATGACCTACTTTTCAATACCAATGTATTGTTTAGAGACCATCCTGTGGTATTGGATAAATATCAGCGCAAGTTTCAGTACATCATGGTCGATGAGTTTCAAGACACCAACGTTTCACAATATTTGATTATTAAGAAACTCGCTGCCATGCACAACAATCTGGCAGTCGTGGGCGACGATGCGCAGTCTATTTATGCTTTCCGTGGAGCTAATATTGACAATATTCTTAATTTAGAAAAAGACTATCCGAATCTTGTAACTATTAAGTTGGAGCAAAATTATCGCTCAACTAATAGCATCGTACAAGCAGCTAACTCCGTTATTGCTAAAAATAAAAATCAGTTAAAGAAGAATGTTTTTACAGAAAACGAAGAAGGCTCCCCTATCGAACTAATCAAGGCGGCTTCAGACAATGAAGAAGGACGTTTGATTGCGACGAATATTTTCGAAGCCAAAATGGCGTTGGGTTTACGCAACACTGATTTTGCGATTTTATATCGTACCAATGCCCAATCACGCGCCTTTGAAGAAGCTCTTCGTCGGTTGAATATTAAGTACCGTATTGTTGGTGGCTTGTCTTTTTATCAAAGACGTGAAATCAAAGACCTTCTTTCTTATTTACGTTTTGTGATCAATCAGAAAGACATCGAGGCATTTAAACGTATTATTAATTTACCCAAAAGAGGTATTGGTGATACTACCATTGCGAGAATCGAAATTACGGCGGCAGAGCAAGAGAAATCTGTTTGGGAAATCGTGAGTAATATTCGTCAATATCAAGCTGGGCGCTTTGCTGAGACTATTGAAGGATTTGCCGATTTGATAAAATCGTTTATCCTCATGACTCAAGTACCCAACAAAGATGCTTACGAAATCGCCAGTCATGTAGCTAAAGCTTCTGGATTACTAAAGGAACTTCATGAGGATAAAACCGTGGAAGGACTTTCTCGTTATGAAAACGTTCAGGAATTATTGAACTCTATCAAACAGTTTGTGGATAACCCAGATACTGAAGACCACTCTCTGGCAAGTTTCCTACAGACAGTATCTTTATTGACCACTGCTGATGAAGATGACCCTGACGGAGATAATGATCGAGTAACGATGATGACAATTCACGGTGCCAAAGGTTTGGAGTTTAATCATGTGTATGTGGCAGGGATGGAAGAAGACCTTTTCCCTAGTCAAATGATGCTTCAAAGTCGTGCAGATTTGGAAGAGGAACGTCGTTTGTTTTATGTAGCTATTACACGTGCTGAGAAAAAACTCGTTATGTCTTATGCTGAAAGTAGATACCAATATGGGCGATTGAAACCTTGCGAGCCAAGTAGATTTTTGGATGAAATAGACCCGAAATATTTACAGTTTGCTAGAAATATCCGTCGTGCAGTCGAAGAAACCCAACGCATTCCACAGGGATTTGTCAGAAGAACCGATAGTCAGTCTGGTGTTGTATCTAACAATTTGCCTCTCAGCAACAAAACTGGTATATCCACAACGACCTCTAATTTGATTCAGAAAAAGCCTGTAGTAAACTCGGCACCAGCAACGTATGTGCCGTCACCAGACTTTGCCCCTAGTGATACCAAAAACTTGCAAGAAGGCGACCGTGTGGAGCATTTGAAATTTGGTTATGGTAAGGTCAAAAAAATGGATGTGAACGGAAACGACCGTAAAGCAACTATTGAGTTTGAAGGAGGAGTTGGTGAAAAAACGCTTTTACTCAGTTTCGCAAAATTGAGAATTTTATCATAAAATATCTTTATTGAAATTTCTTCATACATTAAATATACTATTGAAAATGAAAAAAGTTGTAGTTCTATTATTTGTAGGTTTGTTATTGTTTGGAAGTATGGTTCCAAAGCTTATCGCTATTTTTAGTTCGAGCGATAGCGAAGCTGGTTCGGTAAGTTCAATTTCAACGCCTGCTCCATCTGCGGTTGTTTCAAACGAACCTGCTTTCAAAAAGGAAGGAGAGTTAACATTTCCGAAAATTCAGAAAAAAATTAGTATTGAAATTGCCGATAATGATGCCGAAACTACCCAAGGATTAATGTATCGTAAAAGCATGCCAGATACTTGCGGAATGTTATTTGTTTTTCCAGATAGTCAAGAAAGAAGCTTTTGGATGAAAAATACCTACATTCCTTTAGATCTCTTGTTTATCAATTCTAATAAGGAAGTCATCACAATACAACCCAACCGCCCACCTTTCTCAGAAGAAGCAATTCCTTCTTACAAGCCAGCTCAGTATGTGTTGGAGGTAAACGCAGGATTTTGCCAGCGAAACGGTATTAAGCAGGGAGATAAAATTTCGTTTTAAACAAAAAAATAGGCAAGCTAAGCTTGCCTATTTTTTTCTAGCATATCTAAAAAGCTTTACAGGAAGTTTATAATCTGTGGCTTCTCCGATAGTATAGTAGTCTATTCCAGTTCTTGAAAAAGCTATTCCTTCACCTTGAGCCTCTTCACTTGCTGAATAAGTGTAATCAAGTAATTTGGCTGGTCTTAGCAAAGCTTGTGCAATTGATTCGCCATCAGCTCTTCGCCAATGGTATATCTGTCCATAATTTCTGATAAGAATTTCTTTATTATCAGGCGAAATATCTCCAGCGGTGATATAAAACATTGTATTGAGTGCAGTAGAAAAAGTAACCTCTTCTACAAACTCCGCTGTGATAGTTTGGGTATAAGATTGCGGATATGGCAGTCTATACAATCGCTGTTTTAAGTCTCTTTTTGAGAGAATGTAAATATCTTTGGTATCATGATCGATGAACATACACTCCGCATCACGAGCACCATCAGGATATACATAGTTGATTTTTTGTACATCTTTTAAAGTAATACTATTACTTGCTTGTACAGCTTGGCTAGCAATATTAGGTTCCTTTACGCGATAAATTGTACAACTTGGATATACTGCCAAATTATCACCAATGTCCCCAACATAAATATAGTTACCATCCGAAAACTTCGAAATAGACATATCTTCCCAATCCCTATTGACAGCACCCTCCAAATAAAACTCCTTGGTACCTTTCCCCAAACTATCCATCAAGAAAATACGATTAGTATCGCCACTATCATTGTGTGACCACATCATTCCCTGATTCGTATAGCTTGCAGCTAATCCAGAAGCTTCATCCAGATTTTTATTCTCAACTAAGTTGCCTACTCCTTTCTCAAAATCATCGATTATTGGAGTTGGACAATCGTTGTTACAAGCAATAAGTCCTGTTAATAAAGTTAAAAATGGGTAATATTTCATCTAATAATAATGGTACTTGTTAGGTAAGCTCTCGATTGGTTTCGTCGGTTTCCTCGTTTTTGATAGTCACTTTTACTCTTTTGATACGGCGTGTATCAACAGAGGCTATTCTAAATCTGAATTTATCGTAATCTATTTCTTCACCTGCATGCGGTAAGCGAGCAAACAATTCGATTAATAACCCTGCCAGTGATTCACTTTCACCTTTTACCTTTTCAAAGTAATCGTTATCTATTCCCAACGCACGACACACATCATTTAGTGTAACCTTACCTTCAAACTCAAACGAACCATCTTCTAATCGCTTATATCCTAAATCCTCTTCATCGTATTCATCGTTGATATCACCTACAATTTCTTCGATAATATCTTCCATCGTAATAATTCCTTCGGTTTCGCCGTATTCATTTACTACGATAGCCATGTGTACTCGCTTTTCTTGAAAATCATAAAGCAAATCATCAATTTTTTTACTTTCTGGAATAAAAAAAGCTTGATGTATTAGCTCTTGCCAATTGAAGTGCTCATCTTTTTCGATATGTGGTAATAAGTCTTTGATATAAAGAACCCCTTCTATTTTATCAATGGTTTCTTTAAATACGGGCACACGAGAATATCCAGACTTATTAATTTTGTCCATCAATTCATGAAAATCCCATTCAATATCAAAAGCTGTCACATCACGGCGAGGACGCATGGCACTTTTGGCAGAAGTACTTCCAAAATTGACGATACCTTTTAGAATATCTTTTTCTTGTGCCGAAGTTCCTTGTCCAGTAGTAATTTCAAGCGCATGGTTTAGTTCGTCGGCAGTAATAGTATATCCTTTTCGCTCTACCCGTTTCTCAATTATATTACTAATACCTAAAAGCAAAGACGACAACGGCTTGAAGATAATGCTAGCTACTTCGATGAGTGGCGCAGTGAGTTTGGCAAACTTCAAATTATTTTGTTGTGCCCAAACCTTTGGTATTAATTCTCCAAAAAAGGTAATCATGAAAGTTACACCTACCAACAAAATCAAGGTGGCCACTAATCCTTCTTTTTCTTCTTCCCCTAAAATTTGTTCTGTAAGATAAGTTGAGATTGTCACAAAGGTAATGTTGACAAGATTGATGGCTATCAGGAGTGTTGCTAGGAGTTGTTGAGGTTTGTCGAGCAACTTGGCAACGGTACGTTCACTTCCGCTATCGCTTTCGCGACAGGCAACACGTTCATCGGCAGATAGGGAGAAAAAGGCTACTTCAGAGCCAGCCAGCAGTGCAGAAATACCCAACAGGGCAATCAAGATAAGCGCATCAATACCATATACGCTGTAAGATGAGGTGCTTTCAACTTGGGCCAAAAGCACCCTAATCGGGTGATAATCGTCAGATAATCGAGTTTCCAAGGTTTGGTTTGTTTAGTTAAACAAAAGTTAGACTAGCCAAACAACTTATTATTATGGCTAGTCTAACAAATGATAAGCCTTTCGTTAGAATGGCAAGTCATCACTATCACCACCAGCATCAAATGCAGGCGGTGGAGGTGTTACTGGTGCTGGATTAGGACGAGCAGGCGCAGGGGCTGCCATTTGTGTTGAACCATCGCCACTAGCAGCGTTATCGCGATTTCCACCACCCACTAGAGTCATGGAAGTACCACGAATACGAATACCACGACGAGTGATACCATCTTTATCCACATATTCTTCTGTACGGATGCGACCCTCTACATACACAGAATTGCCTTTACGCAAATACTGTTCTGCGATATTGGCCAATCCATCCCACAATTCGATACGATGCCATTCTGTTTGTTCTACACGTTGTCCGTCACGATTTGTGTAGGTTTCTGAAGTAGCAATATTAAAATTTGCCACTTTTGAGCCACTAGGCAATACTCTCACCTCTGGGTCAGAGCCTAAATTGCCCAATAAAATAACTTTGTTTACGCCAGCCATTTGGGTTAATTTTTTTTAATAGTTGTAAATAAATTGATAGGCATAAAATTAAATATGGTGTGAGAATTCAAAAGTAAACATGAGTGAATTTAATAAAAATCCTATCAATCTCCAACTATCAATTCGTATGAATACTATGTTAAAATTTTTGATTCTTGGGTCAAATAATTATTTACCAAAGTAGATTTGGGTAAATCATCTACTTCAGAAAGGTTATAAAACGCATGATTTTCTGGCAAATTTAGAGAAAAGTCTGCATTTACTCGTATGTGCCAAAACTTTGTTTGAATCTTTTGATGTGTTAAGACATGCGTAAAATTTCCTGATTCATTCAAAACCAAGGCATTGGAGACAAGTTCTTTTAACCAAGGGTCTTGTTCCAACAAATCGTCCAATTGAAGCGATTCGGAAGGTTCCAACAAATAAAAATCATACATACCTTCCCATACGTCACGTCCCACACGTTTGCGCATCACAAACTTATCATTTTGTTCTATTAAGAAATAATGAAAGAAGCGCTCTTTTACCTTAACCTTTTTACTCTTAATAGGTAATACAGCTTGGCGTCCTTGCGCATGGGCGACACATTCATTAGCAAAAATACAAAACATACAATCTGATGGAGTGCCAGGCGTACATTGCATTGCGCCAAACTCCATGATAGCCTGATTGTGTGTATTGGCATTATTGGTAGGTAAAAGTGCCTGTGCATATTCAGAATAGACTTTTTTTGCCTCGTTAGAGGCAATATCTGTTTCTATGCCAAACACTCTTGAGAGTACTCTATACACATTGCCATCCAACACCGCTACAGGTTCATTATAAGAAAATGAAGCAATCGCAGCAGCTGTATAAGAACCCACACCTTTGAGTTTGAGCAACTCTTGATACGTTTCTGGGAATACACCATTGTATTCATCTACCACCATTTTGGCTGTTTTGTGCAAATTACGAGCACGTGAATAGTACCCTAATCCTTGCCACAAACGCAAAACTTCAGCCTCATCGGCAGCTGCCAAGTCAAACACTGTTGGAAAAGCCTCTACGAATTTATAGTAATAGGGCATTCCTTGGACTACTCTGGTTTGTTGCAAAATTATTTCAGATAACCATATATAATAAGGATTAGTCGTATTGCGCCAAGGTAAATCTCTTTTATGGATTTCGTACCATTGGGTAAGTTTTTGAGAAAAATGAAATTGTGGAAATTCGGTCATGAAAAGGAAAAGTTGACTTTCTGATTTAGCTTAAAAAAAGATAAATAATGGAGGTTTTTGAAACAAACCATCAAGCAATACTGAAAAAACTTATTTTGATTTAACCTACAAAGTATAAAATAGGTTTATAAAAGTGAAAATCTTTTAAGAAACCTATCTGGTCCAAAAGGAGGATAGATTCAACAAAAATAAAGGAAGGGATTTAGAATAAAACAATCTATAAATAATCCATGATTCATGAAAGAAGTACAACAAAAACCGAGGAATAATAGGAGAAAAGCAAGAAGTCTGAATTAGATTAATTTTAGAATTAGAATTCAAATAGCTAAAAATTAAGCATTTACGAAAAAAAAGTTAAGACATTTATTTATTGATTCTTTCATATTTGAAACCAAAGTCGTACCTTTGTGACCCTTAATAATCAGGGGCTTATAATTTGAGGCTGTGAGAGTTAGCAAAATTCACTGAAATCGACCTTAATCGATGCTAATTCAACTGAATTTTTTGGAAACTTATGGCAACCGACAACCATTGTTTATCATATTTTATTAACTCCTAAATTTTTTAAAAAAGTGACAAAAGCAGACGTAATCGCAGAAATCGCAGACAAGACGGGCATTGACAAGGCAGATGTATCTAGCACTCTAGAGTCATTCTTCACTGTAGTTAAAGATAACTTGGCTGGAGGTGAACCTATCTACGTTCGTGGATTCGGTAGTTTTGTGAACAAGAAAAGAGCTAAGAAGGTTGCTCGTAACATCTCGAAAAACACTTCTATTGTGATTGACGAGCACTTTATTCCAAGCTTCAAACCTGCTAAAATATTTATCGAGCAAGTTAAAACTAACGCTAAGTAATTTTTCGCAATAAGTTGTCCGTTATAGGTTATCAGTTATGAACTCATAGCCGATAACCCATAACAGATAACAGATCTGTAAACGACATGCAAAAGTCTTTTATCTTCATAATAGTGGTTGCACTGGGTACGGTTGGAGCTTTATATAGCCTTCCGAAGGTTGTGGTAAGTGACGAAAAAAAGACCTTAGAGCAAACAGCACAGACTGGCTCTGCCAATCGTGATAAAGCCGTTGAGTCGGAAGATACCCATCAGCACACCGAAGGTGAAGCTAGTGAAAGCCATGGCACAGCCCTTAGCCCCGAACAGAGCAAGGTAGTTGAGAGTTTACGAGCGAAATATTTAGGAAGTTCAAGCAAGCAAGATAAAATCGAAGCAGCAAATGCTCTTATTTCGAAGTTTACAGCATTTACAAGATACGACAGTGCTGCCTATTATGCAGAAGAAGTCGTAAAACTTGATAACAACGAGCGCAACTTGATGAAGGCGGCAGATTTATATTATGAAGCCTTCACCTATGCACTCGAAGATGCAAAAACCAAGAATATGGGAGAAAAAGCTAGAACGTTGTATCAGGAAATTTTAACCAAAAATCCGAATAATCTTCTAGCAAAAACGAACATGGCAATGACTTACGTTTCAACATCAACTCCTATGCAAGGAATTTTGATGCTTCGTGAGGTAATTGCAAAAGAGCCTGAGTTTGAACCAGCATTGTTCAATTTGGGGATTCTATCAATTCGGTCGAATCAGTTTGGGAAGGCCGTTGAGCGTTTTAAACAAATCCTAAAAATCAATCCTGCTAATTCTAAAGCAGCTTTGAACTTGGGATACTGTTTGGCAGAACTCGACCGTACTGATGAAGCTCGCACAATTCTAGAGAAGGTTTTAGCCAATAGCAAAGACCCTCAGGAGAAGGCAGCTGCCAATGAAATTTTATCAAAATTAAAATAAGTTCTCGGTAAGTTCCTACTTTATCACTAAATTGTGCTTGGATAGGAATCTTCTGTGACAAACAACTAAAACAGATTTCGTAACATTTAAAACCTTTTAAAGTCATGCCTTGCGGAAAGAAAAGAAAAAGACACAAAATTGCAACTCACAAAAGAAAGAAGCGTCTTAGAAAGAATAGACATAAGAAGAAGTAATCTGTAACTAAGGATTAGTACAAATTGGTGCTAATCCTTAGTTGCTAGTTACTAGAAAACAGGCTATTTTCTCTCGTAGAAAAGAGCCTGTTTTTGTCGTTTTTGTGAGATTGCTAGGTAAAACCCAAATTCATTGCCTTTTTACTTTATTTCTTGGCAATAATTTATCTGCTCATGACAGCATGGATTCCGTTGTATTATAGATTGGTCATAATACACAGCCACGCAATAAGTCAGCAACATTAAAAATCAAAAAACCAATAAAATACTATAGACTCACTATTACTTTATTTCATTCCGATGGAATGACTTCCCAATTGTAAAATTCAGTTGCTTTAATCAATTTCTTACAACTTGCTTTTTACTCTTCGGCACGAACCCTTCTATATGTAGTTTAATGGCTTTGATTTTCTATTCACCAACCGCTCACAGCGACAATATATATTCGTTTTCTTATATACTATTCACTTCTAATCCTTCAATCACCTGTGAGCAACGAATTAATCATCAATTCGACTCCCAAAGGTGACCGCATTGCTCTTTTGCAAGACAAAAGGATTGTGGAGTATCACTTAGAGGAGTCCGAACCACACTTTTCTGTTGGAGATATTTATCTCGGTACAGTCAAGAAAATGGTTACGGGATTGAATGCGGCCTTCATTGATATTGGCTATGAAAAAGATGCTTTTTTGCATTATCATGACCTTGGCCCAAATGTCAATTCCCTGAATAAATTCACCAAAGATGTTATCGCTGGAAGACACAATTCTGGAAGATTAGACAACTTTAAGCTTGAACCTGAAATAGACAAGCACGACAAAATTGATAAAGTTTTAGGGAAAAACTCTCCTATTCTTGTTCAAGTCGTAAAAGAACCTATTTCAACCAAAGGCCCCCGCTTATCTTGCGATATTTCTATCGCTGGTCGCTACACAGTTTTGGTACCGTTTTCGAATGGTGTAAACATTTCGAAAAAAATCACTGCCAAATCCGAACGCCAAAGATTACACAAATTGATGTCGTCTATCAAGCCTGCCAATTTTGGCGTAATCGTTCGAACTGTAGCCGAAGGCAAAGATGTAGAGGAATTGGACAAAGATTTGAAGGAGTCTTTAGCCAAATGGGACGCTGGAATGAAAGCGCTCAGATCAGCAAAACCACGCGACAAGGTCATCGGCGAAATGAGCCGTGCTACTTCAATGCTTCGCGATTTGTTGAATGAAAACTTCGATAGCGTAATTGTTGACACGCCAGAATTATTCCAAGAAGCTCGTGCTTATGTACAGCACATCGCACCAGAAAAAGAACGTATTGTAAAATTACATCAGGGTAAATCCAAAGTATTTGAACAATACGGTATCGAAAAGCAACTAAAAATGCTTTTTGGTCGCTCAGTAAGTCTTCCTGCTGGTGGTTATTTGATTATCGAACATACCGAAGCTTTGCACGTAATCGATGTCAACTCTGGTAACAAATCAAATAGCGAAGAAGACCAAGAAGCAACCGCCGTAAGCGTAAATATCGAAGCAGCCAAAGAAATTGCTCGTCAGTTACGTCTTCGCGATATGGGTGGCATTATCGTTATCGACTTTATTGATATGAAGAAAGCTGAACACAAAAAGCTGATTCATGATATCATGAAGGAGGAAATGAAATCTGACCGCTCAAAATACACCATCTTGCCGCTTACCAAATTTGGCCTAATGCAAATTACTCGCCAAAGAGTACGCCCAGAGATGAACGTTGTAACGTCTGAAAACTGTCCTACTTGTGGCGGTACAGGCAAAATCACAGCGAGTATTGTTGTTTCAGATGTAATCGAACATCACCTTGAGCATATCATTATCAAACAAAATGAGAAAAAGCCAACTATCGTATTGCATCCTTTCTTGCATGCATACTTTACCAAAGGTTTCCCTTCTCTTCGAATGAAATGGTATTTCAAATACAAAACTTGGGTCAATATTATCCAAGATAGCTCTTTTGGTATTACAGACTTTAAATTTCATAACAACCACGGAGAAGAAATAGAACTCAATGGTTAATGAATATAAAAACCCATCTATCCTTCGTAGATGGGTTTTTTATTGTAGCTTCGCTCCTATCCGATGCTTGTCTTGAGCAATTTGAATGTTTATCTTTGCTATATGTCATTTCAAAAAAATAGAAACTATTGGTGGCTCAATTTTAATCCCAAAACAGGGTCAATTGATCAGCTCCGCTATCACCAATCTCAACTCTTTACCTCACATAACGAATTCGGAAATAAACGCCGTATTTACCAACACTTTCAAACCGTGCAAAAAGGTGATTGGGTGATTGGTTATGAAAGTACCCCTGTCAAACAAATTAAAGCTATCCTAGAAATTACTGAACCACTACATGTTCATCCTGTAGCAGGCGAATCTATTGCTTTTTGTTTGAAGGAAAAACTCCCTTTTCCGATTGAATGGGCAGAACTCAAGCAAATTCATTTTCTGAAAGACTCAGATATTCTAAAGAATAATCAAGGAAGTTTGTTTCAAATCTCCGAAGACGAATTTGAGGCAATTCAAGCGATGATAGATTTACAAAAAGAATCTATCGCTGCCGAAAATATCATTATCCCCTTTGAAAGAAATGACGCTTTAGCTGATTTATTTATCGAAGCTGAGCAATTTGATGAAATAGTTGAGACCCTCAAATATAAAAAGAATATCATCCTTCAAGGCCCTCCAGGAGTCGGCAAAACCTTCTTGGCAAAAAAGCTTGCCTACACACTCATAGGTACGAAAGATGAAGCAAGAATCAAAATGGTACAGTTCCATCAGTCTTATTCTTACGAAGATTTTATCCAAGGACTAAGACCCGATGGAGACGGTGGTTTTAAGCTCAAAAATGGAGTCTTTTATGAGTTTTGTAAAATGGCTCAACGCAATGCTGGAATTGACCATTTCTTTATTATTGATGAAATAAATCGTGGAAATCTAAGTCGTATTTTCGGGGAATTACTCTTACTTATTGAAAATGATAAGCGTGGACGAGCCAACGAAATTCCATTGACTTATGGTGACAAAGATGCTGAACCTTTTTCCGTTCCCGATAACCTTCATATCATCGGAACTATGAATACTGCTGACCGCTCATTGACAACGATTGACTATGCACTTCGTCGTCGCTTTGCCTTTATTAGTTTACAACCATGTTTCAATGAACGGTGGGTAAATTGCTTAGTTGCGCAAGGGCTAGACAAGGAATTTGTAGAAGGTATTGCTCAAAAATTCAATAGACTTAATCAAGAAATTACTCAAGATAGGCATTTACAAAAAGGCTTTCAAATCGGACATAGCTATTTTACACATTTTCCTACAGGTGAAAATCCACAAAAATGGTATAAGCGTATTATTCAACTTGAAATAGCTCCTTTGCTTGAAGAATATTGGTACGACCAGCCCGAAAAGGTTCAAAATTGCGTAGAGGAACTGCTTGGGTAGCTGTGGGTAGACTTAGCCTCGGACTATCTTTTGTTTCAGCTTATAAACTATATAAAAAATCAGTCCAAGACTAAGTCTTGAACTAGTAGTCGAGTATTTATAACATAGGCTCCAACATGATTCCAATTGAAAACATATACTTTTTGCTTTGTTATGCTTGGGATAAACTTGAGCAACGCCACTTGGTAAAAGCTGGTGTGTCAGGGCAAAAAAGTATTTATGAATTATTAGCGAGTATCTTGGTTAGAGAGCTACCTACACTTTGGAAGAAAGGATATTTCAAGAACTACACAGAACAAAATCAATATATCCAAGGCATACGAGGCAAAGTACATATTTCACCTTCTTTGGCAACTGGAGCGTTTGAGAAAGGAATGGCGTATTGTGAGTTTGATGAATTTTCGGAAAATATTTTAGCCAATCAGATTTTAAAAAGTAGCCTTGTTAGGCTTCTTAAGGTATCGACCCTTTCAGAAAAAATTCACCAAAATCTACATACTGAATTACGAAGACTGCATCATATCCAAGAAATATCGCTACACGAAGCATTGTTCCGCCAAGCTTTTGCCCAATGTCATAGAAATACGACCTATACTTTTTTACTACATATTTGTGAATTGCTTTACGCTCAAAGCATGGTAAGTGAGCAAGGAGAAAGTATTTTATTCAGAGATTTTGAGCAAGATGACCGTAAAATGGCGGGTTTGTTTGAAGCTTTTGTACGTAATTTTTATAAAATAGAACTCAAAAGTGCGAAAGTTTTTAGAGAAAGACTTCAATGGAAACTTACAGGAACAGAACCACAATATTTGCCCAAAATGCAAACAGACATCAGCTTGATTTTGAACGATGGCAAAAAACTAATTATCGACACCAAGTACTATGCTCGTACTTTAAATACCTATTTTAGTTCAGAAAAAATACATACCGAAAACCTTTATCAGTTATTTGCCTATCTAAAAAATCAGCCTGACGAGCAGGCTGAAGGTATCTTATTGTATCCAACGGTTAAGCAATCTTTGAGCCTATCATATACTTCAGAGCAGCATCATATCCGTATTGAGACGGTAAACTTAGCTCAACCTTGGAAGAAAATCCACGAAGACTTATTGGAGATAGTGACTAAAAACCTACCCCAAACACCTTATTCTTTTGATTAAAAATAAAGGATTTCTTTTCTGACTGATAAAACAGATTAACCACATTAGTTTGGTCATCAAATTCATCCACCAATACATCATTTTGAAGTTTTGAACCACTAATAGGATCTTGCGCAGGCATTTCGATATACAGCCACATGGCGTCTCCTTCTTGTTCTTTTCCTAAGTAATGATAAGGTACTCGTTGATTACGAGCATTAAACCACACAAAATGCTTTTGTATGTATTTATCAATTTGTGGGTCAAACTTTTCCGTTTTGTCTAGTACAATCTTCTTGCCTTGATTTTCTTTTGTCAATACTGTTTCTAAATCATCCTTAAAAACACGTAGACTTATTTCAAAGCTTTTTTCCTTAGCGTTATAACGCATTTCGGTAATACTTGTATGGAAGGCATGTTTCTTAAATGCCATCAATCCAAGTGATAGCATTACGCCCAAAAGCAAAAACCTGTAAGAGAATCTCACAGGTTTTTGAATATATTTTTTTGATTTTATTAACATACGTTTGTTGTACTGTATAATGAGTTTATGAGAAAAACTTCTTAAAAGCACCATTACCTAAAACGAATACCATCAAACCTAGTAAAATCACGGTTCCTACTTGTTGCGCACGTTCCATGAATTTTTCTGATGGCGGACGACCCGTAATAATTTCAAACAACAAGAATAGAGCATGCCCACCGTCCAAGGCAGGAATTGGCAATAAATTCATAAATGCCAAAGCCATTGAAAGTAAGCCTGTCAAACTCCAGAAGTTTAACCAATCCCAGTGCGAGCCGTACATATCAGCAATTTCGAATGGACCACTCAACGCTTTGTCAGCACGAACTTGACCTGCAAAAATTTTCTTGAAACCTTGAATGTTTTTCCACACTACATCAAAAGCATTGCCCGCTCCCACTACAAAAGCTTGACCCAAAGTATAATCTTCGTGTGATTTTTGAACCAAATACTCAGGGAAAAAGCCCAATGTACCATCCTCAGCTGTAGTCATACGAAGCGTATCGGCTTTACCAGCACGCATAATAGCCAAGGTTACTGGTTTGTTTTTATACTTTTGAAGTTCTTCCTTGAAAGTCTGGAAGAATTTCACTGGTGTTCCATTAATCGAGACAATTTCGTCACCATCCTTCATGCCTGCTGTGTAAGCTGGTGCAGGAGCTGGAGCTGGATTTCCTAAAAGTTTATCCAGAAAAGAAGCTTCTTTTGGTTCAGCTACACGAGCCACTTTAAACTTGTACAATGGTTGAATAAATTCGCCTTTTTGGTCAGATAGCTTATTTAAGAAATCACTTGGAATAACGATTTCTACAGTTTTTCCATTTCTCTCAACCGTATAAACAGTCTTATCTTCTAAAATAGCACCAGCAATATCTGTATAGCTATGAAAATCTTCACCATTTACTTTTAATACCTTATCTCCTAACTGAAAACCTACTTCTTTACCAAGTGCTCCAGCATACAAACCTTCTTTATTGAGTTCAGCTTTAGAGATGTAGTTATTACCTTCTTTAAAACTAATACCCCAGAAGATTAATACCCCTAAAATTACATTGACAATAATACCACCCAACATTACGATTAATCGTTGCCAAGCGGGTTTTCCACGAAACTCCCAAGGCTCAGGAGTAGCCGAAAGCTTAGATGCATCCTGTGTTTCATCAATCATACCTGCGATTGACACATAACCACCGAGCGGAAACCAACCTAAACCATATTCTGTCTCGCCAATTTTCTTTTTGAACAAAGCAAAATTCAATAAAGTAGGTATTGGAAAAAGAAAATCGAAAAATAAGTAGAATCTATCTACTCGCATCTTAAACCATTTGGCAGTAATATAATGCCCAAATTCGTGTAAACTTACTAAAATTGACAAACCCAAAATGAGTTGTCCAACCTTCACTAGTCCTTCCATTGTTTAGCTTTTAGCCCCAGCCTGAACTTGTCAGACCAATACTGTTTTCTATTAAGGTTTTAAAAATATAATTTAGCTGAGAAAGTTCGTTTTCGATACTTTTATCTACATTCCTATTTCTCCTGTGGATAAACTCTTAGAGATTTTCACTTGCAAATACTCTCGTTGCGGCATCTGTTTGGATATAATCATCCAAAGTTGGATGCTTGATAAACGGAACTTTTGCCATACAAGTTTCAATCAAATCTGACATTTGTAAAAAGCCAATTTTATCTTCCAAAAAGGCAGCCACGGCTATCTCGTTCGCGGCGTTCAAGATACAAGGCATATTTCCACCTTGAGCCATTGCGTCAAATGCTAGTTGCAAGTTACGAAATGTTTCTTTATCAGGTTGCTCAAATGTAAGATTTGGATAATTAATGAAATCAAAACGAGGGAAGTCTGATTTTAGTCTGTTTGGAAAACCCAGTGCAAACTGAATCGGGAGCTTCATATCAGGCAAACCCATTTGAGCTTTGATAGAACCATCTTCAAACTGTACCAACGAGTGAATAATAGATTGGGGATGTACCACCACATCTATTTGAGAGGCATTGAGATTAAAAAGCCATTTAGCCTCAATTACTTCCAAGCCCTTATTCATCAAACTAGCCGAGTCAATGGTAATCTTGGCACCCATCACCCAGTTAGGATGTTTCAATGCTTGAGCCTTTGTTACGTTTGCCAGCTCTTCACGTTTTTTTCCTCTAAAAGGACCACCTGAGGCAGTCAAAATAATCTTTTCAATTGGATTATGAAACTCTCCTACTAAGCATTGGAAAATAGCAGAATGTTCTGAATCAACAGGATAAATATTAACACCCTTTTGTTGTGCCAAAGCAGTAATTAACTCTCCCGCAACTACCAAAGTTTCTTTATTAGCCAAAGCAATATGTTTGCCAGCTTCGATGGCTTTGATTGTTGGAAGTAAGCCCGCATATCCTACCATCGAAGTCAATACCATATCTATTGCTTCCATTTGTACAACCGACTCGAGGGCTTGTGCGCCAGCATATACTTTAATTCCGTATGGGTCGAGGGCATCAAAAACTTGGCTATAAAGAGATTCGTTGCCAATTACAACACAATTGGGACGAAAAGCGAGGGCTTGTTCAATCAACAACTGAGCATTACTTTGAGCTGTAAGTACTTCTACTTCAAAAATAGTAGGATTCGCCTGAATTACTTCGAGGGCTTGTGTGCCAATCGAACCTGTCGAACCTAAAATAGCAATATTCCTTTTTTGCATAAATCTTAATGATGAAACAATCTATTCTGTTTGTTGTACTCAGATAGTTGGAGGGTTCTATGAGTGATGAATTTTGAGTGAAGAGTTGTGAGTATAAATTATCAATATTTTTGTATTCACAATTCACCACTCATACTTAAAATCCTCGAAGCCAGTCCAATACTTGCTCAGTAAAAATCATGAGGACTTTTGGATAAATAATAATCGTAATAATCACGCCATACAACGCACCATATAAATGTGCATCGTGATTGATATTGTCCATACTTCGGCGTGACATATAAATGGAATACCATGTGTAAAGTAGTGCAAAAAGTACCGCTGGCACTGGAATTACCCCATAGATATGTAGGCTCTGCGTTGGAGCAAACAATATTGCAGCAAACAATACACTCGATACACCGCCCGATGCACCTAAGGAATTATAATTAAAGTTGTTTTTGTGCTTGAAAAAAGAAGGCAAGTCGGACACAATGATTCCTCCTATGTATAGTAACAAATAAAGGAAAGGCCCATTGCCAGGAGAAATTTGATTATATACCGACTCCATCATATTCCCAAATGAAAAGAGGGTGAACATGTTAAAAAACAAATGTCCAAAGTCGGCATGAACAAAACCAGAAGTAATAAAACGCCAATACTCTTGTCGACGATTGATTAAATAAGGGTTCATTAAAAGCTTTCCCAAAAGCTCATAGTTACGGAAGGCTAAAATACTAACAAGCACTGTTATCAGGATGAGTATTTCATTTAGAGATAAATCTGCCATTTGTTATTAAATGAAAATAAAAACAGTCAGACCAAGGCCGACTGTTCATAAAGTTTTTATTGTTGAGTGTATAGACTCTATGAAAATTAAGCATAAAGCATTTATCTGTAGCTTAGCTTATACTTGTGTCTATGCAAATTTAAACTAAACTTCCCTATCAATCAAAATATTAGCAAAAGCTCTCAACTCGGCTTTGCGCTCTGCTTCAACTTTCAGGCTATCTAATAAATCAAAAGCTTTTTCAAAGTACTCATTTATTTTGGCCTCTGCCAACTGACGAATTCCCAATTGATCATAAATACCTCGTACAGCGTTTACCTTTTCGGCTGGATCAAAATCTTTTAAAGATAACCAATGTTCGAGTTGTGTTTTAGTTTCGCCAGTTGCTGAGCTCAATGCTTCGATAAGCATATAAGTTTTTTTGTTGGAAATAATATCGCCTCCTACTTGCTTACCAAATTTTACAGGATCGCCATAAACATCCAAGACATCGTCTTTCAACTGAAAACCTAAACCAATATTAATACCCAAATCGTATAAAGTTTGGCAGGTTTTATCGCTTGCTCCACCAATGATACCGCCTAATTCTAACGCAAAACCTAATAGAACACTTGTTTTTAGGCGAATCATTTCGATGTATTCTTCCTCTGTGACATTTTCACGAGTTTCAAAATTCATATCAAATTGCTGTCCTTCACAAACTTCAGCAGCGGTTCGATTGAAGCGTTGCAATGCTTTTTTCAAGTTTTTATCTTCTACAAAAAGCATCAACTCATACGCTTGCACCAACATCACATCGCCCGAGAGGATTGCAGTATTGTCATTCCATTTGGCATGAACAGTTGGTTTTCCACGACGCAATGGAGCTTTGTCCATAATATCGTCGTGCATCAAGGTAAAATTGTGGAAAACTTCTACGGCAGTAGCTGGCTTGATTGCTTTTTGCCATTCGTCTGTAAATAAGGCTGTTGACATCAAAGTCATAAGTGGACGTAGGCGCTTTCCACCCAAAGACATCAAATAACGAATGGGCTCATAAAGTTCAACAGGCGATTGCCCATATTGTTGTTGCTGAAATTCTTCTTCTAAAGCTTGGATAAACTGTTTTGTGGTCATACTTTAATCCAACTACGATGTTGAATACTAAGGGTGATAAATAATAATCAGCGAATTTGTTTAGTCAAATTCTATTAGGAAAGACACTATATTTTGTATCTATAATACAACTTCCAATGTGATTTAGGGTATTCTTATTGTATATCAATAATAAATCTTACCAAGTTTTTATATTCAGGATTGAATAGGATTCTACTATGCTACATGCATTAGCAGTCTTATTTACTAGTCAAACCTGGGATAAAGTATTATCTACGAAGATATTTTAATCCAACTATAAACTACAAACGTTGTACAAAATCAATCTAATAGAATAACTGAAAATACTCATTTTTTGTTATGTTTTGTCAAAAATAGAAATAAGAAGTGAAACCCAACACAGGAATCAACTATATTTTCTCTAACTTTGCAACGCCTCATCTCACCTGAGGGCTAGCCTTATGCTTACACATCAATTAAACCTTCGCAAGCCACTCGCCTTTTTCGATTTAGAAACAACAGGCGTGAATGTTATCAAAGACCGTATCGTCGAAATCAGTATTGCAAAAGCCAATATCGATGGGACAGTAACGGTCAAAACCCGTCGTGTCAATCCAGGAATGCCTATTCCAGTGGAGTCATCGATGGTACACGGTATTTATGACGACGATGTAGCTAATGAGCCATCGTTCAAACAAATTGCCAAATCTATGGCTCAATTCTTGGAGGGTTGTGACTTAGCAGGTTTCAACTCAAATCGCTTTGATGTGCCGATGTTGGTTGAAGAATTTTTGCGCAATGATGTAGAATTCGATGTCAAAAACCGTCGTCTTATTGATGCTCAAAGAATTTTCCACATGATGGAACCTCGAAACCTTTCGGCAGCTTACAAGTTTTATTGTAGTAAAGAGCTCATTGATGCTCACTCAGCCGAAGCTGATACAATTGCAACTTTAGAAATTTTGAATGCTCAGGTTAAACGATATGAAGGAGTAGTAATCAAAAATGAAAAAGGAGAAGATTTTGTCCCAGTCAAAAACGACATGGATGCGCTTCATGAGTTAACTTCTGCCAAACTGGTAGATTTTGCGCAAAGAATTGTGTTCAACCGTGAAGGCGTAGAAGTAATCAACTTTGGAAAACACGCTGGAAAGCCTGTAGTACAAGTACTTAAGGACGAACCTTCGTATTATGATTGGATGATGAAAGGTGATTTTCCATTGGATACTAAGCGAAAACTTACCGAGATAAAGTTACGAGCTTTCAATAATCGTTAATAGGGAAAATAATTATAATGAAAAACCGCTTGTATTTGGTTCATATTTTAGCGACTTTTCAAACATATTCCTTATTTTTGCCCCGAATTTTCCGAAAACTGTAAGAACTATAAATGAGCCTCGCACTTCGAGGTTAACCATTTAAAGTTGAATGTTTAGACGAATCTATTATTTCTTAGTTTGACAAAAAACCAAAGAAATAGGCTTTATCTATTCATCAAACTTAAAGACTTATGCAACAAATACCTGACGTTATCCGACAAATTCCTCTGAACAACTATGTTTGGTTCAGCACGGCTTTATTTTGTATCGGCATTATTGGAGTATTAACACGCCGAAATGCAATCATCATCTTTATGTCAGTCGAATTGATGCTAAATGCAGCCAATCTTCTTTTAGCAGCCTTTTCTTCGTACAAAGCTGACCCGACTGGGCAAGTATTTGTATTCTTTATCATGGCTGTGGCAGCTGCCGAAGTAGCGGTAGGTTTGGCCATCATTGTGATGATTTATCGCAATATTCAATCAATTGATGTAGGTATTTTGAATAAATTAAAGTGGTAATTATCAGGTGTGAGTATTTGTCATAGATTATTGACGACAAGGCTCACTGCTTATAGCTCTAAAAATTATGTCATTAGCAGTACTTATCCCCCTTTTTCCACTAATCGGTTTTTTGATCAACGGACTCGGATTCCGTCGTGTTCCAAAATCATTAGTTGGTGTAATTGGCTCGGCGGCAGCGTTGGCTTCGTTTGCCTGTGCGCTTAGTCTGTTCCTCAACTTTTCTGGACAGCCAGAAGTTGCGCATATCTTCGACTGGATTACCATCGGAGATTTAAACATTTCGATGTCATTTCAAATCGACCAATTGTCCTTGTTGATGTTGTTGATTATCACAGGAGTTGGTTCTTTGATTCACATATACTCAATTGGTTATATGCACCACGATGAAGGTTTTGGGAAGTTTTTTGCTTTCTTAAACCTTTTCTTGTTCTTCATGCTCTTGTTGGTATTGGGTTCAAACTACGTGGTAATGTTTATCGGTTGGGAAGGCGTAGGTTTGTGTTCTTATTTGTTGATTGGTTTCTGGAACAAAAACACCAACTACGGTAATGCTGCACGTAAAGCCTTTATTATGAACCGTATTGGTGACTTAGGCTTTTTGTTAGGTATATTCCTTATTATCACACACTTTGGTACGGTTGAATACGCTGACGTATTTAGCAAAGTAGCTGAAGGTGGTTATGAGTCAGGAGACAAAACATTGATGTACATCACGCTATTGTTGTTTGTTGGTGCAATGGGTAAATCAGCGCAGATTCCATTGTACACTTGGTTGCCAGACGCAATGGCGGGACCAACTCCAGTATCAGCCTTGATCCACGCAGCAACGATGGTAACTGCGGGTATCTACATGATTATCCGTTCTAATGTATTGTATAGCCTTTCTCCAGAAACGCTTGAAGTGATTGGATGGGTTGGTACAGCAACAGCATTGTTGGCAGCATCAATCGGTTTGTTACAAAACGACATCAAAAAAGTATTGGCTTATTCAACTGTTTCGCAGTTAGGATATATGTTTATGGGCTTAGGTGTAATGGCTTATAGCTCATCTTTCTTCCACGTAATGACTCACGCATTCTTCAAGGCATTGTTGTTCTTGGGTGCAGGTTCGGTAATCCACGCTATGTCTGATGAACAAGATATTCGTTCGATGGGTGGTTTGCGCAAAAAATTACCAATTACCTTCATTACTTTCTTGATTGCTACAATTGCGATTTCTGGTATTCCTCCATTTGCAGGTTTCTTCTCAAAAGATGAAATTTTGGCTCATGTTTACGAGCACAACAAATTGATGTGGGTATTGGCATTGGCAGGTTCAATGATGACATCATTCTATATGTTCAGATTGTTGTTCTTGACATTCTTCGGAGAATTCAGAGGAACGCACGAGCAAGAGCATCATTTGCATGAATCACCAATTGCCATGACTGCTCCATTAATGATTTTGGCAGTACTTTCGGCAGCAGGTGGTTTCTTCAACTTACCACATATTTTTGGAGGACATGCAAGTCTTGCCACTTTTATGGAGCCTTTGTTTGCACAAAGTCATGTAGCAGCTCATGCACCAGACGAAGCTACAGAAAAAATGTTGATGATTGTTTCTGTAATAGCAGCACTAGTTTCTGCGGCAGTTGCTTATGTAATTTATGTGAGCAAAAAAGCTGTTCCAGAGGCAGATGGTACCGAAACGGGTCTTCAAAAAGTGGTTTATAACAAGTACTATATCGACGAATTATATGACACAGTATTTGTAAAACCAATCACAGCGCTTTCGAATATATTACACTCATTTGTTGAATTCTTAGTTATCGACTTAATTGTTGAAGGAATTGGCAAATTGGTAAAAGGTATCTCTGGCGAAGCACGTTTGCTACAAAATGGTACAACGGGTTATTATATCTTCGCGATGGTAATTTCGATTGCCGTGATGTTGATCTGGGGTTTAAGAATCTTCATTTTAGGTTAATATTTCCCCTCAGGTATTCGGCTGTTTTCCGAACAGTTTTTCTAAATAGAATGATTAACAGATAACGTTTTTATAATGTTAACACTTACACTCATACTTCTTCCCATTATCGCAGGGTTGTTGACCCTTAGCACGAAAGGAGAAAATGCGAAAGTTATAGCTTTGGTAGCCGCATTAGTCGAGCTAGCCTTAGGAGCTTATACGTTTTTTGCTTTTGTACCAGACGCTACCAGCCAGTTTGGCGTATCGTATAATTGGATCGCATCAGCAGGCATCAAATTCTCAGTGGGTATCGATGGCATCAGCCTTATTTTGGTGAGCCTTACAACATTGGTAGTACCTTTTATTATTCTATCAACTTTTCAAAACAATTACGAAAAAGCATCTACTTTCTATTCACTCATCTTGTTTATGCAAGCAGGTTTAGTGGGAGTATTTACTGCAAAAGACGCGTTCTTGTTTTATTTCTTCTTCGAAGCAGCCCTTATCCCTATTTACTTTATTGCTGCAATTTGGGGTGGTGAAAATAGAGTTAAAGTAACTTTCAAGTTTTTTGTCTATACTATTTTTGGGTCATTGTTCATGTTGTTGGCTTTGGTTTATTTATATATCAAAACTCCAACACATAGTTCTGAAATTACAGCATTGTACGAAACTGCAAGGTTACTTGACGCTTCGCAACAAGGCTTTATCTTCTGGGCGTTCTTTATTGCCTTTGCGATTAAGATGCCTCTATTTCCATTTCATACATGGCAACCAGACACATACGTTGAAGCACCAACAGCTGGAACGATGTTGTTGTCAGGTATTATGTTGAAAATGGGTACTTATGGTTTGATTCGTTTGTTGTTGCCAATTGCTCCACTAGGTGTTAAAGCTTGGGGAACAGTTGCGGTAGTTTTGGCCATTATCGGAATTGTATATGGTTCGATTATCGCTATTCAGCAAAGAGACATGAAACGTTTGATTGCCTATTCTTCATTTGCACACGTTGGCTTAATGGCAGCAGGTATTTTCTCTGGTAACTTGGATGGTATTCAAGGTTCGTTGATTCAAATGCTTGCGCACGGTATTAACGTAGTTGGTTTGTTCTTTGTCGTAGAAATTATCCAGCAACGTACCAAATCTCGTGAATTATCTAGCTTAGGAGGTATTACTCAAACTACTCCACAATTGACTATATTCTTTATCATCATTATGTTAGGCTCAGTAGCTCTACCATTGACAAATGGATTCGTTGGTGAGTTCTTGTTGTTGAAAGGGGTATTTGAATACAATGCTTGGATGGGAGCAGTTGCAGGACTTACGATTATCCTTGGTGCGGTATATATGTTGCGCTTAGTGCAAAAATCAATGTTTGGTACTACAACGTCTTTGACTGAAGGTTTTGAAGACCTTGGTTTAACCGAAAGAGCTACTTTATTGCCGATTGCTGTATTGGTGATTGTATTAGGTATTGCACCTAATATTATCTTAAAAGCTTCTGAGCCTGCGGTAAGTCAATTGTTATCAATCATAAATAAGTAAGAAATTTAATCAAGTTTGATGGTTTTGCCGTCAAACTTAGGATATAGCAGATATGAACGCAATTATAGCTTTATCACTCTTTGGTATTACCAATTTGTTTTTAGGTTTTTTGAACAACCGTAAAATCTTATTGCCTGCCACACTCCTATTCGTTCTGATTGCCTTTGGGCTTAACCTTGCCGACTGGAATCACGAGTATTATTGGTTCCACAATATGCTCAAAACTAATAACCTTTCTATCAATTTTACTTCTATAATTTTGGTAGCAACGGCATTAGTTGTTGCAATTTCACGAGGCTTTGGCAATGACGAAGAGCACACTCACCCTGCCGAATATTACGGTATCTTACTATTTTCGGTAGTAGGTGCTATCATGATGGTGACTTTCCAAAGCTTGTTTATGCTATTTGTTGGTATCGAAATTCTTTCGGTAGCAATGTATGTATTGACAGGTTCTGACAAACGTAATTTACGCTCAAACGAAGCTGCACTGAAATACTTCTTGATGGGTTCGTTTGCTACAGGTATCATGTTATTTGGTATTGCATTGGTTTATGGCGCAACAGGCTCTTTCGATATTAATGGTATCGGTAATATGGTAAATCAAGCCAAATTACAAGACATCATGTTGAATCCTTATGGTCCTATTCTTTATGGTGGTATCATTTTGATTTTTGTTGGCTTACTATTCAAAATTTCAGCGGCACCTTTCCACTTTTGGACTCCAGATGTTTACGATGGTGCACCAAGTATCTTCACAGCATTCATGTCGACAGTCGTAAAAACGGCTGGCGTAGCGGCTACTTATCGTTTACTTTCAATTTCATTCCCAGCGGTATATGGCTTGTGGGGAAATCCATTAGTGTATATTACTTGTTTGACTTTGTTTATTGGTAATATTACAGCTGTTTATCAACAAAGTTTCAAGCGTATGTTGGCATACTCAAGTATTTCTCACGCTGGTTACTTATTGATTACTGTTTTGGCAAAAACACCAACAACCAACTCTTCTATTCTATTTTACTCATTGGCGTATTCAATTGCGACGATTTCTGCTTTTGCAGTATTAATGGTTGTATCTGAAGCCCAATCAAAATCAGGGAAGCCAGATGAAACCTTTACAGCATTGAATGGTCTTGCTAAAAATAATCCGTTCTTGGCATTTGTATTGACAGTATCAATGTTGTCATTAGCAGGTATTCCACTTACAGCAGGATTTTTCGGTAAGTTTTTTATCTTCGCTGATGCCTTTAGTAACGTATCGAGTCTATTCAAAACAATTGCTGTAGTTGCTATTTTGATGTCTACCGTTGGTATTTACTATTACTTCAAACCTATCATTGCGGCTTATTTGAAGAAAGGTGATTTAGAGAAAATTGAATTATCTCCGATTTATAAACTAACATTGATTATAACAACAGCCTTGACAATCCTATTGGGTATTGCTCCAGATCTTGTTAAAAATATTTTCTAAAAGTGTCAAAACAAAAACAATCAAAACTGCTAAACAAGAAAGATTTCATTGCTTACTTTCTCGTAGCAGGTACAGGAGCTGTAGTTCAATTAGTGTCAGGTAGTATTTTAAGAAATCAGTTTGATTTAACTTATGGTGCATCTGTTTCCTATGGATATATTATCTCTTTTTTTGTAGGATTCACGCTAACAAAGATGTTTGCATTTGACGCAAGAAACTCAAATCAAACACGTCGTGAAATGGTAAAATTTATGATGGTAGCCGCTGGCTCATGGGGAGTAACCTGGTTTTTTGCAGTGGCTTCTCTGTCATTCGTCAATCAAATGCTAGGCGAGCGAACTTTCACTTTACCAGTTTTACAAAAAAGCATTAATCCGAATGAGCTAGGGTGTCAAATAGTGGGGATGGGATTTAGTTTTATTTTTAACTATATCATGCACAAAACCTTTACTTTTAGAAGCACTGGCTTTTATAACAGACTCAAGGCATTCATTCGATAATTAGCATAAAAAAGGCCCTACTGATAAATTCACAGTAGGGCCTTTTTTATTTTATCTTGTATCAATACTTACATCTCTATTTGTATCGAAATGTTCTTGAAAAATTAAAGAACCTAAAAATATCACAAAATCAAGATGTAAACAAGTCATAATTAGTGTATTAAAAGGCAAAAATTAAAATTCTCTAATGTTTTACCTATAAGGTTATCACCGAATAATATAATTTTTCATATAAAAACAGGTAATAAATAAAGAATTTATCAGGAATTATTAAAAATTAATTAAAAATATTGCTCAATAACTTGGAGGGAATATAAGTTGTACTTAACTTTGTAGCTCAAACCTTAAACACCACAAAAGAAATGAAAAAATTGTTCGCATTCGCATTAGTAGCTGGTATGATGTCATTGGCTGCTTGTTCAGAGAAGAAAGCTGAAACTACTGCTGTTGATTCAGCTGCTACAGCTGTAGATACTACTGCTGCTGTTGATACTGCTGCTGCTGATTCAGCTGCTGTTGATACTGCTGCTGCTCCTGCTGCTCACTAGTATTCCTGAACGATTTCGAAAGAAATTTAGAAAAGCCTCATTTAGAATGAGGCTTTTTGCTTTTATAGTCCTTCTGTTTTTCTGTATATTAGAGTCATGAAAAACGATTACGCCACCTTTCAGCAGTATTTTCCCACTGAGGCTGTACCTTACTGTTTCCAACTTTGGAAAAAACATCAATTCAATTTCAAAATAACTCGTCCTCGCAATTCCAAATTAGGTGATTATTCCTTTCGTCGAGAAAGTGGTCACCAAATAACCGTTAATCAAAACCTAAATCCGTACGCTTTTACCATTACTTATATCCATGAAGTGGCGCACCTTGTAACCTTTACGCATTACAAACGGCGTAGAGAACCTCATGGGAAAGAATGGAAAGCAATGTTTAAAAAGTTATTTCTCCCAATTCTTACTTCAGAAGTTTTTCCAGACAGTATTCTATTACCATTGATTACCTATTTAGAAAATCCTTCTGCAAGCACGCAGGGATGTATTCCTTTGAGTAATGCGCTCCGTGCTTTTGATGCCCCAATTCTTCTCGATGAACATATTCCTTTGACTCAGGTTGAAGTAGGCAAAAGTTTTATTGTCAATGGTAGAAGCTTCGTGAAAGGAGAGCTTAGAAGAACACGCTTTCTGTGTACTGAAACTACAACAGGAAAACGTTATGTGGTAGCAGCGAATGCGCTAGTAAAATTGTTATAGATAGAAAGGAAGGCTAATAGTAAAAAAGATGAAAAACTGGTTGAAGGCACTAATTTGTATAGTTTTTATGATTTATACCTATGAAAGCATAGCTCAAAAAAGCGTACTTTCAGAAGGGAATTGGATAAAAATTGGTATTACACAAAGTGGTATATATAAAATTGATAAAGACATTTTAAGCAAAGCGGGATGGCCTTTAAGCCAAATAACGCCACAGAATCTTAAATTATATGGTAATGGAGGTAAAATGTTACCTCAAAAAAATAGTGCTTCTCGTCCTATCGACTTAATTGAAAATGCTATTTTAGTAAGAGGCGAACAAGACGGTAAGTGGGATGATACCGACTATATTCTTTTTTATGGAGAAGCTCCTCAGCAGCTGATTATTGATAAGGCTCAAAAGCAGATTTCTCATCAAATCAATATCTATTCTGATACAACCTATTACTTTCTGACAGTATCAAGCAGTAATGGTCAAAGAATTAAAACAGCTACAGATGTTAAATCTACCAATACGATTCGCCTTTTTGATGACTATCAATTTCATGAAATAGATAAGCGTAATATTTTGGCACAAGCTCCATTTGCAGGTTCGGGACAAGAGTGGTATGGCGAGGAGTTTATTGCCAATAATCAACAAGTATTTAGTTTTGTAGGTCAAGGAATAGCCAGTAATTCACAGATATCCTTAACGTCGTCGGTACTCAATACTTCGTATGGTGCAACAGCTTTCAACCTTACGGTAAACAATCAAGCCGTGGGTTCACAAAATATGGAAGGTATCACTGCAAGTACCTATGATTATAAAGGCAAAGCCGCAAAAAATATCTTTAGCATCAATAGTGGATTAGTTACTTCGGATGTCATTAATGTAGGATTGACTTTTGATCGAAAAGCCCTTACATCAGGTGGTGCCTTTTTAAATTTTTTGAGCATTCAACTCAAAAGAAATATCAAGCTCAACAATGCCACATCTCTACGATTTAGGTCATTTGAGCAACTTCAATATAAAGATTTTCAATGGCAAATTTCGGACACTGACAATACACTTTCGGTGTGGAATATCACCAACTCGGCTGTTCCTATTAATCAAACATTGACTCAAAATAGCGAAGGTTGGACGATTTCAGGAACACAAAGCGATTTGCAAGAATATATTCTCTTTAAAGAATCAAGCGCACTGCAACCCGCCTCTAATAGCAAAATAGATAATCAAAATTTGCATGGACTCAAAACACCTGATTTGGTAATTGTCTGTGGGGTATCTATTCAAAGTAGTGCTGAAGCTTTGGCGAATTTCAGACGTAGTCATGATAAACTTGATGTGGTTGTGGCGACCAAAGAAAGTATCTACAACGAATTTTCTTCTGGCAAGCAAGACATTACAGCCATTCGTGATTTCGTAAAATACTTATACGATCAAAATCCAACAAAACTAAAATACTTACTTTTGTTAGGCGATGCCTCTTATGATTTCAAAAGACGAAGTCAGGTCATTGGAGATGAAGTCAAGAATATTTATATACCAGCTTATCAAAGTCGAGAATCGTTGCACCCTATCTTAAGTTATGCTTCAGATGATTACTTTGGATTTATGGAAGCTGAAGAAGGAGATTGGGAAGAAAATGCCAATGGTAATCATACGCTCGATATTGGTGTAGGTCGCCTTCCTGTTAAAACTAAAGCTGAGGCAAATGATATAGTGTCCAAACTCACCTCCTATCACAATAGTAGTAAGCTGGGAGATTGGCGTTCAAAAATTACTTTTGTAGCAGATAACGGCGATGGGAACCTTCATCAAGGCGACGCAGAAGATTTTTCTCAGTTGGTAGAGAAACTTTATCCCTCCTACCAAAGTCAAAAGATTTATTTAGATAATTACCCCTTATTATCCTTAGCAGAAGGTCAAAGAAGTCCACAGGCTAAAGACGCCCTTTTTCAAGCGCTCCAAAACGGTTCTTTGATAGTAAACTATAATGGACACGGTGCCGAAACAGGTTGGACTGAAGAGCAAATTTTAACGATTAATGATATTGATAAATTAAGCAACCTCAAAAATTTGCCTGTAATGCTTACCGCAACCTGCCAGTTTGGTCGATATGATGATCCCAATCAGGTTTCAGGAGCCGAACTAGCACTATTGAGTAATCGAGGTGGAGCAATTGCGCTATTAACGACAACACGTCCCGTTTATCAAAGTACAAATTATTTAATCAACGAAGCATTCTATCAAAATGTATTTCCTAGCAATACACAGGCAACGCAACGCCTAGGAGATATTGTCAAAAATACAAAGAATGCCAGTGTAGTTGGAGTCGTAAATCGAAACTTTAGTCTTTTAGGTGACCCGTCGATGCAGTTATTGTATCCGCAACAAAAGATTACCATCGATAGTATGCTTGTACAAGGTCGAGGGCTTTCAGATACGCTAAAAGCATTGGAACAGGTTCGTATTGTGGGAAAAGTTCGAGCAAATACTGGACTAATCGATACACAGTTTAGTGGAACAGTACAAATTACGTTATTTGATAAAGCGCAAAAGGTAAGTACTCTTGGGGCTAACAATGCTCCGTTTGTTTATCTCGATTATAATAATATTTTGTTCAAAGGCACTGCTACGGTAAACAAAGGGCGATTTGAGATAACGGTAGTACTTCCTAAAGATATTAACTACCAATATGGAGAAGGAAAACTCTCGTTGTATGCTCAAAGCAGTACAGGCTTTACAGATGCAATAGGTTTTGAAAGACCAATTATAGGAGGTTCAGGCAAAATCCAAAAAGTTGATAATACAGGACCAAAAATTCATTTATATTTAGATGAAAAAGTTGAAAAAGAGACGTATATTACAACACCTAATCCTCGGTTATTGGTAGACTTAGAAGATGAAAGTGGCATTAATATTGCAACAGACGGCTTAGGTCATCAAATACTATTGACACTTGATGATACCACTCAAATAATACTAAATCAGTACTATTCAAGTACGCTTAATAACTATCAACAAGGCAATATTATCTATGATTTTAAGGGGCTTACTGAAGGTGATCATAAATTATCAATAAAAGTTTGGGATACATACAATAATTCATCTGAAAACTCGTTGCGATTTAAGGTTGTCCAAGATAACATCTCTTCCTTAAAAAATATCAAGTCCTTTCCTAACCCATTCATTGATAAGGTATATTTCAGTTTTGAGCACAATAGAGAGGGTGATGATGTAGATATTACTCTCCAAATATTTGATTCTAGAGGAACACTTGTTAAAGAGATTTCTCAACAAGCATACGACATTTCGAGTCCCTATGATAAAATTTATTGGGATTTATCAGAAGATTCTGGTATGATTGTAAGAGATGTTTACTTTTATCGTATTTTTGTAAAGTCACGAACAATATCATATCAGGCTTCAGCAAACGGCAAATTGGTATCCGTTAAATAATTTAAGTAAAGGATTTTAGGGCATAGCTTCTGTTTAGCATAAAAATATATTACTTTTGGAACGTGCCTCATCCGAACAACTTTAACTTTAAAAACAATGATTAGAAAAGTTACAAACGCTCTAAGAGCGTCTTTGATGCTTGGATTGACAATGTCTGCTGCAAGTGTTGTAGCTCAAGTTAGAAATGCACCGTCACCGGTAATTACTTCTTTAATTCAAACTCCAGATGCACGTGCTGCCGGTATGGGTGACGCTGGTGTGGCAACATCAAACGCTGATGGTGATGCTAATGCAATTTTTTGGAATCCAGGTAAAATGCCTTTCTCTAACAAAGATATTGGTGTTTCTTTATCATACACTCCATGGCTTCGCCAATTGGTAAATGACATGGCTCTCCTAAATGTTAGCGGATACAAAAAGTTAAAAGGTGGTGATGTAATCGGCCTATCTCTCCATTATTTTGATATGGGGGTATTCCAACAAACTGATAACAATGGTTCTATCCTTGGTAATTTCAACTCAAAAGAATATGCCCTAACAGGTTCTTATTCTCGTAAGTTATCGGATAAACTAGGCTTAGGGGTTAACATCAAGTATATCAACTCTACATTGTTCAACGGAACAGTAACTAATTCATCAGGTGGTACATTTACTGCTCAACCTGTAAACTCTGTAGCAGCTGATATTGGTATTTTCCATACCTCTAAAACTGATAAGCCTTGGAACTATAACTGGGGGGTAGCAATTCAAAATATCTCTGGTCGTGTATCTTATGGTGGTAATGAATCTAACTTCATTCCAACTAACCTAAAGGCTGGTTTTGCTGCTATCAACTCTATTGATGCTAGCAATAAACTTACTTTAACATTGGACATCAATAAATTGATGGTACCGACTCCAAAATATGATTCAAATGGCAAATTGATTCAACCTTCTACTGCTATTGGTGGTATCTTAGGTTCATTCGGTGATGCGCCAGGTGGTTTCAGTGAAGAGTTAAAAGAAGTTAACCTTTCATTTGGTACAGAATATTTATACAACGATATGTTTGCTGGACGTGTAGGTTACTTCTACGAAAATGGTTGGAAAGGTAATCGTAAATACGCAACAGTTGGTTTTGGTATCAAAATTGAGAAAAAATATAGTTTAGACTTTTCATATTTGATTCCTACTGGAAGTGGAAGCCCATTGGCAAACACACTTAGAGTTTCTTTACAAGCAAACCTAAATTCAGCGCCAAAAGTATCAGCTAACTAAGATTCTTAGATACTACATTAATAGAAAAGACATTTCTTCGGAAATGTCTTTTTTGTTTTTATACTCTTCAATGACTAATTTCAGCTTTCACTTTATTCATACAAAAGCATTCTCATATACATGGCTATAGATATTTTAGATCGTTCTATTACTCCTGCATTTCAAACAATTCAAGAGGTATTTATCCCTCCTGTCAAAAATATCACCTTGAGCAATGGCTTACCACTACATATTATTAATGTAGGAGAACAGCCTATTATCAAATTAGAGTTGATTTTTAATGCAGGCAACTGGTTTGACGATAATAAGGGCATTTCTTTCTTTACCGCTAAAATGCTCAATGAAGGCACCTCTGCTCATAACTCTGCAAGTATTAATCAATTTTTTGATCAATATGGAGCATTTACCGAGTTTACCCACAGTGTTGATAGAGCTAGCTTTGTGGTTTATGGTTTGAGCAAACATTTAGGGCAATTACTACCTATGGTTCAGGAAATTTTGCAGGATTCAATTTTTCCTCAAAAGGAATTAGATACCATCAAAAAAATCCAACAACAAACTATTCAGGTTAATCAAGAGAAAACGTCTTTTGTGGCAAACCAAAAAATACGAAATAGCATTTTTGGTGAGACTCATCCCTACGGTACTAATTTAAGCCAAGAAATTATTGAGAATATTACCAGAGAGAATTTAGTCAAGTATTATCAATCTCACTGGCAAAACCAGCCTTTCAGAATATTCCTTTCTGGTAAAATTACTGAGCAAGAAATAGAAGCAGTAAACAATATTCTGGGCAATATTCCTGTTGGAAACGCTCATACTTCTAGCTACGAGCACACCGATGGAGGAATTGAAGCAACATCTTTTTTAATTGAAAAAGAGAATGCTTTACAATCTTCTATTCGTCTGGGAAAACAACTTTTCACTCGTTCGCATCCAGATTATTTCAATATGTTAATCGTAAATGAAGTACTAGGAGGATATTTCGGTTCGAGACTTATGAAGAATATTCGTGAAGAAAAAGGGTTAACTTACGGCATAGGCTCAAATGTAGTTCCTTTCTCCAAAAATGGATATTTTATTGTTGGCACTGACGTTAAAAAAGAATTTACACAACTGACCATCGACGAAATCATAAAAGAAATTCAAGTGCTTCGTACCGAACTTGTCTCGGAGGAAGAACTTACGACGGTTCGTAATTATATGTCTGGCGCCTTTGCAGGTTCATTAAATACGCCTTTTGAAATCGCAGATCGTTACAAAGTGATTATGTCAGAACAATTACCTCTTGACTTTTATCAGCAATATTTTCAGCATATTCAACAAATCACCTCTGAAGATATTTTGGAAGCAGCTCAAAAGCATCTTGACCCAGATTCGCTTATCGAAGTAGCTGTTGGTGGTAAATAAAGATAGGTAGTTTCTATTATTTTGAAAAACAAAGATGGATTTTTGAAAGAATAATTTGGTTTTAAGAAAGAAGATAGTTAATTTATTAGTAATCAAATTCTTAAAACCGACAATTATGAAAAAAGTATCCCATCTCATCTTACACAAAGGAAATACTGTCAACACCATTGAGGCCCATAAACCTGTTTTTGAGGCTCTAGAAATTATGATTTCCAAAAATATTGGTGCACTCATCGTATATCAAGATGGCGAATATAAAGGTTTGCTTACAGAACGAGACTATGCACGAAAAGTGGCCATTATGGGTAAAAACTCACATGACACAACGGTAGCAGAAATCATGCAAGCCAATCCAGCTTCGGTGAGGTTTGAGGATAGTATTGAGCGGTGTATGGAAATTATGTCAGATAAACATATTCGTTATTTGCCTGTAATTGCCGAAAAACATGTGGTAGGATTGGTTTCTATGGGAGATTTGGTTCGCTTTATTATTGAAGATCAAAAAGATACAATTAATCATTTACAAAACTTTATTTCAGGAGGGGTATCTTAATTGAGTGTATGAGTGATTATGTTAATACTAGCATGATAGCATCAAAAAAGCGGTCGGAAATTATTTTCCGACCGCTTTTTTACTGATAATATAGTGGGGTATAATTTCTACACTTCGAAACCAGCCAACTCTTTGAACTCTTGCACGCGTGACAAAAGCTCTTCGTAAGTTAAGTCAATCAAACGCTCTGTACCGAATTTCTCTACACAGAATGACGCCATAGCCGAACCATAAACGATTGCACGCTTCATGTTTTCGAAACTAATATCATCTGTTTTAGCAAGATAACCGATAAAACCACCTACAAAAGTATCGCCTGCACCAGTTGGATCAAATACTTCTTCTAATGGAAGTGCAGGACAGAAGAATAGTTTATCTCCTTGGAAAAGCAATGCGCCATGTTCACCTTTTTTGATAATCAAGGTTTTTGGTCCCATGCCCAAAATTTTCTTAGCCGCAACACGTAAAGAATATTCACCAGACAACTGACGAGCTTCTTCATCATTGATACACAATACATCAATCATCTGAAGAACAGCTTTCAAATCATCCATGGCAATATCCATCCAGAAGTTCATGGTATCCATGACAATCAATTTCGGACGGTTTGCCAAACGTTCGATTACTGTTTTTTGTACCGCAGGCGTCAAGTTACCCAACATCAAATACTCACAGTCTTGATACTCTGCAGGAATGATTGGGTCAAAATTAGCCAACACGTTCAACTCCGTTACCAAGGTATCTCTAGAGTTCATGTTGTTATGATAACGACCAGCCCAGAAGAAAGACTTCTCTCCTTGTTTGATTTGAAGACCAGTAGTATCTATTCCTTTGTTTTGTAGTAATTCGATATATTCTTGAGGAAAATCTTCTCCTACTACAGCTACAAGGTTTACGGGTGTCTTGAAATATGAAGATGACAAAGAAATGAATGTTCCTGCGCCACCAATAATTTTATCTGTCTTTCCAAAAGGCGTCTCGATAGCATCAAACGCTACCGAACCAATAGCTAATAAACTCATTTAGTTTTTGTTATAGTTGAATAATTGGCAAAGATACAAAATACTCTGCAAACCAGAGAGTTCTCAAAACAGGAAACCATCATTTTGAGATTAACCTACACGTGGGCAACGCTTGAATGGTTTTTCTCTATCAAACAAATAGCGATAAGTAATATATTGTTTGTCGAGAGTTGTACCCAACTGAGACACAAAACGATTCATTTTGGGATTGAAATCGCCTACCCAGTTCATATCAATGGTTTCGTACTGGAAAAAAGGATCTTTTATCCCTTCCAAACGAAGCTTCATAGCAATAGCAGACTCCACGCCTTTCCCTTGATAATCTGGTACTACGCCAAAAATCAAACCACAAGTACGCGTCACAACACCTTTCCAAAGTAGAAGCATAAACTTGATTTTTTCCCAAATCCCAAATTTGCCATTTAAATGTTTGACAATTTGATTTAAATCTGGAATTACAATAAAAAAGGCAATCGGTCTGTCTCCATCATAAGCAAACCATATCAATTGCTCGTCGATAATCGGCTTCATCTGAGCAACTAGGCTTTGTCCCTGCTCCTTGGTCATGCCTTTTACTCCTGGGAATTTTGCCCATGCTTCGTTATAGATAATACGGAAATCTTCGCCAAACTTCGGCAATTCACGTTTCTTGATATGCTTAAAGGTGATATCAGGATTAGCAAATACACGATAGGCTTTGTCCATTACGCTTTGTGTAGTCTTTGAGGTCAAAATACCCGCCGAATACACATATTGTTGAAAATAGTCTTTGAAACCATAATCTTCAAAATACTGAATGTAATATTGCTTAGTCCAAGGCATTTTGTAGGTTGGTTCATGATTCCAACCTTTTATCATTAAGCCCCAAAAAGAGTCACGTTCACCAAAGTTGATTGGTCCGTCCATTGCCTCCATCCCACGGCTGGCAAGCCATTCTTTACAAGTATCAAACAACAAGAATGCCGCTTCTTGATTCTCGATACACTCAAAAAATCCCATTCCACCCGTAGGCTGCTCTTCATTTTTGGCGGTTTCATGATTAATAAAAGCCGCTACACGTCCTATGGTTTCACCTTTATCACTTTGTAAAATCCAACGGATACACTCTCCGTGGTTAAAATGCTTATTTTTAGCAGGATTAAAGGTATTTTCTATATCTTGGTCAAGAGGACGAATCCAGTTAGCATCTTGGGCATATAATTTTACCGGAAACTCTAAAAACTCTTTTTGAAGCTTTTTATCATTAGCAACTTCTAAAATCCTCATCTGTTTGGTTGTTGATTAAAAGTTTTGGGCGAAAAAATCCTTCAAAGATAGTCTTTTTTACGTTATTTGATTAGACGGATTCGGTACAGGTTCAAGCTAGCATACAGATTGCTATATTTTTATAAGGCCTTCTGTTAAAATACTTCATACCGAAAGCCAAGAAGTTTTATTAGTTTTGTGTCATAAATATTATCGGAAAGCTCAAGATGAAAAATTATATACTCAGAGCAGAAGACGAAATCGAAAGTGCCAAATATCTTTATCAAAACGATTTTTATCGTGGCACGCTCAATCATTGCTATTATGCGTGTACATGGCTTATGCGTGGCTTGCTTGCTGAAAGGGGTATCGTAATCAAGATGTTAGACTCCGCTTTCTCGTTTTTCGAAGAATATATCATCAAAAGCGAACCTGTACCCAATAGCATACAGCAATTTATCAAAATGCTTGTTCAAGAATATCAAGTACTGCAAAAGGATATTGCTGGAGATTTTATGGCAGATGAAATTTTGTCATATATCGAAAAAACGGAAGACTTTTTGTACTTCGTAAAAGATCAAGCTGATTTAGCCGAACGAAGTAATTAGTTTGTGTATCAATTTCAATGTGTTATACTCTTATGAACTTTAATCCTACCGAACTTAGTGCTTATTTTCGATGTTGCCTCTGATACATTGCTTTTCCAGAAACAACCTTTAATTTCAATATGATGCCACCATCAAGATGGCACAATAGGATAATCAACCAATCAGATGCAATCATTAAAAATATATAATACCCTCACTAGAGAAAAAGAACTTTTCCAACCTATCAACGCCCCTCACGTGGGAATGTACGTTTGTGGACCCACAGTTTACAATTATGTACACCTTGGTAATGTTAGAACCTTTGCGACTTTTGATACCCTTTATCGTTATTTGACACATATTGGCTATAAAGTTCGTTATGTTCGCAACATTACCGATGTAGGTCACTTAGTAGGCGATGGCGATGAAGGCGAGGACAAAATTGGTAAAATGGCGAAGTTAGAAAAACTAGAGCCAATGGAAATTGTACAACGTTATACCAACGATTTCCATAATGTATTGACCCAATTCAATCTCTTACCTCCAAGCATCGAGCCTTCTGCAACAGGGCATATTGTTGAGCAAATCGAAACAACAAAGACCTTAATCGAAAAAGGCTTGGCTTACGAGTCAAATGGTTCTGTGTATTTTGATATTGCCAAATACAACGCACAAGGTGGTGAATATGGCAAATTGTCAGGTCGTGTAATTGAAGACCTTTTGGTTGAGACCCGTGATTTGGATGGAGTAGGCGAAAAACGTAATCCGCTTGATTTTGCTTTATGGAAAAAAGCCGCACCTGAGCATATTATGCGCTGGCCTTCACCTTGGGGTGATGGATTCCCAGGTTGGCACTTGGAGTGTACTTGCATGAGTACCAAATATTTGGGTGATACCTTCGATATTCATGGTGGTGGTATGGACTTAAAATTCCCACATCACGAATGTGAAATAGCACAAGCCAAAGGTAGTACAGGTGTAGACCCAGTAAGATATTGGATGCACTCGAATATGCTAACGGTCAATGGTCAAAAAATGTCTAAATCATTAGGAAACTCATTTTTACCAGCTGAATTATTTGCAGGTTCGCACCCATTGCTCGACCAAGCATATTCACCAATGACGGTGCGTTTCTTTATGTTGCAATCACAATATAGAAGCACTCTAGATTTTTCTAACGATGCACTTAAGGCAGCTCAAAAAGGCTATAAGCGCTTGATGAATGGCTTAAGAATTATCAAAACCCTTAGCTATCAAGCCGATGACAGCATTGCTTTAGACGAAAAACAAATTACTGAAGTCAAGAAAGGTATCCAAGGCTGTTACGATGGTCTCAACGATGACCTTAACACAGCTGTAGCAATTGCAGGTTTGTTTAATTTGTTGAAAAAAATCAATCAATTGTATATGGGACAAGTATTACCTGCACAATTAGGCGAAGATGTATTTAACGAATTAAAGGAAAAATTTGTAGCATTGACCGAAGACGTATTAGGCTTAAAAGAAGAGTCAAATGCGAATATTGATGCTTTTGCAAAAGGAATGCTGGCACTTTACGCAGAATATAAAGAGGCAAAACAGTACGATAAAGTAGACCAAATCAGAACTTATTTCAAGGCAAACGGGCTTGTTATTAAGGACATGAAAACCAAAATTGATTGGGCTTACGAAGAATAACATCTAAGAGAAAGCGTTAGTTTATCAAAAATCTATTTAGATGATAAACTAACGCTTCTTGTTTTGGGTTATTGAGTTATGTCTTCAAGGTATCGAACACTTCATACTTTGCCGTCTTTAAACGAACCTTATAATTTTGCTAATTTATTAGCTATATAACTCTTATTTGGCACTATGAGAACCCCAATGTTAACTCCTATTGTCAGAACACTTATCGTTATTAACGTTATAGTGTTTATGGTACAAAGTTTTAATTCACATTACAACGATCAGATAACTTCATTATTTGGTTTACACTATTTTACCTCCGAGCGGTTTAATCCAATTCAGTTTGTATCCTATATGTTTGTACATGGTAGCTTCATGCACATATTTAGTAACATGTTAGGTTTATTCTTTATGGGACCGTTACTCGAAAGATATTGGGGAGAAAAACGCTTTTTGGCCTTTTATTTTATTACAGGTATCGGTGCTGGACTTTTGTATATGGGAGTGAAGTATTATGACTACTCTGTATTAGAAGAAGCTACAAGAGCATACATTTTGCATCCAGACTTGAGTATGTTCAATAAATTTTTGGAGCAATTTTATCCAAGCGGTATTCCTAGCGAAGCCTACAGTTATGTACCAAGTTCAGGGCGTATAACTTTGCAGGATTCTATTCTTATTGCCGAAGAAAGCTTGCGAGCAGTACTCAATACTCCTACTGTTGGCGCTTCGGGTGCTACCTTTGGGGTAATGGCGGGGTTTGCGATGCTATTTCCCAATACTGAGTTGATTGTTTTTCCAATACCAATTCCTATCAAAGCTAAATATTTAGTAGCTTTATATGCTTTATATGAATTTTATGGAGGACTACACAAAACACCAGGCGATAATGTTGCCCATTTTGCGCATATTGGTGGGATGATTTTTGCCTTTATCCTGATAAAACTCTGGAGTAAAAATCGTAATAATTTCTATTAAGAAAACGAATAATAAATCATCGAGCAACAATTAGAAATTTTGACTCGTTATTGATAAATTACAACACAATAAGCAACAAAAGCTTGCAGGAAAGGTTTAGTAAGTGTATATCAAGCTTTTATAACTAATTTTGCTTAAAATTTAATTGACCCGTATTATATAGGTTTTGAAAAGATTATCACAATGAGTGGGATTTTGGATGATTTTAAAGATGCTTTTTCCAAGCGTAACAACGGATTGATTCAGCTGATATGGTTGAATGTGGCTATCTATATCTTTACATTACTTTTATTTGTAACCTTTACGTTGTTTTTTAAAGGCAGTAATTTATATCATACGTTACTTTCTTACGTAAGCCTTTCTCCAGAACCAACTATCTTGTTGTTTAGACCTTGGACACTTCTTACGTACTCATTTCTACATCACATCAACCCTATTGTGCATATATTTCCCAATATGCTCATGTTATATTGGTTTGGCTCAATTCTGCAAGAGTATATAGGTAGCAGAAGACTCATAGGACTGTATATTGTTGGTGCTATATTTGGAGCGGTATTGGCGGTATTGGCATTCAATTTTATTCCTTATTATCATCAAAATATAGCGAGTACCTCTATTATTGGAGCTTCAGGCAGTGTAATGGCAGTAGTATTTGCTGCGGCAACTTTAGCACCTGATTATTCTTTTTTCTTATTTTTGATAGGTTCTGTTCGCATCAAATATATTGCTTTTCTGTTATTGATTCTCTCTTTGGCGGGGTCTATTGGTGCCAATGCAGGAGGAGAAATCGTACACTTGGGTGGTGCAATTTTTGGTTATATTTACATTAAACAACTCAGAGCAGGAAGAGACTTTAGTACTCCTGTTGAAGCAGTTCTTGCTTTTTTTGAAAAATTATTCAAACGAAAATCTGAAACCAAAATTCGAGTAGCTTATCGCCAAAAGGAGGCAAGTTACAGTAGTACAGCAAGCAGTCATTCGGGCTTTCCTGATGAAGAAGAAGTTGATGAAATACTAGATAAAATCTCTCGTTCGGGTTACGAAAGTCTTACCAAAGAAGAAAAACAAAAGCTATTTAAAGCTTCTCAAAAATAAAAAAAATCAATCGCAAATTAGCGACAAAAAGGGGTTGTGCTTGAATACACACATCCCCTTTTTTATTTGCCCAAAATAATTGCGTAAATTGCGCCATATTTGGACAGCGTAACAATCTATCTTTCCATTAGATTTTTTTAAACAATTTAAAACCCTCGTAGTTTATACTTCAGGCAATTGAATTGTTTAACACTCAGTTGATACGTACCAAGCAACAAACAAGTAGAGTCAAAGCTACTTTTAGACCAATCGAAATCATGCAAATTACACCAGGCAAAATATTAGCTCAAATCAACTCTCCAGAGGATTTGAGAAAACGTGACCGCTCGGAATTGTTGCAAATTTGCGACGAACTACGTCAGTATATCATCGATAACGTATCGGTGTATGGTGGTCACTTTGGCGCATCACTTGGTGTTGTTGAATTATCAGTTGCACTTCATTACGTATTTAATACGCCCGACGACCAGTTGATTTGGGATGTGGGTCATCAGGCGTACGGACATAAAATATTGACAGGCCGTAAAGATTCTTTCCATTCAAACCGTTTGTATGGAGGAATTTCGGGTTTTCCAAAACGCAAAGAGAGTCCTTACGACGCTTTTGGGGTAGGTCACTCATCTACTTCTATTTCGGCAGCTTTGGGTATGGCGGTTGCGTCAAAATACAAAGGAGAAAATCACCGACAACACATTGCAGTGATTGGAGATGGCTCTATGACGGCAGGGATGGCGTTTGAAGCAATGAACCACGCTGGCGATATTCCCAACAATATGTTGATTGTCTTGAACGACAACTGCATGGCTATCGACCCAAATGTGGGCGCCTTGAAGGAATATTTAACTGATATTACTACTTCGCATACTTATAATAGAGTAAAAGACGAAGTTTGGAATTTGCTTGGCAAAATGTCCAACTTTGGAAAATCAGCACAAGAAATTGTCTCTAAAATCGAAAATGGGCTGAAAGCGACTTTGCTCAAACAAAGTAATCTTTTCGAATCGCTGAATCTTCGCTATTTTGGACCAATCGATGGACATGATGTTGAATATCTAGCAACGGTTTTAAATGACCTAAAAGATATTCCTGGTCCAAAAATCCTTCATTGTATTACGACCAAAGGCAAAGGTTATGCTTTGGCAGAAAAAGATCAAACTTTGTGGCATGCTCCAGGAAAGTTTGATAAAATTACAGGAGAGATTAAGAAAAAAGTTCACGCTACTCCACAGCCTCCTAAATATCAAGATGTTTTTGGGCATACTATTGTTGAACTTGCAGAGCAAAATCCTAAAATTATGGGGGTTACGCCAGCAATGCCATCAGGTAGCTCGCTCAATATCATGATGAAAGCCATGCCTCATCGTGCTTTTGACGTAGGTATAGCCGAACAACATGCTGTTACTTTCTCGGCAGGTATGGCGACTCAAGGACTGACGGTGTTCTGTAATATTTATTCTACATTTATGCAACGTGCTTTTGACCAAGTAGTGCATGATGTAGCGATTCAAGAATTACCCGTTATCTTCTGCCTTGACAGAGCAGGTTTTGCAGGTGCCGATGGACCAACCCATCATGGTGCTTATGATATTGCTTATATGCGTTGTATTCCAAATATGATTGTTTTTTCACCAATGAATGAACAGGAGCTTCGCAATATCATGTTTACCACATCTTTAGATGACTTTAAAGAATTAAAGCAAGCAATTTCTATTCGTTATCCACGTGGCGAAGGTGTTATGCCAAATTGGAAAACGCCATTTGAAAAAATGGAAATTGGAAAAGGTCGCAAAATTAAAGATGGTGAAAAAGTAGCACTTCTTACATTGGGGCATATTGGAAACTATGCCGTAAAAGCGTGTGAAGAACTTGCTAAAGAAGGTATAAATCCAGCTCACTATGATATGCGTTTTGTGAAACCTTTGGACGAAGCTATGCTCCATGAAATTTTCCAAAACTATGACAAGGTTATTACCGTAGAAGATGGTTGTCTTCAAGGAGGATTTGGTTCGGCTGTAGCAGAATTTATGCTTGACCATGATTATTCAGCACAAATCAAACGCCTTGGTATCCCAGATAGAATTGTTGAGCACGGCGAACAAATTGAATTACATAAAGAATGTGGTTTTGACCCAGAAGGCATCGCACAAGCTGTAAGAGATATACTTGGTAGAGAAAAGGTTGTACACTCAAGCAATGTTGTTAATCTTACCATGAACTAAAAAGTCTTATCTATTTTTAAAGGCGAGAGATTCTCGCCTTTTTTATTATACATACTTTGATAAATGAAGGTAACTTCGTAGGTTTGATTTCTTATAAATGCTCTATTCCTTTACTACAACTATGCTAAACAATCGACTAGGCTATTAATTTCTCTTTTAATATGATTCGTTGGGTACTTCTAACTTTGATTATTCTTTCTTCACAGTTCGCATTTTCTCAAAAAGAAATCGTGATTGAAAATCCTAATCAGGCACTCTCTATTGGAAATAATATTGAAATACTGGAGGATAAAAAAGGAATGTATTCATTATATGATGTATTGAAACGCCCTGATGTCGACGCTCGTTTTATCAAAAGTCTTCAAGCTAGCCCTAACTTTGGTATCACAAAATCTGTCATCTGGTCACGCTTTACACTGGTCAACAAATCTGGTCAACGTCTGTATCTTGAGATAGGAGAACCCGTTCTCGATAGTATCTCCATCTATCGTGTAGACCATGGTACTATCACTCACAAACGACTTGGGGTATATCAACATAAAAGTACAAGGGATATACAAACCAATTTGTATCTGGTAGATTTGGAGCTTAATTCAGACCAAAAATGTACCTATTATATTCGTATCCAGAATAATTTACCGCTTTTATTTCCCTTAAGAGTAGCCCCCCTTAAGATTTTCTTTGAAGACAACCATCCCAAAGACCTCATGCAGGGTATTTATTTGGGTATCATGCTAGTTATGGCAATCTTCAACTTCTTTATTTTCTGGACAGTACGAAGTAAAGAATATCTATATTATGTCTTGTATGTATTGGCATTTGCGGGTTTTTTCTCATTCAATAAAGGGATTGCTCATGAGTATCTATGGCCCAATGCCATTTGGTTCAATCACTTCACCTCAGTATTTATTTCGGCAGCTATTGGCTTCGGACTATTATTTGCTGAAAGTTTTTTGGATGCCAACAAATATCTCCCTGCTTCGTATAAAACAGTTCGTATTCTTTTATCAGCCATCACATTTTTCTTAGTGGCCAACTGGCTAGGAGCTGGTGCGATGAGTACACAAATTTTACATAGTATTGCATTCTTGGCCGTAATATATATCCTGTTTTTAGCGATTTATATTTGGATTCAGGGCTCACAAGCAGCCTTGTTTTTCTTAGTTGCTTGGGCTGTGATGTTGGTGAGTGCCTTGATATTTATTTTACAACTTTCCAATGTTTTACAAAGCGATAACTTTACCCGCAATGCACTACAGGTAGGTTCGGCACTAGAGGTGGTATTACTATCATTTGCCTTAGCTTATCGAATCAACTACTACCGATTAGAAAAGGAAAAGTATCAAGCCGAAGTAATCCAACAGCTTCAAGAAAATGAACAAATCAGAAGTCGCATCGCACGTGACTTGCACGATGACATTGGGAGTACATTGAGCAGCATTGGCATTCTAAGCCAAGTTGTTGAATACCAAATAGATAAAAATCCATTATCAGTAAAAGAGTTGGTTCAACGAATCAATGAAAGTTCTCAAAAAGTACAACGTTCATTAAGTGATATTGTCTGGACAACCAGACAGACGAGTAATAGTTTTGGCGAAGTATTAGTCAAAATGAAGGAATTTGCAGCTGAAGTTTTTGAACCTAAAAATATCAATTATTATTTCCAAACTGAAAATTTACCTGAAATTCAACTATCGGCGAACAAACAATATAACCTCTATTTGATATTCAAAGAGGCAATCAATAATATTGTCAAATATGCCGATGCTACTGAGGTAAACATAGAAATCAGTTTTGAGAATTCAGAGCTACGTTTATTCGTTAAAGATAATGGTATCGGTTTTGATGAAACCATTATTAAAGCAGGTAATGGCTTAGGAAATATGCGCAAACGAGCAGAAAGCCTTGGTGGTAGTATTACTATACTTTCTAGAGTGGGAAAAGGTAGTTCTATTGAGCTTAAAGTACAAATCAAGCAGTCTTAGCCATATTTCATCAATCACATAAATAACTAACAATCAGAATATTTATAGAAAAACTACAGTTTAAATACCGATTACTCAGATTCCTCCATTTTGCTTCATAGATAGTTCAAGAAATTGTAATATTGACTCAATTATTCAATAGTCCGTACTATTACTATGAAAACTTCTAACAATTGCCGTTTAGTAGTTGTACTTATCATGTATTTTTCCTCTCTTAAACCTCTCTACACGCAAAATCTTGAAAATTTATCACAACAAAAGCCAGTCTCCCTATCAGGAAATATAGATTTAAGAGGAATTTACTATTCTGCCAACGGTATCTCGCCAAGGTACCCAAGTACATCTTACGTATTATCAGGAGCACCAACCCTTAATCTTTATGGGCTTGCTATTCCTTTTGCTTTTACTTTTAGCAATCAAGAAAGTAAAATAGCACAACCTTTCGCTCAATTTGGACTAAGCCCTACTTACAAGTGGCTTACGCTACATGGAGGCTATCGCAATGTATCCTTCAACCAGTTTACACTTGGCGGACATACTATGCTAGGAGCTGGCATAGAACTAACGCCTGGCAAATTCCGAATGGGATTCATGTATGGTCAGCTCAATAAAGCTACCAAATTAGACTCCACTACCCTATCGTTAGTGCCTGTGGCATTTGATAGAAGTGGCATGGCTGTCAAAATTGGCTATGGTACCGACAAAACCTTTTTCGAAATCAGCGCACTCAAAGCATCTGATAAAATGGGAAGTGCATTATTTGATGTCTCTTCCCAGCAAGGAAATCCCAACTTGTCTAGTACAACAGCAGCCGAAAACCTTGCCTTAGGTTTGAATATGCGTATCTCCTTTTCTTCAAAACTCTCGTGGGATACCGAAGCTGGGGCGAGTGGCTATACAAAGGATGTTAATTCGAGTGCTGAAATCGATAAAAGCAAACTTCCCATTTCTGGAAATACACTCGACCAGCTACTCAAGGTCAATGGGACTACCGAGCTGTACACGGCTGTTCAAACCGCACTTCGGTACAAAAGTAGGTCGTGGGGACTACGGCTCCAGTATCGGCGTATCGACCCCGAATACAAAACGATGGGTGCTTACTTCTTTAACTCCGACATAGAAAATATCACTATTGCCCCACAATTTTCCATCTTCAAAAACAAATTCAGATTTAATGGAAGTATAGGTTTACAAAGAGATAACTTAAATAAACAGAAAAAGTCAGAATCTAAAAAAGTCATTGGATCAGCTAATTTGAGTACTGATTTTACAGAAAAATTGGGGCTAGACATTAATTATTCCAACTATTCGAATAACCAAACGCCAAATGCACTCAAAATTTCGGATACCATCAGAATTACGCAAACAACTCAAAACCTGTCTATCAATCCACGATATACTATTTTGGGCGAAAAGCAATCCAATTCAATTATGCTATCCTATAACCTGATGGATTTGCAGGATTTTAATAATACCTATTCTCAAGATAGTAAATCAAGAAATTTGAGTTCTCAAAATATATTTCTCAATTACAACCTTTCTTTCAATACCAGCAATTTTTCTATTTACAGCACCCTCAATTACACCACTATCACAGGTTCTTATCTGAGCGACAAAAACTATGGAGTTACCCTAGGTTCTGACAAATCGTGGAAGGATAATAAGTTTAACCTAAGAGGTAGTGTGAGTTATTTGTTAGGTGACCGTGGAGGCGAAAAAAGTACCATTATTAATGGAAACTTTGGTGCTACATATCAGGTAAATCGACATCATCGCTTCGCGCTGAACAGTTTCCTGATTAGCAATTCACCTCAAACAGCCTCAAGTACCAACCTCAAATACACAGAAATACGAGGTGAGGTAAGCTATAATCTTCTTTTCTAAAACCCATATTAATCATATTCTGTTTGAAACAACCCAATCAAGGCGGTTTCAGACAGTAGCCCTTTTCAAAAAGTAAGTCCTCAAACTTTTACTATTATGAAAAAGTACTTTTTCTTGATGCTTTTCCTATGGGTAAGTATTCTCAGTCAAGCTCAATCTCCGCTAAAAATTCAGGTAACGATGTTGCCTCCATATCCAACAACATTATCCGATTTACAAACTCGTAGTAATCAAGTTGTGATACTGGTACAAAACCTTTCTCGACAAAGCTACACGTTTGTTTTGGGCGGAGAGTTGACCGATGACAATGGCGTTTCACTAAAAGCAGTGCCTTTTGTAGGGCAAACGACTTTAACCGTAAATGCCCTACAAAGCCTCCGCTTATCTGCCAATGACTTTAGTCGTATTTTTGATATTAATAAAATTCAGGTTTCTGGGATAGATAAAAATACGCTTATCCGTACAGGCGCTATCCCAGAAGGCTCTTACCGTTTGTGTTTGAGGGCTTATGACCCCACCACACTTCGCCCTATATCTGACGAAGAACCGTTGGGATGTTCCAATACTTTTCCGATACAAAGTATTGAACCTCCAATCATTTTGCGTCCGCAGAATGAAACAGAGGTGATGGTAAGCACTCCTCAAAATATCCAATTTGCATGGACAGTACCAGCGCAAGCTCCTGCTGGTACACGCTATATTTTTAGAATTAAAGAGCTACCAAATGGTCAGAATCCAAACAATATTATGCGTTTGGGTACACCTTATATTTTGGAGCAACAAACCAATGTCAATTTTCTTAATTACGGACCATCATTTCCCTCACTCGTAGCAGGTAGAAGCTATGCATTTAGTGTACAAGCCGTAGACCCTACAGGTCGCACATCATTTCGAAACCAAGGATATTCGGAAGTGTATCAGTTTATCTATAAAACCCCAGTCGTTCGCAGCACCGATAATGCCATAGCGATTTTAGTTCCCCAAAAATGTGGTAGCGAAATAAAAGCAGGTGAAAACATTGCCTTTTACCTCCGCTGGAAACCTGAAAAAGCTACTGTTCCTGAGCGATATAACTTATTGATTACCAATAGTCAAAAAAGTGTAATGGTCAACAAAACACTCAATAGTCCTTACTTTCAGGAAGACGACATGGGTCAATTAAGGTTTAATAACGGAGCGACTTACAACTTTAAAATACAACAGATTGATCCAAGCAATAACCAAGTCATTGCAGAACAAAGTTGTGATTTTGTGTTCAAGAAAAAAGATTCCGTTCTGGTTGTTGCACAAAGACATATCAAAGGGAAAATGCAATATGCCTATCCTAACAAAACTAACACTTACCAAGCTTCCAATGCCGATTTGGCACTGTATTTACAAGAAGTAATTCCCAAAGGGAATAATGATTATAGAGTATTAAACGAAAAGCTCATTGCTCAAACTACCACGCTTTCGGATGGTAGCTTCGATTTTGGAGTTAATGGCTTTAATGAAGCTAATGGACCAACAGGAAAAACTTTTTTGGGTCAGCCTGTTTCAACTATATTCAAAATTGTTTCGAATAATCCTTATTATAAGGACTACGCCAATGCTGTCATGTTCAACTCCAAAGATGGCAATATAGATTTGGGACTTATCAAGACCGAAGCCAAAGGGTTTCAGTTAAAGGTACTCTTGCAGGAAGGTTACAAAAACATCAATAAAAAAGAGCTTCTCGAAAATCGAACTATTTATTTATATCGTCTCAAAAAAACCTCTTATTCCAATTCAGGTAGCTGGCAAGTAGGCATAGGAGTCAATGTTCCAAACAATTTTGGTGCTAACATTGGCAATAATACGCCTGGCCTTGGTGGTGGCAATTCTTATGTAGGGATACGCCCTCCTGTAGAGGGAATGATTACACGTTTTACCTCTGCGGGAGCACCATCTCCATTGGTTGATTCGCGTGATGTGGATATGATGGCGAAGAAATCTTCCAACTATGAGTTGATTGGAACTGGAAAAACCAATAGTAGTGGAGAAACTGTTTTTGAAAATCTCCTTTGCAAGTCCGACGAAAATGATGTCTACTATTTATGGACTAACGAAATGGATATTAAGGATGCCCAGCCGTTTTTTGCCAATTATTTCGCCTCTATGAATACTTTGCAGTCTACGACGCTAACGGTTATTTCGCCACTTCCCCCATCGGCAACGCTCACAGGAAAAATTATCAGTAAATATTCTGACCCTAACGAAACAGATATAGCTCCTTTGTCCAACACAACTGTAAAGGCTCAGGTCATGTATGTCATGAAAAATGCCAAAGGAGTCAATTACAATATTTCAGATCAACATTCGATTAGTCCTGATGGCACATTTTCGATGGCTATCCGAAACAATTATAGCTTCAATGGGCAGCCTGAATATGCAGATTCGGATATGATCATTGGTACAGGAAAAACGACCAACGATGGCTCTTTTTCTATGGTCATTAATTTTGATAAAATGCCCAAATGGGGGCTCGTCAAAAAGAACATGACCATAGGTAATCAGTCAGGTGAATTTCCTTCCTATGTCACAGGCGACTTATATCGTTACATCCGTATTGTGGTAGAAAGCCCCTATTATTGTAGCCCAGATGACAATATTGAAATTTATCCCCTTGAATCAAAAAATGTAGGAACATTATTGTCTCTTGTTCAAAGCTTTAGTATTGAGGTGGCAGTCAAGTCTAATAGCGACCCCAATCAAGCATCACCCAATAGTCCCTTGAGTGGCATGGATGTATTTTTATTACGTGCTTGGAAAAGTCGCCCAGCGGGAGTTCCACAAAACGAAGGAATGCACCTCAATACTTATGCAAGCGACAACAATGGAAAAGGCTACGAAATTATTTCAAAAGATATTACCAATGGCTCAGGCAAAGTGGTACTCAAGCGCCTTATTCGCCACTCTGGGATTGCTTCTGATGTGTATTATCTGGCAGTGCAGTCTAACCCCAACGCTGGGACGAACAATACCTATGGGAATTTAGATAAATCAGACAAGTCAGATTTCCCTTCCGACTTTGTAGGTATTCTTATTTCGCAGGACAACGAAAAGACGAACAATGCTTTTGGTTCATATACTTTCAACAGTGAGTACAACCATTTTCAAAACAGTACTACACGTATTATGAATCCAGCAAAGCCAAGATTATCTTATCGAGTTGTCCGAAAAGATAAAGCTACTGACGGCATTGCAGGAGCAAGTGCTTCTATGGTGTTTAAAAAGCTTTTCTCTACCGAAACAATTAGTAATTATTCGGATAAAGATGGTTATGTTATTTTCAATAATCTACCTACAGGCTTACAATCAAAGCTCATTATTAGCCATCCTTCTTACGATTACGAAACGCAAGACCAGTACACAGAATCATTACCTGCGTTGAAAAATGGCGTTCAGTTGGTTCAAAAAGAAATTCCATTTACGCCTAAAGGTCTTGTTGTAGGTACTATCGTCAATGAACAAAACAAAGGTGTTGGTGCCTATGTAAAAATTGACAAAGGCCCTTATGTAGAAAGCAGCCCAAGTAATGGCACTTATTTTACCTATGCTATTCCCAAAAAGATTTCATTAATCAATGTTATTCCAAAGGACGTATCTTATTTCGAAGAAAATTCTTGGGTAACAATTCCTGATGGCGTGAAAGTGCTTGATAAGATTACGGTTTACCAACGCAATCACCGTATTAAATTCAGAGTTATGGGCGAAACTCAGCTAGTATCGCTCAACCCTAACGGCAAAATCATAACCAAAACTATTATTAAGGCTGTCGAAAAAGCTTCTGTAGATATATTAGGGCAAGTTTTTTATGCTGATAAAGATGGCTGGGTAGAAGCACAATTTAAGAATGTGTCTGTCAACTATCTTCAAATGAAAATAAGTGGTCCAGCCAAAACAAGTTATATTCCACAAACCATTGCCTTTACCAATGAAGAAAGTCGAAATTATCAAATCTATGATGATGTAGTCCTCAAAAATGGCTTTACTGTGGCAGGAAAGGTATTACTCAACGGTAAGCCTATCAAAGGAGCAGAGGTATCTATGACCGCAGGAATCAATGGAAGTATTTATGCTACACAGAGCGAATCAGATGGTAGCTTCAAACTTTCGTACCCCGAAGCATCTACTTATACTCGTGTGGTAGCAACTTATAATCCTGATGACGGAAAATCATATATCGGTGATGAAGTATATGTCAATACCCAAAATGCGAATAACATTACCCTCAATGTTAAAGAAAGTGACTTTAATATCACCGACCTTTGGGGATTTCCTATCAAAATAGAACAAGCTCAAAAACAGGCAAATGGAAATTTGTTAGTGAGAGGAACCCTGTACTTATCAAAACCTAATGGCGGTTCAGGAACCATTCAAGGCCCAGGAGGTATTGAAATTAATACCAATATCAACAATTTCAATACGGTATTTAAGCCGTTTGACAACGATATGAAAATTGCCTTCTTTGGGGCTGAATTCAGCAAAGTAGGCAATAAGGTCGTGTGTGTTTCTCAAAAAGTAAGTCTTCAACATAGTTTTTTGAAAATGCGTTATAGCGATACCTATAACACCAAAACAGTTCCTGCCAACAGCGATTACTATTTATCAATTGTCAAAAGTGGAAATCAATCGGGTGTTGTCAATGGATTAACCCAAGTTATCGACAACTCCTTCAAATATCCAAGTAGCCATTTGGAGTTTGACGATAGTGAATTTTATTTTGCCATCAACAGTGACGGAAATATCAATCGGAATATCCCTATCATTTCGTCTTTACCCGACATTCCGAGCAAATTTAATCTTTGTAATAAGCAAGGAAATCCTATCAAGTTCAAGTTTATTGGCTTTGATGCCCAAGCACAAACCGCTACCTCTACGATAAGTGGTAGCAAAATAATTTTAGATGTTAGCTTAGACTGTAAAATACCCAATGCCAATCCATCCGCTTTTAAACTCAATGTTGGAAAAATTGAACTAACAGCCGACCAAGTAAAAGCTTCAACAGGTCAATCTATGACCTTTAAGCTTGCAGGAAAATGGAGTGTAGAGGTAAAAAACTGGTCTATTTCTCCCACAGAAGGAGGAATATTTTCTTCTAATGGTATTATCAAGACAGGCAAAATTGATGTTCCATTTACAACTTTCATGCTAAGGTCAAACCTCCTCGACATAAGTGACTTCAAGGTTGAAAATCTCAATGTGGCAGGAATCGCACAATTACAAACCAACGTATCAGGTGACAAAATTTACTTTGGCTATGATGCCAAAACAGGTAGCGATGCCTCTGGTCACTGGAAACTCAGTATTCCGTCAGGCAATGGTGGTTATGCAGGCAAGATAAAAAAAGAGGATCTTGTTAAATTCAAAGGATTTCCGAACCAAGATATTACTTTAAGTATGATTTCATTGCTCGACAATGGTGAGGATATTCTATCTTTTAGTAATGAAAGTAGCAACTATAAACTTTTCAACTTAGTCAATTTCAAACCTAATACAATCAACACTGGCAGTGATTATTTTTCACTCGTTGGTTCAGGCTCATTGGGTATTCAAAGAGTTGCCAACGACCAAATGTTGGTGGTAAAATTTGTCAAATCGACTCCAGCTATCCAACTGAGTGCTTTTGATCTCGGTTTTGAAGCTAAAGGTTATGTTCGTTTCTCTTCTGTAGCAGGAACAGATAAACAAACTTTTGATAATGGGCGTTTTGTAGCTACTGGCAAAATAGAAGAGCCTGGAAAATTACAGCCCATCAAAGTAGCGTTAATCCACACACCAACCGAAACCAAGATTGTTCCTATTGAAACAGAATTTCCGAATCTACCAAAACAATCGATTCCAATCGGTGGCTCAGGGGCAAGTGATACCAAACTCCGAAATATTGCTCTTACCCTGACTGCAAGTTCTAATCAAGATTGGTCTTTCCTCACTTTTGAAGGAGATCTAGATAATTATAAAGGAACACAAAGCCAACCCAACCGTATGAAGTTTACGGTATTTGGAGAAATCAAGGCTTCAGATCAAAAAATTCAGGCAGACAATTTACCTTCACTACCGGGCTTACAACTTACTTATGATATTGAGAAAAAACGCTTAATTGGTACAATTGACCTAAGTAAGCTCACACAAGGAGTTGAAGGACTTGAGATGAAAGGAGTAGCCCAAGTCTTATTTGACCCTCAAGGTTGGATTATCACGGCGGCGGGTATTGTCAGCAATGTTCCACTCCCTGACCCAACTGTCCTAAAAGCGGGTTTATTGATTGGTAGCTACAGCCAAGCGCTTCCCTCAGAGTCTTCAAGTGTATTATTTACCTATGTACGAGAAAAACAGCTTCCATGTAGTTTTGCGCAAGGCTTTGCAGGGTTTTATGTAACAGGAGAGCGCCCTATGCCACTCGATGGCCTCTCTATGGAAATAGACCTAGTTATTGCCAGTGCCTATTTTAGCGTAGACGCCTTTATGGATGCTTATTTCTATGGCAACTTATTTGGCACCGTTGATTTTGGGGCAGGTATCAGAGCCAAAGTACATGCCGACTATGGACTAAAAGCTATCACTTGTACAAGCCTAACAGGATCGGTTGATGCTGAAGCTGCCATTAAAATTCAGGTACAAAAGCAAGGAGGTAATTTCTCTGCCAATCTAAATGCCAAACTAGGCAACTCCAACAAGATATGCCTCAAACAACAAATACCACTACTATTCGATTGTGGTTCGACCATCTTTGATGATTGTCTTGAAAAAGGATTCTGTGTAAGTTTCTCAGGGGGAACTAGCGGAGTAAAGGCAGATTTAAGTCTGAGCCCTTGTAAAACTGAACCATGTAAATAGTCAAACATTTCAATTGCATTCGTTATGAAAGTCTCTTTCAACACATATATATCATCGCTTGTGCTATTGTTAATAATCAGCATGAGTACTCCCATTTTTGCACAAAATTTGCAAACTTATGTTGGGAAAAATGGGATTTTTATTCTTTTCGGAAAAAATATTCCAGCCAACTTTACTTACCAACTTGAACGAAAAATGGCTTCTTCCACAGAGTGGGAACCTGTAAATAGTGTTACTGTTGGTCGCTCGGCTCAAAGCTTACTTTTACGTTTACGTCAAGCTCATCGTAAAAACTCTTTTTATGAAGTTCCTAGCGATACTATATTCAAAAGATTCACTAACCTCATGAGTCGTGCCATTATCTCTGACTCTCTTTATGAGTTTAATGCTTCGCCTTTGATGCTTGAAACCGCAGGTTTGGGTTATTTTGATACTGAGATACAAACCAACCAAACTTATCAGTATCGCCTTACCAGTAATTCTCCTAAAGTATCTGAGCAAGCCTCTGCCCCTATTCGTTTTGTGGTGCAAAAACCTAAATATGAATTAGTATTCAACAAAAGTGTACCCGAAGAAGACCTTGTAGGATTAGAATGGCGTGTTTCAAAACGTAGTAATTTACCTTTTAGCTGGAAGGTATATCGTCAGTATTACCTCCAAACTTCTATGCAAGAAATCCCTGTGATCAAGTTTTTTACAGCTTCAAAAGACAGCGTAATACTTCGAACAATCGATAGGCAAACTTCTGCAAAACGACTTTATCGTTATGTAATTGTTCCTTATGACGCCTTTGGGAATGAGGGTACTCCTAGTGATACTATTTTAGTAAAAAATGTAAAACCTTATAGTGATATTCCCATTCTTGAGCACTTTACAGCTGATAGTGATAATCAGCGTAGAGGTATTTTGTTAAAATGGAGTTTTGATAAAGCCACTGCCTTAAAAGACCTCCAGCTCTACCGAAGCAAAAGCTTCGAAGGTCCATATCAGTCAATTGCCACCTTACAACCAACCGACACAACGTACTTGGACAGCAAAGTTGAGCCAATTGAAACCTATTTTTATTACCTCAAAATGAATTCTCTTTATAACCAAGGATACCCTTCGGTAAAAGTTGCGGGTATGTTACAAGGAATTGAACAGGCGGTATTATCTCCTAAAAACCTAGCAATTAAGCAACAAGGCACTATAGTGACACTTTCTTGGACTCGTTCAGAACGTAATACTCGTGGCTACTATGTATACCGAGGCGAAGGGTACAAAGGCAAGCAGGTTCAAGTATCTGACCTTGTTTATAGTAAAGATTCTTTAGTGTCCTATACCGATAATATTCAAAATCTTGATTCCACACAGGTTTATTCGTACTCTGTAGTGTCTTTTAATACTAGCTACAATACAAGCCCAAATTCTAGCTCAGTTTATACAGTACCTTCGGCAGCATTGTCATTACCAACTCCTATTGGGCTAGCAGCTTACCGACAAGCAAACAATAAGGTGTTACTCATTTGGAAGGATATGACTGTTATTAGCCCTTATGTAGTTGGATATGAATTATATCGACGAGAAGTAAATCCAACAAGTAACAAAGCGCTAGATGATTACAAAATCATCTTTCAAAATTCAGTGGCTGACATCCAAAACTCCTTTGTTGATTCGCTTGGCGTAGCTGGCAAAAGTTATGAATATGCAGTAAAATCTATTGGTCACCACAACTTCCAAAGCGCCATGAGTGCATCCACTACGATTTCACTCAATAAGGTATTACCACCTCCCCCAGCGGGCCTAAAAGTAATCACTGATAATCAATCTATTATTGTAGAATGGGACAATCCAGCGATCAAAAATCTCAAGAATTATAAGGTCTACCGATTCGATTCTCAAAGCAGAACACCCCTTTTAGTCCAAACTTTACCTGTAGGTATAAACACTTATAAAGATTCGGGATTACCTAAGGGAAAAGACTACTTCTATAAAGTTTCGGTCGTTGATTCACAAAACCAAGAAAGCATTCTTAGCGACGAAGTTGGAATAAGTTGGCAGTAGCGAATAGGGGCTTATCGTAAATATGAAGAAAAAATAACTATAAACAATTGAATAATAATACATTAAAAATCATTTAGATAAAAAAAATACCATTTTTATTTGAAGGTCAATAGCACTTTTCTAAGAAAAACTCCGTACCTTTGCACCCTCATTCAAGAGCTACGTTAATAGTTATTCGTGTTACAAAAGCAAAATGGCGATTAACGATTAGTAAATAACAGATAACATTCATCGAAGATGCAAAGCATTCGTAACATTGCAATTATAGCGCACGTTGACCACGGTAAAACGACCCTTGTTGACAAAATCATCCACGCATCGAAATTATTTCGTGATAACCAAGAATTCGGAGATTTGATTCTTGATAACAATGACTTGGAACGTGAACGTGGTATCACAATTGTATCTAAAAACGTATCAGTTCGCTACAAAGGCGTAAAAATTAATATCATTGATACTCCTGGTCACTCCGACTTTGGAGGAGAAGTGGAACGTGTATTGAAATTGGCTGATGGTGTTTGCCTTTTGGTGGATGCTTTCGAAGGTCCAATGCCTCAAACTCGTTTCGTATTAGGAAAAGCAATTGACTTAGGTCTTAAGCCAATCGTAATTATCAACAAAGTTGATAAAGAAAACTGTCGCCCTGACGAAGTACACGAGCAAGTATTTGACTTAATGTTCAACTTAGGTGCAACAGAAGATCAATTAGACTTCCAAACACTTTACGGTTCATCTAAACAAGGATGGATGAGTACTGACTGGAAACGCAAAACTGAAGATATTACTGAATTATTAGATGTAATCATCGATAATATCCCTGCTGCTCCAATCAATGAAGGTCCTGCTCAAATGCAAATCACTTCATTAGACTACTCTTCATTTGTTGGTCGTATTGCTATTGGTCGTGTTCACCGTGGTACTTTCAAAGAAGGACAACAAGTTGCTTTGATGAAGTCTGACGGTACTGTGAAGAAAATGAAAATCAAAGAACTTCAAACATTTGAAGGTCTTGGTAGAGCAAAAACTGATGAAGTTTCTTCTGGCGAAATTTGTGCAATGATGGGTATTGATGACTTCGAAATTGGTGATACTATTTCGGATGTTGAAGTTCAAGAGGCATTGCCACGTATCTCGATTGATGAGCCAACAATGAACATGTTGTTTACCATCAACAACTCTCCATTCTTTGGTAAAGAAGGTAAATTTGTAACATCTCGTCACTTGCGTGATCGTTTGTTCAAAGAAACTGAGAAGAACTTAGCTCTACGTGTTGTTACAACTGATTCAGAAGATAAATTCTTGGTATTTGGTCGTGGTATCCTTCACTTGTCTGTATTAATCGAAACGATGCGTCGTGAAGGTTATGAATTACAAGTAGGACAACCTCAAGTAATTTTCAAAGAAGGCGAAAATGGTGAGCGTTTAGAACCAATCGAAACATTGGTAGTAGACGTTCCAGATGAGTCTGCAGGTAAAGTAATCGAATTAGCTACACAAGGTAAAGGTGAGTTATTGATTATGGAACCAAAAGGTGACTTACAACACTTAGAATTCAACATTCCTTCACGTGGTTTGATTGGTATGCGTTCTAAAGTATTGACTGCTACTTTTGGTGAGGCTATCATGGCACACCGTTTCAAAGCGTATGAGCCTTACAAAGGTCCAATCCCTGGTCGTATCAACGGTTCATTGATTTCGATGAACTCAGGTTCGGTTACCGCTTATGCAGTAGATAAATTACAAGACAGAGGGGTATTCTTTATCGATCCAGGTGAGGAGGTTTATGCAGGTATGGTAGTTGGAGAGCATAACCGTCAAAATGACATTGAAGTAAACCTTCAAAATGCGAAACAATTAACGAACATGCGTGCTTCAGGTACGGATACTAACGTTAAAATTGCTCCGAAAATCCAGTTCTCATTAGAAGAGTCAATGGAATATATCCAGAAAGATGAGTACTTAGAAGTAACTCCTCAATCGATTCGTATGCGTAAAATCTATTTAGATCCAAGTGTACGTAAACGTATGGAACAAAAAATGGAAATGGCTTAGTCATAAAAAACAAAACCCCTCTGATTCAAGTCGGAGGGGTTGTCCTTTTACCACTAATTGCTTTATAATTTCTATATACATAGACAGTAGTTTCTACAAAAGGGTTGTATGCCCAGTCAGATTTTTTTAATATTTTTTCAAAAAAATCTATTTCTTCTTGATAATCAAGGCAATAAAAAAACTCCCAGAAAAATTCCGAGAGCTTTCTAAATTCTCCATAAGCTTTGATAATTCCTTTATTACTTTCTTGAGTCTTTCTAAATCAATCATTAGGCTGCTTGCATTCTAATAATTATAATGTCTTTTTCGCTCTTTGTCATTCCACTTCATCTGTATTAGGAATCCAATATATTTGGATTAATCTTTAGTTTAATCTATATTCCATTTCCTTATAATTCAAGACTCTCACGTAAGCTCAATTCTCAAATAACATTTGAGGGTATTTCATAAACCTAAAATGGCAATAGTATTTCCTACTAGGAATTAGAAGCGTACAAAGGAATACAATTGCCCATCCATTTCGGGTATCGGATGTTGGGTTTCGGAATTGTAATCTACTATTTTTTGTAAAAAGAGGTATTTCCAATATTTCCGAAATCAGAAATCCCAAATCTGCAATACCTTCGTTACATTCCCTATTCCCTATTCCCTATTCCCTATTAAAGATATTATTAACCGTAAAAAGGTTGTAACGCATAAAAAATAAAAAGCCCCTGATTTTTCAATCAGAGGCTTTAATAATAATCCTTAGAAACTATTTTCTTTTTGGAGAATCAGGAATAATTCTGATATCATTTGGTTTCTTAGGATCAATATAGAATTTATATTTCGCTACTTGTCCAGTTGGCTTACAATCACCCGCACTCAAACGTTGAACTTCGTATTCATAAACCGCTGGCGATTTAGGAAGTGGAAGGTCTTCTGGCCATTTGATATTTGGATTGGTAGCTACGTTTTCGTAGTTAACCACTGTACTGTATTTTTTCACACCTGTAGCTGTTCCAGCACTAGCTTTTTTACGTCTTGGAATAAGTTTTTTAGCAGGAGCAGCTGTTACTGTAGCTGGAGCCGCAGCTTTAGCAATCTTGCGAGGCTTACGCACTGGCTTACCTGTTCCGAAGTATTTAGTAGCAGTTGAACCACCGAAGATTTTAAAGATATATTGATCTTCTGTTTTTGCAACTGGAGCTATTGGAGCAGGTTTTGCTTTGTAACCAAAACTAGCTGCATTAGCTTCAGACAAACACTTACCTTGTACGCTTGATTGAATTGTATAGTAATAGAAGCTACACTCATCACCGTTTACAAGCGAAACATTATTAGGTAAATTTAACGTTGTAGACTTAGTAGTTTGCTGGTACACTGGAATACCTGAACCATCAGCTTTATACAACTTGAAAATATACTCTTCGTTTTCTGGAGTACCAGAAGTACTTTTCCAACGGAAAGTAGGTTTTTCAGTCGAACCATAGTCATACATTCTTCCACTTTCAGATTCAAGTGTTGGAACGGCACAAACTACTGGAGCTGGAGGAGGAGGCAACAATTCATAAACTGTTTGAGCACTGCAAGCGCCAAATGTGTGCGCTAATGCCAAACCAAAGTTACAACCACCATGAGTTCTAACATCTTCTTTTGTCAACAATATATTACCAGGAGCAGCATCTTGACCTATTGTCGTAAATGGAGTTTTTGTCACAAATCCAACTGCATTTAATCCTAGCGACCAATTTTTTGACAAATTATACAATAAATCAACACTTAAAACTCCGCCCAACTGATTTTTTGATGCTGATGGAGTTAAACGAAATATTATCTGATCTACTCCTAAATTTGCAGGCATTGTAGCACCAAAACGAGGAGCAGAAGTATTCATTAAACCTCCTTTTGCATCGATATCTAGTGAGAATTTTGTTCCTAATGGCAAAGATACAGCTGGTCCAATCATTAAAAGGAAGTCTTCATAGCTACCTATTTTATCATAGTTTAAGGCGCTTGTAGGAATACCTCTTGTTGCAGCATTACGAGCAATCAAACCTTGCGGACCTTTGTAGTCATCACTAACACCAAAATTCTGATAACCACCAAGGATACCAAAACCAACCTTTCCCCAGAAATGATTAACTGTTAAATAGTTATATGCACCTGGCTTAAGGAACATGGTAATATCTTCACCCTCTTTACAGAACGGAGTTGCAATACCTATACGATCAGTAATTTTCCAATATTGCTTTTGTTTAGTAGAAAGAACTACATTACTATTTTTATAAAAAGCAGTATCAAGATGATAACCATCTGCTACTGATTTTACAATTTTACCATTAGAGTAGGTAGTAGTAGTAATTCCACTTTCTGTCACTGAACTAACAATCGACGGCTTGCTTTCGGTCTGTGCAGTTGCTACTTGACTAGCTAAAAGGCATGAAATAACCCCCATAGACAGTCGCTTAGAAACATTGACAGCGAAACTGGATGTTGAAAAACTTTGTTTCATAACTGCTTGTTTTATAATTATTAATATAGGATTTACTGATAATGCTTTAGTTTAGACAAAAATATAGCCAAAAAGTCACTAACAGAAACAATATAAAGTAAAAAAGTCATATTGCCAAATTGCTAAACATTGGATTATCAAACCCTCTGCTAGAGTTTTTTGACAAGAATCCTGTAAATTTGCACAATTGAAATTTTACAAGCAAAGATACGTCTCATTATTTAATATTGAATACCGCTCAATAAACGGTTTTTAAGAAGAATTTCTTATTCGTATAATTAATCATTTGTTTTACAATGATTAATTTTTTGTTATTTCATCAATTCTTGGTCTCAATTTTGAAATAAGTACCATTCGTTAGATAGAACTACCATGTCTGTACATAGTGAAATTAAGAGAATCACCACCCACATTTTGCAAGAAATGAAAAATCGTGGTGAAAAAATTAGTTGTTTGACTGCCTACGATTACTCGATGGCTCGTATTGTCGATGCTGCAGGTGTTGACCTTATTTTGGTTGGAGATTCAGCCTCCAATGTAATGGCAGGACACGAAACAACGCTCCCTATTACCCTCGACCAAATGATTTACCATGCCTCATCGGTTGTCAAAGGTGTTAAAAGAGCACTTGTAGTTGTTGACATTCCCTTTGGCTCTTACCAAGGAAATTCTTCGGAAGCACTTCGTTCGGCTATTCGAATAATGAAGGAATCGGGAGCGCATGCTGTTAAAATGGAGGGTGGTGCAGAAATCAAAGAATCGATTATTCGTGTGCTAAGTGCGGGTATTCCAGTAATGGGGCACTTGGGATTAACCCCACAATCTATTTACAAATTTGGTACTTACTCTGTACGTGCCAAAGAAGATGATGAAGCCACTAAACTCATCGAAGACGCTAAGATGCTTGAGCAATGTGGAGCATTTAGTGTTGTTCTTGAAAAAATTCCTGCGGCACTTACTAAAAAAGTGTCTGAACAACTCACTATTCCAACTGTAGGTATTGGAGCAGGTCCTGATGCCGATGGTCAAATTCTGGTGGTACACGATATGCTCGGTATCAATAAGGAATTTAAACCGCGCTTTTTGAGAAGATATGCCGACTTAGATACTATTATGCACGAAGCCATAGGGCAATACGTAGCAGATGTCAAAGCCGTCGACTTCCCTAATGCCAAAGAAAGTTATTAATCTTCAGGAGCTAACGCTCCTATTAATCAATTATTATTATGAAAGATTTCCATGTAGTTTACGAGGATAATCATATCATCATTGTAAGCAAAAGAGCTGGGATTCTCGTACAAGGAGACTCTACTGGCGACCGTACACTTACAGATGCTGTAAAAGAATATATCAAAAAGAAATATGATAAACCTGGTGATGTTTTCTTACATCCAGTTCATAGACTAGACCGTCCTGTAAGTGGATTGGTTATTTTTGCACGTACCTCAAAAGGTTTGGAGCGTATGATGGAAGTTTTCCGTAAACGTGAAATTCAAAAGACCTATTGGGCTGTAGTAAGAAAAAAACCAGCCAATGAGAAAGGTAAACTTACTCACTGGCTGGTTAAAGATGAAAAGCGTAATGTGGTAACAGCTCACGATACCGAAGTCAATGGTTCTCAAAAAGCTGAACTATATTATAAAGTTTTAGGTACGATTAATAAACATTATTTACTTGAAGTTGAGCCAATCTCAGGACGTCCACATCAAATTCGAGTACAACTAGCAAGCATGGGGTGCCCAATCAGAGGTGACCTTAAATATGGTTACGATAGACCAAACGCTGATGGCAGTATTAACTTACATGCACGTCGTCTCTATTTTACCCATCCTATCAAAAAAGAGCCTATTATTTGTAAGGCTGCTGTACCTCCGATTCCATTCTGGGAAGAGTTCTTAGAATTAGACCCTGAGGATATTAAGCAAAAAAATCTGGGTTTTCTTCATGAATAATCGGTGACGACACATCGGACCAAATTTGTAGTATCAGACTTGACACTGCTTGTTTGACTCCTTGCAAAATTCCGGATGCGATACTCAATGGAAGTATTAATGGTAAAAACACAAGCCATTGTAGAAGCATAAATTGATTTACCTTTTTCATAACTTTTAGATTTTAATGGTTGTAAACGATTTTATTGTACTTTAAGTGGTTAATTTTTGATTTAAGTGATATAAAGGTAATTTCTTTTAGCAAAGCATACAAATTAATTTTGTTAAAATTTTACAATTTTTTATTATTAAATTCACAAACTATATAACGTAGAAATCCAATAAAATGTTTATAACACAATAAAAAAAGCCTTTGCAAATCTATTGCAAAGGCTTTTTTATATATAAAATTCTGATTATTAAGCTAATTCAGCAATTACTGTTTCTCCGCCTACTGGACGGTCATCAAGGTTAACTAATACTTTTGCATCTAATGGCAAAAAGATATCAACACGAGAGCCAAATTTGATAAAGCCAAATTCAGAACCTTGTTCTACTTGCTTTCCTTCCTCTACATACCAACAAATACGTCTTGCTAAAGCACCTGCAATCTGGCGGAACATTACCTCTGTACCACTTTCATGACGAACAACAATAGTGGTACGTTCATTTTCAGTACTTGCTTTTGGATGCCAAGCTACCAAATACTTTCCAGGATGATATTTAAAGAAAGAAACAATCCCTGAAAGTGGGTTAAAATTGATATGCACATTCACTGGAGACATGAAAATCGAAATCTGGCGACGACGACCTTTGAAGTATTCAGGTTCTTCTACTTCTTCAATTACCACAACCTTCCCATCTGCCGGTGCGATGATATGCTTTGGATTCTTTACAGTTACTCTTTTAGGAACTCTAAAAAACTGTAAGATAATGATTGAAAATAAGACGCTAAAAACTACCGCAATCTTACGAATTAGATCATTGTCTGGAAAGAAATAATAAACAGCTGAATTCAGTACAGCCAAAAAAACAACTGTTACCAAAATGGTACCTGTACCTTCTTTGTGAATTGTCATACTTTGCTTTAGGGAAATATGGTTTCTGCAAAGGTAAGAATTTTTTTGATTGGTAAAGACCTGTCGTATTAGGAATCCGTGATATTTGTTGTGAGGAGAATTGAGAGGAACCTACTAAATAATATGCATAACTTGTTATTGACAAAGTCTAAGAAGTCTTAAAAGACAAACTGTTTTACTTTTAAACTTTTGACTAAGTTATAACTTGAATAACAAGTTATGCACATTAGACTGATTTAATTACTTAGGACGAATTGGTAAAGGCTCTTTAATCGTAAGATGCATGAAATAATGACATCAACTTAGATATGGACAGTAAACTACTTAACTAGCCCATGAAATAAACATATTAGCGATAAGCTAAATGTTGAAAGTTTCAAGAAAATCAGCTTGGGAAAAACAACCCCTGCCTGTGTTTAATAATCAAACTACTTATAGCACATCAATAACTCACATCAGAGTTGCATAGATGATTCATAGTAGGATATTCAATATATTTCGACGGCGGTTGTCTTAAGAAGAGGGGCGGTAATTGAAAAAGACAAATATTATAATTGAGCTCCTAAATAGACTCATAGAAATCTATGAATCTATAGCAAAACTAATCTTTTTTGGTTACTAGATGAAGTTAAGATGTGAATGTTTTATAATCGATGAAAAACATATCTAAACGCCCATTTTTGCTATTAAAGACTCTACTGTCAATCCTGGACCAAAAGCACAACTTAAAATTCTACAGCCTTTATTTTCTTCATTTACCTGCCCTAAAATCTTATTTAACACAAAGAGGATTGTGGTGGAAGACATATTACCATAATCCCGTAAGACCTCATAAGCATATTGATTATCCAATGAACTTATCCCTAACGCTAGCTCTACGGACTCCAAGATTGCTCTTCCCCCCGGATGAATGGCATAATATTGTATTTCATCCCGGCGGGTGCCGTTCGCTTTCAGAAGGTTCTCTACTAACTGATTGATACCATTTTTTATTAATTGAGGAACATAAGAAGTTAAGGTCATTTCAAAGCCAAAATCAGCAATGTGCCACGCCATATCTGACTGTCCTTCAATGAATAAGTCACAATAAAAAGATTCTAGTTTCAAAACCTTTTCATGAGGAGCCTTAGGTTCAATAATCACGGCTGCTGCTCCATCAGAGAATAGTGCATTGGAAAGTAAAAAATCTACATCTTTTTTCTTCTGAAAATGAAGCGTACACAGCTCGACACTAACTAGTAAAACTTTGGCATCAGGATTGGCTAGACATATATCATTAGCGACTTTCAAGCCATTAAAAGCACCATAGCAACCCATGAAATTAATGGCAGTTCTTTTCGTATAGGTTGGTAACCTCAAGGCTTGTACTAACTCAATATCTAACCCAGGAGCATACATACCTGTACAACTTACTGTGATTAGATGAGTAATCCCCTCAAGAGATAAGCCTTTCGTAGCCTCCACACAAAGTGGTAGAGCGGTTTGCTTATAGACCTGCATGCGATGTGCGACCGAAGGGAATGGTTCTAAATTTTGAGCATGAGGATAAAATTGATAAGATTCAACAGGAAGACCATAATCTGGTAAAACAGAGTGACGATATTGGATTTTGGTACTTCTATAAAGCGCTATGAGCTTACGCTTTTCTATTTCGTCCAACTCTAATGACCGTGCCATGAAATCAGCGATTTCGAGTTGTGCAAAACGATTAGAAGGAACTGCTGTTCCGATGGCAGTAATATAGCTCATAGATTTTCGGTATAATGTGTGAATTACCTTTGTAGATTAAAGTAGACTTATTGGGTATAGTTACTTAATCATTCTATATACGATTATATCAACACAATTGTTCAGTTTTTTGAAGAAAAACCTTCTTTCTTTAAATAGGCTACAACCTTGTCAACCAATTTGGTATGGCCTGTATCAAGCACAATAGTTTGTTGTTTCTGTAGATATTTACTTAAGGGTAAAATTTGTTTAGGAGGAAGTATTTGATCATACTTTCCTACAAAAAAGCTAAACTTGGTCTGAAACCTTTGTGCAAGTTGTGTCAACTTAGGGATGTCAAATTGTAGCTCTTTAAATCCTACCCAAGCATGGTAAATTTGCTTTTGTTTGAGTGGCGTACCTAACATAAAATCGGCCATACGAACCGTACTTTTAGATACTATTCCCAATTTTTGAAGAGAATTACCCATTTTCAAAAAAGTTGGCTGATGTGCAATGACTCGTCTAAAGCCCCATCTCCCCAATTTACTTCCTGTAGCCAGTCGATACAAAGGGTTTACTTTTATACCATCTGGTGCTAAAAGCAGTACTTGATTTATTTTTTCAGCAAATGCTTCAAAAGTAGCTAGCACAAAACGCCCCCCTATGCTAAAACCTATTACATCAAATTCTTGAATATTTTCATTTTCAAAAAATTGAACTAGACTATCTTTCCACAGCTGCTTTGTCACCATAAACGGTGTTTGATGGATATTGCTTCCATGAAAAGGCAGGTCGAAAAGATAGGTTGTATATCTATCTGCAAAAGTTTGAGCAAAGGTCATGAAACACGAAAAATCCTGCCCGATTCCGTGGAATGCGAGCAGGATTTTAGGGCCATTTCCTATTTTATGATAATTCAACATCATGAGGAATATTTGGCGATGAGTTAATAAATATAATTCTATGTAACACTTCTGTTTAAAACCAAGTTATCTCGCAAAATTATATTTAATCAATTTTAAATGTAAGATATTGATAATTAAAATTTTACATTCACAATTCACAACTCATAATTCTACATTAATACCTAGTGTCCTTTACCTGTGTTTTTGACTACTTCTTTATCAAAGTCGATATTCTGTTTGCGCAATACGGCTTGAACGCGAATACCAAAGAAGAATAAGTAACCAAAACAAGCTACCGCCAACAAATATGATAACTGGATACCAATGCTATCTGCTAGAATACCTTGAACAACAGGAATAACGGCACCACCCAAAATCATCATAATCAAGAAGGCTGCACCTTGGTTAGTGTATTTACCCAAACCAGCAGTACCCAATGAGAAAATCGAAGGCCACAATACTGAACAGAATAAACCTCCGCTAATCAATAAGAACAAAGCAATTTTTCCTGTAAAAATTACACCTAATAACGATGTTAATGCGCCACAAGCTGTGTAAATCAACAACGTTTTTACTGGTTTTTCTTGACTAGCAAAGAATGCTGCAATCATCATAACAACACAAAAACCATAAGGTAATAAGTCTTGAACAGCACTACCACCTAAGGCATTTACTCCTAACACAATGGCAAATGCGACGAACGGAACGATTACTTTTAGAATCGTTTGAGTGCTTTGGCTAAAATTAAAGTTTCCGATTGAAGCAGTCCAGCGACCTACCATCATACTTCCCCAGAAAAGAGATACGTATTTAGCAATTTGCGAAGACTCTAAGTTTTCGGTTACTTTCAAATATTCACCCAAGTTACTACCAATAGTCACCTCAACGCCTACGTATACGAAGATAGCCGACATACCCAACAACAATTGCGGATATTTCAAGGCACCTGTCCCAATTTCTACGTCTTCGTCATTAGTGATACGTGGAAGTTTTGATAGTTTGAAAAATACTGCGAATAAGGCAAATACAACTCCTAATATCAAGTAAGGAGCTTTTACCGAATCAATCGAAGCATTTTTGGCAGCGTCAGCCGAAATCGAACCAAAGATAGCATAGCTAATCAAAGCTGGTCCAATGGTACCACCAAGGTTATTTACAGCTCCTCCCAAGTTGATACGTTGTGCACCTGTGGCAGGGTCACCCAAAGCAATCATAAATGGCTGGGTAGCGGTTTGCTGTAATGAAAAGCCTAAGCCTACAATAAATAGTGCTGAAAGTAGAATTGGAAATGATTTTAGTTCGGCAGCTGGATAAAACAAAATTGTACCTACAGCCGAAATAATCAAGCCATAAATGATACCATTTTTGTATCCAATTCTGTTGAGCACATCACCTTTAATGATGCCAGAAACCACAAAATAGAGGATAGAACCTACGAAATAAGCAGCGTAAAAGGCAAAGTCTACTAATTGAGCTTGCCATTGTTGCAATTCGAATTTGTCTTTGAATAGTGGGATAAGAATACCGTTTGAAGCAGCTACAAAACTCCAAAAGAACCACACTGTTACCAGCGTGTAGAGCGCAGACTGATTACTTTGCGTTGAGGAATTAGACATAGTTTAGTACTTTTTAAAAAAGAGAATAGACAACTTTAGCTTAAAACTACTACTTTTTCTGGCAAAAATTATCTTTACTTTTTAAAATAACTTAAAAACTAAACCTCTGCTTTCATAATCAGCATTAAAATGCCGATTGTGTAGATTTATCACAATCGGCAAGTCTAAATATTTCTATTTTTAGCATAACCACACCTTGTGGCTATTTCCTCAAACTAGAGTGCTATTGAGTCATACACCACTACTTTTGACCACAAGTGTTTATGATCTTCAATAAATTTTTTGTGAAGCGGGTGCACTAAATATTTCTCTTCATCCTCTTTTGAAGCAAATAATAATAGTACTGAGAATGTATAAGAAGCATCTGTAACAGGTTTATCAAAATCATTGATTGATGCCTTTCCGATATGTGCTTGTTTGATTTGCTCAATCTTACCGAGTCCTTTCAAACCTGCAAGCAATTGGTCGTAAGCCTTTTTATCTTTGCTATCTTTCAACCAAAAAAATACGTGATGTGAAAAAATAGGAAGTGCTTTTGGTACAGCTGCTTCAGAATTGCTTTGTGTCATAACGGTTAGGGCTGTGCCAGCTGTGGCTACTTGGAGAGATTTTTCAATAAAATTTCTTCGAGATGTATTTTTCATTTTTGAATAGATTTTTGTGTTTGATTACAAGATAGCAAATCATTTGTAAGAATCTATGTCTTTATATCAGGCTTTGTAGTAGACATATATTTTTCATAAAAAACTACTTTTGTAAACTTATCCCTAGTGAGTTGAGTTACTTACTTAATAGTCAAATATCTAACAATCAACTTTAATTTAACCTACAACCACGGTTATTGATAACTCATACAACCATGAATATTACGATTTTATCGACCTCACCCAGAAAAAACAGTAGTTCTCTTCGTTTTTCAAAATACTTAAAATCGCTTAGCCAAGAAGCAGGCTTTGACCAAATCGAAATTGTTGACTTCGAAAATTACGATGTACCATTTTTTGGTCAGGGTTTTATCAAAAAAGATAGCTTGAGTGCTTTTCAAGAAAAACTAATTGGCGCTTGGGCTAAAGCAGATTTAGTTTTTATAGTAATGCCCGAATACAACTGGTTTCCAGATGCAGAATTAATTAACTTATTGAATCAGTTGGGAGGAAAAGATTTTGCACATCTTTTTGGAGAAAAAACCTTTGCCTTAGCTGGCGTATCAAGTGGTCGTGGCGGTAAGCTACCAGCCATTGAAATGACGGTTATGTTGGGTAAACTCATCAATTTCTTGAATCAATACTCTGTGATTTCATCTCGTATTTATGAATCGCACGAAACACATATCAATCTCAACGAAAATGGCGAATTAGCCAATGACAATACGGTTTACGAAAATTCAGTAAAAGCTTTTGTAGATTATTCTATCCAAATAGCTCAGCGCTGGAATAGAGGAAAAGCATAATGTCGCGATTGAGTGATTTGATAGTTGAGTGATTATTTTAAAATTTGTACTTAAATGCAAAGCATTGCGTCGCTACAAGTAAAATTCAAATAGAAAATAATCACTCAACCACTCAATTACAAATCACACAATTAGTATTTGTACCTTAATGAAAACTCCGCACTCTACACTCCAAACTCAACACTTAACTATATCTATCATTGCGCCAAGGATAGGCTGTGTTTGAGTACCCTCTTTCTTCCCAAAAACCTAGCTTATTAGCAGATAAAAATTCGATTCTTTTGATCCATTTTGAGCCTTTCCAAGCATATAATTGTGGGGTAATCATACGCAAAGGACCTCCATGTTCTAATGGTAATGGTTCTCCTTCGACAGTATGTACGAGCATCACATCGGGTTTGAGAGCCTCCTCCAACGATATATTGGTCGTATAGGTATCATAGCCATAACACATCAAATGCGTGGCAGTTTCTTTAGGTTGCACCAAAGCCGCCAAGTCCATCAAACGCACGCCACTCCAAGACATATCTAGTTTTGACCAAGTAGTCACACAATGAAAATCAGAAATATCGTCGGTTTGAGGAAGTGCCAAAAAGTCCTCCCATTTCAGGGCCACAGGATTCTCTACTTCGCCATCAATAATTAAGCGCCACTTGTCCATCGGAATTTGTGGATGATAACCCAAGTCAAGCACAGGCCACTTTTGTGTGATAGTTTGTCCTATGGGTGTTTGAGGCATTCCATGGCGATTGATTGGCCCTCGTCCCATCGGATTTGGATCAGCCATAGATGGAGTTTCCTTCATTTTCTCTTCAAAACGAGCTTTGAGTTTCATTCTCGCTTCAATGATTTTATCTAATTTTTCAGGATTTTGTTCGCCTGTCATACGCTTTGTTGGCTATAGGTAAAAATAGTTATCAGTTAATAGTGTATTCGTTATTAGAGGATATTTATCATCAAAAAATAACGTTTTAATATAACATAGAAAAAGTTATGTTTGGAGAATTCTTATTGACTGATTAGTCTAATCAGCTCTTCGAGGATAAATTTATTCAATTGAAAAACAGAATCAAACTCAAAAAGTTTTTAAATTAAGTCAAAAAGAAAAGCAATATGTCCTTAATACGAAGCATAGGACTTCTTTTTCATTAATCTCTTCCTTTAAGTCACCACAGTCTTACGATATGTTTCAACAAACGATTAAATACAAAACCTATCAATTTGCCGACCTCAAAACGCTTATGGCAAAAGCTACCCCCAAAAGGTCGGGAGACGAACTGGCTGGTGTGGCTGCCAACAGTGCCGAAGAAAGAGTAGCCGCCCAAATGGCCTTGGCAGAAGTTCCATTGAAGGTTTTTCTCAACGAAGCACTTGTTCCCTACGAAAAAGATGAAGTTACTCGTCTGATTATCGATACACATGATTTATCAGCCTTCTCCCCTATAAGTCATTTGACGGTCGGTGATTTTCGAAATTTCCTTTTATCCGAAAATACCACGACGGAGGTTTTACAACAAATCAGTAAAGGCATAACTCCCGAAATGGCAGCAGCAGTATCTAAGCTGATGCGAGTACAAGATTTAATCAATGTTGCCTCCAAATGTAGTGTCGTTACCAAATTTAGAAATACCATTGGCCTGAAAGGGCGTTTTTCGACGCGTTTACAGCCCAATCACCCTACTGACGATTATCGTGGCATAGCAGCCAGTATGATTGATGGTTTGTTTTATGGCAATGGCGATGCCGTCATTGGCATTAATCCTGCTACCGATAGCGTGCCTACCGTTATACAACTGGTTTCGATGTTGGATAGTGTCCGTCAAAAATTTGATATTCCTATTCAAACCTGTATTTTGAGTCATATTACCACAACGATAAAAGCCATAGAAAGAGGTGCCCCAATCGATTTAGTATTTCAATCTATTGGAGGTACGGAAGCAACCAATACTTCTTTTGGGGTAAATCTAGCCATATTAAAAGAAGGTTATGAAGCAGGATTGTCGCTCAATCGTGGCACAGTCGGTAATAATCTCATGTATTTTGAAACAGGGCAAGGCTCAGCCTTATCGGCCAATGCACACTGGGGGCTAGATCAGCAAACTTGCGAAACAAGAGCTTATGCGGTGGCTCGCCACTTTAATCCACTACTCGTAAATACTGTGGTGGGATTCATTGGACCTGAGTATTTATTTGATGGAAAACAGATTATTCGAGCAGGCTTAGAAGATCACTTTTGTGCCAAATTATTGGGCTTACCTATGGGTGTGGATGTTTGCTATACCAATCATGCCGAAGCCGACCAAGATGATATGGATACCCTCTTGACATTACTCGGTACGGCAGGTTGTAATTTTATCATGGGCGTTCCTGGCGCTGACGATGTGATGTTACATTACCAAAGTACATCATTTCACGATGCTCTCTATATTCGTCATTTATTAGGACTAAAACCAGCTCCTGAGTTTGAAGAATGGCTACTCAATATGAATATCGTTGATGATAATTTTAGATTAAAAAGTATCTCTAGCGAACACCGTCTTTTACAACAATCAATATCTTAAGTTGTGTAAATTAGGCAACAGGCAAAGAGTTTTAATTCGGTAACCTAATGAATTCAAAAAAGCTTTGGGGCTTAGTATTAATGCAATTTTATATGGCGAATTTACTTAAGTTAGTGGGCAAAATTAAACTTAAGATTATGCTTGAGGCTTTCAGGTAACGGCTTTCGACGGTGGGTTTTGGAAAAAAGTATGGCTGTGGGTAATAAAAAATATTTTAACACTCTGTGCCTATTGCCTAGTGCCTAAACACATAACTTAAATCTTATTCTGCACGATTACTTATATTGATAGTATTCTTCTGATTACGAACACTTTCCACTAACGGTTACACCAGTAACTTTTAACTTTATCTCATATTAGAATACTATTAGAATAGGGTAATCCACGGAGTTATTACTCCAAAATCAGCGTTACTAATATACGTTAAGCAGTCAAACCCTCCATTTGTATGAAAAGTCTCATTTCAAAAAGTATTCTTGTATTACTTAGCTTAGCTACTTTAAGCTGTGATCAAATTCAGGAAAAATCTTTAGAAAATGTCAAGAAAATAAAAGAGTCCGTCCCTGAATACACCGTTGTGGTGATTGACGGATGCGAGTATCTTCGACTTGAACATACACATGGGTATGCCAGCTTAACGCATAAAGGAAACTGTAAAAACCCTATTCACATCTACAATGGTACAAAAAATTCTCCTCAAAACCCTAGGCATTAATGAATATAACCCTGCACAAAGCGTCAAGAACGTTTCTCTGATTGCCTTAGGTGTGTTACTCGCAGGAATTGGTCTCAAAGGATTTTTACTTCCCAATAGCTTTTTGGATGGGGGCGTAATGGGTATGTCTTTGTTGATTAACATCACAACTGATATTCCGCTTCCTTATTTAATTGTTATCGTAAACCTTCCGTTTATATTTTTAGCGTATAGCCAAGTATCTAAATTTTTTGCTATCAAAACACTTTTAGGTATTGTTGGGCTTGCGATCTGTATCGCTTTTATCGAAATCCCCCTCGTTACTTCTGACAAACTCCTGATTGCGATATTTGGAGGGTTCTTCCTAGGGGCTGGTATTGGTATGTCTATCAGAGGTGGTGGCGTATTGGACGGAACCGAAGTATTAGCCTTGTATATTAGCCGTAAAACGGTTTTATCGGTAGGTGACGTCATTATTATTATCAACGTGTTGATTTTCTCAGTTGCTGCTTTCTTAATTAATATCGAAACAGCTTTGTATGCCATGCTTACTTATTTGTCGGCTTCAAAAACGATTGACTTTTTGATTCATGGTATTGAGGAATACACGGGTGTGACAATTATTTCTGAAAAAAGTGAAGAAATCAGAGTGATGATTATCGAACAACTCGGACGTGGTGTAACGATTTTTAAAGCGAAAAGAGGTTTTGGTAAAAGAGGGCGTAAAGATGAAGACTTGGATGTAGTTTATACGGTATTGACTCGTTTGGAAATCCAAAAACTCACCAACGAAATCGAAAATATTGACCCAACTGCCTTCGTCGTACAGCAAAGTCTCAACGACGTAAAAGGTGGTATGATTAAGAAATTACCATTGCATTAATTGAGTAAATTAGTGATTTGTGACTGAGTGGTCAGAGCTTTTCAAACTATTGTAGATTGGGGATTTCTGATTTCGGAAATATAGAAAGATACCTTTATTTTTCACAAAATCTAACTACACAAGTACGTGCCACTTGTGAAACTCAATTCTCAAATATAAATAACCTATATTTATTGTCGTTTCACTCAATAAATCACTCATTCACAAATCACTAAATGAATTATGACAACAGAAAAACAACTGGTTCAGACTGATATTTGGGATTTTTTGCAAAGCTATACCTCTGCTCGTATCGCTCGCGGACGTGCTGGACATAGCTTACCTACCAAAGAACTCCTCCAGTTTCAGGCTGACCATGCTCAGGCGCGTGATGCTGTGTATTCTTCTTTAGACATACAAAATATTCAAGATAGAATTTTGCATGAGACTGTTGTATTACAAAGCAAGGCTAATACTCGTGCGCAATATTTACAGCGTCCAGATTGGGGAAGGCAATTGTCTGATCCGTCCAAACAAATATTAAAGGACATAGTTGATACGCCTCAGGATATTGCTATTGTCGTGGCTGATGGTTTATCTGCCAATGCCGTAAATACTCATGCTATACCTGTGGTAAATGGTTTATTGAATGTATTGATTCAGCATCATTGGCGTATTGCTCCTATTGCTTTGGTAGAACAAGGCCGAGTAGCCGTCGCTGATGAAATAGCGAGTGCCTTCAAAGCTGAAATAGTACTTATTTTGATTGGTGAGCGCCCCGGACTGAGTTCTCCAGATAGTATGGGAGCTTATTTGACATATCAGCCGAGTGTAGGCATTACCGATGAAAGAAGAAACTGTGTATCTAATATTCGTCCTGAAGGGTTGAATTATCCTGCGGCTATCGAAAAAATACTCTATTTACTCACCGAAATGAAAACACAGCAAATCAGTGGGGTAAATTTGAAAGACGAAATGCAAGGGAAGCTTTTATATTGAGTGATTTAGTGGTTGAGCGAATGAGTGATTGTTTTCATTAGAATTTTACTGGTAGAGACACAATGCTTTACGTCTTTACTGATAGAATATAATTTTTAACATAATCGCTCATTCACTCAACCACTAAATCACTCATTTCTCAATGTCTCATGTTTTATTTTACCACCTTTACCAAAAGGTTTTTAGCTACTTCATGACTCATAAATTGTGGATTGGCTTGGGCTATTTGTACAGATAAAGACTTATCAAAATCATTGATTTCTAAAATGTACAATTCCGAACCTAGACTTATGCCTAATTTGGCTACATACTGCAAAAATGCAGAAGAGTGCTCCGAAACACCCATCATCAACACGCGCTCTCCTTGTTTGACTTCTGATAAATTTTGATAAGTCAGTTTGGGCATTCTTCCATTAGGATCTGGAATAGGGTCACCATGTGGGTCAAACTTAGGAAAACCCAAAAACTCATCTAACTTTTCAACCAACTCCTCTGAGTCTATATGCTCTAATTGCTCAGCAATATCGTGTACCTCGTCCCAATTAAAACCCAATTTTTCTACCAGAAACACTTCCCATAAACGATGCTTACGAATCACTTTGAGTGCCACCTGTTCGCCAGCTTCTGTTAAACGCACCCCTTGGTATTTTTGATAATTAACCAAATGCTTTTCTGACAATTTGCGAAGCATATCCGATACCGACGCCGCTTTAGTCTGTGTGAGTTCAGCTACGGCATTGGTACTAATATCTGCATCGGTTTCGGCAGAAAGTTTATAGATTATTTTCAGGTAGTTTTCTTCTGTGAACGAAGTGATTTGCATGAATTTTATAGTTATACTTCTTTGAAAAGGGTTCGTTGATGCGTTTTCCAAAGAAATGAGTAGTTGTCAAATAACAAAATTTAGAATTTAAGTAAAAAGTTATTAGTTAATAGTATATCAGTTATTGGAATGCACGCATAATTAGAAAGATACTGTCAAAGTATGCTACAGATATATTATTAATTTCATCCTTCCTTTTACTTATCACACAGATACAATTACTTGATTTATGAAAAACAAATCCTTCTTTCAGTAAACTAAGCCTTTAACTATGCTTTTAATTTATACAAAGATAATTTTTTACTTGAACAAAAGTAAATTTTAGACTAATCTAAAAATTTGTTTTGAATTACAAAAAATACATTTTAAGTTTGTTAAGTATTTAGTAATAGCTTGGAGCTCAAAGTTTAGGATAACTACTTAGCCCTTGATTCAAAAGTAAGAAACAGTTTTCCGAAAGCTTAAAAGCCTCAAATGGATTGTAAAAACCCAATAGCTGTTTTTTTGAGATTTTAATCTTAGAAATCAGCTACTCAATACATAAACACTCTCAAAGATTAAAACCTAATATTACCAAAACTATGAGTTGGAAAAATGAACAAGTAACACCTTCTCTCCCTGAAGTATATGCCTCGATAGATGTACCCAAAACGGGTTCGTTCTGGCGTAAGCTTTGGGCATTTACAGGACCAGGATTAATGGTCGCCGTTGGCTATATGGACCCAGGTAACTGGGCTACTGACATAGCTGGTGGCTCCAAATTTGGATATACTCTTCTTTCAGTTATTCTCATTTCTAATTTGTTTGCGATGCTTTTACAACATTTATCGCTCAAATTAGGAATTGCCACAGGCAAAGATCTTGCTCAAGCGTGTCGTGATGCTTACTCAAAACCCACGGTTATCGCCTTGTGGTTACTGTGTGAAATTGCCATTGCTGCTTGTGACTTAGCCGAGGTAATTGGCTCTGCCATTGCTCTAAATCTGCTATTCGGAATGCCTCTAAGTATTGGAGTTGTAGTGACGGTATTAGACGTTTTAGTATTGTTATATTTCCAAAACAAAGGGTTCAGAATGCTGGAAAGTATTGTAGCGGCCTTGATATTCATGATTTTCCTTTGTTTTTCTTACGAAATAGCCGTTTCACATCCTTCGTTTTCTCAGATTGTAGGTAATCTTGTTCCAAAAAAGGAAATCATTTTAAACCCAGATATGCTCTATGTAGCCATTGGGATTTTGGGTGCTACAGTAATGCCACACAATTTGTACTTGCATTCAAGTATTGTACAAACACGTGATTTTGAAAAATCGGCTGAAGGAAAGCGTTCTGCAATCAAATTTGCTACGATTGATTCTACTATTTCACTTGGATTTGCCTTTTTTATCAACGCTGCCATTCTGATTGTATCGGCGGCGGCTTTTCACACTTCTGGCAACCAACAAGTAGCAGATATACATGATGCCTATCACTTGCTCGACCCTGTATTAGGTGTAAAAATGGCAGGTATTTGTTTTGCGGTAGCCTTATTAGCTTCAGGACAAAATTCTACTTTGACAGGTACCTTGGCTGGACAAATTGTGATGGAAGGTTTTTTAAACTTACATTTAAAACCTTGGTTACGTCGCCTAATCACTCGTTTACTAGCAGTCATTCCAGCATTGATTGTAACCTTGATTTACGGAGAAAAAGGAACGGGAGAGTTATTGGTTTTGAGTCAGGTAATACTATCGCTTCAATTGAGTTTTGCGGTAGTCCCACTTGTGATGTTTACAAGTTCTAAGAAGAAAATGGGAGAATTTGCCAACTCGAAATTGGTACAAATAACTTCGTGGGTAGTATCGATTATAATTATTGCTTTTAATATGTATTTACTTTGGGATACATTGATGTAATCAATGTTATTGAGTGAATTGTGAATGAGTGGTTGAGTGATTAATTTTCAATTTGTATTCACAGCAGAGACGCAATGCTTTGCGTCTTAAGCCGAGTCCGACATAGCATAGTAGCATGAAAAAGGCGATCGAAAAACAATTTTCGACCGCCTTTTTTCACGCTAAAATTAGTTTGGAATTCAAGATATGGCATCTATACTGGCAATAACCACTCAATTAGCCATCATAATAAAATATACCTAACTCATTAAAGCACATTTAACCTAAACTGAAAATAGGTTTTTGCAAGCAAAGCAACCTTCTGAAAATCAGGCACTCTAATTCTCTCATTCTGAATTTTTGATGCTGGACAACCTTTTATTTTATCAAACAAACGAAGATAATATTTGTAAGCTAAGTACACGCCTGCTTTGGCACCTTTAGGCAAATTCATGATACCTCTGTAAGCAGCATCAAAATCGGCCTGAATATCATCCTCAATAAGTTGTTTATCCTTAAGAGTAAAATTGGTAAAATCTACATTAGGAAAATAAGTTCTACCTCTTTCCTGAAAATCTGATTTAATATCACGCAAGAAATTTACCTTTTGAAATGCCGAACCTAGACTTCTGGCATCATCCTTCAGCGCTTGGTACATCTCGTTGTTTCCTTCACAAAATACTCTTAAACACATCAAGCCCACCACCTCTGCTGAGCCGTAAATATACTCTTCGTAGCCCACTTGATTATATTCTGATTGATACAAATCCATTTCCATAGAGTGTAAAAATGCCTTAATCAAATCATGGTCGATTTGATATTCATTTACCACCATTTGAAACGAATGTATTACTGGATTAAGGCTAATTTTATCTTCAATTGCCTTAAAAGTATCATCTCTAAAAGTGCTCAACAACGTTTTTTTATCAAAACCATGGAAAGTATCCACAATCTCGTCGGCATAGCGTACGAAGCCATAAATCGCATAAATAGGGAAATGAAAACGCTTGTCGAGCGTTTTGATACCTAGTGTAAACGAAGTACTGTAATACTCAGTGATGAGCTTACTACATTCGAAAGTCGTGGTGTTATACAAATCCATCATGTCCTTAAAGCATCATTGCATCAAAGCCAAAGCCTTTTTGCCGTTAAAGGTTTAAAAGTGATTTAGTAATGTTTAGTAAGTATGTGGTTGGGTGATTTTTCTATCGCATCTCCTTATCCAATTCGTTAGCTACTAATAAGCCTGATATCAGAGAGGGCGGAACTCCAGGACCTGGCACTGTCAGCTGACCTGTATAATAAAAGTTTTGTATCTTTTTATTTTTCAAGGTTGGCTTCAACAAAGCTGTTTGCATTAGGGTGTTTGCCAAACCATACGCATTACCTTTGAAAGCATGATAATCTTGCTTGAAATCATGATGTGCATAGCTTCTTTTATAAACTACAGCATCTCGAATCGAGGTACCGCAGTATTTTTCAAGACGCTCCATCAAAATATCATAATATTTTTCTCTCATTTCATCTGTATCTTCCAAATCTGGAGCTACAGGAATTAATAAGAATATATTTTCACAACCCTCAGGGGCAACACTACTATCTGTTACTGAAGGTGCTGAAGCATAAAATAAGGGCTTCGAAGGCCATTTCGGTTCAGTATAAATTTCGTGTGCATGAAGACTAAAATCTTCGTCAAAAAATAAATTATGGTGTAACAACTTTGGAATACGCTTGTTGACCCCCAAATAAAACAATAAAGACGATGGAGCCATCACTCGTTTATCCCAATACTCTTCATCGTAGTTTCGATACTTTTGTCCTAAAATTTTATCCTCAACATGATGATAGTCAGCACTAGCTACTACGGCATCAGCATCAAAAGTACCTTGATTAGTAATAACTTGTTTGGCTATGCCATTGTTTACTACTACCTTTTCTACCTCCTGATTATAGGATATTTTTACACCTTTCTCTTCTGCCAATGCTACCATTCCTTGTACAATTTTGTGCATACCCCCCATCGGATACCATGTGCCTAATTGCATTTCGGCGTAATTCATCAAGCTATACATTGCTGGAGTATTTTCGGGCGTAGCTCCCAAAAACAGAATAGGAAACTCCATCAATTTTAATATTTTATCGTCTGTAAAAAACTTACGAATATGCTTAGCAAAAGACTGAAATACGTCTAATCGAACTACATCATATAATAGTTTTACACTTACAAATTCTGAAATACTACGAGAAGGTTTCCAAACAAACTTATTGATCCCTACTTCGTATTTGTATTCGGCTTGTCGAAGAAACTCTCTAAACTTTGCACCACTACCAGACTCCATTTCTTCAAATAACGCTTCAAGCTTATCGACTCCAGCAGGTAATGCGATGGTTTCGTTTCCTTCCAAAATCACAGCGTACGAAGGGTCAAGACGCACTAAATCATAATAATCAGAAGTTTTTTTGTTGAACTTGGCAAAATAGTTGTCAAAAATATCAGGCATCCAATACCAACTTGGTCCCATATCAAATGTAAAACCCTCTGCCTCAAAAACTCTTGCACGACCACCCGCCATGCTATTTTTTTCTAGAATCGTAACGTCATAACCTTTATCGGCCAAGCCAGTTGCGGCGGCTAAACCCGAAAATCCCGCTCCAATTACAATTACTTTTTTCATGTATAGTTTTGTTTAAGTATCCAAATCAGCAATTATTCTGTTTGTGGTTTTGAGATAGATACTTTTAGGTAGTTAAAGTTCTTAAGAGTGATTGAGATAGAAAGTGTCTAGTCAAACTAATGCCATACGATACAATTTTACCTTTTACGTCTAAATCTACGTAGGAATTTTATTTCGTTGTGCAATTCTTGTAAAATGGTATTGAGAAATCTTAGAATAGAAACTTTATACTGTAATAAACTGAGAAGCCTAAAGAATGTTTTGTAAAAGGTTTAGTTTTTAAAAATTAAACAAAAACAAAAAAGTCGAGCAAGCGCTCGACCCTTTGCAACTTTCTTCTGTTAACCAAAAAACTAATCAATTATTTCACAATTGTCGTTTTTGGAGTCAATACTTTTGGTGTTGATGAAGTGTAACTCCAGCTAGAACGACTTGTCCTAATTAATTTTAGGCACCAAGTTACAACGTTTAAGCCTTAATTCCAATAAGCATACATGTGAAGCTTATCTTTTAATTCCTTTCTGGCTATATGAATACGATTCTTAACAGTACCAATTGGAATGTTCAATTTGTCGGCTATTTCATGGTATTTAAAGCCTCTGAAATACATCACAAAAGGCATACGATATGCCTCATCTAACGATTTAACGGCATTTTCTATATCATTAAGAGCAAAAGCACTTGCTGCACTGTTGTCGGTGCTTGATTCTAAAGAGTTGATATAATGCAAGTTATCAGAAGTATCAATGAAGGTATTTTTACGAACCATTTTTTGATAATTCGTAATAAAAGTATTTTTCATGATAGTGTACAACCATGCTTTCAAGTTGGTACCTTCTGTATATTTATCTCTGTTGGTGAATGCCTTCAACAAAGTGTCCTGTAACAAATCATTTGCATCTTCGTAATCTCTAGTCAACTTCATAGCAAACGGTTTCAATGACTTTGAAACTCTACCTATGTGGAATGAAAATTCAATAGCAGTCATAATCGTGTTGAGTTTATTTGTTGATTTGTTTAACAAATATATTACAACATTAAACAAACTTCAAAACTTTTTCGAATAAATTTTATATTAAAATTCAATTAGAATTAATAGCCAATAAGGCTTAAATCAAGTATTTATCAAAAAACTGCAAGTTTCAGAAATGCCTAAAAAAGTTCAAAAATTTAGAAAAAAGTTTAACAACAAGCCAATTTTATTAAACAAAGCATTTTGTTTAAGTTTATACCCTTAAAAAGTTAAACAAAAATCTCCTCTCTTCTTAAAAATATCCAAATTTCAGAATCTCTTTAATTGCAACTTTGTTGCAATTATTAGCCTGCCAATTATTATCTTTGTTTACCAACAATTATCGACAAACGTGAAAAAACTTTTTTTTATACTTACGGTATTGCTCAGCTTTGGGTTGAACATTATTGCACAAAATACAACTAATTGTAACTGTACTCTCAAAGGTGTCGTACACGAGACCAATGCACACAATCCAATTCCAGGGGCTGTGGTGTATTTGAAAGGCACAAAATATGCTGTATTCACCGATGCCAAAGGTGAGTATCAATTTCCAAAACTTTGTCAGGGTGCTTACACGCTTGTATGTCAGGCGGTGGGTTTCCAAAAGATAGAGGTTCCCATTAACTTAACTCAAGAGCATTCTAAAGAGCTTACCCTTGCCAACGATGACGAACATTTGCAAGAAGTAGTAGTTTCAGGAAAAAAAACCGAAAATCAAACCAAAGCCAAATCAGTTATTGAAGGTAGCGATCTTGCCGAAACTCGTGGACAAAGTCTTGGCGAAGCCCTCAAAGCTGCAACAGGCGTAACCACACTTCAAACAGGTAGTAGTATTGCCAAACCCGTAATTCATGGGATGCACTCAAATCGTGTATTGATTCTTAATAACGGGATTCGTCAGGAAGGGCAACAGTGGGGTAGCGAGCATGCTCCCGAAATTGACCCGTTTATGGCACAAAAACTTACGGTCATTAAAGGTGCTGCGGGTGTTCGCTATGGCTCCGATGCTATTGCTGGCGTTATTATGGTAGAGCCAAATCCCCTACCCGATTCGGCAGCGATTCATGGTGAAGCCAATTTGGTAGGTTTTTCTAATGGTCAGCAAGGGATTGCCTCTGGAATTATTGAGGGAGGGTTTCCGAAGAAAAAAGGCTGGGCGTGGCGTTTACAAGGCACTTACAAAAGAGGTGCCGACATCAAAACTGCCGATTATTATTTAGCCAATACTGGGATTCAGGAACGAAATTTTTCGGCAACAGTTGGTTATAATACCGCTCACTGGGGAACAGAAGCCTATTTTAGCTACTTTGACACTCAATTAGGAATCTTTTCTGGTTCGCATATCGGCAATATTACAGACTTACTCTCTGCCATTAATAGTTCACGTCCCAATAGTGACTACACGCCTACTTCGGCGAGCTATACCATCAATCGTCCTAATCAGGATTTGGCGCACAATCTCTTTAAAATAAAATCTTTTTTAGTAAGTGAAAATCTTGGAAAGTGGCAACTGACTCTTTCTCGCCAATATGACTGGCGTTTGGAGTATGATGTACCAAGAGGAAATCGGACATTGAATACGCTCAATTTTAAACTCACGACTTACCAAGCTGAGCTATTGCTCGACCACAAACCGCTTTGGAATACACTAAGTGGTACAGTTGGCGCAAGTGGTATGTATCAAGAAAACCTTTCTTCTTCATACGAACTCACCAAACCGCTTATCAATACCGTATTAATTCCAAACTATCAGACTAAAAGTGGAGGAATCTTTTTGATTGAACGTTGGGTTAAAAATCGTTGGGAACTTGAAGGTGGTCTGCGTTACGATATTCGCTCCTCAGATGCTTATGGATTAGATGCTTCTAGTAAATTATTCAACTATTCTTTCACCTTTAATAATGCTTCCTCAACAATTGGCTTTGCATGGAATAGTTCGGAGTCATTATCGATTAGAGGAAATGCGGCTATTGCTTGGCGTGCACCTAATATGAATGAATTATTCTCTAATGGAGTACACCATGGTGCAGCAGCTTACGAAAAAGGCAATATAAATCTACAGCCTGAAGTAGCACATAATTTTTCAGTTTCTGCCGAATACTCTGGAAGCAAGTGGGCATGGGAGATTAGCCCATATTTGAACTTAATCAACGACTTTATTTACCTAAAACCTCGTGTAGAAAATGGCGAAATCCAAACAGTATTGTCGGTAAGAGGTGCATTTCCAGCTTTTGATTACACGCAGGTGGACGCTCGTTTTGCAGGTATAGATGCATCTGTCAAATATTTGATTTCAAAACATTTTACCATTACTGAAAAATACTCAATGGTAAGAGCCAAAGATACTCGCAACGATGTTTATATGGTCAATATTCCTGCCGACCGTTTGGAGAGTAGTCTGCGTTATACTTTTGGGAAAAATCAAGCTTATGTGAGTCTAACCAATTTATTAGTAGCTCGTCAAACTCGCGTAGAAGCCAATAGTGATTTCTTGGCACCTCCTTCTGGTTATAGTTTGTGGAGTATGAATGCTTCGTATCCTTACAAAAATTTCACTTTCGGTCTGGGTGTAAGTAATCTGCTCAACAAATCTTATCGAGACTATATGAATCGCTTCAGATATTTTACCGACGAAATGGGAAGAAATATTTCGTTGAGAGTGCAGTATAGATTTTAAAATAGGGGTTAGGGGTTAGGGGTT
>NZ_JAAALB010000024.1 GCF_009905545.1 Cellulophaga sp. BC115SP | reverse complement strand
TTGGCAATGGAACATACCCTAATTAAATTGCTTAGGTGGATAAAATTACAAGTCACTCATTATCAGATCCTAAAAAAGCTGGGTAGAGTATCCTTAGAATCATTTACTTTAATTCAATAAATTTAACTTGCGAGTAAAACCTTTTTAATCGATGAAAAAATCATATTTACAATTTTGCTTTTGTGCACAACTCTTTGTCAAGGTTTTCTTTTGGCACAACCTTCCGAAATCAAACCTCGTATGCGTGTCATTGTCGATAATGATTTTAGTGGTGACCCCGATGGATTGTTCCAAATGGCGCACTTATTATTATCTCCCTCTGTTGATATTCTTGGGATTATTAGTTCGCATTTGAGTGTTAAAGATGGATTTGATCCTTCTACCACACGGGCGGAAAACGCTGCAAAAAAAGCTACAGAACTTCTTCAAATCATGAATTTGGAAGGAAAAGTGCCTGTAGTGGCTGGCTCAAATACAGGTATGACAGACGATAATACGCCTGTAAAAAGTGCTGGTGTAGACCTGATTATCAACGAAGCTTTGCGTTCCGATACCAAACAGCCTCTTTATGTGCTTTGTGGTGCTGGACTCACAGAGGTAGCTTCGGCATTATTAACGAAGCCTGAAATTGCTGGAAAAATTACCTGCTAGTACTGGCTTCCAAGCCAACACTCACATTTACTAAGGATTCTATCCTGACTTTCAGCTTTGAATTGTCAGCCTCCAAACAAATAGTATAATACGGAAAGTGCTAAATAATGAAACAAGCTAATTTTCGGGGAGAATAAGTGTATTGTTGCCGTGTTTCTTTTTATTTAGGGAAAACCAATAATTTAATTGAATTGATAATGAATTGGTTGTTACTCTTATTGGAGATGCTATACCTGTAAGTGGGGAAATATTGCTATCTCTTAAATCAGAAATACCTAAGTTGTATTTCACGTTCAAAGAGATTGGCAATTTTAGGTAGGATTGTAAATTCAAATCTGCCGCCGCTAAAATTCCCCAATTAAAAGAACTATAGTTTATTATAGTTCCATTGTTACATGTACAAGTATCAGTTCCTATAATCTTCGTTGTTATATAAGGTGTAAGTATTTTGCCTAAAAATACACCTACTCCGAAAGACAGACTGCTAAATTTTATTCTTTTTAAATTGAGTTTTGAATTGAAAGATAAATCGGACTGAATGTAGGGGAGAATAAAATCATCTTGGTATTGTATACCCGCCACAAATGGGTTATAGTATTTATCTATTTCACCAATCCTTACAAAGTCAGTTTGTAGTTTAATTTTATAATTTTTATGAATATTTCTAACAATAGCTACCCCAAAAATTGGTCTTATTAATGTCTTATTCGAAAATAATCTATTAGTTTTTCCAAAATAAGAAGTTATTACTCCCATTTCTGGACTTATTTCCCAACTCGGTTCAATAATATTTTGTGAGATAGCTTTTGGATTGATTAAGAATACAAGAACTATTAACAAAAATAGTCGAATGGGGTAGAGTGCTTTGATTTTCATATAAGTTTAGTTTTATCCTTGATGTAGTTACAAGAATATATTTCAAGTAAAGATAAATGTAGAATTTTGCATTTAAAAGGAAATAAATATGACATTTCACGCCAAAACACGCCAAAGTTTCGCTAGTGCTGGCTTCCTAGCCAGTACTCACATTTTCTAAGGATTCTTCACCTGATGGTATATTTTTACAGATTGAATGTTATGGGGTTCAGTAATTCTCAAAGACAGGCAATACCTGAGTAGTCAAATATTTCCTAAATGCTACATAACTCTCATCCTCACGGAAGAAAAAGTATTCTATAAAACCAAATGAGGTATTTATTTCAGCATCTCCGTTATCCCAAACGATAATACAAAGAATTATTTCAGCGTCATCGGCGTTGTTTATGGTTAACGAAAATTTTTTGTCATCGCTTATACAAGTCAAAGCACCAAGATCAATATCGTTTATAGAACAAAGCTCTTTTATTAAAATTTGCTTCATAATATCTTTCAATTGATGTGAGTTTACAATTTGAGGGTAAAGTCTATTATAAACTGTAGAATGGTTCTCCTTATCCCAGAATATTTCAAAATCTTCTTTGTCGATGCCGTTTTCAAAACTTTCAATATCGAAAATATTTAGGTCGAATATTCCATGATTACCATAATGATGAGTATTACTTGGATACTTATGTATTATATTACCCAAAGAGTCAAATCCAATTTCTCGTAATACCTTCCCATGATTATCAATTTCTATATACATCAAATCAATTGAGAATGGCACTCTAAGGTCGACGACATCATTTGTTATTTTTAGATATTTTGACATTTTTTGGAGGTTATTATTAGAGAAAAGCCTTTCCTGCTCGTGCTGGCTTCCAAGCCAGTACGAGCATTTTCTAAGGATTCTATACTACCTAATCCAAATTAAACCCATCAAACCTTAATTCCGAATGGCTATTATAGGTATATTCATCCTAAAGCCTTATCCGTTTACTTATTAGGATCTATTAAAATAGGAGTGGATTGAAATACAAAATAAAAAATAATAACCAAGTTTAACTGGACTATGAAAATTAAAACCCAGCTTTCATTTAAAGACTTCTTGTTTTGTCAATATTATGTATCAGCAAAGTTTTCGATCGCTATTGGTATAATGGCTATTGGAGCTATTTCGACTATTATTGTTGTGATTGATATGGTTATGGGTGATTTTAGTAATTTTACCTTTCAGGATGTTGTTGTTCCTCTTTTAATGCTCCTAGGTTTTCCGATTTCAATTTGGTGGAACTCAAGAAGATTATTTTTTTCAAATCCTAAACTCGGCAAGCTCAATACCTATTACTTCTTACCTGAAAGTTTCGTAGCAGAAGGCGACGGTTTTAAATCCGAGGTTCAATGGAATTTAATTCATAAGGTTATAGAAACAAAAAAATGGATTCTCATTTATCCTTCCCCATATCTTTTTCATATTATCAAGAAGAGCGAAGTTGGGGATGATTTAACTCTTCTGAGGCATTTTCTTGGTAAACTCGATATTGATGTTCAACTGAGAGCAGATTAAATGTAAATGATATCAGTGTAGGCTAATATTCGTTTTGCTACAATACAAAGACTTTAAGATTACTAAAACTACATTTAAAATAAAATATGAGTACTCTAAACAAAGGTGAATATTCTGGAAACATTTTAAATTTGGTCGAATTTGATGGAATCATAACCAGTAAAACCGCGTATTCGGGCAATTATGATAAGTCCTATCATTATCATGCTAACCCACATCTAAGTTTTATTATCCACGGAGCACATTTAGAGCGTAAAAGCAATCAAACCGCTGTCAGAACTACCAAAGATGTTTTATTTTATCATTCAGGAGAGTTGCATCAAACCATTCCATTTACTTCAGAAACTAAAAATCTGAATCTTGAAATTGATTCCGATTTTTTGCAAAAACATGATATTTCTGAAGAATTATTAGAAAAAGCGGTTTTAAAAAATGTAAGAAGTAAGCTGTTTATACTCAAACTAAATTCTGAGCTCAATTTCAACGATGGCTTGACTCCAACGGCGTTACATTCGCTATTATTGGATTTTGTTGCCGAAGCGGATGTTAAAGATTACCGACAGATATTATGGTGTACAAAACTTAAAGAGTTTTTGAATGACAACTGGAACCATAATCACAGTCTTGAGGAGTTATCGGTTTTGCTAGGTGTACACCCTGTGACAATATCAAAGCATTTTCCAAAGTATATCGGCTGCACCATTGGCGAGTACGTAAGAAGAATAAGAGTCATCCGTAGTTTAGATTTACTAAAATCTTCCAGACAATCGTTGACAGAGATTGCACTTTATTGTGGATTCTCCGATCAAAGCCATTTTACAAGAACATTCAAATATCTAACAGGACTCAATCCCAAATCATTTAGAAATTTTTAGTTAGGCTAATTTCATTCTATTTTGGAAGTTGCATGATTCGTTAATTTGTACCAAATCAAACTTCTCAAATATGAAAACAGTATATGTTATCCTATCAGTATTCCTTTGTAACATTGCAATCGCACAAAAACAACTACCTATTCTAAAGTCAAATGGCAAAACGATTAGGATTAGGGAAGGAAAAGAGGAAATTCACGAACAGCATCCAATTGCTAATGCCAAACCTGACATTTATGTGCCAAAACCATTCTTAAAAACACAAAAAATTACCTACATCTCAGATATTGATTCCATTAGTTTTACGGTTGAAAAAAATAGAAAGTATGATTTTCTGATTATTCAACAAGCCAAAGACACTATCTGGACACAAATTAATACTAACAGCGATCAGTTTATCAGCTATCCAGATTATAAATACACCAAAACTACGACTCATAAACAAGACACCATTCCGTTTATTATCGGTGAGGATAGTCGAATCTATTTGAAAGGTAGCATTAATCATTCTGATACGCTTTCCTTTTTATTTGATACGGGAGCCTCTGGAGTAGTATTATCTTCGCCTTTAATCAACAAAAAAGTAAAAGTTAAAATAGATGGTTCGGTCCTAAATGTTGGAACAGATGGTACGGAAAGAGTACCTACAAGCTCCAAAAATACGCTTCATATTAATGGGCTCACTTGGGAAAATGTTCCTCTTTTATCCATAGATTTTGGCGAATCTCCCATTGACGCTGTGTTGGGTTGGGTGGCCTTTCAGAATAAAGTCTTAAAAATCAACTACGAGTCTAAAAAAATGATTGTTTATGACTCATTGCCACCTATTTCAGAAGATTACAGAAAGGTTGATTTTAGATTAATTGATGGCATACCCTATATAAAATGCAAAATGATTGTGAATGGAACAGAATATGAAGAATGGTTTGATTTCGATTCGGGGTCTGATGGCACATTAAGTATTTCAAAGGAATATTTTACCACTAACAATTTGTCAGGTAGGCTAAAAAAACTTGGAGAATCTGGTTCAATTGGAACTACAGGTATCAATATTGTAACAGATGTTCTATTATTAAGAAGACTAAAGATTGCTGATTTTGAACTTTACAATATACAATTGAGTGTCCCACAAAAAGACCCAGAAACACCAGATCGATTGGGAAATATTGGTAATTTAATTTTGAAACGCTTCACTACAATCATTGATTTTAGAAATAACTGTATGTATCTAAATCCTAATAATCTTATTTATAGTCCTATGGATTAAATATGTCAAAATAGTTAGTGCGGAATTATTTTGCTAGTGCTGACTTCCAAGTCTGCACTGGATTTCTGAGGATTTAATCCTACATATAATCGCTAGTAATGCCGATTAAACGCCGAATTTTCCTGTTGTTTTTTGTCATCAAATTGTCATCACTGTTTTTCTGAAGTGTTTTGGTTTACTTTTAGAAAATCTTGTAATTTGACATTCTAAGAGGTTTTTCTTCTTGTAAACACTTTAACATATCTCACATGAAAAACAACATTTTCAAACTTACCGCTCTTGTATTGTTTACTTTTGTAGTTGCAGTAAACGCCTCTTTAGCACAAACTCCCAAACGTATCGATTTTGCTAAAGAAGGTTCTAACTCCTTGGTTTGGGAACAAAAAGTTGAGGCTAACGCTAGTAAAAGTTTTGTGTTCAAAGCTACAAAAGGACAAGTATTGACTTTGAGCTTTATTGACGATACCAAAAAAGGTATGATGGAATTAGGCAAGGAATCAATAGAACCTAACGCTGATCCTTATCAAGCAACCATCTCGGTGACCAAAGACTATACTTTTACGGTAAAAAATAATACTGCCAAAAAGACAAGCTTCAGAATTGCGATTAGTTTGGAGGATGCGAAGGCAAAAAAGAAATAAACACCATCATTCTTCTGTAACACAAATCCCTAGCAATGACTTGAAAAACATTGCTGGGGATTTCTTGTTATATAGATACTTCTGTCTTAATTTTGATTAATTATTGGAAAAGTACTATTGTTGTTTTAGTAAGTGGTTTTGTTTATTATTCGTTTTTTGATGCGTTTCGGCACTATGTTTCCGCTTATTAATATTTTTAATTCATCTATTAGATGACTTTGATACAATAATTATCCAAAATTTATATTTTTTTGAAATTATTGAGTAGATTTATACAAGGATTCGATTTGAAATTAGTGACCTTATTATAAAAGATTGAATGGCTACAAAGATTTTATATGATGAAAAAGAACTGTTAATTCGTGCCTCTAATGGTAGTGAAGAGGCATTTTCTTTGATTTTTCATACTTATAAAAACAAGCTATACGGTTATTTATTCCGAATTACAGAGTCGAGCGAAGTGGCAGAGGATATTGTTCAGGAGATTTTTTTGAAACTCTGGAAAGATAAATCTGACTTAGCCAACATCATTTCTTTTGATTCGTATCTTTTTAGAATGGCAAAAAATTATGCCATCAATTCTTTTAAATCAAGAGCTCGCCAAGCCTTGCTATATGTCGAATACCTCGAAACGCAAACCGAGGAAGACTACGGCACTGACCATAAAATTCAATTTGAAGAAACGCAGTATTTGCTTCAACAAATTGTGGATACATTACCTCCTCAACAAAAATTAGTGTATCAGTTGAGCCGTGAGCAGTATCTCAAGCATGATGAGATAGCCGAAATGCTCAATATTTCTCCTTTAACAGTCAAAAATCATATCATTCAGGCGCTTAATACTATCAAAAAAAGCCTCAAGTATCAGGCTGTTTTGATGATGGCTTTGGCTTTTTGGTATCAATTGAAAAAATAATTTAATTTTTTTTCAATTCGACTAGTCCTATCCTTTTCGAGAATTGTCTTCTTTATAGCTAACCTCTTCCGTGAGCCCTTCGGTTGTGAATTTTGACCATTGGGATGTTAAATAAAACCATAATCCAAAGGGAGTAAACTCCATAGAAGTGATATGCCTTCGACACGAATTGACTTTTTGATAGATAAATATTTTCAAAGCTCCTGTTCCGAAGAGGAATTACAAGAGCTAATGGAGTGGGTAGACGCAAGTTCGGAAACTGAACTAGGTCAGAAGTTGGCGGGTATTTGGAAAAACTTTTCTTCGGATACTTCAATGCCCGAAGAGATGTCGGAGCGAATACTGACTAATATCTTCAATCATGAGGAAGAAGAGCATCCGATAGAAGAAGAATACAGAGAACCAAGTTTTTGGCGAACCACTTATGGCATGGCTGCTTCGGTGGCATTGATTATAAGCTTTGGCTTTTTTGGTTGGTTACAGTATAATGCTAATCTGAAAAGAACCGAAAACCGAATTGTAGAAGTAAAATCGTTTGAACAACACGATGTGCTCCCAGGGGGAGATAAGGCTGTTTTGACACTAGATGATGGCTCGAAAGTAGTTTTAGATAATTCTGCTAATGGGAGTTTGGGTAAGCAAGGAGAAACAGATATTCGTAAAACCCAAAGTGGTAAAGTCGTTTATGAAGGTGGTCAAGTTGCGGTAGCCAAGCCAATGTTCAATACATTGACAACGCCTAAAGGTGGTCAATATCAGGTGGTTTTGTCAGATGGTACGAAAGTATGGCTCAATGCTGCCTCAAGTCTGAGATTTCCAACGGCTTTTACGGGCAATGAACGAAGAGTAGAAATGACAGGAGAAGTGTACTTTGAAGTGGCAAAAAATCCCAAAATGCCATTCAAGGTTATTACTCAAGGACAAGAAGTAGAAGTATTGGGGACGCATTTTAATGTGATGGCTTTCCAAAATGAAAAGGTTATCAAAACCACGCTACTGGAAGGTTCTGTGAAAGTGAGTAATAATGAAAAGACGGCTGTGTTGCAACCTGGTCAGCAATCGAAGGTGGGTATAAATAGCAATATTTTCAGAACGGTCAATGATGTAAATATTGAGGAGGAATTAGCATGGAAAAATGGTTATTTCCAATTTAACGATGCGAGCCTCGAGCAAGTTATGCGACAAATTGAGCGCTGGTACGATGTCGATATTGAGTATGTTGGCAAAATACCCAACGAGCATTTTACAGGAAAACTTCCTAGAAATACCAATCTTTCGAATGTCCTGAAAATACTTTCGATGAGTGAGGTGGAATTTAAAATTGAAGGTAAAAAGATTATTATTACCCCATAGGTGAAATTGACTACTGAGTACAAATAGGGTGGAATTGCGTTAGTGAAAATTGATTTCCTATTTACTGTGAAAAAATACTAAACATCAATAGATGATTACATGACAAATACGATTTTAAGTCGACCGAAATACTGTATTTGTAAACTTAAGTAATCATGCAAAATAAGATTTGATCAACTGAGCATGTAAGGTTATGAAATTTAAAATTTTACATTCACAATTCATAACTCATAATTCAGCACTAATACTTATATCCTTTTAACTAGAACAGTGCCTGTGACACTTATTTCACAACAAGATATTAAACAAAGAAAAAGCGAAAACGCTGGCACGTCTTCGCTCGAAATCGGAGTTTGATAAAATCAGTTTTCCAAGTATCTTATTTTAAAACCCCAAACAAAAGTATGAATCGCAATCCTATTTTCCAAATTAGGCTGGATTTGCCATGCCTTTCGGCTTCCTGTCGTGGGCACTTTTCCACAAAACTTTACAGGGTCATGAAACTAACCTTTATTTTATCGCTTACGATATGTTTACAGGTAAGTGCCGTTAGTTTTTCGCAGAGATTTAATATCAATCTTCGAAATGCTAGTGTTACACAAGTTTTTAAAGAAATTGAACGTCAAAGCGGTTATACTTTTTGGTATAAATCAGACTTATTGCAAAAGTCTGATAAAGTAACTGTAGTAGTAAAAAATGCTAAGCTAGAAGAAGTACTGGAATCTTGTTTTGCGAATGAAAAAATAGAATATTCTATCGTAGACAAGACCATCGTATTAAAACCACTTAAATCAGCACCCGTTCTTGCACCAGTGGAAGTGGTGGCAACACCTGTGAAAGGGAAGGTTACGTCTTCAACCGACGGAAAGCCCTTGGTTGGGGTAAGTGTAGCGATAAAAGGAACAACACGTGGTACCACTACCGATGCCAATGGTGAGTTTTCACTCAATGCTTCAAAAAATGAAACCCTTGTATTTTCTTATATTGGCTTTAATGGAAAAGAAATTGCGGTAGGAAATCAAACTTTTATTTCATTGAGCCTTCAAGAATCTGCTACTTCGTTGACAGAAGTTGCGGTTGTGGGTTATGGTAGCCAGTCTCGTAAAAACTTATCGAGTGCAGTGAGTTCTGTTAAAACTGAGGAACTTAATAAAGGTGCGATGACTGATGTTGGTCAGTTATTACAAGGTAAAGTGCCAGGCTTGAATATTACAGCCAGTGGTGACCCAAACAAACCTGCTGCGGTTGTTATGCGTGGAGCTTCGACCTTGAACAGTTCGCAAGGGCCATTTTATGTGATTGATGGAGTGCCAGGAGCAGATATTTCGACAATTGCACCTGACGATATTGCTTCGATTGATGTGTTGAAAGATGCCGCTGCTACGGCGATTTATGGTAACCGCGCTGCCAATGGGGTAATTATGGTAACGACCAAAAAAGGTAAGGCGGGTCAAATGCAAGTGTCTTATAGCTCGTTTATTAGTGCAGAAAAAGTGTCTAGTAAATTAGATATGATGAATGCAGATCAGTTGAGAAGTTTTTTAAAGAAAACGGGCGTTGGACTAACCGATAAAGATGATTTGGGCGCAAGTACAGATTGGCAATCAGCAATTCAAAAAAGCACAGCGATTTCAACTAACCATAACTTATCAGTATCGGGTGGTGGCGAACATAGCAACTATAGCGTAAGTGTAAACTATGTTAAAAAGGATGGTATCCTTTTAAATAGCTCATTGGAAAGAGTAATTGGTCGTTTGTCAGTAGAACAATATGCTTTGAAAGACAAATTGAAGTTTGGTTTTTCTGTAACTAATTCTACTAGTGATGCAGAGGATATTCCTTACAGAAACTCAGTTTTGTTACAATCAACTTTGTATTTGCCTGTGTCGCCGATTAGAAGAGCGGATGGAACTTATTTCGAAAACTTACAAAACAACAATTACTATAACCCAGTGGCAATGATTAATAATAGCCAAATGGATACTAAATACAGTAATTTGATTGGAAGTTTCAAGACGGAATTGCAATTGCCTTTTGGACTAACTTATAATTTGAACCTTTCTTATCTTAACTCAAATAGCCTATCAGGAAGTTTTTACAATAGTTATTATACATCTACTTATAACAACATGTATGATAACCCAGACCCAGGTTTAGGGTTCCACTACCAACAAGTTTTTGGTAAAAATGGACAAGCTAACCGTAGTTCGTACCAAAATACATCAAAAATTTTGGAAACGTATTTGACATGGAATAGAGAATTTGGCGATCATTCGGTTAATGCAGTAGTAGGGTATTCTTGGCAAAGCAACAAAATCGGTGAAGGTTTTCAGGTAACGACCAGTAATTTGCCTGTAGATAATATTGGATATAACAACTTGGCGTTGAGTAATCCTTACGGAATTTCTGGTTACCAAATTAGCTTTGGTCCTGATGGTGTTTACCAAGAAACTCGTTTGATTTCAGATTTTGCACGTTTGAATTATAACTACAAAAGCAAGTACTTGTTACAAGCCTCTGTACGTAGAGATGGTAGCTCTGTATTTGGAGCAAATAATCAATGGGGGATATTCCCATCAGTTGGTGTAGCTTGGAGATTAAGTCAAGAGGACTTTTTGCAAGGACAAAACATTTTTGATGACTTGAAACTAAGAGCAAGTTATGGAGTAACAGGTAATGCTTCTGGCTTTAATGCTTATACGTCTCAATTTATCTCAGGAAGTTTAGGGACATACTATTATAACGGAGCTGTAACAGGTGCTTTTGGTCCAACTAAGGCTGCAAACCCAGATTTACAGTGGGAAAAGACTGCTACAACTAACATTGGTATTGACTTTACTTTAGCAAAAAGTAAACTTACAGGTTCGATTGAATTCTATAACAAAAATACAACTGGTATGATTTACTCATACAGTGTTGACCCTATCAAAGTGCCAACTGGTAGTATTGTTGCCAATGGTGGTAGTATCAATAACAAAGGGATAGAATTATCATTGAATGCAAGATTAATCCAACAAGGTGCATTTTCTTGGAATAGTTCATTGAACTTGGCTCATAACAGCAACGTAATTACAAGCTTAACTAATCCATTATTTGCAGGTGGCGACTCAGTATTGCTATCTCGTCCAGAAGGTGGAGGTCAGTCAGGTCGTTCGTTACAAATTTTGAAAGCAGGACGTCCATTGGGTCAATTCTTTGCCTTGGAATATGCAGGTAAAAATGCAGATGGTGTTTCTCAGTTTGTAGGAGCTGACGGTAAATTGACAACTACACCTGTAGATGGCAAGGATTACAAATATTTGGGAAGTGCTCAGCCAAAATTGATGTTGGGCTGGAACAACACCTTCAAATATGGCAATTTTGATTTGAATGTATTTATTCGTGGTGTATTTGGAAACAAAATTTTCAATGCAACTCGTGCTGATTTATTCAGACCAAATACTGCTCAATATTCAAATATCTTGGTGGATGCAGGTAACGAATCTGCTTCAGACTACAATGCTTATTTCTATTCATCACGCTTTATTGAGGATGGAAGTTTTATCAGATTTGATAATGCAACATTGGGTTATAATTTCAAGAAAACAGGAGTTGTTAAAAACCTAAGAGTGTACACTTCTGTGAATAATTTGTTTGTGATAACAGGTTACAAAGGTATTGATCCAGAGGTAAACCAAGGTGGAATTGCGCCAGGGGTAGATTATAACAACTTCTATCCAAAAACTCGTACATTCTTGTTAGGTGTTAATGTATCATTCTAATCCTCTTTTAGTTGAAATCATGAAAAAGACATTTTTACATATATTCGCAATCATTTTGATGTCGGGAGCATTATTCTCCTGCCACGATTTGTATGTTCCTGTTACGACAGAACTTACGCCCGATGTATTTCCTTCAAATACAGCTCAATATATTTCTGCTTCAGGACCTGCGTATGTAGCCTTGAGAGGAAATTATGGTGTGGAATATTTTCAGCAACAATCTTTTAGTACCGACGAAAGCATCATGCCTGCACGCGGTGGTAACTGGTTTGATGGTGGTCAGAACCAAACCATGCACTATCACACATGGACGCAAGACAACGGTTATCTGAATGGTAACTGGTATTGGATGTCGACGATTATTGGAGTTTCGAACCAAACGATCAATATTTTGAGAACAACAATGCCATCTGGTACTGCTAAAAATACAGGTATCGCAGAAATCAAAATGGTAAGAGCGTTTGCTTATTACATGATGATGGATAACTACGGGAATGTGCCTTTGGATACCCTTTATGGAGATTTTACACCAAAAACTAACACGCCTCGTGCCCAAGTTTTTGATTTTATCGAGAAAGAAATCCAATCATGTATTCCATTTTTAAGTGAAGCCAACGATGTATCTCAGTATGGACGTCCTAATAAATGGACTGCGTATGCGCTTTTGGCAAAGATGTATTTGAATGCTGAAGAGTACACAGGTACTAAACGTTATGATGATTGTATTGCGGCTTGTGATAAAGTGATTGCAACTGGAAAGTATTCAATTGAGCCAAGAGCATCGTATTTGCAGATGTTCTACCCAAGCAATGGACCACAAATGAAAGAGTTCATCTTTGCGATTCCATACAATCCAACAATGACAAACAGCTTCCCATTCCGTTCGGTAAATATTCATGCTCGTTATCAAGTACCAAGAAGTATGGCAAAACGCTTTAGTATGCCATATACTCCAGCAGGTTCTGCAAGTACTTTACCAGAATATTATGCTTATTTCAACGATGCTAACGATATTCGTAATGGACAATGGTTGACAGGTTTACAGTTTATGGCTGATGGTGTTACTCCAATTACAGTAACCACCAACAATTTGGGATATGATCAATTTTACAAAGGTAGCAACCCTACAGAATCGAAAACTTTCCAAGTAAACCTAACACCAGATATCGTATTGCGTCAGAGTGTAGCTTCATTTGATGCAGGAAATGACGAAATTGCTTGGAATATGGGGTATCGCAATATCAAATTCTATCCTGATGCTACTTCATTGAACCGTGATCAAAATAACGATATTCCTGTATTCCGTTATGCGGATGTTTTGATGATGAAAGCGGAGGCTATTTTGCGTGGAGGTGCGCCTACGTCTGGTGCTACGGCAGTGTCATTGGTTAATCAAGTACGTTCTCAACGTACAACTTCACCTGCGCTTTCAACGATTGATCTAGAAGGTCTTTATGCTGAACGTGTAAGAGAATTTGCCTTTGAAGCTTGGCACCGTAATGATATGATTCGTTTTGGGAAATTTGAAAACAAATGGGGTTTCAAAACCAACACTGACACTTACCGTAGAATTTTCCCAATTCCACGTAATGCCTTGCAGTTGAATCCAAACTTGAAGCAAAATCCAGGCTATTAATAAGTGATGCGTTATGAGTGTGGAGTTTTGAAAAAATAACGTCAAATTCACACTCATAACTTTTATCAAATCATATAAAATTTATTGAATTAGGAATCACTCTCATAAATTTTGATATAGCGTATAACAAAATACGTTAGTGTTTTATTTGCCTCTGACAAGCGTCATTTTCTTGTCAGAGGTAATCAAAATCTTACTATCTATCCTACCTAATAAAGCTCAAATGAATGCTTGTGCTTTGTTTTATCAACTTAATTATAATACCTCAATGAAAACATTTTACCAAACTCTCAAAATATGTGGCATATTGCTGGGTCTACTTGTAGGCACAGATGCAATGGCACAGTTAAATTTAAAAGAATCGCATGCACTCATCGGACGTGTGATTCCGCAAAGAGCGCAATCATTTGTGGTTGAGTCCCTTTCTGCTTCTGCACCGAAAGATCTTTTCGAAATAGAAAGTAAAAACAATAAAATTATATTGCGAGGAAATAATGGTGTATCCGTTGCTTCAGCTTTGTATTACTACCTTACTGAGTACTGTCATTGTCAAATTACATGGAATGGTGAAAACCTTGATTTGCCTTCTAAATTACCACAGCTTACAGCAAAAATCACCAAAACTACGCCTTACCAATACCGTTATTATCTCAACTATTGTACCTTCAACTACAGTATGTCATGGTGGAATTGGGAAAGATGGCAAAAAGAAATTGATTGGATGGCGATGCATGGTATCAATATGCCATTGGCCATTACAGGCGAAGAATTCACATGGAGAGAGGTATACAATGAAATGGGCTTTTCGGACAATGATCTAAAAGACTTTTTCAGTGGACCTGCCTATTTCTCATGGTTTTGGATGGGAAACTTAGATGGTTGGGGTGGTCCTTTACCAGTGAGCTGGATGAAATCACACAAAGATTTGCAGGTCAAAATCCTTCAAAGAGAGCGAGCTTTGGGCATGACACCTGTATTGCCTGCCTTTACGGGACACGTACCAGCGGCATTTAAAAAGAAATATCCTAACGCCAAGCTCAAAGCCACAAACTGGACTAATGGCTTTGGCGATACTTATATCCTTGATTCAGAAGATCCGCTTTTTGCAGAACTAGGGAAAAAGTTTATTGACAAACAGACTAAACTTTTTGGTACAAATCACTTGTATTCGGCTGATACTTTCAACGAAAATGAACCTCCAACAGACGAGCCAGCCTATTTGTCAAAATTGAGTGCAAGAATTTATGAAGGTATTCGTCAGGCAGACCCCAAAGGTATTTGGGTAATGCAAGGTTGGTTGTTTTATAGTGATAGAAAATTCTGGAAATCTCCCCAAATCGAGGCATTGTTAAATGCTGTGCCTAATGACAAAATGTTGCTTTTGGATTTAGCGACTGAAATTGAACCTGTATGGAAAAGAACTGATGCCTTTTACGGGAAACCGTGGATTTGGAATATGTTGAATAATTTTGGAGGAAATGTCAACCTATTTGGACGAATGGAAGGAGTTGCATCAGGACCAGCATTGGCACTCAATGACCCAAATTCAAAGAATTTGCAAGGAATAGGTCTAACCATGGAGGCAATTGAGCAAAATCCTGTGATTTATGAATTGATGATGCAACATACTTGGCAAACGACTCCTGTGGATTTGAACGAGTGGTTGGTGAAATATGCCAAAAACCGTTACAAAACAGAGGACAAGAGCTTAGTAGATGCATGGCAAATTTTAAGAAAAACGGTTTATAATGGCAAAGACATTCGTGATGGTGCTGAGTCAATTGTTACAGGTCGTCCTACTTTTGATTCAACTACAATTTGGACTCGTACTCGCTTGAATTACGCTCCACAAGATTTATTGCCTGCTTGGGATTTGTTTGTGGAAGCATCTAAAAAAGGAGTAAATGCAGACGGTTTTCAATATGATTTGGTAGACATTACGCGTCAGGTTTTGGCTAATTATGCCTTGATTTTACAGAAAAAATGGAAAATTTCTTACAAGGATAAAAATGCTGTTCAGTTCAAAAAAGACTCAGAGGCATTTTTAACTTTGATTGCCGATATGGATGCTTTATTGGCAACACGTAAAGATTTTATGCTTGGTCCTTGGATTAGTTCGGCCAGATCTTGGGGAAATACACCACAAGAAAAAGCATTGTACGAGCAAAATACCAGAGATTTGGTAACGCTTTGGGGCGATGCCAATAGTCCATTGCACGAATATTCTAATCGTCAGTGGAGTGGTTTGTTGAATGATTTCTATAAACCTCGTTGGACGCAGTTCTTTCAAGAATTAACAAAAGCTATGTCGGAAAATAAGGAGCCTGATTTGAAGTCATTCGATGAGCAAATTCGTGCTTGGGAATGGAAATGGGTCACTACCCAAAAATCATTTCCGACCACTACGCAAGGTAATAGTATTTTGTTGGCTCAAAAGCTTCATCAGAAGTATCAAAAAGCTTTTGTTGAAGCATACAAGTAAGAGCATGTTTAAATTTTATAAGTCATGAAAAATAAAAAAGTTTGTATTTGTTTTTCCGAAATCCTGCTGTTTGAGCCACAGGCGAGGTGGTTCGCCACTCCGATTAGGATTTCTTGACTTTCTTTTGCGGCCGCCGCGCGGTTACTTTTCTTGTGTCAAGACAAGAAAAGTAAGGAGTTGCGAAAGGAAATTTTGTTTCTTCTACAAATACCAAATAAAATTTTTAGACATACTCTAAGTTGGAATGAAGAATTATGAGTATTAAATAAGAAAATAGAAAACGTTTTTCGACAAACTAATATATGAGCAATCAGTCAAAAAATCTAAGACTCATTTCGCTGGATGCGCTTCGTGGGTTTGACATGTTTTGGATTATGAGTGGTGAACATATCATTCATGCTTTGGCAGAAACTACGCATATCCCAGCATTTGAGTGGATGTCAGAGCAACTACATCATACCGCATGGGACGGGATTACTTTTTATGATATGATATTTCCGCTGTTCTTGTTTATTGCAGGGGCTTCTATGCCTTTTTCTATGCAAAAAAAAGTTCAGGAGGCATCTGTCGCAGAGGCTTATCAATTACCCTTTAACATTAAAAAGCCTTTATATTGGAGTATGTTGAAGCGTACCATTACCCTGATTTTTCTAGGAATGGTTGTTAATGGTTTATTTAAATGGAATGGATACGAACAGACTCGTATGGCAAGTGTATTGGGAAGAATTGGCTTGGCGTGGTTTTTTGCTGGACTTATTTACCTTAATGCAGATACTAGAAAACAAGTGTATTGGTTTGTGTTTATTTTGGTGCTTTATTGGGCGCTGATGAAACTGGTGCCAGTACCAGGTTTTGGAGCTGGAGTACTTACAAAAGAAGGTTCCTTGGAATCATATATTGATAGATTGTTGTTGCCAGGAAGATTACATAGCAAAGTGTTTGACCCCGAAGGTTTACTATCAACTATTCCAGCCATTGGTACGGCACTTTTGGGCGTTTTTACAACTACTTTTTTAAGAAGTAAATACTACAATTCCTCCTACGGGAAAATTGCTGTGTTGGCAATTGCTGGACTTGTTTTGGTATTAATTGGTTTAGTTTGGGATATATCATTTCCCATCAATAAAAGATTATGGTCAAGCTCCTTTGTGTGTGTAGTGGGAGGGTTTTCTATTTGGTTTTTTGTGGTATTCTATCTGATCATAGACGTTTGGGGTTTTCAAAAATGGGCAGCACCCTTTATTTGGATTGGCTCAAACTCCATCTTGATTTACATGGCATCTGAAGGAATTGTGAATTTTGGACATACCGCCAATTTCTTTTTTGGAGGACTCATTCTACACAGTCCAGAGCATTGGCATAATGTATTGACAGCCTGCTCAATAACGCTTACTCAGGTGATTTTACTAAAAATACTATACAAGAATAAAGTTTTTTTGAAAGTGTAGAAAATAGAATGAACTGGTTAATAATGTCATGACGACATTATTAGAAATTGGGAGTATTAAAGCAAACCCAATGCCTTTATCGGCATTGGGTTTCTCTTATTTTTGGCATTATTAGATAGCAGTATATCCACCATCGACCAAGTAGGCAGCTCCTGTAATGAATGAAGCTTTATCAGTACTTAAGAAAAGTACTAACTCTGCTACCTCTTCAGGGCGACCTAATCTTCCAATAGGATGTTTCGCTGCCAAAGCCTCTTTGATGTCGCCAGATGCTTGGTCTAACAAGGGTGTTTGGATATACCCAGGACAAACCGCATTACAACGGATGTTTTTCTGAGCATATTCTGCACCAATATTCTTGGTCAAACCAATCACTGCATGTTTCGAAGTCGTGTAAGCTGATGACATTGGAGCTGCTACCCAACCATGGATAGACGCCATATTGACAATCACACCGCCACCGTTTTTCTCCATATATTGAAGCGCATATTTACAGCCGTAAAACACGCCATCAAGGTTAACAGTCAATACTTTTCTCCAACTATCCAAGCTATAATCTCCAGTGTTGGCTAGTTGACCGCCAATACCAGCATTATTACAGATAATATCCAGACCTCCAAAAGTACTTACAGTTCCATTGACTAAGGCCTCTACCTCTTCAGCTTTTGACGTATCGGCTTTAATGTAAGTTGCTACGCCACCAAGCTCTTCAATCTGCTTCACTGCGCTAGCACCATGTTCATCGTTAATGTCCGAAATGACAACTTTTGCTCCTTCTTTCGCATAAGCTATTGCCACTGCTAAACCTATTCCTGATGCTCCACCAGTTACTATAGCTACTTTATTTTCTAGCGTTTTCATATTGTCTACAAATTATTTTTGAAATGAATGAATTCAATTCGATAGGTGAAATGGTTATTGTATCAAATTGATAATTTATATAGGTATGATGTAATTTTGATAGGAGAGTTTAAAGTAAAAAGAGAGATTGGGCTTAGAATTTGATTAGAAAAAAGAAATGATTTCGCCCTCGTTGGAGATTTCTCCAACGAGTCTAGTGTAAGCAACTAGCTAAGTACTGTGGGCAAAATTTCGGTAGTTTGTTGCTGACGCAAAGTTTGTTGGATACTACTTCAACAAAGGTATAACGTCTACTGCAACTTACCCGTAGTTTTAACTTTCCCTAAATAATATTGCAAAAATTTAAGGACGAAATAGCGTTTTTCTTCCGTTAGCGATTCACCAATTTCGATTCTTTGATTGGCATAAATGACTATTTTGTGAAAAGGCTGAACTTGGTCTTTATTTTGGTAATAGGCAACTTCTTCCTCAATACCCGAAACTCCTTTCCAGTCAAATAAATAGCTGGAATGCCAACCAAATATTTTGATTCCTTTTTCAATATTTCCTCCTCTATTGGTGAGATTGATAATGAGTTCACCAAAAATTGATTGTAGGAATAACCAAGTCATAAATCCTCCAAATAAAATTCCAAAACCCAAGACGAACGATTTAACCATCAGCTGCAATGATTCCCAATCGATGATCTCAGAGGCCAAAAAATAGAAAAATGACCAGACTGAAATAGGAAGCAAACTGACTATTAACCCATAGCCAATGGAGTTTTTTATCCGTAAAGTAATCCCATCAATATCTTTGGTTAAATACATATCTTCGGGAACTTGGGTCAAATCTATTTCATAAGAATAGGTTGTTTGTGAAGGTGGGCGATGAAATGATTCGGAGAGCTTAAATACTTGCTGGCAGGCATCACATTTACCCATATCGGTTTGGATGTTGATGTTGTGGATTGAAACAGGCGTGTAACAATTTGGACAGTTCATACAAAAGGTGTTTTGGTTTTTATTTTAAAGATAGATAAATCGGATAAATGAAAGTGAAAATCATAGTTGGTCGAGATATAATAAGGTTAAGCGGTTATAACATCACTTGTATGAAGGATTAGTATTGCAAATTCGCCCTCGTTGGAGTTTTCTCCCACGAGTTAAGCTAAGAAACTTACCCGTTGCATAAGTATTTGGTTTTCTTTATAGTATGTAAACTATTTCCTATTTTTATCAAAAAATCCTCATTTAACTTACTCTAATCTCGTCATGGCTTTACCAAATATTTTTACCTCGGAAGTTTCTCAAGAAATTACGCAAAGAATTAATACCCTTCACAAGGATTCACAACCAATATGGGGTAAAATGAGTGTTGCCCAAATGCTGGCGCATTGCGCGGTGACCTATGAATTGGTTTATGAAGACAAGCATCCTAAGCCCAATTTCTTGCTTAAATTCTTTCTGAAATCATTTGTGAAGAATTTTGTCGTAAATGAAGTACCATATAAACAAAGTTTAAAAACGGCTCCTGCTTTCATTATCACCGACCAAAAGGATTTTGAGACTGAAAAAAATCGCCTTATTAATTTTATTTCCCAAACACAGCAATTAGGGGAGGGCTATTTTGACCAGAAAGAGTCTCACTCATTTGGGAAATTAAATAAGACAGAATGGAATAATATGTTTTACAAGCATCTTGACCATCATTTAAAACAGTTTGGCGTTTAGTTTTTCTGAAAAAGTAAAAAGAATATCTTGGTTTTACAAAAGTCTTAAGGACACTTCAATGAGTGTGTGGTGATTATATGTTTTTGATTTTTAGTATTTTAGAATAATATTCCATTAGCCTAAATCAATAACGATGAGAACACTTCTAATTTTTTTGTTTGGAATTTTATTCTATTTCCAACTGAATGCACAAAGAACTGAAGATTCATTATTTGTCCAAGAAGACAATGTACAAATTCCACTAAAAAATGGAAATACGGTTTGTGCGATGTTTGTATACGCCAAAACTAAGCCTCAACCCTGTATTATTTGGTATGACATTTATGCCGACAGTAGTAAAAATTTACTTCTGGATATTTCTAACGCCGCCAAACGGTATCAATATAATTTGGCGATTATCAATACTCGTGGAAAGAAATGCAGTTCCAGTGAATTAAAACCCTTTGAAAATGATGCCGAAGATGCCTATGAGATCATTGATTGGTTAAGTAAACAACCATGGTGCGATGGTCGAGTAGGAATGACAGGCGGAAGTTACCTAGGTTTTAGTCAGTGGGCAAGTACCAAAAAAATACATCCAGCATTAAAAGCCATTGTGCCACAGGTATCTGTAGGTGCAGGAATTGATTTTCCTATGCATAACGGAGTCTTTATGAGTTATGCCTACCGATGGCTTAGATTTGTAGATGTTCATAAGCTCACTAATTTTGAAGAGTTTCTGAATTCCTCAAAATGGGATTCAGTATTTTTTGATTACTACAAAAAAGGGCTAAAGTTTGCCTCCATAGACTCTCTTTATGGAAAACCTAATGCAAACTTTCAACGCTGGTTACAACACCCTACTTATGATAATTACTGGAAAAGTATGACTCCCCAAGGCGCTGAATTTGCCAAAATTAATATTCCAGTATTGACCATTACTGGGTATTGGGATGATGATCAAACAGGAGCCATGTATTATTATAATGAACATCTCAAACATAACCCCCGCGCACAACATCAATTGTTAATTGGTCCTTACGATCATGCCTCTGCTCAAGGAACAAAAAGAGACAGTCTAGGTGGATGGCCAATTGATAGTGTGGCAAAAATTAAAATTAATGGCATAATTTTTAAATGGTTTGATTCGATTTTTAAGGGTAAAACCCTACCTGAACTTTTGGGTGACAAGGTGAATTTTGAGGTGATAGGTAAAAATGAATGGAGACATGTGGGAAGTTTGAACCAAATGTTCAATACCGAACAGCGTTATTATCTTTTACCAAATAAGCTTTCAAAAGCAAAACCCGAAAAGACTGGTTTTCATCAACAAAAGGTTGATTTCAAAGATCGAAGTATTTACCGACCAGCAGGAGAAGAAATTGGCGCGTTTCCAAAATTGTTGACGGATTCACTAAGCCCATTACCTGAACAAATTATTTATGAGACAGAAGAGTTCAAAGAACCGATTATCTTGAGTGGCTATTACGATGTGAATCTCAATATAAGTATTTCTAAAAAAGACGTTGATCTTGTTTTTACCTTATATGAAAAACTTCCCAATAGTAAATATTTGGCACTCAGCGAAGTAGTACAACGAGCAAGTATGTCCAAGGATATATCAAAACGAAATTTACTTAAACCAAATACCATCGAATCTTTCAGTATTCGTCACAACTATATGACCTGTAAGCAGTTATCCAAAGGAAGTAAGTTGGTTCTGATGATAGGTGTCAATAAAAATCCACACTGGCAGGTAAACTATGGTACAGGAAAAGATGTAAGTATTGAAGACATATCTGATGCAAAAAATCCACTTCTGATTCGTTGGTATCACGATAGTACCATAACTTTCAGATTTTTAAAGTAGTTTTGTATTTGAATAACAAGTATTCCTTTGGAAGCTGAGTTATCTGACGAGTTTTACCAAATCAAAACAACAAGCAATTAACATGCTCATCAAAAATGAATCAGAATTAGTTGGTATTAAGAAAATTAGTGAAGTGGTTGCCATAACACTCAAAAAAATGTGTGAATATGCCAAAGTTGGTATGTCAACCAAAGAATTAGATGATTTTGGGGCAGAGATTCTAAAATCGTATGGTGCAAAATCGGCACCTTATGCAACGTACAAATTTCCTGGCTGGGCTTGTATTAGTATTGATAAAGAGTTTTGTCACGGAATTCCTTCAAATAAAAGGATTTTGCGAGAAGGCGAGCTCATTAATATAGATGTATCGGCCGAACTTGGTGGATATTACTCTGATAACGGTTGTTCATTTGTGGTAGGGGAGGATATCCATAATCATCAGCCACTTGTGAATGCGTCCAAAGAAATTCTGAAAATAGCTATTGAGCATATCAAAGAAGGGGTAAGAATTGCAGATATTGGCGAAATGATTGAAAAAGAGTCGAAGAAAAGAGGTTATAAAGTAATCAAAAATTTGGCAGGTCATGGCGTTGGAAGAAGATTACATGAGCCTCCTCACGAGATTTTGAATTATAAAAACCGACTTAATTTTGACAAATTTAAGAAAAATTCAGTCGTGGCGATTGAGACTTTTATTTCTACGCACTCTACTATTGCCGAAACGCTTTCAGACGGTTGGACGATGGTAGGAAATAAAGGCGGCTATATGACTCAACACGAACATACGATTGTTGTAACCGACGGCGCTCCGCTCATCCTTACCACAGGGAATGGTGTTTGGGACTGATTTTCCCAGAAAAACTGAAATTATGTTTACGAATCCTCTCACAACCTGGGAGGATTTTTTTTTGTTCAAACTAAGTATTTAAAAATGTAACTAAAAAAATAGTTTCACTAATAGGGGTACAAATTAATTAAAATGTCTTAGTTTTGAAATCAGATAAAACTGATGTTAAAATGAATATTTTTTGAGGTTGGTTTGATTGATAAAAGAGCAAAATTCAAACAAATTTGTATATTCGTTTAGAAAATACAGCAATTATTATCCAAAATTAAGCATGAAAAATATCATTTTTACGCTCTTTTATATCGGTATTACTATTGGAAATGCTTGGGCTGATGAGCCTAGAAATCAAACGGTTATACGGTCAAGAAACGAACAGTTTACCTTTAAATTAAAGAAGAATAATTGGAATATGACTGATTCAAAAGGGAATCTGTTGTATTCAATTCCAGAAAAAGGCTTTGCTGCCATGTCAGTATTTATCACCAATGATGGCAAAAATGTGGTTGTGATGGATGATTTAATTTCGGGAGGAAAAATAACTAAAAAAACAGCATTACGTTTTTTTCATGAAGGCAAACAAGTCATGAGCTACAGTCTTACTGATTTGGTTAAAGATTCTTGTAATATTATTCGCACAGGACAGTATGTTAAATGGACACTTGAAGATTTTGATTTGGCGAAAAATGATTCTACTTTTTCTTTAGCAACCTTTGAATTCAACGAGATAGATTTTAACACTAATACGGGGCAGATTGTAAAAAATGCTAAACCTTTTACCGTAGATCGTAATACTTATATTTTGCGAGGAAAGTTTTATAAATCCTCGTCGTCTGACAAAACTGAGATGCTTGTGAGGAAATATATTTTGGGTGATAAACTTCCTTTTGATACCATCCATTTCAGTACTGATATGTACACCAAAGGAAATTGGGATCAAGTGGTGGTGATTAAAGACGGCATCGACGTCACCCCAATCCGCTTTCGAGGGGAAGTTTTTGGAGATGGATGCCTTATCAATTAATTATGAGTGCTGAGTTATGAATTGTGAATGTAATTTTTTAATTATTTAGTTAGCGAGCAAAATAAGCTTGAATAAAAGAGAATTATCTTGTTTCCCTTTGTAAAAGCTCCTTAGGAGCTGATGAAAAGATTCGGTTCTGTAAAAAAAACTAATAAACAGGCTTATCAATGTTGAATAATTGATAAAGTTAATTTTGCACTAATACCAAAGTAATCAATACACAATAAAATATAATTTACCATGAATATACGTTTTATACTTCAAGAAGAAGATTATCTTCAGCATGAGCTTTTTGTAGCTTCAGAAAACAAATTATTTAAGTTTTCACCCTCTAAAATCTTAGGTGTTTATTTGGCAGTTTCAGCGATTTCTGGGTATTATTTGTACACTCAAAATCACTTGACTGTTGCCTTAATTTCTATTGTGGTGGGTGGCGTTGTAATTATGGCATTACCACGATTGGTTCGTGGGTATTATAAAAATGAGATAACCAAATATGTTCAAAATACATTTGGCAATAGCTCAGGAAAAGAAATAGAATGTGAGTTTTTTATGGATAATATGCTTATGGGTGATGGCGAGCGTGCCGCCACTATTGCATATAATCAAATTGAAAACGTGACTGAAACGAGTGATTATTTTTATGCCAAAATCCAGTCAAGCTCGCATATCATCATTCCTAAAGTTGGAATAGGCAATGCACGTCCTGTAAAGCAACGACTTTTGAATATTTGTGAAGAGTCGAAAATTCCATATTACGAACAATTAGATTGGACTTGGTAAAAATTATAAAACCAATAAATTCTCCAACATCCCAATCACCAGCGCTCCTTTAGCTCCGTGGTTGGGATTTTTGCTTTATATCCCTAAACTACAAACAAAACCATGATACAAACTGATTTTGCTTACCGCGTTAAAAGTATTCTCGAAAAAGATGACCGCATTCTTGGTGTCGCAGTAGGAGGTTCGTGGATAACTCAACAAATAGATGAATTTTCAGATCTTGATTTGGTGATTGTTACCAAAGAAAAAATAGCACCTCACAAGCCCAATATGCTCGCTATTGCCGAATCTTTGGGAGATTTTTTATCTGGATTTACGGGAGAACATGTTGGGGAGCCTCGCTTACTTATTTGTCTCTATGACAATCCTTTGTTGCATGTGGATTTAAAATTTGTAACCCTCGACGAGTTTAAAGTACGGGTAGAAACGCCATTTATTTTACTCGATAAAAATAACGTACTCCAACAAGCTATTCAGGACTCAGAAGCTCAATTCCCTTATCCTGACTACCAGTGGATTGAAGACCGTTTTTGGACTTGGATACATTATGCTTTGCTCAAAATTGGACGTGGAGAGTACCTTGAAGCTTTAGATTTTTTAGGCTTTTTACGAATGGTAGTTTTAGGGCCATTATTGCATATCAAAAATGGTAATTTGCCAAGAGGCGTTCGAAAAGTTGAAATGGAACTAGAGACGCTTGATTATCAAGCTTTGATTAGTACGGTTCCAACTTATCAAAAAGCAGACCTACTAAAAAGTTTGAGAAATGCCGTCGTTTTGTACCAAAAACTAAGAATAGAACTATTTGATCAAACTATTCAACTCAATCCTAAAGTAGAAATGGCAATATTAACATACTTTGATTCATTCGAAGTTTAAAGCTGTATAAAAGCGAAAGGGAATCATTCTTTTGAAAATAAAGTTATCATTATTCCTAGATTTAGGAAAAGATTGTTCCCAAATATTAAACATCCTCTTTAGCTTTTATGAACGATATTATTGTTAAAAATCTATTCGAATATTGGACTTTGGTAGGTAGTTTGAATCAGTCGCTCAGACAAACGCCCTATTTCAAATACAGCCCTATTCAAAACTCTGATTGGCCCAAACGAGTTTTCGAGCTCGAAAACTCTGCCGAAGCCTTGAATGCCATTGTGGAGTTGTTACCAACTGATAATTTTCCTGCAAGAATAGCCACATCGGGTTCTCATGCCATTCAGCATGACGAGCGATTCCTATTTAATTTTCGTCTACAGAATATGGCAATGTCTTTAGAGGATGCTCAGTTTCCTTTTGAAGAAACACCTGAAATTCATCAAGTTGTGGATACAGAGGAGATTTTGGCGTATGCGCATGTGGCTACTGTAGCTTTTAAATACCATTTCAACGCCGATGTATTTGCGAATGCATTGCACCAGTCGGATCAAGTAAAAGCGTTTGTGTATGCTGAAGAAGGGGAGATTTTGGGTTGTGGAACTCTTTTTGTTGACTCCAACAAGGTGGCAGGTTTACATACGATTGGCACACTTCCCGCTGGTAGGAACAAAGGAATAGGACGTAAAATTACAGAACGTTTGTTGACTCAAGCCCAAAACGAAGGATGCTCTATCGCTGTTTTAAATGCCTCAGTTATGGGTGAGCCGATTTATGCAAAATTAGGTTTTCAAACCTATGGAGAATTACAAACTTTTTCAGTAAAAGAATAAAAAAGTTGCCTTGCTTGCAACATTTGAAAAATTACGGAGTCTTTGTCAAAAAAATAGTTCAATATGATAAAGACTCCACTTATTCGCTACTCGTTAGCTATTATTTGCATTTGGGTTTTAAACCTTCAAGACACAATCGCATCAAATTTTCGTTCGAGGCAAGCCTGTCAAACTAGTTTTTCTACTGATACAATTGCCACCTCATCTACCAATCCATTATTAGACTTAGCAGAGGGAGAATCGTTTTCGGTGCTGGTCAATACAAGCAATTGCTTTACTAATTTCAATCGTCTTGTTTTGATTACTAAGGAAAATGGAACTTTAGTATCCAGATATTATATGAATCCATCGATGAGTCCACAGCCATTTATGGCGAGAGCTCCATCTACGATCAATAATGGTGAGCTAATATCTACACATATAATGAATGAGGCTAATATTGATTTTTTCAAGAATTTTTTATCAAGCCTTTCGAGAGCTAAAGATGTAGGATGCTCGACCACCGAAACTTATTATCTGAAATCTCGAGCATATAATCTTCAAAAATTAGATGGGAGTTGTCAGTGGAGTGGTTTCGGACTTCTCATAAAAGAGCTTTTTAACCAATAATTAAACAGATCGTGTCAGAGAAATCTGACACTTTTTTTTGCTATAAATTCTCAACCGCTTTTCCATGAAATTCTACCTTTGGTAAAATGTTCGAATGACAAAAGGGAAGCAAGGACTATTTTAGCCTAAAAAAATCATATATGAAACCTTTTTACTGTCTTATCCTCTTCATCCTTTCTTGTTTTAATACAAACGCTCAAAGTAAATACCAAAAAGATTTTGATACTTTCTGGGATACCATCGACCAACATTATGCTTATTTGCCCCAACAACAAATTGATTGGAATAAGGTAAAAGAGCTATATAAACCCCAAGTTGCGGCAATCAACACTAATCAAGACTTTATTAGACTGTTAGAAAATATGCTGATTGAACTTCATAATGGGCATTCCTCTTTGAATGTTAATCTGAAGTCTTCTAATCGACTTGTACCTTCTGGACAAGATATTTATGTAGAAGAAAAAGCGGGTAAATTTTTGGTTTCGGATATAAAAACAGGAAGTAATGCTGAAAAAGCTGGGCTGAAAATAGGTGCTGAAATTATCAAATTCAATGGCGATTCTGTACGAAAACAATTGGCGGTGTTTCTTCCAAAATTTACTCAGCATTACACTAATGGCATGAAACAGTTTGCCTTGGATATGTTGTTTGCAGGTACGCATGACAAACCAAGAGTGATAGAAACTATTTTTGAAGGACATCCCCAAGTGATTGAATTGGATAAGAAGCCATTTTCTGATAACGCTAAACCCTTGATGGAAGTAAAATTATTGTCTAAAAATAAGGCTTATCTCAAAATCAATAACTGTTTATGGAACAATGACTTAATCAACACATTTGACCAAGCGCTTGATTCTTTAATTTATTTTCCTATTTTAATACTCGACTTGACAGACACGCCTAGCGGAGGCAACTCCACGGTTGCACGAGCTATCATGGGAAGATTTATTGACCATCCTATGCCATATCAACAGCATGAATATGATGAAAAAGACTTCGACACCAAACGCCATTGGATAGAGTATGTGTATCCACGTAAGAAAATTTTTAAAGGAAAACTAGTTGTTATGGTAGGTCATTGGACAGGAAGCATGGGCGAAGGGATGGCGATTGGTTTTGACTCTTTCAAAAAGCCAGTAGTCGTAGGAACTAAAATGGCAGGTTTACTAGGTGCCATTGAGGGCTTTAACTTGAAAGAGACAAATATCAATTTTCAAATTCCTACAGAAAGACTTTACCATGTCAACGGAAAGCCTCGTGAGAACTATGTTCCAAAGGTACTCACATCAAACTCAGTGAGGACTTGGGAGTTTGTATTTAAAGTAAAATAGCAAATTATACGATAAAAAGTCCGTTTAATAAGTTTAATGTTTTTGTGTCATAATTTATATTAATTTTGATGTCTCTAAAAAAAACCTTGACAAATCTGCTTATGTAAAAGCGCTTTTTGAAGGATTAATTGAGAAAATATATTTTACACTTGTAATTTCTATCTAATGTTCAATAAATAAATTTTTATGAAAATCAAATTAATTTTACCAGTTCTTTTTCTTTTGTTCGTTACATCTTGTAAGAAAAACGATGATGCTACTCCTGCAGGTGTTGTTGGCAAATGGTCACTCACCAAACTTCGTAGCAAAGTAACAGGAGCGATGAATATGGATATTACTGTTGCTTTAAGTGCAAGTAGTTATATGCAATTCAATGCAGATGGTACAGGGATTTCATCATCGGCAATGGATGGACAACCTCTAACAACCGAAAAGTTTACTTACAAAGTAAGCGGTACAAAAATTACAATTACTTCTGAAGACAAGACTGAGGTGACAGAAGGAGAATTACAAACGTTGACATCAACGGATTTACTTATTTATTCTAAAGAGTCTGCTGGGGGAACAACCTCTGAAACTTGGTTAACTGGCAAGAAATAAGTTATAATTTTAAAAAATAAAGGGCTTGTATCTAGATGCAAGCCCTTTATTTTTTGTCTATATTTAGCCTCATATGTTGAATAATATTCTCACTATGAAGTCTTTTTGGAATGAAAACCTTATCTAACCTTCGAGTCATTGGGTGTCTGAGTTTGATTTTTCTGAACTTTTCTTGTGCTGTTCAGAAAAATACAACCCTATTGTCTATTGCCAAAGAAAGCTATTGTATTCCTCCCCAGAATACCACTGATTTTAGGTATGGTATTACCACCAATTCAGATTCAGTGCTGAAAGCCAATACTGCCCTCAAACCTAAGTTTTCAGAGGCAAGTATTCTTATCATGAATGCGTTAAGAATTAATGATGAGGTTCATGAAATAGTCAACAAACCCAACAAAAAAAGCCTCGAATCGATGGTTCGTTTAAATACGCTTAAACAACAAATTGATAATCGTGTGTGGATGGCGAATTCTGAAATAGATGCTCTCAGCGCCGAGCTTGATTGCGAAGGTGAGCGGATTGACCAAATTGCCAATTTTGTGGATAATGCCAATTCGAGTAAAACCACCAAGTTTACGGTTGCTTCTATCGTAATTGGTGCCGCATCGAGTATTGCTACCGTGTTAATTTCGAATGAATCACTGAACAATGGCGTAGCGATTGGAGCAGGTGTGTTAGGAGCAAGTCTTGGGTTTGCGACTTTAAATCCAAAGGGAAAAAAGGTCGAAATTAATACTAGTCGAAATTTATTACGTAATGTTTGGCTGAATCAAAACGAGCATGAAATATCGTCATTTGTATGGTATATGCTTACCGAACCAAAGTTTAGTAATTCAGGCAAAACAACCTTATTACAGAACACAAAGGAAAGGTGGTTGATGTACCAATTTGACGAAAACATGATTAACGCTAACAAATCGGTGAATTTTTCAAAAGGGGGTATTTACTTTGCGGATGACCTCCACGCACGAAGCCAGATGATTAATCAGTTTCAGTCAGTAGTACGTTCGATAAAACAAAATGTCAATCTTTTTCTTGCAGAACTTAATACTGCTTTTGATTAAATTTCAGCGATTATGACATCAAAGAGGTTTTCATTTTCGGGAGAACTCAAAATAATTGGAGTGAATCCATATCTAGAAATTCCACAAGAAATATTGGAATCTATTTTTGAACTTGCAAAAAAAGATAAAGGGCCAATTCCCGTTTGTGGAACAGTAAATCAACAGGAGTTTCGACAGACTTTAGTAAAATATGCTGGTGAATGGCGTTTTTATATTAATACTGTGATGTTGAAAAACTCTCCCAAAAGGATAGGAGAAATATTAGAAGTTGAGATTACATTTGATAATGAAAACCGAGAAATAGCTATTCATCCCAATTTACAGCAAGCTTTAAATTCAAATGTTGAAGCCCTGCAAGTGTTTGAAAAACTTACACCATCGGTTCAAAAGGAAATCGTAAGATATATTGCAAACCTAAAATCAGAAGAAAGTAGAGAGAGAAATATCGCTAGAGCCATTCAGTTTTTATTAGGAAATGAAAGATTTATCGGAAGAGATAAACCTTAGAAAGGGATAGTGATTTTTATTTATCTTCGTATGTTTGAAACTAATAATATCTTTGATTTTTATAAGTGATTAATAATTAGAGTCTTGTGTTTTTTGTGTGATTGATTTTATGAAATCCTACTGTTTGAGCCGCAGGCGAGTTTAGGATTTCTTGACTTTCTTTTGTTACTTTTCTTGTGTTAAGACAAGAAAAGTAAGAAGCTGCGAATGGCAATTTAGTTCATTCTAAAATATCAACCTTTTTAAATGTACTTGTTCATAAACCCAATTTCAATTTTTCATTTTACTTCATCCGAAAGCCTATGAAATTTTTACTTTCAGTATTGCTTATGCTTGGTTCGTCGGCATTATTTGCCTCAAACGAGCCAACATCCAAAACACCCAAAACAATAGTAACTGGTGCCGACCAGACAGACCAATATTTCGAGTATCTAAAAGGTAAAAGAATTGGAATTTTGGCAAATCCTACCACGATTATTGGCAAAAAACACTTAGTGGATAGTCTTTTATCTCGTGGTATCAATATCGTAAAAGTATTCGGGCCAGAACATGGATTTAGAGGAAATGCCAGCAATGGGACAAAGGTTTCGGATGAAAAAGACGCTGCCACTGGGATTCAAATTATCTCTTTGTATGGTAAAAAACGTAAGCCTTCAAAAGAAGATTTAGCCGATGTTGACTTGATGATTTATGACATTCAGGATGTAGGCTGCCGTTTTTATACTTATATCAATGTGCTCAGAGATGTCATGGAATCTTGTGCCGAATTTGATAAAGAGCTCCTAATTCTTGATCGTCCAAATCCTAACGGATATTTGGTTGATGGTCCAATTTTGGACATGAAACTAAAATCTGGGATCGGGCAGTTTCCTGTGCCTATAGCGCATGGCATGACGATTGCAGAATTTGCTCAAATGATCAATGGAGAAGGATGGTTGCCTGAGAAAAAAATCTGTAAGCTCAAAATCGTGAAGGTTTTGAATTACAAACATGATATGGAATATGTCTTGCCTGTCAATCCATCACCAAATTTGAATACGCCACAAAGTATTTTGTTATATCCTTCAACATGCTTGTTCGAAGGTACACGTTTGAATCATGGTCGTGGTACTTATTTTGCCTTTACTATTCTGGGTAGCCCTTTGTATAAAGGAGTTTATGATTTTTCGTATACACCAACTAGTATCAAAGGTATGAGCGAATCTCCGCTGTATATGGATGAGCTATGTTATGGAATAGATTTGCGAAAATATGATACCAAAGAATTAAGAAAAACCTGTCAAATCAACCTTAAATGGATCATAGATTTGTACAATAACTATCCCGATAAAGATACGTTTTTTGATAGAAGTATGAGTAAGCAAATTGGAAATATCGACTATTTGATAGGTGTTGCTGATTTTAAAAACCAATTAAAAGAAGGAAAATCGGAAAAAGAAATCAGAGCCTCGTGGGAACCAGGACTAAGCGATTACAAAAAAATGAGAAAGAAGTATTTGTTGTATAAATAAAGTTAGATATGAATCATCCTGAAAGGGAGTGAATGGTGATTTTGAATTTATATTCTATCAGTAGAGATGCAATGATTGCGTCTTGAGCCGAGTCATATCGAACATGGTAATATCAAAAAAGGGGTCGAAAATTGTTTTTCGACCCCTTTTTTAATAAAAACTTAAAGAATAACCCCGATTCTAAAATTCGGGATGACTAATGTGTATTAATTTTGGTATAATCTTTGAGTGGTTTGAATTGATTTTTGCTCAATCTTCATTTATTTTCTTCGAAAATACACTTCAATGGCGAATCATCACTCCAAACCGCCCCTTATCCTATTGCTAGGTCGAGATGACTGGCAAAAAGATATAAATCTGAATTATATGCTAGTGCATTATATACAGAAAAAAGGAATAGCTATTGCTTGGGAAGACCCAATTGGAGGACCAATTTGGTGGCTTAGACATACGTTAAGTCATTTTTTTCAACTCTCAGAATTTTGGGATAAACTTATGGTTCGTGTTTTGCAAATACTGTATGCGGGTGTCAACTGGCGCTATGCTCAGCACCTCTTGCGACAATTCAGTGATGAGCAACGCCATACGGTAAATGGTCGTTGTCAACGGGTGGCGAGTCGAATAAGAGAGCTCAGTAAGAATTATAAGGTATATGTAATTTCGAGGTCCTCGGGCGGGCGAGTGGCTTCGTTAATAGCAGATAGTGTTACCTTAAAACATATCATTTGTTTGGGATACCCCTTTCAGAATCCTGAGAATGGGATAGAACCTGAGCGATACACACACCTACCAGAGGTAAGTACGCCATTTTTGATAATTCAAGGAAGAAATGACGTATATGGTGGTTGTGAAATTTTGAGAAAATATACATTTAACTCGAATACTTCTATATTTTTGATGGATACTGATCACGGTTTTAATATGGAAAAACATCAATGGCAGATTTTATTCAATAAAATGGAAGAAGTTTTACCAAAAGATCAGGTCAAAACCTCGCTTAGTTTTGACCTGATCTCTACTACTTCATTTGTGTCCAGCTAATTGCATTCTCGATAAGTTTAACGAAGTTTTCATTTTTCCAAGCTACCTCATTATGTCCCAGTGAGGTGTAAAATGTTTTCCCTTTTCCAATACTTTTACACCATGCTAACGGATGGTCTTTTCCCATACCAAAATTTTTGTCGGAAGCCAATATGGGCATTGAACCGTTAGTGTCAATTTTATCTCCATCCATAAAATAGATGATATTAAAGCCTTTAGCACGAGGATTTTCAAAGAACACATACCATTCATCTGCATGCTTCCAGCTAGTTGGTAATCCATTACTCACAGTACTATCTGCTTTACTATCTTTTTGAATTTCAGCTGTTTGGAACTGTTGTGCAAGGGCATGATGCGAAAATTTGGCACCCAATAAATTTTGCTCATACCAATCCCAGTGGTGTGAGTCGTCGCCAGCACCATGAATTCCAATCAAGCCACCGCCATTTTCGACGTATTGTTCTAAGGCTCTTTTTTGTTCATCATTAATTACTTCACCAGTCGAATTGTCGAAAATTACGGTACTAAATTTTGCGAGTTGCTCAGGATTAAAAACACCGCCCTCCTCAGTTTCATACATAAACCAGTGATTTTTTTGAGCTAATTGCTTCAGGACTAACTTAGAAGCATCTATGGACGCCGAATGTCTAAAACCAGTGGTTTTCGAAAAGACTAATACTGCTTTTTGATTATTGGGAAAATCAATAGTAGGTTTGTCGGTTTCGTATGATACAGGAAAGCCATTTTTGACTTTATAAATAAAAAGTCCCATCGCTGTTCCAAGTAAAATAACAATCGTGAGTAATGTCCAACCGATTATTTTGAAAGCTTTTTTCATGGTGAAATTTTCTTAGTTAAATGTTTTGTTTAAGTAAATATAGGTATTATTATTTTATTGTCCCTGTTTGGGACAATAAAATGAATCAAATATCTCGACAAAAATGTTTTTATTTCATTTGTTAGCCCTTAAATTACCATCCATTTTTCTTGTACATACAACTAAATGATAAACATAAGCTCATGAAAACTTCAACGTTTTTTTTGTCTGTGCTTCTTGCATGTTTTGCTATCTCGATTTATGCTCAAGTAACTCCACAAAAAAGTGCTAATACCAACACATCTTTAGACCAAAAGGCGATTAAAGACCTACTTGTGAAAGCCTATAAATGGCAAGAATCAAATACTTCGCAGGTAGATTTTGAGCCTATAAGTGACAAAAAGGAAGAGCATTTTATAGGGTTAGACCACAAAATTCACCAGAAAAGAATGGCATCATTGCAAAATACGGGCTACTTCTCCACAGAATTTCTTCAAAATTATGATGCAATAGCAAAAGGAATCGACACTCAACTGAAATCGAAAAAAGAAGAATGGATGGTCGGAGATATGTCTCCTTTTGGTGAAGATGCAAATCCTTGGTGTCGTTGTCAGGATTACCCTAGCGATAATCCATGGGATAAAATCGTCTTGAAGAAAACGGATATAGCTCCAACGACTGCCACAGTATGGTGGACTTGGGGAGACAAGACTTTTTCAAAAGGATTTGTCTATAAAGTACGATTAATAAAAGAGAATGGTAAGTGGAAAATTAGTTATTTACAAGGATTTGACAAAGATGTATTCTTGAAAAAGTAGTCTGTAGACCTATTAGATTTAGAAGAAAATATTTTTCAATTACTATGTAAATTATTGTATATTAATGCTTTATTTCACAGTTGCTGTTTAAACCTCTTTAAAAATGGCAAAAAATAAAACCCAAGAAACCGAAAAAAGTGTTTACCAATTTCTGGATGAATTTGTGGATACTGAAACTAAAAGAGAAGAAAGTAAAATACTCATCAATTTGATGTCGGAAGTATCAGGTTTCGAGGCAAAAATGTGGGGGCCAAGCATCATTGGTTTTGGTACCTACCATTATATATACGATAGTGGGCGAGAAGGCGATGCACCAATCATTGCATTTTCACCAAGAAAAGCTGCCTTTTCTATGTATGTTTTTCGTGGCAATAAAGAGGAGTCTACTCTATTGCCACGATTAGGAAAATACAAAATGGAAAAGGGTTGTATTTATGTGAAAAAAATCGCTGATATTGATTTAAGCATATTATCCGAAATTTTGAAAAATACAATCAGATTAACCTTAGAACAATACCCTCCTCAAACAGATCTAACTTAAAGTGATGAGTTTTAGCTTTGCCTTTGAATCCAAATATTACTTTTGAGGGCAATCACAACTCATCACTCACAATCCTACATTAATCTTTACCTTCCATATTTCTGCAATAAATAGGTTCGGATAGGTTTATCTACATACTTCATGACGATATACGCGAACAGTATCAATGCCAACGTTGAGAAAATGACCACTAGGACAATCTCGCTGGTATTGGGTTTTGTTTTTGTTAAATATTCCGCAAAAAACCAGTTTGTCCAATAGTGACACATATAGAGAGGGTAGGAGATTTCACCTGATAACTTTGCAACCTTTTGAGTAGCCTTGTAGTTAATAGTTCCAGCGCCAAGTGATACTAATAAGGGCGAATAGAATAGAACAACCAATAATTCAGAAACCCAATATTTCCCAACATACGGCATCATCATCATGCACAATAGCATAATACTGAGACCAATAAATCCAATTTTATTTTGAATAATCCACTGCTTTCTTTGTATTAAAATACCTATTATAAACGAATAACCAAGGCGAGCTAAGCCATCCCAAAAGGTAGTTCCTCCCCAGCCACCTGTTAGTGTGCCTTTGGAATAAGCTGTGTAGGCGATAAATAGCGTAGCAAAAAATAGCAATATTTTTAATGCCTTAACGGACAATTTATGCAAAATAGTCGCATAAAGTATATTGGCGATATATTCCCAAAAAAGTGACCAAGAAGGCGCATTTAATCCAAATAAATTCAGTAGTCTGTCAGCCATAGTGGGCATTGGAATAAGCAATAATGATGAGACAGAAAGCAGAATAATTTGTGTAACAGAATACTTGCTTGTATCAAAAGATGTGGGTGCCCAAAACCAGAAAATGATTCCTAATAGCGAGCCAATCACAACTAATGGGTGAAGACGGATAAGGCGTAATTTAAAAAATTGCCCTAGACTCATTTGTTGGATTCTGTCATCATAGGCATAACTAATAACAAAGCCAGAAAGACAGAAAAAGAAATCTACGGCTAGAAAGCCGTGTCCAATAAAGTTTTTGCTAGAGTCAGGAAATAGCCATTCTGAAAAGTGAAAAACTACGACTCCTATCGCGGCAATTCCTCGAAGCCCGTCGAGAACTTCAAAATGATTTTTGGCACTTAGCGGTGTACTAGTTGTGGTTTGTGCGATCATTGATTTATAGAAAAATTGAAATGTTAACACAAGAACGTACAGATAGTAGGCTTCTTTGTGGGGATTTGTAGGTGTTTGAAACGATTTGAAAAAGAATTGAATTGAATTGACAAGGATTGTCCTATAATTCTAAAATTATAGGAAACAATCCTTGTCAATAAATTACTAAACTTGATTAAATACAAATGGTGCTTGTCTTGAGAATTCTTTAGAGAAAAGCTGTGTTACAACAAATTTTGCCAAGCTTTTCGCACTAATTTTATTTCCTGTACAATCCTTCAAATCTGTATGGACAAGTACATTTTCCTCTGTTAATTCAATCAAAGGAAGACGAATCAGTGTCCAGTCTACCGTCGCGTTGACTAGTAAATCATATTCAATTTGTTTGTTGGCAGTTGAGATTGGGAAATTTTGTTTCATCCACTGAGTGCCAAATTGTGTTTGCTCACTTTTTTGATCGCTCGGCGTATCAACATTTAGTCCTGTCGTTACGATATATCTCAGAATCCCTTCTTGTTGCATAGCACTTAAAATATGCTGTGTCGATTGAGCAAAAATCGTGGGTTCGCTAGGTGGAGTACCCATGCCCAACATACTCACCACGTGAGTACATCCTTTCAGTAAACGATTAATGGCGTCTATATCGGTCACATCACCTAACACGATTTCTGCCCCAGCAGGAATTTGACCCACTTTTTGTGGATTTCGTACTAATACTTTTACTTGAAAATGATTAGAAAAAAGTTCTTGGAGAAGATAAGAGCCTGATTTGCCTGTTCCGCCGATAACAGCGATTTTATAAGAAGATGTCATGATTTTTCTGATTTTATATACAACAAAAAACTGTCACAACATGAAGTATGTTGCAAGGAGAAGAACCAAGTCGTGCAAAGTTCGATTGTTGGTATGTAAATCAGCGTTTAATAGGTCAAAATTATCATTTTCTTGCTGAAATACTGTATATTAGGTATAAGAATCTGACCGTTTTATTGATAATTATTAAATAAAACGATTTTGAGAAAGATTGAATAGGTTGGTGACAGAAGCAAAAAAATGATTTTTGAATATATTCTCATCGAAATCCTTATGCACAATTAAGACTATGGTTTTGCTAGAATTTCCTCCATCGCCCATTTTGAAGGAATTTGTCCGCACTTTCCGCATTGTAGATTTTGTTTTTTCAGCAAATCAAGCTATTCCCTACAAACCTTATCCTCCCAAACCTGAACACTGTTTGAGTTTCTATCCTCGAGATACCGAAACGGTAAAGTATGCTGTTTCTGGTAAGACCGAATCAAAACTTAAGTCTGTGGTATTTGGTCAGCAAACAGAAGTTACACATCGCTATGTTGGTCAAGATTTTTTGGTTTTTCAGGTTGTTTTTCGCCCTGGAGCATTGTATCGTCTAACAGGAATACCGTCTTTCGAACTCAATAACTCCTACATTGACGCTGAGGCTATTTTTCCCTTTTGTATCAAAGAAGTCAATTTACGGTTACAGGAGGTACAGAATTATACCAATATGATAACGATTGTAGAATCGTTTCTGATGGGTTTGTTAACCAAGAAAGTTAAGCCAAGTCATGGTTTGGATATGATTACCAATCATATATTAAATCAATCGACCGTAGTAGATATTGACTGGCTAGCGCATGAATCATGCTTGAGTACTCGTCAATTTGAACGTAAATTCTTGGAAAGAATGGGCGTTTCTGCCAAATATTATAATTCGTTGATTCGGTTTGAAAATGCGTTTCGTATGAAAAATAAATACCCACAATTAGATTGGCTCACAATTGCTATTCAATGCGGGTACTATGATTACCAACACTTATCAAAGACCTACCAAAAGTTGACTTTAAAGTCGCCAACAGAATTTCATTTGATGGACTTAAATTCACCTGAAAGAAGCTTTGGACAAGCAGATACTTACTAAGAAAAATGTCGTTTTTTTACCACTAGATTGCATTTTCAGCCTTGCAAATTTGTGTTATAACTTTTACCCCAACAACTATGCAACGCAGAAATTTTCTTTCAACAGCAGCAGTATTTGGCACTACTTTGACGCAAGTAAGTGCCGAAACGAAGCTAGCGCCAATAGCGCCATTTGTGATTCGTTCTGGCGAGAGCCGTTTTCAGGAAAGCACTCAAGTTGGGCTTAGTCCTAATAATATCAAGGTCTCATCGAAAGATACTAGTGGGCAGCTTACTGTATTTGAGTACATTGGAAGAGAAAAAGGTGGACCTCCTCTACATATTCACCCCAATCAGGATGAAATATTTTTTATTGTAGAAGGAGAATATCTTTTTCAGGTAGGAAAGGAGCAATATAGATTAAAAGCAGGAGATACAATATTTTTGCCGAGGAATATTCCTCATGCTTTTGCGCAAACTTCTTCAGCAGGAAAGCTATTTTTTATGTTTCAACCCTCTGGAAAAATGGAAGACTTTTTTCGTGCTTTAGGTGCGCTTAAAACCCAACCAACTCCAGAAGAAGGAGCACGGATATTCGCTGCACACGATATGCAGGTGGTAGGACCACCATTACAGTTTTGATTTTTTGTAGAAAAACAACAGTCGTCCTGAATTTTTAGGATTGGGATTATTCTCTAAGTTTTTATCAAAAAAGCGGTCGAAAAATATTTTTCGACCGCTTTTTTGATGCTACTATGCTAGATATAACTTGGCTTGAGACGCAATCATTGCGTCTCTACTGCTAGAATACAAATTTTTACATAATCACTCATTTGCTCAATCTCTAAATCGCTAAATTCGGGATGACTCATGTTTGATACGTAAACACAGGATAATACATCTTTATATATGATTTACTTTTCCATAATCACCTTTCTATGTTCAATACCCCATAGATGTAACTCTTCAACTACCCTTTGTAGCGACTGCCCGTGTGGCGTAATAGAATACTCCACCGTCGGTGGATAGGTATCAACGGCAGTTCTAGTAATTAAAGTATTCGTTTCAAGACTTTTGAGCTCGTTGGACAATACTTTATCTGAAATACCCTTCACTTCTTGGGCAATTTGATTAAACCTTTTAGGTTCAGCACCTAAGGCAAACAGAATTAACAACTTCCATTTGCCTTGTAAGGTTTCTAAGGTATCCTTAATAGAAAGTATATTTTTAGGACAATCAATGCCGTTTATCATCGTCTTTGAGTTTATGATTCGTTTTACTTTCTTCGAGGTAAGTGCTTACCTCGAAGAAAGTATCCCTGTGTTGTAAAAGTTAAGTGGGTAGTTTTGGCAAAAATAAATTTACAACCATGACAACACACAAACAAAATTCTAGGTTCAAAACATTATCCGCTTGGGTACTGCAATTTCTTTTGGCATTGTGCCTTACTTATGGAGGCATCATGAAATTAATAACTCCGATTGACCAACTAGCTTTGATGTGGCCATGGGTTGCGCAAGTGCCTAATCTTGTAGTTTGGGGAACAGCCCTATTAGATTTACTTGGAGCAGTAGGTATCATACTGCCGAGTCTTCTGAACATAAAACCTTATTTTAGTCGATGGGCTGCCTATGGTATACTTGGGTTGATGCTTTCTGCAATTGTATTTCATCTGGTGCGTGGTGAGACTGAGGTTCTGGGTTTTAACATCTTTATGATTGTGTTAACTTTAACATTACTCCGACTTTGGAGGGCAGATTAGTGTCTGTTAAATCTTCTTTGACTGACCCAATTTCGTAACAAAAACTAGTAAATTTGATATTCTTAACCTTTAATCATTTTTACTATGTTACAATCAATCTTAAAAACTGGCGATACTATATTACTCCATTCCACGCTCGCATCAAATCCTGAGTTGGCAAATAGTGGAGTTCCACTAGATGACAAAACCCCTGCTTTGGCACATCCCTTGCACCGAATTGCTGATTGGGTATTTACGAAGGATATTTCTGAAGAAAAAGGAATCGAGCTAGCTAGTATTTTACTTGATTTTGGCGCAAATATTGACGGTCAAGATTTGAAAATTCTTCAAGATACACCCCTAATTGCTGCGGCTAGTCTTTACGCTAATCAACTTGGGAAGTATTATCTTAGCAAAGGGGCTAATTTACACCATCAAGGATGTTTTGGCGGAACTGCCTTACACTGGGCAGCTTGGTGTGGTGGTGTTGAATTGCTGGAAGTATTGTTACAAAAAGATCTTGATTTGAATCAAAAATGTATTGAGTTTACCTCAACGCCATTATTTTGGGCTGTTCATGGGACTTATCAGGATAAAAATATCGCAAGAAGTGCTCATTTGAAAAGTATTGAATTGTTGATAAAGGCTGGTGCGGATAAAAATATTCCTAACATTGAGGGTTATACCATCTTTGATTTGGCAGAAGGTGATGCAGAGGTTTTGAGAATACTAAATCATCAGAATTAAACTAACAATTAAGGTGATTTTGATACTGATGATAATTATTTAAGTGTTTGATTTTAAGTATTTTATTGCTTGGTTTTTTGTGCTAAATAGGTTACGACTCTATTTCGGTAAAGCAATTGGCTTGAAAAAAATAATACGTGTTTCCAGAACTTATCCGTTATATTTGAAAAGATGTCTTGAACCCAAATAGGTATAAACGTATAAGAAATGAAAAAGATTACCGTGAGTGCCGCCGTTATGATGAGCCTATTAACCGTAGGTATATCACAACACTCAGTGGCGAAAATTGTAGAAACACAAAAAAACACTGTAGGTGATGAACCGTCTATGGCTTTTCTGAGAAAACTTCAAGGAAAGTACCCTTTTGATGTAAAATTATTTAACTCACAAAGTTTAACAACTCGTCTTAAAAAATTATTGGGAAATCGTTACCAATTTATGGTAAGCACTTGGGCTGTCGAGGTTCCTATTGAAGTAAAAAACAATCTCTTTGTAGCAAATGGTTGTGAGCAACATAACTGTGGAGCTACCAATTTTATTATTGTGTATGACTTTACTAAAAATAACCTTTCAGCAGGCATTCGCGAAGGAGACAAAGTGAATACTTACTCGGAAGATGGAAGTAATTCTCCAAGAGTAATGCAATGGGTTAATAATTATTAACCATGAAAAACATCAAAAGCCTCAGATTTCTCTGAGGCTTTTTTACAAAGTAAGGCTATAAAGTTAAAGTTTTATGTGTTAGACTTAAAATAAAATCCATTATTCATTTTAAAATCCTTTTCGAAAGAAGGAAATTATACTATCCTAAAAAACACCATTTGATGATTTGTTTTCGTATGGAAAACAAAAAGAGGGTAGATAAATATAATTGGGTGTTAGTTAGTTAAGGTAAAAGAAGCTTTTCAGATATTAATTGAAGTCCACATTCTTCTACAACTGAAAGTTATTACCATAAAAAATAAAATCAAAATTTTTGAGGAAAAATTTATATCACATGATTTGGTGATATTGGATGCAAATTAGTGATAATTGATGTTTTTTTTATTTAAGATAAGTAAAATCATTGACAAAAGTTAATCGTATTGCGGTATAATGTAATTTTTTATAAAAATAATTACATTTTTGAATTTTAAGGAATGTTTCTATTTATCGTTTATTTGAAGTTGAACTTCGTTTATTTTAATATGGTAGTCTGTATTTTTAAATATTCTGACGGGCGACAGCCAATGAGATTGCAAAAAGTGTTACTAAATGTAGGTATGCTACTATAGCCTACACTAATCGCAACCTCGCTTACGGGTAATTTTTCTTCCAGCAATAGTTGTAAAGATTTCAAAATTCTTAATATCGTATAATATTGAATAAAAGTCATGCCTAATTCTGCATGAAATAACCTTGCTAAACTTCGTTGACTAAACCCAAACTTATCACATAGCTCAGGAAATGCAATAGGGTTATGTAAATTACTTGCCATAAACGCTAATATTTTTTCGAGCCTTTGGTTATTTGAAAAAGGTAAAGCTAACGGTAAATTCATCGTACTGATTTGTGGCAAAATAGCACGTATAGCCTCTGCTATGATATAATCTTCTTGCGAACTTGTCAAAATATCTCCATGCCAGCGATTCGAAAACAAGAGTAATTGGAGTAATAAATCATTGACCGCATAAATACCTATTTGTTGGAAAAAATCTATTCCCTGATTTTTGATGGGAAAATACAGATTACGCATCATGATTTCAGGTGAACTCGCATGAATACTATGTGGTACTTCGGGTGGAATCCACATATAATGTCTAGCTGGCAAAAAATAGGTTTTGTCAGGTACCGAAATATGTACGACACCACCTTCAGTATATAGCAATTGTGCCTTTTTATGTTGATGTAGCTGAATGTCGTTTTCGCCCATAGCGTCGTGAAAACAATAGATAGAGTCTTCCACCTTATCAACTTCAGTAAGGTAATATCGTTGCGGAGTCATTTTGGCAAAAATTGATAAATAGTTGGCTTTTGTAGATATTTCTACCACAAAGATACTCGCTAATTTTGTCTTACCATATTTCAAGAAACAAAACAAACGCACAAGAAACTCTAACTATTTTTCGGAGGAACAAATCATGAATTCAGAGAGAATCCAAATTCCTACTTTGCTTGCCAAAGTAAAAACCGCACAAGAAGCTGCTGCTTTAATAGAAGATGGCATGGTTGTAGGCTCTAGTGGCTTCACACGTGCAGGCGATAGTAAGGCCGTTTTGCAAGCATTAGCCGAACGTGCCCAATCTAATCCGCTGAAGATAACCTTGCTAACGGGAGCCTCTCTGGGTCATGATACCGATGGATTATTGGCAGAATCACACGCACTATATAAGCGTATGCCCTTTCAATCTGATAACGGCTTAAGAAGTCATATCAACGATGGGGAGGTACTTTTTATAGACCAACACTTGGGAGAAACAGCGGAATTATTGCAAGCCGAAAATATTCATCCTATCGATTTGGCGGTGATTGAAGTTGCCATGATTAGAGCCGATGGACAATTGATTCCAACTACTTCGGTTGGTAATTCAGCAACTTTTGTCCAACAAGCCAAACAGTTGATTATTGAGGTCAATATGGCTGTGCCAACGAGTATCGCTGGGATTCATGATATTCATATCCCCGAACGTTATCCTTTTCGTAAACCTATATTGATTGAAAAAGTCGATGACCGTATAGGGAGTATCGGTATCGAATTTGATCCTGCTAAGGTGGTGGCGGTTGTCTTTACAAACTTGTCGGATAGCGCAGCTACAATCGCTCCACCTGAAGCAAAAACAGATGCTATTGCGGCACATTTGATTGAATTTTTTGAAAAAGAAGTACATAAAGGTAAACTTTCCTACCATTTGTTGCCGCTACAAGCGGGTATTGGTAAGGTGGCGAATGCCATTTTACAAGGTTTTGTCAATAGTCCCTTCGAGGGTCTTACGATGTATTCAGAGGTATTACAGGATAGTACTTTTGAGCTAATCGATGCAGGAAAAATGGATTTTGCTTCAGCGTCTTCTATTACGGTTTCGAAGGAATGGTATCAAAAGCTTTTTATCAATTTTGAACGATATAAAGACAAAATCCTACTTCGACCTCAGAATATTAGTAATTCAGCGGAGGTGATACGCCGATTGGGCGTTATTGCGATCAATACTGCCATCGAGTTTGATATCTACGGAAATGTAAACTCAACGCATATTTACGGTACCAAAATGATGAACGGAATCGGTGGTTCAGGTGATTTTGCCAGAAATGCCTATTTAAGCATTTTTGTGTGCCAAGCTGCTTCCAAAAATGACACAATCTCACATGTAGTACCTATGGTAGCCCATGTAGATCATACTGAGCACGATGTTGATATTTTGGTAACTGATTTTGGACTAGCAGATTTACGAGGTTTAGCTCCACGCGAACGAGCCAAAGTTATTATCGAAAACTGTGCACACTCCGATTACCGAGAAGCTTTGTTGGATTATTATACCAGAGCTTTGGAGAAAGGAGGACAAACGCCTCATTTACTTGGCGAGGCACTTAGTTGGCACGAAAGATTACAGAAAACGGGTAGAATGACCACTGAATTAGAAAGAGTAGCATCAATCCAGTAAAAGATAGTGGTTTAGATTACTTGTTAATTGGGACAATGAGTATGAGGATGGTACAAAATTGTGGTACTCATATCCCATGCCATGAGGGTAAAATAGTTTTGCACCTGTTTTTAAGAATGATATTAGTTAAAATTTATTGGTGGAGGAATTTATAAACTTTCACCCAAACATATTTTCATTTTTCACTCTCGCAATCAGGTACATTTATAGTATCTGAGTTGATTTTATGACAACGTACAAACAGCCAATTCAAGGAAAGAGTTTTTTCCTTGGAGGTTTGCTTATGCTTGCCCAAACCACTTATGGACAACATATTAGCCATACCACAAGCAATAAGGTTTCTTTAAATTTATCGGAGGCTCTGAATCGCTTGAAAGAAAACAGTCCTTATCTCTTACAAGCAAGGATTCAGACTGAAGTAGCCCACGAAAAAGTAAAGGAAGAAAGAGAAATTCAGCTACCAGATTTAGATTTTCATGCTTCGTATTATCGTATGAGCAATATGGTTGAGTATCAACATGCAGACCAAGTAGTTCATTACCAGACAATTCCTGACATATATGATGCAACTGTGAATGTCAAAATGCCTCTTTATCAAGGTGGAAGAATCAAAATTGGTATTAAGCAAGCTGAAAAAAGAGTAGAAATTGCGCAACTTCAAGAGAAACAAGTTTACCGAGAAAAAGCCCTTGAAGTCATACAAACCTATTTGGGGATTTGTAAGTTGGTGGCGCTTGACTCACTTTTGAAAGAAACGCTAAAAGAACAAAACGAACGACTTAATTTGGTAAGTGCTTTCAAAAAAAATGGTACAATTACCAAAGAAGAAGTGTTACAAGCGAGTCTTCAATGCTCAAATTCAACCCTCGATATTTTGACTAATGAGCGAAATACAAAAGTATTGCTCAATGATTTGAAAACTCTTCTACAGATTCCAGAAAGAGATACTCTGTTGCTAGACACTAAGTCGGCTCTCAGCATGAATCATACAGAATTGTTGATAGATAAGCTTCAAGAAGGTGCTTTAAATCGTGAGGAGGTAAAAATAAAACAACAAGCTACTGAAATTAATGAGTTGGGATACCAAGCCATCAAAGCATCGACCAAGCCAACTTTGAGTTTGTTTGGGACTTTTGGTTACAACTATCCCAACTATATGTTGTTCTTATTTCCTCCACATCCATACCTGTATAGCCTTGGGAGAATTGGGATTGATATGAATTTTAGTATTTCTCACTTGTTTAAAGTCAAGACCAAATTAGCTATGGCAAAGCAATCGATTGAGCTTGCACAAGTTCAAGAAAAGATTCAAAAAGATGCCATTCAAGATGTTATGTATCGAAGATATATGGCATGGCTGGAAACTCAGGATAAGATAAAGGTTATTGAAAAAGCGATTGCACAGGCCAATGAAAATTATAGAATTCTGAAACAAAAGTATTTTAACCAAATGGCATTACATACCGAATTGATGGATGCTGATACAGCTTTGTTTCGAACTCGCTATCAACTTTTGTCAGCACAAATAGATGCTGTGGCAAAATACTACGATCTTCTTTACACTTCAGGTCAACTCAACTAAATGGGCATAAGGGGTTAGTTATTAGGTAATTGAAGGAAATAATTCTCTTTTTTCTAATAACTGTCCCTTAGGCTGTTTTTTACAATGAATCAAATTAAGCCAAACGATACAAGTCGAATTTTTAATGCAGTAGTCAGTGTTTTTGCCAGCGGACTTACCCTCGGAGGCATTGCCTTAGGAGGCTGGTATATCATGTATTATCGTAATCATGAGCAAACCAATGATGCCCAAATAGAGCAATATGTTACGCCAGTCATGAGTCGTGTGACAGGATATGTAAAGGCAGTTAACTATCAGGATAACGGTTTTGTCCATAAAGGAGATACGTTGATTCAGCTTGATGAACGTGAGTATAAGGCTAAACTAGATATGGCGTATGCCGATTTTGAAAATGCCTTAAAAAACGAAAATGTTATTACTAAAAAGGCACAAACTACGCAAAGCAATGTGGCAATACATCAAGCACAATTGAGTGCATTGAAGGCAAAAGTTTGGGAAATGGAAAGAGAGTATCAGCGTCAGCTCAATTTGTTGAAAGAGGAGGCAACGACTGAACAGCGAGTAGAAAGTGCCAAAACGTCTTATGAGGCTGCTCAAAGCAATTATCAGGAAATAATTGAAAAAATCCATAGCACAGAACTGATGGCAAGCGAGGCAAATTCGGTAATTCCGTTTGGCAATACCATTATTCAACAGAAAAAAGCTAGTTTGGATAATGCAAAATTATTTTACTCATACACCGTTATTACAGCCCCGTATGACGGTTGGGTAGGAAAACGAACTATTCAGCCTGGACAATTAATCAAAGAAGGACAAACCCTTTTGTCTGTAGTAAGTAAGGAAAAATGGATGGTTGCCAATTTTAAAGAAACCCAGATTCGTTTTCTGAAAATTGGTCAAACGGTTGAATTCAAAGCCGATGTCACAGGTGATAAAGTATGGCATGGACAAATTATCTCTTTTTCTCCCGCCTCAGGAGCACGATTTTCGTTGCTTCCTCCCGACAATGCTACAGGTAATTTTGTCAAAATTGAACAGCGAGTTCCTGTGAAAATATCTATCCAAGAAATAACCGATGTCGCCTATCCTTTATTGAGAGCTGGGCTGAATGTGGAGGTTTTTGCCAAACATTAGCGGTGAAAGTACCTTATTATGAACGCTGGTTTTAGAGGTATTTTGCTTTGAACATATATTTAAAGATGAAGAAAACATCCATTTTCAAACCTTGGGTGCCTAATTGGGCTATTCAGGTGGTGCTGGTGATTTGTATGTTGCATACCATGGCTTTGCTTGGATTATACACTTCCAATATTTCTTATGCTGCCAGTTATTTCGACATTGAGCCTGAAGACTTACAATTTAGTATGAGTCTAACCTATGGCACTTTTCTGGCGACGATATTAATAGAAAGTCGACTATTCAAATATTTTCCTCCGCGCAACTATCTTATTTCGATTTATCTGCTTTCGGCAGTATTATTTGTGACTTCTGCCTATACCAACGATTTTGTTGTTTTTGCCTTTCTGCGAATACTCGAAGGAATATTAATGGCATTGCCTTGGATACCATTGCGTATTTTGATGTTGTCTAGAACTAAAAGTCCTAACGCAACGATTATCGTTTTTTCGATTACCTATGGTGCTTTGTTGGCTGCAAGTCCCTTCATAGTCAATATTGCAGTTTGGTTGCTCGATGTACACGATTGGAAATACATGACTTTTGGATCTGCTATTTTCCAAATTATGGTGGCAAGCCTGATATGGCTAACATTTACAGCTAATCGTTTTCATCGAAAAATACCGCTTTATAAAGTTGACTGGACCAGTTTTGTTTTGTTGACCATTGCAATCTTGACAGGTGTATATGTGCTCAATTATGGCGAAAAATTGTATTGGTTTCAGTCTGAGAATATTGTTATTTGTGCCATTACTAGCTTGGTATTGAGCGCTTTGTTTATTATACGACAAATGACTTACCGACGTAGTTGTTTTGATATGCGAGTGTTTTCTTATCGAAACTTACGATTGAGTTTGTTACTTTTCATTGTTTTTTATATCTCCAGAGCTACACTGACGATATGTCACACCACCATGAGTAAAGTCTGGCAATGGGAACCGCTCAGAGTAGCACATGTACAGTATTTAAACCTGTTAGGTGTCTTTTTCGGAATGACCATTGCTGGAACGATGATGGTAAAAAAGTTGCCTACCAAACTGATTTTGATTCTAGGCTTTTTGACGATGGCTATTTACCATTGGTGGTTTACTTTTTTATTTTTACCTGATGTGGCACTTTCGCAAATGTGGATTCCTTATATGTTGCAGGGTGTTGGAGTAGGGGTATTGTTTGTGCCTTTGGTGCTCAATACCGTTTCGGCTGTTCCAGCTTATTTAGCTCCGTTTGCAGGTGCAATTGGTGTGGCAGGAAGGTTTTGGGGCACGAATATTGGTTTTTGTTTAGTTCAAAATTTTCAAGTGTATTTTATCAATAAACATCGATATATTTTTCTGGAAAAACTGTTACCCGAAAATCCAACCACAACAGGAATCGTGAGTACCATCCAAGAATCATTTGTTCAAAAAGGATATGACCTTGCGCCAGCCGCCACTTTGGCCATGAAGAAAGTCAATGCAGGAGTGCAGACCCAGTCTTTTTTATTGGGAAATATGGAGCTTTTTACCGTATGGGGCTACGGCTTATTCTTGGTAGCGTTGTATATTGCTTTTAACAAGCACCTCCGTTTTTCCTTTAATTTGCTGAAAAATAAATACTTTTCTTAGAAGTTCTTATTGAGTGAGTTAGTGATTGAGTAGTTGAGTGATTGTTTTTAATCAATGCTTCATGATTAAGCATTATCCTATCAAAAAAAGCGGTCGAAAAATCAATTTTCGACCGCTTTTTAATGAAAATACTTGAAGGAAAATCCTTATTCTGGGATAAGTCTATATTCTATGTGTCCGAAATCAGAAATCCCAAATCAGAAATCCTTTGTCCACTCCAAACTCCACATTCTTAACTCCGCACTCAAAAGCTTATCTTCTAAATTTGTTTTTTCTTCGTTGGCTATTAGAAGATTTATCAAATTCGGCAATCTGATCTGCGGCTTGTTTTTTAGGATTTGCCAATAATTTTTCCGCTAAATCAGGGCGTTTGAGTTTAATCAAACGTTGCTTAATCCAAGTCTTGATTTCTGGTTTGTACCAGAAGAAATATTTGTTTTGCGCTAATTTTTCTTCTCTTGTTTTAGCCGTAGCAATAGGCTGTAAAGTGTATGGGTGTACACCAGAATAGTAAATTACCTCAGCTACTGTCATTGGGGTTGGCGTAAAATCCTGAACTTGTTCTAGTTGGAAGCCCAAGTCTTTGGTTTCAGCCGCCAAGTTAGCCATATCTACCTCCTCACAACCAGGGTGCGACGAGATAAAGTACGGAATCAGAGGTTGATTCATGCCGTGTTTCGTCTGAATTTCATCATATTTCTCCTTAAACTTTCTGAAATATTTGAAAGAAGGTTTACGCATGATTTTCAAGGTGTTGTCAGAAGTATGCTCTGGCGCTACCTTCAAACGACCCGACACGTGACGTGTAATCAATTGTTCCATGTATTCATCATGGTTTCCGTCTTGATTATTTTTGTTGAAATCATCAACCAATAAATCATAACGAACTCCAGAACCTACGAATGCTTTTTTGATTTTCGGATGCTCATCTACCTTTTTGTACAATTGCGTCAATGGCTTATGAGAAGTATCTAAGTTTGAGCAAATCACAGGGTGAATACAGCTCGGACTCTGACATCTGGCACAAATCGACTCATCTTTACCTTTCATGCGGTACATGTTGGCTGATGGTCCGCCTAGGTCAGAGATATAACCCTTAAATTCAGGATGTTGTGCAATTTGCTCAACTTCCTTCATAATAGAGGTTTCACTTCTTGAAGCAATAAACTTACCTTGGTGTGCCGAAATAGTACAAAAGCTACATCCTCCAAAACAGCCACGGTGCATATTCAAGGAGAATTTAATCATCTCGTAGGCAGGAATCGTACCTCTCTTTTTGTATTTCGGGTGCGGTAGCCGAGTGTATGGCAAATCAAAAGATTTATCCATTTCGGTCTCCTCCATTGTCTTAAAAGGAGGATTGATTACCAATGTTTTTTTACCTACTTGTTGAGTAATACGATTGGCTTGCCATTTATTCGACTCAACTTCTACAATTTTGAAATTGGAAGCATATTTAATTTTGTCTTTCAAACAAACCTCGTGACTTGCCAATTCAACCGTTTCCCATCCATTAAATTCTTGTAAAGGCTCATTTGATGGCTGTAAATAGGCAATTTGGTTCACGTTTTTGATAGTATTCATCGGAATACCTTGCTTAACCAATCGCAATAATTCCCTGAGAGGTTGTTCTCCCATGCCATAAACCAACAAATCTGCACCAGAATCCTCTAAGATCGTTGGCATCAATCTGTCTTGCCAATAGTCATAGTGTGTGACACGACGCAAAGAAGCCTCAATACCCCCAATCAATACGGGCACATCTGGGTATAATTCTTTCAGGATTTTGGTATATACAGTCGTGGCATAGTCTGGACGATAGCCAGCTTCGCCACCTGGGGTATAGGAGTCATTAGAGCGCAAACGCTTGTTGGCGGTATAGTGATTCACCATTGAATCCATACAGCCAGCCGTTACGCCAAAGAAATATTTTGGACGACCAAATTTTTTAAAATCTCTTAAATCATCTTTCCAGTTGGGTTGTGCCACAACTGCTACTCTAAAGCCCTCGCTTTCGATAATACGGCCGATTACGGCAGTACCAAAAGCAGGGTGATCTACGTAGGCATCTCCCGAAATCAATACTACGTCTACATCGTCCCAGCCACGTTTTTCAATCTCTTTTTTGGTAAGAGGCAACCAGTCGGTAATCGGTCTTTCTAACATAATGCAAAATTACGCAAAAAATGCGTGTGTCGTAGCTCAATCAAGAGATACAGGCTAACAAGTGGTATGAATGTTTCAAATGGTGCAAAAAAATCTGCACAGCAGCATACGGTGGTGATAGATTATGAGCTATTAACCTTGATAGCTCGATTGCTAAACAATCTGAGAAGCAAAAAAGTTTGAAAGAATCAAAATATTTATGGAAGGTTGCAGAAAATAATTGGGTATTCTTGCGGAAATAAAAAGGCGAAGTTAGAAATCATCTAACTTCGCCCTTATATAAAAACAATTGAAATCGTATAAATTTAAGCTTGAAAAGCATAAAACACTTTTCAAATTCTTATTATGCGTGTTTCAAAAGAGTTTGTTCCAATACAGATTTAGGGATATTACCACCTACTAATCTTTCTTTCAATTCACCATTTTTGAAAATCATCAAAGTAGGGATAGAACGGATACCTAAAGTTGCAGGAACTACTGAGTTTGCATCTACGTCCATTTTAGCTACTACTGCTTGACCATCTACGTCGTCAGCAAGAGCCTCTACAACTGGACCGATCATTTTACATGGTCCACACCATTCTGCCCAAAAATCTACTAATACAGGTTTGTCTGAGTTAATAAGCTCCTGAAAGTTTGCGTCAGTAGCTACTACGTAATTTCCCATTTTTTTAATCGTTATAGTTAATGTATTTCGTCAAAGTTAAAACATTTTATTCAACAATATTGGTTCACTTTGAAGGAAAATAATCTATGTTATAGAATGGAATTTGCTAACAAATTGGCATAGAGAACGTTATTCTAGGAGTTTTGCATACATTCCCGTTATCTTATCCATCTTCTGTAAAATGTTGCTTGTGACCTTAAACATCTGAGCAACATCCATTCCTTTATTCTCAAAAGTATAACAATTGTCTTTTGTACATCGTTCCTCAACTTCTCTCCAATCTGCAATTACGTTGGCCAGAGCATCGTCGATATCTGTAGTGTTAACCTCAGATATAATGAGTTTGCTAAAATTTTGCTGAATAAACTCTGCAAAAGATTTAATTTTTTCAGTTGGAAATTGCTCTGTAATTCCCCAAACATAGGCTGCATAATAAAAAGTGAGTCTTTGCGATAACATTCTTTGGCGACCAGCGGTATTGGTATTTTCGGCGATCGATAAAATGGTAGCTCCTTCCGAATTAGGTTGCTTCGGGAGAGTTCCAGCATATTCCACGTATGCCTTGACCAATTCGTCACAGGCTGTTAAAACAGAGGTATTTTTCTCTAAAATCAAAACAGCATTATCCTTCGTTGTTTCGGCGCTAATGAGCTTTTTATATTCTTTCCACAAAACTTCCTCTTTTATCAGGTGTGCTTTGATTTTTTCTGATGGTGCAAAACCTGATAATACTTTGAAGTTTTCCTCAAAAAGAATGATGGAGGAAGCTCGCTCCTTGGTAGCTAGTTCTGTATGGATATTCATTCCAATATATACAAAATCTTTTGCCATCCTTTGGGTTAGCATACGTTGTTTGCCTGCTATATTGACAGCTGTGCCCAGCGAAATTTGATTGCCAGCGTCAACGGATGTAGTATTTTGAGCTATCAAAAAGGTTAAATTCGAGATAGTGATAAGAAGTGCTAATATTATCGTTTTCATGGGTATGGAGTTGGGGTTAATAATGATTGGTTAAGACAGAAGGTACTAAAAGCCAGCACCAAATCCTTCAAGGATTAGGTGATTTAGTTGTTACTTATAAGGGTGTTTTTTAAACTAATGCTCTGATTATAAAGTCGGTACCATTTTTTGGCTTCAGGAAGATTTTTCGGCGTATTGGGCGTGCCCTTTGTGTACAGATTGGCTAGCATCCATTGTGCTTCGGTATGCCCCTTTTGACCAACATCGGTGAGAATATCCAAAGCTTTGGGGAAATTTGCTTCAATCTGGTTTGCTCCAAACCAATATAATCTACCAAGTTGAAACCCCGCCTCCAGATTACCTACCCGATAAGCCATCTCAAAGTAATCCTTAGCAAGAAGTGCATTTTTGGGAATTTCGGATACTCCTGAAAGGTATAATTTACCAAGTTCTGTGGCAGAATCTGGGTCAGAATCATACAAATAAGCTCGTTTGAAATACTTTTGAGCATTTAGAAAATCACCAGTCTCTTTGAAGCAAATTGCCAAATTCTTTAATGAGCTAGCCTTCATCATTGGAGTATCCTTGTAATCGAGATACAAAGGAAACGCCATGTTATGTTGCCCCGATTTGAATAAAGAATCTGCCCTTAACAGGCCATCTTTGGCAATTCCGATTGGAAGGGTTGAATGCGCAACTGTCCTAAACTTGCTTTTTAGCTTTGGTTGGGATAGTTTTTTGTGAGAAGATTTTTTGGGTTGATTTTTAGCAATGGAGGTACGTGCCTTCCGTTTGTTGACAGAAGACTTACGCAAAGTTTGTGCCTGAATATTGATGCTCCCCCAAGCTAACAATATCCACAGCATTTTTTTGTGCATAGGACGAAACGTATATAAGTAAAAATTAACAGAGTTAGCGTAAATATACCCAAGTGACCGAATAAGTCAAGTAGTTTGGGTAAGTAATTTTTTAGAAAATGATATAAATTTCTACCGAGAAATACTTACATAAAAATAGTCCAGTATTTTCTTCGATAGAGAAAATACTGGACTATTGAAAAGGACTTGTTTATTAATAATTCTCGTAATACTTACGAATTTTTCGAGTTAGCTGATCATAGATTGGTTTGGTAAATTCCGTGAATAGAATTTGTGGTGCTGGTGGCAACAATTCCTTGTTTTTGCAAAGATTCAATTGATCTTTGGTTAAGGCACGTTCATCGCCGTTGAAATTAGCCCACTCGTTTACCCACACAAAACTCCCAGGTATTTTATCTCTATAAATAACTTGCTTGGTCTGAAAATCAATTATTTGCATATCCAAAATGCCGTTTGAAGTGACTGTTTTACGACTTTTGGTATATTTGGCTGTTACTTTATTGTAAACAGGTACTTTCTTGCCGTTTACAGTTGCTTCGCCTACTTTCACACTATCCTTACTCGTAATATTTTCGGTATTGGTATTCATATAAGTTTGCCCAACCATGAACTCGTCGAATTGCAAACGGATAATTTGTTGCGGTTTAAGTTTTATATCACTCGCTTGTTGAGGACCATAGAATTGTACGAAAATATTCATCTTAGGGTTTGTTCTTAAAAACTCATTCACCTTATCCTGAAAATATTCGTTACTCAACTGGTATAATTTTGAGGTAACCGTTACTTGTTCCACTACGACATTTACGGCAGCATACGAATAGGCATTATCCATTTTGTTGGAAACGTCTTTGTACCCAGGAATAATTTGAGATGCGCGTTCAAAGTCTAAAAATGCCATTTTGGCCTCTTGACGATTTCCTCTGGCATTGCCTAAATGGAAATTTCCAGAATCATATCGGTCGGCCGCTGCCAAATTACGAGCAGCTTGTAGCGGCTCAACAAACTTTTTGCCATCGCCTATCACACGAATACAAGGGGGGCAATTATCAATTGCCGAACCAAGTTGATTCATCGCATCGTACTCGGAGATTACTTTTTCCCAATGAAACGGTTCTGTAGATTTTTCCCAATTATTAACTCTGCCCTGATGATAATTCAGTGCTAAGGGATAAGCTTCCTTGAGAACTTGTTGAGAGGTGCTATTGGTAGGGCTTTTTTGAAGTCTTTCGACGGCCGTGTAAACAGCCTCGTCGAAATTTCCTTTTTCTAATGCTTTTTTTCCTGTTGAACAAGCCGTCAAGGCAACACCAAGAAAGATTGTATAAAGTTTTGAATTCATAGAGTTTTGATCCGAGTTCTAAAGTTTTGTAGGTCTATTAAAACTGCAAACTTTGTCAAGTTTCTTCAAATATCCTAGAATGCAAGGGTAAAATGAATAATCGGGGTAAAAAGCATGACTTTTTACCCCGATTTGTTACTTAGAAAAATGCTTTTGATAAAAACTCTTTTCTACTTCCGATGGATTTTGTGGTTGTTTATTTCTTGAAAAACGATTTCTATGTGAAAAATACATGTCTAAAAAATCATTTCCATTGACCGTTAGAATGACCACATCTGGCTCAGCAAATTGAGCTTTTTCTTTATACAAGCTCACATAATCGTCAATTGAATACCCCCAGTTGGCGGCATTCAACATTTCTTTGTCAGGAAAAGCAGTTTGCAGGAGGTTGGTACCAATATTTTTATTATCCAAAAAAGGAAAATACATTTCCGAATCTCCCAAAAACAAGATACGTTGTTTGGTTTTAGTGCTTGATACATCCGTATCCATTCTCAAACCTTGGGCATTGGTTTTTACACGGTAAGGAAGGCCTTTTCCACCATCCAAAATTTCATCATTTGAGGGAAATAAATCCCCAAAAGTTTCAGGCTTTTCTGCAAACGTCTTCGTTGATTTTACAGTACTGAATTGTTTTATGATGGGTGTTAATTCTTCAGCAATAATTTTAGCGCCTTCTTTTGACCAGTGACCGTCCTTGGGTAGTTGCGTAACTACTTTTGGGTCTTGATTGGCTAGTTTTTGTGTTAAATCATAAAAAGGGACCTGTAATTCTTTGGCATATCCTTCTACCAGTTCTTTGCCAAGACGATTACTTTTGGTCAAACTTTCGCCCACTTCTGGACTTAAAAAGGTAATTACTAGCTGTGCACCGTTTGAGCTAACAGCTTTTTGAAGTTCTACTAACTGGTTTTTATAGCGTGTCTTAAGTTCATTGTACACTTTTGTGGAAAGTGTGTCATCCTCAAGAATTTCTTCTCTTGGAATTTCAGGATATTCAGCTTGTACGGTTTCTTTTAAATTGGTCGATTGCGTTTCAGTCGTTTGTTTTTTGTCGCTACAAGCCATTATCATAACTCCTGTTGCAAAAGCAAAAGCCAAATTTGTTTTTTTCATCATGTCAAAACTGTTTTAACGGGTTGGTAAGTATTAGTGCCGAATTGTGAGCAATGAATTGTGAATGTAATTTTGTGATTATCAGTTTTTTACATTTAAAATTCATCGGCTCTTATTCTACACAATTACTAAATTGATTAATCTATTATAGTCTGTAATATTAAAATTTAAAGTATATATACTCGATGGGATTTTGAGTTGGCCACATCCAGTAAATAACACTGATAACACTGGCGTAAATGACCAATCTAATTGACAGCGACCATCCAAAAATATCAGCAGGATGCTTCTTATTTCTCTGCAACCATTCAACAAACACTATCATTGCTGATAAACCAAGTCCCATGATTCCGATATCTGGGATAGAAAAGTCATTGAGTTTAAACATGTCTTGATAGTAGGTAATGGCAGTAGCAAAGTCGGGAGACCTGAAAAACACTCTCGTAAAAGCGATAGATAAAAAAACTAAAAGCATCGAGAAAAAGCCTTTCATGCCATATTGGGTATCATTTTTCTCTCTCGTCCAACCTGTCAAAATTGCCAATATGAATAAAAGTCCGTTGAAACTTCCCCACAGAATAAAGTTGGCGTTGGCACCATGCCAAACACCACTCATAAAAAACACGATAAAGATATTGACCATATATTGCCACTTGCTGCTACCTCTACCGCCTAACGGAAGGTAGATATACTCCTTGAGCCAAGCACTGAGTGATAAATGCCATCTACGCCAAAATTCGTCTATGGTTCTTGAAATAAATGGGGAGTTGAAATTCGCATTGATTTTAATACCAAAGAGTTTGGCAATTCCCCAAGCCATATCTGAGTATCCAGAAAAATCCATATAAACCTGAAAGCTATAGAGGACAATGGCAAGCCAGAGGTAAATAAATCCTAGTTCGCTATGGTTATAAAAGATATAGTCGACTGGCTTAGCTAATAACCCAGCCACGATTACTTTTTTAAATATTCCAAATAAAATGCGCTGAGTAGCCTCCTCAACAGAACTGATTGAAATACTTCTCGATTGGCTATATTGTGGAAGATCTTTGTAAGCAATAGGAATCGGACCAGACAGAAGTTGCGGAAAGAAAGACAAATAAGCTCCTAGGGTAACGGGGTTAGTTACAGGCGATAATTTTTTTCGGTAAATATCTACCAGATAACTGGAGGCAGCCAAAGTGTAATAAGAAAGCCCAATGGTGGAGGCAAACTTATAGATTGACGTTGTACCTGAAAAATCACCCAACATCCAGTTGTAATACTTGGCAATAAATAGTTGTGAGAATATGAGAAAAAGACCAAGCCATAGGATGGTTTTTCTTTGCTGAAACTTCTCTAAAGCATTACCAAGCGACCATGTTATCAGCGATATTACAGCCCACAAAGCACAAAGTTTAAGGTCGACCTGTGCATAGAAATATAGACTTCCGACAAGGAGAATGATATTTTGGATTTTGAAGTTAGCCTTAAAAAGCCAATAAATAGGACATATTACGCCAAAGAAATAAATAAAATTAATCGAGTTAAACGGCATACGTTAAGTTTGTGTGTTATAATTTAGTAAGGTATGGTTCTGTATTACAATGACTGAAAAAAGATTACAAGCGTTGCCTAGAATAAAATATTCTATTTTGGATGGGTGCAAGAAGTAAATTAAGATAAGCTATTTAATAAGAAGAGGAGTAAAAAAAAATGAGCAAAAAAAATGCCAATAAAAAAAGGAATGACAAACGTCATTCCTTTTTTACTTATTTCTTTCCAAATTTTCCTCCGAAGAAATCTCCAACATTCCAATCTGGTGACTTGGAGTCTTGTGCTACATAGTAGCCAATCAAATAATTTACTTTTACATGAGTGGCTGCTGCATCAAAGTCAAAGGGTTGAGACATATCGTCTTGGGGCGTGTGATAGATGGTGCTTCTCCAACCAACGTCAGATTTGCTTCTATCAATCGTGTCACTTGGGACAGTTTTAAAACCACTTTTTATAAATAAGGCTGGAATACCTTTTTTGATAAAACTAAAATGGTCGCTACGAATAAATACCACTTGCTCTGGAAATGGATCAGGACTAATACCCAATCCTAAAATTTTTGCCGTTTTTTCTACTTGCTGATTCAAACTTGAATGCTGTGCACCATAAGGCACAATATCCAAAACAGGGTGGAAGAAGAACGGCATATCAATCGCCAAATCGGCTACGATTTTTCCATTGAGTGGACTATTACTAGCAAAATAATCAGAACCAAGCAAGCCGAATTCTTCACCCGTAACGATGGTGAAAACAATGGAACGTTTTGGTGCTTCTGGTAAATTTTTAAACGTTTGAGCAATTTCCAACAAAATCGCCACACCCGACGCATTGTCATGCGCACCATTGTAAATAGAATCACCTTTCACTGGAGCTCCAATACCAAAGTGGTCAAGGTGTGCAGTGTAAACGATATATTCGTCTTTTAGCTTTGGATCAGAACCTTCGATGATTCCTACCAAATTTGAACCTGCCACAGAAGTAAACTGTGTATTAACTTTAATATTTGCCTGAATATTTAGATCAAAAGATTCGGCTTTGCCAGCTTTGGTACTTTCTACTGCCGAAGCAAATGTTTTTCCTGATTTGGCAAATAGTTTCTCAGCTTTGTCAGGATTAAAAGTAGCTACAGCTTTCAAGGCAGGGAAGGCATCATTCGGCTGTCCTTCTTTGTTTAACCATTTGAAAGTCCCTTGTTTGGTTCTGCGAACAGTAGCTTCCCAAGTAGAACGCTTATCGTTAGGGAAGTTTACAGCGATTACGCCCACCGCGCCACGTTTGATAGCTTCGTTATATTTTACAGGGTTTGTTGTAAAATAGGCTCTTTGATTGGAAGGGAAACTTTCTGGGGCTGCATTGAAAAATACGACAATTTTGCCTTTTACATCAATTCCTTTATAGTCGTCATACTGCATTTCTGGCGCTGAAATACCATAACCTACAAAAACCAGTGGTGCGGATACAGACGATTCAGATTGGGGCATATACGGACTAGCGATAAACTCTTGACCATAAGTCAAAGTTTCTTCTCCCAGCTTCATGGTCGTAAGTTTTTCACTCACGATTCCTTTTTTCAAAGGCACAGGCTGTAAATAACCTCCGTCTGGCATAGCTGGTTTCAAGCCGATGCGCATCATTTGAGTTTCTACAAATTTTGATGCAACCGAAAAACCTCTAGTACCGGGTTGACGACCTTCGACCAAATCATCTGCCAAAAAGGTCATGGTCGCTTTGATAGCATTAGGATTGATATTTTTTAGGTTTTTCACTTCTGGACCACCTTTTTGTCCAATAGCTGAAAAACCCAAAAGACAAGCCATGGCGCTTGCCGAAAGAAAAGATAATTTCATTGGTTTTTGTGTTGACGATTTTATGAAAAAATTTAGTTTGATTTACAAAGATACATGATTTAATCCACGGGTACCGCCGTTGTGTACTTAACATGATGAAGCACCACCGTACTACTATGCACCTTTATGGAAGGAATTTCGGCCATTCTGCGTAAAAAACCATCATACTCTTTGATGTCTTTGACATATACTTTGAGCTGATAATCAACCGTGCCTGCCAAGTGATAGCACTCTATTACTTCTGGCATATTTTGTACGATTTGTTCAAAAGTATCGATGTTCTCATGGGTATAAATGGGCATGGATATATTGCAGAAAACCACCTGCCCACGACCAGTTTTTTCGGGGTTGACTAAGGCAACGTACCCTGAAATAACACCCTCTTTTTCCAACCTTTTGATTCGCTCAAAAACAGGCGAGGTGGTCAGATTCAACATTTCGGCTAATTCTTTAATGGTGAGTTTGGCATTTTGCTGTAATAACTGAAGAATTTGTTGGTCGGTCGAGTCCAGCATAATATTCTGTTTAATAATTTAATTGTATGTTAATAAAGCAAAATATGCTTATTTTTTTGAAAATGACAAAAATTAGTAGCGTGATTTTTATTAAATTAAAGAATAAAATATAAATTTCGAATAAGTAATCAGCATAAACATCTGATAAAATGCCTCTAAAAAGAAACTTGTTATGGCTGCTTATGGCAGTGCTTTATCCTTTTTACAGGACGACTGCCCAGCTGACTCCTCAGAAAATTGTCCAAGTGGATAGTGCTATGCGTGTACTACATGCTCAAGGTCAATTTAGTGGAGTGGTTCTTTTGTCTGAAAAAGGAAAAATCAAGTTTCAAAAGGCGCTCGGATACACTGATTACTTACAGCGCAATGCGCTAGATGCGGCTCAGCCCTTCAATCTTGCCTCAATTACTAAACAATTCGTAGCCACGATGACTATGAAACTCTTTGAGCAAGGGAAATTGGAATATGACCAGCAGGTTATCAATTTTATTCCAAATTTCCCTTATCAAGAGATTACTATTCGTCACCTACTGACGCATACTTCTGGTTTGCCAGAATATTTTGATTTGGCCATGAGTCATCTCAATACCTTAGATACCCTTACCAACGATAAGCTCATTCAATTACTGGTTGAAAAACATCCTCCGCTCAATTTTGCTTCAGGAACAAAATGGGAGTATTGTAATACAGGTTATTTGCTTTTGGCAAGTATTATTGAAAAAGCATCAGGAACTTCTTTTGAACACTTCTTCAGCACTCAAATATCCCAGCCTTTTGGACTTAAAAACACTTTTGTTTATTTTCTGAATGGTCCTAATCAAAACAGAAAACATGTTTTAGGTTTTGAAAGAAAAAATGGGAAAGCCATCTCCAATGATCTCATTCGTTTGGATGGGGTTGTTGGCGATGGCAATATCTATGCAAGTGCAGAGGATTTGAATAAATGGATTCAATTGGTGACTGAGAACAAGGTGCTTAAACCTGCCACTTGGACTGAGGCTTTCAAACCTGTTCAACTCAAAGATGGTACAACTTATCCGTATGGCTTTGGTTGGGGAATTACGGAAAATGGATTTGAGCACACAGGCTCATGGGTTGGTTTTCAAAATGCTATTTTCAGAAATAACAAAACCCAGACAACTGCCATTGTGCTATCAAATGGTACAAACCCAATTTTTAGAAATATTCTCAAAAAAATACTTGCGGGTCAACCTTTTCATTTACCCAAAACACATTTAATCAAAAATATCAAATTGATAGATGGTACAGGTTTACCTAGTCAACAAGTTCAGGTTAGGATTAAAGATAATAAGATTTGGGAAATTGGCAAATTAGAGCCTTTTGATGGCGAGACTGTCACCGATGGAAATGGACAAATCTTGGCTCCAGGCTTTATTGATTCGCATAGTCACCATTTTGGAAGTTTGGATAAAACGCCAACTGCCATCCCAATGCTTAGTCAGGGAGTTACCACGATTGTTATAGGACAGGATGGTAGTAGTTATGCCATGGATAGTTTGAGCAAATGGATGAAAGAAAAACCTGTTGCGGTTAATGTTGCGTCCTATACAGGTCATGCGACGCTCCGACAGAAGGTGATGGGACCACGAGGTTTGTACCGAACTGCAAAGCCAGAAGAGGTCAACCAAATGAAAATCTTGTTAGAAAGTGAACTTCAAAAGGGTTCGATCGGCTTGAATACTGGTTTAGAATATGAATCTTCCTTTTTCTCGAATCGTGATGAAGTCCTTGCACTAGCCAAAGTAGCTGCTGAAAACGGTGGACGATATATGAGTCATATCAGAAGTGAGGATATAAATCTGACCGAAGCAATCGACGAAATTATTGACATTGGCAGAGAAACAAAAATTCCTGTTCAAATTTCTCATGGAAAAATAGCCCTTCGTTCTCAATGGAAATCTGCACACGAAATATTAGCGAAACTTCAAGAGGCTAGAGCAGAAGGTATTCAAATTACGGCTGACTGCTATCCATATACTTTCTGGCATTCGACCTTAAGAGTACTTTTTCCTAAAAGAGATTATACCAATCTTGAGAGTGCCCAGATGGCAACTGAACAGCTTTTTGACCCCAAAGAATCTATCATAGTTCGTTTTGCTCCCAATAAGACTTATGCTGGCAAAACGCTTGTAGAAATTGCTGGTTTACGTGGAAAATCAGAAGCACAAACGCTGATGGATTTGGTAGCCGAAGCTGAGGAGTTTGACAAGAAAAACCCTGATTATGACGAAGGAATAGAAGCCATCATGGGCAAATCTATGGACGATGAAGATGTGGAGGCCATATTGGCTTGGCCTCATACGAATATCTGCTCAGATGGAGCAGGAAGTGGACATCCGAGAGGACATGGGGCCTTTACGAGAGTGTTAGGTAAATATGTGCGAGAGAAAAAGCTATTCACTTTGGAAACAGCCATCTATAAAATGACAGGACTCACAGCCGAAAATCTTGGTATCCAGCTTAGAGGTCTTATCAAACCAGATTATTTCGCCGACATGGTACTATTTGACCCAGAAACGGTCGTAGACCATGCCGATGTGAAAACCCCAAAAGCTATATCATCAGGTATCAAAATGGTTTGGGTCAATGGTGAATTGGTTTGGCAAGACCAAAAGCCTACAGGAAAATTGTCTGGACAAATGATCAAACGATAACATTCATTTTTCACCTTAATATCTAATCCTAAAAGGGCAATCGCATTCATTTGCTTTTGCCCTTATTTAAACTCCCTATCACCTCACAAACATGAACAAAGCGATAGTATTAACCAACGGTTTATTAGAAACAAACGACGCCAAAACGGCACATGGCTTAATAAGAGGTACCGAGCGATTCGAAATCGTTGGTGTAATCGATACGCCTAAATTGTCGGGCCAAGATGCTGGAGAAGTTTTGGATGGAAAACATCGAAATATACCAGTGTTTGGTTCTTTGGAAGAAGCTATTGAACAATTGTTAGAGATTAATTATTTAATCATCGGTGTGGCAACTGTAGGCGGAGTATTGCCTCCAGCCATGGTTGGAATTGTAGAAAAGGCCTTGGGAGCAGGTATTTCTGTGGTAAATGGACTTCATGAGTATTTGACTGACAATCCTGTTTTTGTCAAATTAGCGGAGGAAAAAAACTTGGAACTCATCGATATTCGTAAGCCCAAGAAACGTCAGGATTTACATTTTTGGACAGGAGAAATTAATCAAGTAGATGTGCCAATTGTGGCAGTTATGGGTATGGATTGTGCTTTGGGAAAACGTACTACTGCGAGATTATTGCGTCAATGTGCCGAACAAAAAGGTATCTCCGCAGAAATGATTTATACGGGTCAAACGGGTTGGTTACAAGGCGGGAAATACGGATTTGTATTTGATTCTACGCTCAATGATTTTGTTTCGGGCGAATTAGAACATGCCATTGTTACTTGTTGGAAAGAAGCTAAACCTGCCTTTATTTTGCTCGAAGGACAATCTGCCTTAAGAAACCCAAGTGGTCCTTGCGGATTTGAGTTCATTATTTCAGGAAATGCCAAAAAGGTTGTATTAGTACACGCACCCAAGAGAAAATATTACGATAACGATCCCCATTGGGGCGAAATACCTAGCGTGAGTTCAGAAATTGAATTAATACAAAAACTAGGAGCAGAAGTGATAGCTTTGGCACTGAATACGGAAGATTGTACCGAAGAAGAATATCTAGGATTTAGGGATAGCTACCAAAAAGAATTAGAAATTCCTGTCATTTTACCCCTTCAAGATGGGGTAGAGGAGGTTTTAAAGCTAATTTTAAACTAACCATACACCATGAAAATCGTAGCTATTCGTGCTTATATCAAGTATTTGAAACTTACCAAACCTTATACAATTGCCTATAGTACATTTTCAGATGTGCAACTGGTATTTTTAGAAATTGAATTAGCAAATGGAATTGTCGGCGTAGGTTCGGCAAGTCCTGCTGAAGAGGTTGTTGGTGAAAATCCAGCTCAAACTTTAGTTTCCCTACAAACTGATTTTGTTCAAAAATTAGTAGGACGTGATATTCGACATTTTCAGAAAATTATCTTTGAATCGCAACAGTATTTTGGGTATTTGCCTGGCACTCTGGCAGCGATTGATTTAGCACTTCATGATGCTTTTTGCCAATATTTATCAATTCCAGTAGTTGATTTTTATGGGAGAAAGATAGAGGCTTTGCCAACTTCTGTTACCATCGGTATCAAGAGCGTGGAAGATACCTTAATAGAAGCAAAAGAGTATTTGGAGGCAGGTTTTACAACACTAAAAGTAAAAACAGGATTGGATTGGCACGAAGATATAGAAAGAATTGTGGCACTTCGCAAATCGTTTGGCAATGCTATAACAATCCGAGTAGATGCCAACCAAGGATATGATATAGATACGCTTCTAAAATGGCTAGAACATACGCAAAGTCTCGCTATTGAATTGGTAGAGCAACCCGTAGCGGTTGGAGAAGAAAAGAGCTTATATCAAACCTTAGATTATGCCTCAGGAATTGCCGCAGATGAAAGCTTGAAGGATGCGAACTATGCCATCAAGTTTGCTGCTGAACCCAAAAGGTTTGGTATTTTTAATATCAAACTGATGAAATGTGGAGGACTTTTACCTGCTTTAGAAATAGCTCAAATTGCCAAAAATGCGGGAATTAGCCTATTTTGGGGTTGTAACGACGAAAGCATTGCCAGTATCACAGCAGCCTTACATCTTGCCTACGCTTGTCCCAATACAAAATACCTTGACCTAGATGGCAGTTTTGACTTGGCTGAGGACTTGGTAACAGGAGGTTTTGAAGTCAAAAAAGGTTTAATGTATCTCAATGAGAAAAGTGGATTTGGTCTTTCTTTGTTGAAGCTATAAATAGGAGGAAGAATCTCTAAAAAGCACCATAAATACGATGAATTGGCTTGTTTTCTGAAATATTTACAGAACTCTAAAGCGAATACCACAAAAACTCAAAACTCAGCATTCTTAACTCATCACTCAACTATGTCTCTTCTACAACCCAAAATAGGACTTCGTTCGGCAAGCTTGCTTGTAGTAAGCGTGATTGTTGGTTCGGGTGTTTTTAAAAAAATAGCCCCAATGTCAGCCGAATTAGGCTCGCCTTGGTTGGTGTTATTGTGTTGGGTAGTTGCAGGGCTTATTACCTTGGCTGGGGCACTGACGACGGCTGAAATGGCAAGTCTTTTTCCTGATTCAGGAGGGGAGTATCAGTATTACCGAAAAGTCTACAATCCATTTTTTGCATTTTTGTACGGTTGGGGCAATTTTACGGTAATGAAAACAGCCTCAATTGCCGCCTTAGCCTATGTGTTTGCAGAATCCTTTTATTCAATTTTTGCCAAAAATTTACCGCTATACTTCATCGAGGCTTCCATATTAATCAAAATTATAGCTACGCTTTTGGTTGCTTCGCTAACCTATGTCAACTACAAAGGATTAACTATTGCAGAGAAATTAAGTAACAGTTTGACATTTTTGATGTTTTTGTCAGTAGGAATTTTTGTTTTTTGGGGACTATGGAGCCCTCAGGGGTCGTGGGAAAACTTAAGCCATTCATCATCTCTTGAAATTTATCAAAATCGTACTGCTGGCACTTGGATAAAAGCCTTATTCGCAGCTTGTCTTGGAGCATTTTGGGGATATGAAGGTTGGAATCATATAGGATTTATTGGAGAGGAGGTCAAATCTCCCCAAAAGAATTTACCCTTAGCACTGACTTTTGGTACGCTATCGGTTATCTTGATTTATGTATCACTCAATCTAGTATATCTACGGATACTACCGATTGAGGCATTTATTCAAATGAACGAAAATCCCAACACCATTGCAGCCATTGAAGTTGCCAAGGTGATGATAGGACCCATCGGAACGATCTTATTGGCGTGTTTAATTTTGCTTACTACTCTAAACGCCACCAATGGCACTATTCTGATGTCAGCAAGGTTATTTTATGCCATGGGCAGAGATAAGCTGTTTTTTAAGCAAACTTCACATATTCACCCACAACATCAAACCCCTTCTTATGCCTTGTTATTTCAAGCTTTATGGTCGGTGCTATTGATTTGGTCTGGTAGTTTCGACCAACTGACCGATATGTTGGTTTTTGCTTCTTTTATCTATTATGGCGCCACAGCATACGGTGTTATATTGCTTCGACAGAAAGAACCTACGCTCGAACGGGTCTACAAAGTAGTGGGCTATCCCTATATACCCATGATTTTTATCTTGTTTTGTTTGGTATTAGTTACAGTCACGTTGTTTACTCAACCCGTACAAGCTTTTTCTGGCTTGGCGCTAATTGCCTCAGGAATACCATTTTATTTTTACTGGAATAAGAAAGAAGGTAAAGGCTAAGCATAATGATGCTTCTTGCTGAAATTTTAATATCGGCATTGTGAAAAAAAATACAATAAAAGACTTTTTTATCTTTTATTGATGATTTATCTTTGTTGTGTTAATTAACAATAGTAGTTATGTTTTCTAAAACTTGTGAATATGCTATCAAGGCCTGTATTTACATTGCTTCTCAGTCTTTAGTACAAAAAAGGGTGGGGATAAAAGATATTGCCCAAGCCATCGAATCACCTGAGGCTTTTACTGGAAAAATCATGCAGGTTTTATCCAAGAATCATATTGTAGATTCGGTAAAAGGACCTCATGGCGGATTTGAAATTCCTGAATCGGCGATGAAGGAGAAAAAGTTGGCTGAAGTAGTACGTGCAATGGATGGCGATGATATTTTCAAAAGTTGTGGATTAGGACTAAAGGAGTGTTCCGGAGCAAATCCTTGTCCTTTACATCGTCAATTTGCTAAAATTAGAGCAGACATTACCAAGCTTCTTGAAACGACCACACTCTTTGATGTGGCAACAGGTCTGGCTGATGGCTTAACTTTTTTGAAGCGATAGACTTTTGGGGTGAGTTGTCTATAAATCATTGGAATTTTTGTAAATGGTATTCCTACGGATTGGATGAGAAACTGTTTGCGAGTAATCCTCATGTCGTTGGCAAATCACCACGTAATCATTTTCTTTAAAACACATTTTTTTAATTATATAAAAGATTAAAAGGTCTTTTATTCTTTATTGTAAAATTATGGCAAGTGCAAAAACTATAGAAATCGTAAAGGCTACTGTGCCTGTATTGGCTGTTCATGGAGAGGCAATTACGAAAACTTTTTACCAGTTGTTATTTGAAAGAAATCCTTCTCTCAAAAATGTGTTTAATATGACACACCAAGTGCATGGAACACAACCACGTGCTTTGGCGAATGCGGTTTACGCGTATGCTGCCAATATTGAAAATCCTGCGGTTTTGGCAAAAGCGATCACACAAATCTCACAGAAACATACCAGTTTATCAGTTACTCCTGAGATGTATGATATTGTGGGAACCAACTTATTGGAAGCTATCAATATAGTTTTAGGAGATGCAGCAACGGATGATATTATTAATGCTTGGGCAGAGGCTTATCAAGAGTTAGCCAATTTGTTGATAGGTATCGAAGAAAATATCTATCAAGAAGCTGAGAAAGCGGAGGGTGGATATCGAGGACAGAAAAGTTATACAATTGTCAAAAAAGAGGAGGAATCGAGTATCATTACCAGTTTTTATCTGAAGCCTTCTGATAATACAGCTATTCCAACCTTCAAAGCAGGGCAATATGTGGCTGTAAATGTCAGTATTCAAGGTGCTGAGCATACGCATACTCGTAATTATAGTTTGTCTGGTTGTACTACTCAAAATACGTTAAGAATTTCGGTTAAAAAGGAAACGGGTAATCTAGCTGGTGTTGTTTCAAATTATTTACATGAAAAAGCGCAAGTAGGAGATACCATCAATTTGGGAATTCCTGCAGGTGAATTTGTATTAGAACCAACGCAAAAACCAATTGTTTTGATTGCTGGTGGTGTTGGTATTACACCTTTGATGAGTATGTATATGCACTTATTTCATCACGCCGAAAACGAAGTATTGTTTATTCAATGTGCCAAAAATGGAGTTGTTCACGCTTTTGACCAAAGAAGTCGTCAGTTGGCAGATAAAAAGGAGACTCTGAAGGTGATTTCTATTTATGACGAGCCATTCGCGACTGACCAACCAGATTATCAAGGATTACTTACGCCTGAAGTGCTTAAAGCAAATATTTCATCGCTCGATGCAGAATATTATTTCTGCGGACCAGTACCATTTATGAAACAGGTAAAACAGATGCTTTTAGCGCTAGAAATTCCAGAGGGGCAATTACATTATGAGTTTTTTGGTCCAAGTGGGGATTTGTAGAGAAATAGTAAAATGAATATGATATAGCTGTTTACTGGGAAATTTTTCTGAGTCTTATCTAAGGCTTCAGCTCCGTAGGAGCGAAAGTTTGGTAGTAATGAATCATTTCCTGCACTATTATAAAGAGCGCCGTAGGTGCGACAGATTTCCATATAATTGGCTTTCTGTCGTACCTACAGCGCTTTAAAAAGATAGTAACTTCCTAGTTCAAGACTTAGTCTCAACTAACTTTTGCCTTTGTTCCTTTCTAACTATGCTCCTCTAACTAATTCAACTTAAAAGTCACTCCATTGATTTGTTGAAGCTCTTCCAAGAATTCATTATTGGGAGAAATTTTATTTTTCCTTGAAAGCATAGTAACCTCAACTTTGTCTTCAGGGTCGACAACTTTTACAGAAACACTACAAGTTCCTTGGTGCTTGAGAAAAAGTTGATTGAGTGAATCCACTATCATAGCGTTTACAGACTGCAATCCTAGTGTAATGCTGAGTTCTTTGGTGTATTTGTCCCTAATTTCAGACAGCAACTGCATACTCATAGGCTTGTATTCCCAATCATCAGGCTTGCCCCAACGGTTGCGAACGGTACCTCTCACATACAAGAATCTATCTTGTGACACATATTTGGATAAGTTGACAAAATCCTCCCCAAAAAGCGCAAACTCATAACTACCATTATAGTCTTCCAGTGTGAACAACATAAATGGATTTCCATTTTTAGAATATCGTTCCACTACTTTCGTGACAATTCCTCCAACACTCACTTCTTTTCCTCTGTAAGCAGGATCCATTACTTTATCCAAAGTGGTGGTACAAAAACTATCAAGCTCCAGTCGATAGGTATCGAGCGGGTGACCAGAGATATAAATACCCACCACATCCTTTTCGAACTTTAATCGCTCCATTTGCGACCATTTTTCGATACTCGGAATTTTTGGTTTGGCAATATCTGCTCCACCACCTTCACCCAGCATTCCAAATAGTGATGCCTGTGCCGAAGAAGCTATTTCAGAAGATTTGTTGGCATAACGGATAATTTTTTCAATAAAAGTAGAGCCTTCACTTTCTTCAAAATAGATAGCACGGTGAATTTCAGGATAGCAGTCAAAAGCTCCAGCATACGCTAAACTTTCGAGTGTTTTCTTGTTTACAGTACGTAAATTTACACGAGTCACAAAGTCATAAATATCCTTGTAAGGACCATTTTTGTCACGCTCCTCGATAATAGACTCAACTGCTGCATCGCCAGTACCTTTAATAGCACCCAAACCAAAGCGAATTTCACCTTTCTTGTTAACGGCAAACGAGCGATAAGATTCATTAATGTCTGGTCCCAATACAGGCAATCCCATACGCTTACACTCTTCCATAAAAAAGGTAATCTTTTCAATGTTACCTAAAGAGTTAGACATCACGGCAGCCATGTATTCAGAAGGATAGTGGGCTTTCAAATAACCAGTTTGGTAAGCTACAAAAGCATAACAAGTCGAGTGAGATTTGTTAAAAGCATATTGTGCAAAGGCTTCCCAGTCTGTCCAGATTTTATTGAGTTTGTCTTCAGGATGCCCTTTTTCTTTGGCACCATCCACAAACTTACTTTTCATTTTATCAAGCGTATAACGGTCTTTTTTACCCATCGCTTTTCTCAGAACGTCGGCATCTCCTTTCGAGAATCCTGCTAATTTCTGAGACAAAAGCATCACCTGCTCTTGATAAACGGTAATTCCATAGGTATCCGCCAAATATTCCTCCATGTCGGGCAAATCGTAAGAGATTTCCTCACGACCATGTTTACGAGCAATAAAGTTGGGAATATAGGCAATTGGACCAGGACGATACAAGGCGTTCATGGCAATCAAATCCGAGAATTGATCGGGCTTAAGATCCAATAAGTGCTTTTGCATCCCACCAGATTCAAATTGGAAGGTAGCGTTTGTTTCGCCTCGTTGATATAATTCGTAAGTTTTTACGTCATCAAGAGGAATAGTATCCAAATCAATTACGACACCATAATTTTGTTTAATCAAACGAAGTGCTTCCTTGAGGATAGAAAGGGTCTTCAGACCCAAAAAGTCCATTTTGATTACCCCTGCATCTTCAATGATTTTTCCTTCAAATTGGGTAATCAATAAGTTTACTTCTTTTGAAGTAGCAACAGGCAAAATTTCTGTTAAATCCTTAGGCGCAATAATAATCCCAGCAGCATGAATACCCGTACCACGTACAGAACCTTCCAAAACCAAAGCTTCTTCTAAGACTTTTGAACGCAAAGAACCTTCTCGACGTATTTCACGGAGTTTCTTAACGTTTTCAATATCTTCAGCTTGTAATTGTTCTTTTTCAGCAAGTGATTTTTCCCCAATTAATGGAGCATTCATTACTCTATTCAAACTAGTACCAGGCTTATCAGGGACTAATTTTGCTAGCTCATTGGATTCATTCAGCGGTAAATCCATCACACGAGCTACGTCTTTGATAGACATTTTGGCAGCCATTGTACCATAGGTTACAATGTGCGCAACTTGCTGTTTGCCATATTTATCTACTACATAATCAATCACCTTTTGGCGACCTTCATCATCAAAGTCCGTATCAATATCGGGCATTGATTTACGGTCAGGATTTAAGAAACGCTCAAATAGGAGGTTGTATTTAATGGGGTCAATATTGGTAATACCGATACAGTACGCCACTGCCGAACCAGCCGCCGAACCACGGCCAGGCCCTACAAATACGCCTAAGTCTCGACCTGCATTGATGAAATCTTGTACAATCAAGAAGTAACCTGCAAACCCCATGGTTCTTACTACGTGCAACTCAAACGCCAAACGTTCTTTAATGTGAGGTTCCTCCCAGTTTTCACCATAGCGATTACGAGCGCCTTCCCATGTCAAATGTTCGAGGTAATCATCTTGAGAAACAAAACCAGCTGGAATTTGATAGTTAGGAAGCAAAATATCTTGCTTCAACTTCAAATGGTCACACTTGCCAACGATTTCGTTGGTATTGTCAATTGCCTCTGGAATATGACTCCAAAGGTCAGTCATTTCTTGTGTTGACTTAAAATAAAATTGGTCATTATAAAAAGCAAAACGCTTTCCCTTCACGCTTTCGCCATCATCTACATCCTTGTAAGTTGGCGTAGATTGCTTTTCGCCAGTGTTGATACAAAGCAAAATATCGTGGGCATTGGCATCTTTTTGGTCGAGATAGTGAGAGTCATTGGAGGCAATAACTTTTACGTTATATTTCTTCGCAAATTTTAACAAAACCTCATTGACCTTCAACTGGTCAGGAATTTCGTGGTTTTGTACCTCGATATAATAGTCTTCACCAAATAAATCCAGCCACCATTTGAACTCTTTCTCCGCTTCTTCCTCCCCGTGTCTCAAAATGGCTTGAGGAACAGACGCACCGATACAGCATGTAGTGGCAATTAACCCTTCATGGTATTGTAGAATCAACTCTTTATCAATACGAGGATATTTACCGTATAAACCCTCGATGTAGCCCAATGAACATAGTTTTACCAAGTTTTCATAACCTTTACGGTTTTTGGCAAGCATTAATTGGTGATTACGACGGTCTTTTTGGTCTTTTGAAAAAGATTTTTTGTGACGGTCTTCTACAACATAGAACTCGCAACCCACGATAGGTTTGACGTCTCCGTGTTTGCCTGCTTCTGCCACAAATTGGAACGCCCCAAACATATTCCCGTGGTCGGTAATAGCCACCGCAGGCATATTATCAGCCTTGGCTTTGGCAAAAAGCCCAGAAATTTTTGAAGCTCCATCAAGCAAGGAGTACTGCGTATGACAGTGTAAGTGACTAAATTGCATAATTTCTAAGGGTAATATTGACAAAGAAATAGTTTAAAGAAACCTATTTCAGAATTAATTTCATTTCTACAACAACTGAATATCTGGTTCTTCGTGGTCAAAGAAAATTATGTTCAGGTAATCCAAATAAGGTTTTAATATCTTACAGGTTTCAGTTACCTGTTCCACAAAGTTGGGTGAAAGCACTTCTTCATTGGTGAATTTTTTCCAGAAAAACATTTGTTTCCATTTCAATAACTCAATTTCTGGATGGTTTTTATCATAACCTTTTGGAGACGTTTTTACTTTCTCACCTTCGGGCGTTCCAAAGGTTTTGACAAAAAGAGGGTCAAAGATAATACCTTTTAAACTTTCTGGACTAAAATCTATTTCTTGACGAAAAGCGGCGAGTTGCTCAGCTGTTGGCGAATACATACCTCCTCCAAGGAATGATCCACCATTTTCGATATGTAAATAGTAATCCATTTTTCCAGACTTGCGACCGCCTTCCGAAAAACTAGCTGAGAGCCATGTTTTATAGGGATCTTTGTTTGCCGAAAAGCGCACATCACGGGCAATTCGGTAATTACAGTCTTTAATTTTTACGCCAGACAAGTTTTCGAATGTTCCAATACTATTAATTAATTCTTGGATACTTTCTTCAAAACTTGCTTTTACTCCGTCATATTCTTTCTTGTTGGCGTGAAACCATTCTCGGTTGTTGTTGATTTTGAGTTGATTAAGGAAGTCAAAAGTTTGTTGAGTAATGGCCATGTGTTTACTTTTTATAGATTTGTATCAGTTCTTATTTGTGAAGTTACTCAAAATGTTCAAACCATGATTTGACGGATTGGAGGAATTTGTGGAATTTTGTGTAAAAATGGACTCGAAGCTTGCGAAGGCTTCAATATCACAAAGAACCAATTAATCCTTCTAGCATGAGAATACTAACAGGCATTCAAGCATCGGGGCGTCCACATTTGGGAAATATTTTGGGAGCGATTCGCCCAGCCGTAGCCTTGTCTAAAGAACCAAATAATGAATCATTTTTGTTCATTGCCGACTTACATACTTTAACAAGTTTGAAAGATGGTGATGCACTTCGTCAAAATACTTATGCTATTGCAGCCGCATGGTTGGCTTGCGGATTTGACCCTGAGAAAAACTTTTTCTACCGTCAATCAAGATTGGCTGGATATCATACCGAATTGATGTGGTATCTTAATTGCTTTACGCCATTCCCAATGTTGGCCAATGCGCATAGCTTTAAAGAGAAATCTGAAAAGTTGGCAAGTGTCAATGCGGGCTTGTTTACCTATCCCGTATTACAAGCGGCAGATATCGTTTTATATGATGCACATTTGGTGCCCGTAGGAAAAGACCAACGTCAGCACCTTGAAATGACACGTGATATTGCATCAGCATTTAATCGTCAGTATGAGGAGGAGGTTTTGGTGCTTCCAGAGGCAAGAATCGATGAGTCAGTTATGACGATTCCTGGGATTGATGGACAAAAGATGAGTAAATCTTATGGCAACTTCATCGATGTGTTTCTACCAGAAAAAGAATTATTGAAAGTTGTTAAGAAAATTGTTACGGATACCACTCCTTTAGAGGAACCTAAAAATCCAGATACTTGTAACGTTTTCAAATTGTATGAATTAGTAGCAACAGCTGAAGAAATTGCTTCAATGCGTGAAAAATATTTGGCAGGTGGCTTTGGTTATGGTCATGCTAAACAAGCGTTGCATGAAGTTTTGGTGCGTGAGTTTGCTGAAGAAAGACGTTTGTTTGAGTATTATATGAATAACTTGGACGAACTAGAAGCAAAATTGAAAATCGGAGAAGCTAAGGCAGAGGAAATCGCTAAAGCAACGATTGAGCGTGTTCGTAAAGTTTTAAGATTTATTTAAAATACCAAACCGTGTCAAGTGAGTGCTGAGTTTTGAGTGTATGTGTTAACGTCTAAATACTCAAATTCACAACTAGTACTTTACGAAGTTATAAAAACCATTTATTTCGGATATCTGATGTTGGATTTCGGAAGTGTAGACTTCTATATTTTGTAAAAAATAAAGATATTTTACTTTATTTCCGAAATCCCAAATCCCAAATCTGCAATAGTTTAGAATCCTTCGTACAGCACTCATACCTACTTAATTCTGACACGGTTAATTTTCTCCTCATCCATCTGTTTCAGATAAGAATAGCCTCATGTTTATGTTAGAAGCGCTCAAATCATTAGATACACAAGCCTTTCTTTTGTTGAATGGTATTCATCATCCTGTCATGGACAGTTTTATGAGTTTGATGACCAATAAGTTTACATGGATTCCCTTGTATCTCTTTTTTATCTATTTTATTTTTAAACAAGAAGGTAAGTCAGGCTGGAAGATACTTGTTGCTATACTAATGTGTATTTTGATTTCAGATCAAGTTTGTTCTGGTTTGTTAAAACCTTGGGTCGCCAGATTAAGACCTTGTCATGAGCCTAGTTTAGGCAATGTGATACATTTGGTAGGAGGTTGTGGAGGACAGTATGGGTTTTGTAGCTCTCATGCCGCCAATAGTTTTACGTTGGCTGTTTTTTTCTATTTGATCTACGGGAAAAGCCAAAATTGGGTCAAATTTTTATTGCCTTGGGCAATAATTGTAAGTTACAGCCGTATCTATGTTGGAGTTCATTACCCTGGCGATGTAATTTGTGGAGCTTTAATTGGCTCAATTGCAGCTTATGGCGTAGTTAAAGTGTTTCAGAACATTCAGAGCTCAAAATAGTTTACTCTTTAACAATACTCAATATTTGATAATCTATGAAAATGCTCATTAACCTCTTTGGAATCGGCTTTATTTTTTTGTTTTCTCACTTTTACAAAACAGAAAGTACCTCTGTTGAAGGAATGTGGCTCACAGCAGATAAGCTTTCCAAAATTCAAATCTATGAAGAAAACGGAAAGTATCATGGAAAGATAGCTTGGCTTAAACAACCTTCGGTTAACGGAAAACCTGTTTTGGATACCAAAAATCAAGATGAGTCATTGCGCAACAAACCCATGTTGGGTTTGATTTTGTTGAAAAACTTTATTGCAGAATCAAAGAATACTTGGAGAAACGGGACTATATATGACCCAAGAAGTGGGAAAACGTACGACTGTGTTTTAACACTCAAAAACAGTAATACCTTAGATGTGAGAGGATATATTGGCAAACCAATTTTTGGTAAGTCGGTTACCTTTACCAGAGAATAACCTCTAGATTGAGTGAATTGAGATTGAGGGAATGAGTGTTTTTTATAAATGTATTACTTCTAACCATGGGTTATCACGAATTTTAGCATCAAAAAAAGGGGGTTGAAAAATTTTTCAACCCCCTTTTGATATTTCTATGCTGTATGATTCGCATGTATATTTTTAAAATAATCACAAATCACTCAATCAGCACTCACTCAATTCAAAAAGCACCTTACATTTCTAACAAAAACTTCATGGTATCTACACCATCGGCATAATCTGCCAATTTCGGACATTGTGCATCTCCGAATGGAACTGAATTAGGATACCAACCATCTTTTGCGACGATACACTGAATTTTTTCCTCATGGAGGGCTAATTTCTCTGCCAAATCTTGTTCGTTTTCATATTCCTCATAGAAAATAACAGAGATAGGAGAGACCAAATTTTCACTTGGCGTAGCTACCAAGAAACCATTGTCGAAATGTTTTACCCCATTAATCAAATAAATAGACTTATTATAGTCGTAATTATTTTTGTATTTATGATTCAAGAAAATGTCTCCTAATGGCTCAATAGCATCATAGAAACTGATGAACTCATAACCTTTTGGTACATACAATTTAGAAACATTGCGACAACCCAATCCAAAGTAAGACGTAATATCTTTTCCTAGTGCCAAAAACTCTTCAGTTGTTTCATCACCCTTGATAATACCCAACGAACTACGGTTTTTACGAATAATATGTGGTTTATTACGGAAGTAATATTCAAAATAACGAGCGGTATTGTCTGAGCCAGTTGCAATCAAAGCATCCACATTTTTCATTTGCTCAGCAAATTCAATCGGAAGTGCTGGTGCAAACTCTAACAATTTAGAGATCAGCCCTCGCATTAAAGCGGTATCCTGCGAACTAAGTTTTACTACACAGATATTGCCAGAAATCAACACACAGAATAAATCATGAAAACCTACCGCAGGTATATTGCCAGCCATGATTAAGCCCACACGTTGAGGATTAGGGTTTTCGCTTGGGATTTGATAATTACCAATCCATTGGCGAATAGCCGTTTCATCCAAGAGGTAATTAGCGATAGCCTCAATAGCCGAGCGGGTATTTTCTGGAGTAAACCAGTTGTTTTGATGGTATGCTAAATCTACCCAAAGTTCAATTTCTGATTGATTTTTTGAGTCTTTCAAAAAGCGTCCAAGCGCCAAAAAAGCCTCAATTCTTGCTTCTAATGTCATAATCATTCGATAATTTTCACAAAGGTAATCAAAAAGAGGAAATAAAATTTTTACAATAGTCTTCAAACTATCTAGTCTATTCGCTGTTTACTTATTAAATTTGCGTTTAGTTATCAGTTATCAAAACCATTATCAATAAATTTTGAATTTAGCGCGATAATCTTTTCCGATTAACCGATAGCCATAAACCGATAACGTTTTAATCAATTATTTAAAAAGCTATGGCAATTATTATCACTGAGGAGTGTATCAACTGTGGAGCCTGCGAGCCAGAATGCCCAAACACTGCAATCTATGAGGGTGGTGTAGAGTGGACTTGGTCAGGTGGGACAAAATTGGTCGATGTTGAATTGGAAGACGGTACTGTTATCAACGGTAAAGAACCAATGGCTCCGGTTTCTGACGAGTTTTACTATATAGTATCCGATAAATGTACTGAATGTATGGGATTCCACGAAGAACCACAATGTGCAGCTGTTTGTCCAGTTGACTGTTGTGTTCCAGACCCAGAGTATGTGGAAGACGAAGAAACTTTGTTGGCTAAAAAAGCATGGTTACATGCTGAATAACATGGTATAGTACAATTGTACTGAAAGGCTCTAAGCCCCGATTTCGAAAGAAATCGGGGCTTTTTTGTTAGAAAAATGCAAAAAAATATTGAAATGTGCAAAAAATAATATTTGGTATATTAGTCGTTTTGCCAAATAAGTTTAAAAACGAACTAGTTTGTTAATTTTTTATGTAAAAAGAGGTATTATTGGTTTATAAAAAGATTGATTTTGGATTATTTTTTGAAAAATAGCAAAAAATAGGTTTAAAAATTATCTAAAAAATTTGGATTAATGATTTTTACCTATAATATTTGCACTGTAATCAAGCATTAATAATTAATCAATTAACCAAATAATATTATGAAAAAGACTTTAACGGCATTATTTTCTTTGTTTTTAGCAGTTCCTGCATTTTCTCAAGATAAGGAAGAAGATAAAGGTAAGTTTACATTCTCTGGATACATTGATTCTTACTATTTATCAAACTTCAATAATCCTAGAGATATGAAGAACACAGGTGCTTCTGGTACAGCTAGAGCATTTGATCAAAAAACAGGTTTCTCTTTAGGTTTGGCTCAAACGAAGATTGGATACTCGACTAGCAAATCTGATGTTGTTTTAGACTTGACATTCGGTCCGAACGCTGACTTAGGAAACTACGGAAACAATATTGGTCCATTAGGAAAAGACGGATCTTCTTCTTTGATTATCAAACAAGCTTATTTCAACTGGAAGGCTACAGATAAATTTACTTTAACAGCTGGTCAGTTCGGTACACACATTGGCTATGAAGTAATCGATGCTCCAGCTAACTATCACTACTCGCTTTCGAACTTATTTAATAATGGTCCTTTCTACCATGTAGGTGTTAAAGCTGCTTATGCATTCTCTGATAAATTTGCTTTGATGGGCGGTATCGTAAGTGGTGTTGACCAATTGTATAGCAACAACAATAAACCAGGTTTGATTGCACAAGTATTTGTTCAACCAACAGCAGGATGGAATGTATATGTAAACGGTATTACTATTAACCGTAACTCAAAAGATCCTGTAACAGGCGTAACTCCAACAGGAACTTATAACTTATTAGATTTGACTACAACCTACCAAGTTACTGACAAATTCTTGTTCGGTTTGAACGCAGCAACTGGTGAGCAAGGTGGTAAAACATGGGGCGGTATCGCTTTGTATCCTAAATATGACTTCTCAAGTACGTTTAGCTTAGGTGCACGTTACGAATCATTCTCAAACAAAGACGGTGTAACTGCTTTGATCGATGCAAACGGAAATGGTGTTAGTGTAAATTCATTCACAATCACTCCAACATTCACAGTAGCTGATGGTCACTTGTTACTGAAGCCAGAATTCAGAGTTGACTCTTATGACAAAAACTTCTTCGTAGATGGTGACGGAAAAGACACTAAATCTCAATCAACATTTACTTGGGCAATGATTTACAAGTTCTAATTAAGATATTACAACTAAGTCAGGAATATCTATCCCTTTATTCCTGACTTAATTTAAGATAATTGTCCGACGGCAACGTTTGACATTCTCTGAAAACAAAATCCATAAACCCTAAAACTTTTAGTATCATGACACAACAAAAACCAACTTGGATCCCAATGTTGATCCTCTTGGCAATTGCGCTTTTTGCTGCCTTTGGTGTTCCAACTCCAGGTCCTGCTGTAACAGAAGGTCTTGACACTGGTGACATCGCATGGATGTTAGTATCTGCAGGTCTTGTATTATTAATGACCCCAGGTTTGGCTTACTTCTATGGTGGTATGGTTAACCACAAAAACGTAATCTCAACAATGTTGCAATCATTCATTGCGATGGGCGTAATTACATTGATTTGGGTAATTTTCGGTTTCTCATTAGCTTTTGGTAGCTCAATCAATGGTCTTATTGGAAACCCATTCGAATATGCTTTCTTCAAAGGTGTATTTGATGGCAAACCTTGGTCATTAGCTCCAACGATTCCGTTTGCTTTGTTTGCATTTTTCCAAATGAAGTTCGCTGTAATCACTCCAGCTTTGATTTCAGGTGCTTTGGCTGAACGTATCAACTTCCGTGCTTTTGTATTGTTCATGGTATTGTTCTGTGTGGTAGTATATGCTCCATTAGCTCACTGGACATGGCACCCAGATGGTTGGTTGTTCAAATATGGTGTTCTTGACTTCGCAGGTGGTACTGTAGTACACATGTCAGCCGGTTGGGCAGCTTTAGCAGGTGCTATTTATTTGAAACGTCGTAAATCACACGTAGAGGCAAATATTCTTCCTCCAGCAAACATCCCTTACGTATTGTTAGGTACAGGTTTATTATGGTTCGGTTGGTTTGGTTTCAACGCTGGTTCGGCAGTAGGTGCAGGTGCTTTAGCAGTTTCAGCTTTCGCAACAACACACGTAGCAGCAGCTTCAGCAGGTTTATCTTGGGTATTATTTGATGTAACTCGTGGTCGTAAAGTATCAGCATTAGGTTTCTCAATCGGTGCAGTAGTTGGTCTAGTAGCAATCACGCCAGCATCTGGTTTCGTTTCAGTTCCAGCGGCTATCTTCATCGGTACAGTTTCGGCAATCGTCTCAAACATCGCTGCACACTGGAGAGCTAATTCTAAATTGGATGATACATTAGATGTATTCCCTTGCCATGGTACAGGTGGTATGATGGGTATGTTGTTGACAGGTTTGTTCGCTTCAAAAGCAATCAACGGAGCTGTAGCTGAAGAAGGTTTATTCATCGGTGGCGACGCTTCATTGTTCATCAAACACATCGTTGCATTGGTTGTAGTATCAGCATTCGCTTTCTTAGCATCTTACGCATTGTTGTTCATCACAGACAAAATTATTCCATTGCGTGTAACAGAAGAAGAAGAAAGAGTTGGTTTGGATATCTCACAACACGACGAATCTTTAGTAGAAGTTTAGGATTAATAACTATACAAGCATGACCACAAGTAATGGTTCTTGTGGTTTTGTTTCAGAAAAAATGCCCTCAGACTATGTCAGAGGGCATTTTGTTGTTATATACACCACCACATTTTCGAATTGTCACTAAAGTGTCAGTAAAATGTCAGTAAAGTGTCAGTTGCAGTTAAAAAAAAGAATGGAAAAGGACTCAAATTTTCAAAGCCATTTACTATCAGAACCAACCCTCGTAAAGACCAAAAACGTGAACGGTTGGTATGTGAATGTATGTATTGGTTGTAGGTTTTGGATGTCTCTAAGCAATCCTACTAATCGATTCATTTACTTTGGCTCGCTGGTTGGTTGATTATTCAATTTTTCTACCATTTTCGCTCCTTTTTTCCGATATTTGCAGATATAGAGAACAGAAACTTATTTTATATTCGATGAATTTGGTTTACAGATTTTGCTTTTATGGAAGCGTTTGAGCCGATGTGATGAAGATGTTATTAGTATGAATTTTACAGCAATAGATTTTGAAACTGCCAATAATAGTAAAAGTAGTGCGTGTGCTTTGGGTGCAGTCAAAGTCGAAAATGGCGTGATTACTGAGAGAAAAGAATGGTTGATTCGTCCCGAACCGTTTGAGGTGGGGTACTATCAATTCCGTGTGCATGGTTTGTCGGCAGAATTGTTGGAAGAGCAACCAACCTTCGATCAAGTATGGCCAGAAATTAAGCCCTATCTCGAAAATACTACTTTAGTGGCTCATAATGGGAAATTTGATTTTGGAGTTTTAAGTACTGTTCTAGAATTATATGGTATTCCGCCAATTCGATATGCCTCTTTGTGTTCGCTGGAGTTGTCGAAAAAGATTTGGAAAGAAGAACCTGGCTATGGCTTGAATACACTCGCAACAAACAAACTCAACCACCGTTTTAACCACCATAATGCGATGGAAGATGCAGAGGTAAGCGCATTATTGTTATTAAGAATGGCTGAAGAAATTGGAACGAATGATGTATATGAGATTATGGCTTCCTATACGCCTTCGCGCCCAAGGTTTTACAAGAAAAGAAAATTTCCTAAAGGTGGAAACCCTTGATAATCTACTGAATATGAAGGATAGAATGGGTAATTGAACAATTTGGAGAAAATTCGCTTATTGTTAGTATTATTCTAAGAATATTAATTATCTTTGCAGACCACAAGTTTGGTTTCTTGTGGTTTTGTTTTGTTATAAGAAAAGGCTGCTCAACTCTGAACAGCCTTTTTTGTTTTGTATTTATCTAAGATTTTCTTACTTTTAAATAAAATTAATAGTTTTATTTTTATTTAAATTTATGACTGAAGACTTTCTTATTTATTCATTTCTTGGGAGTATCCTAGTAGTATTTTTATTCTATGTTTGGATATTTTTTTCAAAAAAAACAAGTTCCCAAACTGAGGCAGAGGAGGCTAAGAAAAGATTTCATATTAGAATTCTAAAGGAGGTTTTTGATTCTAAAAGTTATTATACAGCATTATCACAAGCTTTACCACGAGGTAAAAGTGATGAAAAATATGGCTTCGATTACATTCCTTTTATACTTGAACTTTTAGAGAAGAAATCCGCAAGGAACAGGAGAACTGCAAATGGTTTCCTGATTGCAACAATATCTTTAACCTTTTTTTTTATAGCTGTTAGTTTAGTATTTAGTTATATACTATTAATAGATTCTTCAATAGGAATAAATAAGGAGATTCAAGAGCTTAAACAGATAGCTCTTGAGTTTAATAAAACAGATCAATTAGCCAAAATTGATGATGTTAGCGATAGATTTGAATCATTAAATAATTTTGAAATTTTTAGTGAGCTAAAAGCAGTTTTAAATGAAAAAAATAGAGATAAGCTTCTAAATTTTGGTGGTTCTGAACAAAAAACGGAAATAAATACTAGAGACTCAGTCGCGATTCAAGCTATTAAATTAAAATTTGAAGCAAATCGAAGTCTACTTGAACTTAAAACCCTACTACATAAAGAATTTGATAATAAGCAAGCGTTTTCAGAAGTGCTTATTCGTATTGATAATGGAATTGAGAATTATCAAAAAGTGATGAGAATTAATGCTCTAGCCACTGATTCTGAAAAGAATAAGATACGAGTCATTTTGGAGCAAATTAGTTTAAAGTTGAATTCCGAAAGGTCTCAAGTTAGTGAATTGATAAAACGCTCAATTATCGGAATTCTTATTATAAGTTTTTTCATTGCAATTTTGCGATATTTCAGAAATCTATATCAGTTTCATTTGAATGAAATGCTTAAGGACGAGGCAAGAGAAATGGATGTTAGAAAGTTTTATATAGCTATGAAATGTGCTGAATCAAACCCTGAGGAAAGAAAACTAGTTTTGTCAAACTTTATTAACGAAACAAAGCTTAATGTTGAAACTTCTCAGCATTCATCAACTCAACAACCTGAAATGGACATGTTAAAAGATATTTTGAATTCTTTGCTTAAAAAGATTTAAAGAATAGAAAAGGCTGCTCAACTCTGAACAGCCTTTTTTGTTTTAATGACTTTCGAATAATACTTCCGCTTCTTGAACCTCTACTAGCATTTTTTCATTAATGCTTACCAAGGCAACTTGCTTAGTTTCATTGATTAAGAGTGGGTCGTACTTGGCTGTCACCCGAACATAATTCTCGGTAAAGCCTTGCATTTGTCCATCTTCTACATCTTCTTCAAATAGTACTTCAAAGCTTTTTCCTAATTGTTGCTCATAAAAATATCGACGTTTTTTGTCTGATAATATATGTAACATTTTCGAACGTTCAGCACGTTTGCTTTGTGGAACTACAGGTTTTATGGTCAAAGCGGTAGTGTTTTCACGCTCAGAATAGGTAAATACGTGCAAATAACTAATCGGAAGTTCGTTCAAGAAGTTATAGGTTTCCAAAAACTCTTCCTCTGTTTCACCTGGGTGACCTACAATGACATCGACACCAATACAACAGTCTGGCATGAGTTCTTTGATTTTTTGAACTCTATCAACGTACAGTTCTCTTTTGTATCGACGACGCATCAAGCCCAATACTTTGTTTGATCCCGATTGTAATGGTATATGAAAGTGCGGAACAAAGCGTTTTGACTGCGCTACGAATGCGATAATTTCATCCGTCAACAAGTTTGGTTCGATAGACGAGATTCTAAAGCGGTTGATTCCCTCTACTTCGTCTAATGCTTTGACCAAATCGAAGAAGGTTTCTTCTCTATTACCATTGCGCAAACCAAAATCTCCGATGTTTACACCTGTCAATACAATTTCTTTCACTCCGCTTGCTGCAATTTCTTGCGCTGCCTTTACCACATTAGCAATACTGTCTGAACGACTGGCTCCACGTGCCAAGGGAATGGTACAATAAGCACATGGATAATCACAGCCATCTTGTACTTTCAAGAAGGTACGAGTACGGTCATTCAAAGAATAAGAGGTATGATAATCAATAGCCTCTTCGATATTTTGATTATAAACCTTAGCTTTTTGTCCGCTTGGTTCTTTGACAAAACCATCCAATAAATCAATCAATTGAAACTTTTCAGCTGCACCCAAAACAGCATCAACTCCTTCAATATCCGCGATTTCTTGAGGCTTCAATTGCGCGTAACAACCAATAATAGTCACGTAGCCATCAGGGTTGATTTTGTTGGCTTCCTTGACAATTTTCTTACATTTCTTGTCGGCATTTTCAGTAACCGAACAAGTATTGATGATAAATATATCGGGTTTTTGATTGAACTCTACTTTTTCATACCCTTTTGATTCAAACATTCGGGAAATCGTTGACGTCTCCGAATAGTTCAATTTACAGCCTAAGGTATAAAAGGCTACTTTCTTTTTATCCGTATGATTCTCAGTGTTTTGCATAAATCTTTTTAGAAATCTATTTGGCAAAGTTACAGCTATAAATTCAAAAATGCTTGAAATGATAGCTGAAGATATGCTTTTCCTTGTTTTACAAGGTTTGAATCGACTTTTCCTGAGGTTTCGATAAGGTTTTTACCTTGATTGTCAAAAGCAAAATTTCCTTTTGGAGCGACCCACCCGAAACCATCATTGAAAACATAATATGCCGATGGTTGATAATTTTGTTGAAATATATTTTTAGACCATTGATAAGCTGAATTGCTCTTACGTAGTTGCGCTAGGAGAGTAGCTACCAAATCATTTTGAGAACAAATGGCATCGATTACTTTTCCTTTTACCTTCAATGCTCCACCAGTCCAAATCATTGGAATATGAAAATTGTCTATTTTTTTATCGTCATTAAGTAATGGATGTCCATGATCTGCCACAATAATGACGATGGTATTTTTCCACCAGTCTTGTTTTTTAGCTTCTGCAATAAATTTACCTAGGCTTTTATCGGTATAATGATGAGCATTGATAAATTTATCCTTCATATCATCTCCTTTAAAAACCGTTTCCATGGGTACTTCAAAGGGTTCGTGGCTACTTAAGGTAAAATAATTGACAAAAAATGGTTCTTTTTGCCCATTCAAATCATGTAATAGACGATTAAAGACTACATGGTCGTGAGCACCCCATTTGGAGTTCATATCCTTTGGGTCAAAGTTCTCTTTGGTAATCAACTGGTCAAATTCGCCCGCCAACATATAAGATTTAATATTGGCAAATTCTGGCTCGCCACCATAATACCATGCAGTACGGTATCCCTGTTTTTTGAAATCCTGACTTAGAATCGGCAAATGTGCCGTTTTCTTTGGCATAGTCATGACACTTGCAGTTGGTTGTGCTGGAAATGCGCTTAAAATGGCAATCAATCCTTTATCTGAACGGTCACCACTGGCAAAACAGTTCCTGAAAAGGATACCTTCATCAGCAATTTTACCTAATTCTGGCAAAACACCTTTCAATCCGCCAGTTTTATCAAATACTTTTGCCGTAAGACTTTCCCATGTAATGATTAAAACATTGGGTTTTGTAATCGTGGTATCTATGACATATTCAGTCGTTGGCGAATTATTTTGTAAGGTAGAAGATACCTCATGTTCAGCCTCTTTTACAGATAAATATTGATAAGGGTTTCCTTTGTCGGTTGTTTTATTAAACCAAGAATCTGCAAAATTCCAAAGGGGATTAATGGCAGCATGATTCGCAAATAGCTTATTAGAGAAATATACTGCACTTTGATTGATAGGTGCTAATTGAAGTCCTCCTCGAATTGGAATGATTAAAGCCGCCGCAAAAAAAAGCACAATTGGGAAGTTGAGCCATGGAAGTTTTTCAAATCGTAATTTTTGAAAAAGAAAATGAAAGGCAAAAATGGAAATGATACTAATCACTACCCAAATAAAAATTAACAATCCAATCGGCGAAGCCCCTGCCGAAGCCATCATCTCATCAGGATTGCTCAAATACATCAAAGGAGTTGCATCTATCCTGAACCCCCATGCACGATAAAGTTCCAAATCTATGGTAACAATCAAGGTACAAATGATGACACATAAATAGGTAAAGTATTTGACAAAACTCAAAACAGGTTTTTGAATTTTGGGATTGATCGAAAATGCTAATAAGGTAAAGGGTAAAATACTGAGGTAAGCAGCAAATGAGGCATCTAAGCGAAGACCAACTACAAAGATTTTTAGTTGAGTCAAGCTATCCAGTGCATGGAATTTATTGAAATGATAAAGAACGAAAACTTCTTTGCTGATGATAAAGTAGATAATCCAATAAAGGTAATATCTCATTAAAAAGTACAATCTATCTAACACGGCCTATAAATTTTTCCGCAAAGGTACGTCCATTTTATAAATATTTTGGAAGTGTGAGCAAATAAAAAAGCCCACCTTTTGGGTGGGCTTTAGATATATCATAATGCTGATTAAACATTAGCAGTTTTAACAGTTTTGATGATACGAGCTGCCACTTTGTATGGATCAGCAGCAGAGTTTGGACGACGGTCTTCCAACCAGCCTTTCCAACCTTTTTCAACTGCAGCGATTGGGATACGGATAGAAGCACCACGGTCAGATACACCAAATGAGAATTGGTCGATTGACTGAGTTTCGTGCTTACCTGTCAAACGCAAGTGGTTGTCAGCGCCATATACAGCGATGTGTTCTGCAACGTAAGGACGGAATGATTCGCAAATAACTTCGTAAGTTTCTTTGCTACCGCATGTACGCAATACAGTGTTAGAGAAGTTAGCGTGCATACCTGAACCGTTCCAATCTGTTGCGCCTAGAGGCTTACAGTGCCAGTTGATAGCTACGTTATATTTTTCACCTAATCTTTCCAACAAGTAACGAGCAACCCAAATTTGGTCACCAGCTTCTTTTGCACCTTTAGCAAAAATTTGGAATTCCCATTGACCAGCAGCAACTTCAGCGTTGATACCTTCAACGTTCAAACCAGCGTCCAAACAGATGTCTAAGTGCTCTTCAACGATATCACGACCGTAAGCATTTTTAGCACCTACTGAACAGTAGTATGGACCTTGTGGAGCTGGGTAACCGTTAGCTGGGAAGCCAAGAGGTTTATCAGTTTCTAAGTTCCACAAGAAATATTCTTGTTCAAAACCGAACCAGAAATCGTTGTCATCGTCTTCGATAGTTGCACGACCGTTAGATTCGTGTGGAGTACCGTCAGCGTTCAAAACTTCGCACATAACCAAGTACGCATCTCTACGAGCAGGGTCAGCACAAATATATACAGGTTTCAATAAACAGTCAGATGAACCACCAGGGGCTTGCTCAGTTGATGAACCGTCGAATGACCACATATCGCAGTCTTCTAATTTTCCACTAAAATTGTTTTCAATTTTAGTTTTGCTACGTAGACTCTGAGTTGGTTTGTATCCATCTAACCAGATATACTCAAGTTTTGATTTTGCCATGATAATTTAACTGATTTTTATTGATTGGTTAATTATTTCGTAATTCTTGGTACAAATATAAACTAGTTTATAAGAAAAATACAAAAAAAATTTCAAAAAAGATTTAAAATTTAACCTGTTTGGTTGCATTCGTCAGTTTTAAGTAAAAAATACTATCTGCATAAATGCCTAAATTCTTCTTATTGCGAATTATATTTTGTGATATTCAAAAGTACAAGATATAATTTTGC
>NZ_JAAALB010000023.1 GCF_009905545.1 Cellulophaga sp. BC115SP | reverse complement strand
AATCCCTAATCCCTAATCCCTAATCCCTAATCCCTAATCCCTAATCCCTAATCCCTAATCCCTAATCCCTAATCCCTAATCCCTGTACTTCTCTAAAAGCATATTTGCAAATAATAAGTCTTCTGGAGTTGTAATTTTGATATTTTCATAAGAACCATCAATCAAATGAATCGGAAAGCCTGCTGCTTCTACTACGCTGGCATCGTCGGTAAATGTGCTTAATTCTTCTGTTTCAAAAGCTTTTTTCAAAATACTTACTTGAAATGTCTGTGGTGTCTGAATCAAACGTACTGTGGCACGGTCCACGGCGACTCCGTTGACTCTCACCGAATCTTTGGATGGAACGCTTACCACGGCACTACCCAATGTCTGTGCTGTTTGGTAACTATTTTGAATAACTGTTGCCTCTACAAACGGGCGAACACCGTCATGAATGCTGACCAACCCATCGCCTTCGATGCGAGCAAGACCGTTTTGAGAAGATTGAAAACGAGTTTGACCGCCATCTACCAACCAATGAGGAACTTGCTGGGCTACAGCTGCATGTTTTTCGCAAAGAGATTGCCAGTATGCCTGATGAGCTTTGGGTAATACCAAAATCAATTGGATACTTTCGTCTGCTTTTTTGAAGCGTAAAAGGGTATGGAAAAGTATTGGTAAACCATCTAGCTCAATGAATTGCTTGGGAAGCTGACTTTGCATGCGACTACCACTACCGCCTGCAACAACGATGGCATATTTGTTTGAAGACATAATGATGATATAAATTAGAAAACAGCCTTTAAACAAGAAGTCGTAAGAAATTTGTGTTGAAACAAACTCTTACGACTTCTCAAAGTATTGCTAATTCTTACGCTGGAAAGAAATGGATTAGATAATCAACATTGCATCGCCGTAGCTGAAGAATTTGTATTTTTCTTTAATCGCAATTTCGTATGCTTCTTTGATTAATTCATAACCACCAAATGCACTTGTCATCATAATAAGGATAGACTCAGGCAAGTGGAAATTTGTTAGAAGAGCATTTGGAATACGGAAATCGTAAGGAGGGAAGATAAATTTATCTGTCCAACCTTCAATTGGCTTTAAGTGACCGTCTGCCGATACAGAAGATTCCAACGCTTTCAAGGCAGTTGTACCAATCGCACAAATACGCTTGTTGGTATCAATACCGTCGTTTACCAACTTACAAGTATCTTCAGGAATAAAGAAGTTTTCTGAATCTGTTTTGTGCTTGGTAAGGTCTTCTACATCTACCTGACGGAAAGTTCCTAAACCTACGTGCAAAGTCAACGGTGTAAATGCTACGCCTTTCAACTCCATACGTTTCATGATGATTTTGTTGAAGTGCAAACCTGCTGTTGGAGCCGCTACAGCACCTACGTGTTCAGCATAGATGGTTTGGTAACGTTCTTCATCACTAGTTTCTACTTTGCGTTTAAAACGAATTTCGTCTGGAAGTGGTGTTTCTCCTAATTCATGAATGGCTTTCATCAAGGCCTCATGATCGCCATCGTACAAGAAACGAATCGTACGACCACGTGAGGTAGTATTGTCGATTACCTCAGCTACCAAATCACTGTCGCCAAAATATAATTTGTTACCTACACGAATTTTACGAGCAGGGTCTACCAACACGTCCCACAAGCGGTGCTCGCGGTTCAATTCACGAAGTAAGAAAACTTCAATTTTAGCACCTGTTTTTTCTTTTTGTCCAAACAAACGTGCAGGAAATACTTTTGTATTGTTAGTTACCATTACATCACCATCTTCAAAGTAGTTGATGATGTCGGAAAACATCTTGTGTTCAATTTGTTTTGTCTTGCGATTTACAACCATCAAGCGAGACTCTCCACGGTTTTCTGATGGATAAAGTGCGATCAAGCTCTGTGGCAGGTCAAATCTAAATTCCGAAAGTTTCATTATGCTATTTATTGCTGTTTATGTTCTCTCAAAAGACAACAAATGCCCTACGATATTACTATGTTCACACGGGCTAAGTTATCTATTTGAAAGCGATTCTTGCAAATATACAATTTTACTATAGGCCTTGTCAATACATTTTCTATTGTAATATGGTAATTTTTGTTAGTTTATTCGATTTTTCTAACGCTTGTGTCCAAGTTATTTACTCCAAAAAGTACAAAAAAGTGCATTTAAAGCTTCGAGATGACATGTTCTGAAATTTCTATTGAATCGATGAGTGGATAAAGAAAAAAAGTTTCATAGAAATAAAATCTTCATTGCGTTAAAAATAAATGGCAAATTTCTTTTTGGAGATACTCTGATAGAACACGGAAGAATTACTTAAAATGCTTTGAAATCCTGTAGTTGAGGTACTTGTGAAAGAAAGAAATAGACAGGTGGCGCATGGATAAGGCTTTGATTCATAGTTGAAGGTTTTTAAATTATATCTTGAGAAAATTACATTTTTTTTAGCCTATTCCCCAAATTTTGTGGAGGTAATCTTCAAACAATTTTAGCAAGTGGTGAGTTTAGTTAGGATAATCAAATTTTACTATGTCAAAATATACCCTTTTTTGGTTTAGAAGAGACCTCCGTCTACATGACAATGCGGGCTTATACAGAGCGTTGTGTAACCACTCGAATGTATTGCCAATTTTTATTTTTGATAGAAATATTTTAGATAAACTCGAGGATAAGAAAGACCGAAGAGTAGAATTTATTCATCAGGTAATCACCGATTTGGATACCCAACTCAAAGCGTTAGGAAGCAGTTTGCTGGTAAAGTATGGTACGCCTGAAACGGTGTTTCCTGAGCTTGTATCAACCTATGATATAGAGGCGGTTTACACCAATCATGATTTTGAAAGTTATGCCATCGGGCGTGACAATATGGTACACGAATACTTACAATCGGAAGGAATTGAGTTTCGTACCTTTAAAGATCATGTGATTTTTGAAAAAAATGAAGTCCTCTCAGGTAGCAAAACACCTTATACGGTATTTACGCCTTATAGCCGAAAGTGGAAAGAAACACTTAATGACTTTTATGTAAAGTCTTATCCTACGGAAAAATATTTTTCTAATTTCTCCAAAATAAATTTACCCGATCCTCCTAGTCTTGAGTCTATGGGTTTTTTGCCTGTAGGTATGAGTTTTCCTGTCAAAGAAGTGAAGGACTTACTTGTTAAAAATTATGCAGAAAAAAGAGACTTCCCTGCGATTTTAGGTACCTCTCGATTATCTGTGCATTTGCGTTTTGGTACAGTTAGTATTCGAGAATTAGTGAAAAAAGCACAAAATTTATCAGAAACTTGGTTGAATGAGTTAATTTGGCGTGATTTTTATTTTAATATTGTATATCATTTTCCTCACATTTGTCAGGGAGAGTCTTTCCGTCGTGAATATGACCAAATCGAATGGCGAAACAATGAGCAAGAGTTTGAAGCTTGGTGTAAAGGACAAACGGGCTATCCAATTGTGGATGCAGGAATGCGTGAGTTGAATGCCACAGGCTTTATGCACAATCGTGTGAGGATGATTGTGGCAAGCTTTTTGACGAAGCATTTGTTGATTGATTGGCGCTGGGGCGAGGCATATTTTGCCAAGAAATTATTAGATTTTGATTTTGCTGCCAACAATGGAGGCTGGCAGTGGGCTTCGGGTAGCGGTTGCGATGCAGCACCTTACTTTAGAGTATTTAACCCGACTCTCCAAACGCAAAAGTTCGATAAGCAATTAGAATACACCAAAAGATGGGTACCCGAATTAAATTCATTATCCTATCCACAACCGATTGTGAATCATGAAATGGCTCGTAAAAGAGTCTTGGAGGTTTATCAAAAAGCGTTAAAAAAATAAATTTTTGATAAAATTGATTCACAAACCGTGACTTTTAACCTAAAAAAGGGTCATAAAATCAGTTGTGTTGAAAAAGGGTAACCATTCATAAATGGTGGTTAAGATTATATAATGTTGTGTAGATTTCGAGAAAGGTGAGAGGCTGTTGCTCTCACCTTCTTTGTTTTATGACAATCTAGTTATTATCAAATTTCAAATCTTGTTTTAAGCCACTGTAGCTTCGTAAGTCGAGTGCCAAGGCTCCAATTTTTAATCCAATCTCTACACGAATCGGAATTTTGTTCGCATCATTCGATACCCAAATAATTACAGATTCCTCGTCTACAAAGAAATTGTTTTTAGGTAGCATTGGGATAATTTTATAGGTTTCTATTTTCCCAAATTTGGTCTTGATAGTTTCTTTTCCTTTAAACTTTAATCTCATATTATAGATTTTGTTATCAAAGAAAAAAGAAAGTGGGTAGCTCTCACCAGGCTTCGTTTTATTAAAATCCATCGCTCGAACATAATAATAACTACTCACCACATCTTGAATCCCATCAGGAATACTTAAAGTTTTCTTTTCTTTGTCATCAATCAACTCAAAGGTTTTGGCTACATTTTGTTGATGGTCAAATATGACTTTTTCTTCAGCTTTGTAATTGCCTTCTTGCTTTTTCATGTAAAACTGGTGAGGCATAATTTTTTCACTGTCGATATGCGATGCCCATGTATCACGTACTCTTGTTACCCAGTCTGTTACACCAGTAGTACGACCGTTTACCACTACTTTATAACAAGGACGACCATTGGCCATTTGAAATTTGTCGTCCACATCTACCACAGCTTCGGCGGCGTTTACAAAGCCATAATGCACTCTATATTCGATATGTTCGCCTTTGACCAAGCTTGTGGAGTCAACGATTTTATTGTTTTCCTGAAAAAAGCTAAAAGCAGTCAAGGATAGCAAGATTGTTCCTCCAATAAGAATCTTTTTCATGTTACTTGAGAAGTTTGTGGTTGTTGGCTGATTGTGGTTTCGCTCCTGTTGATTTTTAAAGGTTGATTCTTTGTCTTCTCAACCTAATCCGTCAATCCAGAGCGCTATTTATTCAAATCGCTTTTTTAAATACTCTAAAAATTTACGAAAGTCACCACGAAATTGTTTTTCAAAAATCTGCTCAAATTCATTTTGTTTTGAATGATAGGTTTTAAAGCTCACAAAATATGCATTGTTGGGCAAATCTTCATTTTTTAACTTATTGGAAAGTAATGGTTTATGTGACAACTGAGCATAAATACTATCTTCCTTTGCTACTATTTTTCTGATAAACGTATATTTTAAAGAATCCTTGTATTTATTAGAGTATTCGGGTTTGAAAGTTTTGTATAAACTATCCAACGTTAGGGTAGATTTGTTGAGATGTGTCACCAAAACTTTGCGCCATGTTTTGCCACGAACAAATTTTTGGTATTCGTCAGACTCATTGCCATATTTAGCTTTGAGGTATCTTTTAGCACCATATTCTCCGATAAAATTGGCTAAGTTTTCACTAGTTTCATGTTCGTTTTTGACAAAAATAGTTCCGTGAGTCATTTCATGAATAATAAGGCTCGCGAGTTTGCCTTCCGAATAAAATAGCATACTTGATAAGATAGGTTCAGGGAGCCACCCCAATGTTGAATAGGCAATACCTTGTCCCAAATCGGTATCATAGCCTTTTTGCTGCCAAATTTTTAGTTCTTGAGCAGCCATGGTAGAGTCAAAGAAACCTTTGTAAGTAAAATTACCAATAATCGGAAAATGAAACTCTACGGCTTCCATTTTGTAGGGCTCCGCTGCCGTTACGAGATAAACCAGTGGTTTGCCTTGCTGGTCGAATAGCGTTTGGTATACGTCGGGATTATCTTTCAGTCCTAGCGAATCGGTGGCATAGCGCTTTATTTCGCCAATCAAACGGATGCGGGCTTTGAGTGAATCAGGAACTTTCGGGTCTTTCAATACTTCGCTGAGAGGGCGAGTGTTAAAGGCAACATTCAATCCTCCTTTGGCTTGTGCGTATAAATAGATGGTCCAATTCCATTGCCACAATACGATACCCGAAAGTAAACCAAGGAAGATGAGTACCCAATATCTTTTTTTCTTAAATAAGTTTTTCATTTTATCGAATATCAAAGTTTAAAGGTACGAATTTTCTGAAAACAGATACTTTAGACTTAACCGCCAAGTTTTTTTAAGATTACTCTTTTGTGAATATATTTTTTATTTTTGTATAAAAATAATAGCCGTTTTAAGGAAAAATATTTCCAAGAAGATTACCTTTTTTATACAAAAACTTGTAAATTCACATTCCGAAATCATAAAGCTCTTATGTTTTGATGAATAGTGATAGCGATAACGGTCAATCAGAAAAAATACCACGATGTTGTAACTCATTGAAGTTTTTTGTGTAAATTTTGCCTCGAATCTCTAGGTAAACAAAATAGAGAAGTCTATTTGATTAACCTAAGTTATAAAAATCACAAAATGTGTTACCTACGTTATTTTTTACGTAACAACCCTAGAATTGCTCTTGAAAGGTACCAAAGTTTGGATCTTCTATAGACAATTCATTCAAATAAAGTCATTCTTTTTATCTTATATTTATACAACATGGCAAAGCAACAAGCTGAAGCAAGTAATCCTGCAGCAGAGAAACTCAAAGCCCTACAAACTACGCTTGAGCGTTTGGATAAAACTTATGGTAAAGGTACCGTAATGCGTTTGTCTGACAGTAAAGTTATAGACGTTCCAGTGATTTCTACAGGCTCATTGGGCTTAGATTTGGCACTAGGTATTGGTGGTGTACCTCGTGGAAGAATTGTAGAAGTTTACGGACCAGAATCTTCTGGTAAAACAACCTTAGCAATGCACTGTATTGCAGAGGCTCAAAAAGGAGGAGGTTTGGCCGCATTTGTTGATGCCGAACACGCCTTTGACCGTGCGTATGCCGAAAAACTTGGTATTGACACTAGCCAACTGTTGATTTCTCAACCTGATAATGGTGAGCAAGCTCTCGAAATCGCAGAACAATTGATTAGCTCAGGAGCTATTGACATTTGTGTGATTGACTCTGTAGCTGCCCTAGTACCAAAAGCTGAACTTGAAGGTGATATGGGTGATTCAAAAATGGGTCTACAGGCTCGTTTGATGTCTCAAGCTCTTCGTAAGTTAACAGGGGTAATTAACAAAACAGGTTGTTGCTGTATCTTTATCAACCAGCTTCGTGATAAAATCGGGGTGATGTTTGGTAACCCAGAAACAACAACAGGTGGTAATGCCTTGAAATTTTACGCTTCGGTACGTTTGGATATTCGTCGTATTGGACAAATCAAAGAAGGTGCTGATAATATCATTGGTAACCGTACAAAAGTGAAGGTGGTAAAAAACAAGTTGGCACCTCCATTTAAAGTAATCGAGTTTGATATTATGTATGGCGAAGGTATCTCAAAATCTGGTGAGGTGCTCGACTTAGCTGTAGAACTCGATATCGTAAAAAAATCTGGTTCTTGGTTTAGTTATGATGGAAACCGTTTAGGACAAGGTCGTGACGCCGTAAAAGAGATGATTCGCGATAATCCTGAATTGTTGGATGAGCTAGAACGCAAAATCAAAGATAAAGTAAAAGGCGATGACGGCGCGTTGTTAGACCCAGAAGGTGGTGTAGCAGATGACGGCGATTTGGATGAAAACTTATAATCCTGTCTTTTATAAATGTAAAAAGGAGAATGCCGAAAGGTGTTCTCCTTTTTTTATGGAAAATAGCTAAAATTCAAAAGCTTACTTATTCTGCATCTAAAAGCATTGATCGTCTATGCAATATTTGAAAAAATGAGTATTTTGAGAAAATTTTATTAAACTACCTAAACCGTTTGGAGTTTCATTCACTTTTCCTGTTGATTTCCCCTCAACGGTGCGTCACAAACCTTAAACTTATTTAAAATGTCGATACACAAAAATCGTCGTAAAGTAGAAGTCTGTCACAACTGTCATAACATGCTGAAACCAGAAGATAATTTCTGCTCAAATTGTGGTCAAGAAAACCATGATTTGAAAGTAGGAATCGGACAGCTCTTGTATGATGTTTTTGAAGGGATTACCAATTTTGATACAAAGTTTTACAATACTGCAAAATCAATTTTTTCACAACCAGGTAAAATTACCAAAGACTTTTTGGAAGGAAGAAGGGCTCGCTATGTGCCTCCAATTCGCCTATACTTTATTGTATCATTTGTGTTTTTTATTGCTTTTGATGAACTAGTAGAGATGGGCTTAAATTCTACGAATGATGTAGCAAGAGGTGTCATCGATGGATTGAAAGGTGATTCGAAACGAGCTGATAAAGATGAAGACGATGAACAAGAAAGTAATAAAAAGGAGGACAAATCTATACAAAGCCAAGCTCTGAAGGCTGTAAGACAAAAACGAGAAGATAAGAGTAAGGAAATCGCAAATCTGAATATGGAACTTGATTCGGCTATTGCTAGGGAAGATACAAGTTTACAACATACCTTGGAAAAGAAGATTGCTAGAGATGAAAAACAGCTAAAAACACTTGATAAACAAACAAAACTAGCATCTCAAGCAAAAGGGTTTATTGACTATGTATCGAATTTTGATATTTCGACTGATGAGATTTTAGACGAAATGAATGTAGAAAGAGAAGATACCCTAAGAGCTATTATTGATTCCTTACCTGAGTATAAGCAACGTCCAGTATTAATTGAAATCCAAAAACAACTAGCTTTGGACTCGATACACACGGAAGCAATCACCGAACCTGCGGAGGATTTGAAGGCATACTTTACTGAAAAGCTGGGTAAAAAAGGCAAGATTGAGTACACTCTCATTTTACATTCATTGAAGAACAATGTAAAGGTTCCCGTATGGATTGAGGGGGTAAAGGTATTCACCAAAAGTAGCGATGGAAGTCTTCAAAATAGAACGTATAAAAAACGTTTACTTAGTATGAGTAATGAAGATTTAGACAGTTTGATTATAAAGGAGGAGGGAAGTAAAAGTGCTTTTGCGTTTTTGAAAAGAGGTTTACGTCGTAACGTCACATATTATGAATTGGCTTTTGATGAAGATGCCGAAAAGGCAATTGGCGAAATGGTTCACTTTGGTGTAAATGTAATTTCTTTCATGATGTTTATCCTAATGCCATTGGTAGCACTGATGCTTAAAATTAGCTACAGTAAGCGTGTTCATAGTTTGCTATGGTATCCTTTTAAATGGATATCGTACAGCTTTAGGTTGTTGAAATATACCTTGACGGGGGGCTTTATGCGCCAGAAGCCTTTTCCAACTCTTCCAAAGCTTTTTGATGGACAAACTAGATTTTATTACGAACACTTGATTTTTTCAATACATATTCATTCAATTTTCATGCTCATGCTCATGATATTTGTTGGCATAGGCTTGTTGGTGGGGCATTGGAATATCGCATTGAGCGTTGCGATGATTGTATTTATGATTTACTTCGCTATGTCGCTTAAAGTAGTATATCGACAGTCTTGGCTAAAAACTATCTGGAAGTCTATGGTCTTGTTTTGTATGTACTGTTTTACGTTTACTATGGTACTTGGGATTACAGGCGCTATCAAATTTGCCTTGCAATAGAAGTTTGAGTGAATATGATTAAGTAGATGAGTGATTATTCATGAGTTTTGAGATACTTGCTTAGAAATATCTTTACAGTCAATTAAAAAGGCGTTCGAAATGAGTTTTTCGAACGCCTTTTTTGATACTATATTTCAAAAGGATACATCTTTAGACGTTAATAATCACAAATCATTAAATGTGTTTATTAATTGTCTTTTTTGATGTAAGACTTGTTACCATTTGAGTTGATGTAGTAACGACCACCTTTTGGACCTTCGTAGATAGAGCGACCTTTGTCATCTTTTCCTACGATTTTGTCGTCGCCAGCAGCAGCTTTTTCCGTTTTCTTATCAACTTTTTTCGGCTCAGGCTTTACTGTTGAGTTTTTGTCATCAGTTTTCTTTACCTCTTTTTCTTTTTTCTTAGCGTCTTTGTCTGCTTTTCTATCTTCTTTAGCAGCCTTATCTTCTTTTACTTTTTTGTCTTCCTTCGGAGCTTTATCCTCTTTAGCTTTCTTGTCCTTTTTGTCGGTTTTGTCAGCTTTTTCTTCTTTATCCTTTTTGTCTTTCTTTTCTTTTTTCTCTTTTTTAGCGTCTTTAGTTTCGTCTTTAGGTTTTTGAGCATTAGCATCCCAAACTAATACATTAGCCAACAAAAGGGCAAGGGCAAGTAACTTCTTCATTTTTTTACGATTGTTGAAATGGTTAAAACTGGTTTTGACAAGTACGTCTATGATGTCTAGATCGTAATTCTGCTAAATATAGCAAAATTTTCTATTCCGACTATATATACGAATTAAGTCACTTTTTATTGAGGGGGAAATCCCAAAATATTTTTGCTGCAAGAAGGTCATGTGATTATTTAGGAGTATAGAAATTTTCTTATAAAAACAGCGTATAACTAAACCACAATTCTATTGTACAAAACCTTGAATTTATAAACTATGACTAAAATATCATTGAACTCCTACACTATTAAAACTACCTTTGCACTCATTTTTGAGGATAATTAATGGCATTAGAGTATAACCATAGAGCATTATTTCTGTTCATCATTCTGGGTATTAGGATGTTGTCTTCTCCCTTGGTATATCTCGATTACAGCCTGAGAAAAGATTATATTGCCAAAAATCTTTGTCAAAATCGTAATCGCCCAAGTATGCATTGTAATGGAAAGTGCTATCTTTCTAAGCAATTAGCCAAAGCTGCCGAACAAAAGGAAGCTCAACAGAAAAATGCAGGCACTAACTCAATCATAGATTTATATTGCGAAATCTGTATCATTACAAATACTCCAAAACTGATTTTACCGATTTACGAAATACCTAATCATTTCTTCCTACCTATATTTTATTTACAAAGCTTCTTTTCAAAAATCTTCAAACCTCCCATTTGTTGAGTTACCACTTTGTTGTACAAAAGTTTGAGCTGGTGTATTATGTCATAATATGCATGTAGCACTATGTCTCTGTACCCACAATTATCACAATTTGTTGAGGAAAACAGTACAGTTTTCTGTTTCTGACAGAGATTGAACGACTGTTTTCTCTTGTAAATACTAGGTTTATCCTATCTAATATTCCAAATTATATTCTCATGAAAAAAGTACTTTTTTCCATTCTATTTATAGGTAATTATATTGCTTCACAAGCACAAGACAAAGATTCTACTATTTTAAAAAATACAGATTTACACGAAGTAATTATTCGTGGAGTAAATAACTCAGCAGATGTGTCGAGTGAATACACTTCAAGAATACCGTTGAAAAATTTAGAAAACCCTCAGGTTACACATTCAGTAAATAGCAAGTTGATTTTGAACCGCAACTATTTTGTGCAATACAACATGCTGTCGAATGCCACTGGTGTATCGCCAAGTTGGGCAGGTGTTTCGCCATATTACACCGTAAGAGGATTTCGCACGCGTTCTAACTTTAGAAATGGAATATTGGGATATGTCGCCTCAGATATTGATCCTGTCAATATCGCTCAGTTGGATGTAGTAAAGGGACCAAGCGGAACCTTGTTTGGAAGTTCAATGACAGTATTTGGAGGTGTAATCAACCGTGTGACAGTCAAACCACAAGATGATAATTTTACAAGTATTACTTTGGCAGGAGGTAATAACAATTTTCAACGTGCGACTTTTGATGTCAATGCAAAGTTAGATGCTCAATCCAAAAGCTTGATGCGTGTAACAGGTGCTTACACCAACAAAGAAAGTTTTCAAGACCAAGGTGTTTACCAAAACTTATTTTTAGCACCAAGCTTTACATATAGAGCATCAGACAAATTGAGAATTGATGCAGAAGCGGAAATTTTGAGAAGAGTTTCGACCAATAATTTGTTATTGACACCCATGAACCCTCTCAAAAATGGTGTGTTGACTTATGCCGAAAGTCCAAGTGGATTGAATTTAGATTATTACAAATCTTACACAGATAATAGTGTTTTGTATAAAACTACAGCTATAAACTTGTACGGAAAAATTAGCTATATGCTGTCAAATCAATGGAAATCGGAAACAAATTTGATGACTTCAAATAGCGAGTCTTATGGCAACTATCAAACGATGGTTATGACCAATAATAATGCCTCGATTGTGCGTAGAATTGTCAATTATGCACCAGAGACTATTATTAATCAACAAATTCAACAAAACTTTATTGGTGATTTGACGACAGGTTCAGTGCGTCACAGAGTATTATTAGGAGCTGATTATTATCGATATGTATATGGTACTACAGCCAACGGTTTGGATGGTTCAAGAGCTAATGCAGCCAACGGCGTAGTGCGTCCGACTTTTGACACAGTAGCAGTGGCAGGAAAAAGTGTTAACTACGGATTACTCAATGAAAGTGAAATCAATAGCAGATTGTTAGGTAGAGTACCTGCTATCACTAAAACTACGTTTACGACTTACTCGATATATGCCTCAGATGTGATTAACCCTACCAAAAACTTGACTTTGATGTTAAGTGCTAGAGTAGATTTCTTGCAAAATTCAGGTACTTATAATAAGACAACAGACGTTTGGACTGGAGCTTACGACCAAACTGCTTTTTCTCCTAAAGTTGGTTTAACATATCAGCTATTACCTGAACAATTAGCTTTTTTCGCCAGTTACATGAATGGTTTTCAGAATGTAGCGCCTGTCAGTCAGGTAGATGGAACGGTAGCAAATTTCAAACCTCAATATGGTAACCAGTTCGAAACAGGTTTGAAATATGCTCATGAAAAACATTTATTAGATGCAAGCTTGAGTTTGTATGATATTCGAATTAGCAATACGGTGCGTGCCAATCCTGAGAATGTTTCGATGTTTATTCAAAATGGAAAACAATATAGTCGTGGAGTGGAAATAGATTTGCAGAGTCGCCCAGTAGAAGGGTTGTATTTGCACGGAGGTGTAGCGTATAATGATAGTAAGTTAACGTCGTCAGATGCCAATACCGAAGGTTTACGACCTGTAAATTCAGGACCTGCTTGGGTGAGCAATTGGTATGCAAACTATACTTTTATGAAAGGTGATTTAAAAGGATTGGGAATAGGTTTTGGAGGAAATTATTATGGAAAAGATAACATTATTAATACCAAATCAGCTGGAACATTTGCGACAGATGCTTATACTTTGTTTAATGCGGTAGTTAGCTATTCTCAAAAAGCATATACCTTATCATTGAGTGGAGATAATATTTTTGATACAAAATATTACTATGGTGGTCGTGGATTTATCACACCGGGGAATTTGCGTCAAGTAATTCTTTCATTGAAATTAAATTTGTAGAAGATTATAATATCTGATTATTTCAGACAATAAGAGCAGAGTTTTAAGGAAATGTTTCTTTTATAAGTTTGCCCTTATTGTCTGAGTTTTTACAACAATAATAAACTTCAGTATTTGTGAAAGAAACTACAAATGCTGCTTTATCTTTGTGACATGGTAACAAAATACATATCACTTCTGCTAATTGTCTTGCTGAATGTACCAACATTTAGTAAGTGGAGTGTTGTTATTTATTACCAAGTCAACAAAAGCTCCATTGCTAAAGAGCTTTGTATAAATCGCAATAGACCACAATTACACTGTGATGGGAAGTGTTTTTTGGCAAAAAAATTAAAAGCTGCTGACGAGAGAGAGCAAAAATCTACTTCAGATAAGCTTGAAAAAATGCAAGAAATAACCTTGTTTTTCCAGAAAATAGAAGCTGGGCTAACAGGTGAAAGTAGAGTATTTCGAAACCTTATTGCTATCAACTATTTTTATATCGAACCTTTCTTAAGAGCTTGGGCTTTGAGCATTTTTCACCCTCCCCAATTTTAACTCAAATATTTTTGTAACGTTACATCGACCATCTAAAGTGGTTATTGTCCAGCTATGGACATAGGTAATGCTATTGTCTATTTGGTATGTTTTCTTAGTGGCTATTTACTTAGTAGCCACGGTAGAAGATATATCCAGATGGTTACTTTTATTAATACTCAATTCATTAACAACTTATGAAAGTTTCTCGAAAAAAAGCCCTACAGTCTCTTGTGACTGGATTTGTTGCTGTGCCAAGTCTTTCACAGGCTAATACCAATGCTGAATTATCAAGATTTAAGGAAGAATTTTCCGAAGCATGGAAAAGCTCAAAAAAATACACGTTGACGATTTACAATCAAATGCCAGAAGAGAAGATGGAGTTCAAATATACACCAGAATCCTTCTCATGGCGTACACAGTTCGTGCATTGTATCGTGTTTACGACAGCTCAATTGTGTGGACGTTTGAATATTCCCAATCCTAACGAATCAAAAGAAAAGAAGCAAGGCTATTGGAAGACTTTAACAAAGACAGAGCTCGAACAGGAATTGATAGGCTTTTATGGCTGGGTCGAAAAAGTAGTTACTGAGACTCATACTGAAAAACTTTTGCAGATGGAGAATTATGCAGGAGGACAAATACCGATTTGGCGTTTGTTCTGCGCTCTCGAAAATCACATTATTCATCATCGAGGACAAGCCATTTGTTATTTGAGACTCAATGGCGTAACACCAGAAGGTTATATTGGTTGGTAAATATTACATCATTAATTATAAAACGATATTCAAATGAAAAAACTATTTTTTTTATTACTGACATTATTAGGAGCGAGTAATTTGTTTGCTCAAAAAACAACTTCGTTGAGCATCAAATTTGACAATTTTATAGGAAATGACCCCGTCGAACTTAATACGAAATCCTACAAAAATCAAGCGGGTGAAGATTTCAACATTAGTCTTCTTCAATATTATGTAAGTAACATACAGCTTGTCAAAAAGGATGGTTCTGTATATACTGTTCCTCAGGATGATTCGTATTTTTTGGTTCGTCAGAATCGTCCTGAAACCCAAACTATTACCTTGAAAGATATTCCCCAAGATAAATATGTAGGAATCAACTTTATAATTGGCATTGATAGTGCAAGAAGCGCCGCCGAAATCGGTTACAGAAAAGGTTGTTTGGATGTTGCTGGTGACGCTCAAGATATGTATTGGGCATGGAACTCGGGTTATATTTTTGTCAAAATGGAAGGTTCATCGCCTCAATCAACCTTGAAAGAAAACATCTTTATGTACCACATCGGTTTATTTGGCGGTATCGGTGACAAAAAAACCTTGAACAACATCCGTAATGTAAGTTTAGCTTTCAACAAGGAAACCATCAAATTAAAGGCTGGGAAAGTTGCTCCTGTCATTCGTATCAAAATGGACGCCTCTAAAATTCTCAATGGCGAAACCACAGTAAGTATCGCCAAAAATCCTTCGGTTATGGGTGGTCCATACTCAGCTAAAATTGCTGAAAATTACAAATCCATGTTCTCTTATAATGGCATTGGAATGCCTGCACCAACCGAAAAAACTAGTTTAGGATTGAAATAATATTGTATAATGAAAAACAAGATTTATCCAACACTATTACTGCTGTTTGGGCTTATGGTGTTGTTCTCGTTTAAAAGAGTGAGAGGAAATGACGATGAAAACTTATTTGCAATTCCTTCTAATTTTCCAAAACCAACTTACCATTTTAAAAGTAATCCACTAACCGCCGAGGGAGTAGAGTTGGGTAAAACCTTGTTTTATGATGCCATTATTTCTTCAGATAACACGGTAAGTTGCGGCAGCTGTCATCAGCAATCGGCTGGATTTACACAACATGGACATGCGTTTAGTCATGGAGTTAATGACTTACTGACTAAACGTAATTCTATGCCTTTGTATAATTTGGCATGGTCGACCAGCTTTGGTTGGGATGGGGGCGTTCATGATTTAGACTTATTTGCTATTTCGCCAATTACTAATCCTGTTGAGATGAATGAAAGTATGGCTAATGTGCTAGATAAACTCCGAAAGTCTCAAAATTATCCTTCTCTTTTCAAAAATGCTTTTGGTTCAGAAGAAATCAATACCGAACGCTTTTTAAAAGCACTTTCTCAATTTATGCTTACCATGGTTTCAGCCAACTCCAAATACGACCAGTATATGCGTTTGGAGGGAGTTGAACTAGATGAAAAAGAACTGGCTGGCTTGGAAATTTTCAAGCAAAAATGCGCTTCATGTCATGCAGGTGAACTTTTTACCGATTATTCTTTTCGCAATAATGGACTTGGTGTTGCCAAAGTAGAAGACCTAGGTCGTTTTGAGGTAAATCAACAAGAATCAGATAAACACAAATTTAAAGTGCCGAGTCTAAGAAATCTGGGATATACAGCTCCTTACATGCACGATGGTCGTTTCGAAACGCTTGAACAAGTGCTAGACCATTACGCTGGGAAAGTAGTAAAATCTGAGTATTTAGATCCTATTCTACAACAAAATGGGAAATTAGGAATTAGCTTAAATTCGGATGAAAAGATGAAAATTATCGCATTTCTGAAAACCTTGGATGACGACTATTTTATCAAAAAAGAGTCCTTTTCTGAAAGTTCTTTAAAAACAGTTATTCCTAAAAAAGATATTTTAGACGATGTCAAAAAACTGTCTTTTGGCAACGAGAAACATCAACTCATCATGAATGAGAGTTTGGTACTATATCTAAAGTTGAAAGATGCTATTCTTAAAAAGGAGACGAACAAGGCAGCCGTTTTGGCTAATAAACTTACCTTATCGTTGGATAGAATTGAGAGAAAGAATCTGGATATTGCTTCAAGAGTTTATTTCGATAAAGTGTTTCAAGGAATTGCCTTCGATGCCGATCACATTATTGAAGGAAAAGCCCTTGCTGAACACCAATTTGATCATTTTGGCGAATTATCCGCAAATATGTTTAGGTTAATGTCTTCTTTTAAACCATCAGACAAGCCCTTGTTTTATTATGAAAGTTCGGAGAAAAAATTCTCATGGCTCAGTAATTTATCCAATGAAGAAAGTACTCCAACCATTAAGCAATATCAATTCAAGGATTTGAAAAAAAGAGCCCTCTTGCCTTAGATTGAAAAACAACTTATACAAACTCTCAAGATTTGAAACAGATAGTAACCTTTTTATTGGCGATACTCATTTTCTTGCAAGTGCTTTGCAAGGTTGGTATCTACCTATCTTTCAAAATCAATCAAGACTACATTGCAAAAAATCTTTGTGAGAATCGTAATAAACCGAAAATGCATTGTAATGGAAATTGTCAGTTGATGAAAAAACTGAAAAATTCCGATAAAGAAGAACAAAAACACATACCACAATCGCTTAAAGATAAATTTGAAGTGTTGTATTGCCATGACTTCCAATGCCTCTCATTATGTACTCTGACTTACTTTTTCGTACAAAGAAAAGACTTGTATGGAGATAAGTCTTATGACCTTACTTCTTTTCATCCTGATATTTTTCAGCCTCCAAAACGTATTTTGATTTAATATTTTCTAGGAAAAATTCAAATAAAATCAATGCAATTGTCCGCTAAGGTTTGCATTGATGATATGCTATGTGCATATCTCTTAACGAGGAAGTTCCATATTCAATCAAATTATAAAATGAGTTTCAAAAATATTATCGTCATTATTCTATGCCTTTGGGCAACTAGCAGTTTTGCTCAAAAAATACAAGGAACAATTAAGTCTGAATCAGGAGAGGTTGTTGGCTTTGCAAATGTAGCAGTGTTAAATAGTTCTTTAGGAACAGTTGCTGATAAATCAGGGAATTTTGCTATTCCTTTGAAGAAAGGTAAATATGAACTTCAAATTAGTGCTGTTGGTTTTGCATCGAAAATTGAACAAGTGGAAATAATAGATAAATCCCTAATATTAAACATCACTCTATCTGACAACACTCAAACATTGGGTGAGGTAGTCATTACCGCTGACAAGATTGAGGCTAGTTTACAAAAAACGCCTTTGGCTGTAACCTCATTAAATGCCAAACAATTAGAGGAATACAGAGTTTGGACAATCAATGACCTAACGGCATTGGCACCAAGTACCTTCACGGTAGAACATGGAAATAGTACAGGTTCTAGTTTTTTGAACATCAGGGGCTCAATGGGCTTTTCAAATGACCAAGCGGTGGCTACTTATGTCGATGGCGTTTATCAATTTGACTACTTCTCTGCGCCACTCAACTTCAGTAATATCGAACGAGTTGAAATTTTGAGAGGGCCTCAAGGCACGCTCTACGGTAGAAATGCCTTTGGAGGAGTACTCAATGTAATTACCAAAAGACCAACTAATAAGACTAGTGGTTTTGCCGAAATTGACTTAGGAAATTATGGCCAACAGCGTTATAGCGTTGGTTTTAATACGCCTCTGATCAAAGATAAACTTTTTGTCAATGCTGGATTCCAATCAAACGGTCGTGGGGCAATCTATGATAATCCTACACAGAATACAAAGGAGTTTGATCAACATAATGCTTATATCGGTAATATTAATCTAAAGTACCTTGTATCAGACAAATGGACTATCGACTTGAACACCAGATATGAAAGTGACAAGGACAAAGGGGCTTATCCTTGGGCTGCTACAGACAGTCTTGCCAGAGCAAATCCTTATACTGTTTACGGAAATTGGGATAACACCGAACGTAGAACCAATTTCAATACCTCTGCTGCTGTGAAATATTATGGTAATAACTTCAATTTTACCTCGATTACTTCTTTTGTAGATTATCACATTTGGCTCCCAGGACGATTTGATTTTGACTTTAGCCCTGCTGAACTGATTAGCTTCACGACTTGGACAAAGCAAAATCAATGGACACAAGAATTGCGTTTTTCTTCTCCCGCAAATACAAACAGATTGAAATGGACAGTAGGTTCTTTCTTGTTTGGAGAAAAAACCACGAATGGTAGTACCACTTATTATGATAAAGATTACGCATTACTCGACCCTAGTGCTCCCTATTCGTCAATTGCCAATGGTAGAAGAAATGCCTTTGGTATAGCTTTCTTTGGTCAGGCTACGTATGCTATCACGCCAACATTTGACCTTACGGTTGGTACAAGATATGACATAGAACACCGTGAACTTACCCAAAATTCAGCGTTTGAAAAAGGTGGTGTTGTAACGCCTTTGACCACAGATAGCACTGCCAAGAAAACATTTAATGCCTTTACGCCAAAGGTAATTTTGAGTCAAAAGTTGACAGAAAATTCGATGATTTATGGTTCGTATGCCAAAGGGTTCAGAGTGGGAGGTTTCAATTTTGGAAACGTAACAAATCCTACCTACAATCCTGAAAAATCAGATAATTATGAGATAGGCGTTAAAAATACATTCCTGAACAACAGACTTAAAATCAACCTTACCGCTTTCTATTTTCAACAAAAAGACCAGCAAGTTTCTACCTCACAAGACGGCATAAACTATGCTACGCTCAATGTAGGTGACATGGATAATTATGGTTTGGAATTGGAGGTTGCAGCACTTCCTATTAAAAATTTACAGATTGATTGGACTGCCAGCACATCACATAGTGAGTATAAAAAATTAGAGCTTTTTGATGCAATTTCTAATTCAGTAATAAATTACAAAGGCAACAAAGCCATTAATAACCCTGCTTTGCAATCTATGTTGGCGGTTCAATACGGCGTGCCTTTATCAAAATCGGTTCAAAATCTCAAAGCCTTCGTCAGAGGAGAGTTGAGATACATTGGAGAGTATCAATTGGATTTTGTAAATGCCTATCACCAAAATGCTTACAGCATGATTAATGCCAGAGCGGGTGTTACTAGCAACCATTTTGACGTGGCTATTTGGGCACGTAACCTCAATGATGTACGATATATGGCTTTCGGTTATGGGTCTTATATGATGGGTATGCCCAGAATGTGGGGTATAACTGTAACAGGAAAGTTTTAATGCTTCATTACAGTAGGGTTAGATTTAACTAGGTCCTACTGTAGTTGTTGTATTTAGTGATGGTGTTCTCTTGAGCACAGATATGCTAGAGACTTGGCCCTTACGGATAGGAAAGAAACATTTATCATTGGTAAAGAATCATATTCGGCTGATTTTTACAAGAAGATTTCTTAAATTGAAGTATTTATATCGTTAAACCAATTCCGAATAAAACATGGAAGAACAACATTTGGAGAGTTCTGATTTTTTGAAAGATATAGTTATTGGTATGTCCGACGGTTTGACGGTACCCTTTGCATTGGCTGCGGGTTTGTCAGGAGCGGTAGCTGATACTTCGATTGTTACGACGGCAGGTATTGCCGAAATTGTAGCAGGCGCAATAGCGATGGGCTTAGGAGGTTATTTGGCTGGACAGACCGAGGTAGAACATTACGAAGCCGAATTGAAACGTGAATACGAAGAAGTCGAAAAAGTGCCCGAACGAGAAAAAGAAGAAGTCCGAGAAGTGTTTGCTGATTATGGTCTCGATGCCAATATGCAAGAAGCAATTGTGGAGGCATTAGCAAAAGACAAAGACAAATGGGTCCATTTTATGATGAAATTTGAGCTAGGTCTTGAAAAACCAGACATCAATCGTGCTAGAAACTCCGCTGCCACTATTGGTATTTCCTATGTAATAGGAGGGATTATTCCATTGAGTCCATATTTTTTGGTCGATGATGCTATTTTAGGACTCAAATTCTCTGTGGCGATTACTTTGTTGGCATTGTTCGTCTTTGGATTTTTCAAAAGTAGAATCACAGGTCAACCTCCATGGATAGGTGCATTCAAGGTAACATCTATCGGTGCTGCTGCTGCGGCGGCTGCCTTTGGCGTTGCAAAGCTATTTGGATAATTCTCTTCAGGTTATAGGTTAATAGTGTAACTGGTATTAGAAAAGTATTCAGGCTTTTTTAAATTGTAAAAAAGAAGATTTGAAAATGAGTAAAGTTTAGAGCTCATTTTCAAATCTTCCAATTCTCCAATTTAAACTAGTATCCTATCGCTGTGTCGTCTGCTCTAACATCGGCGCCACCTTCATACTTACCATTGGGCAAAAGTAGGATACAATCCATACGACCAATCGTGTTCTTTTGTGATTCTATTTTGTAACCACGACCTAACAATTTTTGTAAGGTTTGTGGAGTAAAGGCTCCTTCTTCAAATGTTGTTCTATCGGGTAGCCATTGATGATGAAAGCGTAGCGCATCTACCGCCTGTTGCATATTCATCCCATGCTCTACTACGTTTAAGAATACTTGGAAAACAGAAGTAATAATAGTTGAGCCTCCTGGTGTACCAAGAATCATAAATAATTTGCCATCTTTCTCCACAATGGTAGGAGTCATTGACGACAACATACGTTTATTAGGAGCAATAGCATTGGCTTCGTTACCTACCAAACCATACGAATTGGGGTGTCCCGGTTTGATAGAAAAATCATCCATTTCGTCATTAAGTAAAAAACCTCCACCAGCAACTACGACTTTGCTACCATAAGAGTTATTCAAAGTGGTAGTAATAGACACCGCATTGCCTTCTTTATCGGCAAAAGAAGAGTGGGTTGTTTCCATACTTTCATAGCCCGCAATAGCACCGCCTGAAACTTTTTTACTATCTGTGGCTGCATCGAAGCTAAAATCATTCCAGCGTTGTTTTAAAAACTCTTGACTTAACAATTCTTTTTGAGGAACTTTTACAAAGTCAGGGTCGCCTAGCCACTTAGCACGATCAGCAAATACACGACGTTCAGCTTCAATCATTACTTGAGTCGTAGAGTCGGTGTGCCATCCCCATTTTTTCAAGGGATAATTTTCTACATATTTTAAAAGTTGCATTAATGCAATACCTCCTGAAGATGGAGGAGGCATGGTAATTACTTTTAAATCTTTGTACGTTTCAACAATGGCATCACGCCAAACAGCATGGTAGTTATCCAAATCTTTTTGAGTGATAATTCCGCCACCTTTATTCATTTCAGCCAATAAAAGCTTGGCTGTTTCGCCTTCATAAAAGCCCTTACGACCTTCTGATTGAATACGACGTAGGGTTTTTGCTAAATCTTTCTGAATTAATAACTCGCCTTCTTTCCACTCAGACCCATCAGGTTTTAGGAAATACGTTTTTCCTGGGTTGTATTTCAATAAGTCGTCTTTAATTCTGTTTAATCCACGAGCTTCACGGGCAGTAAGCGCCACACCATTTTCGGCTAAGTCAATAGCAGGTTGAAGGACTTGTTTCCAAGATAGCTTTCCAAAACGCTTGTGTGCTTGTTCGAGACCATCAACAGCCCCTGGTGTTCCACTTGCCAAGTGACCATACCAGCTTGGCTGACCCGCTTTTACATCGCCTTTTTCGTCGAGATACATATCTCTGCTGGCTTTTTCGGGAGCTTTTTCACGGTAGTCTAACGTATAAGTATTCCCTTTTTTGTCACGAAATACCAAAAATCCTCCACCGCCTATATTGCCTGCAGCTGGGTGAACCACCGCTAGGGCAAACTGCGTTGCAATAGCTGCATCAATGGCGTTTCCTCCTTTTTTCATGATTTCAACTCCCACTTTTGAAGCTTCTGGGTGAGTAGCTGCTACCATACCATTTTGTGCATAAACAGGTTCTTTTTTAGCGACAAAAGGAGAAGCATTAGGATCATCATTTAAAAATTGATAAAAACCCTGATTTTCTTTGGCTTTGCTGATAGGAGAGGGCGTATTGTTAACTTGTACAGCAGGGGTTTTACAACTCCATATAAGCCCTAAAGTTGTCGAAGAGAGTAAGACAATGTGTTTAAATTTCATCATGATGAAGATTGGTTTTTAATTAACAAGCAGAAAGTACAAGAAGTTATTCGTTATCATTAGTAGGAAGTAAATTCCATCGATTCTGATAATTCATAGACTTTCTTTTTAGTTAAGGTAACAAGAAACACTCTTTTAGAAGATTCCTATATATCCTTCAAATATACAAAAAGCCCAAACTCTTTGAAGAAGTTTGGGCTTTAATTTCAAGACAAAAGTATTGAGACGTCTATTACAAAATTTTATAAATATCAACAGAGTCGATTTTGTCTTTTAACTCTTTGATATTGATACTCGATTTGATAGCAGCATCTTTCTTTTTCTTCTTTGATGTCAAATCTTTTATTAAATCGTCATACACCATTTGGGCATTTTTTTCACCCACAGCCTCGATAATATTATTGCCTTTGGCTACATTGATGGCTTGTTTTACTTGCTCAAAATAACGAGTTTCGAGGTCAAAATAGTTATCATGAATCCCAACAAAACGATTACAAAGTGATTGTAAGTAATCTAAGTTGTTGTTGACATGACGTACATCTAATTCAGATTGCAACAATTCTCCAAGATTTACTTTACCATCTTTTCCTGTATATTTTTTTTCAATTTCTGTAATTTTTTTACGCATCAACTCTGGCGTAAATTCTCCCATTACATAATTGAAATAGTCATCAATGGTTTCATCTCCACGAATCTCTCTTGGATTGAAGCCTATTTTCTGACCGTCTTTTTTGAATTTTTCTAAAACATCAAGTTGTAATGTTTCCAAAAGAGTGACCGTTTGTGAACTCGAAGTAGCGTTAGTTAGGTTAGCTTTGTCCAAAGCATTATAAAAACCAGTATAACGTTGAAGTTCTTTTTCAAACTCTTTGATTTTGTCAAAGTTTACCTTTTTGTCTTGTACACCTGCCGCGTATGCTACATTTACAGCCGCAGTCGAAAGATTCACCGCTTGTGAAGCATAAGGAATCAAACCTACGATAGGACTATCTTTTAAACTTTTGAGAACGGATACAAAACGCTCATTTTTCTCTTTTTTATCGAAAATTGCCTTGTTTTGAGCTGTTTTAAGAATAACCTCCTCAAAAGAAAAACCTAAGGGTCCTTTTTCGACACTACTGAGTTTTTTGATATAACCTTGATAATCTTGGTTGATTACCTGTGATTTTAGGTCAATAATATCATCGCTCAGAATTTTATATACCTCTGCACTTTTGACCAAATTTGTACGGATTTTCTCCCACTTTGTACGGTCAGTGAGCGATTGATTTTTAGAAATATCGTTCAAAGAAACGCTTTGTAGTTCGATACGTCCTTTGAGATTTTCATTTTCGTTTTGTAGCTTAACCAGATTATTCTGAATGTTGACAATCAAGGAATCAGAATAAATTTGAGCGTTAATAGTTGTTGTTAAGCCAAAGAGGATCAAAAAAAGGAATGAGAATGTTTTCATCGTGCTTTACCAGAAATAGTTTTGGAATTTTCCCATCAAGAACGGAATGCTTATTAATTAATTGTCAAAGGTCTAAATTCCTTAGCATTTTTTATCTTGCTTTATCAAGTATTCTTATATTGATTATAAGATAAACTGGAAAAGTTATATTTATGCTATTGTATTTATACTCAATAAATGGTAATCGTTGGAAAGACCTATTAGTTAAAACAAGGTCTTAATTGGGCAATTCCTGATTTCTAATGGGAGAGAAATAGCTCTATATTGTTAACGATTAGATAAACGTTTTTTGTTCATTCAATAGAAATGTTTGAGTAAAAGGATTTTCGAAAAAGAACAACCAAATCTCCAATGGCGTTAGCTTTATTGCTTATAGCTATAAGTAAGTATCTGTTATTTAACTATTTCCTCAAAATGAAAGGGTTGGTAGATAATGAAAGAAAAGTAGAATGTTTAAGAAAAACTAACGATATATTTGGATAAAATTGATATTCTTAAAATAAAATTTGCTAAAGTATAGAAAGACGTCATTCTTTAAAAGAAAAGAATTGAGATAAGCTCGATAGGCTATAAAAAATGCCGTATCTTCTAGAAAATGATTCTAAATAAAATACAATTATATTTGTTAATGCAAAAAACTTGGGATACCTTTGTACCCGTTATACAAAAACATCCGCACGTCTCTGTGTTCGCTTCTTGGCATGAAGCAATTTCCAATCTCGAACTGTTATCAGTTTAAATCGGTTTCTCCAGAGCTTTAACGGATGTTTCGGGCATCATTAAAGCAAATTTTAACAATCACAATTTTGTCGTTTTTGACCAAGCCATAGATAGGGATTTTCACCATTCTGTTCAGGACGAATGAATGGCAGACATCTCTGATGCCTTGTAACTAAGGTTACGTCAATTACCGACATTTCGAAAAACAATGAGTCAATTATTAAGATTCGACGAACTTTCATTATCACAAGAAGTTCAACAAGCGGTAGCAGATATGGGTTTTGAGACAGCATCTCCAATCCAATCTGAGGCAATTCCATTCATTCTTGAAGGTCGCGATGTTATCGGGCAGGCGCAAACAGGTACTGGTAAAACAGCTGCTTTTGGTATTCCAATTGTAGAAAAAGTAATTCCTTTCGAAAAGGTAGTTCAAGGTTTGGTTCTTTGTCCTACTCGCGAGTTGGCGGTTCAAGTAACAGAAGAATTAAAAAAACTTGCAAAGCATAAAAAAGGTGTTTGGGTTACTACGGTATATGGTGGTGACTCTATCGAACGCCAAATCAAATCATTGAAGGCAGGTGCAAACATCGTTGTAGGTACACCTGGTCGTGTAATTGACTTGATTGAGCGTCGTGCCTTAAAATTAGAAAATGTTAGTAAAGTAGTTCTTGATGAAGCAGATGAAATGTTAGACATGGGCTTCAGAGAGGATATTGAAAGCATCTTACAAGAAACACCAGAAGAACGTCAAACTATTTTCTTCTCAGCAACGATGTCGAAGCCTATTATGGCCTTGACTTCTCGTTACCAAAACGACCCTAAATTGGTGAAAGTTGTGAAGAACGAAATTACTAACGCCAATATCGAACAACTTTACTATGATGTAAAAGGTAAGGCGAAAATGGAGGTAATGACTCGTTTGATGGATTTCTATTCAGTAAAATTATCATTGGTATTCTGTAATCAGAAGAAAAGAGTTGACGAAGTAGTAGAAGAATTACAATTGCGTGGTTATGCTGCTGAAGGTCTTCATGGTGACTTGCGTCAAGCTCAACGTACTAATGTAATGTCTAAATTCCGTTCGGGTGTTGTAAACGTATTAGTTGCAACAGACGTAGCGGCTCGTGGTTTGGACGTAGACGACGTAGATGCGGTATTCAACTATGATGTGCCTTTAGACGAAGAATATTATGTACACCGTATTGGTCGTACAGGTCGTGCTGGTAAATCTGGTAAGGCATTTACGATGATTGTTGGTGCTGAGCGTAACCGTCTTCGTGAAATCATGAATTACACTAAAGTGAAAATTGACAAAGGTGTAATTCCTTCATTCTCCGACGTAGTAGGTGTGAAAAAAGGAATGTTTATCGACCGTGTACGTGGAGCTATCGAAGAAGGTGATTTAGAATTGTTCGAAGATGTATTACAAGCACTACAACATGCAGGTTATTCTACAGAACAAGTAGTTTCTGCTTTGGTGAAAATGAACATGGGTATCACGAAAAATGAATTCGCTGACGAAAACCTAAGCGGAGAATTTGATCGTCGTGACCGTTTCAACAACAGAGATAGAGACAATAGCGGTCGTCGTGGTGAAAGTCGTTTTGAAAGAGGTGGTCGTGATGATCGCCGTGGTGGACGTTCTGAGCGTGGTGATAGCAGAGATAGAGGTGGTCGTTCGGAAGATAGAGGTCCTCGTTCTGACAAACAAGGTCGTCCGTACCGTCGCGATGCAAACATGGTAAGAATGTTTGTTAATATCGGTTTCAACGAAAAAATCTCTCCAGCGAATATCGTAGGTGCATTTGCAGGTGAATCTGGAATTCCAGGTAACGTCTTAGGTCAAATTGATATCTTTGACAAATACTCGTTTGTAGATGTTCCAAAAGAATTTGCAAACACTGTATTGAACCGTATGGAAGGTGCTTCTATCAAAGGTAAAAAAGTAAATGTAGAGATTGCAAAGCCTAATAACTAAGCAATTAATTCATATAGATTGGAGGCCGCTGTGAAAACAGCGGCCTTTTTTATTTTCTATATTTCTAGCTATACTTTTAGTAATAAAAAAATATAGTAAAATATGGTTATTTTGTTTAAATTTATAACTATTTTTATCAAATTGTTATTTATAACAATTTAAATGCTTATTATTGGCTCAATAAATTAAAGTAAATTTTAGCATATAAAGTAATCGAGTTATTATTTGGTAAAAATAGATACTTGTAGAATATAGCATTGGTTTTGTTGATTTGAGTAGAATTATATTTTGAGATAAGTATAAATACTCAGCTTCTAAGAGTTACTTTTAAAGACCTCAAATGTCGACAAAGGAGTAGTAATTATCGATTTGTTTCTATTATTTGTATATACGACTACTAAAAATAGAGTCAAAAATGTGATTAAACTTATTTTTCGTTGTATTTTTAAAACAATTTTAAATAAGTGGCATATAAATAATTGTTAAACTAATTGTTAATGTATAATTTCACCTCAGTTTAGAAAATCAAACACATACAAAATCAAACTAAAGTCAGTTTTAATCATCAACAAATTATATTCCGTAAACTGCATGAAAGATAGAATTCTATAACATGCTTCAATAAAATCTTTGAGCCACAATCAGTGCTACAAAGTAAGCTTAAATGTATCGCCTTAACTGTTACACAAGCTTCCCGATTGTTTTGATACTATATTCCAGATAAGTTCGGTCTTTGTTGAAACTATCAAAGATACCTTAACCTGTTCTTATCATTCCTTAGTATCAATTCCCCAAGTCATAAAAATTGGCAACGCTACTTCTTTCGCTGTAGCATTGATTACTCGTTGATTTCAACGTGGTGATTGTTTGGCCTCTCTTTACATTTTGGATTTAGTTTTAATAAATATAAATCAACAATTGTCAGGTAAAAACGTCAACAAGTAAAACCCTTTTATTGCATGAAAAAGAGACTTCTACTTACCATGCTGTTAGTGTTTTCTGCGAGCATAATCTTTGCTCAAAGCAAAATAACAGGTAAAGTCACAATGGCCGAAAATGGCTCAGATCTTCCAGGAGTTAGTGTATCTGTGAAAGGTACTACTCGTGGTACAACTTCAGCTGGAAATGGTAATTACACCATCAATGCTTCTCCAAACGAGACCTTGGTATTTACTTTTGTAGGTTTCAAGCCACTTTCAATCAAAGTTGGTAACCGTTCTGTTATCGATGTTCAGTTAGAATCAGATGTTTCTGAGTTGAGCGAGGTTGTAGTAATGGGTTACGGTTCACAAAGTAAAAAAGTAATTACTGGTGCTGTAACATCTGTTTCTGGTAAAGAAATTGCAACTCAGCCAGTTCAATCATTTGACCAAGGTTTACAAGGTCGTGTTTCTGGTGTGAATATCACAACTCCAAACGGTGTATTGAACAACGCTCCAGTTATTCGTGTACGTGGTACATCTTCAATCAACCAAAGCTCGTCACCTTTGATTGTAATTGATGGGATGCCAATCAACTCTGGTGATGTTTCTGCGGGTGGTTACACTGTAAATAACCCTTTAGGTGATATTAACCCATCTGATATTGAATCAGTGGAGATTTTGAAAGATGCCTCAGCTACTGCTATCTATGGTTCAAGAGCTGCTGCAGGTGTAATGTTGATTACTACGAAAAAAGGTAAAGAAGGTAAAGCAAAATTGTCTTATGACACTTGGGTAGGTGCAACTCAAACATTCAGAAGATTCAAAATGTTAGATGCTCAACAATTTATGGACATCAAGAATGAAGCTTCTAGAAACGCTGGCTTGGCTGATCAATTCTTCCCTTCCTATAATGCAGATGGTAGTTTAGTAAATACAAATTGGTATGACTATATCTACCAAACTGGATACTCTCAAAGCCATAACTTGAGTTTGAATGGTGGTAACAAAGATACGAAGTACTCGTTCTCAGTAGGTTATACAGATCAAAACGGTATGTTGAAGAAAAACACATTTAGCCGTATGACTGGTCGTATGAACGTGTCTCACCGTTTGACAGACTTTATCACAATTGGTTCGAACATTACATACGCTAATTCATTCAACCAAGCACCTAACACTGGTACTACTGGTGCTTTCTCAACAGGTGGTTTAGGTCGTTTGCCATTGGTATTGGCTCCAAACGTGTCACCATATAACGCTGATGGTTCTTATAATATCAACAGATCTGCTAACAACTTAGGTTTAGGTAAAAACCTTGTTGGTCCTGGTGGTTACTATAACCCACTTCCAGATTTGGAATTGAGTAAGTTTACTTCAGAAAATGCTCACTTGATTGCTAACATTTTTGCTGACTTTAAATTGTACAAAGGTTTGGTATTCAGAACGTCTTACGGTATGGATAACACTCAAATTGAAGATATTCAATTCTCAAACCCAATCCATGGTGAAGCTGGTACTACAAACGGTTCTGCTTATAACACATACACTAATATCAAGCAGTGGAACTGGCAAAACTATTTGACTTATGATTTCAACGTTGATAAAAACAGCTTTACTGTTGTAGTTGGTACTGAAGCACAAAAATTCACTATCAACCGTTGGGGTGCTGGTCGTACAGGAGTATCTGATCCATTCTTTACTTCATTCCAAGGTAGCTTTGTAAACAACGTAGTAGGTAGCAACTACCAATCACAAAACGGTTTATTGTCTTACTTCGGTCGTTTGAACTATGACTTCGACAAGAAATACTTAGCTTCATTTACATTACGTAGCGATGGTTACTCTGCTTATGCAGTAGGTAACAAATGGGGTAGTTTCCCTGGTGCATCATTAGGATGGCGTTTATCAGAAGAAGCTTTCTGGAAAGGTTCTTCAATCAGCAACACAATCAATGAATTGAAATTGCGTGGTAGCTGGGGTCGTGTAGGTAATACAGGTGTAAGTGATTTCGCTTCTTTGAGTTTATTTGGTTCTGGTTTATATGGTTCTACTCCAACATGGGCATTTGCACAAGCAGGTAACCCTAACTTGAGATGGGAACAAAGTACTAAAGTTGACGTAGGTATTAGCTATGGTTTGTTCAAAGACCGTATCACTGGTGAATTGAACTACTACCAAAACAATATCACAGACCTAGTATTGGCTGAGCCACAAGCTCCTTCACGTGGTGTACCAAACAACTCAATCAACACAAACGTTGGTTCGATGGTAAACAAAGGTGTCGAATTTACTTTGAACGCTTTGGTGTTAGAGAAGAAAAACTTCACTTGGAATGCTAACCTTAATATCTCAACTAACTCAAACGAGGTTTTGGCGTTGGCTAATAATAACGCTGACATTATTGCATCAACTGGTGGTTTGGAAAGTTCAAATATCGTTCGTGTAGGATATCCTGTAGGTAGTATTTTCGTAATCGAAACAAGAGGTGTTAACCCTGCAAACGGTCAACGTATTTTTGTTAACGCAAAAGGTGAAGAAGTACAGTATTCTCACCCAGGAAAATGGACTTATGTGAAAGATGGCTCTACTGCTCCAGCTATCACAGGTTCTGACCGTAAAGTATGGGGTACTGGTATGCCAACTTTCTTCGGTGGTTTCGACAATACATTCAAGTATAAGCAATTTGATTTAGGCGTGTTCATGCAATTCTCAGGAGGTAACTATATTTACAATGGTACTAAAGCTGGTTTGCGTGATCAACGTGCATGGAACAACCACACTGAAATCTTAAACCGTTGGCAAAAAGCTGGAGATGTGACTAACATCCCACGTTTGGTATTCGGTGATAACGTATCTAACGGTTCTGCAAACCCTATTTCTGAAAACGTAGAAAAAGGAGACTTTATTCGTATGCGTAATATCTCTTTGGGTTACACATTCAAGAAAGGTTTGTTAGAAAAAGCTAAAATCTCTAGTGCAAGATTGTATGCTCAAGTACAAAATGCATTCTTGATTACTGGCTACACAGGTGCTGACCCTGAGATCTCAACTAACCGTGGTTCAAACATTGCTCCTGGTGTTGACCGTAACTCTACGCCACAGGCGCGTACTTACACAGTAGGTCTTTCGCTTAATTTCTAATTTTAAATTGATTATACGATGAAAAAATATATAAACGTAGCTTTTAAAAATGCAGGGAAGACACTAAAAGTATCTGTGGCTGCTCTCATGATGTTGACGGTAACGGTTTCTTGTACTGAAAAAGAGTTACTTGAACCAACTCCTATTACATCATTGTCTGATTTACAGGCATTTGCAACACCTGACCGTATTTTGGCTCAAGTATATGGCTTGTATGGTAGTGCTAAGTCTGGTCAGTTGTTTGGAGGTCGTTATTTAATTTATAACGAAATCCGTGGCGAAAACTGGTTGAACGTTACATCAAATGGTGTGACTGGTTTACAAACTTGGAACCACACCAACAACTCGTCTTCAAACGAGCCGACTAACATGTGGAATGCAGCCTATCTTGCTGTAAACCGTGCAAACTTGTTTATCGAAGGTTTGGATAAAAATCCAAATGTAGTAGATGCAACAACGACTTCTCAATACAAAGCAGAAGCACGTTTCTTGAGAGCATTGATTTATTTTTCTTTAGTAAATACTTATGCTCAACCTTTCAATAAAGATGCAGGTGCTAGTCTTGGTGTACCTTTGCGTTTGAAAGGTGAAGTTGGTAGCGGAAACAACAATTTGAAAAGAAGTACAGTAGCTGAAGTATATGCTCAAATTTTAGATGATTTGAACTTTGCAGAGCAAAACTTGCCAGCTTCGTATTCATCTGCATTGTTGAACACAACTCGTGCTCATAAAAACTCTGCTATTGCTTTGAAGACTCGTATCTACTTACAAATGAGCAGATGGAGTGATGTAGTAACTGAAGCTAATAAAATCGTTTCAACAACTTCTCCATTCAAAGCATCAACAGGTGTAGCAAATGCGCTTCAAGCAAATATTGCTTCGGTTTTTGCAGCTCCTTATACAACAGTGGAGTCTATATTCTCATTCCCAATGGGTGATAATGACCTTCCAGGTACTCAAAATGGTTTGCATAGTTACTATGTTCCTGTAACTGGTATTGGTGACTATTCATTGAATCCAGCTGGTGTTGTAGGAAACCCTGCGTTTACTGCAACTGATGCTCGTAGAACCAATTTTATCAAAAATGATATCGCTGGTGATGGTGGTCGTATCCGTTTGCTTAAATTCCCTACGGGACCTGTTCACAAAGATTTCGTTCCAGTAATTCGTTACTCAGAAGTGTTGTTGAACTTGGCAGAAGCGAAAGCTCGTTTGGCTGGTACTGCTGTTGATGCTTCTGCATTAGCATTGTTAAATGCCGTACGTGGCCGTTCTACTACAGCTTATGCTGCTGCTGATATTGCAACAGGTACAGCTTTAGTAAGTGCAATCTTAACAGAAAGAAACATCGAGTTCTTAGGTGAAGGATTCCGTTCGATTGATTTACAACGTAATTTGTTAGCTCTTCCTGCTAAACCAACTGTTGCTGCGATTCCAACAACTTCGCCAGCATATATTTGGCCAATTCCTCAGACAGAGATTAACGTAAATAAAGATTGTTTACCAAACCCATAATTTGGTGAGTAATAATTTAAAAGAGGTTATCCGAAAGGGTAGCCTCTTTTGTTTTGTAGCTAAATGAACAGATTTTGGCTCAATCTTGAAGCCAATCATCATAAATTCATTTTTTCCTTCCAATATTTGTAAGAAATTCACCCTTTAAAATAAAAACTAAATTTATGAAACAACTTCATCGATTACTGAGTGCTCTTGCACTCCTATGTTTACTTTTTCCCGCCACGGCTCAGCAGTCTATTAATTGGAACAAAGGTGGAAGCGATTATACTACTTTGGAAGCGAATCAGATCGTTCGTATCAACCCCATTACTGGACAAAAAGATGTGGTAATTGCCAAAAATTTACTTACTCCTAAAGGTGCCAATGACGAACTCAAAGTTCGTAGTTACAGCTTTTCGGAAGACAACCAAAAAGTTCTTATTTATACTAACACTAAAAGAGTATGGCGTTATGATACAAAAGGAGACTACTGGATTCTGGACCTCAAAACCAACCAGCTTTCACAACTAGGAAAAGGATTTGATACCTCTTCTTTGATGTTTGCCAAAATTTCACCAGATAGTAAATCTGTAGCTTATGTTTATAAAAACAATATTTATGCAGAAAATATCGCAACGCATAAAATCACTTCTTTGACTAAGGATGGTACAAAAAAACTCATCAATGGTACATTTGATTGGGCTTATGAAGAAGAGTTTTCGTGTAGAGATGGCTTCCGTTGGAGTCCTGATAGTAAGTCGATTGCTTATTGGCAAATAGATGCTAATACAATTAGAGACTTTTACATGATTAATAATACTGATTCAGTTTATTCAAAAATTGTCCCAGTTGAATATCCGAAGGCTGGTCAAACACCTTCTTCGTGTCGTATAGGCGTAGTGTTATTGGCAACATCGCAAACCAAATGGATGAAACTTCCTGGGGCTACTAATAATAACTACATTCCAAAAATGGAGTGGGTACCTAATACCAATAAGCTGATTATTCAACAATTGAATCGTAAGCAAAATGTATCTACTTTGTTTATAGCTGAAGCACAAACTGCTGCTACCACAGCTATTTATAAAGAAACAGATGAAGCTTGGGTCGAATTTAACAATCGTTCAGGCGAAAGCGTAGGTTGGGATTGGTTAGACAATGGAAAATCGTTTTTGTGGATATCTGAAAAAGATGGTTGGAATCATGCCTATAAAATTACTTTGGATGGAAAAGAACAACTGTTGACGCCTGGAGATTTTGATGTGATTGACATTTTGAGTTATAGCGAGCAAAATAATAAAATGTATTACACTGCTTCACCGGATAACCCTCGTCAACGTTATTTGTTTAGTACAACTTTGGACGGACAAGGCAAAAGTGTTCGTATTACACCAATGACACAAAGTGGTACACACTCGTATGAAATTTCACCAGATCAAAAAATGGCTTTTCATTCATTCAATTCAAGCCAAATTAGCCGTATGAGTGAGGTGGTTAATCTTCCTGACCACAGTGTGGCGGGTGGCAAAGAAGGAATTGAAGCTAAACTTTCAAAGGTACGCTTGGCTCAACGTCCAATCGAATTTTTTGATATTCCGATAGAAGGAGGCGTGAAATTGAGCGCTTGGATGGTAAAACCTGTTAACTTCGATTCTACCAAAAAATACCCTGTGGTGTTTTATGTGTACACTGAGCCAGCAGGAGCCACAACCAAAGACGAATATTATACAGGTCGTAATAACCTTTATCAAGGTGATATGGGTAAAGATGGCTATATCTATGTATCTATCGACGGACGTGGAACGCCACTTCCTAAAGGACGTGCGTGGCGTAAGGCAATTTATCGTAAGATTGGTCAAATCAATATTGCAGACCAAGCAGCAGGGGCGAGTTATTTGTTGAAAAGACCTTATATGGATAGCTCTCGTGTAGCAGTTTGGGGATGGAGTGGTGGAGGTTCTACTACGCTAAACCTATTGTTCCAATATCCTCAAATATACAAAACAGGTATTGCGGTAGCTGCGGTAGGCAACCAGTTGACTTACGATAATATTTATCAGGAGCGATATATGGGATTACCACAAGAAAATAAAGAAGATTTTGTGAATGGATCACCAATTACTCATGCTAAAAACTTGCAAGGACATTTATTGTACATCCACGGTACAGGTGATGATAACGTACATTATCAAAATGCAGAAATGCTATTGAATGAATTGATTAAGTACAATAAACAATTCGAGTTTATGGCTTATCCAAACCGTTCACATGGTATTAGTGAAGGAGAAGGAACGAGCAAACACCTTTCAACACTTTACACTAATTATCTGAGAAAATATTGTCCTCCGGGCGGAAAATAAGTGCTAAGTGCACGAAGATATTCACAATAAATATGTTCTACACCTATGATACAGTTAGTTTTTCACCAAAAAAAGCCCAAAAACTACAGTTTATCGAAATTATTGGTTGAATCCACCTAGATTAAGTAAGTTTGTTCAATCAAGGGTCAAAAACAACGACGACACTTTCTTAGCAATAGCATTAGATTACAATAGATATAGATAAGCAACCTAACCACTTTATAAAAATTCTTCGGTCTTGCCGAAACTACCTAACCACTCTTAAAATTTTAGTAATAAAACAAAACCACAGAAACTTTTCCTTAATGACATAAATTGGCATTTAAGTTGTGGGTATTTTAAGAAGTAACAGTAGTATGTATAGAATTAATTGTACAAAGTTGTGAGTAAAGCTTATTTAGATTCGACCATTATTTTACCAACACTAATACCACAAGTAAAAGCAAAGTGTAGTAATGCTCCTCGCCAACTCATTAAACTGCATTATCTAATCTCTCTAACACAATGAAAATTTGTCAAAGTACCTATCGCTCAGACGCTTGGGAGAGTATAAGAATCGATGAAGGTTTCTCTTCAGAAAAAGCACAATTAGTCATCGTATTTGGAGAACGTAAGTTATTCGAACAAATGCAAGTTTATTCGAAAGTACGTGAGGATTTTCCACATGCTGAAATAGTGATTAACTCTACTGCAGGAGAGATTTTTAATACAGGGGTCGAAACACAAACTATTGTGGTTACTGCTCTACAATTTGAGAATACTCAAATCAAAACAACACAAATCAGCATTAGTGATACCAGTGAGAGTTATCAAGCCGCTTGCCAGTTGGTAGAGGCTTTACAAGCCGATGATTTGGTGCATATCATGGTTATATCTGATGGTGGTGTGGTAAATGGTAGTGCGTTAGTGCGTGCACTCAACGAACATACATCTCCACATGTTACTGTTACAGGTGGATTGGCTGGCGATGATGATAGATTTGAGAAGACTTTAGTGGGGCTAAATGCCGAACCTTCCGAAGGAAAAATCATTGGAATTGGCTTTTATGGAAGCCACCTACGTATAGGACACGGAACGATGGGAGGTTGGGATGTTTTTGGTCCTGAGCGTGAGATTACTCAATCACAATATAATGTACTGTACTCAATTGGAGGAAAACCTGCGCTTGAGCTTTACAAAGAATATTTAGGCAAATACGCAAAAGACTTGCCTGGAGCAGCATTGTTGTTTCCATTGTCGATGCGAGTAGATGCCGACTCAGCACCAGTTGTGCGTACTATCCTTTCTATTGACGAAAAACAACAGAGTATGACCTTTGCTGGAGAAATTCCTAAAGGTGCTTTGATTCGCTTTATGAAGGCTAATTTCGATAATCTACTTGATGCCTCCTCTGAAGCAGCTGAAAATGCGCTTCAATCGCTTTCATTTAAGCCTGAATTAGCGATTTTGATTAGTTGTGTTGGTCGCCGATTAGTTTTAGGATACCGAACCGAAGAAGAACTAGAAGCAGCCCGTGAGGTGTTTGGTCCTGAGACCTGTATTACAGGATTTTACTCGTATGGGGAAATATCGCCGTTGATGGCCGAAGCCAAGTGTGACCTTCACAATCAAACCATGACTATTACGACATTTACAGAGATTTGATTTATATGCAAAACGATCAATTACATAAACTACTTTCAAAACAGGTAAATCGCTTTCTTGATACAGAATCGCAAGGAAGAGAGGATGTGGTGAAATTTTTGAAAGTAGTTAGTGACTCCTACGTAAACTTTGATAGAGATAAGGAGCTTTTTGAGCACTCTTCGTCTCTTAATGAAAAAGAATACGCCGAAATAAACATTCGCCTCAAAGATGAAATAGGTCAACGCAGACGCTCGATTGAGAAGTTGATTGAGGCAATTCATTCGCTTGAAACAGACAATTCTTTACCTTCATTCGACGCCGATAATTTGTTGCTTTTGGTTGACTATTTGCAGAAGCAAATTGACAATCGTAAAAAAATGGAAACTGAGCTTCGTCAGGCAAAGGATGCTGCCGAAAAAGCTACTCAAGCGAAGTCTGAGTTTTTGTCAATGATGAGCCACGAAATCAGAACGCCACTCAACGCCATTGTAGGGATGACCTATCTTATGCAACAAGAGGAATGTTCTCCTACGATGGCTGACAACTTAAAGACCCTTCAGTTTTCTACGGATAATCTACATGTACTTATCAATGATATTCTTGACTTTAGTAAAATTGAAGCAGGAAAAGTTGATTTGGAAGCCACTCCATTTGATTTCAAGCAATTAGTATCTAATATTAAAAGAGCCAATCAGGTAAAGGCTGAGGAAAAAGGTAATAGAATTCGTCTGATGGTGGATGATGATATTCCTGATTCATTAATTGGAGACCCTCTTCGTTTGGGACAAATTTTATCCAATTTGGTTTCGAATGCGGTTAAGTTTACAATCAATGGTAGTATTTCCTTAGAAATTTCTTTGGTTAGCAAAACTGACGAAGAAGCCCAGATTTATGTATCGGTAAAAGATTCAGGTATTGGTATTCCTCCAGATAAGCAAGAATTGATTTTTGAACAATTCACACAGGCCAATTCCGAAACAACTCGTAAGTTTGGAGGTACAGGATTGGGGCTTGTCATTACCAAAAAGTTGCTTGAACTTCATGGTAGTAAAATTCAACTAGAAAGTGAAGAAGGAAAAGGTGCGAAGTTTTATTTTACCTTAAAACTAAAAATTGGTAATGGTATCAAAACTATTCAAGCTCCTGTTGCTGAAAGTATCAATGAAGTAAGTTTGAAAGGAGTGAAAGTGCTATTGGTGGAGGATTATCCAGTCAATGTTAAGGTAGCGTCGAAGTTTTTAACACGTTGGGAAATTGATTTTGATGTAGCTGAAAATGGTCTGGTAGCTGTTGAAAAATACAAAAATGGCAAGTATGATGTAATTTTGATGGACTTGTTGATGCCAGAAATGGATGGCTATACCGCAACTTTACGTATTCGTGAACTTAATCCAACCATTCCAATAATTGCATTAACAGCTTCAGCAACGCTCAATAATCAAGATAGAGCTTTTGAAGTTGGAATGAATGATTATGTAACAAAACCATTTAATCCAAAAGAGTTATTCCAAAAAATTGGAAAATATAGTCATCGTGGTTCTTGATGTTAAGTATTAATGCAAAATAAAATTGCCTTAATACGTTTTAGGCAGTAAGCCGTAGGCATTAGGCAAAAAAGCTTAAATTATTTCAAGAGAAATTCTTTTCAACTTTTAGCTTCAGCATAAAACCAAGAGCTTAATGCGGGTAAAATTATTTTAATTTTGTCACTAACTGTAGGTCTGTATAAAAGAAAAGTGGTAAGTTTTCAGATGAAAACTTACCACTTTTTATATTTTTTAAGGAGGAGTATTAAATCTTGAGGGCGTTATATTTTTAAAGCATATTGAGTCTATTCATCAATTCTGATTTGTTGGCTCTACTAATAGGAATAACTTTATTGGCAATCACTAAATTGTTTTCTTCAATGTCTACAATTTTATCGAGATGAACAATGAATGACCTATGGACTCGTAAAAACTGCTTTCCTAACTTTTCTTCCAAAGATTTCATCGTAGTATGAATCACGTACGATTGCTTGCTGGTATAGATTTTTACATAATCTCCAATATTCTCTACAAACTGAATATCTGAATAGGGGAGCCTAATGTACCTACCTTCATGCTTAATATAAATCTCGTTATGCTGCTGTAATGGACTATCTTTTTTCTGTCGTAAGTCCAAGACTTTTTCTACAGCAAGATTAAATCTAGGACCTGTAATGGGTTTTTTCAGATAATCTGTTACTTGGTATTGAAACGCATCGTAAGCATATTCGATTTTTGATGTTGTCAAAATCACCTGTGTGGTAGTGGTGGTGATTTTTTCTAATAAATCAAACCCTGTCATTTCAGGCATTTCAACATCAAGCCATATCAAATCAATCTCGTTTTGTTCTAGTACTTTAAGGGCTTGTTGGACGTTTTCACAAATGGCCACCAACTCTAAAGCACTATGTTGTTCACATAGCTTTTGCAGGGATTTCCTGGCCATGATTTCATCGTCAACAATGATACATCGTAACTTCATTTTATTGGAGGTTTTGTAAGCGTTGCAACTCTTTTTCTAAAATTGGATGAATTTGGTTCAACGCCTTCAGCAATTGATCTACCTTAGCTTTAAGGTCGTAATACTCTGGTTTGTCTAAGGCTCTACGCTCAATTTCGACAAGTTGTTTTTCGAGCTGAGTTAAACCTACCATCCCTAAGGTTGGCTTGAGCTTATGAGCCAATTTTTTCAATTCTGGAAAATTTTGTTGCTCCACAAATGGCGCCAAATCTTTAAATTCGGGATAAACATCAGATAAAAAGGTATCAAACATATCGGCTTGATATTCGACATCTCCCTCATACATCTCATCTAGTCGCTCGTAGTCAATAGGGTTTTCCACGGTAGTTGTTTGCTGTGTTGGGGGTTCGGTAATATGAACTGTTCTGATTTCTTCAAAATCATCTTCAGTTTCCTCATTAGAGAGTTTTCTATATTTTTGTAGCATTTCAAATAATTGATTCGGTGCAAACGGCTTTGGTAAAAAATCACTCATACCTACTGCCATAGCCTTCACTTTTTGGTCGAGCATAGCCGATGCCGTAAGGGCAATGATAGGTACATGTTGATTAGGTGTTTGGGTACTTCTAATAGCAATAGTAGCTTCGTAGCCATCCATGTGTGGCATCTGAAGGTCCATGAAAATAATATCAAACTTGTGTTTATGAATTTGTTCTACAGCTTGTCGCCCATCCGAAACTACCGTAAAGTGGCGATTCCATTTGTTTAAAAGACTTGAAATATACTTTTGATTCATCAAATTGTCTTCAACAACCAAGATATGTCCATTTTCAAAATCCTTAGTTTCTGAAAGTTTACTACTTGGCGCTGGCGCTGTAATAATAATATTGTCGCTTCTTTTGTAAGGTAATGAGAAAATAAAAGTTGTACCTTTTCCTTCTACACTTGTTGCATGAATATCGCCTCCTTGAAGCTCGATAAGCTCTTTGGTAATGGCCAAGCCCAAGCCTGTTCCTTTATGCTTATGCCCTTGGTGATTGATTTGCTTGAATTTTTGGAAAATCAGTTCTAGCTTCTCAGGAGAAATGCCGATACCCGTATCTGCAATTTGGAACTCCAATAATACTTCATCTTTGGCAATTTCTTTTATTTGACGAACTGTGATATTGATTTCGCCTTTTTCGGTAAATTTCTCTGCATTGCCTATGATATTTAATAGAATCTGATTGAGCAATAAGTCATCGCCGATATAAGCACCATGAATTTTTGAGTCAATCATGACATTTACTTCAAGCGGACGATTTCCAATTTTAATTTCAAATACCTTCTGAACCGTCTTTAATAAACCTACGAGGTCAAACTCCTTATGGTTTACTTCAATTTTACCTGCTTCGATTTTTGCCATATCCAACAAGTCAGAAATGAGACTATGCAAGAAGTCTGCTGAACTTCTCAAAATCTCAAGGTATTCTACTTGTTGATTGGTAGGATGGGTGTCAAACAATAGGTGAGCCATACCAATGATTGCATTCAAAGGCGTACGAATTTCGTGGCTCATATTGGCTAAGAATTGCTTTTCAGCTTGACGAGCATCTTCGGCAATTTGTTTTGCCAAACTCAATTCTTGTTCTAGCGTTTTGCGCTCAGTTAGGTCATAGTGAATCCCGATAGAACCTACAGTGACTCCATGTTCGTCAATAATCGGGGCTCCACTGATGAGTGTCCATAGGATTTCTCCATCTTTTTTAAGGATAGGCAATTCATAAGAACTACTTCCTCCAATTTTTCGAAGATTTTGCTGTTCCTCAATAACTGTGATAAATTCTTTAGGAAGAAATAGCTCCATCGCATTTTTTCCCAAGAGTTCGGCTTCTGTATATCCTACCATTTTACAAAACTTATCATAAGCTCGTATAATGGTTTGATCGTTATCTACTTCTAGCAATCCCAATTCCATATTGTTCATAATGCCGCGATATTTTTCCTCGCTTTTACGAATCGTTTCTTGGGTATTGAAATTTTCGGTAACATCATTATATCTCCAAAGATGCCCTGTATAGTGTTCATCAATGAATATTGGAATATAGTCACGCTCCAATATTCGTCCGTCGGCTGTTCGAACCTTTTCGTTGACTACCAGCTTTTGTTCTTCGACTAAGGTATTGACACGACTAGCAAACTCTTCAGGCTCACTAAAATAGTTTTTAAGATCCTGTAGTGCGCTTTCGCAGTCAATGCCTATTAGTGATTCTGGAGAAGTATTGAAGCCGAGAGTATCACAGAGAAACTGGTTTACTAAAATGATATGTCTACTTTCGTCTTCAACTAAGATACCTGACTGCATATTTGAAATCAGGGTTGAAAGACGAATTTGGGTACTTTTAAGAATCTCTTCTGTTGATTTACGGTCGGTAATATCACGAGCAACAGCTACCAGTTCGTTGATTTCACCATTTTCTAAAATTGATCTTACCGTCTGACCAATCCAGATGATATGTCCATCTTTATGAAATACTGGAAACTCATTATAGGTACTTTCTTTTTTCGTTGCTACCATCTCGTAATAAAAATTGACGAGTGATTCTCGATATTCAGGAAGTACCAATTCTGTAAAATGTCGCCCTACGATTTCGTTATCTAGATACCCCAGTCTCTGTTCAATGATAGGATTGACAAAGGTGAAATATCCGTCAGGTGAAATTTTATATATAATGTCTTGAACAGATTCAATAAGTTGTTTGTAGCGGATTTCACTTTTACTGAGTTCAGAAACTTTTTCGTTGATTTGAGCTTCTAAGCGCTGATTAAGTCGAATCAGATTTTGATTAGACTCAAATAACTCCATAGCCTTTTCGTCCAAGATTGTTTCAGCTTGAATACGAGCGGCTCTTTCACGCTCAAGTTTCGTTTTTAGTAGCTCTATTTCGTTAGTATTCATTTATTTAGCTATAATTTCAAAACGCACTATGCAGCCTTCTTTCGTTAAATTGTGAGATTTGAATATCTGCTTTGGGGTTGTGATGATCTAAGCAATTTAGGAACAGTCCAAGTGCAAAGTCTCCCATTCTGCGGTTTGAATGATAAATTAGCACGAAATGCTCATCAGTAATCTTTTGAGTATCAAAACGAGGTAATTAAGTATCAGGGGTCAGTGTCCTGAACAAAGCGATGATTTTAGCCAGAACGAGCTTCAGCTTTTTCGAGAAAATTTGTAAAAACTATACTTTTCATAAGTGGATGAAATATAATGAAGTTACAATATGGTTAAGTAATCTGTTAGATTCGGGTTCAATATCAAGCAAGAATTGAATGACGATGGTCTTATCCTAAATTAGAGTCTACTTCTTCTTGACGGTTTATTTTCTGCTGGGTTTATCAGAAAGATAAAGCTATGATATCTTTAGCAATTTATATTAAGCAACACCAATCTCTTTTCCTGAACTTTGTCTAAGCAAAATTTAGTTATATTTTCTCAAGATTATATCAGTGTGATGAGGTATTTGTGTATGGATGACTGTTTTTTTATGGGTTTCAAATTAAGGATTTTGGCGTCAGCCTTACATTACCTTACTCTCAGAGATTATTGACTAATGAAGATTTTCCCTTTACTTTCTCGTATGAAGAGTGCATAGAGAAGATGGTTCTGGTTGAAAAATCAGAATATATATGTTGTTTCAAGGGTTTCAATAATTTGGCAATAGTCTTTGAGAAAATCATTAGCAAAAATCGTGCATCTTCTTGTAATCTTTAATTATTTCTATGTTTTTACTCACAATTTTATTGAATTTTGACAATGAAAGTATTCAAATTAAATGTATATACAAATATTATGACAAAATACTTTTTGTACCAGAAAAGCGAGGTACAGACAAAAATAGTAAAGATGTGAAAACATCAAGCGTTAATATTCCTAGAAGTGTTGCGATTTTACATAACATCTATAAAATAATATTTTCAAAAAAATCAAATAAATAGATGTTTCTTACAGCAGAAATGTTCAATGGTTTTATGGATGGGTATGAGTGCTAAATTACAAGAATTTAAAATAATTTTTACGCTTTTTGATAATTTTCTTAAACCATGTACAAAATTTTTCGTATATCCTGAAAAAATGAAAAAGAATGCAAAATATATTATTGCCTATGCATTGCTATTAGTCACCCTCGCCGTGAATGTTTCGATGCCATTATTTAGGGTTTATGCCCAAAATGAAGGCTTAAGTAATGGACAAACGGCCTTGGTGTTGGCTTCTTATATTGTGGGGATGCTGCCTTGTTACATTTTTTTGGGAGGTATTTCAGATAGGATAGGTCGCAAAAAAATCATGCTATTGAGTGTGTTATTTTCTCTGGCTTCTACAACAGTGATAACGTTTCATCCAGCGGTATATACTTTGATAATAGCTCGTTTTTGTCAGGGAATCGCCCTTGGCTTGAGTATGGGTACAGGAACAGCCTATTTAACAGAAATACTGACGCTTAATCAAGAAGAACATCCAGCCACGCAAGCGGCCAATATAGCGTCTTTTTCTACGGCGATCGGTTTTAGTGGAGGAGCACTTACCACCACCTTGCTTATTATCCATGAGTTTACGTTGGTGCCGCTGAGTTATCCCGTTTTGATTGGGTTAACTATTATAGGTGTATTATTGATGTTGTTTTTACCAGATTTGCCGCCCCAAGGAGGAAAGGTGATGCGTTTGCCTTATTTTCCAGAAAATGCACTTCCTGTCAATATTGGGATAGGTGTTTGCTGGGCGGTGACAGGTATTGTCATTGCTATTATTCCTGGACAGTTGGCGTTGATTGGCTTGACTACATACGCTGGCTTTTGTTTGGTTTTAATTAATTGGACTGGTGCATTTTTGCAACCATTTATCCGAAACTTTAATCCTAAAAAAGCTGTACAAATTGGCTATCTATTGATTCCTTTGGGTTTTGGTTTAGTGATTTTAGGGTGTTATCTATCTGTCTTACTGATTATTTTGATAGGGGCTTCTATTATTGGAATGGCAGCCTATGGGTTTTCATATTTGGGAGGATTAGCTATTATTGCTAATATTGGTGGCGAACAACGAGCACGAGCTGTTTCGGGATTTATGTTTGTTGGATACATCGGATTTGGCATTCCTGCTATTTTCCTTGGCTATTTATCTGATGCCTTGGGCATTGTTCGTGCTCTTGTGATTTTTGAAGTAATCATCATTTTAATCGGGCTATATTTTGTAAGAAAAGTAAAGTACAATCAATTGTAGATTTGGGATTTCTGATTTCGGAAATATTGAAGATTTTTATAAAATGTTCTACCTCCGCAATCCAATATCCGCCATAGCAGATTTTTGCCAGCCTTTGTAAACTATCTATTCATGACGTGCTTATTGCTTATTTCAACACAAAATGCTGTTTGGCTTGTGTTTTTCTAAAAAGTACGATACCAAACTGAAATAAGTCGATGCTTATACCGACACTGGGATGTTGTTTGATTTGTTCCCACGCTTCGGTCATCTCTTTAGACCAATAAATATCATCGAAAATCATAATCGAATTTTCATGAACTTTGGGCAAACAAATTTCAAAATAGGAAAGGGTAGGAGCTTTGCGATGGTTGGCATCGACAAAGATAAAATCAAGTGAGGAGAGTTTACTGACAACTTCTTGAAGCGTATGGTCGATGTTCCCTTTGATGATTGAAACATTATTAATACCCAATTTTGCCAGATTTTCTTGAGCAATCGCAGCTGTTTGAGGACATCCCTCAAAGCTGTACACTTTGGCATTTTGACCACTCAATGCCATGTAGGCAGTGGTTAGTCCTAGCGAAGTCCCTAAATCTAAAATGGTAGATGGCTGAAAATAGGTAACTAATCGAGCCAAAAGCTGTGCATATTTAGTTGGTTTTTGAGCAGTATTATTTAAGTCTGATATGTTTCGTTGATTGCCAGAATGAATTTTTGAGCCTGCACCCAATTCTGTAATTTCTATAGTTCTGGAATCTGACTTTAGGGCTTCACGAAGTGATTCAATCGATAGGATATGTTCGGGATCGTTTTGAATGCGCTTTGGTGCGTTGGCATCGGGAGGCTCAACACGGACTAATTGCAAATAACGACCATCGCGTGATTTGATGGCACGGTAATATAAATCAAATACAAATGGCGAATGAACCGAATGTTCATCACCTGCTTTTAGAAGGTATTTTAGATAAGATAGAATCAAAATAATCAAGAATTAATTCAAACGATAAGGCACTGTCATCGTAAAGTCAGGAACGGCAACATTAAACTTTTTCCCATCAAATACACGCTCCATGGTATAACTACCTTTCATTTTGCCAATAGAGGTATTGAAATTACAACCACTCGAATACTCATGCGAATGCCCTGGTTCGATGATAGGTTGTTGACCCACTACGCCCTCGCCCGACACTTGTCGCTCTAGCCCATTGGCATCGACAATAATCCAATGGCGATGAAGTAGCTTGACAGTATATTCGCTTTCGTTTTCGATTTTTATACGATAAGAAAAAACAAAATGGGCATGAGATGGATTAGAGTATTGTGGTTGATACTCTGTTTCTACAGTTACTTTAATGCCATGTGTAATTGCCGAGACCATGTTTTTTACAATTTGGGTATGATGAATTTACAAGTGGTGCAAAATTCTTTATGTTTTAACAGCGTAAAAATAAATATAATTCCGATTTTGCTACTGTATTAACAAATACAAAGTTAGGTTTGAAAATGTGAAAATGTGTAGTTTTGTTAAAAAAGCATAGATCAATTTTTAGAATAATTAAATACTTTCTGTAAAACACCAAGAACGTATGGATGTAAAAATAGAGTCTTCATGGAAGACCAGACTGGCGGGTGAGTTCGAAAAGCCGTATTTTACTCAATTAGTATCATTTGTAAAAGAAGAATACCAATCTCAAAAGATATATCCTCCTGGAAAACTCATTTTCAACGCTTTTGATAAATGTCCTTTCGACCAAACAAAGGTAGTTATTTTGGGGCAGGATCCTTATCATGGCCTTAATCAAGCGATGGGATTATCTTTCTCAGTCAACGATGGAATTGCTTTTCCTCCTTCTTTAATCAATATTTTCAAAGAAATTAAAGACGATTTAGGTACAGATATGCCTGCATCTGGAAATTTGGAGCGCTGGGCAACTCAAGGTGTATTATTGTTGAATGCCACTTTGACTGTGCGAGCTAATAGCGCTGGCTCACATCAAAAAAAAGGTTGGGAACAGTTTACCGATGCCGTAATCAAATGTTTGTCCGATGAAAAAGAAGGTGTGGTATTTTTGCTTTGGGGAAAATATGCTCAAGATAAAGGTGCTGTGATAGATACTAAAAAGCATTTGGTGTTGAAATGCAAGCACCCTTCACCAATGTCGGCTAATCAAGGCGGATGGTTTGGTAATAAACATTTTTCACAGACCAATGCTTATTTGCTCAACAGAGGACAACAACCCATTGTGTGGTAACAAATGTTCATGTAGAATTGTGAGTGTATTCGCAATTCATAACTCTCGCTTATACAGTTTATTATGAAAAAAATCTTGCGTGTTTTAATTCTTTTATGTTGTTCGTTTGGTACTCTGGCACAGCAGTCTGTAGTATCTCTCGAACTCACCAATACAGGAAAAGATACCTTATACCTTTCGTATGATCCACTGTTTCTTGGAGCAAAAGTGAGGAAAGACTTTTTTGTGGCAGCCTCTGGTATATCTGATGCCATTCAATTTGGGATAGCAGACGAAGGAATTGTAGATTTGAATTTTAGAGGAAAAGTGTTTCATCTGTATTTGGAAAGGGGAAATCAAGTAAAGATTAAAATTGATGGTAAAGATTGGCCAAAATCGCTTCAGATAGAGGGCTCATTAAATGCTGAAAATGCTTTTTTACAGCAATTCAATGAAAAATTTGCTGATAATTTCAATGCTACAAAAGTATTTGCTCAAATGGCTGAAATCCCGATAGATTCATTGGAAATGACATTATTTGATGCTAAGAAAGCGCAATCCGATTTTTATAAAAAAGCCACAGGATTGGAGAAGTTTTCACCAAAATTTAAGCAATATATTGAAAACCAAATTCGCTGGAATTATTGGAACTACTTGTTGGCATATCCTATTGTCAAAGGCAATACAAATACCGCTCTCACTAAGGTAATGGCCTTGCCAAATACTTTGGTGGCCGATTTGGATACCAAAAAACTGCAAGACGATGCCTTACTTTCGGACTCATATCGAAGCTTTTTGAGCTATTATGTGACCTATTTTAACTCAAAAGCACACGATTTTGAAAAGTACAAAGATCAAAGTAAGTCAATGACCGATAAGCATAATTTTGCTAGAGAACATTTGCCCTTGCTAAGTTATCAGTATTATTTGGCGTATTTGCTTTATAATAATTGTGACAAAGTGTTGCCTTCTGTAGCTCGTAATACCTTTGCTGCTTTGTCTGTCTCCTCTACTGCCGATGCTTGGTCAAAAGTAATTAAAGATAAGTGTGGAGTTATTTTAGGAGCAAAAGACGCCGAAATAGCGAAAGTACTAGAAGCAAAGGATGGCTCGTTTAGAGCTATAAATCTAAAGGGGGATAGTGTTGCGTTGTCGAGTCTGAAAGGTAAAATTTTGTATATTGATTTTTGGGCAACGTGGTGTAAACCATGTATTGAGGAGTTTCCTTATTCCAAAAAACTCATGCAATCTATACCGAGCAAATTCAAAAAAGATATTGAGTTTTTGTATATCTCGGTAGACGATACAGAAGAATTGTGGAAAAAGGGTGTTGAAAAACATGCTTTAATGGAAGGACTTAATTTGTTTTCAAAAGGAGGATGGTACTCTGAAGCCGCCAAACGCTTTAAATTGCAAGCGATTCCTAGGTATTTGATTATCAATAAAAAGGGGGAAATTGTTTACGAAAACGCCAAACGTCCTAGCGACCCACGAACTTTGGGAGAGTTGATACAATTACTAGAAGAGAAATAAATTCCAGCATTGAGTGATTGGTGAGTGCGTGAAAGAGTTATGCTAAATACGCCAATAGAGCCGCGATCCCTTGCATCTAGAGATGTGCCAAACCGAATGTTGAAATTAGGATGGTTCTATAAATTTCATTAAAAAAAGCGCTCGACAATTATTTTTCGAGCGCTTTTTTTAATACCACTATGCTATGTTTGACTCCGCTTAAGACGCAAAGCATTGCGTCTCTACTAGAGAATAATCACGCAATCACTAAATATGGAATTAAGCATCCATTTCTTGCAGTAAACTAGCAAAGAATACATATTTACCTTTGTAGCGAGCATCTACTTTAGCGATAAATTCATCAAAATGGATTGCTTCATAAATATCATAATGTTGCTTAGTTTCGAAAGCATACTGAAATGAATAAGTAGCGCCACCATTGTGTACTTCAGTCAATAATTTTAAGATTTTGAAATTGGTTGGTAAGCCTGTCGCCATGATTTCGGGAATATGTTGAGATTTCATCCATGACAAAAACTCTACCTCGGCTTGTGTATCGATATTGAAAGTTACATTTTGCAAATACATGATTCTTCTGACCTTTTACAAAGATTGACTATTGATAAAAACAAAATCCATTATCGTGGAGGATAATGGATTTTGCAAAATTACAGTAAAAAATCTTATTGGTTTGCCATTTTACGGATTTCGTCAAATTTCGTACAATTGGTAACACAATCTCCGCTACTGTTAAGAATGAACTTTCCTCCCGATGAGTCTATGAGTTCGAATTGCTTGGTAGCGGGCAAAATATTGATTTCATTAAAGGAACATGGAGCAATTTTAGCATTGAATTTATTGATAATTCCAAGCTTTCCATTGCCTTTTGACACGACAGCCAAACCATTATTGAAAGGCCGTATTTCGTCATAGTCGAAGGCTATTTGGACTTTTCCCTTTTTATCGATAAAACCATATTTACCATTATCAAATTTTACACCGTATAAACCTTCCGTCGAATACAACATTTCTTTGTAGGCTGGTTTTGCAACTACACGACCCGAAGTATCAATAAGTCCCCATTTGCCTTCTTTCAATACTGGGAATAACTGGTTGGCATCAAATTTACGAATAGACTTGTATCCTTGTGCAGTGATACGACGAGCGTTGGCACGTTCTACCAAGTTAAACTCCATTTCTTCATCACCATCTTTGTTGGGTGTAAAAGTTTTTACTACCACATAGTTTCCATTGAAAATAGTATCTGTTGTGGCATATCTGATGCCAATAGGAGCTACTTCGTTTGTTTTTCCAATTACTACTGTTCCATTCTTATCATAAACCATATCTACTTTACAGTTACCAGATGGAATGCTACAGTTTTTGGCATTTTCACGTACAACTACCAACCCAAATTTATTGAAATTGGCAACTTCGTCATAAGCCAATGGAATTACTTCTGTTCCATCATGTTTGATATAACCACAACGAACAGCATTGCTTACATCTTTACAAGCTGAAATCAAACCGTATTGGTTGAAACTTCCCAAACTACGATAAACAGGGTCAATCACTACTTTGAGGTCAGTATTGATAAAACCAAAATACTTCCCGTCCTTAATAGGAGCTAGTCCAAAGCGGTTAAATTCTCCTATAGAAAGATACGATTTACTAGTGCGAAGGTCTTTGAAATCTACTAATTTAAAGCCTGTTTCATCTTTGGCTAAACCCAAATTTACAGTAGCAATACTTGGGTCAACAGGCATAGGAATGATACTTTCAAAAATAGGTTTTAGACGAATATTACCTTCGGTATCCATCAAACCCATTTTCTTATTTTGTTCAATAATCATCCATTTGCCTTGCTCGGTAGTTGCGCTAAGGTTATCGTAAATAGGGTCAATTTTGACTGTACCGTCGTATTTGATAAGTCCAAAGAACTTACCAATCCTAACTCTTAGGAGTTCACGATTGAAGGCTAAAATTTCATCATAGTATTCAGATAATACTTTTTTAGATTGGTCGTAAGAGTTGTCGATAAGGGCAAATTTGCCATTTTTGAATTTCGCAACACTAATACCATATTTGAGAGCTTTTGCTTCTACAACATTTTCGAGGGCTTCACTTTCATTGCCATATACATCTATGAAATACCATTCAAATTTTTTAACGAGTGCTTTTCCGTCGTTAAAATTCTCTGCTTTTTCAAATTGACATGGAATCACTTCGTCGCCACAGTAATTCAAGTATCCAAACACTTGGTCTTTCTTGATACGAGCAAAACCTTGATGGTAGTTTTCTACCAATCCGTAGCGAGAGTTTCCTTTGAACGATTCGAGCGGGAATCCTACAATTTCCTCTCCGTCAAGGTCATTCATTTTTACAAAATTCCCATCATTCTTTGCAGAAAAGCATTGTGCCGAAACCACTGCAGAATGGCGACTTTTGATTTCGCTTTTTTGTTCAATCTGAAAAATATCTCTGATGTTGTCTGTTTCGATGCTACGAATATCCGCTTTATATTTTTTGTCTAACTTGGCAATAAGACTGGCGAATGTTTCGGTTGACGTGGATTTGTCTGCGGAGCTAGACACGGAAGAGAGTTCTACAACTAAAGGATTTCGGTTATTTTTTTCCAATACTTCTAATTTTGAACGAAGTATATTCACCGTTTGCTTACGAGCCGTACCGACGGACTCTAGTCGTTCGGTTACGCGCATATCACCAATAAAGGTATTGGTTGAGTCTTTTTTGGCTGCCGAAATGGCTTGTTGAGCAAAATTGTAGTGGCAATAACTGAGTAATAGCGTTAGGAGTAATTTTTTTTTCATCTTAATTAGGGCTTCTATACTTAAGGGTCGGGTTTTCGATAGTGATGTTGTGTTTAAGGGGCAATTAAAATAATGGGTAAAGCACTTTTGTATTAAGTATTGCGCAAAAAAACTTGATTTTGAGCGTTATCCTCTTACAAATGTAAGTAAATGACGTTTATGGGACAAGTCTTATACGTTTCTAAAAAACACCTTTAAAGATAATACAAATGCTTGAGAAACCATTTGTATTACCCAAAGATGTTTTAGTAATAACATGTCAATATTCTTTTGAGACCAAGCCTATCTTAGGATTCATTCAAAGCATTCCATAAAATTTCGACAGGGTGTAATGCGGTTCTGCCTGTACCATCCTTGATTTGATGACGACAACTAGTACCAGGTGCTGCAATGATTACCTCTTCTGGTTGTTGACGCACTGTTGGGAAAAGTACTAACTCGCCAATTTTCATGGAAGTTTCATAATGTTCTTCCTCATAACCAAACGAACCTGCCATTCCGCAACAACCCGAAGGAATGAGTTGCACTTCGAAGTTTTTAGGTAACGAAAGAAGTTTTTTGGTAGGAATTAGCGAAGATAAAGCCTTTTGATGGCAGTGACCATGCAATTTTATTAAGCGCTTTTCTTTCGTAAACCAATCTGGCGAAATATGTTTTTTATCTATTTCTTGTGCCAAAAATTCGTCAATCAAATAAGTATTATCAGCAACCAGCTCCGCCTCTGCACGATATTCAGCAGGTACCAAATCGAGATATTCATCACGTAATGTTAGAATCGCTGATGGCTCTATTCCAATGATAGGACTTTGGTCTTCGAGAGCTTTTGCCAACAGTTTTACATTCTGAATCGCAATTTTTTGTGCCTTTCTGACCATACCTTTTGACAAATAGGTACGTCCACTTTCGATATGTTCTGGAATATGAACTTCGTAGCCCAGTGCTGTCAACAATTTGATAGTCACTTTGCCTAATTCGACATCATTATAATTGGTGAACTCGTCACAGAATAGATATACTTTTCCTTGTTTTCGAACCTTACTTGGTTTTCCGTTAAAAGGCTTGATGCTATTTTTCTGGCGTTTGGCTTGTGTTTTCAAGCGATTCAATTGCCAGTTACGCAGGGTTATATTGCCGAGCGTAGGCAAACTTCTTTCTTGGGCAAACCCTAAGGTTTTTTTGATGAATTTACTTGTTACAGCGTTCTGAGCAAAGAAATTATATACTCTTGGAAATGCCATTCCTAATGCCTGTGATTTGGTAAAACTACCAATCATTTTGGTTCTGAAAGAAATACCATTGACATCATAATAGTGCTGAAGAAATTCAGCTTTCATCTTGGCAATATCTACTTGTGATGGGCACTCTGCTTTACAGCCTTTACAAGACAAACATAAATCCATTACTTCCTTGATTTCTGGATGATTAAATGGATTTTCTTGGGTAGAATTAGTTAAAAATTGACGTAAAATATTGGCTCTTGCACGCGTGGTATCTTTTTCTTGTCGAGTTGCCATATAACTTGGACACATGGTACCACCAGTAACTTCGGTTTTACGGCAATCGCCTGAGCCTGAACATTTTTCAGCTAATCGTAAAATGCTTTCCTGTTTACTGAAATCGAAAATAGTATTTACCTTGTTAGGAACTTTTCCTGCGTCATATCGCAAGAATTCGTTCATTGGAGGAGTATCTACAATTTTATTGGCGTTAAAAATCTTTTTCTCGTCAAAAATTCCTTTAATCTCTCTGAACAAATCATAGACTTCTTTGCCCATCATAAAAGGAATAAACTCACCACGTAAACGACCGTCGCCGTGCTCGCCACTCAAAGAACCATCGTATTTTTTGACCAAAGCTGCGGTCTCGGCCAATACGGTTCTAAATAATTGCTTTCCTTCCTCAGTTTTGAGGTTAATCATTGGCTCTACGTGTAATTCTCCAGCACCTGCGTGGGCATAATAAGAAGCATTCAATCCATGTTTTTCTAATAAGGCATGAAGTTCTTCAATGTAAGCAGGCAAGTGTTCTGGAGCTACGGCACAGTCCTCGATAAGATTGACTGGCTGGGTATCTCCCGGTAGATTTCGAATCAATCCAAGTCCAGCTTTGCGGACGTCCCAAGCGGGTTTGGTATCGGCGCCTCTGATGATTGGATGCGCATATCCCAAATTAGCCTCTTTCAAATCTTTAATCATGGCATCACACAGTTTGGAAAGCTGTTCCTGCGTATCTGCCATAAATTCAACCATCAAGATAGCTTGAGGGTCGCCTTCAATAAAAAATCTATTTTTATGATATTCGTGGTGTCCTTTGGTAAAATCTAGGATGTATTTATCTACCAATTCTGAAGCCATTGGTCGGTGTTTCAGTGCAATCAAGTTGGCATGAAGCGATTCGCCAATCGAGTTACAATGAATACATACTAATGCCGATTCGGTAGGAGGTAGGGGAAGAAGATTGATTTTAGCCTCCGTCACAAATGCCAGTGTTCCTTCAGAGCCAGAGAGTAATTGGCAAAAGTTAAATGGTTTTGTGGATTGAGGTTGAAAAATCTCGTTGTCGCTCAGCATATCCAAAGCATATCCTGTATTGCGTCGTGTTAGATTTTTGTTGGGGAAAGCTTTTTCAATAGACTCTTGAATAAAAGGATTATTGAGGGCACGATGGACTTCACGGTAAATATGCCCTTCTAAGGTTTTGAGCCTTGCTTTCTCATAAAAACTTGGTCTATCCAGAGCTTTAAATTCGGCTTCTGTACCATCGCTCAATAACACTTTTGCTTCAAGCAAATGCGTACGGGTATCGCCCCACACGATTGAATGAAGCCCACAAGAGTTATTACCTATCATACCTCCAATCATAGCACGACTAGACGTGGAGGTTTCTGGACCAAAAAGTAAACCGTAGGGCTTGAGATAAGCATTTAGGTCGTCACGTATTACACCAGGTTGCACTCGCACCCAACGTTCCTCCACATTGACTTCCAAAACCTGATTGAGATATTTCGAAATATCCACGATAATACCTTTCCCAACTACCTGTCCAGCCAGCGATGTTCCAGCCGACCGAGGAATCAGCGTCAGGTGATATTCGTTGGCAAAACGAATCAAAGTTTGAATATCGCTTGCATTTTTGGGCACTGCCACTGCGATAGGTTTTTCTTGATAAACAGAGGCGTCGGTCGAATAGATCAACTTCTGAGCTTGGTGCTCTGCCGAATTATCATAGTACAACTCGCCTGCAAAATTGACTTGCAAGTCTTGGAAATTAGAAATCGTAAGCTTTTTTGACATGCCTTTGAGCCATTAGGATTAGAATAACTAATCTTTCATGTCATTTGAACAATTATGAAAGAATCGGTTAGTGAGTAGGTAAAACCGTCCGTAAATTTAGGATTTGATGTTACAATAATGAACAAAGTTTTCAACTTTATTTCCAGTCTTAAACTTATATTGCCACTCATGCTGTCAGAAAGTGCTATTGGTCATTTCTTGATTTGATTTCGAAGTACACTCTCGTAATTTTAAATTACCATTTATGAGAAAACTCTAAAGGGTGTCTTCGTACGTTTATTCATCTTGTAGCATATATGAAGTTTCTTCGACAAATTTTTGAAAGCTTTCGCTTCGCATGGCAAGCTTTACGCACAAATCTTCTACGTACAACCCTGTCATTGTTGGGTGTAACTGTGGGTATATTTTCTATTGTAGCCGTATTTACTGTGGTAGATTCAATGAATATGAACATCAGGAGCCAAATTGATTCATTTGGAAAAGGCGTAGTTTATGTAGGAAAATGGCCTTGGATTATGAGTAATAGCTATCCTTGGTGGAAGTATATCAATCGTCCTAATATGAAGTATGCCGAATACCAGTATTTGAAGGATAATTTAGAAAATGCGCAAGCAATTTCTATTATGGATGGGCGTATGACAACCCTAAAACGCAAAAGCAATAGTATGGAGGTGCGATTGGCTGGCGTGAGCTATGACTATAATGCTATTTCGGATGTGCCAGTGGGCGAAGGGCGATATTTCATGCCAAGTGAAACAGATAACTCTGCTTTCTCTATTATTTTGGGTGCAAAGGTAAAAGCGGCTTTATTCCCGAACCAAAGCGATGTGATTGGAGAGGAAATCAAAGTGAATGGGATCAAGTTTAGAGTAATCGGAACGATGAATCTCAAAGGAGAAGACTTGATTAGCTTGGGCGGTTCGCCCGACGATAGAGCGTATATCCCATATACTACCTATGCCAATGTTTTCCAGAAAGATCAACCTGAGCCAGATATTGCTATCAAAGCTTTTGATTGGGATGCTGGACAAGAAACACTCGAAGGTGAGGTTACGGGTTTGATGCGTGGACGAAGAGGTTTAAAACCCGCACAAGAGGAAAATTTTTCTATTAATAGGCTCGATGGTGCAGTGAAATTCTTCGATTCGATTTTTGCTCAACTCAACGTTGGCGGCTTTTTTATTGCGTTATTCTCCTTGCTAGTGGGAGGTTTCGGAATTGCCAATATTATGTTTGTGTCGGTAAAAGAGCGTACTAATATCATCGGTATTCAAAAATCGCTAGGAGCTAAAAACTATTTTATTTTGTTTCAATTCCTTTTTGAGTCGGTCTTGTTAAGCTTGATTGGTGGCTTTGTAGGTATTGGCATTGTGTGGCTCATCTCCCTTTTACCGTTAGGCTCATTGACCTTGATTTTGAGCTTTAAAAATATTTTCTGGGGTTTGTTTACCTCAACAGTCATTGGTGTTTTATCAGGAATTATTCCTGCATGGTCGGCTGCCAGAATGGACCCTGTTACCGCGATTCGTTCAAAATAGTGTCCTTTTGAATTTATCTCGTCTGATGTATTGTAAAGCTTCTTAAAGTTTCGCAAATTTGAAAAGACTATAATAATGGTCTTTTCACAGAATAAGAAATCAATAAGAAGTACAGTTGATGCTTTTAAAATGATAGTGTCAGCTTCATAAACAGCAAGATAATTTTCACCCAAAACGTCCAAACAAGTATGGCATTCAACGAACAATTCGACGCCGCAAAAAAAGCCACTAGTGCATTTTTTAGAAAATTAATTATCAGTATCATCAGTATCGCACTTTTAGCGGTTGTTGGGTCTTTTTTACTTACAAAAATCTCATATTCTGAAGGAGAGCGAGCAGGGGTAGTGTCAAAATTCTCTAAAAAAGGGGTGATGTTCAAAACTTTTGAAGGAGAACTCAACGTAGGTGCGCAAGGACAAGTGGGGAATATGGTGAATAATATGTGGGCTTTTACGGTAGATAATAACGACGAAAAAATTGTTCAACAGTTAGAAGATGCCATGCTTACAGGCAAGCGCGTTCGTTTGCATTATGAACAACGATATATGAAGTTTTCTTGGATGGGTGATACGGAATACTTTGTCACACGTTTAGATTTTGCTCCAGAAGGAAGATAGTTTTTTACGATTTAATCTTTTTTAAATAAAAATTAAAAGGCGACCTCAAATTTGAAGTCGCCTTTTATTATGTTCTTCTAGTCGATAATAAAGTAAGAGAAATGAGTTTTTGTAATAATCACCCATTTCTCAATCACACAACTACAAACTAAGTGTTGAAAGTACGTTGTTCATATTACGAACTGCATCCGCTGATTTGCTAAACAATGCTTGCTCTTCTTCATTGAGGTTGTAATCAATGATTTTTTCCCAACCTGTTTTACCAAGAACAACTGGTACACCCAAACAAATATCAGATTGACCATATTCGCCTTCGAGGAATACCGAGCAAGGAATTACACGTTTTTCATCACGGATGATTGATTCTACTACCGCTGCCGATGCTGCACCAGGCGCATACCAAGCCGAAGTACCTAATAAACCCGTAAGTGTTGCTCCACCTACCATGGTATCTGCCGCTACTTTATCAAGTGTTGCCCCATCCAAGTAGTTGGCTACAGGCGTACCGTTCCAAGTAGCAAGGCGCTTCAATGGAATCATGGTAGTATCACCGTGACCACCAATTACTGTAGCATGAAGGTCGTTTGGAGAAACATTCATGGCCAATGACAAATAGCACTTGAAGCGAGCCGAGTCCAAAGCACCACCCATACCAATGATACGGTTTTTAGGAAGCCCCGACGCTTTCAATGCCAAATAGGTCATTGTATCCATAGGATTTGAAACGATTACAAAAATGGCATCTGGTGAATATTGCAAGATATTGTCCACTACCGATTTAACAATGCCAGCGTTCACTCCAATGAGTTCTTCGCGAGTCATACCTGGTTTACGTGGAAGCCCCGACGTAATAACTACTACGTCTGAATTAGCAGTTTTTGAGTAATCATTCGTAACACCAGTTAAAGTTGTGTCCCAGCCCAATAGCGCAGCTGTTTGGAACATATCTAAGGCTTTTCCTTCTGCAAACCCTTGCTTAATATCCAGCAACACGACTTCGTCTGCTAATTCTTTACGAGCAATGTTATCGGCAGTAGTAGCACCCACGGCCCCTGCACCCACGACAGTTATTTTAGACATGATGATTTTTGATTAATTGTTTTGTTAAATAGAATGATTCAATCAATGCTTTCATAATGGAGAACAACGCCTTGAATTTTGCTCAAACATGTACGTTTTTGCATTGTTAGTCTTTGTAGCAAGACCCTACAAATGTAAAGCATTTAGGCATTCTGAAAACATGGATTTCTAAAATTATGTAAATTTTTTATAGGAAAGTTGCTAAATGGTATATTTGCCTTCTCAATAACTTTGTTTGTATGTTTGATAATCAAAAGATAAACAATCTTTTGATTATCAATTGATTTATCTCATCATTTATGAATAATTTAAACGGTTTATATATCAAAAACGCCGCTTGTAGCGTTTTATGTTTTACCGCAATATTAAATTTACTAACTTTCGGTAAATTTTGAGGGTAACAATTTTTGAAAATTAGCTATACTATGTTAAGCGAAATATAGATAAAATAGTGCCCATGTTCAGTTAAATTATTAAAAAGTATGGCACAAGACGATTTAGCTTCGAGAGTATTAAATTCAATATTTTTTAAGAGTGCAACCAAAAAAGCTAGCAAATATGCTATGGGAAGTTTGGCTCTTTTAGAGTTGCTAAGAGAGGTGCTTTCTAAAGCAAAAGATGTTGCTGATAAAGAAAATAAAGGGGTTGGTCAGGTCTTAACGGACAAGCTAACAACTTTGTCGAGAATGGTAAAAGCATACGTATCGGGACAATACCGTATAGTACCTTGGCCAACAATTCTCAAAATTGTAGCAGTTTTGATTTACTTTGTGTCGCCAATAGATGTAATTCCAGATATTTTGCCGATAATTGGCTTAACGGATGACCTCGCTATTGTGTTATGGCTATTTAGAGCATTGCACGAAGACATCGAGAACTTTGAAGCTTGGGAAAGAAATCAACTTTTTCAAGACTTTAGTATCGAATAAGTAAACCTAAATTCTTCGGACACTAATTGCCAAAATATCGGTAATGAAAAGTCCATATTCCAAAATCATTAAGTATATTTACAAAAATTTTAACTCAATACAGAAATGGAACTGACTTCAATCTTATTATTCTTGAACGGTTTAGGTGGTGGCGAATTACTATTGATTGGCTTAGCTATGTTGTTATTCTTTGGTGGAAAAAAATTGCCTGAATTAATGAAGGGATTGGGTAAAGGTATCAAAGAATTCAAAGATGCACAAAAAGACGTTCAGGAGCAGATTACAAAAGGTTTGGACGATACAAAATAGTATTGGCTCGTATTTGATTTGTATAACTGAGTGATAAAACTTAGTGCCAATCGTAACATAATCAAATTGCCGAAAATAGTGTGTAACACATTGTTTTCCTGTACTTATTACCTTACATAATTGCATAGTTAGGTTTGCATAGCAATCCTGACTATGCTCTTGTTTTTTTATAGTCATTACCATTTTATTTACTTTCTGTTACCTTGAAAAATTATACATCACTACAGAGTATTCAAGCTGATTTATATGCAGGAGATATTACCTGCCGCCAACTTGTAGAATTTTATCTTCAAAATATTACTGAAAAAAATACCCAATTAAATGCCTTCCTGAAAGTGTTTGATCAAGAAGCATTGGCAAAAGCTGATGAAATTGATCAAAAAATCAAAGCTGGAACTGCTGGTAAATTGGCAGGTATGGTGATTGGTATTAAAGACCTGTTGTGCTATAAAGATCACCCTTCAGCAGCAGGAAGTAGAATTCTTGAAGGTTTTGAATCTCAATTTAATGCTACTGCCGTTCAAAGGGTAATCGATGCTGATGCCATCATTATTGGTTCACAAAACTGTGATGAGTTTGGAATGGGCTCGACCAACGAAAACTCAGCCTATGGTGCTTGTCTCAACGCAGTTGGCGAAAATCGTGTAGCGGGTGGCTCTTCGGGTGGTTCGGCTGTGGCAGTACAAGCAGATATGTGCTTAGCTTCTTTGGGTACAGATACAGGCGGCTCTGTACGTATGCCAGCAGGTTTTTGTGGTTTGGTGGGTTTAAAACCAACTTATACAAGGGTGTCAAGATGGGGTCTCATTGCATATGCTTCGTCATTTGACTGTATTGGTCCTATTACTAAATCGGTGGAAGACGCAGCAATATTATTAGAGATAATTGCAGGAAAAGACGAACAAGATAGTACTGTTTCAACCTTAGATGTTCCTCAATATTCTGCTCTTGATACAACCCATAAAACCTTGAAAATTGGGTATTTGAAAGAAGCCGTTGAAAGTACAGGTCTTCAACCAGAAGTACGCGAGGCTACTTGGGCAAAACTTGAAGCGTTGAAAGCTGCTGGTCATGTGGTAGAGGCGGTAGAGTTTCCATTAATCAAGTATTTTCTTCCAACTTACTATATTTTAACAACGGCTGAAGCTAGCTCAAACCTATCTCGTTTTGATGGAGTAAAGTATGGTCACCGTTCCAATCAAGCAACAGATTTGATGTCGATGTACAAAAAATCAAGAGCTGAAGGATTTGGTAAGGAAGTAAAGCGCCGTATTATGTTAGGAACTTTTGTATTGAGTGCTTCTTATTATGACGCTTATTATACCAAGGCACAAAAAGTGAGAAGATTGATTAAGGATTATACAGACCAATTATTGTCTGAATATGACTTTTTGGTTTGTCCTACAACACCGACTACTGCCTACAAAATAGGGGAGAAGACATCAGATCCTATCCAAATGTATCTGGGTGACTTGTTTACGGTTCAAGCCAATGTAGTAGGTTTGCCAGCTATTTCTATTCCTAATGGTGTCGATAATGATGGTATGCCGATCGGGTTTCAAATTATGGCAGGGGCATTTCAAGAGGAGGCGTTGTTGAATTTTGCCAAGAGCTTATATTAGTCTTTCGATGTTGATATTCACTGATTAGAATTTCATAGATAAGCATAAACTTTAGAGGTCTAACATTAGTCTAAACCTAGATTGATGTTAGACTTTTTGTTTGGTAGAATACTTTAGTCTACACAATTTTTTTATACCCTATAGATACGCACAGAGGATGAGTTTCGAAAATCCCTTAAAATAGAAGTATTCTTAATGTTTCTTGTAATAATTCAATACTTTGTTTTTGTCGTACAATAAAATTGTGGTTTACTTAGTTAAAAATCAGTAACTTTGTTTAAAGTCCAAGCATTGACTTTATTTGAAAGAACGGATAAACACACTTCCCATAAGAATTTAGAAAAGATAAAGTGTTTCAAAAGCTTCTCATTTTACCTACGGGATTGAGCACGCATAACACGCCAAAGATATTATATTCCTTAAATCCTTATTAGAGAATTAAATGACATTGACTACATTTCGCTCGATTTTGGCAGGTTCACTGTTAATGGTTGCCCTAAGCAGTCAAGCACAGGTATCAGCAGCCTCATCGACTACCGAAAATCAAGGAACAGTGGACACGCTTTCGGTTAAGCCAGTGTATCCGCAAACCGCAACACCTCCAGCCGTTGCAGAACCTACATGGTTAATTGACCCTAATATTGTTAAGCCTCGTTTAGAAGCGCTTCAAAGAGAAATCCCATTGACTTACAATAGTACTACTCATCAGTTTGTGGAGTATTTTGCTTTTCGTAAACCCTCGTTCACGAAAACAATGCTCGAACGAAAAGATATGTATTTCCCTTTGTATGAAAAATATCTCAAAAAATACGGCTTGCCAGACGAATTAAAGTATCTTTCTTTGATTGAATCTGGACTGAATCCAAGAGCCATGTCTCGTGTAGGTGCGGGCGGGCTTTGGCAATTTATGCCTAAAACAGCTAGAATAGATTTTGGGTTAAAAATTGATGATTACGTAGACGAGCGATTTGACCCAGAAAAGGCTACAGAAGCAGCATGCCGCTATATGCGTCAGTTGTACAATATTTTTGGAGATTGGCATTTAGTTTTGGCAGCTTATAACACAGGCCCTGGCAATGTTCGTCGTGCGATTCGTCGTTGTAATGGAGGACAAACTTTTTGGGATATTTATAACTGTTTGCCTAAAGAAACAAGAGGGTATGTGCCACAATACATAGGTATTTTGTACATGATGAATCATGCAGACTCTCATGATATTGTGCCTGAAAATTATGAGTTAGCGATCGAACACGATACGATTCAGATTAACTCTTATTTGGATTTAGATAAATTGGCCACAATGGCTAATATCAATTTGGAAAGCATCCAAAAGCTTAATCCTCATATCCTGACTCATATTTTACCAAATAATACTCGTAATTTCTCGCTAAAACTCCCTAAAAGTGAATTGGCATATTTCAGGTCAAATCGTTTAATGATTATGGATTCTGCTTCAAAAATGCCAACTAATATGCTTGTTCCTGCTGGGGTAGAATTAGCAGGTCAACAACAGTCGCGTGAAGATTCAGTACCTATTGTGGTAGTAAACAAACCTACTGAACAACTAGTAGAGGACGATGTAGAGGAGGTAATCAAACGTAAACCTAAAAAAATCACATACAAGGTTCATAAGGGCGATAATCTTTTTGCCATTGCTGATAAATTCAATGTTGAAGTGTATGACTTAAAGGTTTGGAATAAACTGCGTAAGTCTGGTATTCAAACAGGACAAACCTTAGTGATTTTCAAGGAATCAGCAGTAACAAGTTCTGAAAAATACGCTCGCTCAAATGTGAGAGAAAAAGAAGACATTCGTAAGGGTAAAGTAAAGTTTCATACTGTTGAACAAGGAGATACCCTTTGGAATATTTCACAACGCTATGGAGGTATTTCTGTAGAAAAGTTGAAAAAAATGAATGGAATTAAAGGTAACGTTGTTAAAGCTGGTATGAAGCTTCGTGTATCTTAAGTTACTTACACTGATATTAAATCATTTAAAAGTCCGCATAAAGGCAATTTGGCTTATGCGGACTTTTTCTGTATTTTTGAAAGATACAATTCTCAAGGAAAGTTATCATCCAAGTTGTTTTTTGCCACAAAAAAATGCTAACCATAATACAATAAACTGGTATGATTTTGTATAGTAATATTACAAGTTTGGTGTGAGCACAAGCAAAACTTGAGTTGTATATTTTCTAAAACCTGCATTAAATACCTCTTTCTGATTTGCTAGGAGTATTTCTTCGGCCATATATCAAACTTTATTATTCAAACAAAAAGAATTATGATTGCCTATATAGATGGTAAGCTTGCGCATAAAGATCCAGCCTTTGTTATTATCGACGTCCAAGGAGTAGGATACGAAATCAAAATATCACTACAAACTTACAGCGCGCTCCAAGACGGAACAGAACGTTGTAAGCTCTATACATATCTCAACATTCGTGAGGATGCCCATGTGCTTTATGGGTTTAAGGAGTTTGACGAAAAAACCTTGTTTTTAGACCTTATCAGTGTTTCGGGTATTGGACCCAATACAGCCTTAATTATGCTTTCGTCATTGTCATCTGGCGAAATCCGTCAGGCTTTGGTAAATGAGGACGTCAAAACGATTCAGAGCATTAAAGGTATTGGTGCAAAAACTGCCCAACGTGCTATTATCGAACTGAAAGATAAGTTGAAGAAAGAAATACTAATAGGAGGTACTCAAACACCATTATTGGCTCCTTCTGGCAATAGAGTGCGTGGTGAGGCACTCGCAGCACTAGTAACACTGGGTATTCCTAAAAATGTGGCAGAAAAGAGTTTGGATACCATTATCAAGAAAGAAGGCGACAGCCTATCGGTTGAGCAACTTATCAAGCTTGCTTTACGATAATTTAATAGACAATTCAGCCTCAATTATAGCATGGGCTTCCAAAAAAAGCCCATGTTCCAAAATATAAGAGCTTGTTGGACGTTTTGGCTTTGTTGTGCCATTTTGAATTCACCAAGATTTTGACTTTTAAGCAATCAACTGTGCAAAGGAAAAAGTTTTACATACTTTCTGGAAGTTTAGTTTTATCGGTATTTGCTTCACTCGCGTGGGAGTTCCCTCTGCGTAGTCCTGAGTCTCTTTGGACAAGCAAGCCGTTTTTAGGCGTTTCTGTACCCGCCGATACGGTACAAAAATCTGGGCGTCGTCCCAAATATAAAATCAAAGATCGTTATACTAACCGTTTCTCTGATCGTTCGCCTTCTTCTCCATTTATCATAAAGGATACCAAATCTACCTCAACGGAGTTCAAATTGGATTCGGCTGGGCGTATAACGGTTTATGAAAAACTGACAGGCTCAGATGCCAATTACAGGCCATCACAGCAAATGACTTTTGAGGAGTATCAGAAGGTACAACAAAATCGTTTTGTGCGAGACTATTGGAAAAAATACGCTGCCTCTCAAGATGGAAAAGATGAAACCCGAGGGCGGGGTATTTTACCAAAAATAGAGCTCCCTCCAGCCATTGACCGTATTTTTGGTGGGTCTGAAATTGACTTTAAACCTAACGGCAATATCTTACTAGACATTGGCTACATCGGACAGTTTATCGATAACCCAGCCATCCCAGTTCAGCAACGATATATCGGAAACCTGAACTTTAACGAGCAAGCACAAATTAACTTTCAAGGAAAAATTGGTAATAAGTTTAATCTCAATACCAACTTTGATACCAAGGCAAGTTTCAATTTTCAAAATCAACTCAAACTCAACTGGCGTTCAAATGAAGAAGATATACTCCAAAACATCGAAGTAGGAAATACCTCTTGGACTCTTAATAGCCAACTCATTCCTGGGGTTCAAAACCTATTTGGTTTGAAAACCTTAATGCGTTTTGGTAAAGTAGATGTTACTTTAGTCGCGGCACAACAGCGCTCTAAACAAGATTGTATTACCTTAAAAGGTGGCTCTCAGGGTAAAACTTTCGAAATCCGTGCTGATAACTATGATGAAAATAGACACTTTTTCTTATCTACGTTTTTCCGTAACAAATACGAAAGTTCGCTAAAAAATGTTTCGGTGATGTCTTCGGGCGTTTCAACGAACTCACTCAATAATACTACATCGTCTACTGATTTATCACAAAATTCACGTAGTACTACGAGTACCGAAACTGCCTATATTTCTTCTGGTATTACTATTACTCGTTTGGAAGTATATGTCACAAACCGTTCTCAAAATACTGAAACTCTACGCAATATCGTAGGTTTCTCGGATCTAGGAGAAGGTGCTCCAACTAACCCATATAATCCCAACAATGGGGTTGCAGCTGCTTCAGGTGCTAATGGAGGTACGCCTGTGAATAACAAAAACAATACGCTTTACAATAAGTACTTAGACCCTAATTCGGCAAATGCTGAAATTCGTAAGGCTGATCAGACTACAAGCTTGCTCGTAGCGGATGGTTTGGATAAAGGTACCGACTTTGATGTATTGCGTGGAGCCAAAAAGCTTACAGAAAGAGAATATCGTTTTAGTCCTGAATTGGGTTATATCTCCTTGGTCACGCCACTTCGTAATGATGAAGTGCTTGCGGTGTCTTATGAATATACCATGAATGGGCAAAAATACAAGGTAGGGGAGTTAACGGAAGATTACCAAAACCGCCAAGACAATGAAGTGTTGGTGTTAAAACTTTTGAAGTCATCGACCATCCGTAACGTATTGAACCACCCGATGTGGAATTTGATGATGAAGAACGTTTATTCATTAAATGGTTCTCAGATTTCCAAAACAGGTTTTCAGTTACGTGTTATTTACAAAGACGATAATACAGGTATCGACAATCCAAGTTTGTTGGAAGGTCGAAATGTGAAAGATATTCCATTGGTTCAAGTTTTAGGACTTGATAAAATGAACCAAAACGGTGACCGTCAGACTGATGGTAATTTCGACTTTATTGAAGGCGTTACAGTAGATAGCAGAAATGGTAAAATCATTTTTCCTGTCCTTGAACCTTTTGGAGGTACACTTAGAAAGAAATTCGAAGCGGATGAGTCTCAATTGGTAGATAAGTATGTATTTGATAAACTGTACACTTCGACGCTTGCCGATGCGCAACAAATTGCAAGTAAGAATAAGTTTTTCTTGAAAGGTAGTTATCAGTCGTCGCTTGGTGGTGATGTAAATTTACCTTTGGGGGTAGATGGTAACTCCGTACAAGTGACTGCAGGAGGTGTTGCCCTTACACCTGGTGTAGACTACATTGTTGAACCACAAGTAGGTCGTGTAAAAATCCTTAATTCGGGCATTTCCAATTCAGGACGTGAAATTAGGATTTGTTATGAAAAGCCAGATTTATTCAATAATCAAATACGTACACTTTTAGGAACACACATCGATTATACTTTAGGGAAGGATATTCACTTAGGGGGTACTTTACAGCATCTTTCTGAAACCCCTCCAAGCTTTTTGACAAGGGTACAAATTGGTAATGAACCCATCAATAATACCATGTTTGGCTTGGATGCAGCCATTCAGAAAAAGTCTTTGCTTTTGACTCGTCTGGTGGATGCTCTACCATTGATTTCGACCAAAGAAACCTCTGCCATTGATTTTCAAGGAGAATTTGCTCGTCTTATTCCGGGTGTGAATAGTGCTGTAAATAGCAACGCTTTTATTGACGATTTTGAATCTGCTAGAAATATCTTTAGCCTTAATACTCAAGCGAATTCTTGGAGACCGGGGTCGGTTCCTAAAACGATTGTGCCAATTACGTCTCCTAACTCAATAGAAAGTAATTTTAATAGAGCTAAGATTTCGGCTTATACAGTTGATTATAGTTTGTACGGAACAAGTAGTTTAGAAACAGGAAGTGTTGGCATCAACTCGCAAGACGTGGCAAACTATGCTTATGAACGTGTAGTTTCGTCTCAAGCCTTATTCCCTAACCGTTCGGTGGCGAATAACATCAACGTTCCTGTGGGAATTTTGGACGTTTCGTATTTCCCTGGAGAGAGAGGGATGTATAATTACAACCCTAAGTTAGATCAGTTTATAGCTAATCCAAAGAAAAACTTTGGGGCAATTACACGCGCAATTAGTTCAGATACAGACTTTGACAATGCCAATATCGAAACATTAGAGTTTTGGATGATGGATCCATTTGCGGAGGTTGATGCAGGTGCAACAGCAAATTCTGGTAATAGAACTGGTATTGTACGTGCCACTGGAGATTTCGATAAAGATAAAGAGGCCAGTTTGATTCGTAACCGTACAGGTGGAAAGTTAGTATTCAACCTTGGTGATATTTCTGAAGACTTTATCCCAGATGGACGTTACAATTTTGAAAATGGTATTCCTACAGGGCAAAAAATTACCCAAGGTTCTCTAGCCAACGTAGACTCAACTGTTTGGGGGCTTGCACCAACTCGACAATTTGTAACCAATGCTTTTGACTTACAAAATGGTCGTGAGCAACAAGATGTTGGTTTGGACGGTTTACCAAACAACCCAACAAGTTTTGATAATGTTTGGAATGAAAAAGCAAAATTCGCTGATTATGTTCGCACGATTCAAGGGTTGAATATTGATGCAAATATGAAATCTGAAATCGAGGAAGACCCTTCTGGCGATGATTTTATTCACTATCTAAACGAACGATATAGCAGTACCTCCAGCCTTGTAAAGCGTTATAAGAGTTATATGGGTTTGGAAAATAACTCACCACCTTCTTCAACAAGTACCGCATCAGGTTATACAGAAGCAAGTAATCAACAACCAGATAGAGAGGATTTGAACAATGATAATACCATTACTGACACAGATGCCTATTACGAGTATGAGCTCGATATGAAAAAGGAGAAAATGGCAGTAGGACAAAATTATATTGTTGACCAAATCACAGAGGGAGGCGTAAGTTGGTATTTGTTTAGAATCCCTATCAAGAACTATTCGAATAAAGTAGGTAATATCAACGGATTTAAGTCTATGCGCTTTATCCGAATGTTTACTACTGATTGGGAAGCTCCTGTAGTATTTCGTTTTGCTTCTTTTCAACTATCAGGTTATCAGTATCGTACTTATACTGGAGATTTGACACCAAGAGGTTTACAGGAAGTTCCAGAGCCTTATGATGCTAATTTTAAGGTTTCAACCGTAAATATTGACGAAAATGGACCTGCTAACAAAGCAGGCAAAACAGTGCCATACTCAGTTCCTCCAGGGTTTCAGCGTGACCGTGATGTAACAACGGTGAATAACGTTGCTTTGAACGAACAGTCTATGTCCCTTTGTGTAGATGGATTGCGTGATGGAGATTCGCGTGCGGTATTTAAGAATACAGTTTTTGATTTCTTGAATTACAAAAATCTAAAAATGTTTATTCATGCTGAAACAGATGATGCAAACACAAGAACAGGAGATGTTTCAGCATTTGTAAGAATTGGTACAGATCAAACAGATAACTATTATGAGGTTGAAACGCGTGGTTTGACGATTACACCTAAAGGAAAAAGCTCATACTTAGATACAGAAGTTTGGCCTGCGGAAAATGAAATAGATATTCCATTTGATGCTTTACGGGCAGCAAAACTCAAACGTGATAAGGCACAAGTAGCCTTGACTACGCCATATCTTATGGATAGTGTTGTGGGAAATAATGGACAATTGTATCGAGTACGTGTGGTGGGTCGCCCAGACTTGAGTGCAGTGGTGTCTCTGATGATTGGGGTGAGAAATCCAAAGTCTTCGGATGAACTACCTAAATCATTTTGTATTTGGGTCGACGAATTACGTTCTAATGGATTTGATCAAACTTCTGGTAATGCGGCAGTAGGAAAACTAGGGCTAAAGTTGGCAGATTTTGCCAATGTTACCTTGAATGCCTCTTACAAAGGATATGGCTTTGGAGGTGTACAATCTAAAATTTCTGAACGCTCACGAGAGACTTCTTATGCCTATGGAATCGCCGCTACGATTAATTTGGATAAATTATTCCCAGATAAATGGGGTTTAAGAATTCCTTTGTATATCAGTTATGACAAAAGTAATTCGACACCACATTTTAATCCACTTGATCCTGATATTCCTTTGGAGCAATCGCTTAATAATATCACAGATCCAGCGAAGAGAGCTATGCTTCAGAAAATCGTAGAAGATAATTCTGAGCGTCGAGCAATTAACCTTACCAATGTTCGTAAGATAAAAGTAGGAGGAGGGAAAGCACATTTATGGGATATTGAAAATATTGCCATTTCATACTCGTTTGCAGAACTGACTAGAAGTAATACCCTCATAGATGCATATAAACAAGTTTCTCACAGAGGTGGTATCATGTATGCTTATGCAGGAACAAGTAAACCGATAGAGCCATTTAAAGGAATAAAGTCTGATTATCCTTTGTTGAGATGGATTAAAGAAATCAACTTTTCTCCGTTGCCTAACTCTATTACGGTGAGGGCAGATATGGATCGTAATTTTGTAAAAACTCAATTACGAAATGCCGATCTAACTACCGATGGCGTAGCACCAATGTTTGAGAAATATTGGATGTTTACAAGACAATATAATCTAGGTTGGAATTTGACCAAATCCGTTATTGTAAACTACGCTGCCAATGCACGTGCTATTATCGACGAACCTCAAGGTGACATAGATACGCAAGCCAAAAAGGATTCTGTTTGGAGAAGCATAAAAAGCTTGGGACGTACCAAAAACTTTGACCAAAACTTTAGTGCTGTCTGGAGATTACCTCTCAATAAGTCACCACTGACCGACTGGATGTCGGCTGAGTATAGTCATAAATTTGGCTATCAGTATTTAGCGAGTTCGTACGATAGTCGTGACTCGTTGGATGTTCCTTTAGGAAATTTGATTAAAAATACTCGTGAAAGAGGTATCAATGGCAAGATTGACTTTGTAGCATTATACAATCGTGTGCGTGCATTACGTCTGGCGAACCAACCAAGGGTAGAACGTAAAAACGTGGCAAGAAGCCCAGGTGATGATGAAGATATTATCAAACCTCAGCCAACTTTCGTACGAAGTGTAACCCGTTTGATGATGGCTATTCGAGGTATCAATGTAAGATATACCATTAACGAATCTACAACGTTGCCAGGGTTTATGCCAGGCTCTGGAATTTTGGGGATGAGTGCTGCTGATGGTTCGGCACCAGGTTTTGGCTTTGTAACAGGTAGCCAAGACTATGATGTATTAACAAGAGCAGCCGCCAATGGTTGGTTATCGAAAAGTATTGTTCAAAACGTGCCTTTTGTCCAAACCAAAACACAAAATTTCACTTATGGTAGTTCGATAGAACCATTTAGAGACTTTAGAATACAGTTGGAAGGAAAATGGAGTAGGACAGATAATTACCAAGAATTTTACCGTCCAACAGAAATGGGAGGCGCATACAAACATCAAAGTCCAGTACGTTCGGGTAATTATCAGATGACCTTCCTGTCATTTTTGACGGCATTTGATAGCAATGCACCAAATGAGTCTTCAGGTATTTTTAACAGATTCAAGTCATATAGAAATATCATTAAACAGAGATTAGAAGCCTCGAGAGTTATTACTGGAAATGAAGCCTACGATATAAACTCGCAGGATGTATTGATTCCCGCTTTCTTTGCGGCGTATAGTGGTATTTCTCCAAACAAAGTGAGCTTCTCTCCATTTGTGAATATTCCATTGCCAAACTGGCAATTAGACTACAACGGTTTGAGTAATGTTGGTTGGTTCAAAGAGCGTTTCTCGAATATCTCGATTACGCACCGATATAGTTCGACCTACTCGGTAGGTAACTTTGTTTCGTCTTTGGAATATGATAATCCATTTGAGCTGAAAATAGATAATATGCTATATCCACTTTCTAGTAAAGTAAACGAGCAAGGCTATTTGATTCCTGTTTATGTAATGAGTACGATTAAATTTGAAGAGAAATTTGGACCATTCATAGGATTTAACGCTACGACTAAAAACAAAATCTCACTTCGTTTGGAATATGCTCAGGACAGAAGTGTAGGTTTAAATTTATCCAACTCGCAAGTAGCCGAGCTAAGTAATAAGGATTTTACCTTTGGAATGGGCTTTACAAAGGCGAATATGCTAGTGCCATTTAAGGTTAACGGACGAAAAGTACGATTGCCGAATGATATGAAGTTCCAGATGAACTTGACGATTAGAGATACAAGAACTATTCAAAGAAAGCTAGATGCTGAAACTGTGGTGACGAATGGATATGTTAATTTTCAATTTAGACCACAAGTAAGTTATAATGTCAACAAGCGATTGAATGTGAATATGTATGTCGACAAGATGTTTAATAACCCGTGGGTATCTACCTTGTATTATCGCTCAACGATAGCTGCTGGTTTCCAAGTAAGATTTAGTTTGTCTGACTAAGCAGTACCAACATCATCTATTGCAGATATTGAATTAAGGTTATGTTACCTATTTTCTGAACTGTATTTTGTGAAAAATGAAGGTCTGTTTTTACATTTCCGAAATCAGAAATTCTAAATCTGTAATAGTTTGAAAATCTTTGTATAGTCCTATTAAGGAGTTGCTAATCAGAAAGATATTCTAGATAAGTTCACTTTTGATTTATAGCATTAGTTTGAGCGAAACTAAATCATTGTTTGAAAGATTGTCATTTTGATGTTTTTCCAGTAAATTGCATCACAATTCTTCAACAAAATTATCAAATTACAAACTGTAAACGCATAAGAGATGAATTTCCCAGCAGAACTTCGCTATACGAAAGAGCATGAATGGATTAAGGTAGATGGAGACGTTGCCATCGTTGGTATTACTGATTTCGCGCAAGGCGAATTGGGCGATATCGTTTATGTTGAAATCGAGACGGTAGGTCAAACTTTAGCTGAAAATGATATTTTCGGAACAGTTGAGGCCGTAAAAACTGTATCTGATTTGTTCTTGCCAATCGCTGGAGAAATCCTTGAAGTAAACCAAACTGTAATAGACTCACCAGAGACTATCAACTCTGACGCTTACGGTGAAGGTTGGTTAGTAAAAATCAAACCATCAAATTTGGCTGACGTAGAAGCCTTGATGGATGTTGATACTTACAAACAACACATTGGACTTTAATTTAGATTACTATTTTGTATAAAGCCCTGTTTTTCAGGGCTTTTTTTTGACCATATCTCGAAGTACGATTCGAGTAAATAGCACAATGAAAATTCTGATTCGTTCCGCAAAAATTATCCAAAAAGGGGCTGACCTCAATGGACAGGTCAGAGATATTTTTATCGAAAACGGTGTGATTCGCCAAATAGGCGAGCAGTTGTCTGCCGAAGCTGATGAAATTATTGAAGGTGAAAATCTATGTGTTTCTTTGGGCTGGATCGATATGCGTGTACACGCAAAAGACCCAGGCTATGAGCACAAAGAAAGCTTGTATTCACTAGAAAAAGCAGCCCTTGCGGGTGGTTTCTCTGAAATCGCATTGTTGCCTAATACCAAGCCAACGGTTCAGACTCGTGAGAGCGTTCACTATCTTCGTAAATCTGGCGATATTATCAAGTTTCATCCATTAGCAGCGGTTACGCTTAAATGTGAAGGTAAGGATTTTACCGAAATGATTGACTTGCATCACGCTGGAGCAGTAGCATTTACTGATGGAGAACACCCTATTCAAAATCCAGATATTTTCCTTAAAACACTTCAATATCTTTCGCCAATCGGAAGCCTTTTAATTAATCGTCCAGAAGATACTGATTTGACACACTTTGGGCAAATGCATGAAGGTTCTGTAAGTACGCTTATTGGGATGAAAGGAATGCCAAAAATGGCCGAAGAAATCATGGTAATGCGCGATTTAAAACTATTGGAATATGTAGTTGATACGCCATTTGCTGAAGTAGATACAACTTTGCCATTACTACATTTTGCTTGTATTTCTAGTGCAGAATCTGTAGAATTGATTCGTCAAGCTAAAGCGAAAGGATTACCGATTTCTGCGGATGTTGCCGTACATCAACTTTGTTTTACAGAAGATGATTTGATGGATTTTGATACTAATTTTAAAGTAAATCCACCATTAAGAACTCAAAAAGATGTAGCAGCTTTATGGGCTGGATTGGCGGATGGTACCATCGATGCCATCGTCTCAGACCATAATCCTCAAGATGATGAGTCAAAGAATCTTGAATTTGATATGGCTGATTTTGGAATTATTGGTTTAGAAACGCTTTTTGGTGTTGCCAATACCTACAATGTTGGGCTATCGCTAGAAGACTTGATTGATAAGATAACGATTCAACCTCGTAAGATTTTACGCTTAACCGTGCCTCAAATTGCAGAAGGTACGAAGGCTAACCTGACCGTATTTGAACCTGAGAAAGAGTGGACCTATTCTACTATCCTCTCAAATTCTAAAAATACGCCATTCTTAGGTAAAACATTCAAAGGCAAAGCTTTGGTAGTGATTGCATAAAATCTAAAAGTTTATGTTTAATAATACATTTTGGAAAAATAGCCTCAAGTTTGGTGCCTTAGCAGGTATTGCCTGTTTGGGGTATAGCGTTATTCTTGATTTAATAGGAATTACCCCGATTTCGGGTAAGTTATTCCCAAGTAATATATTTATTTTGATAGCTTCGGTTTTGGCTGTAAAAAGCTATCGAAGAAATAACCCAGATGAGACACTTCATTTTTGGGAGGGTTTGTCTTTATGTTTTGTGGTAGCTTTATCAGCTTCAACTATTGTTGGTGGAGGTTTGTATTTGTTTTACTCAACACAGCATGGACAAGCGTTATTAGCGAAGTTTGTGGTAGAAGCCGTGAAGGAATATACCACCGCCAGACAGCAGATTATTAAGGAAACGAATCTAGAATATTTCAATAATTTGATTGCTGGTATCAAAGCTATTGATCCTATGTCTATTGCATTTACGGAGCTAAAACAGCGCCCTCTTATCGCTATTTTACCATCCATCATGATTTCTTTGTATTATCGTAGACAGTATGTTAAATAGCATTAGCAAAACGCTAGTTTGCTATTAAACCAAAGTCTAAACTTTAACAAATCAATCATGGAAAATCAAACAACTACCACAAAAGTTGCGCTTAAATGGGGTATTATCATCGGTATTTTCAGTGTAGTTTTTAGTACACTAATAATGGTACTGGGGCTAGTGGCCAATCAAGCCGTCGGTTTCGTTGCTTATATAATTATCGGCATTGGAGTATTTATGGCTATGAATGCCTACAAGAAAGAAAATAATGGCTTTATGAGTTACGGGCAGGGACTTGGTATTGGAACCCTAATGTCAGCAGTGAGTGGACTCCTTTCAAGTGCTTATAGCTTTGTGTATATGAAGTTCATAGATCCTTCTGTAATGGATCAAATCTTTAAGAAAGCTGAGGCTGACATGGAAAAGAAAGGCTTATCGGCTGAGCAGATTGACCAAGCAATGGAAATGTCCAAAGTATTTATGAGTCCAGGTGCCATGTTTGTGTGGGGAGTAGTGGGAAGTATATTATTGGGATTTGTCTTTTCTTTGATTATTGCTGCATTTGTAAAGAAAGATAAACCAATATTTGATTAAATTGTATCTAGAACATAGGCAAAGACAATTTGCTTATAGAGATAAAAACGAATTTGCTAGTGGAGAAATACTTCTTCACTAGCAAATTCGTTTACTAGGAGTGTTCAGTTGAAACAGACTGCAAAAACATTAAATCAACTATGTTTCAAATTTTTCAAAAAGAAGTTAATTCCTTTCTTAATTCGCTCATTGGTTATATCGTAATTGGCGTATTCTTGACAGCAACAGGTCTATTTGTTTGGTTTTTTAAGGACAATGTACTTGATTATGGTTTTGCTGATTTAACCTCCTTTTTTCAGGTTGCACCATTTATTTTCTTGTTTTTGATACCTGCCATAACCATGCGAGCTTTTGCAGAGGAATTTAAAACAGGAACTATTGAGTTACTTTTTACCAAACCACTTGGCGCTTGGGAAATTGTTCTTGGAAAATATTTAGCAAGTTGCTTTTTGATTTTGTTAGCCTTGCTTCCAACGCTCTTGTATTATTATTCTATTTATCAATTAGGGAATCCGCAAGGAAATATTGATTCTGCTGCTGTAATTACCTCTTACATTGGCTTGTACTTTTTAGGGTGTGTATTTGCAGCTTTAGGCGTATTTTCCTCTTCCTTGACAGATAATCAAGTCGTAGCTTTTGTGATTGGATTTGTGATGTGCTTGATTTTATATTATGGTGTAGGAAAATTGGCAGAATTATCATTCATGGGGTCGTTTGGTTACATTCTTGAACAGATTGGCTTGGATTATCAATTCGAAGCCTTGAGTAGAGGTTTAATTGATTCTCGCAATATTCTTTATTTCATATCCGTTATTGCCATTGCCTTGTGGGGAACTACGTTGAAGGTTACGCAGAAATAAGCAGTTGGATATAAATACTTAACTGAGTGGATATTGATTGAGTCAATGGGAGATTATTCCTCACCAATAGAGGCACAATACTTTTTCCAAATAGGGTTCGACTTAAGTCGAACCCTATTCGGAAAAAGTACTCAAATGTTAGGTATGTATTGGCTATTCATCAAAAAAGGCGGTCGAAAAACTTATTTCGACCGCCTTTTTTGATACTATATTTTGAAATGGTACCCATTGGGGAAACGTAGATTTTGAAAATCACTCATTCACTCAATCACAATTCACTCAATAAAGAAGTTCACATTTATTTTACAATCACCCCATTAGCTACGAAGGTAATAGCCTTTTCTGGTTCAGTGATTTTCTCAATATCTTCTTGGCTTTTACCAGCATCTTGAGCGTAGTGCTTCAATTGACCAACAGAAGTGGTTTTTACTTGAGCTAAACCTTCAAATACCACAGTTTTTCCATCAATATCCTTTGGTACAAAGAAACCATAATCTTTGAAAGTTACACGCATACTAGAACCATCTTCTAGCTTAACTTTCATCCAGCAACCTTTTACTTTACATACCGACTCTACTACACCTGTTACTTTCGCTTTGACTTGTTCTTTTCCGTCCATTTTTTTAGCTAAATCTGTAGTAGAGATAGCGCCTTTTTCAGAAATTTTTTCACCAAAGTTACTTTGGGCCTTTGCTCCAATCTGGATTCCTAGTACGATAGCGAAAACGATAGCTATTTTTTTCATAATCAAAAAAAGTTGATTTGTTGAGAATATTTAATGATTACAAAAATAAGAATTGCTTAGGTAATCCTTTGATTTTGAAGGAATTTTTGAATAAAACTCTATAGAATCTTATCAAAAGGTTATTTATAATCTTGAATATTGAAAATGTTGGAACAGAATTCATATTCATTGGGCTGGTTTGAGCAAATGAAGAGCATTCTATCTTTGGAATACTTTTGAACGTTTTCTAAATACCAATTGGTAGCCTTTGCATCTAGATTAGAAGAAGGTTCGTCGAGCATCAATATAGGTGTGTCTGACCAAAACGTCAAGCCTAGTTTTACCCTTTGCTTCATGCCAGAAGAGAAATGCTTTATCGCTTTTTGGCGTGCTTTGGGTAATTCAATAAATTCGATAAAATCTTTGATGGAATACTGCTGAATTAACGGCTTGAATTGAATATGAAATTGAAGAAGCTCCTCTAGTGTAAACTCTTCAATGAGTTCAAGATAAGGAGCTGCGATGCTGATTTCCTTATAAATTTGCTCAATTTCGAGGGGTTGTTGGTTTTTAAATGCTAGAATTTTTCCTTCTGAAGCGGGAATAAAACCTGAAAGAATCTGCAAAAAAGTTGATTTTCCACTACCATTTGAACCTGTAAAAGTATAGGATTGTCCTTGTTGAAAACGAAGATTTACAGACTTAAAAATCCATTCATTTCTGAATTTTTTCCCTAGATTTTCGGTGATGATTTCCATAAAAAAAGAAGTAAGACAGCATGAGCTGTCTTACCTATTTGAATTGAATCTAAAATCGCAAAATTAGCTGATTAAAGTGGCCCTTTGATGATACCACGCTCAGCTGTACGGATAAACTCTACTATTTCGTCACGTTCAGGTGTTGCTGCAATATCTTGTTCAATATTGGCTAATGCTTCCGAAGTATTGAATCCTTTAAGGAAAATATAGCGATAAACATCTTGAATCAAATTGACTTGCTCATCATTAAAGCCATTGCGACGTAATCCAATAGAATTAACACCTACATAAGATAAAGGCTCACGTGCCGATTTGGTAAATGGTGGCACATCTTTGCGAATGAGCGAGCCTCCAGAAATCATAACATGCTTACCAATTTTTACAAACTGGTGAATAGCACAAGCACCTCCGATACGGGCTGATTCGCCGATATGTACGTGCCCAGCTACTTGTACACTATTGGCTATCACGCAGTTATCTTCTACCAAACAATCATGAGCAATGTGTACATAAGCCATTAAGAGGCAATTTTTGCCAACTTCGGTTTTGAATTTATCTTTCGTACCACGGTTGATAGTAACACATTCACGAATAGTCGTGTTGTCTCCAATAATGGTTAGTGTTTCTTCTCCGTCAAACTTAAGGTCTTGTGGAATAGCAGAAATAACCGCCCCTGGAAAGATTCGACAGTTTTTGCCAATTCTTGCCCCAGGAAAGATAGTAACGTTGGGTCCAATCCAAGTTCCTTCACCAATTTCTACATCTTGATAAATTGTTGAAAAAGGCTCAACAACTACATTTTCTGCGATTTTGGCGTTTGGATGAATATATGCTAACGGTTGTGTCATGGTATTGTTTTCAGAATAATTACTTCGCTTTTGATATATGTGCTTATTAATAATTTTGACACTGCCACTATGTGGCTAAATCGATAGGCTCAGTAATTATGGTAATCTTTGCATTGAGACTTGAAAAGAATTAGTCAAAAGTAATAAATCTTTTCTGTATAAAATTGTACTATGACGGTTTATCATAGTCAAATCCTGATAATTAGCGTAGAAAAAGTATATAAAAATATACTATGGGCTAAAAACTCAAATCAAGACTTTCTACAGATAAATTCTCAATTGCTAATTGCTATAGTTTTTATTAGCTCTTACGAACCAAGCTAGCAGTCATATCTGCCTCACAAACAACTTGTCCTGCGACGTAAGCTGTACCGTGCATTTTGGCAATACCTCTACGAATTGGTGAAGAAAGAGTACATTTGAAAATTACCGTGTCACCAGGAGTTACATTTTTACGGAAACGACAGTTTTCGATTGCTACTAAATATGGCCAGTAATTTTCAGGGTCTGGAACTGAGCTAAGTACAAGAATACCACCTGTTTGAGCCATAGCTTCTACTTGCATTACACCTGGCATAACTGGGTTGTTAGGGAAGTGTCCCATGAAATAATTTTCATTCATGGTTACTTGCTTGATACCTACTACGCTTTCGTCATCCAAATACATGATTTTATCAACCATCTGGAATGGGTAACGATGTGGCAATAGCTGATAAATACGCTCGTGTGTAAGAATTGGTGTTTGCTTAGGGTCGTATTTCGGTACTTGATTTTTGTCAGCTTCCAACATCAATTTCTTGATTTTTTTAGCCAAAGCAACGTTTGCTGCATGACCCGGACGAGCTGCCAAAATTTGTGCCTTGATTGGACGACCTACAAGTGCCAAGTCACCAACCATATCCAATAATTTATGGCGTGCCATTTCGTTTTTGTAGTGAAGACTTACGTTGTTAAGTACACCAATTTCTTTTGAAACACTTACTTTTGGTTTACCTAAAACCATCGCTAAATGCTCTAATTCTTCCTCTGAATAATCACGGTCAGCAATGACAACAGCATTTGACAAATCACCACCTTTGATAAGACCTGCATTGTAAAGCGCTTCGAGCTCATGTACAAAACAGAAGGTACGGCATTTTGCAAAATCCTCATTGAACTGCGTAATATGCGTCAAATTCGCATGTTGGCTACTCAAAAATTTTGAGTTATAGTCAACCATTACCGTTAAGCGGTAATCGCTATGAGGTAATGCTGCTAACTCAACACCTCTTTCAAGGTCTTTATATCTAACTTCTTCCGTTAATTCAAAGAATTTACGATTTGCATCTTGTTCTTCAAGACCAGCATCGAGGATTGCTTCTACAAACTTGATAGAACTTCCGTCCATAATAGGAGGTTCTGGACCATCTAATTGAATCAACACATTGTCTACCTGACAGCCCACCATAGCAGCTAATACGTGCTCAACTGTGTTGATACGTGCGCCATTATGTTCGATAGTTGTACCTCTAGAAATATCAACAACATGGTCTACATCTGCATCTGCAATAGGTTGACCCGGTAAATCAACTCTTTGAAACTTGTAACCATGGTTTGGTGGAGCTGGTAAAAAAGTCATTGTTGACACAACGCCAGTGTGCAAACCAACGCCTGACAGCGTAACAGACTTTTTGATAGTGTGTTGTTTATTGTTCATTTCTCTATATGTGTGAGCAAAGTGCTCATTTGGGAGTTTTGGGATAAACTCTAAATTTTATTTCAATTTGTTTTCAACTTCTCTAAGACGTTGTTCGATAGCTGGCAACTTACGATACAAAACATGGGAACGGAGGTTTTCTGCATTTTCTACGGCAGGAGAGCCACTCAATACAGTTCCTTCTTTTTTGATATTTTTAGAAATACCACTTTGTGCCGTAATAATCGTGCGATTAGCAACCTGTAGGTGACCAGCTAAACCAACCTGCCCGCCAATCATACAGTTTTCGCCAACTTTACTAGAGCCAGAGATACCTGTTTGAGCTGCTATTACGGTGTTTTTACCAACTTCTACATTGTGAGCAATTTGTACCAAATTATCAATTTTAGCACCTATTCTAATCACTGTACTACCCATAGTGGCACGGTCAATACAAGTATTGGCACCGATACTTACATGGTCTTCTAAGACTACATTACCAAGTTGAGGAATTGTTTGGTAAGTCCCATCACTTTGGGGAGCAAACCCAAAGCCATCTGCACCGATTACTGCGTTGGCATGTACAGTACAGTGATTACCAATAATACAGCCTTCATAAATTTTAACTCCAGCATAAATGGTAGAGTTATCTCCAACTTTCACATTGTCACCAATATAAGCATGAGGATAAATTTTTACATTTTCACCAATCGTTACATTGTTACCGATATACGCAAAAGCACCCACATAATGATTACCTCCAAGTGTTGAACCCTCAGAGATAAAGCTTGGTTGTTCGATACCCTTTTTGCTTCCAGCTATCAGTTTTTGATACTCTTGAAGGAGTGTTGTAAACGCCGTATAAGCATTCTCTACTAGGATTAGGGTAGGGGAGTATGCTTTTTTAGGCTCAAATGATTTATCTACAATTACAGCAGAAGCCTTGGTAGTATAAAGATACTGTTCATATTTGAGGTTCGCTAGAAAAGAGATGGTTCCTTCAGTTCCTTCTTCTATTTTTGCTAATTGGCTTACTTTTAGTGACTTGTCACCTTTTACTTCGCCATTTAGCATAAAAGCAATTTGTTCAACGGTAAATTCCATGTAATCAATTATGAGTGGTAAGTCGTTTACCTATGCTTGTGGTTTTAGACAAAAATTTATGAAACCTATTTACTGCATTAATGGTTTTGGACTATTTAGTTTGCAAATATACATTCTTTGCCCAACATATATAATATTTTTTGACGATGTTGCTCAAGGCTTTGATTGTGGGTAAGTCAGAGGCTTCAGCTATATCCTTGACTTTTTTATCTTTGGTCAAAATATTAATACTTTGTTTTTCAGAAAGGTAAGCCGCATTGGTAATATGACCTTGTACCATTAGATAAGGGATGTCCTCTGGATATACATTTTCTTGACTTAATAAATCGATTTGAATTTTTTCAAGAAAAGAATCTGAAATAGGTTCATCTAGCAAAATGATTTTATAGAGTTTTCGGTCTAAAAGCATTTGGCTAATACTCGACAGGAGTTTGTCAGGATGCTTTGCCCACACTTTTATACAACCCCAAACATCAGTATCGTCCATTTCGGTAAATGCTTGAATATAGGTTGGATTAGATTTGAAATCTTCAAGTGATACTGCTTCATGTAAGAATAGCCCAAAAGATGGAGTGACAAATACATTTTCTCCTTGCTTGATCAGTTCTTTGGCTCTTTTGATAATTTGAATTAACATGGTTTCGGCACAAATGCAAGTTTTGTGTAGATACACCTGCCAGTACATTAATCGCCTTGCCGTTAGGAAATTCTCTATAGAGTAAATGCCTTTTTGTTCAACCACCAGTTCATTGTCCACAATATCTAGCATCTTCAAAATACGGTCAGCTCCAATAAAGCCCTCTCGTACCCCTGTAAAAAAACTATCACGATTGAGATAATCCATACGGTCGACATCTAGCTGACTCGAAATTAGTTGATGAAAAAACCTACGAGAATAGGTGTCATTAAACATTTGAATAGCCATGTCGAGTGCACCTCCGAATTGTCTGTTGAGCTCATGCATCAGTAAGAGCGAAATCTCTTCGTGCGGGACATGATTTAATATTGTATGTTCCAAAACATGAGAAAAAGGTCCATGTCCAATATCATGTAATAAAATTGCCATTTGAGCGGATTCAAACTCTTCCTCAGAAATATCATGTCCTTTGTATTTGAGAGCATTGAGCGCTTCTTGCATAAGGTGCATTGCGCCAAGTGCATGATGAAATCGCGTGTGTAAAGCACCAGGGTACACATAATCGGCAGTACCAAGTTGCTTTATACGTCGTAGGCGTTGATAATAAGGATGTTCGATGAGATCGAAAATAAGTGGAGAGGTAATATTGATAAAACCATAAACGGGGTCATTTACAATTTTGCGTTTGTTCATAATATTGTGAAGCTTATTGAGGATTAAAATCGAAAAATATTCTTAAGTTCTTACTCGCTGAGTATGAATTTATTATCAATTATTGAATACAAAAGTAGGAGATAATTTGCTGAATTCTTCTTGCTACCACTTGCAATATTATGAGTATTTCATTAATTTTGCAGTATTACAAAAGAGCAGTAACATGCGTATTTGTAGGGACTTGTAGCTCAGCTGGTTAGAGCACCTGACTCATAATCAGGGGGTCCATGGTTCGAGCCCATGCTGGTCCACATTGATTGTCAAGCACTTATAAGAAATTATAAGTGCTTTTTTATTTTATGGCAAGAAAATAAAAAAACCTGTCTTTCACGAAAAAGACAGGTTTTTTTATTGGAATATAATCTTCTAAATGAACTGAATGAGCTCGTTAATATTTTTTTTATAGGAAAAACCTATGGGAAGTACTACATCATTTATAAAGATACTTTTATGATCATAGCCAGTTACTTTGCTCACATTTACGATGTAAGATTTATGTATTCTTCTGAAAATTTTACTCGGTAGCACTTCCTCTAAAGTTGCAATAGATTCATTGACAACCGTTGATTTATTTTCAGTGTAAATTTTTGAATAGATTCCGAAAGCGTTAATGAAGTCAATATCTTCAAAGTCAAATTTCATGGCTTGTCTACCAATTTTTATAAAAGCATAATTTTTTTCTATCATGCTATTCGATGTTTGGTGCCTATTTAGGGCTTTATCGATAGATTTTATTAATCTTTCTTCATTTACTGGCTTTTTTATGAAATCCACAATTGAATTTATTTCGTAAGTATCGATAGCGAACTCCACGTTGGAACTTGTAACAATAATTGGTGGTAGTTTTGGAAACTCATTTACTAAATCTAAACCTGAATTATCATGTAGTTTTATATCTAAAAAGATGAGATCATACTTATCATTACTTAAAAAAGAGCGTGCTTGATTGTAGTTTCGTGCTACGCTAATATCAAATATAGAAAGCTTCTCCAATTGCATATTTAAATTCACAATGGCGATTTCTGAGTCTTCAATAATTAAACATTTTTTCTTGAACATAGCTTGAGTTGTGATTTGTGTAGTGACTGCGGTTATTGGAAAAAGTCACCAATTTAGTATTAGGATTAGAATGTTCTACAATTTTGTTTCCTGAAGAGATACGAGTCATTACTGGGTAGTCATATTTTCGAAAATCATGCTATAGCAATAGAAAGTTTAAAGAATAATAATCTACGGTAGCTTTATTTTATTGAGAGTTTAGATACAAATTAAAAGTTATATCTTTTCGATATTAAAATATTGGCGAATGTAAATTCTGTATTACTTCATATTATATGTAATGAAATTAAAATCAAGGCTTTTAAATATAGGTCATTAATAAGAAAGCCACAAGATTCATACCTAAATTATAATCACTTCCGATTTCCTTTCCACTGCTTAATCAATATTTATTTTTAAGTAATTCTTTATTTTTTTTCTAAGGGGTTTATCAATTATACATTTTTGGTATCTTTTTTGCTAATGTTTAAGCATTTACTTAGCCAAAGTATATGAAATATACCACTATATATTAACAAGTATTTTCGCCATAGTGTTACGTCTAGGTTTTTGTTTAGCCATAAGTAGTCTTCTATAATTAATTATGATTCTTCTGGCTAGTACAGCAACCTTTTAATTGTGATTACTCAAATTTTCTCTAAGCTTTATCATATATAATAATTGTCCTTACATACTTATGTAGTGACTTTTATATGTTTCTGGCGTTTTGAGTATGCCAGTTAAAATTATGATATAGTTTATCCGTCCTAATAGTTGAATTTTTAATTTATCCGCCATGATAAAAACACTACTTCTGCCATTTATGCACTTTTTCAAGAATACGTATTTCTTGACGCTATATACATTTTGCTGCGCAATTCAATTCCATCTTCTTCTCAAAGATTGAGTTCTCGAATTATTTTCTGATTGACAGCACCTCCTACGGGGAGGTATAAGATATTGTTTTCTTTCGCCAAGAAAGCAATTGCATTGAACCCTTTTATTCAATTTAACCCCTAAGTAATTAGATGAATTCAACAATTACATTTTCCCACGCCATGCGGAAATTGTTTGGAGCATCGAATGTATTCTCTGAATACCTTAGCTATTTGGGAAGCATCCTTATTAATAGGATAGCAGCTCTAGTAGGTTTTCAGTTTGCATTGGTATTCCTTGTTTCGCCTGTTCTAGGACAAAACTGTACAGATTTGTTCCTACTCAACAGCTACGACGGAAAGGTTTATTCTATTTCAGCTCTTGATGGGTCTAAGACGCTAGTCACGACCATGACAGCAGGAAAGAGTAACTTGGCCGTTGGTCCTGATGCTTCGAGCCTTAGTTCTACAGTATTTGTTTCTTCTGAAACAGCGGCTAGTTCTACGGTCTACAAAAACAACACCAGCACAAGTATAACGCTTCCACTTGCTTTGGGGGGCTTAACTACCAATCCTCTTACTACAGGAGCAAATGCTGGATATGTTTATGGAATGACTTCTGATAGACATTTGGTAAAAGTGTATCCTTCGCCATCATCGGATTTGGGCACAGTTACAGGTGATGCTACTTGGACTGGAGGTACCATTTCAAATGATGCGTTTTTTGATAATGTGGGTAAAATGTATGTACCCGTTAAAAATGGTAGTGCAAGTTATTTGTATTCAGTAAACTTGTCTACCAAAGTAGCTTCTCAGGTAATTCAGTTGAGCGGTAGTATTCCTGCAAACTTTCAGGGTATTGCCTTCTACAACGGGATGATTTATGCTACAGAAATTGTAACAAGTGCTGTTTTATTGACAACTTATGTTAATGCTAGAATCTACGAGATTAATCCTAATACAGGTCAAGGTACAGTAAAGACCAATGTTCAGCTTGCTTCGTTTTTGGGGTCTGCTCCAAATATTAATCTAGATTTAGCGTCTTGTCAATCTTATACTCCTATTACGGCTCCAAGCTGTAATGAACTTTTTGGAGTTGTTGCAGGTACTCATTCAATTTACCGTATAGATTTAACTACCTTGGCAACGACTCTTGTTGCAGTAGGAAATCAGAATAACCAAGGTAATATGGCTTTTGGTCCTATTCCAGGTAATTTAAATCAAAACCGTTTTGTAACATCTGTTAACAACGCTAGTGGTACTATTTATACTGCACCTGCCCAATCGACAACGGCAACGTTAACCTCTACAGGTAACACAATTGCTTCTCCAATTGGTTTGGGTACAGATCCATCCTCAGGTGTAGTTTATGGTATTGCTTTAAAGGAATTAACTAAATGGACTGGTTCTGGTAATGGTGTTGATGTTGGTCCAATTAGTGGCGATGCAACATGGACTAGTGGTACTACGCTCAATGATATTGCAGTGGATGCCAGTGGGAACCTCTATTGTATTTTGATGGAAACCAATGCTTCTCACCTGTACCGTATTAATCCAACAGCTTTGACTGCTACCAAAGTAGTTACAGCAACAGGTGCGTTTCCAACTATGGGTAATGGTGCTGTAGGTAATGGCTTGGCGTACCTTGGAGATTCCTTTTATTATTCTCGTATCAATGGTAGTAATACTGATTTGTGGAAAATAAATGCCTCAACTGGTGTATCCACTTATGTTGGTTCGGTTACTGGTGTAACCTTAGGTGACTTAGGTTCTTGTGCTACTGTAACTAACGTACCAGCAACATTCTCATTTAACTGTTCTTCTCCGTCGGCAGGATTGGTAGGAACTCCTCTATATGCCAATGGAACAACAGGACAAACTTCCACTTTACGTGTTCCTATTAGTAGTGCTGTAAATGGACAGGCTGCCTTTACCGTGACTATTTCTGGAGCAGGTATTGTTTCAACTCCTTCTCCTTTTACTACTTCTATTGCACAGGGGGCAACTTTTGTTGATATTCCTATTACTTACGACGGTAGTGGTACGGCTGGTACAAGAACCTTGACAATCACATCTCCTAATGCAACAGGGACTTGTTCTATTGCTATTGCAGTGTCGTCTGATGATGCTGATGGTGATGGCGTAACAGATGGTCAAGAGGGTATTGATGGGACAGATCCACTTGATGCTTGTTCATTTGTGCTTGCTAGCCAAACAAGAACCCCTTCTTCAAGTTGGAATACTTCTGACTGTGATGGTGATGGTATTAGTAACTCGACTGAAAAAACAAATGGAACTAATCCTTTAGATCCATGTGATCCTGCTTTGGCAGTTCCAGTACTAAGCTCTACAAGCTTATTAAATGCTTGTCCAGCAACAACGGTGAATTTGAATAGTGCTGTAACAAGTACTGCTCCGTCAGGAACTACTTTGGTATGGTTTACAAACAATGCACATACTGGTACGGCTTACGCAACGCCTACGGCAGCTACCAATGGTACTTACTATGCATTCTATTATAATGCAACTACAGGTTGTTATAGTGTTGCATCCAATTCAGTAGATGTATTTATTTCATCTTGTTCTGGAACAGGTGCTACTGGGGGGCCTTGTAATACAAAATCTCCTTGGACCAACTCGCTTTATACAAACTTATCAGCGACTAGATCTACTGGAGGTATTTGTTTGCCATTAATTTCAGGCAATAACTCCAACTTAGTAGATGCTGACTTGACAAACAATGTGAGCTTTAGCTTAACTGGTTTGGGATGTAATATTACTATTGCTGTAAAAGATAATGATGTAGCTGATACGTATCCAGCAGGATATTATGCAGGTTTCAAAATTGGATCAGCTAACTTGATTAGTGGTAGTATAGCATCAGGTGTAAGAATCGAAACCTATAATAATGGCGCTTTTGTAGAAGGCAAAGATGTTGTAACTAGTTTGATTGGTATCGAATCTAGTTTGCTAGACGGTTCAGGATTAGCAACAGTAGGTTTTGTAACAACAGCTGCATTTGATGAGGTTCGTATTAAATATACAACATTGGTTGGTGCTCTATTCTCAGGACAGGTTTATTACCCAGTAATTGAGAAATTCTGTGCTCCAACAGCTTTGACTTGTAACACTCAGACAATCCTTTCTAACACAACTTATCCTGTTGTGATTAATGATGCCAATACAGGTATCTCTGGAGTTGCCTGTGTAGGTTGTTCGATTAACAATTCTGAAAACTTAATTACTTCAAGCACTTCAGACTTTGCTACTATTACAATGGCAGCAGCACTTGGCAGTACTTCTTCTATTTCTGTAAAAGATGTATTGACTACTTATACTGCGGGTTCATTTGCAGGTTTTAATATCGCAAATACAAGTTTGATTAATGCCAACTTGCTTTCGGGTATTACGATTAAAACGTATAAAGCAGGTGTTTTGCAAGAAACATCAACAACAGGGACTTTACTTTCTGTAAATTCTTCATTGTTGACAGGTTCAGGCAATCAACTAGTAGGTTTTGTAACGACCAAAGACTTTGACGAAGTACAATTCCAGATGACCAACTTGTTGGGTATCATTAGTACTACGAATGTATATAACCTTGTTGTACAAAAATTGTGTGCTGGTCCTACATTGACTTGTGGCGATACTTACATTGTATCTCCTACTTATCCAGCAGTATTGAATGGAAGCTTGACAGGTATCAGTGGTGCAGCATGTGTGGCTTGTGCTGTTAATAATACAGCAAATGTGTTGGATGCAAGTACTTCAAATTACGCTGATATTATTTTGACAGCTGGTGTACTCAGTAGTGGGTCTATTTCAGTAAAAGATGCAGTTTCAACTTATCCTGCTGGAACTTTTGCAGGTTACGATGTTGAAAACAGTACTTTATTAGGAGCTAGCTTATTTAATAATGCTTCTATTACAACCTATTTGAATGGGGTTGCTCAAGAAAGTAATGCTGGAGGTTTGATTTCACTTACGTTGTTGAGTTCTACTCGTCAGGTAATAGGATTCAAAACAACCAAACCATTTAATGAGGTTCGTATTTCAATCTCTAATCTAGTAGGTGTAAATGTAGGTACTACTCGTGTTTATGGTGTCGTATTACGTACTGCAACAACAGCAGGCTTTACAGCTCCAACTTTATCAGGAGGAGGCTCTACAGCAGCAATTTCTAATATTTGTCCAGCTACAACAGCCAACCTAAATAGTGCTATCACAAGTACCACTCCAGTAGGTGCTACTTTGGTTTGGTTTACTAACAACGCTCATACAGGCTCAGCTTTGAGTACTCCTGGAGCTGCAGGAGCAGGTACTTACTATGCTTTCTACTATGATGCAACTGCTACTTGTTACAGCCCTGCCTCTGGAGTAGTTACTGTAACAATCAACGTTTGTGATAGTGATGGCGACGGTGACCTTGACAGTACTGACCCTGCACCAAATGACCCGTGTGTATGGAGCGTAAATCAAGTGTTGGCTAATACTACTACAGCTTGGCGTAATGCAGACTGTGATGGTGATGGTGTGAAAAACTATGATGAAGCAACTGGCTCGGATGGAAACCCTGCAACTACTGCTGATAATACCGATCCTAAGAGTGCTTGTAGTTTGAATTTGAGTCAAGTAACTCTAGTGGCAACCAGTACAGGAGATTGCGATGGTGATGGTGTAACAAACAAAGATGAAATCAATGGTTTGGATAGAAACCCAGCTACTACAGCAGATAATACAAATCCGTTAGATCCATGTAGTTATAATGTTGCAGATCAAGTATTTGCTAATACCTCAACTACTTGGAAGAGCGCAGACTGCGATAAAGATGGTAACCCTAATGGTACTGACCCTAATCCAAAAGTTGCAACTGCAAATGCTGACATGTTAACCGCTCCGTTTGGTGTATCAAGTATTGTTAATGTATTGACAAACGACGATTTCTTACCTGGTTTAACTACTTCAATTACTAAAACAGGAGGGGCCGCTATAGGTACTTATACTTTCAATAATGTTACAGGAGTATTGGCTTACAGCCCAGCACCAACAGAGCCTGGGACGAATGTTACTATCATCTATCAAGTATGTAATACCGCAGTAACGCCAAATGTATGTGCTTCGGCAACGGTAACTATTAGTGTACCTGCAGCAGGAGACTTAGATGGTGATGGTGATCCTGACAACACAGACCCAGCACCAACAGATGGTTGTGTATGGGGACCGAATCAAGTATTGGCTAATACTACAACTGCTTGGAGAAATGGTGATTGTGATGGTGATGGTGTAACCAACTATAAAGAAGTTGCTGGCACAGATAATAACCCAGCTACGACGGCAGATAATACTAATCCATTAGATGGCTGTAGCTACAATGCAGTAGATCAGGTGTTGAGTAGTACAAGTGCAGCTTGGAAATTATTGGATTGTGATAAAGATGGTAATCCAAATGGTACCGATCCAAATCCTAAAACTCCTACAGCAGTAGCAGATGCGTTTACCGCTAAATATGGTAGTGCCACAGGATTTAACATCTTAGCCAATGATGACTTCTTGCCAAGTTTGACAACATCACTTTCTAAAACTGGTGGGACTGCAAATGGAACAGTAAGTTTTAACCCATTGACTGGTATGCTTACTTACACACCATTGATTACAGAACGTGGTACAACTGTTACTGTAATTTATCAAGTGTGTAATACTTCAGTTACGCCAAATGTATGTGCCACTGCTACTGTAACAATCACAGTTCCTGTAGATACCGATGCAGATGGTGTCCCAGATGTCGATGATTTGGATGATGACAACGATGGTATTTTAGACACAGTTGAAGATGCTCAACTAAGTGCAGATGTCGACGGTGATGGTATTCCAAACCGCCTAGACTTAGATAGCGACAACGATGGTATTAACGACGTAGATGAGGCCAATGGTATAGATATAGATGGCGATGGTATGGCAGATGGACTAGTTTCTCCAACAGGAATTCCATCTACTGCAGGCTTAGGTCTAACTCCACCAGATACAGACAATGACTTAAAACCAAATCCTTATGATTTAGATAGTAATAATGATGGTATTACAGACTTAGAGGATGGCGGTTTGAATCCTAATTTGGATGCTAATGGTGATGGTATAGTAGATTGCACAACGAACTGCGATCCAGATGGTGATGGTATCTTGACACCAGTAGATGGTTTACCAAATGTGTGGAAAGATGCTTTATTACCAGACTTAACACCAACTACGGAGATTAACAGTTTGGAATTCTTAACAGCAGGTACTCCTAGAGATTTTGTGGTAAATGTGTTTGAAATCAATAATGTACCAAATGTAAGTGGTAGTACGATTGGTTTTAGAGTTGCCAAAATATCAGGCTTTACGATTACGTATTCAAATACTTCAGGTACATCAAATGTATTTGGCGGTACAACAAATAGTAATAGTGATTGGACTTTTACAGAGAATGCCAACTTTATTACGGTGACAGCTAAGCCGGGTGTCGTGATTCCACAAAATGGGAAGAAGGTCATAGGCTTTACAGTAGCACGTAAGTCAGGTGTACCAAGCAATACAAGTCAAAATATTACAGTGACTGTCATTTACGGTTCAGCTGGTGAAGAAAAAGTAGACAACAACACTGTTGAAACTAAAATCACTGCTAACTAACACTAACTAAACTTGAAATCATGAGACGTATTAAACAACTAATGCTCGTTACAGCTCTCATTAGTGGAGGGCTATGTGAAGTGGAAGCGCAGGATGTTAGTATCAACATTCTAAACCAGCCTGCCGCTGTTTCGCAGGGTTCGACGTTGGGACGTGTTACTGTAGATATCTGTAATAATGATGGGGGTAGCCGTAATGCGGCTATCGGAAAATTACAGCCAGTAATTAGTTTTCCAAATTTACTTACTGGAACTTCTGTAGTTCCAGTAACAGTAACAGGATGGACAGTTATTTCTAACGATGGTCAAACTATTCGTTTGCAAAATACGACAGCTATCGCACCAGGTGAATGTAGCCAAATTGTATTAGGATATACAGGCGTTTCTGTGGGTGGACCACTTCCTGTAGTAGGTACTTTACAATTTAATGGATTACCAACCTTTGGTAACTTGCCAGGAAACGACCTTAGTACAACCTCTATCACCGTATTCTTAGATACAGATGGAGATACTATTGCCGATACCATTGACCTAGATGACGATAACGATGGTATTCTAGATACTGTTGAGGATCTTCAATTCTCTGCCGATTTAGATGGAGATGGTGTTCCTAACAGTTTAGATTTAGATAGTGATAACGATGGTATCAATGATGTAATTGAAGCAGGCGGAGTAGATGCTAATAATGATGGTATCGCTGATGGTACTTCAGGACTAACAGGTATCCCAGCAAGTGCTAATCAGTTGACTGGAACAATTCCTCCAGATTCAGATTTAGATACTCGTGCCAATCCTTATGATTTGGATAGCGACAATGATGGTATTAATGATATTATCGAAAGCGGTAATCCTGCCTTAATCGATGCCAATGGTGATGGTATTGTAGATGGCACAGACCCTGATGGAGATGGTATTGTCGGTGTTGCCGATGGTAGTAGCTCTAGAGGAGATAGTAGTGACCCTACGCCAATCAATACAGATAGCAATGGTCTTCCTGATTATTTAGATATCGATAGTGATGATGACGGATTGAGTGATTTATTAGAAAGTGGTATTGCCAGTGCGGCAACACTTGATGTGAATAAAGATGGAAGAGTTGATGTAATCACAGATTTAGATGGAGATGGTATCGTAACACTTGTTGATGGAAGCGCAACTTACGGGGATGCCAATAATCCAGCTTTACCAGATAGTAATACTAATGGAATTCCTGATTATCGTGAAGCTAATCCAGATATTGATGGCGATGGCGTTACTAATGCTCAAGAGATTACCGATGGTACTGACTATTCAAATGGCTGTAGCTATAATCCTTCAAACCAAGTATTAGCTAACACTAGTACAACTTGGCGCAACTCAGATTGCGACGGTGACGGTGTTACTAACTATAAAGAAGCTACTGGTACGGATAATAACGCAGCTACTACTGCAGATAATACGAATCCGTTAGATGGTTGTAGTTACAATGCTGTTGATCAGGTTCTTTCTAATACAAGTCCATCATGGAAAGTACAAGACTGTGATAAAGATGGAAATCCAAATGGAACAGATCCTCATCCTCAAGTACCTACAGCGGTAGATGATGCACTAGTAGCAAGATATGGCTCTTTGAGTACTGTTAATGTATTACTAAATGATGACTTCTTGTTAGGTCTGACTACTACTATAACCCAAACAGGAGGTACTGCAGCAGGAACCGTTTTAATTGTTCCAACTACAGGTATCTTGAGTTATACTCCTACGCTTGCTGAAAGAGGTACAACCGTTACAGTAACTTATCAAGTATGTAACACTTCAGTTATACCAAGTGTATGTGCTAATGCAACTGTAAATATTACAGTCCCAGCCGATACTGATGCAGATGGCGTACCAGATGTAGACGATTTGGATGATGACAATGATGGTATTTTGGATACAGTTGAAAATGCTCAACTGAGTGCAGATACTGATGGTGATGGTATTCCAAACCGCTTAGACTTAGATAGTGATAACGATGGTATCAACGATGTAGATGAGGCCAGTGGAATTGATCTAGACGGGGATGGTATGGCAGATGGTGTAATCTCTTTATTGGGTATTCCAGCTACAGCAGGATCAGGTTTAATATTAACAGCATTAGATACAGATGGAGATAATAAACCAAATCCTTATGACTTAGATAGCGATAATGATGGATTCTATGACTTAATCGAAGGTGGTTTGAATCCAAGCTTAGATGCAGATAATAATGGTATAGTAGATTGTTCTACGAATTGTGATCCAGATGGCGACGGTATTTTGACACCGGTAGATGGTTTACCAAATGTTTGGAAAGATGCTTTATTGCCAGACTTAACACCAACGACTGAGATAAACAGCTTGGAGTTCTTGACAGCAGGCGCTTCTAGAGACTTTGTGGTAAATGTATTTGAAATTAATAATAAGCCAAACGTGAGTGGTAGCACAATTGTATTCAGAGTTGCTAAAATCTCAGGCTTTACAATTACTTATCCATCGACCTCAGGTACTTCAGATGTCTTTGTTGGCGGAACAGCAAATAGTAATAGTGATTGGACATTTACAGAGAATGCCAACTTTATTACAGTAACAGCTAAAGCAGGAGTAGTAATACCACCGAATGGAAAGAAAACGGTTGGTTTTACTGCCACACGTAAGACTGATGTACCAAGCAACACAAGTCAAAATATTACAGTCACTATTATTTACGGTTCAGCTGGTGAAGAAAAAGTAAGTAACAACACCGTTGAGACTAAAATCACAGCTAACTAATAAAAGCAAGCATTATGAACATTTTGCGAAAAATAGTAATTCTTCTGGTCTGCTTAGCACTAGTTAGTGTAAAGGTTCAGGCCCAAGATGTAAGTATCAATATTATCAATCAACCATCCACCGTGACTCAAGGTTCAACCTTGGGTCGGGTGACGGTAGATATTTGTAATAATGATGGCGGTAGCCGTAGTGCTGCGGCGAATAGATTGCGTCCCTTGATTACTTTGCCAAGTAACTTAATAGGGAGTACCCTAGTTCCTATTACGACGACCGGTTGGACTGTGTTAACAAACGATGGCCAAACGATTCGATTAGAAAATACGAGTCCTATACTTCCAGGAGAATGTAGCCAAATCGTATTAGGTTATACAGGGGTAACAATTGGAGGTCCTTCAACTGTGACAGGTACTTTAGGTTTTAATGGCCCTCAAACAATAGGTAACCTTACCGGAAATGATAACAGTACGACGTCTATTACGGTCATAACTGGCGATACGGACGGCGATGGTGATCCAGATGTAACAGATCCTCAACCAACGAATCCATGTTCATGGGGCACTGGTCAAGTATTGGCAAATACCAGTACAGCTTGGCGTGATGCAGACTGTGATGGCGATGGGGTAACGAACTATAAGGAAGCAACAGGAACTGATAATGATCCATTGACAACAGCAGACAATACAGATCCAAACGATGCATGTAGTTACAACAAGGTAGACCAAGTACTTGCGAATGTGGATCCATCTTGGTTGACCAAGGACTGTGATAAGGATGGTAATCCAAATGGAACAGATCCAAATCCACAGACTGCTACAGCAGCTAATGATGCTTTAACAGCACCATTTGGTACAATCAGTACAGTAAATGTGTTATCGAATGATGACTTCTTACCAGTAGCAAGCAATGTGATTACTAGAACAGGTGGTACAGCAAGTGGTACAGTCGTGTTTGCACCAACAACAGGTATCATGAGTTACACTCCATCAGCGACGGAGCCGGGTGGTGCAAATGTAACAGTGATTTACCAAGTGTGTAATACATTGGTGACTCCACAAGTATGTGCTAGTGCGACAGTAACGATAAGTGTACCATTAGCAGGTGACCAAGATGGTGATGGTGATCCAGA
>NZ_JAAALB010000022.1 GCF_009905545.1 Cellulophaga sp. BC115SP | reverse complement strand
CATAATACTTACCTAAAGTTAAAAAATATCACACTTTTTAAACTTTTAATCCGTACTATTTTTGGGGAAGCTTACAACAAAAAAGTCAAGCCATAGATAAAACTAACACTTTAACTACTCTTAATCCAAGCGAATACCTACATTTATATTCAGTTTTTACTCCCTGATGAACGAGTTCATGTTCTTGACATACTTTTTCTTTGGTTTTGTCTTTGCCTAAACATCCCAATATCGCTATGATTTGAGATTCACTGAATTTACTAGTTTTCATTGCCTTACCATTTTAAGTGTGGTTTCCCGCTGGGATGAAAGTTAAAAAGCTTTCTCTAATTTTAAATGGTTAAAGCAATTGAGAGCAGGATAAAACAACTTCACTTAAACTCTTTATGCAACCTATACTTATGTATAAATGTGAATATCCTTTATGTGTATGTCTAGTTAATATTGTAAATTTGTCTAAGGCTTGTCTTTGTATGGAGTGTTCGACAACAATAAAACGAAGAAATACAGGCCTGTTTTCACTATAAATACTAGCTGAGATAAGCAACTTCATTTATAAATGTTCATTTATTTAGATAATAATGCTACGACCCAAATAGCCCCAGAAGTGTTGGAGGCCATGATGCCATATTTAACTTATAATTTTGCGAATGCTTCAAGTACACATGCTTTTGGCTTAAGAGCAAGCGATGCGGTAAAAAAGGCACGTCAACAAGTTGCAGATTTGGTGAGTTGCGAAACCAATGAAATCATTTTTACCTCAGGAGCAACCGAGGCCATTAATCTGGGAATAAAGGGTGTGACTTTGGCAAATTTTGGCTTCAAAAATCATATTATTACATCACAGACTGAACATAAAGCAGTTCTTGATACTTGCAAGTACTTAGAGTCTATTGGATTTGAAATAACCTATTTACCAGTTGGAGAAGATGGACTTATTTCTATTACAAATTTAGAAAATGCTCTACGACCACAAACTTTGCTTGTGGCAATTATGTGGGTCAATAATGAAACTGGAGTCATCCAACCAATTGACGAAATAGCAGAAATTACACATAATAATGGAAGCTTATTTTTTACAGATGCAACACAAGCCGTTGGGAAAATCTCATTAAATCTGAAGAATATTGACATGCTTTCATTTTCTGCACATAAATTTCATGGGCCAAAAGGGATTGGGGGGCTTTATGTAAAGAAAGGCGTTAAATTTGAATCTCAGATACACGGAGGTGGACATGAGTTTGGGTTAAGAAGTGGTACATCTAACGTGCCAGCAATTGTTGGTTTGGGTGCTGCTTGTGAACTTTCTCAAAATTGTATGATTGAGACCAAAGAAATTGTTGAGCTTCTCAGAGATTATTTGGAATTAGAATTACTGAAAATATCTGGAACTATCCTCAATGGGAACAAAAAAAATCGGCTTTACAATGTTTCAAATCTGTCATTCCCATATATTGATGCCAATGTTTTAATTGGACAACTCAAAAATATTGCAGTTTCCAACGGTTCAGCTTGCACAGCTTCTATTGTGCAGCCATCACATGTACTCAAAGCAATGGGAAATACAGATGAACAAGCAATGGCTGCAATAAGGTTTTCTTTATGTAAGTACAATACCAAAGATGAAATTGATATTACTATTAACGAAATAAAACGAGTTATAAGAAACCAGTTTATGAGTATAACCACGGACTAATTCTATTCCAAAATATTTCAAGAATTCTTTTTGCTCGCTTCTCTACTAATGAATGATTCCATGAACCTGTTTCTGTAAGTGTTACAATTGAGGCTATGTGGTCATTATAGTTTGAATTCATTAATAAATCTATTGTATTTTGCCTCAAATTAATACCTAATGCATTTGCTTTGTCTGATAGTCTTTGAAGCTTTTCGGGGTCTTTTTCGCTTAGGTGCTTAAAATAGATAAATTTCTCTAACCAACCTCGATTACCAAGTGATGAATTGATTTTAGTTGGTAATAAAGTTAAGTTTCCGATTGACTGATATAACTCGCTATCTAGCTCATAAAGAGCATTGTCCCAAATATCTTCGCCATTTTGAGGAGCTATATGTTCTATTGTAGAAAGATCGCTTGAAAACCACTTTTGGAGATTCAAATAATTTGAACAACCTCTTGCACCTATCTTCATTAGACCAACTGTTTCTGTATCAGGAATAGTGTCATGACTACTTATAAATAAAGCTAACCTACAAACAGACTCCGCTTTATTATACTTCATCTCAATGACAGCTTTTGTTACCCATGTTTCTTTAGTTTCTCCTAACTCATTTCTTAAAAACTCTTTTAACTCTTGTATTTGAATGCTCTCAAATGGAGTTACTCTATCTTTAAAGAACTTACGATAAACATTATCAAGACCAGTATTACTTTTTGAACCTCTCCATAACGAATAAAAGGCAGCAATTGTTTTAACGGCTTGTACAAAGTTCTCTACAGCATTTTCTTCTTGATTAATTACAGATTTGTAAAATCTTCCAAGAATAGTAATTGACATTTTATGGTTTGACGAATGTAGGTATTTCAGTAACAAAGATGCTAAATCAGCCTCTGGTGAAGAGCTAATTTTGGGAATTACCTGACTATTTCTTCCATCGTAGTCTATCCAAACTTGCTTATAAAACTCAGCATAATCACCTAAAAAAGCAATAAATTTTGCTTTTTCTTCAAAGGCCTCTTCCTCACCTTGGTTCTGGTCGAAATCTTTGAACTTATCATCCAACCATTTTCGTTGATGACTAAAATGACTCGAAAGTTTAGAACCATTAAAAGCGATAGCAAATGAAGTTAAATAATCATTCGTTAATTTACTTTTTTGTGCAGCACTAATAGAGGCAGAAAATAAATCTTCGACTTTTTGAAAGTTTTTTTGATTAGTAGATTCTTTAAATGCAATCTGCCTTTTCTCGGTTGTCTGAACTACCAAGGGTTTAAATGTTTCGATTGCTGTTAGAGGTGTTCCAGTGGCATTGAGTGATTGGAACATATCAAAAGCCCAATCATCATTACTTGGTTGAATAATAGTAAAACAACATCTGTCAGTCAAATAATGGCAAACGGAAAACAGTTGTACTAACTCACAAAGTATATAGTTGAGGTTTTTTCGATTAAGTGTTTCTTTCTCATTTACTTTTTCTTGAAGATTTGGTCTATCATATAACCAAATATTCTCCTGATTGATATTATTGAGAATGTGCCAAGCGGGGCTAAATTCTTCATTTTGATTGACGTGTGCTTGCCGAATACTTTTATCTAGCCAATTGTCTATTAAACGAATATTCTTTACCAAATTAGCTCCAAGAAATTTTTGATTTGGTTTCTCAAAATTTTTTTTGAAGTGTATAGCATCAATAACAGATGCCAAATAGTTAGCCACTGGCGATAAATAATTTGCATTTATCTCTCCATCCCTTGTCCAACGGTCTTTTTGCCCTCTAATAATTTTAGGTTTCAGTTTGGGGGTTCCTCTGCCAAGGTCTAAACTAAAAACCTTCACTAATCTATCAAACCATGATTGACACGCCTCTTCTATTTCATTTTTTAGAGGCTCGTCTTTAACAATTTTTTGGGAAACTAAAGTAATATGCTTATAAAGTAAAGTAGCAAAAATAGCAATAGTAGAAAGTCTTTGTTGGCCATCTATTAGTTTATCAATTTTTACAGGAAGTGCCTGTGTATCTTGCGGTTGAATATTATTTTTATTCACCTCACCAACCGTAATGATTGTACCTAAGAAGCGTACTTCATTTTCATCTTTTTCATCAACTAATCTTTCAATACCCTTTGAAATATCTTCTAAAAGTTGTTCAATGTTATCGGTGTCCCAGCTATACTCTCGTTGGTAAAGAGGGATATAGAACCCAAGACCTGGTTGTTGGAAAAAATCAAAAACGCTGCGGTTTTCAGTAACGAATGCTTTTTCTATATTTATCATTTATAATTTACATTAATATCGGTAGCATTTTCAAATGTCAGGTTGGTAGGTGTAAGGCTTGTATCCCACTTACTACTTAAAGCATAAAAATAAGGCTTCCAATATCTATCCATAGCCTTTTTAATCAAATCTTTATAGGTATTTTGTGATGTGATTTGTGAGTGTGTCTGTGTGCTGTAAAAGTTTCTAATAATAAAATCACAAGATAATATTAAATCTAATGGAGGATGAATTATTCTTGGAGAAGGTAACAAAAGTAGCTTACCAAAATATTCATTATCATTAATTGCGAGTTTTGTCATATTACTTCCACCAAAATTTAAATGATAAAGTGGATGAAAACAACCCGTTTGATTTCCATTATGTCTATCAATATGCCAACTACAAATAGTTTCTTTTAAATCACTACCAAGACAATATTCACCTTTTATTAAAATAGAAACCCCCATATCGACAATTGGGTCTGTAACCGCATTTATTTTCATTTCTTTCTCAGAAAACTTTATACACAGTTGGACACTAAAATCTTTATCAGAATTTGGTATTTTTTCTATCCCAGAAGGAATTGAGTGCGGTTCAAGGTCTATATTCTGGAAAATTAAAGGTTTAGATACTTCTAAGTTGTACCCTATAACTCCCTTCTTATCAAAGACATCCATTTGTCCTAAGATACTTGGATTCTTAACATTTGACCATTGTTGTAAAAGCATTGACAAAGAACGAAAATCTCTTTTTATTTCATTTACCCTCATTATTGCGTGATTTAGTAAATTTTTTTTTGTAAAAGCTAACTCTTTCCCTTTCTAACGGATGAATTTGGATTGCTCCACCCTCTAAAACTGCCCAAATCGAATAATATTCATCCTCTTGCCAAGGTACATTTTCAAAATCATTTGAAGAATATAATATTCCATCCTCTATTGCTAAAGGTAAATTTGTTTCTTTACAAACTGTCCAAAACTGTTCGCTTTGGGCCATTTCCATGATTTTTGCACTTTTTAAGGACAGACCAAATTTCTCATTTAGCATTGTGATTTTTTCAGATGCCGTAACTGAGCCTAATGAAGTTTCGAAATTATGATGCCAAAAATTTAAAACTTTGGGCATCCACCATCGCTCCCATCCGTTTGAAAAAACACCATTGTACTTGGAATCAATTAAATACTCATCTTTTAAGTGATTCCAACTCTCTTTACTCTCTTTGTCTTGTATATCTATCCCAAGCCTTGAAACAAGTAAATATTCATTTATTAAAAAACAAGGAACGTTTATGATTTTTGTCAGTATGAACCTCGCTATTTCATGAACAGATTTACTTTTTAAGTTATTCATATAGTCCAAAACCCTATAGTCAATATAGTTTAACTCTTCAATCTTAAAAAGATTTTGGACGGACATATCTTCTGCAATAATTTGATACCCTTGGGCTAAATCTACAAACTTTGAGATTATTTCATTCACCTTATCATTAAAATCATCTTTTTTAACAACAAGGTCAAATAAATCATGCCCAGTTACATCCTTTGTATAAAGTTCATCAAATCGACTATCAGCAGAACACAATATTATTGGAAAGTCTTTCTTAAATTTGGTTTCAATTATGGCAGCTCTTAACTGTTGAGCTAACGCTTCTACATTATAATCAGCTTCCTCATTATTCTGGTTTGTTTTTTTTAGTTTCCAATCTAATAATAGACCGTTGAATTCAGCTTGATTATCAATTAAAAATGACACCTGTTCATTCCAAACATGATGTTGAAACGCTTCAATTTCTAGCTTGTCTGGATAAATACTAAGTCCTTTTGCAGTCTCCTGAGTAATGTTAAGTGGGTCATCATCAACATAATAATATTTAACTTTCATATACTTTAAGTTCTTTGGTTGTTATCTCTGGAATTTCAATTCGGATACAAGTCCTATAGTTATCTTCAGGGTTGGCTACATATATTTTACCATGGTAAGACGTAACAATATCCTTAACTATTTTAAGTCCTAATCCTGTGCCAATTATGTAATCATTTCTATTTGTCTCTAAATTTGGTGGTATCGATGTTGTAAAAAAGGCATCAAAAATTCGCTCTTGATTTTTTTCAGGTATACCATCACCATTATCTGAAAATTCTAAATAGATATAACCATTTTCTCGACCACCAACAATTCTAATCTTTCCTTCGTCATTATTGTGAACTCTTTTAATTGCTTTTTTTGAATTAGTATAACAATTATAAAGGATAGAAAACCATTCTGATGGATGCATTGGAACTGTCAATAAATCATATTCATAATATTCCTGAGCTACATCAATCTTTGAATCTAAAAAGTCATTTTTAAAAATATTAAAAAACTCTTTTACAACTCTCCTTAAATCTTGTGGGTATTTCTCTCTATTTACATTTTGTGTAATAGTATTATCAATAAAGGCGGTATAAGTTTTAAATCTATTAAAGTTTTCTTTTAGGTTTAATAACGAGTGTTGTGCCTCAATATTTAATTTTTGGTTAAGTAGGTAGTTTATGCTTCCATTGAAAGAGGGGATGAATTGTCTAATTTCATGAGTAAATTCGGCTATATTTAATCCCACAGTAGCTAAAACTCTAATCATTTCAACCCCTTCTAAACTTAAAATTGCTTCTTCAATAATATCATTTTCGTCAACCTTTTGAACCTTGATAGACCTCAATTTTTCAATAATATTTTTGGTCGAATCTGAATCTGTAATCGTAGTATTAGGTTTTTTACGATTTTGTTTTTCAGATAATCTTGCAGAATTAATTCTTCGAGCTGAAGCTATCAAAGAAGTATTAATAAAATCTGCTAATTGTGAAAATGCGGTATTCTCAATTAATCCTTCTCTACTTGATGTCTCATCAAAGTTTACCCCATCTTTGTCAATAATTTCAACAAACCCAAAGAAATTATTGTTGGAAAATGGCACATATGCACCTTCTTCTGTTTTTATTGCAGTTTTTTCAATATTTGCCCAATCATTACCAATCTCTCCATAGGGTAGAACTCTAAATCCATTCCTGTAAAGTTTAATACCTCCATTATCTTTAACAAAATCTTTAATTCTGTTGTATTCCATTTTAGGAATATAACTTTCATACCATTCATAATTAAGTATGAAGTAATAAACTTTAAAGTGTATTTCATCTAAAAAGTTGTATCCTTTATCTAACACAATTGTATCATTAATATTAAATCTTTTACTTACAACTTCACAGATTCCTCTACCATCTAATACATATCCTTCAATTATTGCAAGTGCATTATCTAATACCATTCTATCAATATTAGCAATTGGAATTTTAAGTCCATGTGTAATTTTGAAGAATGATACATTGAAAGTAGCTACAGTCTGTGTTGTTGGTAAGTTCAACACTAAACTTCTATCAGATAAAAAATCAGGCTGTAGCAAATCAGAAACATACCGATATATCCTTTTAATATTTACCTCACTCCATGAATCTCTTAAGTCTTCAATTACAAGTTTGGTGCCTTGAGAAAAATCTACCTCAATTTCTTGAATGGGATTGAAAATACTACTCAAATCTGTATCTGTTAAGTATTTATTCCAATCTATGGATAGCTTTAGTCCATTATTTGACTCACTTGTTTTCGAAATTATACTTAATCTTGTTCCTAATCTTTGAGTAGCAAACCGACCTATCCCTTTTTTCCCAGCTCGTTGCCTTTTATACCTTGGAGAAATAGGGTTATGGATTTTATCTGATGAAGACAGTCTCATAAAACCATTTATGAGTTGATTCATATCCATACCATTACCATCATCCTGTATAATTAATGTACCTCCTGGCGTATCCGTATCAATAAATTCTACGTTTAAGTTATTTGCATCAGCATCAAATGCATTCTTCACTAACTCAGATACTGCAGTTTCGGCTCTACCCACTAATTCATTACCTAATCTAGTAATTATGCCTGCATCAACACTAAAATTAATGCCCTTATCTAAGATTGTTGATATATTTTTTATTTCTTCCATTAATTCAAATGAAACACGCTGCACAGCCTTCCGATTCTGCTTCGCTTAGTAGGTCAAGCAAAAAAGGAGAGTTGTTTTTCTGTGCATTTCGTTCAGTTCTTTTTATATAATCTTCTTTAATTTGAGTCATTCTCTCAGGTTGAATAAGGTCATTGAGTGTTTCATCCTGATTCCATGTGTAGCCCTCTTTTTCGTATGCCTGTGCCTTGATAAATAGTTCGGGGTGTTGCTCATACAACCAAATCCATTCTATTTTCTGTTGGAAAAAGCAGAAATAGCAACCAGACCTTGAGCGAGCATATTCTCCTTTTTTCCCGTTTACTTCAAATTCTATTTTTTTATAATAGTTAGGAATTCCCACACCATTATCATCTAATAGGTTAAAGATGTCCTGTCTGACCAATACTTCATCGTTATCAATCAAAGGAAAATAATCAACTTTTGATAGCGGGTAATCTGTAGTTTTAAGGTATTTAAACGTTAAATGATTAAAGGTTTTTACATCACAATCTAACAATAGATTTAGCTTTTGGATTAGGTTAAAGCTCATCGAAATTGGCTGAGAAAGTACTTCATAAAACCTATCAGACTTGTTATTCGTAGGTAATTCTGCATACAAACTCAAAATTAATTCTCTATTCGAATTTGAAAGTACTTTAGCTGTCACATCCTCACTCCAAATATTTTTTCTAAATGGAAAAATTGATTGAATGTTAGGCTTTTTTGAAATGTAACCTTCTCGGTCTTCATCTCCACGAATACCCACATATGAAATAACAGGATCGTTACCCACAAAAGATTCAAAAGGATCTAATTTAAGTTTCTTCGTGCACCATCGTGAAATAGAAGAAGGTAAATATCCGCCATACAAGGTTAAAAAGTGGTCGAAAGGCGGTAAATCACTTTTATCTGCTGCTTGTAATTGCAAAATATTTTTACCGAGTAATGAATTTAATTTCTCGATAACCTCATAGGTTTCATCTAATTCTTTACCTGTGTCGCAAGTGTAATATTCAATGTCAATTGTGGGATATTTCTGACTCATATAAATGGCAAGAGCAGAGCTATCCTTTCCTCCCGAAATCCCTAAAACGTGTCTTACCTGTGTCATTTTTGTAAAAGTTCTTTAAGTAAATTGGCTAATACAACAATATTTATAGATTTATCATCAGACATTTGCTCTCGAATATTGTTTTCGATTTTTGTAATGGCTGGTTTCTTGTTTTTGGGTAGTCGTAATAATGTTTTATTTACACCACCGGCATAAGAGCTAATTTCGACCCCTATGGCATCTTCTTTAGACTCATCTATCTCAATATTAGAAATTGCATTTAGATTATCCAAATCTAAAATCATTTGTTTCAGTTTATTGTATAAAATACCTTCATCTTCATCCTTGAATGTATTAAGACTCCGACCAACTAGAAGTTGTGCTATTGAGCTTAACCAGCCAATTTTATCATCTAAAGGAGAGTCTAATCGTTGGATAAATGCCTTTTGATGAGTCATTAATAAAGGTTTTTGCAACTTTTGGTATCTCTTTTGCAGAATTCCTTTATACTCTTCAAAAGCAATATTTTCACCAATAAACTCACTGATTATATACTCTTCAAACCTTTTTATCAATTCATCATAGCTTACACGTAACTCTCTAATAGCACCTTCAAGTGCTGTGATGAACTCTTGCAAACTAACCCTTGATTGTTGTAATGCAACGATAGAGTAACCTAACGCTGTTGGGAAATCTTCAAAAAACGTTTTTTCAGGGTCTTTTGCTTTTACAATAGCATCTCTTACTAAAATTGCTGTATTGCTGACTCTTTTTGTATTTTTGGCATACTCAGGTAAGCGGGTATAAAAGTCTAAAAATGGCTTGATCGTTTCGATAAAGGTTCGGTTGCTTATATTTGCCTCTGTTGATTGTTGCAAGAATGCTCTGTAACTATTAAATAAATCTAATCTTACACCATCCAAATTAAATGCCTTTACTTCATAACGTTCAGGAGAACGAGCAATGAGTTCCAATATATCACCGCTCAATTCGGGCAAGTAGATTCCATCACCAAACAAAGCAGTATCGAAACGCTTAATAAACAAAAAAGTAGGAATCCATAATTCTATTAATCCTCTCTTCAGTTTAAACGGAGGCTTACTGAGTTCTTTAAATAATTCGATAATAGGAAGCCTTGATTGTTTCGATTTATTTAAAAATTGAACACAAAAGTCCCATAGCGGCTTAAAATTGGAATTTTCACTAATATCAGGTCTAAAATTCGGGTCGGTATCATAAAGTTTAATCCCATTTTCCTTTAATAATGAGAGGTATATTGTTTTCTGAGGTGGAAACTTATCTTTCTCATATCCTAAGTCTACATCTTTCCAATTTGTAACTAATTGTTTAAAAAACTCTTTCCGAGCTGTGTGAATTTGTCCAGAAACCTTGTGCTTATTTATTAACTCATTCTTAAATACTGGACAAAGGGGATACTTTGTTTTACAAACAATGGATAAAAGTTTATTAAAGTCTCTTTTATTTGTTACAGTCTGCTCCTTACCGTTAAATACCCATATAACTTCTCCAGTATAAAAGCTATCTAAAATATAGTGATTTAATAAATTTTGGTGATATTTTAGAATATTATTAAGTTCTCTGACAGCAACTTTATCTTCACTATTTTCTAAAATTACCCTCTGTGTTTTTTCGATTTCAAATAGTTGGTCCTTTACTCTGCGAGTATTTTTATAAAATCCATAAATGATTGTATGTTTCTCATTATGAGATATTTTTCGTAAACCCTCTAATGAAAGCTCTTCATCAAAAATGAGATTAATAAACCCATCTATTTCATCTAATGGCTCTTGTGATTTTGGATAATCAGAAATTATAAATTCAAACAATCGAGGAGTTCCCGATTGATAAGATTCCATTTTAGCAATAATGGGTGGTAACGAATAATATTTTTCTAACTGTGTTACAACATCCGTTATTTCAGAAATCTTACTACCTGCTTCATTTATTGCTGTATGAATGTCAAGGTCTGTGCCATCTAATAATACATATCTTCGACTATAAGCCCTTTTGATAATTATTTTTCGATTTACTAAATCGGTAATGATATTATCAACATTGTCAATTCCTAAACAAACTCTTCCATATTCGTTAAGGAAATTATCAGCAATAGATGAACCCTTAGGAGCTATTATGGATAATAAACCTATAACTTTTACTAATTTGGTATATGATTCTACAGTTGTGGCATCGTCAAAAAAACGCTCTATCCTTTCAGTTGATGAACGGATACCACCCCAAGCAGCAATATCTGGGTTATCTTTAGAATTCAGGAAGGAATAATAATTGTTGATTAAATAGTCATAAACATTCGCAATATTATAGTATGGATTAGCATCTGAAGTTTGAAATTGTTTTACTCCAGAATAATCCGTTGATTCTAAGAATGAGAATAGTGAGCGTTCATTTTGTCCGTATTTCTGTAATGAAACTGTAAGGGTATAAGCTGCTACCAAGTCCAACGGATATAACTTAGGGGCTATACCATTTACAAACTCTGCATTAGACCTGAAAATTTTGGTTTGTTCAATGCTACTCTTAATACTTTCAAATGAATTTACTAATGTATTAGGAACACCTGCATTGAGATGCTCTGCTGCTAAAAACAAAAGCTGTTCAATAGGCTCATTGAAGCCTATTTCTCTGAACCTTCCTTTAACTTTTGCCCATTCTTGTTTTTGTTCTTTATTCAGGCTATTTGCATAAGCATCAAAGTTTTGGTGTACGGTCGTAATTAGGCAAATGTTACGAGTTGAGTTATTGACAAATTCAGCTAATTCTTGAATAAAATACAATTCTTTTTCTGGCTCATGTTTAGCTGAATACTCTAAAAATTTACCAAATTCATCAATAAAAATGACCAATAGTGGGTTTTTATCTCCTAAATCATAGTACTGATTATAGATTTCTGATAGAATATGTTTGGTTTTATCTTGATTTATTGTAACTCCAAATTCATCGGCAAAAGCATCAATAATAGACTTATACTCTCCAATTAACTTTACTACTTTAAACTTAGGCTTTTTAACAAGCGTAATATCAAAAAACTTTTGTTTTCCAGTTAAGCTCTGCTCAAATGCCCAAAGTAAAGACGATTTTCCTGTACCATAAGACCCAACAATGTTGAATGCGCGAAGACTATTTTGCTTAAAATCGTTCGTTATTGTATGAATAACCTTTTCTGCATTAGGTGTCGGATGATAGATTAAGTTTCTATCACTATCACGATTAATGTTTACTGAGGTTGTATATTGAGGGTTATTTTGCATATACTGGTTCGTAATATTTTTTTAAGACTTCAAATGGATTTAATCTGTCTTCTTTAAATTGTAATAATTTTATACCTGCTTGGTCACTGAAAACAATTTGTTTGGGATATAAATTTACCATTTCTTCAATTTTTTCAATTATTCCTGTTCTATTTATAGCAAAGATATTTCCTATGCTATTATATTCCTGTTCTATCTTTGAAAAATCAATTGATACATCGTTTCCTGTGCTGATTAAAATTCCATACAATAGTATTTCGGCTGGTATTTGCGACTTTTCTGTATTGTCTATGACAAAATACTCTACATCTCCACGAAAGAAAGTATTCATAATTGTCAATTCTGATAGTACTCCAGAAAAGCTTTCTTCTTTGTCATTGTTTTGGGCGTTTGTCCGATTATATATTTTTGCCATAACATCGAAATCTGCTTTAATCGTTTTATCACTCGGCGTAGAAACTTTTAAAACATCCGATTTACGCTTCACAAACGATACGAAATTATCTTTTGTAAATTCAATTTTTCCCTTTCTGAATTCATTAAACAATAAATCATAGGTTGTGGCAAATCCTTTGGAAACTAAATGAAAATGTAAGAGCCACAAGGTGGCTTCATCTTCTAAAAATGGGTCAAAACCATACGAGTCAGAAAATATTTGATGCGCAATTTGAGTCAAATTATCATCAGTGTCCAATAAATCAAAAGCTTTCATCCAAAAACGAATAGAAGTAACCATATTTTTCCCTACACCAAGCCTTACTACAGCATCTTCGTTGTTAAATGAATTTCCTTCATTTACAAAATCATAGCCTTTTTTTAGCCATAAACTCCTACATTGAAAGGATTCATGTCCCGAAAAAGAAAAACGTTTATTATCGTTATTTATAGCCATTATTATTAAATATCATTTACTTTCCTTTAACAAACCCTGGGATATTTACATTTGCATTTCTTAAAATTCTGTATAGTGTACTTCTTGATTTAATGTTAAATGCTTGCATTATTTCCTCAGTAGTATTTTTTTCGGCGATATAAGCCTCTTTTACAAGTTCCTTTATACTTTCATATCGAGCAGATAAGCCCTTTTGTCTTCCACCAACTCTCCCTCTCGCACGTGCAGAACTTAAACCTGCTTTTGTACGTTCTCGCAAGACGTTTCTTTCATGTTCGGCAAGCACACAAAATATTTGAAAAATTATGTTACCGGAAGAGGATGCGGTATCTATTCCTTCCGAAAGAGATTTTAGGTGAATTCCTTTAGCCTTTAGCTCTTCAACTAGCTTTATGAGTTGCGTTGTTGAACAGCCCAATCTATCTAAACGCCATACTACAACAGTATCTCCACGCTGTGAGAATTGAAGTAATTTATCTAATTCAGGTTTACTTGTCTTTACTCCCGATGCATTATCTATAAAGATTTTATCTATACTATTTTTTTTGAAAGCATCTAATTGCAAATCTAAATTTAGTTCATTCCTTGAAATTCGAGCGTAAGCAATTTCCATATATCGAAAAGTTCTATTTACTGATTATTTTGTAAACTTATCGAACTTTGAAAAAGAAAACAACAAGTAGAACAAAACTTTGTAAATAAAATATTTGAGAAGAGCTTCTCAACTTGATAGTTTTGCATTAAATCTATTTCATATTTTAGTGTCCTGTCCAAAGCAATAATCCACAAAAAAGTTCTTATGATACGAATGATAAAACACTTATGTCAAACTTATCTCAAAGGATTTTAAAGATTCAAATTGTAAAAAAGATGAAACCTCTTCAGAAGCAAATTAGCAAAGATATTTCTCAAGTAGGAGTGAAAAAAGAGCATGCTTTTGCAAGGGTAAAAAGAGTAAGAATCGTCAAGGAAAAAATATGCTTAAGAAGCGATCAAATTCTAGATTGTCTCATGGATATTGCTGTCGGATTACACAATCATAGAGTTACTTTCGAATGAATAAATCGTGATAATGTCTATTGCATTTATTAAAATTTCTATTTAGTATTGTATTCGTAGGTGTAGAATTACTCTAATAGAGCCTATAAACAGCCATTTCACTACTTAGAAGTTAGTGACTACTCAATAATTTACAATGCAATACTCGCTTTTATTCAATTTTACCCTTAATATTAGCTTCGCCAATTAGCTATTGATAAAACTATGACCATTAGTAAAATATTCACTCCGCATTATGCCGATGCTTTTGTTTTACATCCACTTCCTCAAAGCTAAAGCTCTCCAGTACTTCTCCACAAATCGACTACCTAAAAACCGTTTATCAAATCTAAACCAGATAATTAGCCCTATTTGTAATCCTAAAAAGAGCGTGCCTGTCATCTTTGAGCATTCTAAATTTAGTAGTATCATTAGGTATAGAATCACATTTTGACACAGATATAAACTCAAGGTACATTTGCCTATTTCTGCTAAAAAATTGCCCAACTTAGGGAGTTTGGTCATAACTTGTACAAGCCCTAACATATACCAAATTGAGAAAAAGAGAATATGAAATAAATATCCATAATTCCCTAGTTTATTGGTTGTATTCATAAACCAAATACCTATCATTAAAACATCAAGAAACAAATACAATTGGAAGTTTTTACGCATACTTGAGCATACCCAAAATACTAATCTCTCAATACCTTGCTGGCTGGCCATATAACCTAACATTACTAACCAGAACATTTCTAAGTGATAGCATATCAAAAAGTATTTTGATTGTGTATATAATTGCAGATTGTAGGTAATGGGAGCTAACCATCCTTTGACTTTTAGGATTTGTGCAAAGTTTCCTGCCTTAGCCATGTCAAAGCCTATCCAATACAGGCTCAATAATACAAGGGCAGATACGATTACTAAACTCCACTGAGGATATTTTTTGATAGGATTTTCTAGAAAATACAGCAATAGACCTATCATAGCATAGTCCTTGAGTATATCGCCGTAAAACAAAAAACTGTTTATAAACCCCAACAGGAAAAGTAATAACATTCTTTTCAAAAAGCCCTTACTGCCTTCTTCACTTTGGAGTAAAAGTCCAAAACTATAGCCGAAGATACCACACAAACAAAACCATCCTTTGTCATTAATCAATAACAATATCCCTGCAATATAGACATTGGGACATAGTGCTTGAAGAATACTCAGAGTATTGAATATCCCAATCCAAAGAATAAAATACCCACGTAAGCCATCAAGCACCTGTAATCTTACTTTTGTTTCTTTTTCCATGCTTGATAATCTTTGAGTATTTGCACTAAATCTGATTTTGTTAATGCCTTTGCTTCCTCCTTGGTTTTCTTTAAGGGGGCTTTATTGCCTTTCTTATCTTCAATATACAAACCATAAGGTCCTTCCTTCAACGTCAATTCACCCATGGAAAGCGTAAATCTGTTTTCTAATGCTTTTACACACTCTTGTATATACGCTTGAGCTTCCAACTCATTTGGATCATTTTCACCAAGGTATTTATAAAACTGTCCTTGGTAGAGAAGATAAGCTCCTTTGTCATTTTTTCCATATTGGATAGCATGCCCTTGCCAGATACCGACCTCCATCGTTTTGCGTTCAACCACGTCTGCTAGGGCACCGCTAGCAAACAAACACTGTTGGTGAGTACTGTCAAAATCTTTCATGATTTCTTGATAGGAATACTTTCCCTGAGTAATCGTATCCAATCTCTCTTCCATCTCAGCCGTGAAGCGATAGTTAACCATCGGACTAAAATGCTCATTGAGAAAATCTATTATGGCCAGTCCTTGCTCGCTTGGCACTAATTTATCTTTGTCTCCTCCAATAGATTGTTTCTCTTGCTGTATGCTAATCTTCTGTTCATGAGTCAAAAGAATCACGTCGATTTCTCGAAGGGTAGGAGCTATCGTTTTAACAACTGCATACTGCTTATGTTCTATGATTTGATTAAGAATAGTCGCATAAGTCGAAGGGCGACCTATGCCCAACTTTTCTAATTCACTCACCAAGCCTGCTTCATCGTATCGTTTGGGAGGATTACTATAAGTTCCCTTGGCTATTATGTCATATAAAAGCAGTTTTTCTCCTTCAGCTACGAGCATGGCTTCTTGTGAGACATTTTCATCCTCGTTATCTTCTTCTGTTTTAGACTCCGTGTAAATCGTTAGGAAACCTGATTCAACCAAGCGCTTTCGTTGTTGTTTAAAAAAGAGATTGCTTGTGGTATCTCTTATCAAAATCGTTTCTTGAGCATAGATAGCAGGTATCATCTGGGAAGCTATCGCTCGACGATAAATCAAACTGTAGAGATCTTGTTGTTCTTTACCTTCTCCTGCAGTTGACAAATCAAAATTGGTCGGACGAATTGCTTCGTGAGCTTCTTGTGCATTGTCTTTAGATTGATAGATAGTTTTGGCAAACAATGCCTCTTGACCCTCTGCCTTTAACTTTGCTTCAATAGCCTTGAGCGCTTCTTCACTTAAATTGGGACTATCTGTTCGCATATAACTAATCAAACCTTGCTCGAAAAGTTGTTGAGCAATATCCATTACCTTTTTAGCTCCCCACTTAAACTTTTTAATAGCATCTTGCTGTAAAGTAGAGGTAATAAAAGCAGGACTAGGACGTCGTTGGACTTCCTGCTTTTCTACTTTTTCTACCTGAAATTCATGTTGATGAGCTCCATCTAAATAAAGTAGTAAGGTCTCTCGTTCAAATGCGTCACCCATATAATTGGCTGTCAATCGTAGTGGACTTAACTGAGCGTGATTCACTGAGGTAAAAAAGCTTGCCTTGAGCTTATAAGACGATTTTGGTTCAAAGGCAGCAATCGCTCGTTCACGTTCTACGACCAATTTTAGGGCAGGGGATTGTACTCTCCCTGCCGAGTAAGACGAAGCATTTACTTTCTTCAATTTTCGATTGAGCACTTGAGAAACCTCAAAACCTGCCAATCTATCAATTCCACGTCGAGCCTCTTGGGCTTTAACCAAGGCAAGGTTAATCACTCTTGGACTTTGCAAAGCTTGAAGTATAGCCTTGGAGGTTAGCTCATGAAATTCGATTCGACATACACTTTTCAAATCTAATCCTAACACTTTTGCCAAATGGTAAGCAATGGCTTCGCCTTCTCGGTCTGGATCTGAGGCAATAAGCACTTGATCTCTACCTACTTTCTTGGTTTCTGCTACTAATGAGGCTATTACTTGTTTTTTACTATCCTCCATTTCATATTCCAATTGATAACCCTCGTTTCGCAACACGCCGAGCGATTTTAAAGGCAGTCTTCGAATATGTCCTATTGAGGCCATTACTTTATAGGTTTCACCAACCAAGGATTGTATTTTCTTAATTTTATTAGGACTCTCAACGATAATTAGTTTCTTGTGATTCATAACTCTTGATTTGTTTACAAATTTCCTACAGAATGAATTTTCTTATTGGATTCAGGTTCTAGCATATTCTTCTGCTCAACACTCATTGAGCGTTGATAAAAAGCTGGTGTTTCTATGGTTGATTGCTCTTTAAATGACTCTATTTTGGCAGCAGAACTATCCATTACCAAACTTCTTTTGCTGGCATCAACTCGTATCACCGCATCAAAACAAGGTTCATGCTCACTGTTTTGTAAGCCTTCTAACAAGACTTCCTGACCATTTCTAAGACTAGTTTTGAGCTCTTCTGTGAGCGCTAAGCCATAGAATTGCTCTGGTAGTTTTAATTGGTTGATGGCAAGCATAAATACTTTGTTGAGCTCTGGGTCAACGGCTACATAGTGTGGCTTTACAATACCACCACTTTTATCTTGAAGATACACGATTTTAGTAAGTGGTAAATAAGCTTGGAGTTGAGCACTTTCTTCTTCTGTCAATTGCTCTTTAAGTCTATCAGGAATATGTACTTCAGGCTGTTTGATATGAAGTTCCAAGTTTAATGCGCCAGTACTTAGATTCCGTGAAATGAGTTGTACTTTGGCTTCTTTGCTGAGGTCAGGGAAATTCATTTGTTCTATTACTTTTTCTTGTAGCTCCGTTTTATAGGAAGGCTGGTTTGCCCATTCTCTATACAAGTCCAAATTTGAAGCTCGAACTTGTTGCATAACCTCGGTCATGATTTGAGTTAAAGCCAATGCCCGATTTTGAATATCAGCATTGTGAAATACTTTTACTTCAAAGCCCTCATGTGCTAAGACTTTTTGGATATAGGCATGTTCTTGATCAGTCATATTAGATTTGGGAGCGATAAGCAATCTTGACAATTTTCCTCGCATCAAATCCTGAAGCTCATCAGAGGAAAAACTGACTTGAAATCCTTCTTTACCCAGAAAACTTTGTAGTTGTTCTTGAAAAAAGAGTTGATTCTTTTTTTCTGGAAGGTGTTTTAGGAGATCGAGGGTGTCATCGAGTTGTTTCTTTACAAACTTTTCAGCGTAGGCTTTTGGATAAATCTGATAGTCATATTTCCCTTCATGATTAATCGTCTTACATTCTTGATAAGTCAAAGAGGGTAAGTTCAACAGACGATAATCTTGTGATTTAGTAGGGGGTAATACCAATACATAATCATCCGAAATAGACATAAAACTCTTTGATTGACCATTTTTAGGTATATCAATAAAGAGGCGTTGAGATGGTGAAGCATCTTGTATAAACTTGTATGCTTTCGGCAATGACTCAAAGCCTGTTTCAAACCAGTTAATCCGAAGGTCTGAAGCCGTCAATGCCTGCATAGATGCCATGACACCCTTTTGCGTAAGTCCTGTAAGTTTTTCTAAAGCAGTTTGATGTGCCTTCATACACTCATCATCGATAGACCAAAAATATAGCAACTCAGATAGCAGCACATCTTCATTTTTGTCGGCAATGGAAGAACTTGCAGAGGTACCTAAACTCTCATTAGGTGCTATGGCTAAGGTATTTCCTAATTCTTTTGTGTCAGAAATTGGCTCACTATGAAGTCTAGCAAGTACTTCCTTGAGCTTGTCTTTTGCTTCTTGAAGCTCCTCATGTTTGTTCCAAGTACGAGTAGACAGCTCTTGATAGTCGGCTATCTTTTCTTTATTGCGTTCTAGGACGGCCTGTTGAGTCTGAAGGAGTTGCTCAAAGCTCAGCATTGTTTTCTCCATCGAATTGACCATCACACCAGGAATACTGGAGTAATTGAATTGATAGTTTGTCTCTGATGGACCTGTCAACCACAAGCGAATTTCTACGCCTTTGGTGAATAACCCTTCATGCTTTTGTGCTTGTAGGGTCAATCCATACACTTGGGCAATATTCACAACCTCATTAGGCTGTTTCAAGTACAAACCATCATGAATCATTTGATGTAACACCTCTCCATATTCTTTTCGACTCTCAATAGGCGCACCATTCAAGGATAAACCTTCAAACACCACTCGATGAGTGTTTAGAATTGGATCCTCTCGCTTTTGGAGGTGCTCTTGAGCATACAAGACATCCTGAAAAGTTTTTTCGATATTTTTCTCATTTTCAGGTAATAGTGACGCTATTTTCTTGGCTTTTTCAACAGCATCAAACACCTCAGCTTCAAATGATTTTTTCGACTTCTCTAATTTATTTATCAAAGTCTCCAACCTTATTTTTTCCAGAATATCAGTATTACCCGATAAATTAGCCAATATCTCGCCATAGCTTTGTCCGCCTTCACTATCTCCATCTATCTCTCGAATAACTCTCAAAGCAGGATCTATCGAATCATTTTTAATCTGTCTGATTAAAAAGTCTTTGGTATGCAGTAATTGATATTTGAAGGTATCTAGGCTTAATTCAGAGCAATAGGTATAAATGGGTAGTTCATTGTTATAGAATTCCTTGGCAATTCTGTTCCCTTGTCTTATTCCTCTACCATTGCGCTGTTCCATATCACTAGGTCGCCACGGGGCGTCTATATGGTGCAAGGCCACAATGCGCTCTTGTACGTTGACACCTGTCCCTAGCTTTTGGGTAGAACCCAATACTACTCGAATTTCACCCTCATTGACTTTTTTGAAAAGCTCATCTTTTTTGTTTGCCGTCGCATAGTCATGGATAAACACTACTTCATTTTCAGGAATACCTTTTTCTACTAAGCGAAATTTAATTTCTTGATAAAGATTAAAACCTTCACTACTGTTTCTAGCTAGCTCGATATGTTCATCTATTTGTGAATCATCCAATAGCAATTCATCTTTTAACCTTTGACGCAACTGGGCTGGGCTTACATTATTTCCCGTAAATAGGCTTCTCATGGTTTCTACATCGAGTCCTACTTCATCTTGAAAATAATCTTGCATGAGACTTGCAAAACTCTCTTTACTTTTAGGAGTTCCTGTATCAGAAAATATCAACTGAGTCCCTTTATGGTTTGTGGATTCCTGATATTTCTCAAAAACGGTTTGTGTCAAAGTACCTACTTTTCCTTGAGGGTCATACGCTGCATTGGGGTCTATCAAACGCATATCAATGGACATTTTATTGGCTAAATTGGTCGCCAATAACATATATGCGTTTTCTTGCCCTTCTGAAAGTTTACCTAATCCTAGTACATTTCCATCTTTGGTCTTCGCAAATTCTATGATTCGCTGCCCAAAATCCTTTTGAACTTCATTCATTGACAAGGTCTTCACTTGGTATCCCTTACCAAGCATTTGAGGCTTATCTAGGACTAAATTATCATCATTGCGAATATCCGCAATCTCCGTGTAGAGAATCGCCAATTCTGGAACATTGATAAATTCTGAAAAACGAGTTTTAGGCTTGAATTCTCCTGTAATAGAAAACTCAATATCGGTTTTAGGAATGGCAAAATTGGTTGCCCATTGATCAAAAGTATCAAAACCCAAAGCCTTCATTTTATTGGGGCGTAGGTATTTGAATAGTAGATACATTTCAACCAAAGAGTTGGAAATAGGTGTCCCAGATAAGAAGGTAGTTCCTTTATCTCCTCCAAATTTATCTTGTAGCGAACGAATAGCCACCAAGAGGTTAAAGGCTCGTTTAGAACCCTCTTGTTTGGACATCCCCGCTACATTCCGAATCTTTGAGGTATAAGCTAAGTTCTTAAATTGCTGGGATTCATCTACCATCAAGTGGTCAATCCCCATTTGTTGAAAGGTCAGGGTATTATCTTTCGCTCTATCCAGTAAGCGTTCTAATCTTGCTTCAACTTTTTTGATTTGACTCATCACTCTGCCAATGAGACGTTTGCGCTCTCGATAATCCAAACCAGCATCTAATTCTATCTCATCGATTTGTCCTCGTAATTCTTCAATTTCACTTTGACTTAATTGCTCTTCATACACATTTGATTGAGGAATGGTATTGAAATTATCATGGGTCATGATTACGCAGTCCCAATCATTGATGGCTATTTTAGAAAACAATGCCAATCGGTTTTCTTTCTTAAAATCATTTTCACTTGGTGCTAAGATATTAGCTAAGGGGTATGCCTGTCGATAAGCTTCTACAATTTGAGGAACTGTTGACTTCAGGGCGATAATCATCGGTTTTTTGACAATCCCTAATTGCTTCATTTTCATAGTTCCACCCACCATAATGAAGGTTTTTCCACCTCCTACGATATGGTCTACAATACCACCATTATTTTGTAACAAGCGCCATATTGCATCTTTTTGATGGTCGTAAAAGTTGATGCCATTCAGCCCTTCAAAGTTCAAATGACTACCATCGTATTTTCTAAGCACAGTGGTATTAAATAGGTCATTGTAAATCTGACCCAATCGCTCCCTGCGTTCAGCGCTTTTCCAAATCCATTTTCCAAACTTCTCCTTCACGGAGGCTATCTTTTCAGCCGCTAGCGCAGTTTCTTCTTTATTGACTACGTATCTATCTGGGTTACTTGACACCTTATCTCTAATGACTGGTGCCTCCATTCTAAAAGCATATTCGATGATTTCGGTATCTTTCAAACGACTTGTAGAAAATACCCCTTTCGTGAGCGTATTAAAATGCTGACCCAATACGCTATAATCATCCATCGCTTTGTTGTAATGGATTGATACCAGATTTTTAGGAATCTGGAGTAATTCTCGGATAAACTCATTGTAGTCAGAAGTGGGTATCCATCGAGCGCCCAGACTTACTTCTATCAAATTAGAAGGAATATCTTTGGGTAGTACTTGCTCTAAAGACTCCAGTTGAGTTTGATATTCTGTATTTCCTTGAGCGATAACCTCTTGAATAAATCGGTGTTTTGCTTTAACATCTCCTGATAAATATTCATCTCGATGCACGTATTTATCTTGCTGTAAGTCATAAAAAATAAGTCCTTGACTTTCTGAGAGTATTTCAGGAGTACTTTTATTAGTCAGTTTCTCAATGTAAGCCAAGTCAATATAATTGCGTTCATACAAAGACAAGGTAATAGCATCATTGATATCCGATACTTGATTAACCTGATTTTGGGGAGCAATAGTCGCTTGGTGTAAAATGGTTGCCTCTCTACCTTTGTGGTCTTGCAAGCTCATGACATTATAGTAGTCCTCATCCAATCGAGCAATCTTCTTGAGAGAGACCTCATAATTACCATACTTTTCTATGAAGCTTCGGTGTAATTCTCGTGTTTGTGTGCGTAAATCATCCAGTACTGGAATGGCTAATCCATTATATTCCCCTTCAATCAAATCCATTAAACTATCTTTTATCGCTAAATAGGCTTCAATTTTTTCAATAGGTTCAGTCGCATGGATTTCAATTATATTCTCTTCATGATCCTTTTTATAGAGAACACCATCATCTACGCCAATGGACCCATTTTTTACCTTGGCAAAAATATCATCCAGATGCGTGATTTCTACCCAAGATTCCTCCAAGGTTTCGTTTTGTGAAAGCTCCACTAATTTGCCTTCGCTAATGGACTTTTGTAAGGTATTTTGAATTAGCTTAGACAAGACTTCTCCATCCAATTCCCCTAGTACTTTGTAGTCATTTTGGTCATACATGCCTCCCAACTTAATAGCTCCCAATACCTGTTCTGGGTGTTGTAAGAAATACTCGTTAATATCATAAAAAGCAGGAGTACCGTCTTGGGCTTGAGTTTCTATGCGTTTGGTTTGACTAATTACTGGATTGATTTCTTCACTGAGTTTAAGAGCAGTTCTTTGGATGAAAAGGATATCAGCATTGACTTGTGTGTTAGCGTTCTCAAAAGTTTTGTGTGGTAAACGGACAGCACCCAAAAAAGTCCCATTGCGTTCGATAAACTCTCGAATGGGTTGATTGCCTGGAGAATCCAAAAGCCGTTTCGAAACCACTAAGGCAACAATAGCGCCCTCTTTGGCAACTAACAGGGATTTAGCCACAAAGTAATTATGGATTCTTTGCTGAAATACCGACAACTCACCTTTAAAGCCTCGGTCATATACCCTTGTATCCCCAAAAGGAATATTAGACACCACAAGATCATAATTTCTGTAGGGTATTTTGGCACCTTGAAAAGGTCGATTAAAGACTTCAGTATCTTGATAAAGTTGTTGATTGATATGTGCAGAAATGGGGTCGATTTCCACTTGCGTAATCACAGAATTTTCACGCATCTCTTTTGGCATAAAACCAATAAAATTGCCGATACCTGCGGAAGGTTCTAATATTTCCCCTCCTGTAAAACCCAAGGTTTTCAATCCGTCATAGACACCCTTTATGACAGTTTCACTTGTATAAAAAGCATCTAATATGGTAGATTGTACAGATAGAAGAAGTCCGTGAAAGCCTTTGCCCTCCAACTGTTTAATCACATCATGGATAGCTCTTATGGATTCTCGATATTGTTTGTTACTTTCTCCCCAGTTGGCATCAATTGCTGGATTTAATAGAATGTCTTTTAAGCCTCCAAAACCCACATATTCACTTAGGATTTTCTTCTCAGCTTCGTTGGCTTGACGCACATCACTGAATAAATCATTCAATAAGGTTAACGCCTTCAAATTTCCTTGAAGGCGTTGAAAGGTGTTAAATTTGGCAGAGTGAACTCCCTCTAAATAAAAACGTTCATCTGACTTAGGAATAGCATCTTCAGGTATTGCTACTTCTAATGGCTCGGCATAAGAAGTGACCAGTTCGTCTCGATGGCTAGCTTCTCGTCTATCCCAGTTTGACTCAATTTCTCTACTGCTTCCATGAAGGTCTGTACTCGCTGGTTCAGATAAATCTCCAACTGGTTCTGGAGTACTAACTGGTTGTAAAAACTCTGTTGGTGCTGTTGTAGGTATTGCTCCAACACGATTTCGTAATGTAGTTTCGGCATCATCGTTTTCTTGTTTTTTATAAGTGTTATACCAATTTTTAAACTTTTCAAGACGTACATCCTTTGAGTCTTCTTGCGCTATACCAAACAATTTTTGCATGAGCTTTCGACCAGTAGGACTTTTTAGTCCTTGGCTTTCAGCAATTGATTTTAGAAAAATGGTAGCATCTTCTGATTGACTTACTAGGTCAAATATCTCGCCAAACAATGTTTTAAGCTCGACTTCTAAAAAAGCTCTACGAACTTCATCCACATACTGCTTTAAATCATCTTTAATGAGTGAAGCTATTCGCCAATTGGCAGATGAAACATAGTCTCCTTGACTATCAAGCAAGTTATACCATTCATTTTGGTCTTTGTCCGCTATCTTGCCTAAATAAACCCTTGTAATAGGTTCATCTTCTGGCGTTTCTATCGATAAGACTTGTATCTCTAATGAATGATAGATAGCTTTTTTGCCATCATTAATCGACTCCATGAGAGACACAAACTTTTCAACCACTACAGGTGGATGTTTTGCCAATAAAGCCTCAATAGTAAGAGGGGCTTCTTGATTAAAAAGCCTCTCTGTGACTAAAGCTCCTGCAAGAGGCTTCTCGTCTGGAGTTCCACCCAAACTGCTTTCTCCTGCTTTTGAAGTTCCTTGAAGCTGTTCTCCAACTCCAAACAAGGATTGTTGGCTAACTGTTGGGTCTTGATGGTCTTTTTCAGCGTCGCCATCTGAGCTCGAACCTCCTGAAGGGTGTTCTGTAATTGCTGAGTCTGAATCTCCCATACTCTCTCTTGAAGATTGAGTTCCAGTAATGGGAAGACCTTCTGGATTAGATTTCTCTCGGTTGTTTGCATGGGTTTCTGCTAGTTTTAGTCGATTGAGTACTTGTAAATTTGTATTCGAAATCAATAACATTGATTCATGAAGTTCATGAGTAGTAGCGCTCAGAGCAAGACTCTCTATAGGCTTTCGTGTAAGGTTCTCCTTTACCTGATCTATCAAAAGAGGTAATTTCCCTTCTGAAAAGAGTAAATTAATGAATATCAAACTCTCATTTGTTCGACTGTTAAAAACAGTTAACTTCTCAAATGATTCATTAATCTTTTCCAAAGCATCATCTTTGGATTTTAACCGTAAACTATGGATATAATCTAGACCACGACGAATTGGATAAATAATTTGATAGGCTGAGTTATCTAATGCTCCACTTAAACTCAGCGCTGAATAAGCCTCTATAAATCCTTCTATGTTATCCTGTATCACTTTATGGGACTGGATAACTTTTCGTTGTGATTCACTAAAATATATTTGAAGCAATTTTAAGTTTTTCTCGTTCATCTTATCATGGTCTAAAGTTTTCTACCTAGTTGTTGTCCTATTTTTTTCTCTGGGGCTTCCGTTGGACTTTGCCACACGCTGGAATTAGATACTACTATGCCTGGCGTTGGACGTAAACGACTACTCAGACTATAATCCACTTTCTCTATCTGCTTATCTTGGGTCTTATGAATAACTTCCTGTTTTTCCTCTTTGGTAATCAACTCCGTTGTAGTTTCGGGTGACCGTTTAAAATGAATACCCTTTTCTTTATTGAGTTGGATATAGGCATCAAAAAGCTCCCCATTTTTAGAAGTCAACCCACTTACAAACACTTCTTTGCCAATTCGTAACGCTTGAATTTGTTCTTGGGACAACTCTCTGCCCAGTAGATGTTTAGGGACAGAATACGGAGTAATGGCTAAACTTTCCTTATCGGGATTCAAGCTCACATAAGCATCATAGTACCTATCTTTTATACGGGAGTAAAGTCCCGTAAGCATCAGCGTTTCTCCCGACTCAAGGGCTTTTATTTGTTCAGCACTAAGTGCCTTGCCTGCCAATGTGGGTGGAATAGTATAAGGTGATTGGAAAGACAAGCCTCCTTTTGTTGCATCGATAGTTACTAGGGAGTCAAATGGTTGTTCAGGCTGTTTTGGGTTGATTAGTCCCTTCAATAGAACAGTCTCTCCAGAGAGTAATGATTCCCGTTGTTCCTTACTTAGTTTCACACCCATTACTTCCTGTTGAAGCTTGAAGCTATTGACTGGCAACAGGGCCATTTCATTGAGGTCTTGATCTAGAGACAAATAATGGGCTTTGGCAACGCCGTTTTGGTCCACATAAATAATCCGATTAAGGTGCCCTGTATCTTTTAGTAGACTCACATCTTCCTCAGACAAATGTCCTTCTAGCTTTTGAGGGATTGTTAAAACCTGCTTTTTTTCAATGAAGGATAATTCACTGGAGGGAAGTAGTTTAAACTTCCCTTCTCGATAGATTGGTTCATCTAATAAAGTGTAGTCGGTGTAGCCCAATAAAGAGCTAGATTTCCCTTTAACCAAGCGTTCGGCCTCTGACTGATAATTGATATTTTCATTAGAAGATTTTCTAGCAAGTAATCGTCCCGTTTCTCCTAAAAGTTTGAGTAGTTGGTCTGCTATTTTGGAAACATCTTCCAAATGCTTTTCTGCATTAAATTGACTCATACCATTATTTCGTTAACTACATTTTTCTATTTGTTTACTTTTTTAAAACGAAGCAAGTTTTTGATTGTACCGAAACCTACTTGTTACATCTCAATATTGGATCGATTCTCAGAAGGTTTGGGAGCACCAAAAACTTTAGGATTTGCATTTGTCTCTGGAGAAGAAACAGAGGAGCTAGTATTAGCAGGATTGGAATTACTCAATGATGAGCCATTATTGGGAGAAGAAATCATACCTCTTAAAGCTCCGATTCCTTTATAAGTCAGAGCACCAATCGCACCTGCTGCCATCGTTCCTGAAACTGGGGAAGAAGTCATGCCTCCTGATACGCCTGTGATGATATTACTTACTAGACTTGGGGTATTAATCACGGCAAAACAACCCACAATAGTGACACCTATACTTAAAAAAATAGGAACCCAGTCAATCGTTTGAATGACATCTATTCCTGTCATTCCTGTTGCATTATTGATGCTTCCAGCTACAGTTTGACCAGCACTTACGCTTGCTTTGGCAAACTTCAGTAGTATATCATAAGCATTTTGGTCTGAAATATTTTTTAATCGATAGGCAATCGCTAGGGACATATTAGCAACTGGGTACCACAATAATTTAGAGATGTAATTTGAAAAAAAGGCTTTCCAATTATCAGAGAAAGGGTGGAAGATGGAAAGACCAATGCTAATAGGTCCGAATGCAATAATGACGGCTAAATTGATATTTTGCATCACCAAAATGCCTAAATAACTCACAATCAAACAAAAGTTTACAATCTTACTGAGTAGCATCAGAAGAAGACCTAAAATATAGCTTGGAGAGGTGTATAATCGAATTTTATCGACCAAAGTACTTATACCCATAGCAACCCCTTTGAGACTATCCATCATACCATCACCCTCGTTACTATTTTCTCTTTTCTCTTCAACAGTCGCTGTCATATAGATATTTTCCAAATCCTTTTGATACTTATCTTCTATCTGTTCATTTTGTTTCATATAGCTTACTGCCCAGCCTTGAGTAGCAGCATAGGTGGGTTCCATCAAAAAGTCACAGATAGATAGTAGTGGATTATAAAGCATCAAAAGAAGTGAGATAAACAATGGCTTCAGCCAGCCTCGAAAATGGCTTGCTATTCCATCATGTTCGCCTGTTGCTAAAACTTTATATGCATCCACGGAAATCCATATTACAGCACCTAAACCCAGTGCCATTCGACCTACTGTCAAAAAGGGGCTAAATGCATCTTTTATTTCCTTGGTAACGGTATTGATTTCTACGATTAAATGATTAATATCTGCCATGTTCAATACAAGTTTTAAAATCTTGAAGTATTAAATTTCTTTGGATCAAAGACCTGTTTACTCTTTATCAAAATTCATCATCTTTTGATAGTCCATTGCACCTGAAGCATCATAGAAACCTGAAGCTGAAAACTTTGTCTCATCCACATATTTCTTCAAATCATAATCGGCTTTGATAGCTCGCAACTCGTTTTCCAAGCGTGTAATTTGTACTTCTAGCATCTCTAAGCTTTTATAGGCTTCTGTAGCATATTTAACTCTGTCAGCATCACCCATGCGACCCATTGGGGCATCTATCTCAATACGTTGACCTCGCCCTTTTTCATTGGCATTTCCTCCAAAAATACCTCCTAAGCCTCCAGTAGCACTCTCTATAGCTCCAGCCATTTGGCTTTGAAAATCATATTGCAGGTCTGTAAGTTGGTCTTGTAAACTCGTAGACTTAGCCGTCAGCTCATTATATAGCTGGGCATATTCTTTGGCTTTTCCTCCCCCAAAAAGACTCGATATTAAATTGATAGGACCTGAAAAGCCTCCCAAAGCAGTAAAATCACTCAAGGAAACTCCTTCATCTTCCAGCTTTTGTTTAAGGTCTGCTCTTGCCTTTTCTATATCTGAAATTTGTGTAGTAAGACCATTGACCTGCTTGTCATAAGCCTTTTGTAATTCCCTGGTATTCGCCTGAGCATCTAAGGACGTGCTTGTAGATACGCTGGAGTTATGACTGCCTCCTGTTTCAGTGAGACTGCTACCTAGACTTCCACCATTATCAATAGTATTCGTAAATTGACTATAGAGTAAATCTGTATCTTGGATGGCTAAAGTGATACTGTTGAATCGACCCACATAAACTTTATTGCGCTGCGGGCTCAATAACCCAATCACATTGCTTTCATAATAGCTTTTTACCTTTTGTAAATGAACCAACAGTGCGTAGTTCTTCCCACGTATGTCTAAACTTTTGTAGTAGGATTTATAGACTAAAGAAGGGGTGTTTTCGTAGTTAAAGGTTGCTACATCGAGATTCAAATTTGTTTTCACACTACTATTCATCCCGATGATGTCTGCTGTGGTTTGACTCTCGGTCTTTAACTGGGAATTCGCTATTTCTTTTTGGTCACCTGTGAGTTTCGATTCTATCTTTTGTTGAATCACTTGAATAATGTTTTGTGCCAAATTACTAGGGTCTATTACCGTAGCATAACTTATTGGATGCTGTAACAAGACCATGATAGCAACAAGCCAAAGTCTTTTCGTTTTGCTTAGTTTCATTTTTATAGGAGGTTAAATGTGAATAATAAGCCTACTAATAAATAGGCGTTTGCTGTGAAGAAAAGTAGGGGGAAGACTACAGTTTGTAGCAATAGTCTGAGTTCTCGAAGGTCTTTTGTATCTTTTAGTTCAAAGAAACAAGTTTTACTTTTAAGCATAGTTCCGATACTTAAAAGCACCTCCTTACGCTCATTTTTTAGAGGACTCGATAGCCAGATAAACAGGACTATCTCTAGCAAAAAAAAGCCAATAAAGACCTCTAGACCTGTAAATGTATTTTGCTTGATAGGAAAAAAACTAAACACACCATACCAATACATCAAACTGTAGATGCTCTGGTAATAATGTTGATGATACAGTTTTCCATAAAAAGGTAGTCCCTTCAACCATTGTCCATCTCCATTTAACAACATGGATAATAGCAGTAGCATTAGTAAACCCAAACTATCAAATATCATTTCTATCATAATGTTCGTTGGTTATTAGTGTTAAATAATTGAAAATCTATAAATTTCTATATGTATATTTTTATGGCCCGATTAGTTTTAATAATTGTGATTATCTTCTCATACCATTCTGCATCAGCTCAGAAAAACTTAGACTCTTTGCTTTGTCAGCTAGATAACCCACAAATCGTTGAGTTACTCAACTCTACAGATTCAAGTCTAAAAGCTCAGGTGTTGACTTTATATGAATTCAAACTGCCTATTTATCAACCACTTAGTAAACTCTGGCTCAACTCGAATTTCGGCTTTAGAATCCATCCTTTGACCAGACAGCTCCAATTTCATCAAGGTATCGACCTCAAAGCTTCACTAGACCAACAGGTATTTGCTACAGCCGATGGTATTATTCTCCATTCGGGTTATTCTCGTTCGCTCGGCTATTTTATCAAGATTCAACATCTAGCAGGTTTTACTTCGATTTATGGACATCTCAATCGTATCTTTGTCATTACCAACCAATCCATTTTACAAGGGCAAATCATCGGAACCTGTGGAAGGTCTGGAAAAACTACGGGGGTACATCTTCACTATGCTATCGTGAGAAATCAACAATATCTGAGTCCTTCTCTTATTTTACATAAAGATTAGTCACCATACTTTTTTCGATGGTATTCCACCATAGTGTTGTGGTTTGCACTACACTGCCTGAGGCATTAGGCATTTCTATTCTCTGTTTGAGGATGATTCGATTATTTTGCAGAGAATCGCTCAGGATTTTCACTTTATCCCCAAAACGTTTGATACCTGTCAGGCTATCTCCAGATAAGGTAAATAGTTGATATGACCCTCGTTTGCCTGTGGTAATTACTGGACTGAGGACTATCTCATGGGAATAGACCTTTTTAGTATTTGTTTCTGAAGGCTTTATATAAAGCTCATAACGATACCATTGCCCCACTTGTAAAGTATCACTCGGATAGTCCATATTAAAGAGCTGAAAGTTATAGTCAAACTCACTGGGGTTGGATACCGATATGTCTTCTTCAATGCGGCAACCTATTAAGCTTAGCATCATTAAGCCTAAGAATAATATTTGTGCTTTCATGCTTCTTAAAGTTTAAATTTGACTCCTAGGAATAGATTTGATTTGCCTTTTTGTGAGATAACACTCGTCGTTGCATCGGCATCTAATCCGATTAAAATTCCGACATTAGGCCCCAAAAACTTCTCATATCTGAGCCCCAATGTGGCGTATGGATATGCTACTGTGCTAGTCTGCTCAGTGATTGGAATATGGTTTTCTATACCGAGCCCCAAGCCATAGACTAAACCCCAATAGGATAAATGTTTTTTACCGATATGTAAGGTCTTTTCGTAGCTATAGCCAAATTGATAATTGTCATAGTGTTCACTACTACCTACAAGCTGAGAACTTACATATTCTTTGCGGTACTTAGCCGTTAGTCTATGATAATTTCCTCTAGAACTTCCTATAGCATAACTTAGTCCCAAAACGGATTCACCCGCTCGCCATGATAAGCCATTATCTGAAAACAATAAGGGTTTACCTGCCCATAATTCGAGGTAATTCGCTCCACTATTTCGTATCTGTCCATAGGAATTCCAAACGCCCATAGCCAACATTAATACAATCAATATCCTTGTCTTCATAGTTACAGTTGTTCCATTTGGTTGTAAAAGGTGGCAAAATCTGTAACTAAATGAAAGTTGCGTCCTCCATTTTTCTCTACCATATCCAAGTCAAAAGTCTTATGTTCGGCTATCGAAAATTTATTGAATAATAGTACTACACCATATTCGCCCTTGGCTTCACCAATCGTTTTAGGAGTTTTGCCTTGATTCTGCAAATACACATACACGGGCTTTACCTCCAGCTCTTGCGTGACATCTCTTTTGTAATTATCTTTGTCACGGATATATGCCTTGAGATAGTCCACTTCATAGTTGAGCGAAGACTTGTTTTTAAGCTTTAAACTCACCATTACCATATTCCCTTTGGTCAATATACTTTGGACTTCCACACTAACGTTACCCACTATACTTCGAATATGCTTAATATTCTTCTGCTCCAAGGCATAAGCTGACAGTCGCTTAAAACTTGCCTCATCCATTCCTTCTCCACTCAAGAGAATTTTACCTTTTCCTTGATTATAGGTGACGTTCTGATTAGACCAGTCTACTAAGATGGGTTCCATCACTACATTGAGTTTGCTAGGATTTTCACTGTGGTTAACTAAAAATGAATAATACTTACCACTAGCCGTTACCACGGTTACATTAGTTTCAAAGGATTCTAGATAAGCCGCTTTTAGCTTGAGCACATTGTCCAGATTTTCAGCTTTTTCTCCTATGATATTTTTTGAACCTATATCGAAATAGACAATTTTGGAATCGAAAATGATATGAGAGGTCTTGAAAAAAGCAACACTTAGGCGATAACTTCCTCGGATTTGCTCTTTTTGCAAGGGCAAAGTAAGCGACTGCAAGGTTTGAAAACTTGACAGTACTTTTTGTACACTATCTTTTATCGTAGGTTTAACACCTAGGCTATCGGGAGTTTGACCTATCACTCTTGTTTGAATTAGCCCTATCATGGCGATTAGCCATAAGCGTATCAGCCTTGTTGTTTTGTTTTTCATTCTTGTATCTGCTTTGTTTGAAAAATGGTTTGTGTTTAGCGCTTTCGTACTTGGATATACAATAATTGACCTGCCTTGATATGGGCTTTGATATCATTGAGTTTGGCGTTCAAATACTGATTAGCTCCATTGAGTGACTGGTTGACTAAACTGCCTACTACTTGGTTAGCTACAGTGGTTCCGATATTTCCAGTGGGTTGATACACCAGTAAAGGATTGACTGAACCTAAAGCACTTGAGGTATTTTGCCCCCAGGCTCGTTTGCTAAGTTTCATGTCAATAGCTGAATTGATATTTAATCCTTCCCCGCCATCTACATCTAAGACTCGTCCTTCTAATTGGTAATACATATCACCCTCAACAAACCCACTAATGCCTATTTGCAGACGGTCGCCATTTACCACACATTTACCTTGGATCACTTGACCTTTGTTAATGGAAATACCATTTACTACGCTATTTTCCAAAACCATAATTTTAACACTCGAATTATCTCGCACAGTTTTATCTTCCATCAATCGTCCTTTGATTAATTGGCTGCCTCCCGCAGTAGAATTACTTGCGATACTTTCCTTGAGACTATAGTTACCCGTTAAATCTAAGGCTCTACGACCATTGGAATAAAAGCCATTGCTTTGTTCTTGACTCAAGTCTAATCTTGTTTCTCTAGCTTGATCGATTATTAGAAATCCATTTTTATCTTTCTTAATACCTTGCTCAACTTTGATTGTCTGAACACTATCTACTTGTTGCTTTTTCTCCAGAGCACTTAGCTTTCTTCTCAACTGTTCTATCGTTGCATTCTCTCTACTGACCTCTGCATAGGAAAGTGTGGGTTGAGGACTTTCATAACGAGTAGAATAAGTCTGCTTTGAAGAGTACTGAGCTGGTCTATTATGCTGAGACACTTGTTGATAAGATGTCTCTCTTCTGAAATTACTAACTCTATTTTCAGACTCAATCTGCTTACGTCGTAAAGAATCTTCTGTGCCTAAATAGGTGTTGGGATTACTAGAGCTGGACACTTCTTCGTTAAAAAGCTTCTTTTCAGAGATAGTGGAATCTGAATTCGCTAGATTCAAATTGATGATACCCTTGCCAAAATCATCTTTATGAAGACTTTCTTCTGTTGGTGGAAACACTTTAAAGAATATACCAACTCCTAAGCCAATAATTAAGAGAGATAAGGGATATTTAAGTAGACGTAGGTTAAAAAAATTATTCATGTTCCTTCTCGGTTAGGGCGTTGATTGAATTCAATCCCGCATTTTTCGCACTCTCCTCTGAGACTAAATTGTTTTTGATAATCTTGATTTTATCCAGATAGAAACCATATAGATTATTATCCGTTCGGTCTCGCTCAATGACATCAAATTGGGTGACTAAAAATTTCTCTACGCTTTGTCCTCCTTGACCTCGGATATATTCTTTCCCATAAAACCTTCCTTTGCCTCCTGCAAATACAATCGAATCTGGTTTGATATATTGGATGGTATTGCGCTGAACGATGTTGTTGTAATAGCCTTGACTTTGATAGAACTCATACAGGGCTCGAAAATCACCTAAGTAAAAGCTCTGTTGGATATTCGAAAAAATTTGACGTTCATCGGGCTCTAATCGAAAGAATAATTCATGTCCTCTCAGTACGAGGGCTTTTTTCGATACAGTCTCATAGCCATCATTATAAATATCATAGGTCTTACGTATTTCTCCATTTTTGTCCATCACCAACGGGTTGTCTTTTTGTTTTAATATCCCGTCTCGATACACCACAAAGGCACTCACACTAATACACAAGCTGAATACAAAAGAGCCTATCATCATGAGTTGGGCGGTTCTTGTGTTGACATCTACACTTCTCAAATAGGGTATGACTAATCGCTTGGGGTCTTTTTGATTCATGATAGTTTAGGTTTTATTGCTAAAAATTTGATTAAAGAGCCTTTGAAATCCTTGTACTTCTTTCTAGGCGCTTACCTAATTAAATGGGGATTGCTCTTAATTTTTGATTGGTAGTTGAAAGTCTCATCACAATGCTCTATCACTTTATAATAGTCATAATGGTTCGCTTGTGAAAGCTCATCCAAATAGTCTAGCGTTCTGGGAAATTTCGAGTCAAACTCCATCTGCATTAAATATTTTACCAAATTCTTTTCCTTAGCTTCAGTCGTATAAGTCCAATATTCCTTGGCAGATAAAGAGAGTCCATACACGCCATACAATTCGGCAGTCCAGTAAATAAACAGCTCTCGATACTTGTCCTCTGGTTTCAAATCTCGGTTCATACTCAATATCATTGATACGTGCCTTTCTTGTAAGGATAGCACTTTGGCAATCGCTTCCATTTTAGTCGCATACTTCGCCATGCTCAAAATCAGTTTAATATCACTTTGAGAAATCACTGTATCTTTGATGATATCATTACTAATAATGTCATTGAGCTCCTGTGTTACCAAACCTATCGTACCATTGGACTTTCTAGCAGTTTTATAAACCTCCTTGATGTACTCTGCAAACATTTCTGTCATGATGGCTTTCCAAGCTTCCTCGATAACCAAATATTTGCGTTGGTTCTTTTTCTCCTTTAATACCTCTTCAAACGTTCCCATCATGTAGAGGACTATGAGCGGAAAAAGCACTTTGTTACCTTTGATATTATCTAATTCAAAGACAATTAATCGTTCATCTCGTAGGTCTATATCATAGTGTCCATTGAGTACTTCTTCATAGACTCCTCCCGTGTAAAAGATTTTCATCACGTCCAAAAAATGTTCTATTCGAAATTCTTGGGAGGTATTGAGTTGAGGAAGTTCTTTCTCTCGAAAAGGACCTAACATATATTCATAGTAGGTATCAAACCTTGCCTCAATCGCTTTTCCTATCTTTTTTTGCTTAGACAGGTAATTGTAGTAAAACATGATGGAGGATAGTAGGATGTTTTCATCAAGTTTGCTATAATCTTCTTCTCCCTTCCATGCCTTTAACAATATCTTGAGTATCATGTCTACCCGTCGTTCGCCTGGAGTATCACCATTGATTTTAAAAGGATTGATTTTCACAGGTTGACCTATGTCAAAAGAGAAATAGGAACCTTTGAAATAATGCTTACAAAGCATTTCATAGCTATGACCTACATCTACCACCATCACAAAAGCACCTGACTCAACTGCTGTGCGAATGATGGAGTTCATCGTTACGGATTTACCCGAACCAGTGGGTCCTAAACAAAAGAAGTTATAGCCTGTGATGGCTTTACGTTGTCGTGAATTCCCACTCTCAGCAAATATATCTACACAAGTCCTTGCGCCATTTCTATTCAGCATGGGAAAACCTATCGCTGTTTTGCCATCAGAAGCTGAGGTTTCTTCGAAGTTTAAAAAACAGGAGGCTACTTCATTATAGGTCAACACCATTTGGTCTGCTCCTATATTCCCTGCATTCCCTGGCATGGTGTTCATAAACACGATGGGCATTTCTGCACTTGATTCACTAGGAATTAAATCCCTTTTCTTGAACCCTGTATGGATACTTGTTTTGAGTTGTTTAAAATCTTCGATACTGCCTTCAGTCCAAAAAATCAAGTTGCTGTAAAACCGAACAGGTAAGAGACGTCCAGAACTTTCTACTAAGTTTCGTAGGAACTCTTCTGTATCTGCCATCGAGGTGCGATTCTCTTCCGAAAAAGAAAAAAGGCTGCTCTTGGTTTTTATCAACTGTCGAAGCTCTTCCTTACAAGCATCCACATCTTCTTTGTAAATCACTACATTATAGATACTTTCTCCATCTATCTTGTGGGTAAAATCTTTACAAAGGGCTGAGGGAAAGAAGCTGAATTCTGTACTAAGTTTTGGATCATTGATATATGAAGAGATACTATCGTTAATCGAATGAATGGAATCAATATTGAAGATACCACAGCGCTTTTGACCTATTTGTAGGATGTTGTCGTCAGCTCGATAGTGTATTTCTTTGATACTATCCTGGGCATCTCTCGTCAGCATCAAATAGCGCTCGCAAATGTTTAAACTCCCAGAGCTTCCTTCCAATTCTTCTAGGTTTAACTTGCGGAAGCTAAAGTTTAAACCTGAACCTAAGACCGAGAGATATTGACTTACCCCATCGACAAATTTTTCTAATTTCTCCGAATCAAAATCTCTTTTTTGAAGATTGATTATTCCACTAAAAAGCCCATTACTATACAGGTTCTTTTTTTGAGGAGAAATATTACACAAGGTGAAATACAAATAACTTTTGGTTTCTTTAAAAGATTTTTCAAAGAGTAAACGCTCATTGGCTTGACCTAAATAACTCTCTTGAGAGGCTTGTAATTCCAAGGTGTTGCTCTCGTAGGAACTTTGGGTAAAATAGGTCTGGGCATGTAAAAGCGTATTTGTAGGCAGTTGCGTAAAAGCTCGTCTAAAATTCTCATTAATCTGAGTATAGTCTTCACTACTCAAAGAATTGAGGGGCGAAAATACAGCCTCGTAACATAAGGTAATATCGCCATTTCGTGAGATAAGTACCCCTAAATTGGGCTCTATTCCAATGATGGGGAACTGTTCTGATAGATTGATATTCATATTAACTTTTCCGTTTCTTTTGTAGATAGATACGCTCTAGTCGTTTGCGTTTGAGGGATAATTTACGGATGGGTTTTACATAGCTCAAGTAGGCTTTTTCTAATCCGATGATTCCTGACCTTTTGAGATAGTAAAAGCTCTTATGAATCACAAAACCACTCAGCAGTAAGGTAAATAATACCGTCAGTAGGTAGTTGAGAAATAAACCAAATACAAAGCTGGTCATCAACAAACTCACTACTGAGACCCCTATCAAATACCCAATTAAGTTCATGGGAAAGCCCCTAAAAAAAGGAGGGTGATTTACCCCCCTGTGTGTTCTAAATTGTGCCATTCTTGTGGGTTTAAAAGAATAACACTTTGGCCAAGCCAACGCCAATGAGTACAATCAAGCTCCCCATCAAAACGCCTTGTAGGTTTTTAAAGGCTTGTTGGTCACCTGATTTATACTTAAATCCAGCATTAACAATCCCTATCAAGAAGGCCACTGCTGCGATAGCCATTAATAGAGAGGTTACAGCATCCATGACACTACTAATCGCACTTGCGCCAGCATTGGAAGCAGCACTTACTTTGGAAGCCCAAGACGATTGGCTGTATCCTTGAGTGATACTAAATAGACTCAGCAGAAAAAATATACGCTTGACTGCTTTATCAGATTTATTTTGCTTCATGATATTATTATTTTAATAAGTTATATTTTATGATTTATTTACTTTTTGGATGTGATTTTAAAAAAAACACTATGGATTCTTCAATAAAGAATCAAATGCTACCTGCTTAGTTTGGATTTGTTCTCGTGTATCAATACCACTAGTTTTATCTTGTAGAGGATTATGGTAAATATCATCGTGCTCTTTACTACCAAGAATAAAATAATCATAAAAGAAAAAGCAAGCCCAACTCACGAGCGTTAAGACGATTGTCCATTGTAGAAAATGGCTCCAAGGAAAAGAATTCATGGAATTAGAAATTTAGAATGAGTGATTTAATAACATACTGCCTTGCTTTTTTAGTAAACTTTGAGCATCCGAAGGGTAGTATTTCAACCGTCTTTTGTTATCTAGTAGAGGTTCTAAAAATAATTCTCCATCTTCAGATATGATGTAGTACTTCAATTGAGTAGGTTGTTCTCTATCTTCTGAATCTATACACACAATATCATACAAATACAAGAGTGAGCCCTCTTGGTCTTGCCCTACACCTTGCAGCACAATATATCGAGGATTCTTGTTAAAAAACTCACTTACAGGGATCTCTTCAAGGTCTTCATCGTTAAGAAATTGACCTTGTTGCTTATCAAAACAAATAAAGCTTAAAGGATAGGATGGTAGCTTTACTATATTCATACTTAACAGTTATTTAGGATTTAATCTATAGAACTTCAATGGAAATATCCCATTTTTTATCTTATTTTGTAACAAGTAAGCATACAAATATGCAAGATATATCCTACACTTGCAAAGTTTTAGTTTAATTTATCTTAACTTCTTATCACTAAATACTGATATGTCAAACACACTACTAAGAATCAAACAATATATTGATTATAAAAAGATTAGCCTTAGGTCTTTTGAAGTATCCATTGAAATATCCAATGGCTCATTTACGAGTCAATTGAAGAATGGAAAAACTATTGGAGTGGATAAATTAGAAAGAATTCTGCAAAAATATAATGATTTGAATCCAGAATGGGTACTCACAGGGAAAGGCCCTATGCTACGAAATCAAAATGAGAACCCTATTGATCAATTGGGTGAAATATATGAGTATTTAAGAAAGCATACATACCTTCTTGAAGAAAAACTGAAAGAAGCTGAACAGAAAATCCAGCAACTTGAAATTGCTTTGAATAGGGACAAGTAGAACTGCTGATAAATTTTAAATACCAATGAGCCATTTCTCATGTAGGCTTCACTGGTTTATGTTTATATGACTCATTGGTATTGTAGAATTACCCTTGAGCTCCTAATGACTCCATTCCTGTTCGACGCTTCCATTGCTCTAATTCGTATAGAATACGTGCTGGCATCAAACGACTATAGGATTGTATTTGACGAGGATTCGTATGACCCATCATCACTTGTATGACTCGCTGCTCTAGCATAAACTCATTTTCTAGCATACTCGCAAAAGTCTCTCGAAAATCAGATATTCGAAGCGGATGAAGCAAGTCATTGGCTATTCCTGCAAATTCAGCTAGATGCTTCAGCTCTTTATTCAAATCCGAGTCATCAGGTCTGGGTAATTTTTCTATACCCCCATATTTATTGATGATAGCTTTAGCTTCGGGTAAAAGAATTGGCATACTCCATACTTCAGTCTTTTGCCGCTGGACTCGCCAACATTTATCATCCATCAAATGCTCGTTCTTTAGATTCGTGTAGTCTATCCAACTAAAACCCGTGTACATAAGAAATTGTGCTATATCACGGGCTTTTACAAGTGAAGGCGCCTCAACGGTCAATAATTTTTCCCTTTGTTGAGGTAGTAAATACTGAGGGGGCTTGCTAGATTCATAGCTTAACTCTAAGGCTACTAAAGGCATTGCTTGTAAATAATCTTTTTTTACTGCAAAGGAGACTAGGTCATAAACTAAAGTTAAATGTTTGTTTCGATAATTTCGACAAAAACGAGGTTCTCCCTTCTCATTTTTTTGCTCACCAAGCCACTTTTCAAATAGGTCTAGGTCTCTGTGTCGAATCGTGTCTATGCCTTGCTTTTTACTAAAAAATTGAAAAATATTATTCATTCGTGAACGATAACTTTTCTGAGTAAGCTCTTTAATACCTTTCCTTCTCTGTTTCTCCTCAAAGAACATGTGATAGATTTGCTCTAAACTAGGAATTGTCTTACAATTTCCAGCTTTAACAATCTTAGATGAATTAGGGTCATAATGACGACGAATGTGGTCGTAGGTGATAGTCTCATCAGGGTAAAGCAAATCTAGCACATCGTAAATATTGCGTAAAGTTTGCTCTGTTTCTCTAAGCTTTTTGTTTACAAAATCAGCATTATAGTACTCGGGATCCACCCATTTCCCATCTGCTGAAGCCTGGCCAGTAAAAGTCCACCAATACTTCTTTGGTACTCTTATTTTAAGAGAAAAAGCTGTATCACGTGGTTGATCTTCCAGCATAAGCTGGCAAGTAATTACTAATTCCTTTGATGGAACTGTACATTTCCCAAACCCTCTCAGGTAAAATAGTACATTTAACATTGTTTTTTTTCATTGGACTTGAATTTTAAGGTTCAAGTATTGTAACGAAGTAAACTATAATCGGTAACTCATGTAACTGAAGTGTCAGCAACAATTTAAGTGTCAGCAGAATAGTTTGTATGATTTTAGAATGGTCGGCTTTTTGATAAGTACCTGATTATCAGGCATAAAAAAAGGTATACATTATTGATGTACACCTGTAATAGCTAATTTTTGTAGTCCGTACGGGAATCGAACCCGTGTTTCATCCGTGAAAGGGACGTGTCCTAACCCCTAGACGAACGGACCTTGTGGGGACGAAATTACAAAAGTTATTTGCTTGTTGTTTTTCGTGATGCAAAATTAGTAGGTTTAATCATACGATGCAAACATTTGTCATAAAAAAGTATAATTTTTTTTATCTTTTCACGTTAAAAACTTTCTAATCATTGTACAATTCCCTGATTTACAAAAGTATATCACCTCTAATACTACCTTATTTTCTGTGTTTCTAAGCATCCTATCAATCCATCCTTCTCAATCTTTACAATTTAACTTACACTATCATCAGACTTTGCGAATCATTTCCTTTTTTACCGAGTACTCTTAGGTATATCTTGCTGAATTTATCTACAGATTTATTCACCTAAATCTACCCTCAAATATCCCATGGTAAATCGAATGAATCAATTGGATCATCTCCCTATAGAGTATCTAAATGAAACTACAAAGAAAAAGTCCTGGATGATTACAAAATTGAGAAAGCCAAAGTCAAAGAACCTGTGTCATTGACTGAAGAAGAAATGGATAAAACGGAAGTATTAGAGCTATCACCTATCCAACGTTTATCGTTTCTATATGGATTAAACTAAGCCGTGAAATGACCGATACTAGCTGTAGTTCAATTCAAATTCATTAGCGAATGCTTGTTACATACTTTTGTTGCGAGAAAAGCGAAGAATGGATGTGAATTCCTAAAAAATGAGTGTATTATTTTTTAATAATTTTGTCTTGAGTTATTTTTTTGAGGAAAGCGTCTCGGTACACAAGTCCAATTGGTAATTCTTTAGATTCAATTTTAAGGAAATCATTGTCAAAGCTGTTAACATGATTTATGTTAACAATAAAAGACTTATTAATTCGTACTATTTTGGAGGAAGCTTACACAACAACAGTATCTAAGGATAATCGAGTCAATGATGAATAGATTCATACAAGTGTACACAGAATGGAAATCTATAGCTTTTCGAGTTTTCATTAGAGATTATCTGGACTTTACAAGCTACTAAAGTTGACTTGATAATACATTTGTCGCTGTGAAGTTTAACGTTATTGGTCACTGATTTAACTCCTGTGATTGGAAAAAAGTCGGAGGCAACGGGATTGATAGAACCCATATTATTGATGAATCTAGTACTTTCAGAGGGATTTATATTATTTTCACTAATAGAGCTTTAATTTTAAATGAGATAATTTAACATCATGAAGGTTCTAAATATCGTTCTTCTTTTTACTTTGACACTAGCTTGTACAAGTAAGAATAAATACCATAAAATGAATACTAAACTAAATTTTTATACTCAGTATCATCAATTTTACATAGCAGGGGGCATATCACCAACCGAATTGGATGACAATGGCTACGAGGAACGACTTGGTATTTATAATAATTTTTTAGTTGTTTATACTGAATGTTATGGACCTGTAAAGGGAGAAATAAGTATTTTGAAAGAGAGAAATGATTCTATTGATTACCGTCTTTATGATCATATTGTCGAAGGGGGATTGACGGTAACTAATGGAAAAATTCAAATCTTGGATTGTCCCAATGACTCAATAGAATTGGAAATTCCTGTTAAATCAAGTACTTACAGAGTCCGAATATATTCCTCAAATTTGTCAAGTGTTGATGGTGATGAAGGAGAAGACTTCTACAAGATTGAGATCTGGGAGGATGACAACTTAGAAAGAAAAGTATTTAAAAATTATAACTCAACTCTTTGAAATTAATAGACACATTCTCTGCTATCTTCAACGGTAGTACACCGTGAAGAGTCACCATTACATGCTGAAGTTTATTGCTCCGAATGGAGTGGGAGGGACACGATACTTAATTCACCAATAAGATTGTTTTCATTTGGACTTATCATACAGATAACTTTTCCAAATAAAAGCAATCTTCTAGTTTGTATAGTAATGAGTCATTTCACTCAATTATCCACCCCGTAAATCTAAAGTTTAGACTTCACTCTACTCAGTGTTTCTGGAGTCATATTTAAGTAAGATGCTATTATTTTGTTGGGTAATCTATCTACAATTTTAGGATTAACTTTTAATAACTCTTTGTAACGTTCAGTAGCGTCTTTCATCATTTCTCGTTGGTAAATAGAGATGTTGTTGAGATATGCAAATTCTAGATAGTTTCTGTAAAATTTCTCCCACGCAGGAATAACGTTTAATAAGTAATAAAAATCTTTCCGGGCAATTCGAAACAAGGTGGTTGGTTCCAGTGCCTGAAGAGATTCCTCGGAGGGTAGTTGTTGTATAAAACTGGCTAAGCCTGTGGCAAATTGATTTTCGAAAGATATGTTACGAGTTACTTCCTGACCATCCTCTCCAATAAAAAACATTCGCAAGCACCCTCTTTCGATGAAGTTCATATAAGTATTTATCTCCCCGACATCAATGATAATTTCATTTTTAACATGGGAAGTAACTTTGAAAAAACTGAGTATTAGGGCTAACTGTTCATCTGTTAGGTAAATGATATTACGAATATATCTGGCTAATTGTGATTTATCTGTTTCTTTCATGTTCAAGTTAAATTGCTTGCTTCTCTTTATTCAGTTCCAAAATGGCTATTAATAGTCCAATACAAGCGGCTAAAGCTCCAAAAAGATAAATATACTCATAATGCACACCCCCTGCCACTAATCCCGCAATAGGAGCAGTGAGTCCCATACCTAAATCGAAGAAAGCATTGTAAGCTGCCATTGCCATACCTCTATTTTCTGTAGGTATTGAGCGTATGGCAATTTTCCCAAATGAAGGAAAAATAAGTGACATTCCACATCCAGTAAGGATTGAGCCCAAAATTGCCAAGATACCATTTGGCGCCAGCCAGAGGAGACTTTGACCAATGATCTCTATCGTTAAACAAGCCACTGCAACACGAGCCCCACCAAATTTATCAGGATAATGCGCAAAGAAAAGACGCATAATGATATACCCTGCTCCAAAAGCACTTAAGGCAAGAGAGGCATTTTCCCAACCTTTTTGGGCAAAATAAAGTGTAATAAATGAAGCAATGCCACTAAATCCAATACTTGCCACTGCCAATCCTGTTCCTGAGCGCCAGACTAAACCAATGGCTTGGTAGAAAGGCAAGCGTTTTTCAAGTTGGGGTAGTGGAATTAAGGGCAATAGCTGGGCTATTAGATAACTAATTATAGGAATACAGGCGACAGTACCAAAGGTAACACCTAATCCAAGTTTGGTCGATAATAAAATACCTAGAGGAGCTCCAAGCGCCATTCCACCGTGCATGCCTAATCCGTTCCAAACCATTACTTTACCCGTATTTTTGGATCCGACCAGAACAAATCCCCAGGCAAAAATACCTATTACCAAAAAGCTTTCACCGATTCCGAGCAATATTCGTCCAATAATAATGAGTCCTAAACTTAAAGTTGGGATGGTAGCACAAAGAAATGCGAAGAGGTAAAATAACCCAGATAAGGAAGATAAAAACAAGCCAATTTTAACTGAATATACACCACCTTTAGTATCTGAGGATTTTCCAGCAAGATGGCGTGTTAGGAGCGTAGCAACATATTGAATACCCACAACAAGACCGACTGTGATATTCCCATAATGAAGTTGATTATGAACAAAATCTGGAAGGGTTCCCAAAGAGATACCCATAATTAAAAATTCAAAAAAGATGATACTAAAAATGATGAAAAGATTTCTGGAGAGTGTGTTTTCTTGGTTCAAAAGATTGATATCCATACAAATGTTATACTTTAAGTTGGTCTAAAACTCAAAGTTACAGCGTCGGAGAGCACTTGTCATTGATTCAAATCAATAGATGTTTATTTTATAACGAATTACAAATTTACATCCTTAAAATGTCCTTAAATTCAACTTAAAAATCATCTCTTCCAGCTTAAATAGATATTAAAATAGCATAAGTAGAAATTTAAAATTAAAATAGTAAAATATTGAAAATCAGATATTTATGTTTGACTTGGGTGCTTTCTTCCATATTTTATGATAAAAATGAAGATTTTCCGCTTACTCAATCATGTGAATCCAAAACAGTTTTATGGTCGTTAGTGATGTAGAAGTTCAGGTGATGAACTTTCAAAAACATCCTTACGCTGGATAGCCCTTTATCCAGTTTAATTATTCGTTAAACTATAAAACTCAAATCCTTATGAAAACGCAAGCCATAAAATTAACGACTGCTGTTTTAGCAATCTTCAGTTTTCAAGTTGCTTCAGCCCAAATCGGAGCTTCTGCTACCAGTGCCATTAAAGCCACAAGCAGTGCAGTTGCAAGTACAAATGCTGCCAGTAATGCCATCAAAGCATCTTCGCAAGCAGCAGCCAGTAGCTCTGCTGCGGTAAAAGCGAGTGTTAACGCAACTTCGGCTGTGCAGGCTACAACGCAAGCGGTAACAAAAGCCACAGGGAATGTCACTAACGCTACAAAAAATGTAGTATCGGCCACCGTTAATGCTACGAAGGACGTAGCTTCTTCTACAGCTTCTACTATCAAGGCAACTGCTAGTAAGAGTGCAAATGCTGCGTCTGATGCTAAGAATAACTTAAGTGTGGATGCCAATGTTTCGATTGAGACAGATGGTAATATCAATGTCAATAAGGCGAATGGATTAAGTAATAGCAACGGTAATGGTAATGTAAACTCTCAAGCCAGTGCAAATGCCAGCGAAACTGGTAAAGCCAATGCCAATGAAAATGCAACCCCATTGTTGAAAGAAAACCTTGTGGTAGCAAAAGAAAAAGGAGCGAGCTCTTTCAATGCTACACAGACAAAAATGACTGAAACTGGTAGCGATGTTAAATCTAAGGTAGGCACAGAGGCAAAAGCTGCTTCACAAACAAAAGCGAATACTAATATTAAATCTAGTACTTCTGTAAGCTCAAGTGCTAGTGCTGTTAAGCATTAATTTGCTAAGCTTAAAATGCCACTCTCAAGACTTGGAGTGGCATTTTAATCAACAACCAAGCCAAACCCATATTAAATTTATCTCGCCATGAAACATATAATCATCCTTACTGCTCTTTTCATCTTTTTGGGTTTTAGCCTTTCTTCTCAAGCGCAAACCGAAACTCCTAAAAAAACAATAGCAACGGTCATCAGTGGGCTTTCTTACTCTCCGAAATTACACTATTATGGCCGAACCGATGAACTAAAAAGTAGTGCCTTGATGCCAACAGTATTAGTTCAGTTTGATAGTCTTGGGTTGTATTTGACGGGTTCGACAGTTTTTACGACTAATACGGTTCAACCGCTTGAGTATGCGGCAACTGTTACTGAAATCGGCTATAAGTTTGGTAAAAAACAGGGTATTGCAGGAAGCATCTACGGTGATAAGTTCTTTTATCAAAATAAAACTTTAGTGCAATCGGCACTACAAGGTCAAGTGGGCTTGAATCTTTCTCATCTTAACAAAGTTGCTAATATAAATCTTACAAGCATTGCTGCATTTTCGGATAAAACCGATTTTTTTGCTAGTGCAGGACTTGAGCACCCAATCGTGATGCGAACAGGAAAAAGCGTATTTGTGGTTACTCCAACGGCAGTTGCCAATGCTGGTACTCAGAGCTTTACAAATACGTATTTTAAAAACAATAAATTCTTAGGTATTCCAATCTCAAATCAGTCAACAACCCAAACTACACAAGTATTCAATCTGTTGAGCTATGAATTTAGTATGCCAGTGGTATGGGTCTTTAATAATATATTCTTGGTAGCTACTCCAGGATATGTAATGCCTCAAAATGTGGTCACTACTTCAGGAAACACCGAAGTTGTTTCGCGCAACGGTACCAATCTATTTTATGTTAACCTTTCTTTGCTTTACTCGTTTAAGGTAAAAAAAGGATAAGTGTGAATGAAACAAGATATTGTTGATCAGTTGTTTAGTGAAATTGTTATTGGGCTTTTACATATGTGCAAAACCTCAATTATTCATTTTATTGATGAATAATTGAGGTTTCTTTATTTACTTTTATAGCAAAGACTTTTTAACATTGATGAATGTTGTACGTTTAATCAACAAACAACTCGCTAAATGAATTACTATTTCAAATTTATCGCCGTATAGTGAGGATAGTGTTGCGTAAAACTAACACCTTATGAAGATGCAATTAGAAAGTTATCGACGCAATTGCACTGGAAGTTCTTTTATCTAAAAAAATACCGAAGGGACGATGCGCAATAGCTTTGCACTCAACCTTCATCCAGACTGGATATTTTTGTCTTATTTTAGACCAGTCAACACCTTCTCTGTTAATTACATCATACCAAGCCATAGAACATTTAGTTTTAGATAAACCATAGTTAAATTATAAAGTTTTCAAATACGCAATTTGCTTAATTTTTTGAGGACTATTATTACTCAATAATTCTTATAGCTGTAATAATACAAATACCATTTTGCATGGATGAGCTTGAATTTTCTGACTTCGGAATAACCACTTTCTTTCATATAGATAGTTTCGAACATTGTATTATTTGAGCCTTTTTTTATGACTTTATAGTATTCTTCCTCCCAATCTTTTTTCAAGAATTTCTTGTAACTTCCGTCTAGTGTCTTTAGAAAAATCCAATCTTTCTTTTCCCAAAAATATTTTAATGGTTTTCTGGATTCTTGATCGTAAATATCCGAGTTAAAGCCTGGTAAAGGAAACACCACTCTGGAAATTTGAAAAGTACTATCTTCATAAAATCTCTTGTAAAAGGTATTAAAGCTTTCACCGTTAGCTCCATTTGAATTATTTTGAGATTTGAATTCAAAATTTAGGATACATAACAGTAAATGGATTGAAGTGTAAACAAGTATTTTCATTGAGATTTTTGGTATGGTTCAAAATTATGATGAATATTAAACTATTCAAACTAATCATACTCATTCCATCCTAAGACTATTCTTTACCTCTTTCAAAATCTCCAATTGTTCTTCTTCTTTTAGTTGATCCCATGTCTCAACTTTGATAATTTTAGTTAGTTCTTTTCCCCTTGATACAGCCAATAATGAGAATGTTAGTTCATCTTTTTTGCCCCATATATAGCGACAAATAATTATGCTTCCTTCTGAGTTATGGGTCTCGTCTAAAATTTCGAGGTTTTTATACAAGCTACTCTCTGATTTCATAGATTGAACAAGTTCTCCCATGACCTTTTCGCTTGTAACTAATTGACTGTCAGTTTTGGTGGTGTAATATTGGTTTAACTTGGTTTCAATATCAATGAAACCACCATGATCTGTTCTTTTAAACTGCCCGTGATACTTGGTAAAGCTATCTGTTGGCCCAACAATGGCTTCGAATTCCCAACTTTGAGGAATGTTCATTTGGATTTCTGCATCCTTAATGTCAAAATTTTTAGTTTTTACTTTAGTGGCTTCTCTGCAACCTAAAAGTGTGATAAATACCAAGAAAAACAATGTGATAAAACGTAATGAATGAAGTGACTTTTCCATGAGTAAAAGGTTTTAAAGGATTTGTTAAGATATTCTTTTGGATTAAAATTGTTGGTGTCAACTGTAAAGTAAGGGAACATGATTTCTTGTAGAGGATTAATCCTAAATAGTAGTTAATCACATCTGAGTTCGATAGATAAATGATTTAGTTCCGAAGAATGAAAGAATACCACAATTAAGAATAACCCTCTTTTAAATAGCTTTAAAAGAGGGCAAAAGTGATAGTTATACCTTATTGATGCTTTTCAATTGTTTCTTTAATTTTCTTCTTTTCTCAAACTCTCTTCTTTGTTTGGTGATTTCGTACAACACAATTCCTGTCGATGTTGCTAGGTTAAGACTCTCTACAATCCCAAACATTTCAATATTGATACAGGCTTCACTTCGTTCTAATGCCAAGTCACTGATACCGATAGACTCTTTGCCGAACCATACTGCCAATTTTTTCTGGGTATAGTCGCCTTCGTGTAAGATAACATTAGTACGACCTTTGACATGTGGTGATGTAACAATTGATGTAAAGTTCTTTTTCTCTAAATATGCTAAACAATCTTCGGTACTTCTAAATTTCTTTACAAATGTCCATTTGACCGACGAAACTGACGAAGCTACAATGGATTTCCTTTCTTTGAATTCATCCCAGTTATTTGGTAAAGAATTGGTACTATCTATCAGGTATAGTTTCTCAGCACCAAGTGCATTGATGTTTCTAATTACTGTTCCAACATTATTGGGGTCTTTAGGGTCTTCAAGAACTACAATTAAATTCTTACATCTAAACTCTTTAATTTTGTCAGCACGCTTTCGTAAACTGCTTTTCTCTTTACCAACTTGTGTTTCAGTCACAGTCAGGTTTTCTGTTTGATTGTTTTCCATTTTTAAGAATGATAAATAGGGCTTTGTCTTATCAGGAAAATAAAATTCCTAATACAAAGTGAATTTACAAGTTTTCAAGAGCATAGCAAAAGTATAGTTATGCGACTAAGTTTTTTTGAGGAAAACTAGTATCAATCTATTGACCTTTTGGCACTTCTTTTTACAATCCTATCTTCTAAAAATTCTATTTGTATTCTTATTTTAATTTATTCTAAATAAAAACTTGCGTAGTAAAATTACGGCATCTACATTTGTGCAATTATTTATAATAAGTCTAAATATCAATAATGAAATGAATTATATGAAAAGTGTTTTTGTACTATTGTTATGTTTATTTACGCAAATGATTTATGCGCAAACAGGGCAAATTACTGGTAAAGTATCCAATAATGATGGTCAACCAGCGGCGTTTGTTTCTGTTCAAATAAAAGGAAGTAAAAAAGGAACCACATCAGATGAACAAGGTGAGTTCACTATCTCGAATCTGAAAGGTGGGAATTACACTTTGGTTGCGTCTTTTGTAGGATATAAAACACTTGAGCAAAAGATAGTAATAGAGGAGGGTAAAACACTAAACCTTTCACTTGAATTACTTGAAAGCTCTGAAATGATTAAAGAAATTGTTGTGTCGGGTAGTTATATTGCTAATCGTACCCCCACGTTGGGAAAAGCCAATATTCGACCATTGGATTTACCACAAAGTACTGGGGTAGTTACAAGTACTGTAATTGCGGATCAGCAGGCTATCAGGCTTGGCGATGTGGTAAAAAATGTGAGTGGGGTGTCACAAACCGAAACTCGTGGTGGTGTTGCTGAAACGTTTTCGTCACGTGGATATAGCGTAGGGATTGCGGGAGCAGGAGGAAGTATTTTTAAAAATGGAACCATTAGTAATACAATGGGTTTCCCAGATGCCAGTACCCTAGAGTCAGTTGAAGTAATGAAAGGTAGCTCGGCCTTGTTATACGGCAACGTTTCAGGTGGTTTGATTATCAATATGGTTACTAAAAAACCTCGTTTCGACTGGGGTGGACAGGCTTCTATGCTTTTTGGAAGCTATAACCAATACAAACCTACGCTTGATGTGTATGGACCAATCAGTAAAAATCTTGCGTTCAGAGTAGTAGGAACTTACGAAAATGCAAAAAGTTATCGTGATGTTGTAAAAACTGACAGAACTTATGTTACACCATCTTTGCTATATAAAATTAATGACAAAACGGATGTTTTGTTACAAGTAGATTATTTGAAAAGTAATATTGTTCCAGATGCTGGGGTAGGGACTCCAAACAGCAGAGTTACGATTACAGAATTGCCTGATGCGCCTCGAAATCGTTTCATCAACACCAACTGGGCATATAATAACACAGAGCAAACATCAAGCTATTTGACAATTAATCACAAATTTGATGCAAACTGGAAATTAACTGCTATTGGATCGATTCAGAATACAGAAGTTAAAGGCTTTGGAGTAGGAGTGCCTAGTGCAATTGCTACTAACGGTGATTATACACGTACATTGAGTGCCGTTCATACAAACGAGAAAGATTATACGGCACAAGTTAATTTGAATGGTGCTTTTAAGACAGGCGCTATTGGTCATCAATTATTGGTAGGGGCTGATTTCTTAAGAATTTCAAATGTGAGTCATAGCTTTAAATTTACTTCAGCGGCCGGCGTAGTGGGTACTGCGTATGACAAAATCAATATCTTTGATTTCTCGAAATATGTAGCACGTACCGATATTCCTACGATTGCAGATACGGCTCGTACAACAACTCCACAGAATCGCTATGGCGTTTATGTTCAGGATTTGTTAACTATTACTTCCAAATTTAAGGTGCTAGCAGGTTTGAGATATTCGTATCAAACAGCGTTTCAATCAACTATCTTGAACCTTGAGAAAAATGTTGAGCGTCGTGGTGCTACTGCTGATAAATCGGATGGTGCTCTTTCTCCGAAATTAGCATTGATTTACCAACCATTGAAAACAACCTCGATATATTCATCTTATAGCAATAGTTTTACGATTAATACTGGTACCGATATTAATGGTGACAACCTTAAGCCTTCGATTATCGACAACTATGAAATTGGCGTGAAAAATGAGTTTTTAGACGGTAAATTGTCCGCTAACTTAAGTGTGTACAAAATCATTAATAGCAATTTTGCTCAAACAGCGCTTTTTGATAAAAATGGAAATCCAAATACCAATACGAATATCAAAGAATTATCAGGCGAAACAACAAGTGATGGTTTTGAAGTAGATTTCAATGGTGTTTTGTCTAAAAACTTTTACTTTTTACTTGGTTACGGATATAACTATATGCGCTACACGAACACTACAGGTGCGGTTGGTTCACAAGTAGAAGGCGAGCAACTCATTAGAAGTCCAAGAAGTACAGCCAATGGTTCGATTTTCTATACTTTTGATAATACGAAGTTGAAAGGAGTGAAGCTTGGCTTATCTGCCTTTTATACTGGAAATCGCTTTGCAGGGAATAACAACGTAGTTGGTTTGAATGGTGGCTTGAATAATACTACCGCCTCATTGAGTTCATACAATGCTTTGATTCCATTATCAGGTTTCGCAACGGTTGATTTCTCTGTTGGCTATACCTTTAGCAAAGTGTCTGTTTTAGGAAAAGTTTCGAACATATTCAATGAAATGAATTACATCGTTCACGACCGTTATAGTATTAACCCTATCGCACCTCGCCAATTAGCGTTAACAGTGAATTATAGATTTTAATTTGATGAATCTGTAATTTAGTGAGTGGTGATTTATTGATTATTTTTAGTATCAAAAAAGGCGTTCGAAAATCTAATTTCGAACGCCTTTTTTTACTCACTAAGTGAATAATCTTATTCTCAAAATTTGGGTTATTTCATATTTTGCCCACTAACTTAAGAAATTGCTCAAAATTAAGTTAGTAGGCAAAATTAAAATAAATTTTACCCGCATTAAGCTCTAGGCTTTATGCTGTAGGCTAAAAGTTGAAAAGAATCTCTCATGAAATAATTTAAGCTCTTTTGCTTAATGCCTACGGCTTACAGCTTAAAGCATATTAATGCAATTTTATTTTGCATTAATACTTAAGTTGTGTAAATTATTTAGATAAAGTATCAGTAATCATAAAATTACACTCGAAACTCATCACTAACAATTCAGAACTCATACTATCCCTCAATATGCAAATCATATTTATGTAAAAGTCCAGAAAGACCATGTACTGAAAACTTGGCTTTTTTTATTCGGTTGTTTTCTAGGTCTATCGCATAATTGTATGAAGTTCGAAAATCTGCTTTTTCAAGTATTGTTCTGTTAAAAATAGCTTGCTCCATATTACAGTTATCGAAAATAGCATTAGTCAAGTCTGCTTCAGCAAAGTCGGTGCCTTGTAGTTGTGTATCTTTGAAAGTAGTTTTCTTGAGTTTTATTTTGAAAAAAGAAGCATGGTTTAGCTGACAACCCTCAAAAGAAACTTCAAAGCCAAATGGATTACAAGTATCAAATCGAAGCCCTAAAATTTTACAGTCTTTAAAAGTAACTCCTTGAAAAGCAACACCACTGATTGCTGCCAAGCTCAGGTTGCAACCTACGAAACGACAGTCTGTAAATTTAAATCCAGAGAGGTTTTTGTTTGACAAATCACAATTGGTAAAACTACAGTTTTCGTATTCACCTTTGGCTAGCTCATTAATTTTATCAAATATTTGGTCGGTAAGATATTGGTTTGGCATGTATATTTAAGATAATAGAATATTAAATGGAAAAGAGTCTTTGATGCAATTGCTAGAAATATCACAAGAAACGAAAATTTCTAGGTATCATTTTCAGCATATTGTATTAATCGCTTTACCCATTTTTCCTGTTGATTGATTCTTTGATTAGCTTTCAAATCTCCCCAAAAATCTTGGATGATATTCATTTCCAAGAAATAGTCAAACCCTGGGCAATGGGTATTGGTATAATCTGCTATTTCGATTTCAAAATCTTGATGCGTCAACAGTAAAATACGCGCTTCAGAAGAAGGCTCAAAAGCGTTGTTAGTTTTTCGGGCGAATACTACATACATTCCTTCATCTGGATCAACATAATTTTGATTTTCTAGGATAGCGTCTCTTAAGGTCATCATGATTCTTTATTTTATAGATTCAAAATTAGATAAAACATTCAATATGTCTTTATCTCAAAGCTGAATAAACTTGTAGAAGTTTAATCACAAAACCCAGCCTACACGCTTTTTCCATTCTTCCATTTCTTGTTTTCTTTGCTCAAAATTCTTTGGTGGGATGAGATTATCTTGGCGGGCATGAAAGCGTATTAGTTCCGTTTGTTCTTCAATGCTCAACAGTCCTACAGATTTTCTTCTTTCGTTTACATTGGTTTTATCCTCCACAGGATTGGGGCTAAGTTGTCCATTTTCGTCCCAGTCGAATTGGGTGCCAAATATTTGTGGTTTACCCCCAAGAACAGCGATTCGGTCTGTTAGATGAGCATAATTTGTAGGGGTCTCTTTGTGTTCGTCGACAGCCTTTTTTAAAAGCGAGGCACATCGTTTCATAAAATTTGGTAAAGCAATCGAATGCTGAATAACCAACCAAGCGGCTTCACTGGCTTCTTTTCCAACTTTTTCAACCGTTGGATACCCAATCTCTTCAATGATTTCGCTAAGAATATTGGCATTGTGGATATGTAAAGCACTCATTTCTTCGTCATAGCCATCGCTCAAGCGCCCCTCTTTTGCTAACCGATCTCTCAGAGCAAGGTCATTGTTTTTGAGTTCAATGATTCTGTGGGTGATGGTGGAATGTTGCATTTTTGAAGGTAGAGGGTTTAGTATCGTTGTGACTGAAGAATTCCAATTTAGCCATAACTTATTAGTTTTCTTACAAATTAAGGTTTATATAACTAGAGTTATTCAGTATTAATGCAAAATAAAATTACATTAATACGTTTTAGGCTGTAAGCCGTAAGCATTAAGAAAAAAAGCCTCAATTGTTTTATGAGAATTACTATTTAACTTTTAGCCTACAGCATAAAGCCTAGAGCTTAATGCGGGTAAAATTAAAATAATTTTACCCGCTAACTTAAAAGCGCCGTAGGTGAGGAAGTGTTCAAGATACTTGGTTTGCTTTAGCTCCTACGGCGCTGAGCTTTATGCTTAGTATCTGATGTTAAGTGATTACCAATAACGAATATACAAATAACAGATACACAAATAACCAATAACCAATAACATCCATTTACTCAATCATTACTTTGCGGGTTATAGTTCGGTTTCCTTGTATAATTTTCAAGAAATACATACCTCTGCTGAGCATTTCTGTATGAATTTGGTTATCGTTGAAAGTCAGGGGATAGGAGCGTCCGATACTATCAAATAGTTGTAACTCGGCATTTTTGAGGGTGTTTGGTAGAACAACTGTGAAGTCTCCATAGCTGGGATTTGGGTAGATTTTCACCTGCTCAGATCCAAAATCCGCTTCTGTTCCAAGTGGAATAGCAATGCTTATTTTTAAAGGTGAAGATAGTTGACTACAGCCTTCTTTTGTTACCTTAACACGATACTCTCCGGATACTTGAGCTTCGTATATGGAGCTGCTTGCACTAACTATTAATGAGTCATTTCTCAACCATTGATAGGTTAATCCGCTTCCTGTGTTGGCATTCATTTTTACCTTGAATGGTTCATAGACTGTACCCTTTATATCGGTGGTAATACTTGCCTCAGGCGTAGGCTTAATGGTAACTTTGACAGGATTTGAAATAGATGTGCTCTGACAAAGAGGGTCTTGGATAATGACCGAATATGAGCCTGAAAGGTCAACCTTGTAAATATTACTATTGGCGGAGGCTATATTTTGTCCATCTTTTTGCCATTGATAGCTGGAGCCATCTTGTTGGACTACAGATAATTGAACTTGTGTGCCCGAACATACTTCTGCTGCACCACTTACATCGATGGAAGCGTTGGCATGATAGAAGCATTTTGTAGCGTATTTTCGTAAGCGGTGCATGGTGATAGTGTCATCCTCACCAGAGGTAATGGTGGTTAATGTTTTGTTTTGAGAATCGATGAAATAGTTCGAACGTAGTGGATAATAGTTCTTTGGATACTCAAAGAATAATGTAGTTGCAAGTGTCGATTTTGAGATAAAGTCAATCTTTGTCTCTACGCCATAATCTTTCGAATAAATCCAATAGTCATTGCCTTCTTTATCGTTTACAAAAAAATGATACGCATTGTGACTATTGGTAGGTTTGGATTTTTTCCAAATTAAGCCACCATCACTCAATCGAATTTTTGAATAAAATGCCCCATGATTGATATACATCAAATCAGCCAGAACTTGTGGATAGGTAATGGTCTCATCTTTAAATGACCATTTTACGGTACCATCCAAATCATAGCCAATAACCTCGTTGAATGCCAGATTGTCGATAGGGCTCACTTTGGTTTTTTCTTTTAACACAGAAAATACATTGCCCGAAAAACCAGAGAAATAATCCGTGCTGGTGAGTTGTTTAACCCAATTGGCATTGGCAGCTTTGAAATTACCAAATCCAATAAATTTTCCACCTGAATTGCCGTTGATTTGAAACATCACCCTATCGTCATCAATTCGATAAGTAGATGGTTCGTAAGCGCCATACAAGTTGCTATCTTTAAAACTCAAAGTTTGATATTGACCAGATTTGTCTATTTTGATGAGGTAAAATCCATCCTGTTTTTGATGAACCAACACAATGGAATTGGTGCTTACTTCCTCATTATTAGAAGTGACAATACTACCTTTTTGACTGAAATAGGGATTTGAATCTATTTTTTCTTTCACAAAATCCACATAGCCTATCCGAATTCCTGTGGAGTCGTAACGATAAACTTCTTTGCTTCCTATTAACCAAAAGCCAGCATCTGGCGATTTAATGACTGACATGGCACCACCGCCAAAGCCTGCACCGCTCGCACCCATCGTTGGGACTTTTACTTTTTCTTTACCAAAGCTGTCTAAATAGAGATATTCGCCTCCTTCAAGTCTAAATAGCGTGAGTTTGCTATTAGCAAAACCTTCGATTTTTTGATTAGCGTTATATTGCCAAAGCAGAGCGCCCGCAAAATTGTATTTGTAAATCGTTTTTTCAGCATAAAAAACTAACCCATCAGTCACTTCTGTAGAAGCCAGTACGCTTGCCATAGAATGTTTAACTGCTTTTATTAGCGATAATTCTTTATCAAAAATCAGGAGACTGTCCTGCGTGGTAATCCAACTGACCCTATTGCCTCTTTTTAGCTTAGAAAGTACTTTTCCATACGGAAAATTGAGTTCATTTCCGTCTTTATCAAATATCCGATATCCCATCGTTTGCCCTGTGAAACCACTTAAAACTGTCACGATGGTTTTGCCAGAGGCGGTGACATCTAATAGGGTATAGGGTACGTCATTTTCGAGGTAAAGGTCTTGTCGTTCCCATAGCAATTTCGGGGATGTTTGTCCAAAAGCTGTGCCACACATCGCTAGTAGAATAGCGAATAAACAGGTAATTTTTTTCATATAATGGAATGTTTGAAATGCCTAAATAAGCCTCTATAGATTTAGTGAATGAAGTTTTAAGGATTAACTCTATGTTGAGAATGTGAGTTTTTAGTTTAGCCTAGGGCATAAAGCTTATTGCCTGAAGCAGGTAAAATTACTGTATTTTATAACTGAGCCCTATCTTAAGTCCAAGGTTGTACGCACTTGTTTGAATAAAATTACTTGAGTGGTTGATATTATTGAGCATGTAGCTTGCTGTCGGCTCTAGCGTCAAAAAGCAATGTGCATTAATTGTATGTTGCACGCCACCCGAAACTTGCAGAAAAGTATTGAGTTGACCATTGGTGTGCTGATACATCACATCAGTACCTGTAGACAAAAAATAGCGGTTTCGTCCAGTAATGTGCAACAATCGTTGTATGTCGGCATGAAGCCCAAACATCTCCAGATTTTCACTTTCTACTTTATTTTGAGTGATTTGCTCAATCGTGCCTTGGTTGGTGTTTTTTACCAAATATTTATCTGTATTTATTTTATATTCAGCCCATTGTCGCATTTTTAAGAACGAAATGCCTCCTCTAAAATTCCAAGAATTACTGATGGGTTTAGTAATTCCTATGGTGGCTTCAAAACCGTTTCGTTCGGGGTCGAGTAACTTATTTCTTTGTAAACTTACTATTTCAGGATTGTCTATTTTCAATATTCGATAGGTCTGTAAAGGAGTAATACTCATACTCAAATAGGCAGATTTTAACACTGGTTTTCGAGGTTTACCTAAAATAATATTGGCAAAAATTGGTAATTCAACCCTAGGCTGGTTAACCAAAATATTTTTGCTTTTTAGAGACTCGATTTTATCAATTTTGATTCCCAATTCAGGCGTTTCAATAGACGCTGAAAAATGATTTTTGATGGTAAGATTGTTAAGCGCTTCTGTACTTGCCGATGGTGATGAAAGTAAGCCAGAATCAGTATTATTATCTCCTTCGGTTCTTGAAGTTTGTGCCTGAATGAGTTGTTTTGTTGAAACCTTTTTTTGATGATGCGAATAAGAAGAACTCTCAAATACAGGATTATTTATACTTGGTATCGAATGACTATTTTGACTTTCTTTTTTGAAGATAGCGACCTCTCTAGTTGTTGCTAAAGAAGATTTTTTGTGTTCTGTATAGTCTTTATTTTTTTCTAAAAGACTGACTTGAAAATCACTTTTTTGAGAATTCCGTTTAAGCATAAAAATAACGCCAGTGCTTATCAAGAGTAACAACGCAATGGCTGCTACTGCCAGTCTTTTAGCAAACTTAGCAGCAAATGGCTGATGTGGATGAATGGATGCATCTATGTATTCCCAAGTTTGTTCGGACGGCTCAGGCTCATAATCCGAGAAGGTATCTTGGAGCAAGCGTTTGAGTTTATCTTCTTCTGGATTTTGCATTTCTATATCCTTTTGTATTGCATTAACTGATTGATATGTAGTTGTTAAGCTTTCTGATAGCCAATTTTTAAAAGTTCTCTTTTTAATAAATTGCGAGCCCTTGATAATTGCGACTTTGAGGTTCCCTCGGTGATATTCAACATCTCGGCAATTTCCAAATGATTGTAGCCATCTATCAAATATAAGTTTACCACAAGCCTGTAACCATCGGGTAAAGCATTGATAATTTGTAAAATCTGATCTCTAGCAAGGTTGGAGAACAAATCTTCCTCATTTTCGGTCACTTCGGCAATCAACTCGTATCCTACGAGGGAACGTTCATGAACGGCGTGTCGGTAATGGTCAATGGCAGTTCGAATAACGGTTGATTTTACCCAAGAGTTGATAGAGTCTATGTTTTCGAGCGTATGAATATTTTTGAAAATTTTAATAAAAGCTTCCTGAAAAATGTCCTCGGCTTCGCTCACAGTACGTGCATAACGCCTACATACCCCCAAAAGTCGACCTTTGTATAAATTATAAAAGTCGGTTTGTGCTTTGGGGTTGTTGCGTTTGCAAGCAATCACTAAATCTTTTTCGTTTTGAGGCATTTATAAGTCTTAATATTCAGAAATCATGAAGCGATGTTTGAATTTTTTAGGCTAGATAGTACGATTTATTGTATTTGATACTGATAAATAATTTTTCCATCGGCCGCCAAACGTACGGAATATCTGACAGCTCCCTGTTTTATTTCAACTTGAAAGTGATCAGGTTCTGTAGCAGCGGCATTATTTGGATCAGATGGTTGATAGACCATGCGGGCATTAACAAAAATCCAATTGGGGAAAGTCGAGCTCAGTGTACTTTTGATAGCATCTGGTAACTTGTTTTCGGCTAAAACTTGTGCGTGTATAATTGTTAGATTGTGCTCGTTAGTTTGTTCTTCAGTAATGATATAACTATCTTCTTGTCCTGTTTTTAGTGCTACAAAATTGGTTTTATTTTGTCCAAAAATGGTTTTTACAATACCGTAATCAAATTGCCAATTGGAAAAATTAGCTTGCAAATAGCTCTTCGTTTTCGAAGAAACATTTGAAGAGTTTAATACTTTATACGCATAATTATTTTCGATAGAAGAGACCCATTCTAGCACTTGACCTGTTTCTGAAAGTACTATTTCAAAAGTTTGTAAAGCACCATTGGATAATTCTCTAAAATTAACAAACAACTTATAGGATTTATCTGATAACTGATAAATTACCATACTTGCATTTTTGAGCTGATTATTACTAACAAATTGCTTCACAACAACTGGTACCTGTGTGTCATAGTTGATTTGGTCTGTACTGGTAAAAATAATAGATAATGCTTTTTCGCTTGAAAGAGTTTGCGCTCTAACAAAAGCATTTGCCGAGTCATAATACAAATGCAAAGTTGTATTGTTGGCGGTTTTAATAACCAGTTTATATCCCTCCGTAAGCGTAGTGGATTTCATCAAATCATACACGGCAAGGATTTCTGCTGAAGGATATTGACTATTAAAATGCTGTTTAATGGCTTCGGGGAGAGTTTTGGGAATGCCCACCAAATTATTTGCATCGATGATTTCTCCTTGATAATCTACCAAACAAAAAACTTTGCCGACGGTAGTCACGAATTCCGTTTGCCAAGTTTTATCTTTTTCGAGAGGTTCAAATATAAAGGAGCCAACCTCTGGATATTTTTGCTTGAATACTTCTGTACTTGCTTGAGGAATACCTGAAGACGAAACTGGCATTGTCGCCTCCACTACGGTATCACAGCTTTGCAATACGACAGCGCTCAGAATACCAGCAAGTATTCGACATGGGAGTATAGAAATATGTAAGTTAAATGTTGTCATGTGGTCATAAAAAGCATCACATAATCGCCTTTTCAACAACACAGACGTAAGTGGTTATAAGAAGGGTTGCATGACAAATTGAAAAAAACAAAAATAATTTAATCTCTCATCTCTGCGCTTTTTAATTTCAGATACTTTATATGCTGAAGACATTTACTTTTTTAATAAAAACTCAAAAGGCAAATGGAGTCTTTTGGCCCAAGCTTTTTCGCTATGATCTTCGCCTTCAAATTGGAGAGTTTCCCAGTTATTTGAGGTAAATCCTTTTTTTCGCATCAACTCATCGACCTTGGCTTGATGTTTAGGATAAAAAGCATCTAGCGTTGCTGTCCCAAAATCAAAATAGATTTTGTGCGTTTGAGGCTGAGGAAGGTGAGAATCCATATATTTCAAAAATGCCTCAGGAATTGGATTATTGGTGTCCGAGAAGATACCAATCCAATGGGTAGAAAGACAAGCCGCACCCCCAAAAATCTCGGGGTATTCACAAATCGCATACATCGAAATCAGCCCGCCCATGCTACTGCCAGCGATAAAGGTGTTAGCACGGTCTTTTTTTACCGAAAAGTGCTGGTCAATATAAGGTTTTAATTCTTTGACCAAAAATCTTAAATAATTGTCAGAAACTGGCTGAAAGTTTTCCTCTGTTCTTCCTATTTTCTTTAGTTCGTTGGTGACAAAAACTTTCTGATTTGGGCTGAGTGATTCGTAAGGCTTTTGAGGAAAATAATCAGGATGGCGTGTTGCGCCGCCATTCCAGATTCCAACTATAATAAAATCTTTGGTTTTATGAGCATTCATCAACTTTGTGGCTACGTCATCCGCCTGCCAATCCTGCTTATTCCAAGTAGTGGTACTGTCAAACAACATTTGACCATCGTGCATATAGAGCACAGCATACTTTTTTTGACTACTATAACCCTCTGGAAGCCATATATCTATATTTCGAGAGGAAATGAATTTAGAAGAGAAATTCTCTATCCGAACAATTTTGCCAGATGAAACATGTGGTGCAGGAGTTTGAGACATAACTGAAAGAATGCTCGATAAGAAAGGCAATAAGAGGTAAAAGTTTTTGAGTATCATATCTTGAGTTGTTTTCTGTAAAGGAAATCAATTTTTTCGCTGATGATGTTCCACTTTATAATTATAGGTGTCACTTTCTGAAGGGTGAACCCTTTATGATTGCTTTAGTCCCTCAAAGCCTGTTATTTGTCGTAAAAAGCAGAATTTGTTTGTCTTCTTTTTAGTCAGCGATTATTTTTAATAGACAATCAACAAAACACATTTTTCATGAAAAATACTTTACGAATTGGAATCGCTATCATGTTGCTTTGTACCAAATCCTTCGGACAAGCCTTTAATAATCTTCCTGTACTTACACAAAAACCTCCATTACACGGAAAACATTGGATGGCAGTTACAGGAAAACCCCTCGCCGCCACCGCAGGAGCCATGACTTTTTCGAAAGGTGGAAATGCCATTGATGCTGCTTGTGCCATGCTCGCCGCTACTTGTACCATGTGGGATGTACTGAGCTGGGGTGGCGAAACACAAGCCTTGATATACAATCCTAAAACTAAAAAAGTCATTGCCATCAATGCGCTTGGAGTAGCACCGACAGGAGCAACTGCTGATTTTTTCAAAAATAAGGGCATGAAATATCCGCCTGAATTTGGTCCTTTGGCAGCAGTTACGCCTGGCACGCCTGGAGGATTGATGACCATCTTGGCAGAATATGGTACGATGTCGCTCAAGGAAGTATTGGCACCAGCTATGCAAATGGCAGAAGGGTACCCAATTGAAGCACAAACTGCCAATTCAATCGAAAAAGCGAAGGAGCAAATCAAACAATGGCCGTATTCAAAAAAGGTATTTTTACCTCATTTGGGCTCAAAATATGAAGCTCCAGAAGCTGGTGAAATATTTGTACAAAAGGATTTACTTGAAACTTTGGGTAAACTAGTAAAGGCAGAACAGCAGGCGCTGGCAAAGGGAAAATCTCGTAAAGATGCCATTTATGCTGCCTATGATGTTTTTTATAAGGGTGAAATAGCCAAAGAATTTGTGAGAGGTTGTCAGGAGCAAGGTGGTTTGATTACTGAACAGGATTTGGCTAATTGGAAAGTGAAAATCGAAGAACCAACCATGACGACCTACAGAGGTATTGAGGTGTACAAATTACAGCAATGGACTCAAGGACCAGCGATGCTTCAAACCTTGAATATCCTAGAAAACTTCGATTTGAAAAGTATGGGCTATAACTCCACTCGCTATATTCATACTTTGTATCAGGCGATGAATTTGGCTTTTGCTGACCGTGATTTCTATTATGGCGACCCAGCTTTTGCACCCGAAGAACCGATGAAAGGCTTGCTTTCGAAAGAATATGCCAAAGAGCGTAGTAAGCTTATCAATCCAGAAGCCAATGACCCTAAAATTGGTCCTGGCGATCCCTATCCATTTGAAGGGAAGATTAATCCTTATCAGGATATTTTGAAAACTTGGATGGGAGCAAGCACTTTTTCTCCTAAAAATAATGCCGTTTATAATACCCAATTCGAGGAGGATTTTACGGCTGGAACAACATCTGTAGAAGCAGCTGATGAAGAAGGTTGGGTAATTTCGATGACGCCAAGTGGGGGATGGGTTCCTGCGTGTATTGCGGGTAATACAGGTGTTGGTATGAGTCAACGTATGCAGGCATTCGTGCTAGACCCGAAGGAAAATCCCTTTAATGTGGTTGAGCCTGGCAAGCGTCCTCGCGTGACTTTGACGCCAAGTATGGCTTTGAAAGACGGGAAGCCCTATCTGTCATTTGCCAAACAAGCGGGTGATGAACAAGATCAGTTGTTATTACAGTTTTTCTTGAATATGGCAGAATTTGATATGACCGTTCAGGAGGCTTGTGAAGCGCCTAGTTTTAAAACTCTACAGATGTATTCTAGTTTTGGGAAACATGAACGTATCAACGGAGGCTTGACGCTCAATGAAGCAACTCCAAGCTGGACTCGCAAAGACTTAGGACGAATGGGCTATAAAATCAATTACCAAGAGCGCACGAGTGGTCCTATCAATGCCATTTATTTCGACTGGAAACATAAAAGTTTCTGGGGAGGCTCAAGTAATCATGGCGAAGATTATGGTATAGGTTGGTAGGTGTGAATGATGAGTTGTGATTTTGAGTGTAAAGTTCTTATAATTAACGATTTATATTTAAAAGATTAATTGAATATCCGTTAAATTCTTTATGTTTTAACGGATGTTTTTTGTTTGTTATCCTGAAGATAAATTGAAATTATGTTATCATTGGCGTATCTAACCCTTTAACAATGAAGCTGTTTAAGCTTTTAAAAAACAGTTTTATTGATTAATTATTAGCCTTACTTTTTGTCTTGAAACAAAAAGTAACCGCAGCGGCGGCCGCAAAAAATTCAAGAATTTATAAACTCGCTTCGCTCAAACAGTATAAATTCATTGCTGACGCAAGCAATTTTAAGAAAGTTTAAACAGGTCCAATGATAGAAATAGCACTAGGATTGACTAACTTACTCTACACTCAATTTTTATCTTTATATATTCACAAATGTTCGCAGTCTTTATTCAAACCCGTATTCAATTTCTTTGTTGGAAAAAGAGAAATATTATCCTTTTTTTCATAATTCTCGGAGGCGTATCAATTTCTCATAGAATTTTCTCGCAAACTACTTATGCTCACTGGAATCAAACAGAGCTAGTTTTGAACAATGGCATAGTCAAACGAACAATTCATTTACCTCAAGGAACAAATTCTGTCGGCACAACAGAATATAAACCTTTGCGTGGAGCGTATAATTATTTTGAAAATATCAATCCCGAATTCAGTTTTGAGTTGAATCACAAACTTTACACAGGGTCTGATTTATGGACTTTGTTAGAGATTCTTCCTGTGACTGATACAAAACAAGGCAAAGGTGCTATTATTAAGTTAATTAGTGCCGACAAGCTTGTAGAGGTCGGTTTACAATATTTACTGTATCCTAATTTACCTATCATTCGGAAAAATATTACGGTTAAAAATCTATCCGATAATACACTTACTTTAGAATCTGTCGACGTAGAAAAATTGATAGTGACGCCATATTATGCCACAACCTATAGCTGGATTTGTCACGATTACGGGCGTAGACGCTCACTTGGACCTTATAATGGTGATATGCAAGATGCACTCGTGACGATTCATAACAGTGATTGGCAACAAGGCGTCGTGATAGGAAATGAAGCCTCTGGTATTCTAAAACATACCTCCGCCTTTTGGGAAGATAGAACCGTCTGTGCGGGTCTGACGCATAGAGATGGACGTTATCCATTTAGGAAATATCTTAAAACTGGAGAAAGTTTTGTTTCTCCCCAAGTATTTACGTCAGTGTACAACCAACAAAAAGACCCAGATGAAATCCTGAATACCGTAGTGCCCGATTTTGTAAGAAAACACATGGGAATTCGTCTTTCAGAGTTGGTACAAAAACCTACTTTTGTGTACAACACTTGGGAGCCTTTCAATAAAGCCATCAACGAAAAGTTGGTAAAAGGACTCGCCAAAAGTGCCGCTGATGCAGGTATGAAGGAGTTTATTATCGACGATGGCTGGAGTGATAATTATGGAGATTGGACTATTGATAAAGTTAAATTTCCCAACGGATTAAAGCCACTTTTTGACTATATCAAATCTTTGGGAATGAAGCCAGGTCTTTGGGTCAGTGTGGGAAGTGCTTCTACCGAAAGCAAGGTTTATAAACAGCATCCTGAGTGGTTTGTCTTGGACAAAAACCAGCAACCTTATAACCTACATTGGGAAGATTCGACCATGGTAACAGCTTGTTTTAGCACAGGTTGGAAAGACTACATCAAAGAAGTTTTGATGAAAATGGCTTTAGATTATGGCTTGGAATATATGAAACTAGATTTTACGGTAGTGACAAGCCCCTATAAGTTCGGCAATCAAAATGCAGGATGTTTTGCCCAAAATCACCCGAGTCATCAGGATAGAGAGGAATCGTTCTTTGTAAATTATGAGGCTGTTTGGAACTTGTTTGATGAGCTACACAAAGCCAAATCAGACCTGTTTATAGACTGTACCTTCGAAACAATGGGAGGCCTACAACTGATTGACTATGCCATGCTCAAGCATGCAGAAGGCAACTGGCTGTCAAACTTTGCAGGTCCGCCTGACGAAAATGTTGATTTAAGAGTCAGAAATATGGCTTGGTGGAGGTCGCCTGCGATGCCCGCAGCAGCACTCGTCATAGGAAATCCAGCTATGCAAGACAAGGGTTGGGAGACGCATATTCAGTCGTTGGCAGGAGCGTTGCCCATTATGCTTGGAGACCCACGCCAATTGTCTACTGAAGATTTTAAAAAGTATCGTAAATATGCTGATTGGTTGAATAAAATGGAAAATAAGTACCATTTTATGAGTTTTCGACAAGATTTAAAAGGATATGGAGAACCTAAAGAGGGTTTTTGGGACGGTTTTCAACGAATAAATACAGATACGCATGAAGGAGGAATCGTTGGTGTGTTCAGACATGGAAGTCAGGAATCTGATCGAAAGATATATGTTAACTTTTTGACATCTGAAAAAAACTACGAAATTAGCGAAGCTATTTCAGGAAAGAAATTAGGAGTATTTTCTGGAAAAGATTTAGCACAATTGGGTGTCAGCATAAAACTACATCAAAAATACGACGGAATGCTTTTGGAGGTCAAGCAGGTAATGGGTAAGTAGATGATAAGAGCTTATTAAGTGATTCAGATTTTTGTAATCAGATTCAGATAAGATACCTTTACAAAATAGGCTTTCAGGCGTAATTGTGAATTGAACTGTATTTTATGGAAAATTATACCGTCATATTATTTGTTTTAGGGTTAATCATTTTGCTGACGGCACTTGCCGAGCGACTCAATTGGTCTAGCCCGATTTTTTTGATAATTGCGGGTCTATTATTGAGTTTGGTACCAGGTTTTAAGCCTATTCCCATAGACCCAGAAATCATATTTCTCTTATTTCTGCCACCACTTTTATATGATGCAGCTTTCAAAATACCTCAAAAGGATTTTTGGGAACATTATTCCACCATTAGTTCATTGGCGTTTGGTTTAGTGTTTTTGACTAACGTCGGTATTGCGGTGCTCTCACATTATATGATTCCGAATATGAATTGGCCTCTATCATTTTTGTTAGGAGCCATTCTGGCTGCAACCGATGCGGTGGCTGCCATCGGAATTACCAAAAATCTAGGATTATCACATCGAACGACTGTAATTTTGGAAGGAGAAAGTCTGCTGAATGATGCCTCAGCGCTTGTGGCGTATAAATTTGCGTTAGCTTCAGTAGCTGGTGCAGCTTTTATCTGGTGGCAAGCTGGCGGGACATTTCTTATGCTTATTGCTGGTGGCGTTTTGATTGGCTGGAGCATGGCATTAGTATTAGGTTTTTTGCTCAGAGCTGTCAAAAATAACCCCACTGCTGTCAATAGCTTTCTGTTACTTTTCCCTTTTGTTACCTATTTATTGGCAGAAGATTTTCATGTTTCAGGCGTAATTGCAGTGGTAGTTTTAGGATTTATTGTTTCGAAAAAAGGTAAAATATACTTTTCAGAAAGAATCAAAAAACAATCTGAACACGTGTGGGATATGGTGATATTTCTATTAAACGGGCTTGTCTTTATTTTGATAGGGCTAGAGTTAGAGGAGGTATTGCCAGAATTAGATACCCACGAAATGATCGTATTCAGTCTTTACGCCTTGGCAATTACTCTCTTGGCGATTGTCATCCGAATGCTGAGGATATTTTTACAAAGAAAAAAACTGAAAAAAGGGCTTCAGAAATCTCAAAAAGATAACAAAAGGAACATCTCCGAAAATGTGTTAATCAATATTCAAGAGAGTCTTGTCATCAGCCTTTCGGGTATGCGCGGGATTGTTTCCTTGGCTATTGCTTTGGCACTACCCGAAACACTTGAGAATAACAGCCCGTTTCCGATGCGAGCCGAAATTCTCTTTATTACCTTTATGGTTATCTTATATAGCGTAGTCGGACAAGGAATGCTATTACCAATTATTCTAAAAAAAGATAACTCCAAGGAGGTACAAAGTACAGAGGGTTAAACAATAAGGAATTTAATCTTCCATTCCCTTGCCTTCCATAATCTTAGGAAGATATTTTTCAATTCTTGCTATGCGAGTTTTGGCTTGTTTGGCCGACGAAAAATGTAATAAATACCCTCTTTGTCGACCTGAGGTAAGTTGTTCAAAGGCTGTTTTGATGGCTTCGTCATGATCCAATAGTTCTTTGAACTCCTCTGGCATGGTAAATTCTGAGGTAGGTTTGTATTCGACTTTCAAACCTGCTTTCTCTATTTCAATTGCCTCCAAGATATATGCTTTAATCAAGGTACGATTTTGAATGATTTCTTCTAGATGAACAAATCTGATTTGGCGTCTATCTTGAACATTTTCGGTTTGTTGAATCAACAGTTTGGCAGGATCTTTCATCAAAACACCTTTGAAAAAAAGTAAAGCACAGTAATCCTTAAAGCTGTGAATCAAGACTATATTGCTGTTTTGATAGGTATAGCATGGGTGCATCCACTTGACTTCCTCCTCTAGGTCGCACTCCAAAACAATTTCTCGGAGTGTTTCCATTTCTAACTGCCACTTTTGGTCTTTTTCAAAAAAACGATCTGCTTTCATTTTTAAATAGGATTTTATTAAGAGGAAAATTGTATGTTTAGTCAAAAATATCCTTATTTTTGTTTAATTAAAAATTATTCGAATGAACTTATTATTCTCTGCTAATACGCCTCCACCAGTTGCCTAATCGGCTAAACAACTGGATGATAATTTTCTCTCACAAAATTTGTGGGAGCTGTTTTTTGTATCCATTCTCAAGCAAGGTTGTTTTGCCATTTATATCAATTTGGTTTTACTGAAAATTTTATAACAACCTTTTAATGAAAAACTTACCGTATATTTTAATGGTGCTTCTTGGCGGAGTACTCTACGGCATGATGTCGTCTTTTGTCAAATTATTTTATACTTATGGATACAATGCTGCCGAATTATCGTTTGGACAGGCACTTGGCTCTGCTATTGTATTGGCACCAACGATTCTATTGGTAAAAGATAAAAAATCCTCTCCGTTAGATAGAAAAGGGGGGATCTCTTTACTATTGACTGGTGCAGCGATTGGAATGTCCAATTTTTTGTACTACCAATCGGTAAGTTATATCCCTGCCTCACTTGCCATCGTAATTTTAATGCAGTTTACATGGATAAGCTTGCTATTGGATTGGCTATTTTATCAAGTACAACCAAGCAAGATGGAGCTCCTGACCGTACTATTAATTTTGATTGGGACTTTATTTGCAAGTGGCGTTTTCGAACAAGAAATACAGTCTTTTTCATGGGTAGGTATTGCCTTTGCATTAGCCACGTCATTTACTTATGCCAGCTATATTGTTGCCAATAGTCGTATAAAAAACGCAACTGCTTGGCAAGTGAAGAGTACGTTGATTATGACTGGTTCAGCCATTTGTATTTTTATTGTCAATGCCAAAACTATAATAACGAGTCAGCATTTTGATTTGAATTATGGATATATGATTTTGTTTTTGAGCATACTTGGCACAACGATTCCAACCGTTTTGTTTGTCAAAAGTATTCCTAAAATAGGCGCAGGTATCAGTTCTATTTTGATGACCATCGAACTACCTATTGCCGTGATTTGTGCGCATTTGGTGCTTGGAGAATCGCTAAGCAAGATTCAATTGCTGGGGATTGTAACAATGTTAGGAGCGATTGTTTGGATGAATTATGTAAAGACTAAAAAACAGGTAGCTTAAAAAAATCCTACTGACATACGGCTGTCATATCGTCGTCGTAGCTTTGTGACAGTCGTATGAACAAATCACTTGAAACCATGCAAGAAGTAGAAACCTTTTATCCTCAAAATATAGCCGAATGGCGAGATTGGCTAGAAAAACATCATCACTCACATCAGTCTATTTGGGTAGTATTTTATAAAAAATCTTCAGGGGTTTCCACTATTACATGGTCTGAAGCTGTAGATATGGCGTTATGTTTTGGTTGGATTGATAGTAAAAAAGTGTCAGTGGATGCGGTACAATCTTTACAGTTTTTTAGCAAAAGAAAAGCAAAAAGTACGTGGTCAAAAATTAATAAAGATAAGATCGAAAAATTGATAGAGGCAGAATTGATGGCTCCTGCTGGATTAGAGTCGATTCGTATCGCCAAAGAAAATGGCTCTTGGACGGTGTTAGATGACATTGAAGCATTGGTTATTCCATCAGATTTTATGGAAAGCCTACAATTAGAAGAAGGTTTGTCTGAAAAATTTGAAAGTCTCAGTAAATCTGCAAAAAAGGAAATACTGTATAAATTGTTATCAGCCAAGCGACCTGAAACCCGCCAGAAGCGTATAGAAGAAATTGTTTCGCTATTGCAGAAAGGTAAATGACGAAAAACAAAATTTATTCACTCTTCGACAGAATCCGTCAATCGACAACTTATTTTTGGTTCAATACTTCAAAATTGAATAAACCCGCTATTTTTGTTGATTACATCTTGCAAATTGCATCAATATAGAACCCAAACGATTCATCACATGACAAAAAAATCTTTGCTTATTTGTAGTATTTCCGCCCTATTATTTGTCCAATGTCGAACAAGCAAAATAGTCGAGGTTGCGGAGATTAAAGAACAAAATTGTATCTCGTGCTTCCAACCCGAATTGGTCAATAGTAAAGCTACTTGCGAAACTTCTGCGATTGTTTTTGATGGTACCAAAATCTTGATTGCCAACGATAAGGATATGCCAGATGGACGTACCTCTGTTTTTGCTATCCTAAGCAATACGATCACGACAGATACTTCTAAAATTGTATATCTCAAAAATCCAATATTCAAAGCCGCTAAGAAATACGAAGACTTTGCTATTACGCCAAATCAAGGTTTGATATTTTTGTCTACGGGCTTTGACAGGGTAAAAGATAATAGCGCCGAATGGGATGGTTTTAATACCATTTTGTATTGGGAAAAAGGGCAGGATGAATCGCCAAAAGTACTTTCAGAAGACGGAAAGGCAACAAGTTCTGTAGGTTTGAGAAAACAAATTTCGAAGGTATTAGCCAATGAAAAATTCCCTGAAGGTGTGCCATATTTCAAAGTAGAAGGTTTTGCGGCTACAAATACGCACTTGTATTTGGGGGTAAGAGAGATTGGTGAAAGTTTTCAAAATCCGATTTATGTAGTAAAGGTTATCGAGGTGCCATATACTTTCAAAAATGGTGTGGTTTCTTTATCAGGAGCGATGAAGATCGTTGCTGATTTTCAGCCAGACAAGCAATTGGTGGGCGATGTGAAATTGGGTCTTTCGAGTATCGAATATGACAGATTTAACAAGCGTTTTGTGATTCTAACTTCATACGAAACGCCAGAAAATGTAGGCGCATATCTTTGGACGGCCTCTTTGAATGACTTAAGAAGTAATAAAATTTCGATTGTAAAATCATCAAATGGAGAAGTGCTAAAACTTAACACGAAGGCTGAGGATGTAACAGTGGTAGACAAATCTACCTTGTATATCATCAACGATGATGACCGTTTGAAAACAAAAGTAAATGGACAAACTCGTCAATTGAACCAAGCTTTTTATCAAGTGATAAGTTTGAAATAGAGCAATTTATTGAGTGGTTGAGTGATTTAGCGAATTAGTGATTTTTAAAATTACATATTTTAGTAGAGACGCAATGCTTTGCGTCTAAAGATGTATCATTTGAAATATAATATCGAAGCTGTTTAAACTTTTCAAAAGACATATATTATTGATTAATTCTTCGTCTTACTTTTTGTCTTGATACAAAAAGTAACAAAAAAATCAAGAATTTATAAACTCGCTTCGCTCAAACAGTATAAATTCATTGCTTACGCCAGCAATTTTACAAAAGTTTAAACAGCTTCATCAGAAACATGAGTCATCCCAAATTTTTAGGATTGGGATGACTCTACAAGTTTTTATCAGAAAAAGCGTTCGAAAAATAACTTTCGAACGCTTTTTCTGATACTATGTTAGACATGACTTGGCTTAAAACGCAATCATTGCGTCTCTACTGTTGGAATATAAATTTTACATAATCACTCAAACACTCAATCACCAATCACTAAATCTATCTCGGTCCACTGCCTGGTCTTGGTTTGATATAGGGTTTGAGTGATGAATACCAGCCTTCCCATGCTTTTTGCATTTCAGCGGTTTTACTTGGATCTTTTTCTGCTAAGTTTTCTGTTTCATTTCGGTCAGCAGAAAGGTTATATAGTTCCCATTGGTTGCTACGGGTTTTCTGTACCAATTTCCAGTCGCCTTTGATATACGCCTTGCCTGACTCATGTTCAAAGAAAATATCCTCACGTCCTTTTTGTGTTTTTCCTTGTAAAACAGGCAGAAAACTTTTGCCATCCAATGGTGTTAAGGCATTGCCTTTGTAGGAGGCAGGATACGGTGTTTGGGTTATGTCCAAGATAGTTGGCAAAATATCAAAAACGTGTGCCAAGGCAGGTGCTTTTGAACCTTTGGCTGTTTTCAAACCTGCCCAATGGACAATCATCGGTGTATGGATTCCTCCTTCAAATGATTCTAATTTCCAGAAACGATAGGGTGTATTGGCAGCATTAGCCCAGTTTGAACCAATTCCAGTATAACTAATTTCTGAACCGATTTCATTTGGAGATAACTCTTTGTCATATTTCATAGGAATGCCAGCACGTGTATTCCCCGGACGGTCATAGCCCGGATTTGTTGGAATTTCGGGCGACGCCCCGTTATCAGCCAAGAAGAAAATTAGAGTATTGTCTAGCGTATGGGTTCTTTCTAATTCTGCCAAAATTTGCCCAACACCTGTATCTACCTTTTCAATCATAGCGGCATGAGTTGCCATTTTATTGGCGTGAAACTCTTTTTCTTGTGCAGTCAATTTTTCCCATTTAGGGTTACGACCGTCTACGTCTATCAACTTGGTAACTTTTGGGTTGATTAAGCCTAGTTTAACCATTCTAGCATAACGTTGTTTACGAAGTTCGTCCCAACCCATATCATATTTACCTTTGTACTTGGCAATATCCTCAGGTCGTGCGTGCAAAGGCCAGTGCGGGGCGGTATGTGCCACATACATGAAGTAAGGGTCTTTCTTTTTCGAAAATTCTTGAATATACTCAACCGATTTTTGATTGATAGCCTCAGTGATATAATAATCCTTAGGCACTTCTTGCACATTTTTTTCTCCGTCAACTAACGAAAAAGGGTCGAAGTAATCGATTACGCCCCAAATAATACCGTAGTGTTTTTGAAAACCACGATTAATCGGATAACTCTCCACAGAAGCAAAGTTGTCGTTGGGATAGGCTTGGTGACTCAACCATTTGAGTTGTTCGGTGGTGCTTGGCTTTGTGATATCGTCGCTCAAGTGCCATTTGCCAACCATACCCGTTTGGTAGCCATTTTCCTTTAAAATTTCAGCGATTGTAGCACCATTTTTGGTGAGGGCATTTCCATTGATTGACAAACCTACTTTATGGGCATATTGTCCAGTGAGTAAACTGGCACGAGTAGGACAACAACGCGCATTATTGTAAAAATTGGTCATGCGAAGCCCGTTTTTGGCGAGCCGATCAATATTAGGTGTATTGATTTCGCCACCAAAGCAACCAATGTCAGAATACCCCAAGTCATCTGCCATAATAATGATGATATTGGGTTTCTTAGCAGGTGTTTTTTGTGCCAAAATCTCAAAATTTGCCAATATGATAGTGAAGAGTGTAAATGCTAGACTCCAATGCTTGAATGTTTTTTTCATAAAAAAAGGGAGAAAGGACTTTGAATAATCGGCTGTCAGCTTTGAAAGATGGTGTTTAATTTTTCCGAAAGCTGACAACCGATACAAAGAGTGTTTAGATCTACTTTACATGTGCTTTGATGGCATCAATTTCTTCTTTGCTGTAAACGCTACCATCTTTTCTGAAGATATCATGAAACCAAATTTTCGGTTCGCTGCCATCAGGCATAGGTTGTGACCACGCATATATCGTATTAGTTTTGCCTGCCACTAAGCCCCAGTTAATAGCGCCAACTTTGTATTTTTTGAAAACTGGTAAACAAGTTTGGAAAAAACTATTATCACGGCGTGCCATATACTCTGAACAAATCAAAGGGCGACCATATTTTTGAAGTCGTTTGATTTCATTCTCAAGGTTTTGAGCATCATGGTAATTGTGAAAAGTAATAATGTCAGAATTGTCAAACATGATTTGATTACTCAATTCGTGATTATTCCAAACGGCTGCTGTTACAGGTTGCGAAGGGCGTACTTCCAAGGCCCATTCGAAAGTCTTTTTCAACAAAGGCAAACAAGCATCCATATAACCACTGTTGGATGGTTCGTTGAATAAATCCCAAGCCAACACTCGTGAGTCATTGGCAAAATGCGTTAATGTGCCTTTTACATATTCCTCCAAACGCCCCCATTTTCTGGAATCAAACAACACCTTTGTGCCCGGACTTCTTGCCCAACCTGAGTTATGAACTCCCGGTTTTGGGTCAGGTTGTTTGCCCAATTTTGGATCATCATTCCAACAAGAGTCAAAGAAAACGAATAGAATTTTGATATGGTGTTTATCTGCGATTTTCAAGAAGTCATCCATACGCTTCAAAAAGCCATCTTTATTTTCTTGGTAAACTAAATCGTGCAAATACACACGCATTACGTTCATACCGATGGATTCTGCCCAGCCCAGTTCACGGTCGATGGTCATTGGGTCGAAAGTATCTGCTTGCCACATTTCGAGCTGATTGATGGCGGTGCTTGGGATAAAATTGGCTCCCACCAAAGTGCCTTGTTTGGCATACCATTCATTAGCTTTTTCGGCAGTCCATTTTTGCGCAAAGGATTTTGAAAAAGTCAAAAGCACTAAAAGCGCTAATAGTTTTATTTTTTGATACATGATTATAGATTGTTTTGGGTAAGAATATAGAAAATTTAGGTGAAATACTTATTTTAATTCTACGCCTTTTCCTGTTGATTGGTAAGAATCTCCGACGGCTTTTTGCATATCCTTTTTGAGTTTCTGCAAAATATCTGTAAATGAACTTGCCAAATTATGACGCTGAAAAGGATCTTTGCTGAGATCATAGAGTTGAAAATCAGGCGATATGCCAAGCTCTATGTTTACTTCTTTCAACAAAGGAGCCCCTTTGTAAGGAGGAATCATGACATAATTACCTTGACGATAGGCTAAATTTCCTGAAGCTTCCAGTACTAACTCTTTGCGACCTTTGTTAGATTTTCCGAGAAAAACATTCATAAAATCTAATCCATCATTTTGAGGTATTGACACATGAAGCATATTGCTCAAACTTCTTAAAAAATCAAGTTGACAAACTAAGGCATTTGACACCGCTGGTTGAATAGTGCCTTTCCAATAGGCGAGGAGGGGGACTTTCGCACCTCCCTCAAACAAGCTGTATTTTCCTCCTCTCAATCCTGCAAAAGGGTCATGTTTTCCTAATTTCTCCACGGCTTCATCATGATAGCCATCATTGAGTACGGGACCATTGTCACTCGAAAACAAGATAAGCGTATTTTTGTCCATCCCAGTAGCTTCTAATTTTTTCAATACCTCACCAACTGCCCAATCGGCTTCGAGGATAGCATCGCCACGTGGTCCCATGCCCGATTTTCCAACAAAAGCAGGATTAGGAACTCTTGGAACGTGCGGTTGCTGAAGGGCATAGTACAAGAAAAAAGGTTGATTAGCTTGATGATTTTGCTCGATAAAATTCAAGGTTTTTTCCAGAAAAACATTTGTCATTTCTTCATCTACCCACAAGGCTGATTTTCCACCTTTCATAAATCCAATTCTAGGAATGCCATTGTGAACACTTTGGTTATGTCCATGATGCCACTTTTGCTTGGTCATCAATTCGGGATTGGATAGGGCAGTTGGCTGATTGGGAAAGTTTTTCTCATAACTAACATACAATGGGTCGGAAGCTTGCAAACCTACCACTTGGCGATTCTGGATATAAACCGTTGGTACACGGTCGGTAGTGGCAGCCATAATAAAGGACTCGTCAAAGCCCACATCGTTGGGGTTTTCTTGAATGGCTGTATTCCAATCAATTGTTCCATTACCTAATCCCAAATGCCATTTGCCAACTACTGCGGTTTTGTAGCCAGCCTTTTTAAACATTTTGGGCAAAGTCATACTCGCAGTGTCGATAATCAATGGCGCATCGCCAGCCAAGATTTTTGCTTTGGGATTGCGCCACGGATATTTGCCTGTCAGTAGCGCAAATCTACTTGGGGTACACGTGGCTGAGGTCGCATAAGCGTTGGTAAATCGCACGCCACCTTTGGCGATTTTATCAAAATTGGGCGTTTTGAGCGTTCCTTTTTGATAAGCACCAACATCTCCAACGCCCAAATCATCGAGGTAAATTAGGATGATATTTGGTTTGTTTTGTCCATGAGAGTGGAACAGAATGGTGCTCAATAATAGTATGCTAATCAGTTTTTTCATAGAAAAAGCGTGTGAGGTAAGTCGTATTAGTGCTGAATGATGAGTTTTGAATTTTGAGTGTAAGTATTACTGTCAATATTTTATATTCAAAAAAGATGAAAACTCATTTTGTACTGATGCTTAATTTTAGGTAACAGGAAAGGTTTCATTAATCATACATCTGATTATGAGTCTATTCCAATAACTGATATACTATTAACTAATAACGTACACTTGGTTTTATCTATAAAAATAACTAAATAATGAAAATTGAGAGTTATGACCTATAGGCTATGCTAGCTTGAATAGGTGGTATTTACTTATGTCCATAAAACTTTTTAGCTCTTGCATGGTCTGGTTGTAGCTTTTTGTTGACCCATTTGACAGGTACCAAGCCAGGACGACACGTGATTTTGAATTCTTTCCCCATTTCTCCTCTTGGATTAAAAAAAGTAGTGCTCCACCAATCTCCTTTTTTATCAACAAACAAATTATTATGTCCTCCTTGTAAAATAGCAGGGTAACGCTCGCTAAAAGGTCCATAAGGACTATCTGCTTCCGAAATAACCACATCATAGCTATGAAGTGCGTTGCCAGTTTTTTTGTCTACAGGTAAATAAGTGAACTCGTTTTCTCCCGTTCTTACAGACCAAACCGTTTGCATCAAAATATACTTTCCGTGATGTTTAGTCATAAAAATGCCCTCTATATAAGGCTCTGGATTGTAGGGAGTTTCCTTGATTTTTTGATAAGGTTCCTCCAAATCGCTTAGGTCTTTATTCATTTTGGCGATAAAGTGATTGTGCGCTACTACATAAACTTCACCGTTGTCGTCTTCAAACAAGCTTGCATCTATATTGCCATAAATAGGCTTTGTGGTGTTTCCTACAATATTCTTATAAGGACCTTCGGGTTTTCCAGAAATACTTTCAAGAATAAAAGAACCAGCGCCACCATTGATACAAGTCACAATCATCCATTTTTTTTGACTCTTGATATAATGCAGTTCGGGTGCCCATAAGGCACGATATTGCCCTTCAAGTGGGTCATTATTCAGTGATTTGGCTCCTTCTTTGATGGGTTTACCTTGTTTTTGCCAATCAGCGGCATCTTTTTCAAAAGACCAAATCAGACCCATAGGCGTCCAATTCTTTAGGTCTTTGGATTTCCACATATAAAGACCATCGTTGTAATCCCAACAATGTATGTTACCATTGGGGAAAATTCTATTGGGCGTGGCGGTCGTCCCAGTGAGATAATACATTCCATCTGGACCTAGCATGATATATGTATCACGAAGCCAATAGTCAAATATCGGTTTTACTTCTTTGGGAACAGTTAACTCGATATTGGTAACAGGTGCCATGGGGTTGCTAAATTTTGCTTCCTGCGCTACCACCTGCCAACTTATCGCCAATAGGAGGAAAAATGTTTTTTTCATCTATGGAAAATTAAAAAGGTATTAGGCTTTATGCTTTACGTAAAAAGAATCAAAGTATTTCTTACGAAATGATTAATGCATTTTGCCTAATGCCTATTGATAATGAGTTGTGAATTAAAAATTTACATTCACAACTCTCAACTCATCATTCATAACTAATACCTAGTATCCTTGATTTTGCGCGCAAAGTTTGTTGGCATCCGTTTCCGCCTGAGGAATAGGGAAAATCAGCCTATCATTGACAGGATTTTGGACTTTTCTGTCTGCGGCAGCCGAAATAAATACCCCATGACGGATATAATCCTCACGACTTTTTCCTTCTGAATAAAATTCCCAAGAACGTTCTTTCAAGATATGCGCACGCAATTCCTCTTTAGTTTTGAAATTACTCAACTGTAATTCGGCTACTTTTGCTCTTTTTCTTACGTCATTAATCAAACTAATTGCCTCTTGCGAAGGACCGTTGAGTTCGTTGAGCGCTTCGGCTCTTGACAAAAGTATATCGGCGTATCTAAAGACAGGAACGTCGTTACCACTGTTGTTCCCTAATGTTGCATTATCCCAATATTTCAAACTGCGGGCGTCGTCAGTGCCTAGGGTAATTTGTGCACCACTGGTATTGGTATAATTTCTGATAATCAGACCTAAACGAGCATCTTGTGGGTCGAATGAACTGGTAAATTTTGTTCTCAAGCGATATTGTGTCGCAAAATTTGCCATAGAGGTAGTCCATACAAATTCAGGGATAGTCGAAGAGGTTTTGAACCCAGGGGGCAATGCCCCTGCCGAAAACCAGTTGCCATAACCGTTTTCATTGCGAGCGGGTTTGACCAAAATCATTTCTTTGTTTCCTTCATTTTCTACTCTAAACATTTTGGTATAATCTGAGAAAAGCGAGTAATATCCCAAATCCATCACTGATTTGGCAGCGTCAGCCGCTTTTTGCCATTGTTTAGTATTGAGATAAAATTTGGTCAACATGGCATACACAACACCTTTGTTGATGCGACTGTAAGCTTCCTCTTTCCCTGGAGCTGGTAGGTCAGCGATGGAAGCAAGATATTCCGACTCGATGAATTGCTTCATTTCATCATCTGTGGCTCTAGCCTTTTGGGCTTCGTCGGCACTAGATTTACGAAGTGGCACGCCACCAAACCAAAGTCTTAAAACATCATAGGAGAATGCTCGCAGCGTTTTGGCTTCGGCAATGTATAGCTTTTTGCTTGCATCGCTTAAGCCTTGTACATTATTGACATTTTCCAAAACTAGGTTCGCATCACGAATAGCACGGTAATGGGGCGCCCAAACATCATCTCTAAAATTGCCCGTTGAAGGTGACCATGTAAAATTGACAAATTCCTGTAGATATAAGTTTTCGGCACCACCTGTGTTATATGCCATATCGGTACTTACCTCAGAAATATTAATCAAAATGCGAGAGGCTGTGGTATTTTGGATAGAAGCATGTGCAGAGTAAAGCACAGCTTTCAAGCCCTTTTCGTTGGTCAGGACATTGCTTGGCGCAAATTCAGAATAAGGCGTTAGCTCAAACTGACTTTGGCAGGCAACAAGACTTAAAATGGTAAAAAATAAGATACTGTATTGTTGGATTTTCATTCTGCTAAATAATTAAAATTGAACATTGATTCCCCCTGTGAATGTGCGTGTAAGCGGATAGGTACTGTAATCAATTTTAAGGATGTCGTCGCCTACAGCATTGGTAGCCGGGTCTGTTCCTTTGTAGTTGGTAAAAGTTTTAAGGTTTTGACCAGTTACAAAAATGTTGACACTGCGAACGAATTTGTTTTTGGGAATAGGGACTTCATAACTCAAACGAATCGCCTGAATACGCAAATAAGAGGCATCTTCTACGGTTTTTGAGTTGATGGTTCTTTGTCCTTGTGAGGTAGGGTTTACAAAAGAAGGATACTCGTTGGTTGGGTTTGAAGGTGTCCAGCGATTGAGATATACATCTGCTAGTTTATTTCGTCTAAAACTTACTGGAAAATACGAATCCACCATCATTTGATTAAGAATACTACTTCCTTGATTTCCTTCGATAAATACCTCAAATGAAAATCCTTTGTAAGTCATTTTGCTGGTTGCACCATAAATAAAATCAGGGAAAGCCTTTCCAATAATTGTTCTGTCGGCATCATTGATGACTTTATCGCCATTCAAATCACGGTATTTTACATCACCTGCTTTTACTCCAGCCTGTGTCTTAGAGAAATCATCGGTAGTTTGCCAAACACCATCTACAATAAATCCATAATAAGAAGCCAATGGTTTGCCCACTTGAATAATCGCTGCGTTGGAAATAAATCCTGCGGCTCCATAGATAATTTGTGGAGACGATCCCAACGAAATAACCTCATTACTTAGCGTAGAGAAGTTGCCGTTCAAGTTCCACGTAAATCCACCAGTTTTGATTACATCACCACCCAAGGTTAATTCAATACCAGTATTTCTCATACTTCCTACGTTTTCTGTTCTAGACCCAAAACCAGAACTTAGCGGTTGTGGAACACTCAGTAGAAGGTCAGAAGTAGTACGATTATAATATTCAATGGTTCCTCTGATTTTGTTTTTAAATAAACCAAAATCAACTCCAATATCCATTTGCTTTGCAGATTCCCATTTTAGGTCTGGATTAGGGTTTCTTGAAGGTTGAATAGTGGTATTTCTGACACCGCCAAAAATGGCATCTCCACCTATACCAAAAGTAGGAAGAAACAAAAAGTTGCCGATAGATTGGTTTCCTATTACCCCATAACTAGCTCTTAGTTTTAATTCAGAAAGGGCAGGAATATCTTTCATAAATGCTTCTTCGTGGGCTTTCCAAGCAAATGCTGCTGAAGGAAAAAATCCATAGCGGTTGTTAGGGCCAAATCTTGATGAACCATCTGCACGAATAGATGCTGTAATCAAATATTTATCATTGAAAGAATAATTAACACGCCCTAAGAAGGAAATCAGCTGCGTTTCGGCACGTCCGCTACCAATGGTATTCAAGGATTGAGTTCCGCTACCGATAGCATCATACTTAAGGTCGGGAAGGGTATATCCTTTTCCTGTACCTGAAAATGAATTAGAACCGAAATGTTCATTGGTTGCTCCAGCTACAGCGCTAATAAAATGCTTGGCGATTTGCTTGGTATAATTCATGGTAAACTCGCCCATATAATAGCTACGAGTACCCGTCAAAATACTAGCAATGCCGTTGTTTTGAACACCATTGAGAGTCATTGGGTCAATCCAAACATTGCGCTGACTGGTATTAATATCACCGCCAATTTTTACTTTTGCCGATAGTGCAGGCATGAAGAAATACTCTGCAAACATAGTTCCGAAGGTTCGGTATGAGTCACTATTGGCGATTTGACCATTAATCAAAGCCACGGGGTGATCCATAGTCATATAGATAGAACGATTATAGCTTCCATCTTCTTTGTATGGGGCGATTGTGGGGTCATAAAAAATAGCGGCATACAGCGCACTAGCATTTTCGTTGACACCAATACCGACAGAGTTATATAAATCTTTGATATAAGAAGTATTGAGATTGATACCAAAAGTATATTTGTCTTTGATACGATTTTCAAGGTTAAATCTTGCCGAATAACGTGTCGAACCTGAGTTTTTTACAACACCTGCTTGGTCCATATAGCCCAAGGATACGTAGTATTTGGTGTTGTTATTGCCTCCTTGAAACGATAAATCATAGTTTTGTACAGTAGCTTGTTGGAACAGCATACTTTGCCAATCAGTGTTTGTAACGCTTCCTGTTATACGTTCGTTGGCATTACCTCCACCTGCATCTATGATGCCATTGAGTACATCTCTGTACTGCTCGCCTGTTAGCATTTTAGGTGAATTAGCGACAGTTTGTACACCATAGCTACCACTATAATTCACACGCAAACCTCCTTCATTCCCTTTTTTTGTCGTAATCAAAACTACCCCATTCGACCCACGAGCACCGTAAATAGCAGTAGCGGAGGCATCCTTCAAAATTTCAATAGACTCAATGTCATTTGGATTTAGACTATTGAGTGGGTTTCTAGGATTGGGATTTGACACAAAGCTGTCACCAGTACCAGTAACAGGAGCACCGTCGTTGATCGGCATACCATCGATTACATACAAGGGGTCATTGCCCGCTGTGATAGAACTCGCTCCACGGATTTTTACACTCATGGCAGACCCTGGTTCACCGCTTTTTTGATAGACTTGTACCCCAGCGGCACGACCGATTAGTGATTGCTGGAAGTTTTGATTAAGCCCCGCAGTTAATTCTTTTGATTTCAAGGAAACAACCGAACCTGTTAAATCACTTTTTTTAACAGAACCATATCCTACAACTACCACTTCGTTGAGTGTTTTTACATCAGTTTCCAATACCATATTAATGGTACTTCTACGTCCAACAGTGGTTTCTTGAGTTACAAAACCAATAGAACTAAAAACTAACACTGCTTTTTCGTCTGGTACCGAAATCGAGTAATAGCCATTTTGGTCGGTATTGGTACCTTTGGTAGTTCCTTTTATCTGAATATTGACTCCCATAACTCCTTCACCTTTGTCATCCACGACTTTTCCTGTGATGGCAATGAGGGCGGGTGGTTCGAGCCGAAAGTCCGCATTTTTGTGATTAATGGACTTTAAATCAACACTTTTTCGATTGAGAATAATATAATTGCCTGCCACTTCATAGCTGATGCCCATTGGAACAAAAAGACTTTCTAAAATTGTTGAAAGCTTTTCTTTACGAAGATTTACAGAAACCTTTTTGTCTAGTTGTATCAAATTTTTGGTATAAGTAAAACGAATATCAGCGTTTTTCTCAATGCTTTTAAGCACAGATTTAAACTCTCGGTCTTCTAATTGAAGAGAGATTTCCTTTTCTAATACCGATTGAGCGATGCCGTTGGCAAAAGACATACTCATAAAGACAATTGCCAGTATAATTTGCTGGATGGATAGGTACATAATTTTCTGAAAAATCTTAGAAATTTTCCGTTTTTTTTCCATAGTTTTGGACTGTTTTTGTTTGTATTGTTAGAAAATTAGACAAAACATTTTCACCCTTGTTGGAGCAATCAACATGGTGAGCTATTCGAAAGTCGGTTGATGCTGGTACCATCGCCGACTTTTTTGTTGGGTAAGAAGTCGTATTATTTTATATCATTTCAAAATGGGGTTAAATAGTTTCCCTTGCACAAAATGTCCAAGGCATTGGGTTCGATTTTATATTCAAATGTTTCCAACAACACTGGTACTGTTGCTGGAGTATTAGTATGCTTATTCTAAAACTTTTAATTACAACCACGACTTGTAACAACAATTTGTCCGTCAAATACTTCGTAGGTTGCACCTGTAGTTTTACAGATTACCTTGAGTTTGTCAAATAACGGCTCGTTGCCCAAAGGAGCGGTCAGAAAACAATTTTTCATCAACTCTTCATCATATACAATCGACACACCGTAAGCTTTTTCGAGTCGGGCAAAAACTTCGGCGATGGGCGTATTGTCAAAATCAAAACTTATGACTGATTTTTTCGAAAGTAACTCTGGTTTTTCAACCAAGGTTTTACTTAAGACCTCTTCACTTTTCAAATACACCACTTGCTGATTGGGCTTGAGAATAACACCTTTGTTATTTTGTGCCACTATATTTTCGTTTTCTTGAAAATCTTTCTTCTTAAAAACAGATACTTTTCCAGTTTTTACCGCAACGACAATTTTTTGGTCTGTATCGCGTGCTTTTATCCTAAAGCTTGTGCCTAATACTCGGGTCACCACATCGTTGGCATATACAATAAAAGGTTTATTTGGATTTTTTGTTACTTCAAAAAAAGCTTCTCCTTCCAAGTAAACTTCCCTCTTTTGTTCTTCAAAATGAGTCCTGTAACTGATTTTGGAATCAGGGTCAAGGCTCACTGTAGAGCCATCTGCAAGTCTTACTTTTAAGACTTCTTGCGTATCATTTTGCTGTTCAATCATCGGGTTATCACTAGCAAAATAGCGTAATGAATGCTGTAGCTTATCAGTATATTGAAAAAACACAGCACCTAAACACAACAGAATGGCTACCGAAGCTGCTATTTTACTCAAACTCCAATGATGCCAGAAATTTTGACTTTCTAGCGTTTCTTCATTTTCGATATGCTCATTGATTGTACTCCATAATCTCGATACAGTCGCTTCCGAAGGCACTTGATGAGCTGCACTGCGAATACCCAAAATGAGATTTCGTGCCAGTTCAATCTTGTGTGCTTGGTGCGGATGATTTTGTATATAATTCTCCCAAAAAAAATTACTTTTCGGACTGGGGTGTAGTACCCAATTTTTAAAAGAATCGTTTGATGCAAAATCTTCTATATCAAAATGTTCATAGTCTGTAATCATGATTTATCTAATGCTTTTATATACTAATGCAGGGAATGCGATATTTTAGTCCATTTTTTTTAAGAAAAAAATAGAAAATTTTTCAACTAGCTGATTAACAGGTAGAAAAATGTAGGAATAATGATGTTTTCTTTTAAAAAACGAAGACCTGTGTAAATAAATTTACAAGCAGATTGATAGTTGACGCCCATAATTTGAGCGACTTCTTCATTACTAAAATCGTGATAATAGCGGAGGTTTATAGCTTCTTGTTGGCGTTTGGGGAGTTTTTGAAGAGAGGTTTGAAGCTGCGAAATTTGTAGTTGATAAACTTCTTCATCAATCATCAACGTTTCGTTGGATACATCAAATAGGTGAGAGGGCTCGACTGAAAAGTCGTTTAATACTTCGATTTCAACTTTGGCTTTATTGCGAAGAATTTTGTTGCGAAGCGCTCTGAATAAGTAAAACTTCACCGAATCAGTGGCAGAAAGATTTGTACGACTATGCCAAAGTTCAATGAACAAATCCTGAATACTATCTTCCACCAAAGTGTTGTCAGAAGTTACCTTGTAACCATAACTCAAAAGTGGTCGTGCGTACAACTGGTAAATGCAGGCAAAGGCTTCTTTGTCCCCCTCTCGAAAGGAGTTCCACAAAGTGACTTCATCGTGTAAGGCAGTTGTTTGTTGCTTTACCATATTTTGGGCTAGTTAAGTATTAATGCAAAAGTAGAAGATATTTTACGGTATATTTCCATTGAAATATTTGTTTCAGCTAAATAATTCTTTGATAAGTTCATTTTTAAACGAAAGGATTTTGGATAAAATAGAGATTTATGAATGATTGAAATTCTCATTTTGGATGTCCTTTACTTTTATCGCTCAAATGTATAATCAATTTTAAGTGTGTAAATATATAAAATCTATGGTTTTTGTAGTTTATTATTTTTCTAATTTTGCTTTTTTATTTGTAAAAGAGAGTATTTTCCTTAAAAATGCTCAATAAACAAGTAATGGGCAATAATAGAGGGAGTAAAAAAAAGTTTTTAACGACAAATAGATAGGACGAAACTAATGTGATAATGTGCAGTAATATAGCGCAGAAATGCGAAATGAAACCTGAAATATAGCGGTAATAGAAGGGTTTCTAATGAAAAGATAAAAGGTTCACCTATCAAGAGGAGGTAATCATCAGGAATAAAAGTTTTGTATTAAAATGATTTTGTCAAATAGGAGTAAGTTCAGTGCAATCATTTGTACTAAAATACAGAAGACTATTTAGTGAATTGGGATTGAGTGGTTGAGTGATTGTTTTCTTTTAGCTTGAACCTTCTTTTAATATCTCCCAAATAGACGGTCTACAAGTAAAGTTATATCGAAAATAATCACTAAATCACTCATTCGCTCAATCACTCAATTCAATTATACCTATTTAGTTTTTTTCGCTTTTACAGGTTTTCCGCTACCAGCCCAAAGTAATCCTCCCCAGATATGGTTCATTGGGATTTCGTCTGAGAAAGTTTCGTGCGTATGTCCCCAGTTAGTGTAGAAAGCACGACCGCCATCGTATAAATGATACCAAGCCATTGGGTGGAAATCGCCCATTGTACCTTCCTGATATGATTTCTCATCAACAGTCATTAGGACTTTAACGTCTTTGTTAAACTGTTTGAAGTTATAAAACTCATCTTTACGTTCGAAGCTTGCAGGAAGTTTGTCGGTTGAAGGATGGTTGGCATCAGTAACGTTAAATTTACCCATTTGTACGTTAGAGACGTGTTTGCCAGGGTGACCGTCGAAGTATCCACCCATCATTTTACCATACCAAGCCCAATCATATTCTGTATCAGAGGCTGCGTGAATACCCACAAAACCGCCACCTGCTTGGATATAGTGTTCGAATGCTGTTTGTTGCTGAGCGTCCAATACATCACCAGTGGTATTATTGAATACCACAACCTTGTATTGTTTGAGGTTATCTTCATTGAAAAGACTTGCATTTTGCGTGGTATCTACTGCGAAACCATACTTTTTACCAAGCTCAAACATCGCAGAAATACCATAAGGAATAGAACTGTGGCGGAAGCCTGCTGTTTTTGAGAAAACCAAAATTTTCTTGCCTTTCAAAGGGTTTGCTACTTGTGCAGTCATATTAAAAATGACCCCAGCAACAAGCATCAATGCAAAACATACTTTTTTCATGTTTAAATCAATTGGGATAAGTTGAAAAATTGAGTGCCAAAATATAGGTAAATCAGGAAAATCTATCCTTTTTTCATCTAAAAAGCCTCTCCACTGAAAAGGAGAAGCTTTTTAGACTATACTCAAAATACGCCTAGAAATCCTATTTCTTTTTCAAAAACTTATCAAAAAAGCTTGCGGTTGCTTTGTAGGCACTTAACCAATTTTGATACAAAAGAAAACTATGCACTTCGTCTGGAAAAATGAGTTGCTCCATGTAAACATCATTTTTTCGCAAAGCTTCAGCAATAGTTACTGTTTCCGAAAAAGGGACATTGCGGTCGTCGTCGCCATGAATTAATAAAACAGGGGACTTCCAAGAATTAACATATGGCATTGGCGAAGATTGATAAGCCACTTTAGCCCACTCAGCTCTTTTGTTTGCATCATAATTCGGAATAAAGTTTTTCACGACGACATTCCAATCATGCACGCCATGAATATCGACACCTGCTGTAAATAGATCTGAGGCTTTGGCTAATCCCAAAGCTGTCAAATAACCACCATAAGAGCCTCCCCATAGTCCAATCTTAGAGCCGTCTATGTCTTCACGGGATTTAAGGAACAGACCTGCCCCCACAACATCATTATATTCTGAAGCGCCAGTAGCCCCATAGTTTTCAGCTTCTCTGAACTCCATACCATAACCAATACCCGAACGATAGTTTACCGAAAGCACTACATATCCCTGGCTGACGAGATATTGATTCAAGGAATAGGCTTTGTGGTAATATTCGCCATAATTAAATCCTAACAACATTTGTCGTCTAGAACCACCATGAAAGAAAATAGCGGCTGGGTGTTTTTCACCTGCTTTATGATTTTTAGGTAAAAACAATTGTGCAGGAATTTGCATACCATCGGTCGCAGTAATCATGACGGCTTGTGGTACTACTAATTGATTGCTTGGAAAATCATTAGGAATAAATTCGGGGGCAATATCTTTAAGTTTTCCATCCGAAGTTACTATGCTTGGACGAGCAGGGACTTTGGCATCTGAGCGAAGAATTGCTAGCTGTCCATCTGAGGTTTGAACAGGCGACCATTCAATGCCTTGTCCAGTCGTAATTGGCTTGGGGGTTCCAGACGCTGTAACTGACCAAATATGTCTACGGTCAATATCCCCTATATTGGTATTATAAATGACGGTCTTTTTATCATTTGCTAGAAAAGCATATTCCACTTCGCCTTTGTCTGGCGTAAGCAATTTGGCATTTCCTCCCGAAGCACTCACACTGTAAAGATGATGCCAACCATCACCTTCGTAGGGAAAAATAATCATATTGTCCGAAGTCCAGAATAAATGATTCTCTGCCACAAGTCCACCAGCGAAGAAGTTACTACCCACACCTTTTTGAGCTTTCCAAATCTCTTTTGCTAGTCCAGTAGTTAAATCCACGACGCGAATAGACCAAGGAAGACTTGCTCTTTCTGGACCGAATATCAGTGCATCTTTGGTAAAAGGGATTCTGATAAAGGCAATAGATTTTCCGTCTGGCGACCAAGTTGGGTCAATATCGCCATCTACTCCTGGGTCGATGTATTTGATTTGTTGTGTGGCAATATCACAAATCCCAATAAAATTATGGTCTCCACGACTACTCGCAAAGGCAATTTTGCTACCATCAGGAGACCATCGGATAGAGCCTTGCGAGCCACGAGAATGGAATAGTTTTTTAGGAGAAATGTTGGCACTATCCAGATTCAATGTCCAAATCTGCCCGCCATAGATATACGCAAGCGTACTTCCATTTGGTGAAATTTTGGGATAAGCACCATTAACTATTTTCTTCAGGTTATTTCCATCAAGGTCAATCTTGTAAATAGCTCTTTCTACAGTGCCTTGTAGCTCAGCAGGATTTGGGATTTCACCTGCGCTATTGTTGGCGCCACCTCGAATAAACAGCAAAGACTTTCCATTCGGGAGAAATGTAATACTATTGATTTCTTGACCATTATCACCTTCGTAATTGGTAAGCTTTCGGGGTTTAAAATCAGGAGCTTCGGCAAGAAAAATGTTGCGTGAACCTGTTTGGTTAAAGACCCAAGCAATTTGATTTTTGACAGGAGATGCTTTTAATTCGGAAGGAAAAGCACTGCTAAGTACTTGTTCGAGAGAAAATTGTGCAAAGATAGGACTGGCTAACAACAGCCCAAGACAGGTAAGTAAGACTTTCTTCATGAAATGAATAGATATTAGTTGATGACTATTCAAGATACGAAAAATGAGGAAGAATATCAACAAAGGAGGGGGGGAGGGGGGCAACTGAAAATGATTTTGACTTATAACTTGAGCAGTAATCTATTAGTACAAAATTAACCTTGAAATTATTTAAACCTTGATTCCACTTAGTGGGTGAATTTATTCACCCGTTATGAGAAAGGTTAAACTGCTTTCTGATTAATCTAATCGTGGAATATAGATATGCCTATTTATTAAACCGTTTTTTTAGAAACCAATCTTTACCATCAGCTCAGTTGGAGCGACAGTTTGGTAGTCCTTGATTTATTCTCTGACCTATTAAAAGAGCGCCGTAGGTGCGACAGACTTCAAGGTTTGGGGTTTCTGTCGCACCTACGGTGCTCAAAAAGGGTTTTTCTTAAGAATTCTGCTACCAAACTGTCGCTCCTACGGAGCTCACACAAGAATACTAAACGATATTGTGGTAATGAGTTATGCGACTACAGCAAGTAAATCGATTGTTGTATCGCAGATTTCGAGAGTTTCAGTCATGTCGATCAAATTACATTTTTATTGTTACCTTCACTCGACAATCGCCATATCAACAACCCCAAGCCCAATATCACAAATGGTAAACTTAAGAGTTGTCCCATGTTAAATGCCATTTGGTTTTCAAATGCAACCTGATTTTCTTTAAAGAACTCAATGAAAAATCTTGAAGAGAAAACTAATATGAGGAAAATACCAAATATGACCCCTGACTTTTTCAGGATTTTAGTTTTTTGATAAATAATCCATAAAATCAAAAAGATTATTAGATATGCTATTGCCTCGTATAATTGAGTCGGATGACGAGGAATGGTATCGTCTCTTAGGAATACAAATCCCCATGTCCCATTTGTGGGAATACCATAAATTTCTGAATTCATTAAATTACCTAATCTAATAAAGGTGCCTGCTATTGGTGCAGCAATTGCTAGTCGATCTAGCACGGTCAATAGAGGTTTCTGGAACTTCATACAATAAAACACAATAGCTAACAACACACCAATTGTACCACCATGGCTCGCCAGCCCTTGAAAACCAATGTATTGATAACTGCCATCAATTTTCTTAATTGGAAGTAAGATTTCTAAGGGGTGTCGGAAAAAATACTCAGGCTCATAGAAAAGGCAATGCCCAAGTCTAGCGCCGATGACAGTTCCTAGCACAATATAAATGAGAAGGCTATCTAAATCGTGAACGGAACTTCCTTCTTTTTGATAAATTTTTTTCACTGTCAAAAACGCAACTGTTATTCCCAAAGCAAAAAGAAGCCCATAATATTTGATAGGGAAAGTAGCGCTTAGCATGAATATAACTGGGTCGATATTCCAAGGAATGATAGGAAACATAATGGGTGTGCTAGATGTAAATGGGTGTTAGATTTTAAATTACAACAACAAGATAGCTTAATTAAAACAGTTAATCAAGAGCATAAGCTTGTTCTTGCATACGGCAACTTTTAGACGCAAAAATCTTACTTGAGGTATTCTTACTAAAAAACCAAATACCACTCAGAGAATCAGCTATTATTCACTAATTTTGCAAATTGAAGTAAAATTACCGAATCTCACCCTTGTTATGGATTCGAAAATATAGGATTGAAATGAAAAGGAAAATTGAAATTCTTGCGCCTGCCAAAAACCTTTATCAAGGTATGGCTGCGGTCAACGCTGGTGCAGACGCAGTATATATGGGAGCGCACCAATTTGGCGCACGTTCGAACGCCACCAACTCGGTGGAGGACGTGGCAGAAATGGTGAAATACGCCCACTTGTTCAAAGCTAAAGTCTTTGTAGTAATCAACACCATTTTGTACGATAACGAGTTAGAGGCTTGTCGTAAATTGATTTATGAATTGTACGATATTGGCGTTGATGCCTTGATTATTCAAGACATGGCTATCATGGAAATGGAATTGCCGCCTATCGTAATTCATGCGAGTACGCAGGCGAACAACCGTGATGCCAACCACGTGAAGTTTTTGGCGGATGCTGGTATGAAGCGTGTGGTATTGGCTCGTGAGCTCAATCTTGACCAAATCCAAGAGATTCATAAGGCTACCGATGTTGAATTGGAATTCTTTGTATCGGGTGCACTTTGTGTTTCATTTAGTGGTAACTGTTACATGAGCGTAGCCAATGGCGAACGTAGTGCCAACCGTGGTTCTTGTGCTCAAAACTGCCGTTTGCCATATCGTTTGGAAGATGGAACAGGTAAAACGTTGATTGAAAATAGTCACTTGTTGTCTATCAAAGATTTGGATTTGAGTGATCAATTACCAAACCTGATTGAAGCAGGTATCTCTTCATTCAAAATTGAGGGTCGTTTGAAGGATATTGTTTATGTAAAAAACAATACCTCTTTCTTACGTAAAAAATTGGATTCTTTCTTAGAAGAAAATTCGGACAGATTCGAAAAAGCCTCTTCGGGTAGAACTTTCTATAACTTCGAACCAGAAATGGATAGAAGCTTCAACCGTGGATATACTGATTATTTCTTGAATAAAAGAAAAGAAAAAATTGGTTCATGGGAAAGTCCAAAATCGAAAGGTCAGTATATCGGTAAAGTGCTTGAAATTAAAGCAAACGGCTATGTCATTGAGAATTATGAGAAGTTGAATAATGGAGATGGTTTGTATTTCCAAAATGAAGCTGGAGAAGCCGATGGAGCACAAATCAATATTATTTTTAACAATATTGTTATTCCAAATACTTTCAAACCATTGGCGATTGGTACTGAGATTTACAGAAACTCAGATGCTGAATTCAATAAAATGGTGGAGAAAGAAAACAGTGCTGTTCGTAAAATTGGCGTAAAATTGGAGTTTACCGAAACAGAAAAGGGTTTCCAATTATTGGCGATCGACGAAGACGGTCATCAGTCTGTTGGTACTATCGAAGTAGCCAAAGAGCTAGCGAAGAGCCAAGATTCAGTTATTCCGAATATCAAGAAAAACTTAGCCAAAACGGGCAATACACCATTTATTGTTGACGAATTGGAAGTTGAGTTTTCTGAAAACTGGTTCTTGCCAATTTCAAAAGTAAACGAAATTAGAAGAGATGTGTTAGAGCGTTTGGTTGATATTCGTGTGAATGAATATCATAGAGAAGAGCATAAACTAGAAAAAACAACGCATCCTTATCCAGTTGAAAAACTAGATTTTATGTACAATGTTTCTAACAAAATGGCTAGAACATTTTATCAGAGACACGGCGTTACCGAAATCGAAAAAGCCTTCGAGTTGCAATGGGACCCGGGCAAATCTCGTGTAATGACGACCAAATATTGCGTAAAATACGAATTAGGAAAATGTGCGAGATACCAACGTCAAACCATGGGCGAAAAAGTGGTAGAACCATTAACCCTAAAACATGGCGAAGTAGAATACAAATTGAAGTTTAATTGCAAGCCATGCGAAATGGAAATTTGGGAAAAAGACGCCGAGCTTGAATACGAAGATGAAGACGAACAATTAGGCTATATTGCCAAATGGTAGAGTGTGATTTGGTGATTTGTAGAGACGCAATGTTTGGCGTCTAAAGATGAGTCATAAAGCATCAAAAAAGCTGTCGGAAAATATTTCCTGACAGCTTTTTTGATGAATATACAATTCTGAAATTTTGGTTTGCTTATGGTTGAGGAAGTTGATTTTATCCTCAGACAATATGTTTTTGAACCAATTCTTTCACTTTCAAAATCTTCTTAAGTGGCATGGAAGATGCCAACTAGTAGCAAACCATACATATTATTGCTTTTTATTTTTTAAATTGAAATAGACAATTGTAAATGCGACACCTATGTAAGTATAGGGTATTTTGTAATTATCAAGAGTCTGAGAAAAAGTATAGCCTTTAAAGAGGTTAAAACCTGCCCCCATAAACCAGTCAATTAAAACAATTACTAAAAATGCTAAAACTGAATTTGTGTAGAGTTCTTTTTGTTTAAAAATGTTCATTTTCTGTTTTTAGATTAGTTTATTTCATTTATTATCCTTTCAGTTACCAAATTGTTTGATACTAAATAATCCTTTACTATTTTCAAAAATCTCTTTGCTTCCGTTAAATAGTCTTTATCAAATTGCTCAGAGCCAATTGTTTCTAGATTAACGTATGCTCTTCTTATAAATAGTGCAGCAGCTTTAAACTGCTTACTTACAAATAGTGTCCCAACCATAGAAACATAAGAGACGAATTGGTATTGAATATGATTTCTTTTCAAATAGTCGATTGGTAGCTTGTTATTCATACTTTGAAAGTGCGAAATTATTTCTATGTCCTTTAAGTATTTTTCTTTTTCAATTACAAAACAATTGTCTACTACTTCTCCATTCAAATTTGATTCGAGTTCGTAATATCCTATAGGTTCTAAATTATCAGTCCAGTTTTGGTTTTCAATATAAAGTCCAATTCTTGTTTTAATTACAGAATCACGGTGCTGTCTGTCGATGTGGTATTCGAATCTCTCGAAAATAGGTTTTATATCAACTTGTTGAAAACTACCCCAAAAGTCTCTATCATTAGTATGCTCCAAAAATATCTTATTTAGAGTTTCAAACGCATTCTTTTTTAAATCGAATGTTTTAGTTCTTTTTGATAGTAATATTTCAAGTTCTTGTTCGGTCATAAAATTGATGTTAACGAGTAGGACTTTTGCTAGTCAGGAATTAGAGTTTCGTTTGCTTAGAAGTACTGTGGATTAAAAAACTAAAATTGAATTTTACTACTAAAGTTGAGATTTATTCAACTTCCCCAAACCACAGTTAGGATTTGGAATGAGCCTATTTTAGAGTGTTCATCTCAACACATACAAAAGCCACTTTTGATAATGTCTGAACTTTTTCCCATTCTAAGGAATTCATCTATGTTGCCATTAAAATCGTGATAAATTCGAAGTATGTCTATGTTTATTAACGTCGTCATAAAATTAGAGGTAGCTTACAGTGATTGGCGATGATGGAGAATTGGATACTGTCAGCCAAAATCTTGTAAAAATGTTCAATAGTGTTATTAAAATTGAATTTTGGACGTCAAGCCCGACTATCGCCAAATAAGTTGATTGCAGTAGATTTTAGCTAATCACTTTTTTATAATTCTCAAGAATGTCTATAAATTCTTTTAGTTTTAAATCAAATTTTCTTTTTGACATTTCTATTGCAGCAATAGTGTTTGTGTCGTCATTCCAATTTTGAGGAAATTTAGTCGATGCCTTAATTTCATAAATAATTCCTTGCCCTTTTTTTCTATTCCCATCAAACATTGGGTTAATAATAAAGCACAAGTAGAAACAAATTGATGAGTTAAATCTATATTGAATCTTCCAATTCTCGTCATCCCACCACTCTTCGCTAAACCCTATTTCTACTATGTCCCAATTTTTGCTAAGTAATGCTTGTTCGATTTGATATTTGTATGACATCCTATTACAAAAAACTATTTAGTTCTTACTCTGCCATACGAATATGGTTTGACAAAACTGTTACTAAAGAATATATTCTCACAATATAATCAAATTTTTAAAGCGTCTCTTCAATCAATTTCGAGTATAACCGAAGGGCTGAATTTTATTAACCAAAGTCAATATTATTGGTAAAAGGTATCTAAAGCCCTAAAATCAAAAAGCAGGGGAATACCTGATTTGTGAAGTTATCATTCAATTTGAATGATAGCTTCACAAAAAAACTAATTAAGCCGTTTTGAAGTCTAGTTTATATATTGAGTTATGAGAGTTATGTTGTGTAAGCTTCCCCAAAAATAGTACGGATTAAAAGTTTAAAAAGTGTGATATTTTTTAACTTTAGGTAAGTATTATGAAAAGCAGCAAATTTAGTCCGACCGAAATTGCAAAGATTCTTAAGGAATTTGAATCTGGCAAGTCCT
>NZ_JAAALB010000021.1 GCF_009905545.1 Cellulophaga sp. BC115SP | reverse complement strand
AGCTTTTTAAGATGGATAAAAATGCAAATGTCTCATTATCAAAAAAATATGCCTACTTAAAAAAGCTGGGTATAGTAAGGAAATTGAATTTAATATAACATTAACTGAGTATGAGCAAAATTAATTATCAATTTTTTCCGCGTTCTCAAGGAATAAATAATAACATCAGACAAGTTATAGATTGTTTTATAAAGGTTCAAGATGAAATTAATTCTGAAAAATTTAATCTTAAAAGTAACGAAGTTTTACAAAAAGTGCAATCAGGCTTAATTGAATTAGGGTTTAAAGTAGAGATAAGTAAATCTCAGAATGACAAAATTGATGTTCCTGTTTTATTTGGATTGGATAACAGAATTGATAAATCATTTAATGCAGATGCCTTGAGTGCAGATGGGAAAATTGTAATTGAGGTTGAAGCGGGAAGAGCAACTGAAAATAATCAATTTTTGAAGGATGTTTTTCAAGCTTGTATGATGTATGAAGTTGAATATCTAATTATTGCAGTTAGAAATATTTACAGAGGACATAAAGATTTTGAAATAATTTATACATTCCTTGAAACATTATATATTTCTAATAGATTGCATTTGCCTTTAAAAGGAATTCTTCTAATCGGGTATTAATATGGGAGAAGGCTTAGAGAGTTTTGTGAAAAATACATTCTCTAACGCATTTGGCATCGATGATAGAAACGAGAAAAACAAAATTTATAATCAATACTTTTCATATGAGGGTTCTAAAAGGACTCCTCCAGACTTGATGTTAAGAGGTGGTGATGCTTTAGAGATAAAAAAAATCGAAACACTTACTACAGAATTGCAATTAAACAGTTCACACCCTAAAGCTAAATTATTTTCTAATAGCACATTAATTAACAATCATTGCAGAACTTGTGAAGAATGGGAAATCAAAGATTTTATTTACGTTGTAGGTCATCTACCCAAATCTAATTATTTATCTTCTTTGTGGTTTGTTCATGGAGAGATTTATGCCGCTGATGAAAGCGTTTATATCGGTTTAAAAAATTCTGTATCAGAACTACTAGAAAGTTCGGATCATATAAGTTTTTCTCCAACAAATGAAATTGGTAGAGTTAACGCAGTTGATCCTTTGAAAATTACTAATTTAAGAGTTAGAGGAATGTGGTTATTACAACCACCATACAAAGCTTTTGATTATATTCATGAATATGACAAAACAGCTAAATTTCAAGCAATTGCAATTTTATCTACAAAAAAATACTTAACATATCCATCTGAGAGTAGAGCAAAAATTGAAGCTTACGAAAAAATAACAATTAAGGATATTAGAGTTAATAGTCCGAATAATCCTATGGACTTAATTGACGCAAAATTAATAACATTTAAGCGTTAAAATACCAACCTAATAGATAGGAAAACATAATTGAAAAAAGACTAGTATCCAACAGTAGTTTGGTGAAATAGCAAAGGAAAAAGCAGTTCTTGTATGGAACTTTTGTGCTCCGAGGTCCCCGGCTGAGCCAAGCTGCAAAATGATATATGCCATCACCTATATCTAACTATATCGCCTTTTGAGGTTGGATACTAGCTAATTTTTCAATTCAGTTTATACCACTGAATATTTGATAAGGGCTGTCGGCGCTGTGCATGCTTTACAGGACCGTAATATTTGCTCAAATAGTCAAGAACGATTGGTTCTGCTTCACCCAAATCCCAAAGCTTTTGTGTTCTTTGCATCCATCGAATTCTTTCTAACCAACCTTCACGAGAAGCTCGGAATTGCAAAATCATTTTACTCGAGTGACAGCCTGTACATTGCGCTTTTACCATGTCTAATTCTTTGGCAATTACAAGGCCTGTTTCAGGGTCTAATCCTTTGGTCGAATCTACGTAAATAGCTTTTGAACTGTATTTTTGTGGCGTAATTTTTCCTAGGGAAGCGAGGTAAGCCATAGAAAGCATTGTCGCTACTAACATGATTTTTTTCATAAGATAACAATTGTATTAAACCACTTTAACTGCGATTCTATGACATGAATTATTGAGATACCCTGCTGGATTCCAGGCAGGAATGACCATTGGCTGAGAGATACCCTTAGCATCGGTAGCTTTTGCCCAAACTTCATAATATCCTTTTCTTGGAAATTTTACCTCTGTTGACCAGTGTTGCCAAGCTAATCGATTTTTAGGTTTTTGTAGGCTAACCTTTTGCCAAGTTGCCCCAAAGTCTATCGAAATTTCCATTTGACTCACTTCCAAATCGCCCGCCCATGCATGTCCTCTCAAGCTGATAGTTTTACCATCATCAACCATCGCACCAGTTTTAGGATAGGTAATAACCGATTTTACAGGCATTGATTCTATAATTCTGTAATCGCTATCGGGTGCTTTTCCACCTGGTTCAATAGGGTACAAAGGCACTCGATAATGGGTACCATCCATTTTTTCACCATCGTGAACTTTGTTACGTACCACAATTTTTTCTAACCATTTTCCTGAAACAGAAGCAGGCCATCCACCAAGAATCAATCTTAAAGGATACCCATGCATCAAAGGAATTTCTTGTCCATTAACAGCCCATGCTAATAAACTTTCATCTTCTAGTGCTTTCTTTATTGGAACACCTCGAGAAATCGTAACCTTTTTAGGGTCGCCACTCAAGTGAATATCTTTGCCAAAATAACCGATATATACAGCATCATCCTTAATTCCGACTGAATTTAGTACGTCTTTTAGACGCACACCTGTCCATTCGGCACAATTAATAGCACCTTCGGACCATTGATTGCCTGAAGCTTGTGGCACAAAACCACTTCGACCATTCCCTCCACATTCTAATTGAATTTGGTAAGTGTATTGCTTAAACTGCTTTTTGAGTTGTTCTAATGTAAAAGTCTTTTTGGTTTTAGCCGATTCTCCTTCAATAGTAAGTGTCCATGATTTAACGTCGATATTTTCTGGAGGATTTCCGTTATTTCTTACAAACATTTTGTCCAGAGGAGTAACCTCATCATCTAAAAGATGAGCTGGTGCCTCGATGTTCCATGGACGATCGCTCAAAATGGTCATTTCCTTATTTTTTTTGAGCGTATCAAGCGGATTCTCTTCTAGCGAATTTAGAATAACAGGAGTATAGCCTTTAGGCATATTGTTGGCAAAAACGATTTCAGTACCAAGGACAGTCATAGTACTTGTTCCAATAAGTTTTTTCAAAAAGTTTCTTCTTTTTTGCGTCATGGTTAAATGAGGGCTTTGTACAATTTTTGTAAATATAAGGAACTTTCAGGAAGAGTGTATAATGATTTGCGTTAGTTGTATATAAGTCTATAGGATAGATAGGGTATGACTTTGGCGAAAAAGATATATTCTACTTACTGAAAGAATTACTTAGTTATATTTTTGCGATTCCAAGAAGTATACGTCTAAAATTGCTTTTGGGCGGGCAAGATATTCGCGAAGATAGGTTTTGTAGCCAGAAGGTACATCTTGGGCAGCAAATGCTACTGCATCAACTCCTAGATGTTGTGCTAAAAACAAGGCTCTAGCATTGTGCGTGGGTTGTGAGACAATCGTAAATTTCTGCTGATTAAATACTTTTTTACAACGAACAATTGAATCATAAGTTCTAAAACCTGCAAAGTCTAAAATCATGACATCGTAAGGCACACCTAGTTTAAGGAGCGCTTGACGCATATCTGCGGGTTCATTATAAAAGATAGAATCATGATTGCCACTTAGTATTAGATATTTGACTTTACCTTCGTGATAAAGTCTTGCTGCAGCTTCGATACGATAACGGAAGAATAAATTTTCTTTACCCTTAGTGACATTTTTACTTGTTCCAAGCACTAGTGCAAAATCATTGGAAGGAAGGTTCTCAATATTATAATAATTATAATTTTCTGTAGAAAAAACAATCCAGATGTTACTCATCAAAACTAAAATAATTCCCATGAAACCCAATGCAATAAGCCCCTTAATCACCCTTTTGATAAATCGGGTAAAATTAAGTGGTTCTCGAATCGCTATTTCAAGGGTACTTTTCATATAGCTTTGGTACAACTTTATTTCTTAAACTAAACTTTTCCAAAACATGATCCAAAATCCATGTACGAGTCATCTAACCTATTTTTTTAAAAATACCATTCTTATAGATAACGCTGAAATCCGTAGGATATGTTAATGAAATTGTTAAATTTTTTGTAAGAAAAGTTTAAGTTTCGGTCTTAATATTTAGTTAATATTGAAAGTATTTCCCTAATATATAAAAAAAAAGTCTGATAACCTCACCGTACTGTAGGGTACACGGTTGAATTATCAGACTTTTAATAAATGGAGTAAAAATTAGAATAATCCTAATTGTTCTCCACTTCCTGAGTCGGAGTTTTCAGGAAACTCAATTTCTTCAGGCTCAACTAATTTTGCCACAATAACATCGTTAGCTTCTGTTTTATCCTCATCTCCAATACTTTCAGGAACGGAAACTTCTACAATTTTAGGCTCTAATGGTTTTATTGCTTGTACTTTATGGGTACTAAGTTTACTACCTAACGCTTTCCAACCCCTGATTTCTGCTACCTCGTCTAGGGCAATCTCTTCATGCTCGAGCGGAGCGCCTTTTTCATCCTTTTTGAAGGTTAGCTCAATACGAGGATAAACATCTACTGAGGCAAAATGCAGTTTTGAACCCTTTTCATCCGAGATAAATAAGAATTTCTTATCAACTGTTGTTGTTTCTATTCTAAATCGTTTGACGTAATACAACTTGCTAGCTCCATCATAGTATACCGCCGAAATGATGCTCTCTGGTACAAATTTGATTAAAACAGCAATATCTTTTGGCTCGTAACGATTGGTCAATTCAAAATTGGTTAACTCATATTGACCGTCATTGTAGATGACTAAAATATGGTCTTTGGCTTCAAAATTGCCTAAGTATTTGCCATGCTCGTCGCGGTTTAGACGACCAATAGTTGGATCATACCAGATATCGAGACCACCTAAAGTAGAAACCCCCGCAGATTTCTGAACAATTTTTCTGACAGGATATTTTGTCAAAACATTGCCCATCGAGTCACGACCTTTGATGAGTAGGTCTTTGAAATCGTATTCAAATTGCTTGACACGAGCGGTACAAGATGCCGTTAGGTTGACTTGAATTACCTCTGCCTCACCGTTATCGTTCGCTGTAAAATACAGTACTTTAGATTTAGGATTTCCTGCTGTTAGGTCATATACTCTATCTCGAGTGACCGCAGTAATCTTGAAACGTTTGATATAACTTGTCCCTGATTTGGCATCAAAATACACCAAGTTGTAGACTTTGCGATCATCATTCTTTTTAAAGACAGAGCAGTAAATAATATCTTTTCCGACAAAAACCTTATCTTGAATTTTGGTTACCACACAAGAGCCATCTTTTCGGAAGACAATAATGTCATCGATGTCAGAGCAATCCATTACATATTCGTCTTTTTTTAGACTGTAACCAATAAAGCCTCCCTCACGGTCTACATAGAGTTTTTGGTTGGCCGCTGCAACTACAGCTGCTGTAATGGTATTGAAATTTCTGATTTCTGTTTTACGTTCACGCCCCTTGCCATATTTTTTGAGGAGCATTTTGTAATAATCAATGGCATAACGGACCAAATTGGCAAGATTATCATTTACCTCGTTGAGTTCCTCCTGCAATTTGATCATCAATTCATCGGCTTTAAAAGAGTCGAATTTAGAAATACGTTTGATACGAATTTCCAATAGACGAAGTAAATCTTCCTCTACAATCTCACGATAGAATTGTGGTTTATAAGGTTCTAATCCTTTGTCTACTGTAGCAACTACCTCCTCGAATGTTTCACAAGTTTCAATATCGCGATAAATCTTATTCCGAATAAAGATTTTTTCGAGTGAACTAAAGAGTAATTTTTCCAATAACTCTCCTTTGCGAATTTCGAGTTCTTGCTCTAATAGCTCTAAGGTTTGGCGTGTACAAACTTTTAGAATTTCGCTAACGCCCACAAAATGCGGTTTATCTGCGATGATCACACAAGCGTTAGGCGAAATAGAAACCTCACAGTCGGTAAAAGCATAGAGGGCGTCGATGGTCACATCGGGAGACGTGCCAGGTGCTAATTGAACCTGAATTTCTACCTCTTTTGCTGTGTTATCTATTACCTTTTTGATTTTGATTTTTCCAGCATCATTCGCTTTGATGATGGATTCGATCAAACTGGTTGTAGTAGTAGCAAAAGGTATTTCTTTGATAATGAGCGTTTTCTTGTCTAATTCTTCTATCTTGGCACGCACACGGATTTTTCCGCCACGCATACCATCGTTGTAATTAGATACATCGATTAAACCGCCTGTTAAAAAATCTGGATAGACTTCAACATTTTTATTTTTGAGAATATCAATCGAGGCTTCGATTAGCTCCACAAAGTTGTGAGGCATGATTTTGGTTGCCAAACCTACTGCAATACCCTCAACACCCTGCGCTAATAATAACGGAAATTTTACGGGTAAGGTAATCGGTTCTCTCTTACGACCATCGTATGACAATTGCCATTCGGTTGTTTGTGGATTGAAAACCACATCCTGTGCGAACTTTGACAAGCGAACCTCGATGTAACGAGCTGCCGCTGCGCTATCTCCTGTACGAATGTCGCCCCAGTTACCTTGGCAATCAAACAATAAATCCTTTTGACCCATGTTTACCAAGGCTTCGTTGATAGAAGCATCCCCGTGAGGGTGGTATTGCATAGTCTGACCGATTACATTGGCCACTTTGTTAAAGCGACCATCATCCATTTCGTTAAGGGCATGTAAGATACGGCGTTGTACGGGCTTTAGACCATCTTCTACTGCTGGTACGGCACGTTCCAAAATTACATACGATGCGTATTCCAGAAACCAGTTTTCGTACAACCCAGCCACTGCCACTTGATCATGTAATGCCTCTTCGCTTTTCGTGTTCTTGTTTTCGTCGAAATTTTCTGTCTGATTTGTGTTTTCCATTACAGCGTATTCTCAAATTTTTTAAAGTAGACTTAGGACCAAACATAATATAGTTCAGTTTTGACGGCTTTGGTCATAAGCTTACGTTTGTTGCTTTTTTACAAAACCCCAATTTACGGAAAAAATATGGGTAAAAAAAATATCTACTCAGTCTGTATTTTGAAGAAATGGCTAAGAAAACGGGCAATTTGTTGGTTTGATGAAAATTAAATCTCTAAAAATTGTTCAAGAAGGGTAATTTTGTAAGTTTTGTCATTTTTTTGAACAATTGCATACTGATATTTCCCTTTAGGAAGATTGCCACTAATAAAGGTGGTAAAGAAGCCATCACCATAATATTTTCCTCTGAGGAGTAAATCAGCTTTTGAGCCATGTTTGTGTTCAACAGGAATTAAATAATCAGCTCTTTCAGAATGCAACATTATAAATGTATCATCATTGTAGGGAAAAGATTGAGCTTCTATTAAATATGAAACCAGTGTAGTTGGATTTTTGGCATCTTGAATGATTGTTGTCGTCGGTATAACAGTCAATCGAAGTGTCGAATCTTTCTCTATTTTAATATTGGGATTCTGGAAGGAGTGCAGAACATCTAGATCAAAGTCTGTATATCGGCTAATTCCCTCATGATACGACAGTGCTAATGTTTTAGCAATATTATGGTTAAAAGCAGGAGATTCTTTGAATATAAAGCCATTCGTTCTGTAGTTGAAAGCTTCGGCACGCTGGTTGTCGAATTGATATTTCAATTTGAGTGTTGATGAATACCAACCGAACAGGTTAATCGTAAATGCTAGGAAGATTGCTAATATTCCGAGTGATTTTTGGAGGAGTTTGGGAGTATTGAGTAATAGTGTTAGATACAACAAGGCTATTGCCCAAAGTGAATTATGCGCATAACGATTGTCTAATCCTGCTGAAGCACCTATCCAAGCTCTGCTCAATGCGACTAAAATTGAAGTGATCAACAAATAGCCAAAGCAAGCTACAAGAAATAAGTTACGATCATCTACGTTAGTTTTAGTTTTCAACAACTTCCAGAATAAATATTTTCCTAAAACAAGAATAAGAGGCACGACAATGATTGCTCCAATAATAGTGGCTATGATATTTGATACAACATAGCGGTTTGTGAATTGCCAAGCAATACTTCCCCAGAAGGTGAAAAGACATCTGAGTAGCATATCAATATGTTGTAAGCTTTGCGAAACATTGGAATTTTGCCCACTTCGATATTGATAAAAATAGAAAGAAATGAGAGCTATCGTAAAAATAGTCCATTTGAGTAAATCTTTCGTTCGCCCAGTAAGGAATAGCATAAATCCCGCAATTAGGAGACCAAATAAGCCATTGCCGTGAGTAAATGTTAGAACAAATCCAACTATGAATGAACCGTAAAAGTATTTCCTATTAGGATTCGTAATGAGCCAAAACAATAGCATTGCCCAAAACAAATTACCTACCTGCTGAAGTACTGAAATCGTCCAGTAAATATTTTCGTGAGCAATAGGTTGGAATAGTAAGAGTGGGATGGGAAGAAAATACCAAGCCGATATTTTAAGTTTTTCAAAGAAAAGATTGAATATCCAACAAATCCCAAAATAGTAGAATAAGGAAATAGTGTTGAATGTTTTCCAATTAATAAAACCTTCGATTTTATAAGCCAAAAGAGTAAATAATCGAGGAAATATTATTCGGTGCTCGTTGTGTAAATCAATTAGAAGTGAAAATTGCTCTTTAAAACTACTAGCTCGTTGGGAATCTGTAACATATCTTAGTAGGTGGTAGTCGTCAGCAAAGAAAAAATTATAACAGTAATTTTGTAAAAAAAAGATAAATAATGCGAATAAAAATAATGATAACCAGAATGCAGATTTTTGTTTTTTCATTGGGTGTAATTTATAAAATTATTAAGTGAGAGTAACATTAATCATGATGATTGAATCAAATCAATCATTTCGGCGATCATCATTGCAGTTGCCCCCCAAACAGTATGACCCTGAATGTCAAAAAAGGCAGCTTCAACTTCTGTGCCTCTAACATTCAAAGTTTTTTTACCAATATTGGCTGGGTCTAACAATTCATCAAGCGATACTTCGACTACTTGGTCTACTTCTCTAGGGTCTGGGTAAAACTCAGGTCTTTTTTCCATGTAACCAATGACTGGTTGAACATAGAAGTTTGAAGGTGGAATGAATAATTTAGAAATTTCACCCAATACTTTCACATCAGTAAGACGAACCCCAATTTCTTCTTGGGCTTCTCTCATAGCTGTTCTTATCAGATTTTCATCTTCTCTTTCTTTTCTCCCTCCTGGAAACGCCATTTGTCCTCCATGAACCCCGTCGTATGCTGGCCGTAAAATCAAAGGGAGATATATTTTTCCTTCATGCGGGTAGAACAAAATCAAAACGGCACTTTGTCGAGTTTTTTCGTTAGGACCTAACTTAAACTTTAACCTCGAACTTGATGCCATACGAATATGGGCACTCTCACCCGGAAGAGGTAATGTGAAGCGCTGTCTCAAGTTGTTGATAAAGTGATTGAAGTCAGTCATAAATTATCTCAATAGCAATGTCGATTGTTTTGTTATTAAATAGAATGTATAAAATTTATATAAATTAGTAGGAAATGAGCATATATACAAACTTTAGCATTGTCATGTGGGTAAGATAATATAATTATATGACAAATAAATCACCATTTCTGTTTAAGATAAAACTTGATTTTCTGTCCTTTCAGTTGAAAATCAAACGCTTAAAATAGCCCTAACCGTTTAATAAAAAGTTATTTTTTTCTTCTTTCAAACGATTAGAGCTAGGTTTTATATTTGGGTTACAGATGGTAATGGCTATTAGGAGCGTATCGAGTGACGAGTTGTTCCGCACATCGTTCTCCATCCATCGCTGCCGACATAATACCTCCAGCGTAGCCAGCTCCTTCTCCACAAGGATATAGTCTTTTAACATTGACGTGCTCTAAACTTTCTTTATCTCTCGGAATGCGTACTGGAGAGGAGGTACGACTCTCGATACCAATAATCTGTCCAAGATTGGTTCCGTAACCTTTCATTTTTTGACCAAATTGTTTGATACCATCTTGAAGAGGCTTTCCAATATGTGGAAACAGTACATCGAGCATATCGGAACTACTCAAACCTGGTTGATAGGAAGTTTCGAGGAGTTCTTTTGATACTTTTTGTTGTAAAAAATCACCTACTAATTGTGCAGGTGCCACTTGCGTGCCGTTCATCATTTGACAAGCACGTTGTTCTTGTTCTTTTTGCAATTGCAAACCAGCCAAAGCACCATACTCTTTGTATGGCTCAAGGTCTATGTCGTTCACAGCTACAACCATTCCCGAATTGGCAAATTTTGAATCTCTTCGAGAAGGTGACATTCCATTAACTACCAATTCGCCTGGTGCTGTAGCGGCAGGTACAATAAATCCACCTGGGCACATACAGAAAGAAAATACGCCTCTTTGAACACCCTTAAAATAAGTTTGTGCAACCAAACTATATGACGCTGCAGGTAAATACTGTCCTCGTTCTTTACGATGATATTGAAGCGAATCAATCAAACTTTGAGGGTGTTCTATACGCACTCCCATAGCAAAAGGCTTGGCTTCGATATAAATATTTCTATGTTGACAAAGTTCAAAAATATCTCTAGCCGAGTGTCCTGTAGCTAAGATAACGCCAATTCCCTTTATTTCGCGACCATCTCCTAGAACAACGCCTTTGAGGGTGTTTTGTTCAAGAATAAAATCAGTGACTTTGGTTTCAAAATGAACTTCTCCACCAGCATTTTTAATGCTCTCACGAAGTTCTGCTACAATTTTAGGGAGTTTGTTGGTGCCGATGTGAGGGTGTGCATCTACCAAAATTTCTTCGGTGGCGCCGTGAGCTACAAAAATTTCGAGAATACGGCGAATATCCCCACGTTTTTTACTTCTTGTATAGAGCTTACCGTCTGAGTAAGTTCCTGCACCACCTTCTCCAAAACAATAATTTGATTCTGGATTTACGTAATGATCTTTGTTGATGGCAGCTAGGTCACGACGACGAGTTCTGACGTCTTTTCCTCTTTCAATCAAAATGGGTTTAACTCCCAGCTCAATCAAACGTAACGCAGCGAATATACCAGCAGGACCAGCTCCAACAATAATGGCTTGCGGGGCGTTTGATACATTAGGGTAGTCTTTGGTAAATTCAATCATCGAGGTTGGTGCCTCATTTATAAAAGCTTCGACTTCTACATTAACTTTTACCTGACGACCTCTGGCATCAATGGAGCGCTTGATGGCTCTTACATGAGCCTCTTCAGTTGTTGAAACTTGAAGAATATCTTTTACCTTGTTAACGAAGTTATCTTGGTCAAATGCAATTTCTGGTTCTAACACCAGAGAAAGTTGTTTTTTCATCTTTGGTAAGGTTTTTATCCTTAAATTTTTCACAAAATAACAAAAAAAGAACGATGTTTCCTTATTCCCTAGGCATTTTTGATTAGTAAGAGCGAATTGTGAAGATTTTAGGAAAAAGAAAGTAGTGAACCAGAAAATTTCTCTCATTTCATCGTTTTCTTTGAAATATAGAACTGAAATAGCCCAGTATTTATTTTCTGATTATTAGAAAAGTTCAAAATAAACCAAATACAAATTATGCTCAGAGAATTGAGAAATAAGCTTCCAATAATGGTACTTTGTTGGATGGTTTTGATGAGTGACTTTTCCCATTCATTTGGTCAAAATAACTTTGTTTTTACGCCATCAACCAGCAAAGGAACTATTAATTGGCAACAATTTCCGAACTTTTCGTTGCCATTTTTGAACGTTTACACAGGGCCTAGAGTTGCCAATGATGTTCAAGAACCTTTGAAGCATGGCTTTAGTCATTTGGCGAGATATAATCAATTTGATTCGGATTTACCTGTAAAAAACCGAGCATTTCTATGGTATGGAGTTGCTAGTGTTGCTGGGCAGCCTTGGTATGAATTGGAAAGTCCTTGGGATAATAATCTGGCATCGTATCAATCTTATTGGAAAGGTAGTATGCAAAGTTTTGCCAATGAATTTAATAACACAAGAGGGCAGACATTTCCGCAGTATGATTTTTTAGTATTAGATATTGAAAGAGAAAGACCTACCAACAATAGTATTTTGACCTTGAAGCAATCATCAGGAGTGTCGCAAAAGTATAAAAACCTTTCAGATTCGGTATTTATTGAGCGTTATAAGCGTGATATAATGAATTTGTATGCGCAACCTATGAGCTATTTATGGGATAGTGGTTTTCCTAAAACTACAAAAATTGCCTCTTACAGTGATGCTCCCATCAAAAATCAAGAATTTCCCATTGGCTATTCTTGGAAAGCGATTTTGGATGATCCTACTGCACTAAACTACTACATGAAAGACTCCCTTACCCAGAAAGTAGGAGGCCCATTTTATGCGCAAAATACCCACTTGACTCCTTCGGCTTATTTGTGTTATGAATATCGTAATTTCCCCAATTACAGTAATGTCGCTTATCAATTGTTTCAAGTAGAGGCAAATCGTGCCCGCAGTAACAAGGATATTATTTTGTTTGAGTGGCTGGGCTATAATCGCTGCCAAAACTCTAATTATGCCTTTAATCAATCATTGCCCAAACATTTGATTGAAGCTCAGGCGATTATGCCTTACTTTTCTGGAGCTAAAGGTATTTTTCTTTGGGAAGGCCCACTTGCCAGACAGGATACCATGAACCTTAATAAATATGAGTATTTTGTAAATGGCTTATATCGCTTGTCTGCTTATAAAAACTTTTTTACAAGAGATTATTCTCTATATATCCCTAAAACCGCTTACCAACATTTTCAAGAATATGATCCTATTTGGCGTGCAGTCATCAAGGGTGATAGTGTTTTGGTGGCGGCAGTCAATGAGTTTGCTAACGATAATGCTACCACAAACCTCAATATACGGATTGGTTCATGGACCAAAAATATTGCTTTAAAAGGAAAAGAAACCTTTTTACAAGCTTTTGCGTTGGAAAAGTTTACTGAAAAAATATTGGTGTATCCCAATCCGAGTGTTGGCCCTTTTAACCTTGAATATCAAGGTTCGGGCTCAATCACAGGAACGGTTCAATTGTATGATTTACTGGGTAATATTAGATTTGAAGCAAACTGGGATGATTTGACCAATGAGAGTTTTGTTGTCAATCGTCGACTTATTAATCCTAAATTGCCAACTGGCATCTATATATTGAGAGTAAACAATCAAGGACATTTGATGGAGCAAAAAGTGTTCTTGACGAATAATTAAGTTTTGCTTAGTAATAGTGTTGGATGAACACATTTAGAGCATAAATCTTTAATTTTGCCTCCTTAATTTTAAAAATGGTACATTCTTTTCAAGCATTTATTTAATCTTATACTTAAAATACAACCATTTTTATATCAAAAATTATGAATCGATTAGCAAAAGAAACATCTCCTTATTTGTTACAACATGCACACAACCCTGTAGATTGGTTTCCATGGGGCAAAGAAGCACTTGACAAAGCAAAGGAGGAAAATAAGCCAATTCTGGTCAGTATTGGCTATTCAGCATGTCACTGGTGCCATGTGATGGAACGTGAGAGCTTTGAAAGTGAAGAGCTTGCAGCGATTATGAATGAGCACTTTGTGAGTATTAAGGTAGATAGAGAGGAACGTCCCGATGTGGATGCTATATATATGGATGCGGTTCAGGCGATGGGAATTCAAGGTGGATGGCCGCTTAATGTATTCTTGATGCCCGATGGAAAACCATTTTATGGGGGAACCTATTTTCCTCCTATGAATTGGAAAAAGCTTCTTTATGCGGTAAGCGAGGGATTCCAGAACCATTTACCAGATTTACAAAAATCTGCGGAAGGCTTTACTGAGAATATGTCATTCTTGGAGTCTGTAAAATACGGCTTACAATCTGACGAGGTTGGCTTCAATATGGATGATTTAGAGTCCATGTACCAAAAACTATCAGGTACTTTCGACCCTCAATGGGGTGGTTTTGAACGTGCTCCAAAGTTTCCAATGCCTTCGGTTTGGTTGTTTTTGTTGAGATATATTCAAGCAGGGGGAGAGAAAAAAGAGGAGGCTCTTGCACATTTACGATTGACCTTGAGTAAAATCGCCAAAGGCGGAATTTACGACCAACTGGGGGGAGGTTTTGCACGCTATTCGGTTGATGGTGAATGGTTTTGTCCCCATTTCGAAAAAATGCTTTACGATAATGGTCAGCTACTGAGCTTGTATTCAGAGGCATATTCCTTGACAGAATTACCGCTTTATCAGCAGGTTATTTTCGAAACTATAGATTGGTTAGAACGTGAAATGTTAAGTCCAGAGGGTGGATTTTACTCTGCACAAGATGCTGATTCTGAAGGCGTAGAAGGGAAGTACTATGTGTGGACTCATGCCGAAATACATCAGGTATTGGGTGAAAAAGCTGATAAGTTTTGTCGTGCCTATCAGGTAAGCATGGAGGGCAACTGGGAGCATGGGGTAAATATTCTTTGGAAAAACCATACATTCTTAAATTCTGATTTTTCGGAAGAAATTGCGCTTTTAATGGCTCACAGAAACCAACGCATCAAACCAGGGCTTGATGATAAAATGTTGTGTTCTTGGAATGGATTGGCTCTCAAAGGTCTGGTGGATGCCTACAAGGTTTTTGGCGAAGAGAAGTTCTTAGATTTAGCCTTGAAAAATGCTTCCTTTATCGAAAAATATTTGTTGAATGACAATCAGTTATGGCATTCTTACAAAAACGGAGAAGCAAAAATTACAGGATTTTTAGAGGATTACGCCGCTGTAATTGATGGATTTACGAGCTTGTATCAAGTTTGTTTTGAAGAAAAATGGCTACATCTTGCCGAAAAACTTTCCCTGTATGTTTATTTAAACTTTTGGGACGAGCAGGATGAATTGTTTTTCTTTACCGACAAAAATGCAGAGGCATTGATTGTTCGTAAAAAAGAGATTTTTGACAATGTGATTCCTAGCTCAAACTCCATGATGGCTAAGAATTTTTATACGCTTGGGTTGATTTTAGATAGAGAAGATTTTATCGATTTGTCAAAATTGATGGTTGGCAAAATGAAAGATATGCTTACCAAAAATGTCGATTATCTAACCAACTGGGCTTGTTTGGCATCTCAATTAGTGACCCCAACAGTCGAAATTGCCATAGTTGGAGAGGAGTATTTGACTTTTAGAGCTAAGATTGACCAAAAGTATTTTCCTAATAAAGTCTTATCGGCTACTAAAGATAAGAGTGAGCTTCCGCTGCTCGAACACCGAACAGCATTTGATGGGCAAACCAACATTTATGTTTGTTTTAACAAAGCATGTCGCCGACCTGTACAAACTGTCGAGGAGGCTTGGGAACAAATTTTATAACTCGAAGATGGTCAGCCAAAAGGTTGACCATTTTTATTTTATGGCTTTTATTCCTTAATTTGAATAAATTCAAAAACCTATTGCGCCATGAAAACCCTATTTCTTCGAAGTCTTTTTATTCTACTATACTTTTCTTGTCAATCATTTGCCCAACTCAGTCGCAAACAAGGGAGTGCCCAATTGGGTATCAGACCTATGGCTAGCTTGGTGTCTTTGGGACTACCTCAAAGTATTCCTGTTTCAGATGGTTTTTCTTCGAGTGCTCTCAGTAATATTCCTAAACCATTTTTTCCGCTACCTATCAATTTTACTGTCAATAAAAATGGCGGAACAGAAGCATTTGGTCTTGTCGGTACTTTTGGTTTAGGGCTGAATTATCAAAAACTATTTCGAAACAATCGACTTTTTAGACTCGAGGTGGGTGCACACTATACCAAGTCTCCTCATAGCTATGCGCTCGATGACAACATTAAGTTTTTTATCAAGGGAAAAGAGGCTAGTTCTTGGGTAAATACCATCAGTAATACAGGTTTTTGGGGAAGTGTCATGTATTCATCTATTTCGAAAGGAAGAAGAGGTTTCGGTGAATTACGTAATTATCTTGAACTCGGCGTACAATCGATGAATTTTCAGTCAAAATCTATGCAAGACTCTGACACATGGATCTATGATGGCAAGGGATTTACTTTACAAAATACCATTACAAACCCCAATAGCTATTTGTTTTTTGTAGAGATAGGAAAAACCTATTGGCGACCAGCCGACGATGGTCGAGCCTTGAACTTCGGCATACGATTTGGCATTCCATATCAGGCTATTTCTGAAACGAAATTTGTAGGATATGCACAAAATCAACCAGTCGCAGGGCAAACACTTCGAGAAAATACTGGTATGATTTCGCTCCAAATGAGCTATGAATTGCCTGTGGTTCAATTACAAAAAGCAAGGAAACCTATTGCTCAATCTCTTTGTGAGATACAGCGTAAAGTGGTGATAAAGAAGCGCTTTCAGATTGCTCAAACTACCATTTTGTTATCTCTTTATGACCACGAAAATGAGGATGGAGATATTGTATCGGTCTGCTGGAATGGAAAATATTTGATAGAAAACTACACTTTGACCAAAAAAACTAAAGTACTTGAATTACCCATGAGTCCTGTCGGTCAAAATATCCTAACTGTTTATTCAGTCAATACAGGAACAGAGGGAGCCAATACTACGGCTATTTCTTTTGAGAATGGAAGCAAAAAAGAGGAAATTCTACTCTATGCAGATAAAAAATACTCAGAGGCGATAGAGTTTATCAGAAAATAATATTACTTAAGTGAGTGTGCAAAATTAAATAAATTTTACCCGTAATAGGCGTTAGGCTTAATGCTTACGGCTTATTGCCTAAAGCCTACTGCATACCTTATTTAATCCTATTGGGATTTTCATTGATAAAAGCTGCCCAGCCTTTTTTCGTACCCTTATTAGTTGCCATAATATTATTGCCATGAAAATGATGACATACTGCAATCCCCAAGGCATCTGTAGCATCAAACATTTCTGGCTCTAATTTCATTTTCAACAAATGGTCAAGCATACTTGCAACTTGTTCTTTGGAAGCATTTCCGTTGCCTGTTACAGATTGTTTGACCGTTTTGGGAGAATATTCTACAATCGGAATTTGTCTGGAAAGGGCGGCAGCCATTACCACGCCTTGCGCTCGTCCAAGTTTGAGCATTGATTGTACGTTTTTCCCAAAAAATGGTGCTTCAATCGCCATTTCGTCTGGCGAAAACTCTTCGATAATCCCGATGATTCTTTCGAATATTTTTTTTAGTTTCAATTCCTGTGTAGCATATTTGCTCACATTGATTACACCGTACTGCAAAACTGAGATATTTCCACGTTGCACCAATATCACCCCGTATCCCATAAATCGGGTGCCGGGGTCAACTCCTAAAATGATTTTCTCAACAGACTCTGCCATGTAAAGTGTAACTTTGTTTCAAAATTGATTCAATGCAAAGGTAATCAATAAATTTTATAGAATTTGAAAGAAGCTTTGGGTAAATATTTTGGTCAAAAACTCATTTTTGTAGTTCGAATCCTTCTCTTTTGTACAGTGATGTATGCGCTTTTTCGTACAATACAGCACCAACAGCAAGGGTTTGAGGGACTTATGGCTACGTTTTTGAGCTCATGGCAGGGGACACCATTTTATTTTTGGATAGTTCTTTTGACACTGATGGGGCTAAATTGGACCTTGGAATCATTGAAGTGGCAAACACTTTTACAACACATTGAACCCATTTCAACGGTGAAGGCTTTTAAATCCGTATTGACAGGTCTGGCACTTGGCATGCTACTGCCAAGCGGAACGGGCGATGTAGCAGGACGAATCATAAACCTTAAAAAGAAAACCGAAGGAATAGGGGCAGGTATTGTAAGTGGTGTTATTCAGACAATCGTCACTATAAGCTTTGGCTATATTGGATTGGTTTATATTGTTCAAAAATTTGCGCTAAAAAATTCCCTCGAAAGCTATTTAATCCTTGGGATGCCTGCTTTCTGTATAATTGCTTTAATCGTAATATGGTATTTGAGAAATCAAAAAAAGCTTATAAAATACCAGCGTATCCAGCAGGTTTTAGAGGCTATTTATACCCTAAGAAAAAAACAATGGCGAAGTTTGTTTGCGATTGGAATTATGCGTCATTTGGTTTTTATCTTACAGTTTTGTTTGCTATTCAATTGGGCAGGTGTCAAATTACCATTTGTAGATACTTTGGCCATCGTAAATAGCGTTTTCTTGGCAAAAACCATCATTCCAGCTTTAAACTTTGTCAGTGATTTGGGCGTCCGTGAGCTTTCTGCTATTTACTTCATGAGACATTACGCCGTTGATATCAACCAAGTGATTACAGCTACTTTTAGTCTTTGGCTTTTAAATATTGGAATTCCTGTACTGATTGGCAGTATTTGGATACTTTTTACTCGAAAAAATGCTCATTAATATCTTACTTTTTTTGGTGGCGATTTATGCCCTATTTACCTTCACATTAGCGGGGATTTGGCTTAAAAAGGTAACTTTTGGCAAACGTTTTATGCGAAAAGTGCCCAAAGATACGACCATTTCGGTGCTTGTTGCTGCCCGAAATGAGGCCTTGAATATTCCCTGTCTGCTTCGAGATTTGGCTAAGCAACGTTATCCCAAAACACTATTAGAAGTCATCATTATCAACGACCATTCAACGGATGACACCGTTTTTCAAATTGAAAACTTACGCAACGAGTTGGGTTTTCCTGTTCATATTATTCATTTAGAGGAGTTTGATGTAAGAGGTAAAAAGAATGCGATAAAAATAGGCATTCAAAAAGCGCAAGGTGAGCTAATAGTATGCACCGATGCGGATTGTAGAGTAGGAGAGTTTTGGTTGTTAGGAATGCAACAATTGTACAAAGGACAAAATGCCAAGCTTATTAGCGGAGGTGTTACGTTTCTTCCCAATGGTCGATTATGGACTGTTTTGCAAAGTATAGAGTTTGCTAGTTTGGTTGGTTCGGGTGCTTGTGCTATGATGATTGGCAAGCCGAATATGTGCAACGGTGCGAATATTGCCTATCCAAAAGCCGTATTTGAAGAAGTAAACGGGTTTGATGGAAATGAACATATCGCCTCTGGAGACGATGAGTTTTTGATGCATAAAATTGTCGAAAAATACCCAAATCAAATCGTTTTTGCTCATTATCAACCTAATATTGTCTTTACTCAATCACAGGAAAACCTTCGTACATTTGTCCAACAACGCAAACGCTGGGCCAGCAAATGGAATCATTATAAAGATTGGAAAGTTACTTTTCTGGCAATTGCTATTTTTACCCTTAATTTTGGTATGCTTTTAAGTCCAATTTTATGGTTAAAAGACGATTTAACAACCTCTGAATTTATGGTACTTTGGCTAGTTCGTTGTTTGCCAGAATACCTATTTTTAGCGCCAGTCTTGTCTTTTTTCAAGAAGAGTTCCTATATTAAATACATTCCCTTAGTGCAGATTTTATATCCATTTTACGTAGTATTTTTCGGTATTTCGGCTTGGAAAAAAGGATATGTTTGGAAGGGAAGGAGGCATTTTTAATTTGAAGATTTGAAAATTTGGTGATTTGAAGATGGTAAAAAGATTTTATCTTTTTTGATTGAGAATTTTGTAATCGTGCAAAACAAGATTTAACCAATTGTGTATAAAAAATAGTGATAATTAAAAAAATACATTCACAATTCACAACTCATAATTCATCGCTAACCTATTTATCTTATGTTTTTACATAAAAGCAACTTTCTTTTTCGAGCTATTTATCCAGAAATGACTTGGCGTATTCCGAAGTCTAGCCTCGGAGATGAAAAGGTGATTTATTTGACTTTTGATGATGGGCCAATTCCTGAAGTGACTGAATTTGTATTGGATACGTTAAAGCAGTTTGAGGCAAAAGCAAGCTTTTTTTGCATAGGTGACAATATTTATAAGCACCCCGATATTATGGATAAGGTGATAGCGGAAGGGCATCTGATTGGCAATCACACCTTTAATCATTTGAGAGGTTGGAAAACTGAAAATGAGTTGTATTATGAGAATTTTTTGAAATGTGAAACGTGGATTAATCAACACCAAGGCACCATTAGAGGACAGAAGCCAAAGTTTCGACCACCACATGGAAGAATCAAAAAGTCACAAGCAAAAAATATCTTAACTTCTCATGAGATTGTGATGTGGGATGTATTGACAGGGGATTTTTCTCAAAATCTTGGTCCCGAAACTGTTTTACAAAAAAGTATTCAGTACACAGAATCTGGTTCTATCGTGGTGTTTCATGACAGTATTAAAGCCAATCGAAATATGAGTTATGCTTTACCAAGGTATTTAGAACATTTTAAAGAAAAAGGATTTGAGTTCAGAAGCCTATCTTAAAGTGTTGAACTTTAATGGATTGTATTTATATGGAAATAGATGAGACTGTATTAGTTGCTAAGAAAAAACCTTTGGTAACCATCTGGATTGCAGCACGAAATGAAGAAGAGAATATTATTGAATGTCTTACCTCGATAGATGCAACCAAGTTTCCCAAAAATCAATTACAAGTTTTAATTGGGAATGATCAATCTACCGACCAAACTGCCAGATTAGTGGCAGAATATATCCAAGATAAGCCTTATTTTGAGCTGATTTCAATCCAAAAAACAATCAATAATCAGCGAGGGAAAGCTAATGTGCTGGCTAATCTTTATGAGTATTCTAAGGGGAAATATTTTTTGATTACCGACGCTGATGTAAAAGTAAACCCTAATTGGATAGCAGGAATGATCGAAGGTTTTGAAAATAATCCTAAGTTGGGGCATCAAGTTGGAGTAACTGCGGTTAGAGGCAAATCACTTTGGCATCAATATCAATCAATCGACTGGCTACATGCGCTTACTTTACTCAGAACAGCTGCGTTTATTAATCTACCATTAACTGGCTTGGGAAATAATTCAGGTATGACTCGTGAGGCTTATGAAGCTACAGGAGGTTATGCCAAAATACCTTTTTCGATTACGGAAGATTTTGCATTATTTCATGAAGTAGTACAGCAAGGATTTAGTTTTAGAAACTCGATTAATCAGCAGGTTTTTGCCGAGACCTTACCCATGACGAGCTTGAAGGAATTTTTACATCAGCGAAAACGTTGGATGGTAGGAGCTTTGCAATGTCCGTGGTGGATTGTATTTTTGCTGTATTGTCAAGCGCTCTTTTTGCCGATTCTTGTGGCAGTTGCTTGCTTACATTCATGGAAAATTGCCCTTGGCATTTGGGGAATTAAATGGCTAGGACAAACTCTGACGGTATTACCAACCATTGTCAAACTCAAACAATTTCATTTAATACGGCATTTGTTGAGCTATGAATTATATGCCAATTGGTGGCAAATTACCATGGTGATTTTTTATGCAATTCCTGTTAAAATAGACTGGAAAGGACGAATTTACTCCTGATTAGGGAGATAACCATTAACAACGATCATAATGAATATTATAGAAACCCACGCACACATTTACGATGAAGGATTCAACGAGGATATGGAACAAATGTTGGCGCGTGCCTTTGATGCTGGAGTAGAGCAAATCTGGATGCCCAATTGTAATCATGAAACCATCGATAGCATGATGGCATTAGCAAAAGCATATCCCGAGAAATGTTTGCCCATGATTGGTTTACATCCATGTTATGTAAAAGAAGATTTTGAGAAAGAAATTCAAATTATAGAAGATTATTTGGCGAAAGACAAATTCATCGCGATTGGTGAGATAGGTTTGGATTTGTATTGGGACAAAACCTTTTTTGCGCAACAACAAGAAGCATTCTTACAACAATGTGCCTTAGCAAAAAAACATAACCTTTGGATAGATATACACTCAAGAAATGCTTTTTGGGAAACGGTAGCGTTGATAGAAAAGAATGCAGATCCTAATTTAAAAGGCATTTTTCATTGCTTTACAGGTACATTGGAAGAAGCTCAAAAAGCTGTTGAATTAGGATTTTTATTGGGAATTGGCGGTGTGGCAACTTTCAAAAATGGTGGCTTAGATCAAGTGATACCACATATTTCTTTAGACAAATTAGTTTTAGAAACGGATGCGCCGTATTTGGCACCAGTTCCATACAGAGGAAAACGTAACGAACCTTCCTATTTGCCTTTAGTCGCCCAAAAGATTGCAGATTGGCATCAATGTGACGTAAGCGTAGTCTTAGAAAAAACGACACAAAATGCTAAAGCTTTATTGGGCTAAGTATCGATGACAAATTTTAAATTATCTGGTTCAAGTGAAACACTTGAACCTATTTTTTTGACAGTTTCCAACTGTTCAAAAAAATATTGAAGTCAAATGTAAATCTTTTTTTCTCCGACAATTCCCAGAATCACCGTAAAATAGTCTTGGTCATTTCCTATACTTCGGGAAATTATCCTCCAAAATCTATTCTAGCCTCATTTTTTCGCTTTTTGACAAATCCCTCAATCATCGCTTGATTCTTTGTTTGCGTTTTGATTGCTGGTGTAATTCAGTACTTTTGCGCCACAATTCATCCCCCAAACTAAATATGTACAAAACAATTAAGATTAAAACTAAATCCTCGGGTAATTCGAGGGTGCTGGTGATTTATACTGGTGGAACGCTAGGAATGGCCTACGACCATCATTCTGATAGCCTCGTGCCTTTTGATTTTGCTCAAATCCCCGACAATCTTCCAGAAATGGCACGTTTGGATTTTGAAATCACCGTGCTTACTTTCGAAAACCTCTTAGATTCATCCAATATCAAGCCTGCTTTATGGATACGACTAGCAGAAATTATCGGAGAAAAATACAATGAATACGATTCTTTTGTGATTATTCATGGTACCGATACAATGGCATATACAGCATCGGCTTTGAGTTATTTATTAGAAAATCTCAATAAGCCTGTGATTCTAACTGGTGCGCAGTTGCCCATTGGTGTAGCCCGTACAGACGCTAAAGAAAACTTTATTACAGCACTTGAAATTGCGGCTGCTAAACAAAACGGTCGACCTATAATTTCAGAGGTTTGTATCTACTTTAACTCGCTTTTGTTGAGAGGCAATCGAGCACGAAAGCATGAAAGTGTTCAGTTCAATGCCTTTGAATCCGAAAACTATCCTCCACTAGCTGAAGCAGGTGTGCGAATTGAATACAATTATCCTTTCATTGGTCATTACAAACAAAACGTACAGTTGAAAGTCAATACTAAGCTGGATGAAAATGTGGTGATTTTGAAGCTTTTCCCAGGTATTTCTGAAAAAGTTGTGAAAAGTATTCTCGGTATTGAGGGGTTACGCGGTGTTATCATGGAGACTTACGGCTCGGGTAATGCCCCAACTGAGCAATGGTTTTTAGATTTGATTCAACAAAGTATCGACAACGGAATAATCATTTACAATGTATCTCAATGTAATGGAGGACGAGTGATTCAGGGAAGATACGAAACCAGTCATTTCTTGCAGGAAGTAGGTGTTGTGAGTGGCGCAGACCTTACGACAGAAGCGGCAGTCACTAAAATGATGTATGCTTTGGGCAAAGTCAATGAGAAAGAAGAGATAAAAGCGATTTTGAAAAAGCCTTTAGCTGGCGAAATGTCGTAGTTGGTAATAGGTATTTTAACGCATAATTGGAGTTTTTTTTAGCAGAATATTTTGTTGAAAAGGCTCCATTTTTTATTTTTAGGAATAAAATAAAACAAAATTATTATCGTTGAAAACACAAAGTTGAACTTCTTGTTACATACAAGTTATTACTTCTGAGTTCTTCTAAAACTATTAATTTATATAAACTACACAATTCGATGACCTACATAAAATGTACACTTATTGCATTTACTTTTCTAATCACCTTCAAAATATCCGCTCAATCTTCCAAACTCATTGGCAAACCTGCCCCTGATATTCACTTTACAAATGTCTTGAATGACACCAAAACGAGTTACAAACTTTCTGATTTTAAAGGGAAGGGGGTTATTATTGATTTTTGGGCTACGTGGTGTGGACACTGCGTTACCTCTTTACCACGATTGGCAGAATGGCAGAAAAAGTATCCTCAAGTCTTAAAAGTTATTACTATTTCATCTGACGCTAGAGGGCAACTACAAAAGTTTTTTACATCAAAAAAGATAAACATTTCTGTAGTAATGGACTCTTTAGGGAAGTATAAAAAATATTTTCCTCATTTTGAATTACCGCACACGATTATTATTGATAAAAATGGGTTCGTAAAATATATAACTGCTGGAAATATGCTTAAGGAGAGAGATATTGATTTGCTGATCCAAGGAAAGAAAGTAAGTCTACCATTGAAGGAATAACACCAAAATTTTGATTATAAATACATATTTGATTGATTCAAAAACTTCAATCGTTCACATAAATTCACACACTTATGACCTACACAAAACTTTCTCTTATTGCGTTTACTTTTTTAATCACCTTCAATATATCCGCTCAATCGTCCAAACTCATTGGCAAACCTGCCCCTGATATTCACTTTACAAATGTCTTGAACGACACCAAATCGAGTTACAAACTTTCTGATTTTAAAGGGAAGGTGGTTATTATTGATTTTTGGGCTACTTGGTGTGGTCCATGTGTGGTTGGATTGCCTCGTTTAGAAAGTTGGCAGAAAAAATACCCAGATAACTTAAAGGTTATTACCATTGCTAGTGATTCAAAAGGTAGAATACAAAAGTTTCTGAAAAATAGACCTATTGGTCTTCCAATCGTTTTGGATTCTACTGATCAATACGAAAAATATTTTCCTCACAGAGGCATTCCGCATACGGTGATTATTGATAGAAACGGAATTGTAAGTGCTATTCCATCAGTTTACCAATTGAGAGATACAGATATGGAACTGTTGCTTAAAGGAAAGAAGGTGGATATTGTAATGGAAGAAGAAAGGCTTGATTTTAACTCAGATAATGATCTGGCAACATATTCTAAAGGAAAGGGGGTACAAATATTACTAACGCCGTACTTGAATGGTTTACCAGTTATGTCAACTTCATTTATGAATGGTAAAATGACTTTTGTTAATGTAAATCCAACCATTATTTACCGAGCAATAACAGGAATCAATCCCTTTACGCGCTCCGAGTGGTTATCTGTAAATTCGAAATATAGGGTATTCGGAGAAGAAACTTCTATATGTCTTGAATTGAAAGCTGCCGATTTTACAGAGGAGGAAGCCAAATCATCTTTGATGCGATATATGCAAGTTTACTCTCCCTTATATGCAAGCATTGAATTACGTGAACGCAAAGTGAAAGTATTGAAAATGATAAAAGATCAATTTAATCTATCGAAATCTGAGAGTCAGGAAGAAGGAACATATAGCTCCTCAGGTAATGGGATAGAGGTTAAGGGTCTTAATATAAAGCCTTTATCAGATTTTTTGGAACAAAAGCTTCGAGTGCCTATTGTAGATGAAACGCAGATAATAGATAAGCTAAATTATAAATTCCCGTGGTATCTCGAAAAACCTGAAGCCTATGTCGAAGAACTAGAAAAACTGGGACTAAAATTAGAGGATGCCACTCGACAAATTGAAGTTTTAGTTTTTTCGGACAAGAAATAAAAGCTTGTAATGAAGTTAGTAGGCAAAATTAAAATAAAATTTACCCGCTTTAAGCTCTAGGCTAAAAGTTGAAATAAATTTCTCATGAAATAATTTAAGATCTTTTGCTTAATGCCTACGGCTTACAGCTTAAAGCGTATTAATGCAATTTTATTTTGCATTAATACTTAAACATGACTTATATTTTATTTTTCACCCAAACTATACAACTCAATGACCTACAAAAAAATTACATTAATTACCTTTATTGCTCTACTTCCATTTTTTTCCAATGCTCAATCTTCCAAACTGATTGGAAAACCCGCTCCTGAAATTGTATTTAAGGAGGTACTCAACGATACGAAGCTGAGCTATAAACTCTCGGATTTTAAAGGGAAAGCTGTCATTATCGATTTCTGGTCGACAAGTTGTAGACCCTGTATCGAATCTTTTCCAAAATTAGAAAAGTGGCAAAAGGATTATCAGAAAGATTTGAAAATTATTACTATTGCTCAAGACAAAAAAGCAAGAATTGTCAAATTTCTCCAGAATAGGAAACTGGCACTGCCTGTAGTTTTGGACACAAACGATCAACAATATGTGAAGTATTTCCCTCACGAGGCTGTGCCACATACCATTTTTATTGATAAGAGTGGAATGGTACAAAGTATTACCACTGCTGGATTAGTAACAGATAAACATATCAAAGAACTTATTGCTGGCAAAAAAGTAACTGCGCAATATTCTGATGGGGTAGAGAAGGAGATAGAAAATCTGATTGGATCAGAGCAAGGAGAAACTGATGTTCAAATGGTACAAAAACCTTTTGATAAGAATGCCTATAGCGTTTACAAATCTTTCAAAAATGGAAGGTTAACTTTTATCAATATGTCATACTCAACTATCTATGAAATATTGTATAATTATCCCAACAGAACTAGGACGAGATGGGAAAATCCAAAATCATATTACCGTGGATGGGGTGCGCCTGACCAAGCAATTGGTTTGGAAATATATGCGCCTAAATTCACTGAAGAACAAGCCTCAAACGCTATACTAGGGTATTTAAGTGGTATTGCTCCTGTGAAGGTGAAGTTCGAAGAAAGAGAGATTGAGGTGAAAGTTTTGACAAAATTCAGTGATACTGTTAAAATGGAAGAAGCTAAGAGTGATGATACACCTGCTGTTTCTACCTCAGCAAATGGAATTGAGATGAAAAGCGGAGGAATAGAAAACCTTGCCTCTTTTTTAGAGGACAACCTCAGTAAACCTATAATTGATGAGACGGGATTAACGAAAAAATACAATTTATCTTTTCCTTGGTATCCCGAAAAACCAAACGCTTGTATGGAGGAGTTAGAAAAGATAGGTTTAACATTAAGGGATGGAAAAAGAAAGGTAAAGCTGATGATTTTAGTAGCTGATAAATAGTATTAGGAGCCATCATTACATTTAGTGAATGATGGTTGAGTGATTTAGTGATTATTTTAAAAATTTATATTTTACCTCTTTAGACTCAATGCTTTGCGTCTGGAGCTTAGTCATTAAGCGTCTCAATATCAAAAAAAGGGTTCGAAAATTGTTTTTTCGACCTCTTTTTTTGACGAATGGTTTGAACTCTTACAGTCAAATTAACAAAAATCCTTTCATAAAATAATCACTCAATTACCCTTCGCTAAACGATTATCACCCGATAGAGGTTCGTATCTTCAACCAACCTTTTTTTGAACCTTTTGGGGTGAAGAAAACATGGACCGTATCGCTGGAATAAAAGTCATTTCGGACATCAATATTTATTTTTCCTTTAGAAAGCTTTTGTGTACTGAGCATTTCAAATTTTAAGGTTTTTTTACCTTTTTTCTTTTCGAAAGTATAAACTCCATAGGATACCTCAGCACTATCGTCTAATTCACCTGTAATTTTTAACAGTATTACTAGGTGTGAAGAGCCTTTTGTAGAAGAAACTGAATCTACAAAACTTTGAGGTTGAGAAACATCAGAGACCTTAAATTCTGCGAATGGAATCTTGTGGGGGTATAGTTCCATAAGCCAAACTCCTAGAAGAAAAAGTAAGTGAAAAAGGATGTACGCAATACCGAGTTGGATGAAAAACCTCACGGTGGGATGTAATTTTTTTAGTGAATAGAACATGGCAGTAGAAAGTTTATTTTAGGTGTTACATCAACTACGAGAAGAACGTTCAGGTAGCTAAATACTAAATTAGGATAATCTTAAAAGCTATGAAAGTATTTCAAAAATAACTTATTCTTCGGGTGCTCACACCTAAGCTAGTGGGCAAAATTAAAATAATTTTACCCGTTTTAAGCTCTATGCTTTATGCAGTAGGCTAAAAGTTGAAAAGTATTTCTCATGAAATAAGTAAACCTTTTTTGCCTAATCCCTATGGCTTACGGCCTAAAGGTACTGTCTGAAGTTCCTAATACTTAAATTATTTATTCTTTAATGTTTGTTTGCTAATATTTGTTAAAACAACTAATATTGTAGCGATAATTAACCTTTGATATTGTACGATAAATTTTAACAAATTAGACCATTAGCACTAGACAAACCAATGAAAGAAGCACTCAAAAGATTTGAAAACAAACGACCAGAAATCGTATTTGAATGGAAAGATTCTGAAACTGAAGCTGAGGGATGGGTAGTCATCAATTCCCTACGTGGAGGGGCTGCAGGTGGTGGGACTCGTATGCGCAAAGGACTTGATAAGCGTGAGGTGGAATCTTTGGCTAAAACCATGGAAATCAAATTTACGGTATCTGGTCCTCAAATCGGTGGGGCGAAATCTGGTATCAATTTTGACCCAAGCGACCCCCGTAAAAAGGGTGTTTTGGAGCGTTGGTATAAAGCTGTGGCGCCACTTTTGAAAAACTACTATGGCACTGGTGGCGATTTGAATGTAGATGAAGTTCATGAAGTAATTCCTGTCACTGAAAAATATGGTTTGTGGCACCCACAAGAAGGTATAGTAAACGGACATTTTCATGCTTCTGAGGCACAAAAGATACGTTTGATAGGTCAGTTACGTCAAGGTGTTTCTAAAATTATTGAAGATTGGAATTACACACCGACTTCAAGCCAAAACATTCATAGATATACCGTTTCTGATTTGATTACGGGTTACGGGGTGGCTGAGGCTGTCAAGCATTATTACTCGTTGTGGGGTGGTAATTTGTCAGAAAAAAGAGCGATTATTCAGGGTTGGGGAAATGTGGCTGCCGCTGCGGGACTCAATTTGGCGCGTATGGGTGTCAAAATTGTGGGAATTATTGACAGAAACGGAGGGGTGATTGTCCCAGAAGGTTTAGGCTTGGAGGAGATTAAGGATTTGTTTTTTAACAAAAAGCAAAATACCTTATATGCTGAAAATATGTTGAGCTTTGAGAAAACAAATGCCAAAATTTGGGAAGTAGGAGCAGAGATTTTTATTCCTGCGGCAGCTTCAAGAATTGTAAGTGCCGAGCAGGTGGAAAAATTAGTTAACAATGGTCTCGAAGTAATTTCTTGTGGCGCCAATGTACCGTTTAACGACCCAGAAATTTTCTATGGTCCTACCATGGAAATGGCAGATGCTAAAGTTGCTTTGATTCCTGATTTTGTGGCAAATTGTGGTATGGCTCGCGTATTTGCCTATCTCATGAGCGATTCGGCGATGGTGACAGATGAAGGAATTTTTGAGGATGTTTCTGAAACGATATGTAAAACTCTAGACGAACTACATACACAACATCCAAGTAGAACTTTGCTAGCCAATGAATTATACCGTATTGCCTTGGAAAAATTAGAAAATAAAGTGGAAGTAGAATTAGTGTAAGAAAAATAGGAGGCAATTCAGACAAAATACCGAGACTGAGTTGCCTCTTGTGTTTATTCCTAAAATCTCTTTTGAAAATAGCGCTATTTTGAATATTTTGCCTCTCTGCTAATTCAATCTCAACCGTAAAACTATGAAAATTCTTTGGTCGCCTAGCGAGCAACAAGTTGCGCAGTCCAATCTCAAGCGATTTATGGATTATCTTTCGCATGAATATGGGCTGCATTTCAATACTTATCAAGAACTTTGGCAATGGTCAGTAAAAGACATCGCCAAGTTTTGGGATATATTTTTACATTATTCTGGCATTCAATTCACAGGACAATATTCAGAAGTTGTTTCTGGAAAAATGCCTCATGCCAAATGGTTTGAAGGAATTCAGCTCAATTATGCTGAACATGTATTTTCCTTCGAAACGAGTCATCGTCCTGCGATTCTTTTTCAATCAGAAACATCCCCACTTCGTGCCATTTCTTGGGCGGAACTTCATCAAAAAACCGCCTCTTTAGCAGATTATCTACGAGCCTCTGGAGTCAAAAAAGGCGATACCGTTTGTGGGTATTTACCAAATATTCCTGAAGCAGTGATAGCATTTTTAGCCACTGCTTCAATTGGAGCAATATGGTCGAGTGCTTCCCCTGATTTCGGAGGAGGAAGTGTTTTGGAGCGTTTTGGACAGATAGAACCGAAGGTATTAATCGCCGTAAATTCATATTCGTATGGCGGCAAAGTCTTTGATAGAAGTGCTGTAGTAGCCAATCTCCAAGAGAATTTACCAAGTTTGCAACAGACTATTCTGATTGATTATATGCCTATTGGCAATACCTTGCCGAATACTGTTGATTGGAATACTACGGTGGCAAACCGCAATAGCGTATTAGCATTTGAGCCATTATCATTCGATTTTCCGTTATATATTCTTTATTCTTCGGGCACTACAGGCATTCCAAAGCCTATTGTTCATGGTCATGGAGGAATTTTGCTGGAGCATAAAAAGTATCTTCTTTTTCATAATGATGTAAAAGAAAATGAAAACTATTTCTGGTTTTCAACGACTGGTTGGATGATGTGGAATTTTTCCATTTCAGTACTTTTTTCAGGTGCTACTTTGGTACTGTATGATGGAAGTCCAGGGTATCCTAATATGGAAACGCTTTGGCAATTAGTTTCAGAAACTCCCGTACATCATTTTGGAACGAGTGCTGCTTTTATTCACGCTTGTATGAAAGAGCAAGTCCGCCCAAGGGTAAATTATACGTTTGAACATTTACGTTCGATTGGCTCGACAGGTTCTCCTTTGTCTCCCGAAGGGTTTGATTGGATCTACGAACAAGTAAACCCAGAAGTATGGCTAGCATCAATTTCTGGTGGGACAGATGTTTGTACAGCTTTTGTAGGCGGCAATCCTATCTCTCCTGTGTATGAAGGTGAAATTCAATGTATAGGATTAGGTGTTGATTTACAGGCTTGGGACGAAAATGGGATGCCTTTACATGATGAAATAGGGGAGATGGTCATCACTCAGCCAACCCCATCAATGCCTGTTTCTTTTTGGAATGATCCTGATTTTGAACGATATAAAGCCAGCTATTTTGAAGAATATCCCAATAACTGGCGCCATGGTGATTGGGTGAAATTGACATCAACAGGAGGCTTGGTCATTGCTGGGCGGTCGGACGCTACACTAAATCGTGGAGGTATTCGTATAGGTACTGCCGAAATATATAGAGCCGTTGAAGCCCTTGAATTTGTCAAGGACTCTTTAATTATTCATTTAGAGGACAAAGATTTCATGCCATTGTTTGTGGTTACAAAAGAGGGTAGTGAACTTGAAGAGTCTCAAAAACAAATCATCAAAAAAGTATTAAGAGAAACGTATTCGCCTCGACACGTTCCAGATCAGATTATACAAGTTTCGGAAATACCTTATACGATTTCTGGCAAAAAATTGGAACTACCAGTAAAAAAACTGATTCAAGGAAAACCTTTTGACAAAGCTGTCAATATAGGTGCTGTACGTAATCCTCAGAGTTTAGAATTTTTTAGAAATTTTCACATAGCGTAGAATTTCTTCTAAGGATATATAAAACATGAGTCATCCCGAATTTTTAGGATTGGGATTATTCTCTAAGTTTTTACCAAAAAGGGGTCGGAAAATATTTTCCGACCCCTTTTTTGATGCTACTAGGCTAGATATGACTTGGCTCAAGACGCAACGATAGAGTCTCTATTGATTAAATTCAAATTATACAAAATCACTCACTAAATTCGGGTTGAATCATATAATAAACAAGAATTTAATCTCAAAAGCTTATCAAATCAGCACAAGTAAAGATGGTTTTAATGCTTCTAGCCAAGCTATTTCGTCTGATAGTTCTTGAATCAGTTTTTGCACTTGATCATTCGTTGGTTCTGGTAATTCTTCTAACTCTTGGGCAATATTACCAAGTTTCATAAAACTCACTGAAAGAGCTGTTCCTTTGAGTTTGTGAGCCAGCGATTGAACCAACGCCCAATCTTTATTTTCAAATGCATTTTGGATTTCTATTAAAAAACTATCTGTTTGCTCGAACGTTAATTCCATCAATTGCCCAATCAATTCGTTGTTGGCTCCTGTTCTTTCCATCAGTTCATTTTTATCAAAATGTACCTCTATGCGTTCTGTCGATGGAAGTGTTGAAGTTTCCTTTTGGGGTTGCTCCAAGACCCATTTAGTAATCATTTTTTGAATAGTTGCCTTCAAAACAGGTTTGGTAATATAATCACTCATACCAGCCTCTAAGCATCTTTCTTTTTCGCCCACCACTGTTCCAGCTGTGAGTGCAATAATTGGAATAGGGTTTTTCCCAACTTCTATTTTTCGAATAGCAGTAGCCGTTTCATAGCCATTCATCACAGGCATTTGAATGTCCATAAAAACAATATCTGGTCGTTTTTCTTGAAATTTCACTAGTGCTTCTGCGCCATTATTGGCTTTGATTACAGTGGCATTTGGTACTATTTTGTTCAAAAAAGTAGTTGCCAAAAGCATGTTTACAGGATTATCTTCTACTAGTAAAATATCCATTTTAGCCTGAAACGATTCTGCAAGGGTCGCGTCTGAAAGCTCTACATTGCTTGTTTGAAGAGTACCTTCGCTAGCGTGAAGTTTCGAAAGTGCCTCATAGAATTGCTGAATCTTGATAGGTTTTACCAATCTTTGTTGAATAGATAATTCATGACAAGCCACCTGAAGACTATCATCATCTGAAGAACTTGATAGCAAAATAATAGGCAATTGTTTGGCCTCAATTTCTAGTTTTTTACGAATATTTCTACTGGTTTCAATGCCGTCAAGATAAGGCATGTGATAATCCATTAAAATAACATCAAATTTTTCACCTGACTTTAATTTATCTAATGCTTCAATCCCATTTTTGACACAAACCGCTTGTATTTGCTTAAGCGTCAACATTTCCTGAATAATGAGTCTATTGGTATCATTATCATCAACAACTAATACTTTCTGGATAGATAAAGGTAAATTAGCCTTGATAGGACCCGCTTGTTCGGTTTCGAAAGCTACATCAAAATAGAAGATACTTCCTTGTCCAGGGGTACTTTCTAACTGCAATCTGCTGTTCATCAATGCCAATAATTTATTAGCAATGGTTAAACCAAGCCCAGTTCCTCCAAACTTTCGAGTAGTTGAAGCATCTTCTTGAGAAAATGCTTCAAAGATTTTCTGCTGATTCTTAGGTTCTATACCTACACCTGTATCTCTTACCGAAAATCTAAATGAGGTTGGGTGGTTAGGGCTTGAAGATAATACTTCCACTTTTAGCTCTATTTCTCCTGTTTGTGTGAATTTTACAGCATTACCTAACAAATTGACGAGCACTTGGCGTAATCGAACGGGGTCGGCATGAATATATCTATTGACTAATGGAGAAATGTTCAACAGCATTTCTAAGTCTTTGCGATGCGCTTGAAACTTAATCATATCTGCCACTTGACCGCCCAATTCTAGTAAATCAATTTTTTCTGGAGCTAACTCCAATTTGCCAGCTTCTATTTTAGAAAAGTCTAGAATATCATTAATAATATCAAGCAAAGCATTGGCACTTTGATAGACTGTCGACATATATTGATGTTGGGTTTCGTCCAATTGGGTACGCATCAACAAATCAGTAAATCCTATGACACCATTTAGAGGCGTACGGATTTCGTGGCTCATGTTTGCTAAAAACTCTGATTTTGAGCGACTGGCGGCTTCTGCTTGTTCTCTAGCTCTCATCAATTGCGCCTCAGTTTCTTTACGAGAAGTAATATCTCTAATCACTGACTGTACAATCCTTGTTCCACTGATATTAATGGAGTTTAAGAGGATATCACATGGGAAAGACTCACCTGTATCCATTTTTTTATGCAAAAATTCAAACCCATAAAAATCCCTATGTTCAAGTTCTGAAAGTACATCGTGAATCATATCTACGCTCCTAAGACCATTAGGTTGAAATTCGGGAGAGAAATCAATCGGATGCTTTCCTAAGAGTTCGTTTTTAGAAGATACACCCAACAACCTTAATGTCGCAGGGTTACAGTCCATAATACCATTTTGATTGTAAAGCACTACTGCATCTGAGGTATAGTCGAATAAACTTCTGAATTTTTCTTCAGAGGTAGTTATCTGGTATTCAAACTCCTTTCTCTTCGTAATATCTTGCAGGTATCCATGCCATAGTGACGAGTCCTCTGTTTTTTCTGGAGTTGAAGCAGCTCTTAGCCATTTTATATTACCCTTAGAATCTAAAATTCTAAACTCTTGTTCCCATGGAGAAAATGAATTCAGGGCAAACTTCATGCTGTCAATCACCCGTTGTTGGTCTTCAGGAATGATTCTGCTGAAAATTAGCTCAGGATTCTGTATTATCTTTTCTGGTGTTACCTCATATATCTCTGAAATACCAGCAGAGACATACGGAAACGAAAATTTTCCAGTTTTTTCAGAAAATTCATATAAGTACAAACTACCAGGCACTTGACTTGATAGTTTTTGAAGTAGCAAAGTTGATTTTTTCGCTTCCTCCTCTGCAATTTTTACTTTTGTAATATCTTGAACTACACCATAGGCTTTTTGAGGCGTGGACTCAACATCCATTTTGCCAATCAACCTTAACCATTTTTTTATACCCTTTTGTGTAAATATTTCTACCTCGATGTCAAAGCTTTGCTGGTGTTGAATACAATTTTCTACTGATTCACGTAGCAAATTTCTATATTCTAGTGTGTAGAAATTTACGCTTTTTTCTAAGGCAGGAATAAAGTCTTGCTCAACCTCAAAAATACTTCTAGTGATGTCATTCCAATAGAGGTTTCTGTTGGGTAATCTCAATTCCCATCCTCCGACTAGAGCTACTTCACTGGTTTGCTGAAGGGATGCTTTTGTAGCTTGAAGCTCATCTTCTGCAATTTTTTTGGCAGAAATATTTCGCTCCACGGCAATGTAGTTGGTACAATGATTATTTTCATCAAAAACAGGATTTATTGTCATGTCTATCCAATAAGTCTGTTTATCCTTTGTATAATTCAAAATAACCTCAGAAATAGGAACCTGATTTTTGATGGCGTTTCTGATTCTTTTAACTGTTTCAGCATCCGTTTCAGGTCCATGAATCAATTCTGAAGGTTTTCGTCCGATTACCTCTTCGAGCGAATAGCCTGTTAAATCTTGGTAAGCCTGATTTATCCAAGTTATTCGGCCTTTAGCATCCGCAATGATGATAGCATCTGTGGTTTTGGAGGCAACCAATGCCAACTCCTTGAGCTTTTCTTCTTTTTCTTTATTTTCTGAAATATTTTGACTTGTAAAGACTAAATTTTTGGTGGCAGCATCGTAATTGATGGAGGAGCGAAGCCATACCCATTCTTCTGAAAAATCTAATATTCGATATTCAACCGAGGTTTGTGTTTGAGACTCTCCTACGTTTTTGATCGCTGATGCTAGTTTTTCTTTATCTTCTTCATGAATTAATGTCAAATAGTTTAACCCCATCCAGCCCTCTACAGATTGATTTAATACTCTTTCCCAGCTGTTTGATAGATACTTTATTTTAAAATCAGTTCCCACTACCATAAGAATATCCGACATAGTAGCTACGAGCACACTAAGGTCGTTTTGAATTCTGATTTGATCAGTGATATTATAGCCTGTACAAAGAATTTCAAAAACGTTGCCTTGATGATCCGTTTGCCCACTAAATTCCCAAGCATTGACGATTACCTCGCCATTTTTGTCTGGTTTTCTTAATATTACTGGATGTGGTTTATTGGGAAACTGAAAACACAGTTCAACTGCATCTTGGCACTTTTGATGATCTTCAGGAATGATATTTATTAGCGCATTTTGTCCAATAATTTCTTCCTTTGAAAAGCTAAATACTTTACAGAAGTGCTCATTGACAAAACTGTAGTTCCCAAACAAATCAGTGGTAACTACATAATAGGCTCTGTTTTGAATAATTGAGTTTACGAGTTCTGTTTTTTCTTCTTTTACTACCTCCTCGACATTAAACCCTAGAGCAATTTTATCAGAGTTGTTGAAATGAAATAACTGAGCTTTGATATTGAAGTCTTTATGCTGCAAACTTGATAGTTGGAGCGTGAAAGAGTCCATTGAAAATGGCGCAAATTCCTGAACTCTCTCCTGAAACTCAGAAAGCTGTATGGAATTGTTACTAAAAAAATCAATAAGTGCGGTATTAAACCAAATAGCATTAGTTTCATTGGATTGTATGAAACCGTATCCTGTAAAACCATTCGAAATAATCCAATCAAAAAATATTGGATTGTGTTTTACTTCCTCAAATAAATCAATCTTCCCCTGATTCATAGTACTAGTGTATTAATGGTTATCAAATAATTCCTTACCTCCACCCTTGTAGGCGGAATACATCATAAATTGAGCGTTGGTTGAGGTAGTTATTTTACCATTGTTAACGGATGTTACACGGCTATTCACAGAGATGGTTCTCTGAGAATAGTTATCACTTAAGCAGAAGATGAGTTTGGAGCAATAATCTTGATGTTGAAGGCAACGGCAAGTTAGAATAATGAAATATAAAAACAAATGACTATAGTTAGAAATTCCTATAAAAGAGTGTAAAATCCCTAGTATTAGGGATGATTTTTGTTAGTTTTTGAGGATAAATGACAAAATACAGAGATGAGAAATTTATGGTAGTGTTGTGATTTACTTTTGAGGAGATTGTCTTTGATAAAATTTTTTAGGAAATAACCTGTAAAATAAGATTCATTTCCTGAAGAATAATATCCGTAATCAAGTGCTTTTGAGGTATTTATGGACTAATATGAAAGATTAGGGATTGTAAGCCTTAAGCAAAATTAAATTGAATTATTACGCTTAAGGCGATAAGTATTAAGTAAAAACCACTATATTATTTCGATCGAAAAAATATAGTGGTTAATGTTTATAGCCTAAAGTAGTACAACATACGTTAAACTTGAACTTTTTTCAATTCAATTTTATGATACAAAAGCTTCGTAGCGATGCCTTGTTGGTCTCTAAAATTAAACACCTGTCCATCGGCTCTTACTTGTTCCAACAAGTCAAAATCTAAGGTTTGGTAATGCCATGTTGGTTTTTGTGTTTCACCCAAAGAAATAATACCTTCTTCTGGTAAATTCTTATCAGGAGTGGCATAAAAAGCCGCATATCCATAATTGATGTCGACTGCTGGCGACCAAAGGGCATTTCCAACCGTTTGAGATACAGCGGTATAAATTTGGTTTTCTAAAGCTCTGGCTCTAGCGCCAATATGTACCCGAGTAGCGCCTCTGATGGTTTCGGTGCAGCTTGGCGCAACAATTAATTGGGCACCTTCTGAGGCAAGCAACTGACTACCAATCGGAAATTCCACATCATAACAAATTTGAATCCCAAATTTTCCCCATGAGGCTTCAAATATGGTGAGTACTTTTTCGCCACTCGAAATTCCCCATTCTTCATTTTCAAAACGAGTCATGAAAAATTTATCTTGATAACCCACATAGCCTTTCTCTGAAAAAACCATGGCTCTGTTGACAGGACGCCCGTTGATAATAACAGGCAAACTAGGCGCTACAATGGTCACATGGTTTTGCTGTGCTGCCGTAGTCCAGACATCAATAAATTTTTCTTGTAAATTACTCAACTCAATCACTTGCCCTTGAAGGGAAGACTGTAAATTGGCAGGTAAAATACTCGTCAATTCCATAGCTCCATACTCAGGGAAAACCAACAGTTGGGCTTCTTTTGCCGAAGCCTCCGCCACCCATTCGTGTACGTGATTTGCCCACGCATCAAACGAGTTATGTTGCGTAATGGGATATTGTGCGGTTGCAACACGAACTTTCATACGAATGGATTAAAATGTTTATTGATGAAAATAATTACAGATTTTTGAGCCAAAATCGAAGGGGCTTTCGGGTACTTTGCGTTTCGCCAATATCTAGCCAACTCATTTCACAAACCAAATGTGGCTGTGGCGTATAACCTCTTTTAGTCCAAAAAACATCATTTGGTCTATATTCTGAAGGTTTTAGAGGATGGTTTTCGCCACGGTCAACTGAGCAGAAAGTGGCAATTTGAAATCCATTTCCCTGAGCAAAAGTTTCTCTTTCATCAAAAAAACGATGTCCAAGTCCTATTCCTCGATGCGATTTAAGCAATATACTTTCTCCAAAATAGAAAATATTATCCAGTGAAAAACCCTGTTCTATAAACGGTATTTGTACCTCTTCTGTTTCATCCACTAAGGGAATCGCTGTGGTAGCACCCACCATTTTGCCTTGATCATACACAGCGAATAAAAAGCCTTTCTCTGAATTAGCGTAAGTTTTCAAATACTCCAACTCATAGTCTAAAGTTCCCTCATATAGATAAGGGTAGTCATGAAAAACCTCAATTCGGAGCTTTGCTAAATCCACAAAAGCACTTTCGATTTCTTTGCCTACTTTTCTGATAAATTCCATGTTACTTTGACACTAATTCAATCCAAAGTGTAAGGTTGTAATACGTTGTTACTCGGGTGATTTTTCCGTCTTTAACTTCCAAAAAAGCACCTGCTGGCAATACATAAGTTTGTCCATGCGCTTCAGGAAGACCTTCTTCACCTTTTTTGTAGATACCATTCACCACAAATTCTACTGCCACACGAGTGCCCGTTTCCTCTGCTAGAAAAACCATATCAGTAAGTGTTTCTTCATAGCTATCATCCATTTTTTGAAGAAATGCTGTGAATTTATCTTTTCCCACACGCACATCGCCTTGGTTACTTTCGTGACGGATATTTTCATCAAGCAAGTCTAACATTCCTTGCCAATCTTTTTGATTAAAGCTATTGTAGTACGCCTTTACGATTTCTACACCTTTCATTGCACTAAATTGTATTAATAATCATTGATTCCAGCGATACACTGGGCATAACTTTTATGCAATTCAAAATTAAATAATTCAAGAATCAAATGAGTATTTTATTTGTAGGTACATCAATTTATTACCATTAGTGAAGTGCAAGATGGTATATTTAGTATTTATCGTTGTACTTTTTTTGTACTATAGATTCAGCTTTTTATTGGGAATACTCTGACCCTTATTATAGGGTAGTAAAACTTGTTTTTATATTTTTGATAGGTATGCTAAAATTAAAATACAAATGAGTGCTTGATAGTCAGAGGTTTGAGTGCTTTTCAAACAAAAGTTTGGTTGTAGTAATTTAATTAAATGCGGATATTTTTAGTTACAAGATGAAATTCCTAAATATTTGAAGAAAACTTTGTCGTGCTGGCTTATTTTTTTATATTTACATCGAGCATTATTGTTACTTGAAATTATATAAAAATGGCATCCTTGCTACTCTCTCATAATTGTAAATCCTTATGTTGCATTACTCATTCAAAAATTTTACCGCCACTAACACAGTACAAGACATACCGAAGTCAATAACTGAGAGCCTTCAGCGACTCTGTACTGAATACGAGCATATTCCAATCGAAGAAATTGCCCAGCCACACTCTTCACAAACCCGTCCGATTGTCTTTTATTACCTGCCCAGTTTTACATCTCCTGAAATACAGCTTTACAACGACTACCGCCAGCAGTCATCTCCCCTCTACATTGTATTAATACTTCCCAAAGACAATAAAATCGAACTAAAAGCTCAGAATGAGCTTAAATATGAAGATTATTTGCTCGATAGTCAACTCACAGAAGATTGGGTAGAGCGAGTGCTGACTTTTTATGAGAAAAAGAAAGAAAGCAAACAAAAGCTATCCAAATACGTAGACCTTTATCAGAGCTTGTTTACCACTTCGGCAATACCGATGATTGTGACCTGTGCTTACACCAATCGAATTGTGATGGTTAATCAAGCCACTAAAGACACAATTTCGGCAGAGGAGGAATGGCTCACACAATTCAAAATTACTGAGTTGTGTCATCCCGAGGATAGAGAGCGTATGGAAACTAACATGGCTTCTCGAACAGGCGAACGAACTGTCGTAAGATGGTGTCTGCCTAATAATCAGACCTTGCATATAGAGTTTTCGGCCTACAATATTATCGTTAATGAATACCCTGCCTCATTGGTAATTTTTACCAATATTACCCAACTAATCGAATCTCGAGAAAGAGAACGCTCTTCACTTTTACAGTTCGAAACGATTTTTGACAAAACTCAAGAGGCTATTTTGGTTTTTGACGATGAAGGGCAGATTATTGATGCCAATCGTTCGGCAGTCAAATTGTTTAAGGCTTACAATAATCAACTGACAGATTCTAAAATACAACCTTTGATGACGGATGGTTTTAAGAAATCATTTTGTCAGATTTGGCAGACTTTCCTTGATCATAACCAAGCAAAAGGCATTACCAAAATAAGAGATTTTGAAAATAATCAACTTATTGCAAGTTATCAGTTACACAGAAAGCTAATTGGTGGTAATCATTTGGCTACCTTGCTGGACATTACCGACAACTACCAAAAAAATCAAGAAACACTTTGTTTAAATGAAATATATAGACTGCTCGGTCAAACACAAACCTTTAATGAACCATTTGAAATGGTACTGAAACGAGTTTGTGAACAAGCAGGTTATCAAACAGCCTTATTGTGGGTGGTGGATGGTACCGGTAAATACTTGAAAAATGTGAGCTTAGGAACACATAATTTCAATGAAAGTCTATCTTTTGCACCTTCCATTCGACTAGAACACTCTGATGATTGGGAAACCCAAGTATTTCGTCATGGACAAGCCATGCGCGGTAGACAAGTGCGAGAAATAGCTCCCGGAAGGTCTGTTGATTGCAACTCCTTTGTATTACCGCTCAAAAGCAAGCATAAAGTAGTAGGGATTTTGTCCCTTTGCACGCAGGATGTTACTCTTATCAACAAAAGACATACCTCATTTTGTAAAAGTGTGGCAGATATATTAGGGTTAAAAATCGTTAAACAAAATGCCCTGAAAGACTGGGATAATGTCTTTAATCACTCCAATAATTACATCTGTACGATTGGTCGAGACGGTGGTTTTATCAAAGTAAATCCTCGTTTTTGTAAAGAGTTAGGGTATCCGAAAGAAGATTTCTATGCAAAGCCATTTTTACAAGTGGTTCACCCTGAGGACTTAGGTGCTGCAAGATTTGATTTGGATTTGATGTTTGAGAATAATGCTAGTGCTACTTTTACCAATCGCTGTGTTGCCAAGGATGGAAGTATCAGATGGATAGAGTGGAGTTCAGCGTATGAGCCTAATACGGAGTTAGCTTATCTAATTGGTAAAGATATTACACAAGAACAATCAGCCAAAAGACAGTATCTCCTAGAAGCAGAAAATAGTGGTAGGATTTTATCGAGTATTACCGACGGATACTTTATCGTAAATGATCAATGGCGAATTCAATATGCCAATAAGGCTGCTGAACAGCTTTTTGATATGGATGCACAGTCGCAAATGGGGATGTATCTATGGGAAGTTTTTAATATTCACCCTTACCATCCATTCTTTATGCAACACGTAGTAGCGCAAGACGAAAATAGAGAACACTCTTTTGTCGATTATGAAATGCAATCAAAAAAATGGCTTTCAGTAAGTTGTAACCCTCTCAATGATGGTATGGCTATTTCTTACAGGGATATTACAACCTTGAAAGAACAAGAGAATAGAATCGAGCAAATGAAGTCTAACTTGGAGTTATTGATTAACAATACAGATAATTATATTTGGTCAATTGATACTGAAAAAAGGTTAGTTACTTTCAATTCTACGTTTGCGCAAAGATTAGCTAATATGTTAGGAGAAGAACCCTCTGTTGGCTGGTATGCACTAGATGAAAGATGGTCACCCGAAGAATTAGCGTTTTGGAATGGCTTATACGAAAGAGCATTAGCAGGAGAGTCTTTTTTTGAGGAAATATCTGGTTTTAATCCAGTTAAGGGCGAAATAGAGATTTCTGAAATTAATTTATATCCTATTTATCGAGATAAAGAAATCATTGGTGTATCGTGTTTTTCAAAGGATATTACTGAAAAAGAGAAATATGTTCGTGCCATTGAAGAACAAAATAGTAAACTTCGTGAAATTACTTGGATGCAATCGCATGTGGTTCGTGCGCCACTTGCACGCATATTGGGCGCAGTAGATTTACTTATGCACGATTCGCAGGGAAATTTGCCATCTGCAGAATTGCTCTCATGTTTAGATATTTCGGCACGTGAGATGGATGGAATCATTCATGAAATTGTTAAAAAAGCATCTCCTTGGTCGGCCGAACCTAAAGGTTTTTCCAATAATTTAATGTTATCATAAATTTATCGTAACGATAGGCTTCTTCTTTTAAATTTGTTTTGTATTTTAACTCCTGTACCATATTGAAAATGACAACAATATGATATGGGAGTTTGAAATTGTATAGTCAATTTAGCGATTTGTACCAATCGAGCACAAACGATAGTAAAAGGCTAAGTATGCTTACCCAATTGAAACAAAAACTTATGGAATCAAGAAGAGAATTTATTAAAAAAGCCTCCTTTCTAGCTAGTGGCGCTGGATTTTTTGGCGCACTACCTCAATCTATTCAACGAGCATTGGAAATTAACCCTGCCCAAGGAAGTTCTTTTTGGGATGCGGAGCACGTGGTAATTTTGATGCAAGAAAACCGCTCGTTTGACCACTGTTTTGGTACCCTACAAGGAGTTCGTGGCTTTAATGACCCTCGCGCTTTGACGGATGGTAATAAACGTAAAGTTTGGTTACAATCTACAAAAGATGGCAAGACTTACACTCCTTTTCGGCTAAATCTCAAAGATTCAAAAGCTACATGGATGAGTTCGTTGCCACACTCGTGGGAAAATCAAATCGATGCACTTAACAATGGAAAGAATAACGGTTGGTTGGGAGCGAAGCAGTCTGGTAACAAAGATTATAAAGATATGCCCCTGACTTTGGGCTATTATAATCGTGAGGATATTCCTTTTTACTATGCCATGGCTGATGCCTTTACCATTTGTGACCAAAATTTCTGCTCTTCTTTGACGGGAACAACGCCCAATCGTTTGTATTTATGGTCAGGTACTATTCGTGAAAAAGCTACATTCAATTCTAAGGCCAATGTAAAGAATGAGGATATTGATTATGAAAAATGGGCAAAATGGAAAACCTTTCCCGAAAGACTTCAGGAGGCAAATGTACCTTGGAAAATTTACCAAAACGAAATCAGTTTATCTTCAGGCTTAGAAGGAGAGGAGGATGCTTGGCTTTCTAACTTTACTGATAATCCTATTGAGTGGTTTGAGAATTATAAAGTAAAATTTGCTCCAGAATATTATGAATACATTCAAAAAATGGAGAAAGTTTTACCAGAAGAAATCAGCACTTTGGAACAAAAACTTCCAACGTTAGATACCTCGAGTGCTGAATATAAAAAAGCTCAAAGACAACTCGATTCGAAAAAAGGCTGGTTAGCACAAATCAAAGTTGACTTAGTTACCTATCATCCTGACAAGTTCAAGGATTTGACAGATATTCAAAAAGCCATACATCAGCGTGCTTTTACGAATAACAGAAAAGACCCTAATTATAGAAAATTAAGTCATATCAAATACGATTTTGATGGCAAAGAGCGTGAAATGGCAGTGCCACAAAGCGATGTCTTGTATCAGTTTCGTGAGGATGTGAATAATAATAATTTGCCAACAGTTTCTTGGTTAGTGGCACCTGAAAACTTTTCTGACCACCCAGGTGCTCCATGGTATGGTGCTTGGTATTTGTCAGAGGCAATGGATATTTTGACCAAAAATCCAGAGGTTTGGAAGAAAACCATCTTTATTTTGGCGTATGACGAAAACGATGGCTATTTCGACCATATTCCGCCTTATGTTGCTCCAGACCATCAGGCGCAAGACTCTGGAAAGGTATCGCATGGTATTGATGCCTCAGCAGAGCGAGTAAATATTGCGCATGAACAGCAACGTCCTTACAAGGATATTCGCAAAGGACCTATTGGATTAGGCTTTAGAGTGCCACTTTTGATTGCCTCTCCATGGACTCGTGGCGGACGTGTATGTTCAGAGGTTTTTGATCATACTTCTGTGATTCAGTTTTTGGAAAAATTTGTTTCTAAAAAAACAAAGAAGAATATACATGAAAGCAATATAACTGAATGGCGAAGAACCGTTTGTGGAGATTTGACTTCTGTTTTTCAGTCATACAATGGCGAAAATATTCCTCTGCCTAGTTTTGTCGAGAAAGAACCTTTTATACAAGCCGTTCACCAAGCGCAGTTTAAGCAACTGCCATCGGGTTATAAGGTACTGACCGAAGCCGAGCAAGAGGCAATTAACCAAAATCCTCAAGTAGCAAAATGGATGCCTCAACAAGAAAAAGGTATTCGACCAGCCTGTGCTATTCCTTACGAATTATATGTAGATGGACAGTTAAAAGGTGATGCTTTTGAACTCAAAATGAAGGCAGGAACAACGGTTTTTGGTAAAAGCACCAAAGGTTCACCTTTCAAAGCTTATTCGACGATTCCTTATCAAAAGAAAGACGCCGAAGGAAAACCTATAGGTTATGAGACGATGTTGGCAAGAGATTATGCCGTAAAAGCTGGCGATCAATTGAAAGATACTTGGCAATTGTCTGAGTCTGAGTCAGGACAATACGCTGTTGACGTTTATGCTCCCAATGGCTTTTTTAGAACGTTTAAAGGCGATGCATCAGATAAGTTAAAAACAAGTTTGACCTACGAATCGGCTTCTACCAGCGAAATCCTAACGGGCAATGTTGTGTTGAATTTAGAGAATATTTCAAAGGCAGACATTGTTGTAGAGATCATCGATGAATCTTATGAAACGGGTTTAAAAACGATTAATGTTTCCGCTGGTCAATCGCAAAAATTAGTCTTAAATCTTACCAAAAGTTATAACTGGTACGATTTCTCGGTAAAAGTAATAGACGATGCTGTCTTTTTGAGAAGATACGCAGGGCATGTCGAAACGGGTAAATCAAGTTTTACCGACCCGGCGATGGGACTAGTCAAAACAGTCTAGATCTTTCCCCTTAGCGTGCGACTTAAGTCGAACGCTAAGGGGAAAGATATTTTTGTCACACAACAGATAAAGTTTATCTTACCTTCATAGTTAGTTTGTAGGATAAAATGTGTTTTCAAGAAATAGAGCAGCCTGCTAACTAATCTTTTAAATTCACAATTAGTGCTTTACGAAAGTTTAGTTTATTGACAACTCTTGCAGTTACCGCCTTCTACATGGCAACCGCAAGGGTTGCATCTATACCCAAAAAACAATGAATAAGAACTTTTTTGAACAAAAATAAAATCCTTTCTACAACTCAAATTCACAGTTTGCCATTCACAAATCTACGTTTAAGCTTCTTCAACAGTTTTACCAATTTGCAAGTAGCACTTTCAGTAAAAAATTACTTACAGGTTCTTTTAAAAGAAATTTATGTGAAAACCTGTAATCTAATTAATTTATGTTCCAACGAATCTTCACTTGTATTGCTATCAGTTTTTGCCTGAGTATTATTGGCGTTAATGCACAAGCCCTAAAAGTCCAACATGATTTGGTAGTAGCAAAAGATGGTACTGGCGATTTTAAGTATATCCAAGATGCTATCAACGCTGTCAGAGTTTATCTTCCCAAAGGCATCACTATAAAAATCAAAAAGGGTAAGTATGTAGAAAAATTAGATATTCCGAGTACCTTGACCAATATCAAATTTGTTGGCGAAGACAAGGATAGCACGATTATCAGCTATAACGATTACTCAGGAAAAGGTAAAATGGAGACTTTTGATTCTTATACCTTGCGAGTGATGGGCAATAACCTTTCTTTTGAAAACTTAACTATTGAAAATACCGCTGGCAGGGTAGGACAGGCGGTGGCATTGCATGTCGAAGGAGATAGATGCTTTTTTAAGAACTGCCGTTTTTTAGGAAATCAAGATACCATTTTTGCTTCAGGAGAAAACGCTCGACAGCTCTTTGAAGATTGTTATATCGAAGGAACTGTCGATTTTATTTTTGGTTCTTCTACGGCACTTTTCGAACGTTGTCATATTCACTCAAAGGCAGATGGATACGTTTCGGCAGCATCGACACCTGATTGGGTGATTTACGGCTATGTTTTCAAAAACTGTAAACTTACTGCTGATGCCAACGTCACCAAAGTGTATTTGGGCAGACCTTGGAGAGATTTTGCTAAAACTGTTTTTATCGATTGTGAAATTGGCAGTCATATCTTAGCAGAAGGATGGAATAACTGGGGTAGACCATCAACCGAAAAAACAGTATTTTATGCTGAATATAATTCGACAGGAAAAGGTGCAAACATGGCAAATCGGGTAAAATGGTCTAAGAATTTGACTAAAGTGGAAGCCTTAAACTACAGTAAATCAGAGATTTTTGCAGGAAAAATAACACAAGAATTATCGAAATTCTGGTCAGATAAATAAAAGAAGCCTTATCTTTGTTGAAATAAGAGTAAAAAATCTTTAAATATTTATAAATATTGTGAAAACTCTACTGACAATTTCTCTTTCCGTTTCATTATCTATTTCCTCATGGGCTCAATCGACCATCGGAGTCACAGGCGTGAGAGATCATTCTTATAATAGCTATTCAGCTTTAAAAACAACCCTCAAAACACATCCCAATGCACTTTTGGTTATTGAAAACCAGTATGCAAATGTGACAGAAAAACGGGATATAGTATATGCCAAAATCGGTGAAAGGGAATTGAAATTGGACGCTTTTTATCCCAAAGAAAAGCATCATCAACCACATCCTGCTATTTTGATTATTCATGGAGGAGGTTGGCGTTCTGGTAATAGAGCGCAGCATATTCCTTTGGCTCAAAAGCTAGCTTCATTGGGATACGCTACTTTTACGGCAGAATATCGTCTTTCTACTGAGGCGTTGTACCCTGCGGCAGTGCAAGATTTGAAAGCTGCTGTAAGATGGATTCGTGCCAATGCGCCTCAATATCATGTAGATGCCAATAAGATTGCAAGTTTGGGTTTTTCTGCTGGAGGACAACTGGCTTCGTTGGTGGGTAATACCAACGGTGTTAAAACTTTTGAAGCAAACGAAGGTGTTACGGGTGTTTCGAGCGATGTACAGGCGATTGTTGACATAGATGGTATTGTAGCATTTATTCATCCAGAATCGGGGGAAGGAGACGATTCCAAAAGAACCTCAGCCGCTACCTACTGGTTTGGATACGGTAAGGACGAAAATCCTGCGCTTTGGAAAGAGGGCTCAGCCTTGAGTTATACTGGGAAAAATACGCCACCAACCTTGTTTATCAATAGTAGTGTAGAGCGAATGCACGCAGGAAGAGACGATTATCGTAAAATTTTGGAGGCTAATCATATTTATTCAGAAGTACATACTTTTAAAGATTCTCCTCACTCTTTTTGTTTGTTTACCCCATGGTTTGACCCAACGGTTGAGTATGTTGACCATTTTTTGAAAAAGGTTTTCAAGAAACACAAAGATGTGTTGGCATTTAGATAAAAATATAAAGGCTTAATCGTGAGATTAAGCCTTTTCGTTTATTAGGGGGATAGATAGTGATAGCTAAGTTTGTAAAAAGGTTTTTAAGTTATCGCAATGTTTAGAAATTGCATGTAAACATTTTTGAATCGCTCAAACCCTTGTTGATAGACATGATTATACTGCGTGTTGGGATAAAAAACGATTTCGTTTTTTATATCGTTGTGGTACTCCATCTCGAATGATTGGAAACCTAGTAACACAGCGCCCCATGCCGAACTTTCTATGGTATTACTGACTTCTACTTTCATTTGAAAAATATCAGCAGTCATTTGTAACCAAAAATTACTTTTGGCAAAGCCTCCACTGACCATCAAAGTCATATTGGATAACTTTTCTTTTTGAGGGACTAGTACCTCTGCAATTTGTTTTAACCCAAATAGAATACCTTCCATACTGGCTCGAATGATATGCCCTTGGGTATGTTGCATGTCTAAGCCAATCATGAGTCCTTTGGCTTTGGCATCCCAAATGGGTGCTCTTTCTCCCAAAATATAAGGCACAAATAACAATCCTTCAGAACCAACTGGTACTTTAGAGGCTTTTTCGAATAATTCTTGGTAGGTTTCGGTAGACTCAAGAATATTATTTTTGAGCCATTGCAAAACTACTGCACCATTGTTTACCGCCCCTAATTTGAGATACTCCGTACCATATAAATGATAGCATTGTGTTCTCATCTGGGCGTCGATAAAAGGTTGATTTGAAACCACTCTCACTGCCCCACTTGTGCCTATTGTAAGCGCCATTTTGTCGGGAGTAATTGCTCCAGAGCCTAAATTAGCCAGAATTCCATCGCCGCCACCACTTACTAATTCAAGACCATATTGCTTACAATAAGCTCGATGGGTTGATTTTACTATTATAGACAATTGTGTTTTTTGGATACTAAGATAGTTCAAAATTTCCTCCGACCATTGCAGCGAATGTATATCCATCAAGCCAGTTCCTGAAGCAAGGGTCGTATCAATTGTGTATTCGTGGGTCAGGTGATACCAGATATATTCTTTGGCGCTAATTAGTTTATGCGCCGAAGCTAGTAATGCTGGTTCATGTTCCTTAAGCCATGCAATTTTGGTCATGGGCGAAAAGCTATGAATCGGTATTCCCGAAATGTCATAAAACCGCTGACCAGTTGCATTTTGTTTTAGGTTATCTGCAATATCTGCTGCTCGATTGTCCGCCCAAATCATACAGTCTGTTAAAGCTTGATGTTGTTCATCGACCAATATCAAACTTTGCATTGCTGCGCTGAAACTAATAAAACGTACTTCAAATCTAGCAAGAATATCTTCTATACAATCTTTTGATGCTGTGAGTAAATCTTGAGGGTTTTGGGTGCTCCATTCTGGTTGGGGGTGATACATCGGGTATTCCCGACTCACCTGATACAAAACGTCCCCTTTTTGATTAAAAACTACAGCTTTTGTGGCAGTAGTGCCCAAATCAATACCCGCATAATAATGCGCCATAAGCATTCAAATTTTAAATTCTACGGATGCTTATCACGACTATTTTTTCTCAACGGCATGTCCTCCAAACTCGTTGCGAAGTGCTGCGACTACTTTTCCTGAAAAAGTATCTTCCATTTGAGAGCGATAACGCATCATCACTGAGAGCGCAATTACAGGCGTAGGAACACCCATATCCAATGCCGTTTCAAGTGTCCATTTACCTTCGCCTGACGAGTGCATTACGCCTTTTATCGCATCCAATTGTGGGTCTTTTGCAAAAGCATTGGCTGTCAATTCCATCAACCAACCTCTTACAACTGAGCCATGATTGAATAATTCAGCCGTTTTCTGAAAATCAATATCAAATTGCGAACGCTCAAATACTTCGAAGCCTTCTGCAATGGCCTGCATCATACCGTACTCAATACCATTATGAACCATCTTGGTAAAGTGTCCGCTTCCTGCTCGTCCAGTGTGTAAATAACCGTTTTGGATAGATATTTTTTGAAAAACTTCTTCTACATATTTGAAGACATCGGTATCTCCTCCAATCATGGTACAAGCGCCTTGTAATGCACCACTGGTGCCGCCCGAAGTACCACAGTCAAGGAAGTCGATACCCTTGTCTTTCAAATGTGTGTAACGACGCAAAGAATCTTTGAAAAAAGAGTTTCCGCCATCTATTATTATGTCTGAAGGGTTCAATAAAGGAATTAATTGCTCAATGACAGCATCTACAATTTCGCCTGCTGGTACCATCAACCAGATTACCCTGCGTCCTGAAAGCTGTTTAGTTAAATCTTCTAAGCTAGAAGCTGTAGAAATTCCATTTTGAGCAATTTGTGTTACAAAATCAGGGTTTACATCGTTGGCTATTACCTCAAATCCATTTCTATGTAAATTTAACGCAAGGTTAAAACCCATTTTGCCTAAGCCTACCAATCCAATTTGCATAAGTTTATTTGTTAAAAGTTTCGGGATATTTTGTTTATAAAAATAAGGTGTACTGTACTCAGTAATTTGTAAAACGTTATTCGTGAATTGTATATCCGTTATAAGTATTAGTGCAGAATTATGAGCTGTGAATTGTGAATGTAAAATTTTAATTATAAATACCTTACATCTTTAATTGATTGAATATTATTCTGCACGATTACTTAGAAGAAGTACATATTCATAGTCTGTAAAAGTGTTTCAAAATCCTTTTAACACTCTTTGCCTTGTGCCTGTTGCCTAGTGCCTCAACACATAACTTTAATCTTATTCTGCACGATTACTTAAATCTATAGATCAAATTTCTTGGATTATTTTGCTTAAAACTTTCATTTTTTTTCGGTGTAAAATATTTGAAATATTTCTTTGGAAACTTTTCTATAATTGAAACCTGAACTCTTTAGAAATGAGGGTTTTAGAAAAAACATACTGTAATCTATTGCTTGAAGAATGATGTTTTCTTTCATTTTTAGTAGAAAAGTAAAAAATTGTGCCTCATTGCTGTATCCAAAACCAATGAACCTACCTAAATTACAAGATGGTTTTTTTCTCCGCCATATCTTGTGATTAGCTCATGAATTCCAACTTTTACTATATACAAAACGAATCGCTCGAATTAAAGGAATTTCCTTTTTTGTCTTGTTTGCTTTCTCAGAAAGTACAACAAATCATTCTTGATTCTTGGGAGGTTGGTTTGCGTACGGGAATAGGGATTTTTAGCTTTACCGAAGGCAAATACGAGTGGAGTCTGGAGCATAAAACCTACCCATTATATCCCAACGATTCGTTGATAGTTCAGCCTTGGCAGGCACTTGGCAATCCGAGGGGATATCTGGAGATAGGCGCATTTATGCAACTCAGTATTTTGCCCAACCATTGGACCAAAGATGGACATTTAATTTTGGGCGATTGGAGCAAAATCTCTTACAGTGAGCAGGTGGTTATTTCAAAGCTGTTTTTGTCGAATGCCAAGCCAATCATTCCTCGTAACCCTGCAATCGGTCAGCTAATCATGGAATTGGGGCAGGAGGTACAAGAACAAGCCTTTGGGTATCGTACCAGAGTGCCTCAAATCGTGGATGAAATTTTGATTACTTGGGCGAGAACCTTGGGTAAAACCGAGCGGAATAACCAAGATTTTTCACAGACTTTTCTGCAATTAGAGCAAACCTTGAGAGCCAATTTGGAACACCCTTGGACCTTGGAAGAAATGGCAGGACTATCAGGATTAGGAAATACAGCTTTTTCAGAAAAAGTAAAACGCTTTTCGGGTTTTTCACCTCTCAATTACCTCATCAATATTCGAATAGCAGAGGCTAGTAGATTGCTTAAAAGTAGCGATAAGTCATTGACAGATATTGCTTTGGAAACTGGTTTTTATTCATCACAGCATTTTTCAACTACCTTCAAAAAGCTAACAGGTTATACACCAAGAGATTATCGCAAAATCCATGTATAAACTACATATTCTTTCTCAACAATCGATACTAAATAATTATGGAAGCCATTCTGACAATCGATATTAATACAACCTCTGTAAAAGTTCAGGTGTATGACCTAAGCGGAAAAGCTTTGTATCAAAAACAAGGTTCGTATCCGACTTTTCATCCTGTTGCGGAATGGAGCGAACAAGACCCTGAACAGGTGTATATAACGACTTTATTTGTTGTCAAAACCTTGATTAATGAATTTGTGCTTCCCAATAAAATCAAGATACTTTCCATAGGGTTTAGTGGTTCGATGCACAGTGTTTTGCCTGTCAATGCCAAAGGTATTCCTTTGGGACAAGCAATCATTTGGGCAGATAATCGTGGGCAAAATCAAGTCAAAAAACTTCAAGATATAGGACTTGATACTAGGATTTATGCGCAAACAGGTACACCAATCCACCCCATGTCGCCACTCATGAAAATAGCTTGGCTGGAATCTAACCGTGGTATTTTTATAGAAAAAGTAGCAAAATATATTTCGCTAAAAGAATACGTACTTTTCCAGCTGACAGGGCAATATCGTGTGGATGAAAGTATGGCTTCTTCTACGGGTTTGTTTGATATTACCACCAAAAGATGGTCAAATGAAGCTTTGGATTTTGCGCACATCTCAGCTAATCAGCTCTCCGAAGTGAGTTCGGTAATGGATAATACCCTAACGCTTAAGCCCGAAATAGCAAAGTCTTGGGGGATTTCTACAGATACTCAAGTGATTCTTGGGGCAACAGATGGCTGTTTGGCAACACTCGGTGCTGGGATTATTTCAGAAGGAAAAGCGGTAATTTCGATAGGTGCTAGTTCGGCTGTCAGGATTGCAGGAAAGGAGCTATTAAAAGACCAACAACAAAGGGTTTTTAATTATTTACTGACCGACAACTGTTATATCAGTGGAGGGCCTGGTAACAACGCAGGGGTAGTATTTGAATGGTTTGCGAAGGAATTTGGAGACTTTTCAGAGCATGCCTATATAGAAGAAGTGTTGGATGAAATTTTTCAAAAAATAGAATCAATTCCTTTGGGTGCCGATGGATTGGTATTTTTACCGTATTTGTTAGGCGAGCGAGCACCTGTTTGGAATGCCAATGCCAGAGGCTCGTATTTTGGATTACACATCAATCATACTAAGTCTCATTTGGCGCGTGCTACTTTGGAGGGTATTTTGTTCGGAGTGTATAGTATTGGAAAAATGTTGGCAACCTTTAGGGAAATCGATGAAATTCGGATTAATGGAAGTTTTGCTTCGCACCCTTTATGTGTTCAAATGTTATCTGATATTTTCGGTAAAAGAATTACGGCGAATCTCTCTTACGATGGTGTGGGACAAGGAGTTGCCTTACTGACGCTGACGCAAATGGGGATTTTTAGAAATTTACAAACTGCTACAGAATCATTGAATTTTGACCAAGAATGGTTACCTAATTCAGAGAATCACGCCAAGTATCAGGCGTATTATCGTTTGTTTGAAAGATTGACAGAAAAGCTTGAGGAAGAGTTTGGATATTTAGCCCAACTACGTGATTTGTAGGAAAGCAGAACCCTCTAAAAACAAAAAATCCCAATCATACGATCGGGTTGCAACTCATTTTTACCTCTTAAATCCAGTCATAAGACACTTTGTCATTTTCTGGATGGTGATGCTCGCTTTTTTGAAACGTGTGCATGTAGCGAGGGTTGTCTTGTTTTTTTGCTCTGTGTGCTCGCCAATTTGTGTGACGGTTTAATGCACTCCAACTTTGTTTTGCCATATTTTTATTTGTTTTAGTAAATAATATATGCAAAAGTTGTTTCTGTAATTGCTTATTTTAATGAATTACAAAACACTTTTGCTTTGTATTTGAATATAAAACTACAGGTTTCTTGAAAAAGTTCAAATTATAAGAGATTATTAAATTGTTAAGGAGTAAAGACTAGTTATTTCACTTGAGATCTTTGCTTTTATTCACTTCAAATATCAACAACATGAATGCCGTAAAAATAACTGCGTTTGGTGCCCTTGAAAACATGATTTGGTCCGAATATCCAGACCCTATTTGTGGGGCAGAGGAGGTAATGATAGAAATATTGGCCGCTGGTGTCAATCGACCTGATGTATTGCAACGCAAAGGTCATTATCCTGCACCCAAAGGAGCACCCGCAGATATTGCTGGTTTAGAAGTAGCAGGTCGAGTGATTGAGATCGGTGAAAATGTTAGTCGTTGGAAACTAGGAGATGAGGTTTGTGCTCTGGTCGCTGGGGGTGGATATGCCGAAAAGGTCAATGTTCATGAGTCGGTTTGTTTACCAATTCCTGTAGGTTTCTCAATGGAAGAAGCGGCGTGTTTACCAGAAACAGTTTATACAGTTTGGCATAATGTTTTTCAAAGAGGAAATTTAAAAGCGGGCGAAGGCATTTTGATTCATGGAGGAAGTAGCGGTATCGGAACAACAGCGATTCAGTTGGCAAAAGCTTTTGGGGCAAAGGTTTTTGTAACAGTTGGAAATGAGGAAAAAGGTCAAGCTTGCCTTGAACTGGGTGCAGATAGATTTGTCAATTATAAGGCTGAAGATTTTGAGGAGGTTTTAAATGATGATAAAATCCATGTTATTTTGGATATGATTGGAGGAGAGTATTTCACGAAAAATATAGATTTATTACAAGCCGATGGGCGTTTGGTTTATATTAATGCCATGGGAGGGAAGAATGTTCAGATTGATATTTTGAAAATGATGCAAAAGCGACTGACCATCACTGGCAGTACTTTGCGTGCAAGAGAAATAAGCTTCAAGGCCAGTTTAACCGCCGAAATTTATGAGAAAGTGTGGCCAATATTAGAACAAGGATTATTCAAAGTTCCTATTTTTGCAAGCTTCCCAATGCCTCAAGCATCCGAAGCACACCGATTAATGGAATCATCGGCACATATCGGAAAAATTGTGTTGGTCAAATAAATTTACCAAAAAAGGCTGTGATTATCAATCACAGCCTTTTAAACTAAATTCCATTTAACTATGTAATTAAAATGGACTCATATTGGTGATATTTTGAAAATAGTTTTTTGCTGTTGGCTGTCTGCCATCAGCAAAAAAACTATGCTGTTAAGTCTAATTGATGTTAAATTCGTACGAATATTTTCTGCAAAGTTATAATTCTGTCGATAGGTTCAATATTAAATTTATGGATGGGTCACAAAAAAGCCAACCTCAAAGAAGTTGGCTTTTGGCGATAACTATTCTAAATGCTAAAGATATTGTAACGAATGGTATCTCGTTACGGGATTTTGAGAGAGTGCTAATTATGGTTACTATCTAAAAGCCAACTGTCTCCACCAAGAACCAAGTCTTGAACCTGAAGGTTTGAAAGTGAAAATTTGCGTTGGTTTTTGTGTCAAGGTTTCGAGATAATGCAGGAAAAGGCGATTGGCTTGATGTTGCCAGTCGATAAATTCGTTTTGAATGCTTTGATGTTGAGGTAAATAGGCTAAGAATTTAGAAAAATCAAATTCTGTTGCCGCTATTCCAGCGCCAGCACGTTGCCCGTCGTGCGCGTTTATCATTTGCTCGATATGATTAGGTACAGGAACCATCATAATAGGCTTGCCCAAATACATAGCTTCACAAACTGATTCGAAACCAGCTGTACATACCAACCCCGAACAATTTTCCATCATGGTCAAAAATTTCTCAGCGTTTACCTGATGAAATGTGAGGTTTTCTCTTACTACCCATTCGTCCGAAAAATCTGGATTATTCCAAAAACAATGGATTTGCACATCACGATGATTTTCGTGCCAGTTGGCAATATCTTCCGCCAATTTGTGATGGGTGATATATGCCAAAACAAAGGGTTTGCTGGTCGGATGAAGCTTTTTTACTTCAGTGCGCAATAATGGTGGTACAACTGCAATGTTACGACTTGGGTCATTGTCCATTTTGTCGAATGACAAAGCCAGTTTTTGAGTACTTCCCAAAGCTGTTACTTTGGTATTGAAGTTGAGTAAAAAACGGTCAAACCAATGCTTTGAAATATTGTCGAATTGCTCATGTAATAACAGATACTGATGCGCAATGCAAATACAAGGGATATTGGGACGATATGTACTGAAATACAAACCACAAATCATTTCATAGAAATTAATTACAGCATCGGGCTGATAGTAATCAATTTGCTCTTTCAGATACTTTACACTATTGCAATACAAAGGAAATTTGAGAATATGAGTGCTAATCGTATCCCAAACTCTCAAAGCCTTTCCTTGACCATAAACGAGCGATGGACTAGGAAATGTCTGAATAGGTGCTTGGATAGACTCTTGGAAAAAAGCAGGTAAATTTTGATTATTCCCTTTGCCCACCAATACTGCTACAACTTCGTGACCTGCCGAAGTTAATATTTCTGAAAGAGAGATCGCCTGAGTCAAGTGACCTCTACCTTCGCCTTGTACAACAAACAAAAATTTACTCATTTCGTGGCTTTTGGTATGATGCTTACAGAGCTAAGCATTAGTTTTTGTTCTCGTTTAAAATCAATTCGTTGGTATCTTCTTCGCTTAAAAGCAATGCTTCGTTGGCGTAATACATCAATTCCCATATTCCTTCATGAGTTTCGATGAGTGCACTCAATGATTCAACCCAGTCGCCTGAATTCATATAGGTTACTTCGCCAATGGCTTTAATTTCTGGTTTGTGGATATGTCCACATATAATGCCTTCACAATCGTTTGCTAGGGCTAATTCAGCCAATTTTTCTTCAAAATCCGACACATGATTGACGGCTTTTTTGACTTGCTGTTTGATTTTTTGTGAAAAGGAGTAGTATGGCATACCTCTCCATGCGCGATAACGGTTATAGAGCTTATTAAGGCTCAGAAGGAAGGTATAGCCTATATCGCCTAGGTGTGCCAACCACTTCATATTGGATGTCACGGAGTCAAAAATGTCGCCGTGCGTGATAAAAAACTGTTTTTTGCCAGATTTAAGAATATAGTCTTTTCGGATACTAAATTGCTTTCCTAATTGAAAGGGAATAATCTGGTCAAGAAAATCATCGTGGTTGCCTCGTAAATAGATTACTTTGGTTCCATGTTCTTCAATCATTTTGAGTACTACTCTAAAAAATGCGGTATGCTTCTTTTTCCAAGAACCTCCTTTTTTGAGTTGCCAGCCGTCGATAATGTCGCCATTCATGATAAGCGTGTCGCATGAAGTTGATTTTAAAAATGCCACAACTTCCTTCGCTTTTGCCCCCTCAGATCCTAAGTGTAAATCTGAAATAATAATGGTTTTATATTGAGCTGGTGTTTTCATATATCTATCTATTCCAATTCAAGCAGACAGAAACGATATTTAGGGATAGTCGTTTAGTGCATTTTCTGCCTTGTTTTAACTATGACCAAAATTGAGGAATTACTTTAACCTTATGGTTGTGTGTATATTATGCTTTTGTTAATTGTTATGGAGGAGGTGCTAAAGAAAGAAAACCAACAAATTAGCCAATGAAAATTGGTAGGTTAAATAGAGGAAGACCAGAAAGGATTGGGAAAACGACTGGCTAATCTGTTGGCATAAAAAATTTTGTAAGAGTATGTTTAAATTATTCAAAATGAGTCACTTTTGTTTTATTCTTGTTTTTCTGAAATCCTATTGTTTGAGCCGCAGGCGAGTTTAGGATTTCTTGACTTTCTTTTGTTACTTTTCTTGTGTCAAGACAAGAAAAGTAAGGAGCGTCAAATGAAAAAAACTTTTTTATTATCAAACTTGAAAAGAGATTCTAAACATGCTCAAATAATGGATACTCGGTTTTGTTTCTTTTTAGGCGTTGGCAAAAAGATACCCTACACCTTTGATGGTTCTGATGTAATCATCACCAATTTTTTCACGAATTTTACGGATATGTACGTCAACCGTTCTTTCAGTCACGTGAATACCTCTACCCCAAACATTAGAAAGGATTTCGTCGCGAGAGTAAACTTTGTTGGGATTGGTGACGAAGAACATCAATAAATCAAATTCCTTTTTCGGCAATACCCAAGAGTTGTTATTTACCGCAATAGAATAATTTTGTTTGTTGATGGTCAAATCCTCGATAACGATTTTTTCGGTACCTGTTCCCTCGGCTAACTCACGTTTCAGCATGGCTTTAATACGACTCAACAAGGCTCTTGGTTTTACAGGTTTGATAATGTAGTCGTCAGCACCGATGTCAAAAGCAGCGATTTCGGAGTATTCTTCAGCACGGGCAGTCAAGAACAACAGATACGTTTTGTTTAATTCTGGCATTTGCTTGATGATACGTCCCGCCTCGATTCCGTCCATAATCGGCATCATAATGTCCATCACAATCAAATCAGGGATATGTTGTTTGGCTTTTTCTACTGCAATTTTTCCGTTTTCAGCCGTGAATACCTGATACCCCTCGCCTTCAAGGTTGTATTGGAGTAATTCTAAGATATCTGGGTCGTCATCAACTACCAGTACTTTAAGAGAAATGTCGATCATAAGTAATTAATCTAGGACTAATAATGTTGTCGTTTGAGATGATAAGAAATTGGGTTTCTCAAATTTTGACACAAACTTATCAACCAGAAATTACCTCATCGTTACTCTTATATTAAGTGTAGATTAACATTTTTGAACGGTAAATTATTGGTAAAGAATTTATAAAATCGAGTGGAAGTGGAGTCTCCTATATTTATGATTATAGTTTGAAAACTACAAAAAAAAAAGGTTCAAGTCGTAGACCTGAACCAGAGGTAGGATTTTATTTTTTACTTATTCATTACTTCCTCTATCGGTTTTCCAACCTTGTCATTGGGTGCAAACTTTTCACCCAAAAACTTAGCAAGTGTACTGGCAAACTGTGTTTGATAGTACTGCCCAGCCGTTTTTTGTTCGCCTGTAGCAGGAGTGTCTGGTCCTAATACAGCAAACCAAATTTGGTCCGAATAGGCTGTTCTAAAACCATGATCTGTCCAACCAGATTTAGGATATTGTCCACGTCCATGGTCAGACGTAATGATAAGGGTTGTTTTGTCTTTGTATTCTGGCATTGACTGAACCGTTTTCCAAAGGTCAGCCAAATAACGGTCAAAATTATTGGCAGCTTTGATATAAGCATCATAATTGCCAGCATGTGCAAAATCATCGGTTTCGTCAAAAGCCATAAAAAGTACCTTAGGTTTTTTGTTTACAAGGTATTCCTTGGCAAGATAGTAGGTAATAAAATCGTGACGGTCGGCATTGGCGCTCGGAGTGTTTTCCTGAATTTCGTTGAGTAGTTTTTCTCTTGGATTTGGATTTTTTACCAGTTCCTTTCCTGAATTTACTGGGATTTTACTTCTTTTTTCATTGATAATAAAAGGAAAACAATCCCATGTAGAAAAAGCAGCAATTTTGCCTTTGTAGGCAGATTTTTTATGTAAAAACTCCAAAACGGTTTCATTTGGATTGTCGATATGGTCGTTGCTGGTAATGCGCTCGTCGTCGGGCGCACCTGTCAGTATTTCATTGTAACCAGGATACGAAAACCATTGTTGGTTGGTGATATTGACAAAATTTTTATACTCACGATTGCCGTAAATTTGCCCTTTTGAAGCAATGGTATTCCACAAAAATGGTAATAGTTTCGCACGACTAGCTTGTGGTGAACCTCCAAATCGGTCGATTAAATCGCGTTTACTTTTGGTATATTTTTCTTGATTTAGCAATGCGGTATCTAAGCCATTAAATACCTCTAGCCAACGGAAACCATCGGTAGTAATCAAGATAACCTTTTCGGTTTTGTGCTGCGCTTGAGAGAAAAAAGTACCCAATAATAGGAGGAGGAATACGCTTATTTTTTTCATTTATATAAAGGTTTTTGATTTGTTGACCTAAAGCATTTTATTTCGACTAAGTAGCAGGAAAGATTAAATTAATAGTATATCTGATATGGTATTTGACGAAAGCCTTTAGATTATGATTATATTCTGATAACTGATATACAATTAACCAATAACGTCTTCTTATCTATACTTGTGTAACGAGAAATGCTAATAAAAGTTTTTTGTAAAAATCTAAAGGTTGTACCTCACAGTCGGTAAGTTTAGCTTGTTCATCCCAAGCTCTTAGTTGCAAGCTTTTTTTGAAAAGAGGATGTTTTTCAAAGGCCTCCGCTTCATCTGGAGTCATGACGCCTCCTTGGTATTTGAGGGTTGTTTTACTTGCTTCCGAAAGTTGTTCGTAATATTTGGGATGCTTGTATGTTAAATAGCGTTTGGCTTGCACATGGTTTTTGACCAACATAGCCATGCTTTCAGGTAAACCTTTTGAAACTAAAAAATCTGCCCCAATAACCTCATGTCTCAAATGCCCCATCCCTTCCATATCCTCGGACTCCTGCATAGGAAGAAGATGTCCAATATCATGAAAAAAAGAAGCTAAGACCACCAAAGGTTCTTCATTGGCATCGAGCGCCAATTGACCAGCCTGTAAGCTATGTTCAAGAATAGTGACGGGCTCGCCAATATATTCGTTGCCACCTTGTTGGTCAAACAAAGTGAAAATTTCCTCTACGATTTGTTCTGGGTTGTTTTTCATGTTATTAGTGTGTTGTGAGTTAGCTAATCGTGAATTGGAGAGTAATTTTTATTTCCGAAATCCAACATCCCATATCCGCAATCGTACACCTCTCATTCATCATTTCAATTACCCTTAAAAAGAAAATAGTGAAGCAGGGCTTCACTATTTCTACGCATCATTAACCACTCAGTTGGAGGTTATTACTCGATAACGATTGTTATGCGACATTTTATGAACTCCCAATTTTCCTCCGACTATACTCTTTAGGTTAATGAATTCACCATATAAGAATTTAATACTATTTCAAAATCCAGAAATCATAATTGATGTCATCTTTACCATCTGTGAATTGACGTTTTAAAGCTGCTTCAACGTTTGTTTTGTTGGTAGTAAATTCAGACTGTGGATATTGAAAACGCTTTGGAATTTTTGTGCCATTACCTGTACCTGGTCCAATCAAGAAGCTTGGAATACCGGTACGACGTTGGTTGAAGAATGCTTCATATCCAGAATTTTGGAAGAATGCTACATATTTTTGTTTCAAAATCTGAGTCAAACCGTCAGCATTATTTCCTTTGTATTTTACAGTAGATTGAGTTAAATAATCCGCAGGTAATGCAGCTCCATAAAAGCTCATAGATGATTTGATACCTTGTTCATACCAGCTTTGAGCATCGCTAGTAGCCCACCCACGGTTGATACCCTCGGCAATGTTAAAACACATTTCAGAATAACTCAAAATGAAAGTGTTTTCACCTACATAGTTGCTATAATAGCGTTTACGACTCTGGAATGAATACTCGCCTTTCAATACTTTTGTTGACATATCTGCCAAATCTTCGCCTGAACTAGCACCTTCGTAAGCATTTACACTTGTCGCAGGAATACCAGCTTTGATTTTTGCTTCAGCAGGCTCTGCTACGATAAACAAACGAGGGTCGTTGTTTTCTTTCAAAATGTCGATATAGGTTTTCGACATATTTTCACGTGTTGCGTTGTTACCGAAGTTATCTGGATTACGAGGGTATTTGTTATTGCTACTCCAAACATACTGTAACGCATCGTCATTCGAAGTCATCAATGGATACTTCGTTGGGTTACTGATGGTGTTCGCAAATTGTTGTTTTACTTGCAAATCAGTATCATCAGCTTTTTTGCTCAAATGAATCAAAACACGCAATTTCAAGGTATTAACCGCTTTTTGCCATTTTATCAAGTCGCCATTATAATAAATGTCTCCTGTCAAAGACTTGTCACTCGCCGCAATCAAAGTAGTAAGGTCTGCGTTAGCATCTTCCAACCATTTTAATACTTGTACAAAAACATCCTTTTGTGTGTCGTAAGTAGGTTGGTCAACCGTTAATCCTTTCAATGCATCTTTAACAGGTAAATCACCAACCGCCAAAGTCATTTTTGTATAGTAATAAGCACGCAAAAATTTACCAACGGCCGCGTAAGGGTTTACAGCTTTGGCACCTGAACGAATCGCTTCGCCTTCCATTTTTATCACGTTTTTCAAAGTCGTAAATTGTAGAGAAGCCGCAGACCAATTGTATTCGTTGCTACTATAGTAGTTGTAGTTAGAACAGTAAAATTGGTTACTACGCATGGCGTCGTTCCAAGCGCCTTCGTTCATATTGCTAAGAACTGTTCTGAGGGTAAGCTCTGCGGGAACAGAGGTAGGTAAGTTCGGGTTTTTCTCCAAAACTGCATAATCATTACAGCTCGAAAGTAAACCAACCGCGCAAAGTGCTGCTATATATTTTTTCATTGTTGTAAATGCTAAAGAATTTAAAACTGCTAAAAGTTAGATATTAGTGATGAATTGTGAGTGATGAGTTTAGAGTTCAATTTTTTGAAAATCAGTATTTGTATTTAAAAGTCATCACTCGTTACTCCCAACTCATCACTCATAATCGCTTGTTCCAAGTTTTTAGAATACTAAGTTAAGGTTCACCCCGAAACGCTTCATTGTTGGCGTTTGAAGGCCAGTACTTGTACTCAAACCTGTGTATTGGTCTAAATCTACACCTGAGTGTTTGCTATCTACGAAGTAGAATAGGTTACGACCTACAAATGAAACTGATGCTTGCTTGAATGGAGTGCGGTTCAACAAATGTGCAGGTACATTGTAAGAAATGGTAATCTCACGAATCTTTGAGAAAGTCTTACTCATCATGTTACCTTCTGATGTTGAATAATAACGGCTGATATAATCCTGTACGAATGTCTTAATATCGTTTGAAGCAAACTTCAATTGGTTCATGTTGGTGATTGCACCAGTAGTTGGGTCATAGGTTGGCGTACCTTCTACGATTTTTACACCTTCACCAATGTATGATTTAATGCCTTTTACATCTTGCTCACGAGCAGTACCCAAAGCACCTTCTACCGTTTCGATATTACGTCCACCACGGAATGACTGACGACGGATATAGTCTTCGATTACACCACCTACACGACCATCTAATAAGATATTCATTGACCAGTTTTTGTAACTAAACTTGTTGTTGATACCATATACCCAGTCTGGATTTGCATAACCTTGGAATGTCGATTTTGGTAGTACAATCGGACGACCACCTGCATCGTTGATGATTTTACCATCAGTGGTACGAGCATAAGCCGATACTATTACTGGGTCAATTCTGTCGCCAATGTTAAGGTTGATGTTTGAAGGGTTTCCGCTTACAAAGTAGTTAGATGGCAATGAAGAAATGTTGCCGTAGATTTCTTTCAATACTTCTTTATAAGTTGACCAGTTCAATACGATATCCCATTTGAATGCTTGTGTTTTTACTGGTGTTGCTTTTAACGAAACTTCCCAACCTGTTTTTTGAGTACGAATACCGTTTACGATAGCATTGGTATAACCTGTAGTTTGTGACAAATCACGGTTGAAGATACGCGGACCGTCGTTCGAGACAAAGTAAGTAACTTCACCAGAAAGTCTGTTTTTCAAGAAACTTAAGTCAATACCTGCTTCAATTTGCTCTGTTGAGTTTGGTTTCAAGCTTGCATTATCCAATTTGTCAGAGTAAGACGAAGATGGCAACAAGTTATAGCCTGGAGCGATAGTATATCCTACTGAGTTAGCATAGCTCGGTCCATCATAAGATGAAGCATAGTCAACTCCATAACCTACAGGGAACGAGCCACTTGGCGTAGAGCCAATTGTTGAGCGAGTCAAACCGTCTTTTACGTTGGCATAAGAAGCACGTGCCTTCAAGAATGAGATGGCAGATGGTAAAGTCACATAATCGGAAATTACAGTACTCAAACCGAATGATGGATAAAAGAACGTATTGTTACCTTTTGGTAAAGTAGAAAGGTGGTCAACACGACCTGTTGCCGATAGGTTGATATAGCTTTTGTATCCTAAGTCAGCCGAATAGTAAGCACTTTGTACTTCCATGTCAGAAGCAAAACTATAAGCCTTCACAGGACGAAGTGAGTTAGCAAAAGTATATACACCTGGCGTGTTCAAATAGTCGGTTGTGACAAAGCTTGAACGGTAGCTAAAGCTACGAATGTTGGCACCAGCCCATACTTTTACATCAAACGCATTGTTGTACAATTTGCTATATTTCAACAAGATATCAGTGTTGTTTTCGAATAAAGTACGTTTGTCTTCACGATAGTCACCTTTAGCTTCTTCACGACCATACGTTGTGGCAGAATAAGGCAGTTTCTCATTTCTAAACAAATCATAAGAAGTTACTGAAGTACGACCTGTCAATTCGAAATTGTCGTTGATTTTATAGTTCAATGAAGCATAACCATAAATATCGTTTTTGTAATGACCTCTTGTCCATTCGTAAGCTACAAAATATGGGTTGTTGTAACGTTGGTATTCCGCATAGATTTGTTGAATACCTTCTTTGCCTGGCTGCCAGTAGTTGCGCAATTGATCAACATCCCAGTCTGCACCACCCCAAATTACCATGTTGTAAATCAATGAGTTTGGTCCGTAGTTTACATCTGGTACGTTTGGTGTCGACTGACGGTTGAAGTTGATGTTAGATTCCAAACGAAGTTTTTTAGAGAAATTAACACCTGCCGACATGTTGAAGTTAATCGAATTCAACTGCGTGTTAGGCACGATACCTTTTTGGTAGCTGTTTGATAATGAGAAGCGTAAATCAGCTTTTTCAGTGCTTGAAGAAATGGCAATGTTGTTGTTTGATTGCAAACCATCGCGCAAGAAACGAGTTAGGTTATTTTTACCACGAGCAATCCAAGGAGTACCTTGACGAACACCGTTTACCACTGGCGAGTCGTACTGAGGAATCAATTGACCTTCAAATTTTGGTCCCCAGATGTCGTAGTCGCCGTCATTTTTACCGCCACCACGACCATCTACGAACTCATAAACTCCGTGGTCTCCAGGTCCATACAAATCCTGAACTTTCGGAATAGCGTTGAAGCCACTTTCTACCATCGTTGAAGAGTTAAACTCAACGGAAAAACCACGTTTATCTTTAGAACCTTTCTTCGTAGTAATCAAAATGGCTCCATTTTTTCCACGGAAACCATACAAAGCCGCCGCGTTTGGACCTTTCAATACCGAATAAGTTTCAATATCATCTGCCGAAATATTCCAAGTATCAGAGTTGATAGGTACACCATCTACGATAAATAGAAGATCTGTATTACCACGTAATACTAAGTTTGGACGACCCAAAATTTCTGATGAAGCACCAACGGTCAAACCAGCTACTTTACCACTCAACGAGTTGATAGCATTTGGCTCACGAGCTTTGATTAATTCAACGCCTTGAACTGATTGAATTGAGTTGGTGAGGGTACGTTTGTCTTTCGAAATACCCAAGGCAGTTGTAACAACTTCCTGAAGCATTTTTGATTCTTGTGCTAGGCTAACATTAATAGAAGTTTTGTTGCCTACTGTAATTTCTTGTGAAGTGTAACCAATAAAACTGAAAACCAATATGTCTGTTGGCTTTGCATTGATTTTGTAGCCACCATCAGCACCAGTCGAGCTACCTTTGTCGCTACCTTTTACACGTACCGAAACTCCTGGAAGCGGAGAATTGTCGTCTGCAGCACTTACTTTACCAGTGATTTGTCCGAGTGTAGTCATTGAGCAACAAAGCACTAAAACTGGAACAAACATCGAGGTCATAAACCACGTAAAATTACGTTGAAACCTCCCTAGCATGGGTAAAAGTTTTTTCATTTGATTGTGTGTTTTGTTTTGTGATAGAGGAAAGAAATTGGGTAAAACGAATCAAGGGGTTTGAGTTTTATGGGTTAGGACAAAACCAAGGACTCGTTGAAATCTCCTTTTGAAAAACGATGCAAACTTACAATCAAAAAATAACCCCACCTTCAAGCTAGTATTAAGCTTGATTAAACTTTAGAGGTGTAATATGTGCTATATTCGTTGTTTCTGTTAGTAAAGTATTAAGCGTAGATAAATTACGACAAATCGGCATTTTATTGCCTTGAGAACCAGGTTTAAGCTCCCAAGAAACGTAAACCTGATTTGGTTTTTTGTTGCAAAATTTGGTTAAAATAGAAGTAAGATGATATCACCAAAACAATACAAAGTGTAGGTAAAAGCTGTGCAAAAGCATTGAGTAAGTCAAGCCAAGAAATAGGATTTTTTCCAAAATTCTTCACGAGTAAAACTAGTACGCTTCCTAAATATCCACAGAAATCTGCGGTGTAAAATAAGAAACCAACGTTGCCACGCTCGTTGAGTGCTGCCAATAATCTGTCAAATAGAATGCCATTGAAAGGTACATATACCATATATAAGCCAAGCCCGTTCCAGACCATCCACCAATAGCCAGTAATAGAGCCTCCATTGTACAATAAGGTACCCAAAAGCATAAGAAGGCATCCGCCCAGAATTAATCCATGATTAAACCACAAAGCATTTTTATGATTTTTGATTAGGAATGCTACGCCTGTCATCAAGCTAATAGCTATGCCTATGATAATTTCGGTTTCTGAAAAAATCTTGATGTCAGTCACCCCTAATTCTTGCCAAATTTCAACGCCAAAATTGTCTCGTATATCTCTAAATACAGTCATCAATACATAAATACTGACAAGTAAGACCATTCCCAGACCGTATTTTTTCATAAATTTTCGACGTTGTTTGGCAAACATTGGTACTCTTTCTACACGTTCTAATTTGTCTTGTTCATCGGGTTTTGGTACTAAATTCATACACCAAACAGATATAACTAAGGCAGGGAAAAAGCATAGCCCAACCATAAAAGGCATCCAAAACTCATCTATCCCCAAGGACAATGCCCATCTGGATACCGATTTGATAATTCCTGAAGAAACGATAAAACTAACCGCTAAGCCTGCACCTAATAAATCTGTAATTCTGCGACCTTCTAAATAACTAAAAACCAAACCGAAAATCATTCCTAAGCCCAAACCATTGAGATACATGAACATCCAATTGTCAGGAGCAGGTACAAGCGCAAACATCAATAAACAGATTTCGGAATACAAAATCATACCGATAATGTATAACATTCGCTGATGTGGCTTTACTTCTGCTACCACCTTTATTCCCATGCCTTTGGCGGTAGCATAGCCCAATACTTGAGCAACTACCAAAATAATTTTGTAGTCGATACCCCATAAGGTCAAATCTGAATAAATCGCCGCAGAAAAGGGCTTACGAAAGGCATACATACAGAAATAAGTACTAAATGCCATAGTACCCAAAAATATACCTCTAAATAAAGGAGAACTCTTTTTTAAGAAAGATTGTAAACTAGCACGCATGAAAAAATGTATTTGATAAACTACAGTATGACAAAGGTTCAAGTGAATGTATAAGCAAAGAGTTTGTTTAAGTTTTGTAAATCAGTTTTATGATTTAACATGTTTATTTTCCGAAATCCTATTGTTTGAGCCGAAGGCGAGGTGGGTCGCCACTCCGATTAGGATTTCTTGACTTTCTTTTGCGGCCGCCGCGCGGTTACTTTTCTTGTGTCAAGACAAGAAAAGTAAGGAGTGGCGAAGGGGATTTTTTTTCCCATAAATGCTAAACCGAATTTCAAGTATGCTTTGACTAGCCAAAATTATTTGGCTAGTCAAAGAACTTTTTTTTGGCAAGGATACAAATAAAACTTCTTGTTATTCAGTCTATTAATTAGGCTTAACGGACATTTAATATTTGGTTAAAAGTACTCTTGTTACCTTTGGTTCACGGAGTTGGCGTTGCCATTCTGATATATGTTTATAGTTAATAATAAAATATTTGTCTCGTATGAAACCTATTGAGTTAGTCGTTTTTGATATGGCAGGAACTACAGTTACCGACCGCCATGAGGTAGAAGTATGCTTTATGCAAGCGGCAGCCCGTACAGGATTGAGTGTAACGCCTGAGCGAGTTTTGGCCTTACAAGGTTATGCCAAGCGACAAGTTTTTGAGATGTTGTGGGTAGAATTATTGGGTGAAAAGCACCCAGAATTGTCGGAGTATGTAGACATATCGTACACAGAGTTTTGTTCGATATTGGAGGATCATTATTTGGAACATGATATTTTCCCAACTGAAGGATGCTTAGAAATCTTCGAATATCTGAAAAGTCAAGATATAAAGATTGCATTAACAACAGGTTTTTATAGAAAGGTAGCTAATATCATTTTGGGTAAATTGGGCTGGCTAAAAGGACTCGACCATCAGTATAAGGGCGATGGCTCAGGAATAATCGATGTCTCTATTACACCCGACGACGTGCTAAAAGGTCGTCCCGAGCCATTTATGATTCAGAAGGCTATGGAGGTGCTAGGTGTAAAAGATGCTCAACGTGTAATTAATATCGGCGATACACCATCAGACCTTAAGTCAGGTTTACGCGCTGGAGTACGTTTGTCTTTAGGTGTTACTAACGGTACACATACACGTAGTCAATTAAATATTCATAGAAATGATGGTTTATTGCCTAACCTGTTGGCCTTGAAACCAATCATCGAAGAGATTTCTGAAAAGAGCCTAGCCGTGTAAGTACTTCTGCACAACTATTTAAACAAAAATAAGCAGTAAAAACACTCGGACTGTGAGTTAAATGACAATTTTTTATTTATGCTCTATAAGCACAAAGTGCATGCAAATCACTTTGTGCATTTGACACTTTGTCCCTAAAATACAACTAATGAAAAAATATGATTTGATTGTGGTGGGAGCAGGAAATCTTGGAACGTTCCATGCTTTCCATGCTTTACAAATGGGGAAATCGGTGCTGATGATTGAAAAAGACTCAGAACCGATGGAAGCTACCGTAAGAAATTTTGGACAAGTAGTGCCCTCTGGACAAGCCCTTGATACATGGTTTGAATATGGTCGACGTTCGTTAGAGATATATCAAAACCTTCAAGACTTGACAGATATTACAGCTCGTAAAAATGGCTCCTACTATTTTGCTTCAGATGATGATGAAGCTAAGTTGTTGGAGGAGGCGCGTGCGTTGTTCAAAATTCGAGGATACGCTTGCGAGCTTATGAATAGAAAAGTTTGTTTTGAGCGTATGCCAATGCTTCAAAATGAATACTACAAACTAGGCTTGTTTTTTCCTAATGAATTTTCGGTAGAACCAAGAACAATGGTGCACCGTGTACGAGAAATACTCATCAAAAAATGGGGTCTTGATTTTGTAAATAATACCACAATTGTAGATTGTCAGATAAAAAATGGGATTTGTGAAGTCGTTAGCTCAAAAGATGAAAAGTTTTATGCTGAAAAAGTCGCAATTTGTAATGGGCGAGATTTCAAGGCATTGTTTCCAAGCTTGTTTGAAAACAGCGGCATGAAAGTGAGCAAACTCAATATGATGTCAACTTATCCTTTAAAAGACGTCCAAATTAAAGGAAATATCTTGTCTGGGTTGAGCATTCGTCGTTATGACAGCTTTAAATCTTGTGCCTCATATCCTCAAATATCACAACCAGAATGGCAAAAACCGTATAACGCTTGGGGGATACATATCCTTTTCAAACAAGCTTTCAATGGCTCAATTATTATTGGTGATTCTCACGAATATGCTGGTGTAAACGAAAATGCTACACTTGATTTCGGCATTGATATGGACATCAACCAATTGATATTGAAAGAGGCACAGCGAATTATGAAATTACCAAATTGGAATATTCAAAATTATTGGGCGGGTTATTATTCACAAACTGCCGATGGTGGTATCTACGAGCATCAACTCGAAAACAAAATTTATATCGCTACGGGGATTGGGGGCAAAGGTATGACCACTTCTCCTGGCTATGCTGAAAAAAGGATAAAGGAAGTTTTTTCTCAGTAGGCTATATCAAAAGAATCAATTATCGATAACTAATTTGGGTAAGTTAGTGGGCAAAATTAAAATAATTTTACCCGCCTTAGGCTCTAGGCTTTATGCTGTAGGCTAAAAGTTAAATAGTATTTCTTATGAAATGATTGAGGCTTTTTTGCCTAATGCCGACGGCTTACAGCATAAAGCGTATTAATGCAATTTTATTTTGCATTAATACTTAGTACGAAAGATTTTATGTTGTTCGGGAGCTTTATAATCATGAGCATTTTTGCTGTAGCGGCAACCCTTGCGGTTGCCATGTTGAGTTGGGCAACCGCAAGGGTTGCCACTACAGCAATTTTATTTTTTAAAAAACAACTTAAACCTTTGTACAAGACTAATAACTAATTCGGAATTCCGTCTTGAACTAGTTACGGGTAAGTGCCTTTAAATAACGGATATACCCATAACTAATAAAATCACATTACTCAATATTACCAAATCATTACCAAGTATTCCAATTTTCAAATCTCATTTAACATTCAATTAATTTTTCGTTAATCATGGGTTGAGTTTGGATTTTCACCTTTGTGAAAACAAATTTCAGAACCATGAATCGACTTTATACACTTCTTTTTCTATTTATCTCTTTTCTTTCACAAGCACAAGATGGGGTATTTTTAACGGCTGAAGATTTTATCGAAAATAAAGTCTATCGCCCCGAAGATTCCAAAATTCACGAACGATTTGCCACTGTAAGCATAAAGAATAATGGTTCAAAAATCATCTATTCTTCCGATAATGCCTATGGATATAAGTTCAAGGGTAGACAATGGCGTTTCACCGAAAATCGAACTTATGAAGTAGTTTCAACCGAAGGACTGTGGGTTTACCGAGTGCAAAATGCGACCGACTTGAGTTCTTTTTCCTATTATTTTAGCGATGGTGCTTATGGTGAAGTAAAGCCCTTGACACGACGTAATATCAGAAACTGTTTTTCTTCTAACTCAAAACTGATGGCAGTCTTAAATAAACTTGACTGGCGCATGGATTTGTTTCAGCCAACCAATTTTAGACATTTGCCCCTCATCTCAGCACTATTTGTTCAAGTTGTGGATACTTCCACCATTTACTAATAACGTTTTTCACTTATTGCAGGAAAGATTTGTAAAATAGAGACAACAAAAATAACTTTTCCTAGAAAATAAAACTATCGGAAACAATTAGTGTTACGATTGTGTCTTATGCATTGTAGGCAATTTGTATATTTGTTGTTATGAAGAAAACGTACTTTCCTGTTTTAAGCATTGCTGGTTCTGACCCTTCCTCTGGCGCAGGAATTCAGGCAGATTTGATTACCATTGCAGCACTGGGTGGTTACGCATGTACTGCGATTACTGCCATTACAGTTCAAAATACCCTAGGAGTGAGTGGTATTTATCCTGTACCAGCACAGGCGGTTAGAGAACAGGTTGAGGCAATTCTAACAGACATTAAGCCCCTCGCCATCAAAATTGGTATGTTGCACCGATTTGAAATTGTCAAAGAGGTTGTTGATATATTGAGTCGGTTTCCTAAAGTACCTATCGTGCTGGATCCTGTGTTTTTATCATCTAGTGGTCACCCATTACTGGACGAGGAAGGCATACAGTTGATGATTGAGCAACTTTTTCCGTTGGTAACCGTGCTAACACCCAATCTTACTGAGGCGAGTTGGCTACTAGGAAAAGAAATCAAAGAAAAAGATCAAATGCCAGAAGCGGCTAAGGAGCTTTTGAAATTTGGCGCAAAAAGTGTTTTGCTGAAAGGTGGACATCTAGAAGAGGAAGTACTGTCAGATTGTTTGGTCAAATCTTCTGGAGAAATATTCTTTTTAGACCACAAAAAAGTAAATTCCAACAATACCCATGGTACAGGCTGTACATTATCGTCGGCGATAGCAGTAAATTTAGCACAAGGATTTAGTGTAGAATACGCAGTCGAACGGGCAACAGAATACGTCGTTAAGTCCATCGAAGGAGGAAAAGATTATCAGTTAGGAGGAGGAAATGGTCCTTTAAAGCATATTTGATAAAATAAGCTATATTGTGATTTAGAAATATTTTTCTAAATCACAATATAAACTCATTGAGTCTAAAGAAACCAACTTATTTGAGTTCATCAAATAACCTATACAATATTTCAATCATTTGTTTGTAGAATATCATTGTCAAGCAAAATTCTTATAAGGATTCCAAACCTCAATACTGGGGTACACCGCACAAATACCAAGATTATCGTGAACAAAGGGAACATAATAACTCCGAGTTTTATTGTTTTCATTCGTTCCCATTAAAACACCTAGTACGTCGTTGTTTGCTAAACTAAATACCAAACTTCCTGATTCACCAGGTTCAGAGAAAGGACTGCCAGATAAAGAGGTTACTTCGGAAAGTCCTGTAAAAGCGTATTCATTATCACCTAAGCTAACCAAGTACTCTTTATCGATAAATAACTGACTAACTATCCCTTGTTTGGTTGAGCCGTTATTGGTAACCATATATACCCTTTCGCCTTCTTCGGCCATACGAATTTCTCCGGGTACTGTTTTATCATCTAAGAGCATTCTCCAATAAGGTCTTGCATCTGGGGCTAATTTAAATAATGCGACATCAAGGTAGTTTGTGCTATCGCTATTTATATCTATCCAACATTGAAGCGAGCCTACTACAATTTGAGAACCAGACTTGCATATTTTATCTCCCATTTTACATTGTCCCAGATTTGCCAATACATGATTATTGGATATTCCAAAGATTTCATCTCCGCCAAAAGTAAAAAAACCGCCTAATGTTCCCGGATTAGTTGTTCCTCTTCTAATTATCCGCATTCCATTATAAATATCGCTCATTTCAGTATTTTTTTGGAATTATATAAATGGAAAAAGGTAACATCTACTGCACAAAACACCCCAATACGCCAAGCGTTGTCTTTATATTCATTGCCAGCAACATTCACAGTTCTGAGCGATGGCGTATAATTTATCCCAGCTCCTATTACCAAAGGCGAGTTCTTGAAATGCCTCATTATAGAGAACCCTGGCGACAGCAATTGTTTAAAAGTAACATTGGGGCTAGCTTCTTCATCTTCCTTGCTATTTAATCGGTAGTTCAGCACAGCACCAAAATCTAAAAATTGCAAGAAAAGATTAGTACTTGAAAAACTCTTAGTTGAACCCTTCTTTTTGTTTCCAATGCTAAAATCTATACCCATTGGCATAAAAGCAGATATTGATGAGGCCTCCGTATTTGTTTTAGTTATTTTCTCCCAACCTCCAAAAATACCTGGGTAAGCACTCAATGATATACTAAATGAATGAGTGTTTTTTAGTTGATATAAATTTTTGGGGATTAGTTCTTCTAAGGCTGTCTTTACTTCGTCGGCTGTTTTGGCATTAATGATATTTATCATAAAACTACCATAGATGTGTAATTTAGTTATTACATCAGTTATTTTGCCCTGCGTATCAATTAATCGCATGATGCCCAAAGTACCATCTACCACATCTCCATATTGTTTATTGGCCACGCCTTCAGCTATTTCAGATATGGCTGTGTAATATTCTTTACTGACCTTTTTAAACTTTATAAGTTTTTCAGTATCACCCTTGTTATTCTTAGTAAGGTACGAGAGTATATCTACACTTTGTTCTGTCAATTGAAAGCTCAACTCAAATAGCTTTCTACTATCTTCAAAACTCAGTTTACTTTCTATGTTATTCTCTTCACTATTAATCATTGTTTGATAAGTACTTATCAGCGAGATAGTCTTTTTGAATAGGTTGACAAAATCGTTTACCTCTGCATTTTTGTTGTCTAATAATTTGTTTATAATGTTATTGCTATCATTACCTAAAGCAAATGCTAGTTCTTTTTGGTGCTTAGTATATAATAATTTGATAAATGCTTTCCAAGCATCTGTATCCATTTGTTTAAATCCCTCTACACTTACAGGCTTATACGTATCATTGTCTTTCATTACGCCGCCTGCTTTTAATAGTATATCTGTCAATACTATGGCTTGTTTAAAATAAGATTTGGTGTTAATCGTATTTTGTTCTAAAAGGTAGTCAGTGCTTAAATCACTAACAGAATTTACAAGGTGCTTCTTGAGGTACAAATCATAAACCAATTTGCTACCACCTGATATTATTGGTGCAACTTGTAGGGAATCTGATACTTCTGCCTTTTTTAAAAGGGATGATACAAACGATTCTTTTTGTAAAGCCAACGGTACATTTCGAAAGTCCTCTTGAAAGGCTGATTTCCACTTATCACCAAACCTTGCCATGCTTAGGCTTTGTTCTTCATTAAAAGCTTTTAGGGTTCCTAAGGTTTGGGGTATCAGTTCTTTAATAATTTGTACTGAACCTAGCTTATCATACCATCCAGCCAAATATTTTTCTACCAATTGCTCTTTTGCTCTGCTAATGGTAAAGTCAACTATACCATATATTATTTCTGTTTCATGAAAGGCAAAGTTTGTAGAATTATTACCTGATGTAAAATTCATTTTTTGATCTATTGCCCCATCTTTATCGAAAGCTCCAAATTTTTCAGGGACTTCAGCAATCATACTTTCATCGACATTATTATACTCCATTATATAAAGAATATATCTTAATTCCTTTTTAGCTTCTTTTTCCTGAAGTTGTGTTTCTATTGATAATACACCTTTTGTTTCTTGTGGATCATTTTTGGTAGAAGAGTCGGCTTTGTTCGGTATTGATTCAGGTTGACGTCCAGGACCAGAAGGTGCGCTACCTTTTTTCCCATTAATTGGTTTGGTTAGTGTGTTTGGCACAAGTTTTTTTTCTATTGCTGGCGGATTCACCTGTATAAGTTTCGTATAAATAAGATTAACCGTTGTGGTATCGATTTGAAGATTCTCTTTCCCAGTTTTCTTGTCAATCTCCTTCCCAAATTTTACATTTAGACTTTTATCATTTTTTTTGATAACCTCAATTTTTTTAATAACCTCTGAAATATACTTTGCTTCGTTCAGATAATTAGTCTGGGCATATATGCTTGTATTTGCAATTATGCACAAAAGGGCAATAAGAATAATGTGCTTTTTCATAGTGATATAGAGATTTTAGTAGAAAGAATATAAACTAAATTTATGCGGGCTGTGATGTTCCACCCTTGGGTACTTTAGGATCGGTACTTACTAAAGCTTGTTGTTGCTCAGGAATATACTTTTTGATGAAGCCCTCAATAAAGTCTGTGCCAGCGTATCCAATCCCTAAAAGTGTCATGATTGTTCCTTTCAAGTTTGTGTCAAAGAAATTGTCTTTAAATTCTGATAAAGAGACTATTCCCAGTATCCCAGCCACAAAACCTATAATAAGACTTATAACAAACCTAGTAGTTTGGAACATTTCGGTAAGCGTGACATTTTTATTAGAAGCTTCGTCATTTAGCTTTTTAAGACCTACAACAAATCGTACCATTTGCCCAACTAAGCCTAATAAACCACCAATAAGTAATTGCAAGAGAATTTCTGATGTTGTTGTCATAGTGTATAGCGATTGAAAATTTTGTATTTAATTATTAAATACTCTCTCCGACATAGGTCTCAAATAGTACAGATTGTTAGACCTTCATAAGTGATAGTCTAAGTTATTGATTAAGTATTAGTTATGATGAAAAATGGAAGAATATCTAACCTGTTTTTTATTTTATGGTAGTAAATGCAAGCACTTGAGCGTCATTAAAGGAATGGATGTTGGTTATTTTGAGTTTCTTTATTATTCAGTTCAAAAATTCTACATCATCACCAATACAGGGTGAATAGCTTTTATCTTAATAGACTACAGAAAGGCCGAAAGGAGATTTGTATCTTATCATGAGTTCTATCTTGCCATTTCACTAAATGCTTGGAGTTTTAAGTCTAGTTTTTACAGGTATATGACAAATTGCTATGGATTCTATAATATCCTTATCAAGTATATGTTACGGAAAAATGTTACTTTGATATGGTGCAGAAAACAAATAGGGGTAGTCTTTTATTTTAAGAAACGTGTCAAAAATTAAAATGAATTAATCATATATAAATGATTATTAGTGCAGAAAATAATTGTTATTTATGTTAAATTATTTAGTTTTGGGTAATCGTTTCAACCAACCATAATTAATAAATAACGACACATTTTTAATGAAGTAGTTCCTTATACCAATGATTTTTATTGGAAAATAGGTATATACTTTATTGACTTTTAAACTAAAACTATGAAAGACAACTACCCTTTACTTAGAGAAAGAGTGCAATCCTCTATAATCGACTTAGTGTTCATAATCATCCTAATGTATCTTTTGACACATCTTTTCAGTATTTTTAAAAATGTTCCTGACGAGATTCGTTTAAGTGCATTTCTTTTATTATTTGGAGGTTATGAACCAATATGCACCGCATTTGGCGCCACTTTAGGGCACTATTTAACTAGAATTAGAGTTCGCAAGCTTGCAGACACATCTCAACGTATCAATATTCTACAATCTTTCATTCGCTATCCTATAAAAGTTGCTCTTGGAATGTATGCTTACCTTTCTATTTCAAGAAATTCACAAAGAAGAGCTATTCATGATTTGGCAGCAGGAAGTGTTATGATTAGAGTGTAAACTTAGACATTAAATGAGTTTTCAATCTTAAAATTTATCTACAACCATAACCTATAACACTATGTTCAAAAAAACACTCTATGTTCTTACCTTAATTTCCTTGAACACTTGTCAATCAACTACTTCAAATCAGTCTCATGGAACAGTGGATACTCTTATCGCATAAAGGGTTTAAACGTTGAAACCAAATACTAGAAATATAGAAGTGTCAATCTCTCAAAGAGAAGTTGATGAGCATGACTAAAAAGTTATTACGATAACAAGAGATTGATAGATATATGCTCTATCAATCTCTTGTTGCTTTTATTTTGCTTTTCTGACCGTAATTAAGGTTTGCAAAACCACTGAAAGTATTACAAAAAACAAGCCCACATAAAATGAAGTGTTGACGTCCTTGCCTTCATCGAAGAAGAGAAATGCCATAATAATTGCATAAATAGGCTCCAGATTGAAGGTCAAATTTACAGTAAATGCAGGTATCTTTTTCAGAACTTCAGCAAATGAGACGTACAATCCAACGGTGCAAAAAAGAGATAGAAATAGTAAATAAAAAGTGTCCTTAGCACTAGGAATGATACTTTCTGCTGGAAAATAGTTTAAATATAGTGGCAACAATAAGCCAAGAACAACCGTCCCTCCAAGCATTTGATAATAATTAATTAGCTTACTATCGTAATTGCTCACTAATCTTTCATTATAAATGGTGTATAGCGCAGCAAATGCCGAAGACACCACCCCAAAAGCAATTCCCAACTGATTGGATGTATCAAAATGAAAGATAAGACTAATGCCCAATAGCGTTATTCCACTCAGCAACATTTCAGAGACGACAAAGCTCCTTTTATCAATAATAGGCTTGAATAGTGCCGTAAAGAAGCTTGTCAAACTATAGCATACCACTCCAACCGAAATATTAGAGTACTTAATACTTGCATAGAAAAATATCCAGTGTGTAGTAATAAGTAATCCAATTTTAGCAATATCTAATTTTTCTTTGAAACCGATTCGAGTACTTACTTTTAAAAGCTTTAAGATAACGAAGAGAAAAATAGAAGAAAAGAAAACTCGATACCATGTCAACAATCCTTCGTTTAAAGTGATGAGTTTGCCGAAAATGCCAGTAAATCCAGCAAAAACTACTGCTAGGTGTAGCAATAAATATGATTTTTTCATAACAATGCCTTTCTTGTTCATTTTCAGAACAAGATTTATTAAAACGTTAAAATTTTATCGAAATGAAAAAGTATAACAAATCATCCAATCTACAAATTGGAGTTATACTTCTTTGAGAATCGAAAGAAATATTAAGCGATTGGAGGCGAAAGACAACTGTTAGGAATCATATTTTGGTTTTGTTAAGCCACAAATATAATCGTATACGGCATACAAATGGATAAAGTTTAGGTTAAATTATGAATTCATATTTTTTAAACTCCGATTGAGAGTCCGAACAGAAATACCTAAATAGGCTGCCATTTCTTCTTTTGAAAGTTGAATTTCTTGCTTAGTTTGAAGTTCAAGAAGTTTTGATAGGCTATGTTCTACAGTGTATAATTGTTGAAATGAAGCTCTGCTCGACGTATTTACGATTCTCTCAGCAAAGGCTTCAAGTAGTAACTTGTTTAAATTCAGGTCTTTATTCAATAGTTCTTGAAAATAGGCACTAGGAATAACAAAAGCCGAAACACTCGTGATAGCCTCAATATTACACAAACAAGGCATTTGCCGAATACTTTCTATTTCTCCGACGATTTCCCCTTTTCCCAAAAACTCTACAATAAACTCTTTGTCATTCTCTTCGTTAAAAAAACATTTTGTAAAACCGCTTTGAATAAGCATCACATTGGGCGCTGCTTGGTCTTGGTAAAGTAATTTTTGACCTTTTGCAAATGACTTTAGGACAATATTATGGCGATTTTGCTCACTGTCGTATATGCCTTGAATGAAGTCTAAAAACTTTTGATTAGTTCGTAACATCTTGACTTGGGACAAATGTCCTTTTTAATGTTTTTTCTTCTTCAGATTTTTGCCAAAGAAAAACAAAGTTAGCGGAAAAGGCTCTAAAGATTGGTACTAACCAGTCTGCTGAATGGAAAAAATAAGTCTTTGAGACAATTTTAAGTCAAAAATCAATGAAACAATTAATTAACTTAGAGGAGTGGGATAGAAAGGAGCATTATCTTTTTTTCTCAAAATTTGAAGAACCATTTTACGGAGTAACAGTAAAAATAGACTGCACAATTGCCTATCAAAAAGCAAAGGAGAATGGAAAATCGTTTTTCTGGTATTATTTGTATCGTTCTTTAAAAGCAGCCAATGAAATAGAAAATTTTAGATATCGAATCATTGACCATAATCCTTACAGCTTCGACGTTATAAACGCTTCTCCAACTATTAGCCGTCCTAATGGTACTTTTGGATTTGGGCATGTTTATTATGATGAGTCAGAAGAACAGTTTTATCAAAACGCGAAGAATGAAATTGAGAGAGTTCATAGTACTACTGGATTAATGCCTGCTGTTTCGGGTGAGAACTTGATTCATTACTCTGCCATTCCTTGGCTTGATTTTACGTCTATATCTCATGCAAGAAGTTTTTCTTTTCCAGATAACTGTCCGAAAATATCTTTTGGCAAAATGATAGAAACGGATGGACAAAAAAGTATGAGTGTTTCCATTCATGTGCATCATGCCTTGGTAGATGGCTATCATGTAGGTCTATATGTAGACCGTTTTCAGGCATTGATGAATGAGTTTTAATGCATTAAAAACAAAAGTCACCCCTTGATTCTATCCAAGGGGTGACTTTTGGCGTAATAAATGGCTATTTTAACTGCGCTTTCAAATCAAAAATCTTATCCATCAGCAACCATTTTTCGCCAGGTTGTGCCATTGGCAAGGCATCTTGATATTTCCACATTAGTTTTTCCCATTCTTGAACTTTTGGATTTTCAGCATCCATTTGTCCTTTTCTTTCGAACGAAAAAGAATCATCGACTTCCATAATCATAAACAAGCGGTTGCCCAGTCGATAAATTTCCATTTGGGTAATACCTGCTCCAGCAATACTTTGCAATATTTCGGGCCAAACTGCCTCATGGTATTTTTCGTACTCAGCTATCAACTGTTCATCGTTCACTAAATCAAGCGCCAAGGCAAATCTCTTATTCATGTTTTACTATTTTATGTTTGTCAACACGACGACGAATCGTGTAAAGTAGTCAAAAGTTTATTTTTAATTTGGTCTGTACCTAAGCTTGAATTTTAATTTCGGATTTTTTAATCATTCTCGAAAAAACTTAATCCAAAATCAAACATCCCAAATCTGCAATCATTAGTGTCCTGCATTTGCAATGGCGCCCTTCGATGATTTTGTTTTTAGTGCAAAGAAAAGTACTACTACAAAACATGCCAATGGAACAATATATGCCGTTTGGATTGAACTAATGTCAGAAATACGTCCCATGATAACAGGGAAAATAGCGCCTCCAACAATTGACATAATCACTAAAGATGAACCCAACTTAGTTTGTGAACCCAAGCCTTGAATACTCAATGAAAAAATGGTTGGGAACATAATAGACATAAAGAATTCAACGCCAATTAATGCATAGATAGAGGTAAAGCCACCAATCATAATTGCAACCGCCAAAAGACCGATATTGAAAACACTATAAACCGCCAACAAACGATTTGGTGCGATATATTTCATCAAGAAAGTACCTAAAAAGCGTCCTAACATGAAGCATAACAAAGCAAAAGCCAAATAGCCAGCAGCCTCTTTTTCACCGATTCCAGCCGTTTTACCCAAGAAACGAATAAAGAAACTCGATACACAAACCTGTGCTCCCACATAAAAGAATTGTGCCAGAACACCCAACATCAAATTAGTCTGTTTGAAGATACTTCCTTTTTCTGTTGCGCTATTTTCGTCAGTACTTTCCTTAATTTCAGGCAAGTTCGTTTTCCATAAAATCGCCGCAACACTTAATACTACTAAACCAATAACGATATACGGAATTTGAACACTTTGAGCTTCGTGTGTCAAAAGTGCGTCTACTTCACTACTCGATAATGTTTTTAATTGCTCTTCAGAGATAGTAGTATCTGTCAAAATAAAAAATTTGCCAGCCAATGGTGCTAATGAAGCCGCCAAACCATTGAACGATTGAGATAAATTAAGTCTTTGCGTAGCTGTATGCTCATCGCCCAAAACTGTTACATACGGGTTTGCTGCCGTTTCCAAGAAAGTCAAGCCACTCGCAATAATAAACAAGGCAAAAAGAAACAAACCATAAGTACGTGTTCCTGCCGCAGGATAAAATAAAAATGCCCCTCCAGCAAAAATCAATAGACCTAGAATAATCCCTGATTTATAACCGTATTTGTTCATCACCAAACCCGCAGGAATGGCCATCACAAAATATCCTACAAAAAAGGCAGAATCAATAAAAGCAGACTGAAGGTCGGTAAGTTGACAAGCTTTCTTTAGATGCGGAATCAAAATTGGGTTGAGATTGTGTGCAAATCCCCACAGAAAAAATAATACTGTTATTAATATAAAAGGGATTAAATAGGATTTCGTGGAATCGTTTGTTTTCGGCAATGCCATAAATGTTTGATTTAAGTTATTTAACTGTTGTCAAAAGTCAATTTTTTAGAAAAATACTCATACGGCAAAAATATGAGACATTCCTTAATTTAGCGATTATGTTAAAATTTGTATTCTAGCAGAGAGACGCAATGATTGCATCTAAAGAGGTATCATTTGAAAAATAGTATCAAACATGATTCATCCCGAATTATCGGATTGGGATTATTCTTCAAGTTTTCATCAAAAAAGCGGTCGGAAAATATTTTCCGACCGCTTTTTTGATGCTATCATACTAGATTTCACTCGGCTTTAGACGCAATGATTGCGTCTCTACTAGTAAAATACCTATTAAAAATAATCACTCATTCGTTAAATTAAAGATGACTCAACTTTTACTTTTCATGTTTAGGGAAATTAAACAAAGAAGAAGTAATAATCGGAATCGCAAAGATGGCTACTGTCAAGATAGAAATATAAGAATCTGCTGTTTCGCCTTCCATGAAGTGACAGAACGCATTGTCTGGATACAAATGACAAACGGCTGAAAGCGCTAATTTTACACCAAGTACCCCAATTACGATAAATGCTGAAGTTTCAAGAAAAGGATAACGCTCCATCAAGCGCACAAAAGCTTGGGCAACAAATCTCATCGCCAAAATCCCGATAAATACCCCAATCCAAATAAGGTAGATATTGTCTGTAAAAGCTACTGCCGCAAAAACGTTATCAATCGAAAAGGCTAAATCCATTACTTCCACCATGATAACGGTAGACCAGAAAATGCCAAAGCGACCAATGGTATGTTTATAAACCCAATTTTCTTTCTTATTTAAAGTATCATCTTCATGCTCTGGTGTTTTTTCTGTTTTGAAATAATCATAGCACAAATACAAGAGATAAAGTCCACCGAGAGGTTTGAGCCACCAAACTTTCACGAGCATTGCTGCAAATAACAAGCAAATACCACGGAAAATATACGCGCCAATGATACCATACTTCAAGGCTTTTTCTCTTTGGTCTTTAGGCAAGTCCATCACCATGGTTGCCAAAACGGCAGCATTATCTACCGATAGTAAGCTTTCAATTAATACGAGGTTTCCAATAATCAAAAATGCTTTTCCTAAATCATCCCCAAGGATGTGATGCAATAATTCCATACTGTCTGTTTAATTTTTTTCAAATTTAGGCATAAAGAGGTCTAAAAATGCCCTGCACAAGTATTTTCTTTTTAACGGCAAATAATTGGTGTAAATGGTTAAAGACATTTTCTATGGTTTTAGTAGGGTATTTTCTATTCTTATCATTTAATAGACTACCTGAAAAAACATCAGACGATGAGAACCTAGGATTCCATTCTCTCCTAAGGGTATAATTATAAAATTAACATTGATAATATAGGGATAACAATAAGTTCAATCATGTTTAATCGGTAGGTAATATTGCGGTTAAATGACCGACTTACTTTTGTGCCATCATTCAAATAGAAACGTAGGAATAAACCACATAACTCAAAATCGTTTCTTAATCAATTCCAATATGAGGCACAAATTACTATTTACTGCACTATTATTCTTATCGAGTTTTACTTTATCTCTTGCCCAGCAGCTAGGTACTATTCGTGGTACTATCAAAGACGCCGTTACTAAGGAAGACCTTGTAGGGGCAACTGTCATTATTGAAGGACAAAATAAAGGTGCTGCGGCTGATATCAACGGATTTTTCTCTTTGAATAGAGTTCCAGCAGGTACATATACATTAAAGGTTTCGTTTGTAGGTTTTAATGTAAAGGTGATTGAGAAAGTTCAAGTGTTGGCTGAGAAGGTAACCGAAGTAAATGTTTTACTTCAAGAAGAAGGTTCAACTTTGAGCGAAGTAAAGGTAGTAGGACAAAAATTAACGAATACCGAAATTTCAGTTATTTCAGAAATTAAAGCGGCACAACAAATTGTAAGTGGTATTTCTTCAGCACAAATTGGAAAAACGCTTGACCGAAATGCTGCTGAGGTAGTAAAACGTGTACCGGGTGTAACTATTTTTGGCGATAGATTTATTAACATTAGAGGCTTGAACGAGCGTTATAACAGTGTAATGCTGAACAACACTTTTACGCCTTCGATGGAAACAGACGTACGTTCGTTTTCATTTGATATTATTCCTTCTAACCAAATTGACCGTATTTTGGTATTCAAAAGCCCTGCGGCCGAACTCCCTGGAGAATTTGCAGGTGGTGTTGTGAAAATTTTCACAAAATCTATTCCTGAACAAAATAGCATTACCATTGATTTTGGAGGAGGTTATAGAGATGGGACTACTGGAAAAAACTTCTTTTCTCCACAACATGGTTCAAGTTACTGGACGGGCTTCAACGATGGATATAGTGATTTGCCAAAATTCTTCCCAGCTACTCGTCAGGAGTTGATTAGCGCAAACCCAACTCGTTTGCAACAAATTGGTCAGTCTCTTAAAAACAACTGGACGCCAGTTCAATCTACAGCTTTACCAGATTTGAGATTTACTTTGACTGGCGCGTTCAAAATTGAAAAAGAAAAATACAGAATTGGTAATATTACGGCGATTAACTACTCAAATACAAGAACGCTGTACAACATGGCTCGCAATGACTACGGATACAGTCGTATTCAAAGCACTGGAGAGCCAGATCCGATTTTTAACTTTCAAGATACACAATATAGCAACGCCATTCGCTTGGGTGTAATGCACAACTGGGCAGTGAAATTTGGAGAAAACCATACGATTGAATTCAAGAACTTATTCAACCAAATGAGCAATTCTCAGTTTGTTGATCGTATCGGTTTCGACAACGGTACAGACTGGAATATCCGTTCATTTGACCAAATCTACCGAGGTATTTACACAGGACAATTGGTTGGTAAACACCAATTTAATAACAAAAATACACAAGTAGATTGGGTAGTTGGTTATAATCAATCATTCCGTGATCAACCTGATTACAAGCGTTTTAGATATAATATTTCGAACGGACAAAGAAATTTATTAGTACCACAAGGAGCAGCTCAAACCTTCAATTTAGGTCGTACCAACATCATTATGGACGAAAATGCGATAACAGGTGGAGCTAATTTAGTTCAGAAAGTCGTTTTGCAAAAAGGAGCAAAAGCTGAAGATAACAAGGAGTTGGAATTGAAAGCTGGGGTTTATGTCGAAAGCAAAGAACGTACATTCAAAGCTCGTAACCTTGCGTATGTGCAGGCAAACAGTTCATTGTTTAACATTGGAAACTTACCTATCGAAGAAATTTTTGCACCACAAAATATTAATAGTACAAACGGGGTAAAAATTGATGAGCAAACTAACCCGAATGACTCATATACTGCCAACAACCATTTGTATGCAGCCTATGTCTCAGGAAACTATTCATTAACGAAAAAATTCAATGTGATTGCAGGTTTGAGAGTTGAAAACAACGCTCAGAAATTAAATTCTTACGACTTAGTGGGTGCACCATTAAATTATAACAATACGCAGACAACGTTGCTTCCATCGGTAAACATGACGTATAACTTTTCTGAAAAAGCTTTATTACGTTTAGCCTACGGAAAAACAATCAACCGTCCTGAGTTTAGAGAAGTAGCACCGTTCTCATTCTATGATTTCGTAAACAATCGTAATATTTCAGGTAACCCTCAGTTGAAGAATGCCAACATTCATAATGTGGATTTCAGATATGAGTTCTATCCAACACCAGCAGAGGTATTGAGTATTGCAGCATTCTACAAATACTTCGAAACACCAATTGAGGTTGTATTTGCAAGTGGTTCAAACCCGAACTTGAGTTTTGACAACGCCAAAAGTGCTTACAGTGCAGGTATTGAATTAGAGGCAAGAAAATCATTAGAAAATGTTTCAAAATCTCCTTTCATTCAAAAACTCAACTTAGTATTTAACGCTGCGTTTATTCATAGCCGTGTGTCATTGAATCCATCAACAGCTTCTACACAATCTGATAATCGCCCATTGCAAGGACAGTCGCCTTACATTATCAATGCAGGTTTGAATTACAACGATACCAAGAAGAACTTACAAGTTAACTTGTTATTCAACGTAATCGGAAAACGTATCTATGCGGTAGGTAACAACTATGGCTTTGCCTATCCAGACTGGTACGAAATGCCTAGAAACGTAGTTGACTTAACTTTCTCGAAAGGCATCGGGAAAAACTTATTAATCAAAGGAGGTATTACTGACATCCTAAACCAGACAAATTACATCTTACAAGATGGAAATCAGGATAATAAGTTTGATAAAAACGAAGACCAGATTATCCAATCTTACAAACCTGGAAGTGTTTACTCTCTGGGTGTAGTATATACAATTAAATAGCAATCAGCTATAAACTATCGGCATTCAGGGAAGAAAATATTTGAGAATTTTTTACTTGAATGCCGATAGCTCAAAGCCGAAAATTTTTCTGGCATAACTACTTTCTTTCCCTAGACATTGGTGGGATGCCTTTCTTTAAAACGGTGGCAACGTTACTCGCTTGCCCTTATAAATCATTCAATTTTAAACACATAATTTTACCAAAAAATGAGACTCTTCAAAATGAATGTAGTTAAGGTATTTGCCTTAATGCTCTCAATGGCTGTTTTGACAAACGCTTGTAAAAAAGACGAAGAAATCGGGCCAGCTCCAACTTTGACTGTTGCTTCTAACTTGGCTGGTACTCCTGGTACTACAGTTCAATTGAAAGCATCTATCAACGCTCCAGAAGGTATCAAATCTATCACAGTTTTGAAAAACGGTGTAGCATTTGATGTAGTAACAAAGAATGGTGAGAAAACTTTCGAATATGCAAAAGACTATCAAATTGATAACCTTGCAGCTAATTCGGTTGTAAACTTTACAGTTTTGGTAACAGATATGAAAAACCAAAACTCTACGTTGACAACTTTACCAGTAACAGTTACAGCAGTTCCACCAAAAACTATCGTTGAGGTAAAAGGTACTTTGGAAGGTAACATTACATGGGATGCTACTAAAATCTATAAATTGGTTGGTTTTGTAAGAGTAGGTGAAGAAACTACTTTCGGTAGCATCACTAAAACTGCTACCTTGACTATCCCTGCTGGTACAGTGGTAATCGGTGACCGTGCTACTAAAGGTGCTTTGTTGGTTCAACGTGGTTCTAAATTAATCGCAAATGGTACAGCTACAAACCCGATTATCTTTACTTCTGAAAGAAATGTAGGTGAGCGTGAAGCTGGTGACTGGGGTGGTATTATCCTTTGTGGTAAAGCTCCAAACAACTTGCCAGATAATGGAAACGACAGACAGTTAGAAGGTGGTTACGGTGGTTTCCACGGTGGATCAGATGCAGCAGATAACTCTGGTTCATTGAAATATGTTCGTATCGAGTATGCCGGTGTACCAATCAACCCGAACCAAGAGGTAAACTCTTTGACAATGGGTTCTGTAGGTAACGGTACTACAATCGACTATGTTCAGGCTTCATTTGGTTTGGATGACTCATTCGAGTGGTTTGGTGGTACAGTAAACTGTAAGCACTTGGTAGCTTACAAAGGCTTAGATGATGACTTTGATAACGATAATGGTTTCTCTGGTTATGTTCAATACGGTATCGGTATTCGTGGTACTACACAAGCTGACCAATCTGGTTCTAACGGTTTTGAGGTTGACAACGATGCTAATGGTTCAAACAACACACCTTATACTTCAGCGATTTTTGCTAACATGTCAATCATCGGTGCTAAAGGAAATGCTGAGACTTCAATCTCTACATTGTTCCAAAATGGTGCTCAGTTGCGTCGTAACAACAAATTGAAAATCTACAATTCATTCTTCACAGGTTATCCATTCGGTATCTACATCGATAGCCAAAGAGGTAATGCTAAAGGTAACGCAGCTAACGGTGATATCGTATTGCAAAATATCGTATTGGCTGGTGTTGCTAACTGGGGTACTAACAACTGGGGAACTGGTGCTGCTACAAACCCTAAAGGTTTCCCAGTATCTGATACAGAACAAACTACTGCTGCTCCAGCAATTTTGATTGGTACTCAAACGCCAACTGACTGGTTCAAAGCTCAATCTGGTAACAAAATCTTGACTGATTTCTCTAAAACTGGTATCAGTACAACATTGTGGTCTACTGGTCGTCCAACATTTACTTTGACAACTGGTACTGCTGAATCATTAATCGGTTTCAACTTGCCTTCAACGCTTCCTTCATTCTTTGACAAAACTGACTACGTTGGTGCATTCAAAGATTCAGATTGGACAGCAGGTTGGACTGAGTTTACTCCACAATCAGTTGTTTATATCAAGTAATCTGAAATATTAAGGATTTCAAATTTCTGAATACTCAAATAGTACATCCCGAGTCAATACTTTGACTCGGGATGATTTAAACAAAAACCAATATGAAACATTTATTTGCCTTCACATTTATTCTTTTATTCTTTACACAATGCGGTTCTAAGAAAGAACCATTACAATATTTCTCAGAAAGCGAAAGAGACTCTCTCCTGACTGATATGATTACCTATGTGTACGTTCCTGCGCCCTATTCCAATAATCAAACCAAGTTTGATGCTAAATACAGACCTTTCTACATCAAAAGTTTACCAAGTTTTTATCTACAAAATTACTTCGAAGCCGATAACGGATATGCCTACTTTTTTATGATTAGACCCGTAGGTTCGAGTCCAGTGTACCGAAGAGGTGTGTTAGGGAAAATGAAATTAGACCCTAAAACGCACAAGATTACCGAGTTTGAAGAAATTGTAAATACCCCACACATGAAAGAGGAGGAGGTAAGAGAAAAAGGTCAATTTCTTTTTAATAAACTCATTGAAAAAGGAAATATACAAGAGTATTTGGGCATGAATCAATACATTCAATGGCCAGATAGCACTTTAAAATATGACAAACCTACCCATACGTGGGTAAGTGTTGGAAGCTTTACTATTAAATAAACTATGTAAGGGCAATTCCCTCACCTTTGGTGGGGGAAAGTCCAAATGGATTTTCATATTGGTGCAAATAAGCAAAGGTCATGGTAATCATCATGACCTTTCTGGTTTTGTGGAAGGTATAAAAAAATAAGATTTTTGCTTTGAGATATAATTTAAAATAGTCAATTTAAACATTGTTATGCTAACCGAGTAAATAGGAGCGGAGAATGCAGTGTTATGATTGTAGGAAGAATTTTTGACTATTGCGGATTTGTGATTTCTGATTTCGGAAATGAATAAAGTGCTTTTTTAGAAAATGTTATTTAAAAAGTAGATTATACTTCCGAAATCCATCATCCGAAATAAATGGTTTTTACAATTCTTCGTATACTTCTAATGCAGAGTTTTGAATTTAAAACCTTCCCTGCGATTCACAAATACTTGTTTCGGATTATTGACGCATAACCTCAAACCTCTTTTTGATTATATAATAGCTTTTCACCCAAATAATAATTGCTTTATGGAAACCTTAACTACTATCCTGATTGGCTTAGCCACTTTCTTTGCACTCTGGCTAGGTCTTGCTTTGTTAATGAAAACCGAATACACCGTTTCTCGCTCGGTAATCATTCACAAACACCTTGAATCGGTTTTTTCGTATCTGAAATTGCTCAAAAATCAAGACAATTTTTCTGTTTGGGCAAAAATGGATCCCAATATGACCAAAACCTACAAAGGCACCGATGGTCAAGTGGGTTTTGTATCAGCATGGGATAGTCCTATGAAGAATGTAGGGAGTGGAGAACAAGAGATTTTGGAGATAGAAGAAAATGTAAAAATTGTTTCAGAATTACGTTTTTTGAAACCTTTCAAAGGTGAGGCTACCGCTCAGATGATCGTCAAAAATGTAGGAGAATCTCAAACTAAAGTCTACTGGCAATTTCATGGCAAAATGAAATATCCGTTTAATTTGCTCTTAGTTTTTTTAAGAATGGATAAAAAAATCGGTGGAGATTTGGCAACGGGTTTACATAATTTTAAGGAGATTTTGGAGAAATAAAGTTGAATTTTTAGCACTCAAAAAAATACCCCCAAACACATTACGTGAATGAGGGCTTTTTATTTAGGGTTGGTAATTAGGTTTAGAGATGAATATCTTAATGCTACTAGTCCGAGACTAAGTCTCTAACTTGGCAATAAAGCAATGTTTTTTGCATGATAATGAATAACATCTACTGAATTCTGAATGGAAGGAACCAATTATCCTTGTTCATCAATCTAGATCTAACAGCTTCCGCATTCGGGTTGTTCGACTTGCGAAGTTTGTCATAAACCTTATTTGCCAAGAATGAAGGGTCATTTCTTCTAATCGCTACACGAACTAAATCGCCCCAACGGTGTCCTTCAAACGCTAATTCTAAAGCGCCTTCTTGAATGATAGAGTTTTCAATAGCCAAAGTACTGTCACCTTCTACGGTATTACTTTTGACCATCGCACGTCCACGAATCCCTGTTGCCAAGTGCCATGATGAGCGATAGCGAGTGGGAGCGTCGCCATTACGAGCATCAAAATCATAAGGAGGTGAATCGAAGGTATTCATCAAGTTGGTTTTGTCCGAAATGGCAGTGTTGTTGTATGTACTCGCAACGCCTGCGTTCACCAAGGCATAAGCCAACTTGCGACGACCATCACGATTGGCAGCTTCAGCAAATTTTAAGTGAACATTGGCTGCACGGTTCAAAAACCAACGTCCGTTTTTCTCTTGCAAACTTTTTCCAACCAATGAATAAATAGAGCCAGCGGAGTTTGGATTCATGAAATTGTACAAATACTTAAATACCACAGGATTGCCATTAATGTTTTTGTAAGACATCACACCACGAGCATCATAGGCAAAATTGTTGGTTTGCGTTTGTCCATTCCAATAATCAATAGCTGCTTTTGAAGGCTGTAATAAATATTTTCCTCCAACATTCGAGAACAATTCTACAAATGGATTTTCAGGTAAAAACTTACTGTCAAAAGGCAGCAACCACAACCATTCAGGATCACGAGAAATACTCGAAGTATTTGAGATACTATTGTAGTTGGTATTTGAACGGTCACGGGCAAAAATTGAGCGCCAGCCTGTTGTATTGTTATCCAATAAGTTATTAATGTCGTTGATATCAGAGTTATAGCTGACCGCAATTGGACCCATTCCTGATGAGATTTGTCCTCTTGTGATTTTGTATAAATGATACCAAACGTTAATATCAGTGGCTTCAAATCCCAATCGGTCAGAGGTTGTCATGATATACTTGTACATCGATGCCGCTTTGGTGTATTGCTGATCCCAAAGGTATAAATCTCCCAACAACAAGTGTTTTTCAATGAAAAAAGTCGTCGGAGAATATCCATCCACGTTCGCCGAAACCAAGGTATTATCTAAGGTATATGGGTCGAGGTAAGTAGCTGGAATAGCTTCCAATTCTTTAATCAATTGTTTGATAATGTCTGCCAAAGGCACACGAGCTTTCGTTGCCAACGATTTAACATCATCTACTGTTTCCACACTTTCAGTTACATAAGGTACACTACCATAATGGATACCCAACTGGAGATAAATCCAACTACGAAGTGCCAATACATCTGCCGAACGTTGGTAATACTCAGCACGTTTGATTTTGTTTTGATCTAGCATGATTTTGAAGTTTTTCAAAATATCATTACAGTTCAAAATTACCTCATAATAGGCTCTTGGATTAGCGTATTCGTTGGTTTCAGAAACAGCGTGTGCATTGATTTCTCGTAAAGACAAGTCAGCATTGGTAGTTACATCTAGCAAATCCCCGCGTAATTCATTGAGGATAACATATTGCTTGGCCAAGGTCGAGAATTTTCCATAAAGACCAATAATGGCTGCATCAGCATCATAGATGTCACGATACATCTGTTTGGTACTTAATGCCTCCTCTGGTGCCAAATCAAACATTTTCTGACAACCTGACATACCCAAAAGCACGCCAGTAGCTAGTCCAATGTTCAGCGTTATTTTTCTTATCGTTGATTTCATTTTTTGTCAAATTAAAATTTTCCCAAAAGGTAATAAGGTTACAAACCGAGTTTTACGCCCAAATTGAATGATTTTTGAATCGGTTCAAGCGTATTGTCAACTCCCTGACCAATCACAGAATTGGTAGCACTAAACTCAGGGTCATAGCCTAAGTATTTGGTGAATATCAGTACATTGTTGGCATTGGCATATACGGTTAAGTATTTCAAGATGCCTTTGTCAACATTGAAGTTGTACGACAAACCCACCGAGCGTAGACGGATATAAGAACCGTCCTCAATCCATCTGCTAGAGAAACGGCTGTTTTGCAATGGGTCACCATAGGTAGCTCTTGGGATATTTGTTACTTGACCATCGCCTCTCCAACGACCTTCTACAGCACGTGATTGGTTGTTGTAAGAATCTCCCGACTCGATATTGCGACGAGTATAGTTATACACATCATTGCCTGAAACAAAACTTACCAAAGCATCCAAGGTCCAGTTTTTGTACACAACTCTGTTGGTGATTCCACCATAAATAGTAGGGTTGGGATTACCTAAAATGGTACGGTCTTTATCATCGATGATTTTGTCACCGTTCAAATCAGCAAATCTTGCATCACCACCTTGGAAAGTGCGAAGTGTTCCATCAGGTAAACGAGTTTGTAAACCTTCGGCGGCTGCTTCAGCATCAGTAGCATATACGCCTTTATAGGTGGTTCCGAAGAAAGAGTTGGGTGCATCTCCTACACGAGTAACAATATTACCAGCTCCGATATTAGTAACGATGTCAGCGTTGCCGTTAGGTAATTGGTCGATAGTAGACTTGGCGTGTGCAAGGTTTACGCCCAAATCCCATTTTACTGAAGATTTGTTTAATACCTTGAAATTGATGCTTGCCTCAAAACCTTTGGTTGTCATAGCACCACTATTCGTTAAGGCATATCCCAAACCAGCCGTTGTAGGAAGTACTTCAGCGACAATCATATCTGAGGTTTTGTTTTGGAAAACATCCACACTCAAACTGATTCTTTCTTTCAGTACTGCCACATCTAAACCTAAATTAGATTTTGCTACAGTTTCCCATTTCAAACTTGGATTTGCAATATTTCCACGTATCAATCCTTGTAAACCCAATAAATTTTGACCTACATAGAACTGTTTTGAAGAATAGTTACCAATGTCATCATTACCAACTTGTCCAATTGAACCGCGAAGTTTTAGTAAATCAAATGGACCATCAGCTAAAAACGGCTCTGCCGAAAGTAACCATGCTGCCGAAAGTGATGGCATAATGGCGATTGGAGTACCACCTACTTTGAAGGTTGAGGCTTCTTTTCCAAACCTTGAAGAAGCATCCATACCAACGTTTAATCCTAAGAAATACTTGTCTGAATATGAATAGTTTACGGAACCATAAGTATTCATCCAATTATAGGTTCCTATTCCTCCTTCAATATTGTTGTACAATACTAAGCCATTGCCAACACTGATTAATTGGTCAGTAGCAGAGTTATAGGCCAATAACTTATCTTGCTCCACTCGTGAGCTGATAAACCTTACCCCCAAACGCGCTGATAGTTCATGAACGTTTTTGAAGGTTTTATCATAACTCACAAAAGTTTCGTTCGAAATATTGAAAAGGCGCTTGGTCTGTGAGCTCAATTGGTTGAGCGCCAAGGTATTTTTCAGTGTATCAGCTACCAAACCATAGTTCGGAATAAATCTGTTTTCTTTGATTTTGTCAAAAGTAACAGCGATGTTAGTTCCTACTTTGAGGTTTTCATTAAACGCATATTTGAAATCTAATACCCCAAAAAAGCGGTATGCTTTGTTTCCACCCAAGGTATTTTTGGCGGCTACAATAGGGTTGCCAATATTGAATACATCGTGATCCGCATAGTCAGGTGAGAAAATCCCTTGTGATGAAACACGATAGTCCGTCAAAAATGGTGCTTTTACCAGAGCCAAATAAATGGGGTTTGTTTTAGAGGCAAATCCAAAATCCTTTGTCTCGGCTTCATTGTAGGCAAAACTCAAGTTGGCAGCAGCGGTAAGTTTACGACTCAGGTTCATATCAGCGTTGAAACGAGTGCTATATTTCTCCAAAGTAGAACCAATTACCCCATTTTTATTGCTTAAATAGTTGACAGAAAGGGCATATTTGGCAATGTTATCACCCCCAGTTACTTTCAAAAACATATTGGTAAGTGGACTACTTGCATATACTTTCTTTTGCCAATCTGTATTATTGTGATAGGTATAATAATCTGGATTTGAGGTATTATCGTTCATGTATGGCAAGGCCGAAATCTGATTACTATTCAATCCTTGGCTCAACAACAAATCAGAAAGGTAACTTTTGTAACCATTTACACCCATGACAGGTAAGTCTTTCGGTGCCATATTGACGCCACCATATAGGGCAAAGTCGATTTTAGTTCCTAATTCTTTAGCTCTAGAGGTCGTAATCATGATTACACCATTCGCACCTTTCGTACCGTATAATGCCGCTGCTGAGGCATCTTTTAATACCGAAATATTGCTAATATCTCTGATATCGATATAGCTTAAAGGGTTATCGAAATAATTGCTATTTAACGAATTGCCATAAATGCCAGAATCGTAAATAACATTGTCAACCACGATCAAAGGACGATTAGTCGCCTGAAGGGAATTATAACCACGAATCGTAAAAAACGAACCTATATTAGTTGAACCAGAAAAGCGCGTGCTATTTAAACCAGCAATTCTGCCTTGCATATAAGTATCAGCAGATTCAGTTAGTTGAGACCATGCTTCTGCCGCAGCCGAGGAGGCTACTGCTCCTAAAGAACGTTGCTCAGAAATAGTACCGGTTGGGAGGGTAATATTACTTTCGGTTCCTAAGACATCTTGCAAGTAGACATTAAACTTGGCACGTTTTGCCACGGGGATTTCCACAGAGGCAAAACCTGGGCATTCAACATTTACGGCCACCGATGAAGATGGTACAGTTAATTGAAACTTACCATCTTCACCTGTAATGGTTGAGGTCATATTTTTATAAAAAACACGAGCTCCTAATACAGGCTTGCCAGTAGCAGTACTGATGACCACCCCACTGATTTGTGTTTTGTATTGCACATGCACTTTGACCACCTCTGTAGGCTTTTTTTCCTGTGCTATGGCATCGAAATGTGCGAGCATAGTCCCGTAAACCGTCAGTGCCATGAGGGTCACTTTGGGAATTGCTGCGAATGGATTTTTGATATATTTCATGGATAAATGTCGTTATCGTCAAATGAGTTAGTTCCAATTAGAGTGAAGGAACCAATTTGATATAGTCCAAACTCATGGCATTGGTACCGTTGGCAACCAAGTACATATTAAGCTTTCCGAAAGAGTTAACCGTATATTCGCCTAGCAACTGTTCGGTGTAGGTCTTCACGGGAAGAGCCGCCGCTGGATAGGCAAAAGTGGTTGCACTCAAAGACGCCATGGCTAGCTTTTGGTTAATATTAAAGGTTGCTGCCTCTGCCACTGCTGTATTTGTGTTATACAAGTCATTGATCACCACCCAATACACTTTGTATTTGATAGATGGTACATCGTTGAGCTGATAGCGTAACCAAAAACCTGAGTTACCATGACCGATAACTGATACGGAGTTTGAAGTAAGGTTAGTTACAGGATTCAAACGGTTACGAACTGCAATGACAGCCGAGCCAATTGAAACAGGCATACGCTCTACGAAGTTTTCGCCCTCAACCACAAGGGTAGGGAATTTTTCCGTAGGAATTACCGTGATTTTGTCTAACACATACACGACACCATTACTCACTTTTATGGTTTGACTAATTGATGATTTGTCGATAGTAACATTTACACCAAATTTTGATTTCAATACAGAAGGAATTTGGTCAATCGTATAATTACCTTCAAATACTAAATCTTTGATAGTTGCAAAAGCCGATTGACGATAGGTACTATCAGCAGTACTTGTTTTGAAATAAGGTTTCAACTTTTCAACTTCTGCTAAAAAAGAAGCATCCTTCAACTGGAAGTAGGTATATTGTTTGGTTTCCAAGTTGAGGTCATATACATTTTGCGTAAATGCATTAACCGTTTCAAATCCTGTTCCTGGGCGATAAATTGGCTGACCAGTCGTTGCACTAATACTATCAATGGTAGCTTTACTAGCATTGAATACCTGAAAAGTCAAGTTGGCGATTGCCGTATTTTGTGCCGAGCCTGTTTGGTTTGTACTAATGTATTTCCACAAAGATGGTAGTACAGTGATTGATTGCGAGAGAGTATGCAATACACCGTTACTAGCAAAGGTATTGGCAGAAGCAATCGTGGCTGTTCCCAAGGTTGTTTTGCTCAATTTATAAAACTTGCCATTTACCATTTGTAAAGATTCAGAAGTGCCATCGCTTACAGGAACATTGTGACTCATGAGTGCAATATGGTTACCTACAAAGGCTTTCAATTGTGCTGTATCACTTAAGATGGTTGTACTCAAACCATTTAAGGCATCGTTACTTGGCGCAAAAACAGTATAGTTGGTTGAAGAACTCAACACTTTGTCATAGCCTGTTTTGATAAGTAAATCTTTGAAAGTGCTCAGATTACCTTGTGTGCTAATCTGCTCAAAAAGATTTTTCCCCAATGATTCGGTAGGAGAAACTAGACGGTCATCCCAATTTTTACAGGCGACCATCCCTAAGCTCCAAACCATGAGAAAAAGGATATATATATTTTTTGAACGCATTTTTTTACAAGTTAAAATGTTGGAAAATTATTCATTAATCAGAGAGCCATCAGGCAAATGACGTGGTGAAATCTGATTTTGAGTAACTGGGATAAACTGAATCATGTCAATGTTGTTCGGTGAATGCGTACCGTTGATAGCTTGCAATCTGAACATGTGACGGTCAGTCGTTTTAATGTCCACCGTTCCCAATAATCTACCCGCCATGTTGATGTCTGTACCTGGAGACATATAGATTTTCCAACCTAATGATTCCAATTCACCAGCACCTAGCGTTGGCACTTGGTCAATAAATAAGAATGGTCTTGTCAATACCTCACCATCAATCGCACCTGTACAAGTAATCGTAAAACTGTTTGAGGTACGTTGACGACGATAGCACATCCAAACTTTATAGCGACCTTTTGGAATAATTGGAGTTTTCATATCTAACCAAAGGTTACGGCTAGGAACACCCATTGGAACTTGCAAATAGTCTTTTTTCGCAGCAACCGCATCAATCACATAAGTAGGAGGGAACGAAGCATTTGCCCATTGAATATCCTGAATCACCGTACCAACAGGGAAGCTGTAAGTTTTCTTTCCATAATATGCTGAAAGCTTTTTCATTTCAGGGAAATCACAAACATCCCAGTCAATTCTTGTAGGAAGACGCAATTTGATATTATAGTGTCCTGACGCAGCGTGTAATACGCCATTGGTGGCTGTATTATCACTTTCTGTACGAACCAACTCAATACCGGGTTCACGAACCCCATTGAATACATCATCATTCAAAAGAATGGTTTGTCCGTCTAACTTTGAACTAACTACGGTTGGTTCAGTACTTACTTTGGTCAAATGTGAACTTGCTGTGATAATGTCTCCAAGGTATTTGGCACCAACCAAAATGTGATATGCCACGTAGATATTCAAACTATCGGATTTGAGTTTAGGGTTGCCTGTTTGCGAAAATCTTGCTTTTAATTTGGCAAAATCAGTGTATCCTGCTTTACTCAAAACAGTATTAGACTCAGCAATCAATGTGGTAAATCTTTTATCCAAATTGTCGTTCAGTACATTCAAACTATCATAATAGCCAGTTTCTTTAAGGGCTTGGGCAAAAATGGAATAGTTAGAATTGGCTGCTACCAACTCCGCAATGGATTTGGTGGCTGGTGTTAATACTGCATCTACAGCATGTAACATACCGTTACCAGTTTTCACATTGGTTTCAATGACATTCGCCTGACGGTTGAGCGTATAGCTTGAACCCGCAGTAGAATTGCTCACACCTGACAAAAGGTATTGTCCGTACATGGTTACCAAAGGAAGCTTCCCATCTTTGAACGAACTTGTGGTCAAAGTATCTCTAATGACATGAAGTTTCACAATGCCCTGAGCTTCTTCTTTCGTCAAACTTGTAGCCTGTTTTCCAACAGAAGTCAAGTATTTCTGCACTGCCTGATTGTTTGGTGCAAACATGGTGTAGGCGCCATAAGCATCTAGGAAGCTATCGTAACCCGCTTTTTCTACAATTTTAGCAAAGTCTCCATATTTGTCTGGATACTTGAGTAGGTAACTATAAAGGTTGGCATCGCCAGTGGTTGTTTCAACGATAGTAATATCTGCACATCCCCACAGGCCGATTCCTAACATGATGGTTAGGATAAATGCCGAAATTGATTGTATGATATTTTTCATAATCTCAATAAAATTTTTTGTGAGTGACAGACGCATTATTTATAGAATGGATTTTGAACCAATAATTTATTCGTTTGAATTTCGTATTGGTAAATCGGTAAATAATGGCTGTTAGGGTCTTTGATTTTTGCAATAGCTGATTGCTGACGTTCTGAAGGAACACTTCTTGCCGTAAGGTTTACCAACAAATCGATTCGTTTATAGTTGGCACGTTTGGCATTTCTAAGTACATCAAACCAACGCTTTCCTTCAAAAGCAAATTCGCGAGCTCTTTCATCCAAGATATAGTCGAGAACACCGCCTGCACCATCGATATTCGCTGGGTCTGGTGACTGCTCTGTTTGAACAATCGCCCATGCTCTGGTACGAATTTGTTTGACAATAGCGAGCGCTTCTGTACCTCTATTCAACATCGCCAACGCCTCCGCTTTCATTAATAAAACATCTGCATAGCGATACATGACTACATTAAAGGGTGTTTCGCCAGCGGCACGGTCATATTTTCTAATAACCCCAGTAGTCATAGTCAAAGAGGACTCATCCGCACGTGTATCGTAGTTGGTTGGGTCGAGCAAATCTTCCGTAAAGATTTCTTCATTCACATACGCTGACGCTTGGTATCTTCTGTAGGCAGAAGAGTTGCCAAGTCCAAAAATAGCGTACATAGGATAGTTGGTAATCCCGAAACGAATGGTATAATCACTACCATAAGCTAATTCAAAAATACCCTCTGTAGAGTTACCTGAACGAACTGTGCTAAACCAAGCATTGCTTCTTGTAGCTGGGTTTGAAACTAAACCAAATTTGGCGCTACTAATCACTTTATTGGTTGCTGCTAATGCTTCGGTTGGTTTTTCCATCCATAAATACACATCAGCTTGAAGGGTATTTACCATGTATTTAGTTACACGACCATGGTCTTTTTCCTTTGTTCCGTAACTGGTGGGAGCATCGGGTTCAGCTTCAAGTAAATCTTTCTCTATTTGAACAAGAATTTCTTTTTGAGTCGACTTGGCAATCGGTACAATTTCATCGTCACTACTAGTTGCCGAAGTTTTTAAAGGAGCATCGCCATATAAGCGTACAATGTAAAAATACATCCAAGCACGAATAGCTTTTGCTTCTGCCACATGTGCTTTCAAAGCATCCTGTGTATAGGTTTTATCCTTGTCGAGTACTGCAGGCGCAAATGAAATAACCGTGTTACAGTAGTTGATAATTCTGTAAAAATCTCTCCAGTCTGTCAAGGCATTGGTTGGCAAAATGTTTGAGTTGAGGATATCCAATTCGTTGTTGGTAATACGAAAAGATGGACTTATCATATCGGCACGAATTTCGCCCATTACAAAAACTTTTTCAGGAATCACATCGATTACTGATGCGTAAATACCGCCAACTGCTGAAGCAACTTGTTCTTTATTGTTCCAAAATCTATCTTGAACAATACCGTCTTGAGGTCGCAATTCTAACCAACTATCACAAGAGGTAGTTAGTAAAAGAGCACTCAGGGCGATGGTTTGTATAAAAACTTTTTTCAACATTTTTCTATATAATAAAGGGTTGAATCTACTTTAGAATGTTGCTGCAAAACCAAATGTGACTGTTTTTGCAGGTGGTGTCATCGAGTTGTCCGTTGCTACTCTGAATGGATCACTACCTCTCATTTGAACCTCTGGATCTTGGCCTGTGTATTTAGTCCAAGTGATCAAGTTTTCCACGGTTGCGTAGGCACGAAGTGCGGTAAAGTGCAAGGTCTTCAGCACATTTTTCGGGAAAGTATAGCTGAAAGTAGCGGTACGAAAGCGAACAAACGATGCATCTTCTACATAGCGACTTGAACCTAACCAGTTATAACCTGAGTTATAAAGCGCTCTTGGAACCATTGTAACATCTCCTTCTTTTCTCCAACGAGCCAAAACTTCTGTACTTTGGTTACCAAAACCATACATATTGGTAGTGTTCATTCTGGTGGCGTTTACTACATCATAGTCGCTACGGAAGTTGAAGAAGGTTGTCAATTTGAATGACTTGTAAGAAACACTTCCTCCAAAACCACCTGTGAAAGCTGGGTTTGAGTTGCCCAAATACACTAAGTCCATATAGTTGATGTTACCATCTTTGTTAACATCCTCATACATAGCATCACCTGGCTGGAAGGTATAGTCGGTATTAGGGTAGTTAAAACGCATATAAACCGATTGCCCGTCTGGTGTTACGATTGGTTCGCCACTTTTGCCTTTGGCTACTGTAGCAGATTTGTCTTTATAAACACCCAAATAACGGTATCCATAGAATGAACCAAATGGGTTGTTTACCTGCATATAGGTCATATAAGCCCCGTTCAAAGTAGCATTCCCACCCGTACGAGGATACAAATCAGAAATTTCACGAATTACGTTGGTGTTACGAGCAATGTTAAAGTTGAAATCAACACTCCAGTCTTTGGTTTTGTATGGATTATACATCATGTTTAATTCCCAACCCATATTATCCATTGTACCAACGTTCATTTGGACATTACTAAAACCTGTGTAAGCAGGAATTTGTAAGTTTTCGAAGAAAAGGTCTTTTGTACTGTTTTGATAAAATTCAGCATCTAACGTAAATTTTCTTTTCGAAGTAATAATGTTTACCCCTAAGTTGCGACCGATGATTCTTTCCCAACGAAGGTTGTTAAGTTGCATCGTTTGTGGCACAACCGCTGCATCGCCCAAATACGACCATCCCAAGGTATTGTATTTCCCATAATACAAATAGTCATAACGAGGCGCATTACCACTTTGACCATAACTAGCACGGATACCAAGGTGCTCAAAAATATGTTCCAAAGGACGCATAAATGGCTCGTCAGATAGAATCCATTTAGCCGAAATACTTGGGAACAAACCATAACGGTAAGCAGGGCCAAAGCGTGAGTTTCCATCTCCTCTAAGACCCAAGTCAATGATATAGCGGTCTAAAAATCCGTAGTGAACATTCCAAAGTAAACCTACATTACGTGTTTGAGATACACCAGAAGCAAGTCTTGAAGTAGTCAAACGGGCAGGATTCGAGGCATCTGTCAAATCGGATGAAGCAGTGTTGGTTACATAAGATTCCTGCCAAACTGATTTTACATCGGAAGTATTCAAAGCCCAAAGAGAAGTGAAATCATGCTTCGTGTTTTTGATTTTGGGGGTATAAATCAAAGTCGATTTTGTAGTAACCGCAAAACCATCAGCATCGCCGTCTGTGGCTACGTTTACAAACGAACTTGTAAAGGCTTGTCCAGTGGCTACTTGTGGTAAAAACGAGCTCGTCTTGTTGTTATTGATGTCAAACTGAACGTCAAAAGTTGCTACCCATCTACCTGGTGCAAGGTCATATTGCACTTGAAAGTGCGGAATAATACGTTCCGAAGTAATAATGTTTTTCGCAGATTTTACCATTGCTACAGGGTTGTAAGTGGCATTGGTCAAACCCGTAAAAGTACCTTGAATGTTGGTTAATGGAGAGAAAAAGTTCCCTGTCAATTGTCCCAAATCATTGTATTCATAGATACTCATGTTCGGCATTTTACTGTAAGCTACCGAACGTACTAAATCTTTATTGCTTGTTAAAGATGACACGTAGTTACGATTGTTTACTGAGTGCGTAAACGAAAGGTCAGTTTTAAAGCGAATCCTGTTTGATACGTTATAGTCCAAGTTGATACGCGTGTTAATACGATCTAATCCTGTTCCAATGGTTGTACCTACTTGGTTGAAATACCCTGTTGAAGCATAATACTTGGCTTTCTCTCCACCACCCATAATCGATACGTTATGGTCTTGAGAATAACCCAATTGCGTAATAGCATCTACCCAATTGACATTCTGGCTATAGTTGTTGTACCAGTATGGGTCGTTGGGGTCATATTGAAATTCTTTTATGTTTTGGGTATTTAATGGTATACCATTTCTATTCATATAAGCTTCAGGAATCAACATCGAATATTGGTCACCCGAAAGCATTGGAATGGCATTAGGTTGTTTTGATAACGATCCTTTAAAAGTATAAGTTACCTTTGGAGTACCAATTGCACCACGTTTGGTATTGATAACCACAACCCCATTGGCAGCACGTGAGCCCCACATAGCAGTAGCAGCGGCATCTTTCAATACGGCAATATTTTTAATATCCGAAGGAGCAAGGTTTAATAAAGAAGCGTAACCCATTTCATCGGCAGTACCAAAGTTAAAGTCAGACGGAATGGATGTTTCGTAAGGCATACCATCAACTACAATCATCGGGTCAACAGAAGAGTTGATAGACGAAGTACCACGAATACGAATTTGCATCCCTGTACCTGGGTCACCAGAAGCAGCAGTAATATCTACCCCCGCCAAACGTCCTTGTAGCATTTGGTCGATAGACGTTCCTTGCATATCTTCTAATACCTTCGCATCAATTTTTGCTACTGCGATGGTCGTATTTCTTTCAGAAACTGTCATTAAACCATTATCTGTTGGCTTGGCAGTTACCACAACTTCATCTAAGTCTGCTGAACTCGATTCCATCCAGATTTTGATATTGCTACGACCTTTAATGCCCACTTTCTGAGTTTTAAAGCCAATACTTGAAAATGACAAAGTGTTATTTTGGTTGGAAACTCTAATGACGAAGTTCCCCTCTACATCGGTCGTTACTCCTTTAACTATACGATTATCTTTGTCAAGCTCGGCGACTGTAACGCCAATTACAGCCGAACTATCTTTTGCTTCAACAACTTTCCCTCGCACCGTAAAAAGGTTAGGGCTTTGGGCATGGCTCCAGCTAACTCCTGTCAGCACCAAGCCACATATTAAGAGTATTTTGGTTAATATTTTCATTGGCTGTGAACATAGTTAAACACTATGTAGGTTTGGTTGGAGAATTAGTTCGACTTTAGGTAATTGTCAATTAAGTGAATCACGGCGCGGTTCGACAAGTTGTTACTTTTGTTGACAATCACCGTTGCTTTGCGCAACTTGGCATCTGATAAACTCATGGCACCTTTGCTGTTCAAAACAGTGACATTTACAGCATCTCCGTTTCCATCTTTTAGGAGTGTTTCCATCGCACCTGACTCTTTACCATCCGTTGCCACAGCCTTTTTATTCAAAATATGATAATTGATAAAATCTTCTACCTTTTTCTTATCCAATAAACTCGTTGGGTTGTAGACTGGCGTCTTCGTTGCACCCGTTCCAGTACCAGGTAAAACACCATCATTCACGGCTGCCTGAATTGCAGCATTGTTTGGAATAAACAATGTGTAAAATGTGCCTTCGCTTACATTGGCAATAGCATTTGTTGCTGCAGTGTACACGGTAGAGTTTTTCAAATATTCGAAAAAGTAGCCAAAATCAGACGTTAGGGTAGGAGCCAAATTTGCCAAATCTTTCCCGATTGGGTCTGCTATTGTGGTATTGGCAGGTGCGAAATTAAGGACGCCATTGGTGTAATACACTTTGCCATTAGAAGCAGTCTTGCTACTCAGAATAGTCAATGGAGCCGCTTTTGTACCTGTTGAATAGACTTTATTCCCATCAAAGCGAATGTATTCACCATTAATCGCATCGATAACACCTGAACCAGAAAGATTATCCAGTTCTTTGTTTGGAGTATATACTACAGAGGTAGCAACAATACGCTGAAGGTTAGCCAAAATAGAAGTCCCAGAAGTACGCGTTGTAGTGCCAGGTGCCGTATATCCCCACTCACTGTTCGCAACGTTCGCTACCGACTTTGATATATCGTAATCATATCCAGCCGCTTTGAAAAGGTCATCGCTAATCATAAACAACACGTAGTTCACTCTCGGATTTAGGATCGTGTTTTTCCAGTCCATATCCAAAATACGTGTCATCATTGAGTATTTAGGATCTAAATATGATTTTGAGTAAACAGATGAGAAAAGGTTAGATTCCTGAACTTTGTTGGTTCCGTAGAACATCGCATTACTCAAGATTTTCTTCTCCACCACGTTGGCATTAGCATTAAAACGAGCCTCTTCGCCTAAAGCATTGAAGGAGTTTTGGAACTTGGTTGGCCAAACGGTTGACGGAAACAAATGCGCATTAATCAAGTCGATGATAATACCTGGAGGCATTGCATCTAATGATTTGTAGTTTTCTAACAACACACTATTGATATAAGGAGTAAGTACATCGTTGGTAGGAACAAAAATACTCCACATATCTAACTGAGCATCATTTTCTGCATTTTTCAAGAAGTTTTCACAGTTGGGAGCAAACGTTAAATACTTACCCGAACTAGCTTGTTTATTGTAATTTTTCACATAAACTTTATCGCCTTTTCCAGTCAAGTTGGCATACTTAATCGTCATGGCATCGTTCAAACCGAAGGTTGCCGCATACTTCTCAATAAGGTTACGGAACACGCTATACTCTGGTTTGTTTCTGATGAATTCGTCAATCGAAGGTTGTACTGTGGGTACATCATCAATTTCATGAATCATTCCATTTTCAGCAAAAATATCAGCATTGACTACTTTCGAGTTCATCACGTTGAAGCCGCTATAGCTTACATTAGGATAGAAATAATTGTAGTCAGTGGCAGTTAGTCCACGAGCGCTCAGGTATTCATCCGTAAAGTACGCAATGTGCTTATTGTTGTTGTCGCCCACAATGTAATTACCGTTCTGACGGTTGGTAGCAACAGATTTGAATGAATTTCCATCAAAGGATTTTTCATCGTAAAATCCTGTATAATAGGCTGTCTTACGTCTAAATGAACGAGAATCTTGCCATCCAGCAGGAGCTTGATAGTCTGCCAAACGGTTTTTGTCAAAAGCATTAAATACCAATAAGCCCTGAACAATCTCACGGGCTTTGGTTGAATCCATAGCGTTGAGGCTTTGACCCGAAGCGGTAAAATACTTATTGAAAGCGTCATCATTTGGAGCAAAAAAAGTCCAGTAACCTGCACTTGATAGCGTACGTTGGTAACCACTTTTGTCAATGACACCCAGTAAGGTTTTGAAATTACCCCGTTTCGTAAGCACTTGATAAATAGGAGGTTCGAGTGTCTCAGGACGTTTGTAGATATCCAACTCTTCTTTGGTACAACTACCTAGAAAAGTACTGATGAGCACACTCAGTACCAGCCAGTAGCGAATAGAGTATCGATGCATCATGCGTTGTTGTTTAATTTGAGATTTACTGATTTAATATATTAGTCCTATCGGATTTATTGGTTTACTATATGATTCTATGTTGGTTTGTTAATTATGCTGGCAGGTAGGTTGTGCCATAATTTGGAGTTTTATTAGGTTTTGAGTTAAAACAAAAAGTGTTAGATTGACACATTTATCTTGGTTTTACTTTTTTCAAGTATTGCGCAACAAACGTGTTAATCACAGAAAAAAATTATGAAAAAATGAAGTTAAAGATTGGTTGCACGTCAAATCAGAGAGAATTGCTTGTTAGTATGTGGTAAACAAAAGACGTGCGGATTCATTAAAGGTATATATTTTTCCATAGGATTAAATTGGTTTTTTAAAGGTTATAAATCAGTTTGTATCGGGATGGTTAGGTAATACTTTACCTGTATTTTCGATGTAAAATAACAAGAAGTCCAATCTATAACCATCATGCTTCATCCTGTTAGTGATGAAAAATATTGAAATAGTTCAATAATGATTTTTGATTTCAAACTACTCTACCCAGCTTTTTTTAGGATCTGATAATGAGTGACTTGTAATTTTATCCACCTAAGCAATTTAATTAGGGTATGTTCCATTGCCAA
>NZ_JAAALB010000208.1 GCF_009905545.1 Cellulophaga sp. BC115SP | reverse complement strand
GGCAACATCACCAAATACGATTGGAGTAACAATGGTGCCAAGCGAGGATATGTATTGGCTTATGATGGGATGAATCGCCTGTTACAGTCCATTGGAACCAATACAGATACAGATTTAAGTGAGAGTTTAAGCTATCGTTTAGATGGTTCCATCAAGACGCTCAAACGTTGGAATGGTCCATTGGGAGGCACAAGTCGAGACGATTTGGCGTATAGCTATGCCTCCAACCTATCTGTACAACTCACTTCGGTACTAGACAACACCAATGATAGCAAAGGCTATAATGATGTCAACAAAACCACGACAGATTTTAGCTATGATGCCAACGGTAATTTGGTAGTAGATAAAGACAAAGGGATAACCAATATTAATTATAATTTACTAAATTTGGTCAACAAGGTAAGCTTTGCTGACAAACAAGTAAGTTATTATTACGATGGTTCAGGAACAAAGTGGAGTTATGTCAATAGTGGTCCAGGAGGAATCAACAAGATATACATAGGTGGTTCGGAATATATCAATCAGGG
>NZ_JAAALB010000207.1 GCF_009905545.1 Cellulophaga sp. BC115SP | reverse complement strand
AACGAATGGTTTTGCAGGTGGGTGTAGTACTTGTAACCCTGTAACAACTACGGCTTGTGAAAAACTACCCATGATGAACATTTATTTAGAAACCCTCAAAGCATTTGCTATAAAATATAGTACCAAATCAGGTTTTGATACCTTCATTAAAGCAGAGGCAACTGCCACAGGCCCCAAAAAACAAGATGGAGCCTATCACCTGATGCGAGATTTGAATAAAAGCTCCTATTCATCAAGCAATGTTGTAAGCTTTGAGGGTATCATCAAAGATAAAATGCAAGGCTTTTTGGGAACTATACTTTGCAATGGTTGCTCTTATGATGTTGAAAAACCAGCCAATATTTTAGTAGATTACAAAAGCTATGATTGTAGCACAGGTATTAAGGCTGAGCAATTCAAACAATATTTGCAATATTGGAGTAATGACCCAACATTTGGAAGTAGAGGTTTTGAATACATTTTTAATTCCGATAAACTTACTCTTGAAGAAGCCAAAAAGAAGTTTGTAACACTATTAAAATCAGACCCTACAGGTTTCTA
>NZ_JAAALB010000206.1 GCF_009905545.1 Cellulophaga sp. BC115SP | reverse complement strand
TTTCGGATGCTAGAAAAACTACAAAAACAAGTAGGAAAAGGCATCCTGCATGTGCTTGACCGTGGTTATGCAAATGAATGGACTATCGAGTGGTTTACGAACTTCGAACAAGACTTCCTAGTTCGATGGAAGAAGAATCATTTACTTATACACTCAACTAAAGGTAAAAAGCAAACCCATCTTTTAGCGCGCTCTTTTAAAGCCAGAAGTAAAAAAATTGCGCTCGATTCTCAGAGAAAGATTCTTAAGAGTATTTCTATTGCTTGGGCTCAAGTACAACACCCTAGTTTTGAAGACATTAACTTGTCTTTAGTGATAGTGAGAGATACCAAAAACTATCAGTCACCACTCTATTTATTAACCTCATTGCCTGTAGAATCAGCTAAGGAAGCTTGGGAAATATGTCATAGCTACATGCATCGATGGAATATTGAACAAGCGTTTAGATTCGCCAAAACGGAGCTAGCTATTGAATCTCCTAGGTTATGGTTCTTCGAGAATACCCTTAAATTATTAGCCATTGTCACACTTATTTACGACTTCTTGATGAAACT
>NZ_JAAALB010000205.1 GCF_009905545.1 Cellulophaga sp. BC115SP | reverse complement strand
AAAATCACATCTATGAAAAATTTTATTTATTTACTCCTCTTCATTTCACATAATATTTTTTCACAACAAATTCCTTTCAAAATAACTGGCACTTATGAAGATGGGCTTATTAAAAAGGTGAATGTTCACAGAAACCCAACTTTTTCGATCGACACTATTATCATCAATAAAAATAAATTTGTCCTAACAGGAAAACTAGACTATCCAAGGGATATTGTAATTGGATTTAATGATTTTCAAGGAGCAAGAGGTGTGTTTACGGATGGAAAAAAGATCAATGTTATATATAAAAATAAGCCAAATTTGATCGATAGTAAAGTTATTGAAGTTGCTCCTGTCAGTATTTCAGGAAATCCTATCACCATTGATGACCACAAAATTTGGGGACTTATTTCCCAAAAATTTAAAGGTAATTTTTCATTCGAGGACAAAGCTAAAATCATGAATTTGATTGAAAAACATACAGAAAAATATCCCAATTCTTTAAGTAATCTTTCATTAATAGCAAATATTATGGACATAGCTTCAACAGATGAAATAAATGCTCTGATGGAGAAAATACC
>NZ_JAAALB010000204.1 GCF_009905545.1 Cellulophaga sp. BC115SP | reverse complement strand
TCATAATACTTACCTAAAGTTAAAAAATATCACACTTTTTAAACTTTTAATCCGTACTATTTTTGGGGAAGCTTACAGTAACACTGAGAAGCTTGATGAGAATGGGAATCTGATTCGTCCCAAATATGTGTCAAACCATACCCATTATTCACCTACCGATACGGATGCACGCATCAGTGTAAAACCCGGGAAGGCTCGTCAGTTAAACTATTTTGGGCAAATAGCAGTGGACGATGCTCATCATGTAATCACTGGTGCATGCGCTGATTTTGCCGACAAACGAGATAGCCAATGTTTAGCCCAAATTCTGGAACTAACAAAAGGGAATTTATCAGAACATGATATTGAATTGGGAGAGGTCTTAGCCGATGGCGGTTATAGCAGTGGCGAAGCTTTGGCCTATTTGGACGCTAAAGGCATCAACGCATGGATACCCAACTTTGGACAGTACAAATCAGAACGAACAGGATTTACCTACCATAAAGAGGCTAACTATTACCAATGTACGCAAGAAGGCAGCAAACGAGCAATACTAACCTACAAAGGCGAAAAGATAGATAGCAAAGG
>NZ_JAAALB010000203.1 GCF_009905545.1 Cellulophaga sp. BC115SP | reverse complement strand
AATCATTCTCTGAGGCTGAGGTAATACTAACAAAGTCCATCAATGGTATTGTTTTTTCAACTTTACGAGCAACCATGTGTATTTTTACTCCATAATAATATAGATTTTTGGTTGCACAGAAACTCTTATCTGATAATTCAGTAGCTACTTTACCTTGTCTTTTACCTGAGCAAAGTATGATAGGATATGAATCAACTAAGACAATATCATGACTAATCCCTTTGACAATACACTTATTTTCAATGTTTTGTAAAAGGATTGGCACCAAAGCCGATAAAGCTGGATTCAAAGCATTTATTCTGGCGTTGAAATTTGAATAATTGGGCAACTTAGGAAACCAACTACTCATATATCTAACTGTATAGTCATAAATTTCAGTCTTTTTGTGCTTATCCTCATAAAGACGGCAGTAAAAATAAATGGTTAAAAGTTCGCTATCAGTAATCTTCTCATTGCTTGGTGAGGAATTATTGCTAAATCTTTGGCAATGCCAGCGAAGTTCATTATCATAGCACTCGCAGAGGTAGTAATACAAGCGGATTAAATCTAATTCTCTCATAATCAGTATT
>NZ_JAAALB010000202.1 GCF_009905545.1 Cellulophaga sp. BC115SP | reverse complement strand
CTAGCTCATCAACAAAAGCGCTGGCATCTTCCAATATCTCTTTTTCAACAAGACTGTCCATACTGGCATTGGCTTTAATAAAAACGCTATCAATTGCCTGGCGTTTGCCTCTGACCATGCCTTTGTCGACACATAGCTTCAATACCATTTGAAACAACTCCAAAAATACTCCTTCGCCATACAACTGACGTGTGCGGCTAATAGTACTATGCCAAGGAAGAGCTTCGTCCAAATCATATTGGAGAAACAGGCGAATGTCCAAGCAATTTGAACAGTATTCCATCAGACGTCTATCAGAAGGAATATTATTCAAATACCCCACTAATAATATCTTGAAAAATACGACAGGATCGATCGACTCCTGACCTTCAATTCCATAATAAGGTGCTGTTCGAGCATACAGAAAGTGTAAATCAAGTACTTTTTCGAGTTTTCGATAGAAATTATCGGGACTTACCAAGCTATCTAAGCTGACTTGGTAGTACATTTTACATTGGAAATTTTTGCGTCCTTGCATACCTTTAAAATACGCATTTTTAGCCAATTTTCCAAGGTAAAATTAAAGGTTCTCAACAAGAT
>NZ_JAAALB010000201.1 GCF_009905545.1 Cellulophaga sp. BC115SP | reverse complement strand
GTTACTGGAGCGAAGACTGCCGTTCCACTTGCTGTGCCACCTGTTCTAGTAATCACATTGCTCGCTACTGGTAAGAAGTCATCATTCGATAGCACATTTACTGTACTGATTGTACCAAATGATGCTGTTAATGCATCATTAGCTGCTGTAGCAGTCTGTGGATTTGGATCTGTTCCGTTTGGATTACCATCCTTATCACAGTCCTTGGTCAACCAAGATGGATCCACATTCGCAAGTACTTGGTCTACCTTGTTGTAACTACAAGCATCGTTCGGATCTGTATTGTCTGCAGTCGTCAATGGATTATCATCGATACCATTAATCTCATCTTTGTTCGTTACACCATCGCCATCACAGTCGCCTGTACTCGTCGCTACTAAAGTCACTTGACTCAAGTTTAAGCTACAAGCACTTAGTGGGTTGGTGTTATCAGCAATTGTAGCTGGGTTACCATCTGCTCCAGTTGCTTCTGCGTAGTTGGTTACTCCATCGCCATCACAGTCACCTGTTCTCCAAGTCGTGCTTGTATTCGCTAACACTTGACCGATACCCCATACACATGGATTCGTTGGTTGTGGATC
>NZ_JAAALB010000200.1 GCF_009905545.1 Cellulophaga sp. BC115SP | reverse complement strand
TTATAACTAATCTCACCAGAATCATAAGCATGAAATAAGGTCGGGTCAATCTCAAAGTTTTCTGGAAAGCTGTCAGCAATATTGGTATAAGTAATGTCAATAAATGAACGAAACTCCGCTCTTTGCCAAATAGCTAATAACTGCTCTTGAGTTAGGTTATTATTGAGTAAAATAGATTTCCCATCAATAAACACTTGAGCAGTATTTACGTGTTGGGGTTTAACGATGAGTGTCTGTGCCATGTCAAAATGTTTGGTATTGATATTGGGTCAAAATGGAAGAAATAAATGTAGGGTTCAGTGGAAGGCTTGGAGTAATAAATCGCCCTGTTAGGGTCAGCTCTATAATCTTACGATCGGAGGCTAGTCGGTTGTACTGGTAGCGTAAACCGTTTTCCTGATTTCCATTGTAAAACGTATCCGAATCAACTCCACGCCATAAGGCTACAAAGCGTCTTTGTTGGTTGGCATAAAGCCACGTCAATAATGACTCTGATACATTTCTGATTTGACAAGAAATAGTAATAGTATAGTAGTCACCAGAGGCGTCGTCTATTTGCTGAGCTTCCTGCCAAACTGCATTTTTTTGTAAAAACTCGAATACGGTGATTGG
>NZ_JAAALB010000020.1 GCF_009905545.1 Cellulophaga sp. BC115SP | reverse complement strand
GTACTTTTTCCAGTTTTAGATTTTGAAGTTGCCATCATTAGTTGATTTTTGAGGGCAACCTATTTTAGGCAAGGACAAGTCATTACTCACAACTCATCATTCACCATTCAAAATTACATCGAGACAATCCCGAAGTAAATGGGTAGCCCAATTGTGATATTGATGGGAAAAGTAATCGCTAAGGTCATAGGCAAATACAATCCTGGGTTCGCTTGGGGTACCGATATTTTCATGGCAGCAGGTACGGCTATGTAAGACGCACTCGCCGCTAAGACTGCTAGTATAAAGCGGTCTATCGAATGTTCACAGAAAAATCCAGTTACCCATCCCACAAGACATCCATTGACTAATGGAATAATCGCTGCAAAAATGATGGGAAACCAACCGTAGGAAAAGAAGGACGTCAATTTTTTTCCACTTGAAATTCCCATATCCAATAAAAAGATAGCTAGGAAACCTTTAAACAAATCATTGGTAAAAGGTTTGATGCCTTCCGCCTGTTTGGCATTGGCTAAGTAGCCTATTATCAAACTCCCTAAAATTAGTAGAACACTTCCATTCGTTAAAGAATGCTTGAGTGCCTCCTTTTTCTGGATACCTTGATGAATATCTTTACCAAAAACAGAAATCAATAGCAATCCTACTATAATGGCTGGTGATTCCATCAATGCCATGGTAGCAACCATATAGCCGTGTATTGGTAAATGATGAGTTTCGAGGTACGAAACCGCCGTCACAAATGTTACGGCACTCACCGAGCCATAAGCCGCCGCCGTTGCTCCTGCATCATACACGTTTAGTTTTTTTCTAAGAATTAAAAAAGTATAAAAAGGAATCGCCACAGAAATAAATATACCTGTGAGCATCACCCAAACCATTTGACCATTGAAGACCTCATGGGAAAGCTCTTGACCACCTTTGAACCCAATCGCAAACAATAGGTATAATGAGATAAACTTCGATGAATTGGCGGGAATTTTCAAATCACTTTTTAACACCACCGATACAATTCCTAAAACAAAAAATAACAGTGCAGGATTTGATAAATTCTCGAGTAATAAGCTTGAATTCATAATATAACAATTAGTTAAGATAAATGATCAGTCTTTTTGTTGGCCTGAAAGTTTATAAATAATCTATTCGGTAATACACTACATTTTGAAAGCATCTACACAAATTGACTAGAGGCTCTAATCAATTTATCATTGATTACCATCCCCAAATCACTGGTAGGGAAAAGTTCTGCCACAATCACATCAAGATTCAGCCTATCTAATTCATGTAAGTGAGCATATAGATTAGAGGCGGCCTCTTTTAGGTCATTTGTCTTACTCAAATAACGGATTTCAGCAATAGTTGAAAAATTCTCTCCTTTAGTCCCTAAACTGAGCAATCCTATCTTTTGGTCTGTATATTTCTCAAGCGTTTCTTCTAAAGATTCAGTAATAATCAAGGGAGTTTTGGGTGCATAATGAGAACGATGACTGCCCGGATAGTTATTTTGGCTATCAATATCATAATATACCGCCGTATTGGGAAGTACCTCAAGGATATCATCTTTACTAATAACTCCCTGACGATAAATTACTACAGCATTATCTTTGAAGCCAATAATGGTCGATTCAAGTCCTATTTTACAATTTCCACCATCAAGTGTTAAAGGTATTTTTCCTTTGAAATAGGAAAATACGTGCATAGCTGAGGTAGGACTAATTTTTCCAAAAGGGTTTGCACTTGGAGCAACCAATGGAAAAGGAAGTGCTGATAGTAATTTCAATGCCAAAGGGTGCTCAGGCATTCGAACAGCGATAGTTCCGAGACCAGCAGTTGCTGCTGAAGGCACGTCAGGTTTGGCAGTTAATATCATAGTGAGTGGGCCAGGCCAAAACCTATCTGCTAATTGCTGTGCCATGGCAGGAATATCACTTGCGATACTTTCTACTTGATTCCAATGAGCCACGTGCGCAATCAAAGGATGATTTTTGGGACGTTCTTTAATAGCAAAGATTTTATTGATTGCCTCTTGATCCCAAATATTTCCTGCCAAACCATAAACGGTCTCTGTTGGTAGCCCAATTACTCCTCCCTTTTCTAAATATGTTTTTGCTAATTGTACTGATGTTGAAAGTATCATTTCTGTATGTGTTTTAATATTTGAATACAAAATTGAAATGAATTAATCATAAGTTTTTATTTATACATAAAATTATAAACATTTAAAATATTTATATATCAATATTTTAGACAAAAATCTCAAGTTTATAATTGTTATTAATTATTTGAAAATCAATTACTTGTAATTTAAGTAGTATGTCGGACTATTAAACAGAAAGTATTATTATAAATTTTATTTATGTAAAACATTTTTAACATAAATAAAAACTTATGAAAATATTGCTTCAATTTTGTGTCGTAAACAAAGCATAACACAAACACAGATGACAAAAATTACAGTTGCAAAAGGAGATGGTATCGGACCAGAGATTATGGATGCCACTTTAGAAATCATTCTTGCTGCAGGAGCAAAAATTGAAATCGAGACAATTGACATTGGTGAAAAGGTGTATTTGTCTGGTAATACTTCAGGTATTGCAAGAGAGTCGTGGGACATTATACGCCGAAACAAAGTCTTCTTAAAAGCGCCCATTACAACGCCACAAGGGGGAGGCTACAAGAGTCTTAACGTAACTACTCGTAAGTTTTTGGGCTTATACGCTAACGTTCGCCCTTGTTTAAGTCTGCATCCGTTTGTGGATACCAAGCACCCTAAGATGGATATTGTGATTATCCGTGAAAATGAGGAAGATCTTTATGCAGGTATTGAGCACCAACAAACCGACGAAGTGGTACAGTGTCTTAAACTCATTAGTCGCCCAGGTTGTGAGAAAATCGTTCGCTATGCTTTTGAGTATGCCAAACACAACGGACGTAAAAAAGTAACTTGCTTTACAAAAGACAACATTATGAAGCAAACAGATGGATTGTTTCATAAGGTATTCGACGAAATAGCTCAGGAGTATCCAGAAATTGAAAATGAACACTGGATTATCGATATTGGCGCAGCCAAAATGGCTGATACCCCTGAGGCTTTTGATGTAATTGTAGTACCAAACCTCTATGGAGATGTACTTTCAGACATCGCTGCACAAATCGCAGGCTCAGTGGGCTTGGCTGGTTCGTCGAACATCGGTGAAGAATGTGCCATGTTTGAAGCCATTCACGGCTCTGCCCCACGAAGAGCTGGACAGAATGTTGCTAACCCATCTGGACTATTGCAAGGTGCCATCCTGATGTTACAACATATTGGTCAGATGGATATAGCCGAAAAGGTACAAAACGCATGGCTTAAAACCATCGAAGACGGTATTCATACTTACGATATCTATCAGGAGGGAACAAGTACTCAAAAAGTTGGAACAAAAGAATTTGCACAGGCTGTAATTGCAAACCTAGGTCAAAAACCAAAGCAGCTTCAAGCAGTTGAGTATGCGGAAGGAGCCCAAATGTACTTGCCGAAGTACGTGCGTAAAGCACCTGCCAAAAAGGAAATCGTTGGTGTAGATTTATTCGTACACTGGTCTGGCAGTCAGGCAGATGATTTGGCAGCACAAGTAAGCCAGTTGAATCATGCAGGATTAGAACTAAGTATGATTACCAATCGAGGAATCAAAGTGTGGCCTGAAGGATTTCCTGAAACATTTTGTACAGACCACTGGAGATGTAGATTTAAGGGACTTGGTTCAAGCGCGCAAATTCCAGCGTTGTTAGAGAAAGCCATTTCGCAAGGCATAGATGTCATTAAAACAGAAAACCTTTATGAGTTTGATGGTAAAGCCGCTTACTCACTAGGTCAAGGACAATAGTAAGTTGAACTAACCTGTTCATCCTATCTTGTATGAAAACGGATAGCTATCAGAATTTTTTTGATAGCTATTTTTTTATGCATGAATACTGAGTTGCGAATGTAATACTCTAACTTTCAGCACTTTTTATTCTAAATTAAGGTAATAATTAAAAATGTCACTCTCAATTAGCAGTGTACGAAGGATTATAAAAACTGTTTATTTTCGAAATCAGAAATCCCAAATCTGACATTGAAAGGCTTAGCTATACGGTTATTTCAAGGCAAAATTTTCTCTCTATCAGTTTTTGATTTTCTGGCATATCATCTACAGCCTAATATTTTGTAAAAAAAGACTTTTACGGATCTGCCAAAGTCTTGTAGCTAGTTACATATCATTTTTCTATACACTGTGTTTTGATATTATTTTTAGATATTTTTGAATGTTTCAAATTTAAAAATAATCTGATGAAGAAAATTATTGTAGTTGGGAGCTCAAATACAGACATGGTCATCAAAGCAGAAAAACTTGCTACACCGGGTGAAACTGTCATTGGAGGAAAATTTTTGATGAATGCTGGTGGCAAAGGTGCTAACCAAGCAGTAGCTACTGCCCGACTAGGGTGCCCAACCGTGTTCGTTTGCAAAATAGGAGATGATATTTTTGGGCGACAAGCACGCCAACAATTTGTGCAAGAGGGTATCAACACCGATTTTGTGGTAGTCGATACCGAAAACCCTTCGGGAGTTGCTCTTATCAATGTGGATGCCAGAGGTGAAAATTGCATTACGGTGGCGCCAGGAGCAAATGCCCATTTGTCTATCGAGGATATCGAAAATGCGTCGAGTATTTTTGAACGGGATAATATTCTGCTGATACAACTAGAAACACCTATCAAAACGGTTGAATATACGATTCAAAAAGCCTATAAATCTGGATTAAAAGTGATTCTGAATCCAGCCCCAGCGGCTCAACTTTCCTCATCCGTATTCCCATTTATTCATACAATTACGCCAAACGAAACCGAAGCAGAACTGCTTACAGGAGTAAAAGTTACGGATTTTGAAAGTGCTCAAAAAGCGGGACAAGTCTTTGCAGCACTAGGCGTTCAAAATATCATCATTACTTTGGGTGCAAAAGGAGCTTATCTGAAATCAGCTGATTTTGAAGGAGTAATTGAAGCTCCTCAGGTTGAAGCCATAGATACTACAGCCGCTGGAGACTGTTTTAGCGGAGCCTTGGCAGTAGCGATTTATGAAGAAAAAATACTTTCAGAAGCTGTAAAGTTTGCTTGCAAAGCTGCCTCTATTGCCGTTACTCGCATGGGAGCACAAGCTTCTATGCCATCAAGAGCTGAAATGTAAGTAATAGGAGTTGTTAGTTAATAGTATATCGATTAGCATAACGAATTCATAATCAGAATAGTAATGCTAAATTAAGTATTAATGCAAAAATACGCTCTAAGCTATAAGCTGTAGGCATTAGTCAAAAAAGCCTCAATTATTTCATGAGAAATACTATTTAACTTTTAGCCTACAGCATAAAGCCTAGAGCTTTGGGCGGTGGCATTGGAAAAAGCATGTGTGTTGTTACTAAAAAACATTTTAAAACTCTTTGCCTAGAGCCTAAACACATAACTTAAACCCCATTTTCTATGAAACTTAAACTCACTATTGTGCTGACGCTCATGTCAATGATGCTGTTTGGACAAACTCGACAAAAAGTCATTTTTGATTGCGATTTGGGCGATGATATTGATGATGCCTTTGCCTTAGCCATGCTTCTAACCAATCAAGATAAATTGGATATTTTGGGCATTACTACGTGCTACGGTCGTACCGATGACCGAGCCAAAGTGGCTCTTAAACTATTGTATGAGACTGGTCAAGACACAATTCCTGTAGCCTTGGGACGTAATACTTCCAAAATTGACGAGCGTGCCAACTGGTATGCAGAACAATTTTACTGGGCTAAGGATTTCAACAAATTAAAGCCTATTCAACAATCTGCTACAGATTTTATCATCGAAAACCTCAAAAAATATCCGAATGAGGTCATCATTATTTCGGTTGGTCCAGTAACGAATATGGCAGATGTCATCGACAAAGACCCCAAAGCCTTGAAATTAGCCAAGAAAATCTATGCGATGTTTGGGTCATTCTATATTGGTTACAACACCTATCCAAGTATCGATGCCGAATGGAATGTAAAAGTAGATATTCCTGCTGCTAAGAAGTTTGTCAATTCAGGTGCCAATATAGTTTATGCTGGATTGGACGTAACTGCCATGGTAAAACTTGAGAAAGCCAAGCGAGATTTATTATTGATGCGACAGTCTGTTTTGACAAATGCCTTGTCGGGTTTGTACGTGCTATGGGGCAACGAAACGCCAACGTTGTTTGACCCTGTAGCGATTGGTATGATTCTGTACCCTGAACTTTTCAAGACTAAAAAAGTCAATATTGCAGTCGATAACGAAGGCTTTACTCGAATAAACGAAAATCAAATTCCTAATGCCGAAGTGGGTGTTTCGATTGATTCCAATGAGTTTATCAATCGAATAATGAAAAGCTTTCTATATCAAAATTTAGAACGTTAAGTATTTATGCAGTTCTATTTTGCATAAATACGCTTTAAGCTATACGCCGTAGGCATTAAGCGAAAAAGCTTAAATTATTTCATGAAAAATACTTTTCAACTTTTAGCCTATGGCATAAATCTTATAACCTAGAGCATGTAAAACTATTTTATCCTTTTATTAATCAACTATTTAACTTTATGAAAAAAACATTTCTATTAATTCTATTTTTGACTAATACATTATTGGCGCAACAAAAAACACTTACCTTGAGCAAAACACAGCTCAAGGATAAAATCAAAGGAGGTTGGGCTGGTCAAACTATTGGCGTAACCTTTGGAGGACCCGTTGAGTTTAAGTACAATGGCACCATCATCAATGAATATCAGCCTATACAATGGTATGATGGCTATTTGAAAAACACTATGCTCAACAATCCAGGTTTGTATGATGATTTATATATGGACTTGACTTTTGTGGATGTTTTTGAGAAAGAAGGGCTTGATGCTCCAGTTGAGTCACACGCCAAGGCTTATGCCAATGCTGGCTATGCACTTTGGCACGCAAATCAAGCGGGAAGATATAATATTTTGCATGGGATGATGCCTCCTGCCTCTGGTCATTGGGTCAATAATCCACATGCCGATTGTATTGATTATCAGATAGAATGCGATTTTGCAGGACTTATGTCTCCTGCTATGCCAAATGCTGCCTCAAAAATTTCTGATAAAATTGGACATATCATGAACTATGGCGATGGGTATTTTGGTGGCGTGTATTTAGGTGCGTGTTATACTTTGGCATTTACTTCAACTGATATAAAATACATTGTTTCAGAAGCACTCAAGACTATTCCCAAAGAAAGTAATTATTACAAATGTATAGCTGACGTAATCAAATGGCATCAAATGTATCCAAATGATTGGAAAAAGACATGGTATTTACTCCAAGACAAATGGACACAAGATATTGGATGCCCTGATGGCGTGTTTGCGCCATTCAATATCGATGCGACGATCAACTCGGCGTATGTGGTTTTAGGTTTACTTTATGGCAATGGAGATTTTTCCCAAACAATGGAAATTACAACGCGTTGCGGTCAAGATGCAGACTGCAATCCTTCATCAGCAGGAGGAATACTTGGAACAGTATTGGGTTATGACAAAATTCCGGCTTATTGGAAAATGGGTTTGAAAGAGGCCGAAGATATTGATTTTAAATACACAACTATTTCATTGGCAGATGTGTATGAAATCGGTACCAAACACGCCTTGTTGAATATTGAACGTAATGGTGGGAAAGTCTTAGAAGATAAAGTGATTATTCCGATTCAAACTCCTGTGCCAGTCAAAATGGAAAAAAGCTTTGATGGGACTTATCCGATTGACAAACAGTTTGTTAATAAATATTTGAAAGACGAATATACCTTTGATTTTGAAGGAACAGGTTTTGTGGTAAAAGGAGAAACTGCCAAATGGATGTCAGAAAGTACTTTCAATTTTCAGGTAGAATTGTATTTAGATGGTAATAAAATTGAGACTGTAGCCTTGCCGACAAGTTTCAAAGAACGTCGCCATGAGTTATTTTGGAAATATTTACTACCAAAGGGAAAGCATACCGTCAAGCTAAAAATGCTTAATCCATCTGAGGAGCATGAATGCCGTATCACCGAAGTGTTGATTTATGGTGATAGTCCAAATAACGATTCCAATCAGACTATCTATCGTTTTGGACAGAGAAAACCAGCTGCAAAAAAGTAATAACCACAACCGTATCAAGTTTATGTTTATCATCGAAAACTATACCACTGCGGTGGTTTTTTGTATCGTAACTATGTTATGCTGGGGCTCATGGGCCAATACCCAAAAGTTAGCTTCGTCCAATTGGCGTTTTGAGCTTTTCTATTGGGATTATGTTATCGGAATACTCATTACCTCTTTGTTATTTGCCTTTACCTTAGGAAGTATGGGCGAAGGAGGAAGAGGTTTTCTGGTAGATATAAAGCAAGCTGATACTACCAATATTTATTCAGCAATTATCGGAGGTATCGTATTCAATTTGGCTAATATCCTGTTAGGAGCAGCTATTTCTATTGCAGGGATGTCGGTTGCCTTTCCTGTGGGAATAGGTTTGGCATTGGTAGTCGGCGTGATTGTGAATTATATCGATGCCCCTATTGGTAATTCAACTTTTATTTTTGCGGGGGTAGCGCTTATTGTAATCGCTATTTTGCTCAATGCCAATGCTTATCGAAAAATGCTTGCAGGCAATACGGCTTCTGTATCTAGCAAAGGACTTGCTCTTTCGGTTATTAGTGGGTTGTTGATGGGACTATTTTATAAATACGTCGCCAATTCCATGTTCCCTGATTTTACACATCCTGTAGATGGAAAATTGAGCCCTTATACCGCTGTGGTATTTTTTGCGGTAGGTATCTTCTTGAGTAATTTTGTTTTCAATACATTTTTAATGAAAAAACCCTTTGTAGGAGCACCTGTAAGCTATTCAGATTATTTCAAGGGAACAAGCCAGAGTCATCTTATGGGTATTGTTGGTGGGAGTATTTGGTGCATCGGAATGTCATTCAATATCATTGCTTCAGGTACGGCTGGTCCTGCTATTTCGTATGGTTTGGGGCAGGGAGCTACCATTGTAGCTGCTATCTGGGGTATTTATATCTGGAAAGAATTCAAAAATGCTCCTCAAGGAACCAATACTTTACTTCATATCATGTTGTTGTGCTATATCCTTGGCTTGGGATTATTGATTTCTGCCAAGTGATGGTATTTTTCCTAATAGGGTGCGAATTCATTCGCACCCTATTAGGAAAATAAACCTATTTGTCAACAACTAACATTTACTTTTTCTTATCATCTTTTGCCACATCATACACAGCTTTATAAGATGTATTTAAAGTTTTGTCATCTAGTAAAATGTATCTATTTTCTTGATTTTCCAGTTCGATTCCACCATTTAGTACAAATTTTATTTTGGTAAAGTTAAAACCCGTGTTGACTTTAAATTGAGCGGTATAGATAGAATCTTTAATTACCTCCTTCATCGCTAAATCGGTATTCCAATTCAAAGGAGCATCATTTCCTCGAACTCCCATCGTTTTAACACTTGTTTTATGTGGCAAAGTTACTTGTACTGTTACTGTATGAGTTTTTGTATCTTGAACTCCTGCCATCAGTAATACCAAGACAATTGGTAAAAAACTAAGCATTCCAATCTTGAAATTCTGCTTTTGATAAATCAAATGATCGATGCCAAAGCGTCCGCTGCCTAAAATAAGATGAAACATACTTACCCACAAAATCCCCAAAGCAGGCATCATTGACCATAGCCCATTGTCCCACTGCTGACAGATTGCCGCCACAAGCATGGTACATGCCATCAAAAATGAAAATAGGCGGGTTTGAAAACCAAGTATAAAGGCCATTCCACCGATACCTTCACTAAAAGCACCCATGTAGGCTAGAAAAACAGAGAATGTTTTGAAAATACCCCCATACGCTACAACATCGCTGGGAAACCAGAATACCACTTCAAATAAACCAAGATTAATCTCAGCAGGAGTCCAAGGCAAACCAAATTTGGAGGCGCCAAAATCTGAAGTGAGCCAATATCCACAGATGATTCTTGGGATACTAATAAATACATCTTGCCACCAGCGAGGCATAGTGATTGGGCGAAATAAGAGGTCGAATAGCTTTTGCATAAAATGTTTTTTTTCTTCAAAAGTAGCTCTATCTGAATACCTCAATCGCTTCAAATTATGATTTGAAACCTATTTTATTAAAGAAAATGCTGTTGAATGTACTCTACAGGGGTAAAATTGGTAACTTTTTTAAAAGCACGGTTAAAAGTTGCTTTGCTATTAAAACCACAATCGTATGCGATGCTCAACAACGTTTGTTTTTTATGAAGCCCTTTTTCTATTTCACCTATCACAATATTGATACGATACTGATTGATTAAATCATTAAAGTTTTGACCAAAACCTTTATTAATTACTTTACTCAAAATCGAAGCATTGGTATTGAGTTGTTTTGACAGCTCAACCAAGGTAAGTTCAGGATTCAGAAAAACTTGTTCTTGTTCTAAAACTGAGAGAAGAGACTCTTTGATTGTTAACAGGTCATCACTTAGTTCTTGGGTTGTGGTGCTTTCAGCAATTGGAATAGAGATATATTCTGTGTCGATGGTATCAGAAGCAGCCCAATAGGTTTCGTCTGTAGATAAAAGATTGGTTCGAAACAACAACTTACTTTCGACGGCATTGCTATAACTCAAAATCGCAATGTAATAACAGCAAATGGCATAACACAAAAAATACCACCATGTATTAATATAGTTCATATCCCAAATAAGCCCCAATACCGCTACGACGCCCCTAATGAATAGTAAAGTGATACAAGCAAAAAAGAATCTCGGCAACCATGGATACAAATAGGCCGTTGTGTTACTCAAAACTTGGTTAATACTTTTTACATACAATTGATGGTATCTAAATCCCATAACCAAATAAACCGACATACTGACAAATCCCAAAAGCTGATACCATGGGTCAAAGTCAGGGTCTTGTCCACTGGCAAGAAAACCATAATCATGGAGGATAAATTTGTCGTAAATCACGATGATAGCACTGTATACCAAATATAGAATGGCAGGGATGAAATGCAATAACATGCTACGGTTTAGTCTCAACGCAGGATTCAGTAGACTTTGTGTATAAAAAAATAGCACTGGTCCTAACAGAAACAAATGTTGAAAAGGAGTGTAAAATAGGAAATCTCTATAAGGTTGTGTGTCATACCAACCAGCAAATCCAACCATCCAAGGCGTGAAATATAGGGTGCTTAACAACAGAAATAAGCTCATCCAAAAACTGGAAAGTTGCTGAGTTTTGATATATTTTACCAAAAACAGAAAACTGTAAACCATCAAGTGGATGAAAAAGACAAGCAAAAACGAGCTATAAAAGCTAAAGGAAAATAACATTATTATCTATTTATTAGGTTGATACCTCTCAATTCCTATCTATTATTTACGAAGATATTTTATTCTGATGTGCTCCCCAACTTTCATCCTCGATTCTTCGATAAAGTTTGTTGTTCTTCCCAAGTCCAATAGCTCATATCCGAAATGGGTGACTCTTCAAATCCTTTGCGCAGTGCCAATTCTTGACTTAGAAATACACTTTCATGCTTTTTGAGCCTGATTTTCTGCCAGTTAACGTTCTTTTTTTACTTTTCATCAAATTTCTTTGGAGAATTCATTTTCATACTCTAATTTTGAATCGTTGATTTTGTCAACTATTTTAAAGTCAACTATTTTTAAAGTCAACGATAATGGAAGTACAACGTAATTCATTTAGATACCTATTTGCTGATACAGTCAAAGCATTGTTCAAGCAATCGGCTCGTGAATTGGCCAATGCAGGTATTCAGATTTTGCCTGAACAACATTTTTTATTACACCTTATTGCTTCAAAAGAAGAAACAATTCAATCGGATTTGGCCGAAATGATTCATAAGGATAAATCAGCGATTATGCGCCATATCGACCAGTTGGAAGCAATGGGTTATTTGATTCGTGTAAACGACACTACCGACCGTCGCAAAAAACACTTAGTTATTACCGAAGCTGGAAAAGATATTATGAAACAGTGTCAAGAAGTAATCGATGTGGTGACCGAAAGAAATTTGGTAGGTATTACAGAAGAAGAACTTGAGGTATTCACTAAAGTTCTTATCAAATTAAAACAAAATTCAGAAAAATAATTTTTTTGCTCAAATAGTTGACAAAATCAACTATTGAAAGTTCAACAATATTAAAATCAACTACTCTTTTATGAAAACAATACCATATTACCTAGCACTGTTAGGATGTTGGCTTTCGCTGAGTGCCAAGGCACAGCAACGTTTGACTTTAAAATCGAGTGTAGATTATGCGCTCAAAAATCATGTGAGTAACACCGTTTACGAAAATGAAATAGCCCTAGCCAAACAAAAATCAGTGGAAGCATTGGCGGGTTATTTGCCTCAAGTAAATGGTACAGTCACATTTGACGATAACCTCAAGCGCCAAATTACGGTAATTCCAGCGGGAGCATTTTCTCCTACTGAAATTAGATTACAGTTTGGTAATCAGTATAATACGATGGGGACAGTTCAACTCGACCAAGTGATTTATGACAAGTCGATGTTAGTGGGTATCAAAGCTGCCGAACCCAACAACCAGCTTTCAGCCTTTAAAAAAGAACAAAATCAAGAACAACTGATTTACAATACGGTAAGTGCGTATTTTCAAGTATTAGTTATCAAAGAACAAGAAAAACTAACGCTTGAGAACGAAAAGAAATATAAAGACTTGTTGGAGATTTTGGCACTTCGTTTAGAGAAAGGCGTCATCAAGAAAACTGAGTATGACCGCACCAAAGCAAGCTTGAACAATATTGTTGCTCAAAAATCAATCCTACAGGTAAACAAGCAAATCGCTTTAAACCGTCTCAAAAATGCCATCGGTATGCCTGTTACAGAAGATGTAGTGGATGTTGAATCTTTGAATTATGAGGGAATGGCGTTGGGAGAAAAAGATAATGGTTTTGAAATAGGTAACCTACTAGACCTCAAAATTCAGAATGCCAACGCTTCGCTTTTATCTTTTGACGTAAAGCGCAAAGAAGCTGCTTTTTTACCAACGGTTTCGATGTATGCCCGTTATGGTGGACAAAGTTTTGGAAACGAATTTGGTCCTTCATTTGGTAAATGGTTTGATTTCTCGACTATTGGTTTAAAAGTAAATATCCCAATGTTTAGCGGATACCGCAAAAGTAGCCAACTCAAGCAAGCCGAAATTTCACTATTAAACGCCAAGGCTAATTATAAGTTGATGAGTGATAACCTCTCAATGCTATATCATAACTCTTCGGCTCAATTGCAAAAGTCTCAATCGGACTTAGGCATCAACCGTGAAAACCTCACTTTTGCCAAAACTGTCTTAGAAAGTACAACGGTAGAATACGAAAAGGGAGTGGCAACATTATCAGATTTGCTCAATTCTGACTACTCGTTCAAAGAAGCACAAAGCAATTACATGACTTCGTTGATCAATGTGCTGAGTTCGAGATTGGAATATGAAAAATCAAAAGGTTCTTTAAAAAGCTATATCAATCAATTTTAATCAAAAATATCAATGAAAAAGTCAGTAATCACACTATCCATTATTGCTCTGGTAGGATTAATTGGATTTACGCTATATAAAAACAAAAAGAAAATTGAAGCAAACAAGGTAGTGGTAGACCGCACGGCATTGCCAGTGGCAGTTTCGACTTATCAAGTAAGCTATCAAGAATTGGCTGGTGATGTTAGTCTTCCTGCCAATATCGAATTGACTAACGAAGCAACTGTTACAAGTGCTATTCAAGGTAAAATCGAAACCTTGGGAATTGAGGTTGGTTCACGTGTACGTAAAGGACAGGTAATCGGTACTTTAGATTCAAAAATCAAACAAATCAATTTGAAAGCCAATCAGTTGACGCTTGACAAATTAGAAAAGGATTTGAAGCGTAATGCCGATTTGTTCAAAGGAAATGCAGGTACAGAAGTGAGCGTAACCAACTCAAAATATGATGTTGAAAATACACGCATTCAAATCGAATTGACCAAACAACAAATCGCAGATGGTAATATTATTTCACCGATTAGTGGTGTGATTACTTCTCGAAAATTGATGGCTGGTGAATATGCAAATCCTGGTAATGTCATAGCAACCATCGTGGATGATGTGAATTTGAAAGCAGTGGTTTATGTCAATGAAAAAGATGTTTATCAACTAAAAATTGGTCAATCGGCGCGAATTACTACCGATGTTTTTCCGAATAAGGCATTTGTAGGTAAAGTAAAATTCATTTCTCCTAAAGGTGACGAAAACCACAACTATCGTGTAGAATTGACCCTGACAGGCAACAGCCTTCGTGCGGGTACGTACGTGATGGTCAACTTTGATTTAGGACGTAAAGGAAGCGTTTTGCAAATTCCAAAATTGGCTTTGGCTGAAGGTATCAAAAATCCTTATGTGTATGTTGTCCAAGACGGAAAGGCTATTGTTCAAAAAGTAACATTAGGTCGTGAAATTGGCGAAAACATTGAAGTTATTTCTGGTTTACAGCAAGGTCAAGAGGTCGTTACAAGTGGTCAAATCAACTTGACTAACGGGACTAAAATTACAAAAACGTCTAATCAATAACAGCTAACTATCATAACAATATGTCAGTTACCGAACTATCTATAAAACGACCCTTATTGATTACCGTAATTTTTGTAACGCTAATTTTATTCGGGTTTGTCAGCTATAAACAGCTTAATTATAACCTTTTGCCCAAATTTGAGGCAAATGTGATTATGGTTCAAACGATGTACCGTGGAGCCTCATCGGATGAAATACAAAATGTTGTCACCAAACCTATCGAAGAAGCCGTTTCAGCTATCGAGGGTATCGATAAAATGTCATCGCAGTCAATGGAAGGTCTTTCTTTGATTACGATTCAATTAAAATCTGGTGTGAATACCCTAGATGCGCAGCGCGATGCCGAAAGAAAGATTAACCAAATCAAGTCTACACTTCCCGACGATGCCGACGATCCAGTGGTAAACCGTTATAATACGGACGAAATCCCCGTATTACGTATTAGTGCCTCAGCCAACTTGTCAGAGCCTGCCTTGTATGATTTGATTGACCAAAAAATCAAACCTCAAATCGCTAATGTGGCGGGTGTAGGTACGGTACGATTGATTGGTGGTAGCGAAAGAGAAATTCAAGTAAATCTTGATAATGACAAATTGCAGGCATATAGTATCTCGTCGGCACAAGTCAATCAAATGATTGCCAACAGCAATATGTCTTACCCTGCGGGTAGTGTACTAAATAATGATAATCGTACTTCAATCCGTTTGGATGCCAAATTGGTTAAAGTAGAGGAGCTTCGTCGATTGATTATTCGTCAAAATGCCGATGGTAGTCGTGTCCTATTGTCTGATTTAGGTACTATTACCGATGCGCAAACAGAACCAACAACCATCAACCGTAATAATGGTAGAGCAGGTATTGGTATCGAAATCGTAAAACAAGCCGATGCTAATGCCGTAAATGTAAGCAAGTTTGTAAAAGCGAAACTAATTGACATTAAAAAACAATACGCTTCTCAGAAGTTTGATTACGAAATTGCCAATGACCAATCGGTTTATACTTTGGCTTCTGCTGATGCTGTAGTACATGACCTTTTCTTAGCAATTGTGATTGTGGGGGCTGTAATGCTATTTTTCTTACATAGTTTCCGTAGTTCCTTGTTTGTATTGGTAGCGATTCCTTCGGCTATGATTCCAACATTTATCTTGATGTATGTGTTTGGTTTCTCACTCAACTTGATGACTTTGATGGGTCTTTCATTGGTTGTAGGTATTTTGGTCGATGATAGTATTGTGGTTTTAGAAAACATTTACCGACATCTCGAAATGGGTAAAGGCAAAATAGAATCAGCCCTTGAAGGTCGTCAGGAAATTGGATTTACAGCAATCGCCATTACCTTGGTCGATGTGGTGGTATTCTTGCCTTTGTCAATGAGTGGTGGTTTGATTGGTAATATCTTGAGAGAGTTTTCATTAGTGGTAGTATTTTCAACGCTAATGAGTTTGTTTGTGTCATTCACCTTGACGCCATTGTTGGCTTCAAGATGGGGAAAAGTAGAAATACTAAGCAAATCAAGCCTGTGGGGACGTATCAATTTAGGCTTTGAAAGCTTTTTGGACGGTGTTAAAGAAGAGTATGGTAAAATTTTAGTATGGTCTTTAAATCACAAACGTTGGGTTTTGATTGCCATTTTAATCTTGTTTGTGGGTGCATTTTCACTATTACCTGCTGGGTTTATTGGATCATCTTTTGCAGGAAATGGCGACCGTGGCGAATTAACTATTCAATTAGAGTTATCACCACAAACGCCTTTGTCACAAACTAACTTGGTAACCAAGCAAATCGAGCAAATGATTTTGCAAAAACCAGAAGTAGAAAAGGTATTTGCCAATGTTGGTACTCAAACAGGTGCTATGGGCTCAGGTGGTAGCAATAGTAATATTTCCGAAATCGCTGTAACCTTAGTTCCTAAAGAAAAACGTAAGGTTTCGTCAGAGATTTTTGGTACACAATTGCGTGACGAAATCAATAAAATTCCTGGGGTAAAAGTAGTAATCCGTTTGACAGGACTTACAGGGAATAGCGAAGCGCCTATCCAGATTGCTATCAAAGGCGTTGATATGAATGATATTCAACAAGTTGCGAATCAAGTAAAAGAAATTGTTCGCACAACCCCTGGAACAGACTATGTGGAGTTTTCGACTAAAAGTTTGAAATCGGAAATATCTGTACAACTTGACCGTGAAAAAATTGCTAACCTTGGTTTAAGTGTTCCCGAAGTTGGTGGAGCAATTCAATTAGCATTTAGAGGTAACGATCAATCTAAGTTCAGACAGTCGGGCGAAGAATATCCCATCAATATTACCTTAGATAAATCCGACAAACGTTCTATCGAAAACGTTCGTGATTTGACTTTGCGCAATAGTCGTGGAGCTATCATCAAACTCAAAGAAGTTGCAACAGTAACAGAGGTAGTTGGACAATCGGTATTGGAGCGTTCTGACCGTATGAACTCTATCAAGGTAACGGCATCCGCCGTGGGTCGTCCAACTGGTACAATCGTGGCAGATATTCAGAAAAAGGTAGATAAATTAAAATTGCCACAAGGGTTAACGATTGAGTATTTAGGCGAGATTCAACGTCAGAAAGATGCCTTTGGTAGCCTTGGATTTGCTTTCTTGCTAGGTGTAATTTTGGTATATCTCATTATGGTGGCTTTGTACGAAAGTGTGGTATATCCCTTTGTAGTATTGTTTTCGATTCCTGTGGCTTTGATTGGTGCGCTATTAGCTCTTGCTTTAACGATGGAGTCTCTAACCATCTTCGCTATTGTCGGCTTGATTATGTTGTTGGGACTAGTGGCCAAAAATGGTATTTTGATTGTGGACTTTACCAATCACTTGAAAGAGACAGGATTATCGGTAAAAGAAGCATTGATTGAGGCAGGTAAAGAACGTTTACGCCCAATCTTGATGACGACTATTGCCATGATTACAGGTATGTTGCCTATTGCCATAGCAAGTGGCGCTGGTGCAGAAGTAAAAAATGGTATGGCATGGGTTATTATTGGTGGCTTAACAAGCTCACTCCTACTAACCCTCTTGCTTGTACCTTGTATGTATATGATTATAGAATCTTTGAAAAATAGAATTCTTCGTCGCAAAGCAGCAAAAACTGCTTAAGACCATAATTTTTAACTTGGTATTTCGTTTAAACCGCAGAGAAGCTTTTTCTGCGGTTTATTTTTTAACTATAGTTTTCTACCGAAAAATATAATTCCCAAGAATTTCAGCCCATATTTTAAGCCTTTCATCCCATTCCTTCCTTACATTTTTTTGATAAAATATATCTTGCATACAATACCTGATAGTAAGTTTATTCAGGCTATTAGTGTAATGTCCTAATTAATTTTTCATGAGGCAATGATTTAAACTATTTTTTTAGTTAATTAGCTAAACTTTTAGTTAAAAATTCTTAAATTCATAAAGACTCTTGTGAACTTCCTATAAATTTGAAAAGTCATTGTTGATGTAGGGACAAAGGCAACAGGCACAGAGGCACAAAGTGGTTTTGTTTTTGTAGGCACAGAGGCAACAGATACAGAGGCACTGAGTGATTTTATGTTTTATAGTGATAAGTTGCTGAAAGCCGAAGTTCAAAAGCTGAAAGCCGATACCCGAAAGCTGAACCCCATATATACACCGCTCCATAAACCATATACGTAGTCGTGCAGAATTAAGTTGAAGAAATTAATGAGATAAAATATGAGTAATCATAAAATTACACTCAAAACTCATCATTCATAATTCAGCACTCCTATTTACCTCCAAGAAAATCTAAAATTCAAAATTCTATGAACAAATCTTTAGTTCTATTAATTGCTTTATTTTTTACATATACCAACCTCTTTGCCCAAAATCCTGCTCGTGTGACCATTCGTGGTGTTGTGCAAGATACAAGTGCTATGACACTTTCAGGCGCAACAGTCATGCTTCTTCAACCCAAAGACTCGTCATTGGTGAACTTTGCTAGAGCAAATGACAAAGGTTCCTTCGAATTCAGAAATGTAAAAAATGCTTCGTATTTGCTCAAAATCTCCTATGTGGGATTTTTACCTTACCAACAAAAACTCAAAGAGTTTCCCAACGATGTCAATGACCTCGGTCCTATCAAAATCAAGCCGATCGCCAAAGAACTTCTTGAAGTAGTAGTAAAAACAGCCAAAGCGCCACTTAGTATCAAAGGTGATACGGTCGAGTATAACGCTGCGTCGTTCAAGGTTCCGCCAGGTTCGTCGGTAGAAGACCTTCTTCGTCGTCTCCCAGGTATTGAAGTCGATGCAAGCGGAAATATCAAGGCGCAAGGAAAGGATGTAAAAAGAGTTTTGGTCGACGGAAAAACTTTCTTTGGTGACGACCCCAAAGCTGCTACCAAAAACTTAGGAGCCGAAACTATTTCTAAAGTTCAAGTGTATAATGGCAAATCTGACCAAGCACTTTTAACTGGAGCTGACGATGGAAAAAAAGAAAAAACCATTAATCTTGAATTGAAAGACGAATTTAAGAAGGGCGCTTTCGGAAAAATTACAGCCGCTGTTGGTACTTCTGATCGTGGCGTTTTGAGAGGAAACTATAATCGTTTCAACAAAAAAGAACAATTCTCTGTGTTAGGTTATGCCAATAACATTAACGAAACGGGCGTAAACTGGAGTGATTATGGTGAATTTAAAGGAAATAACTCTTTTAATTCCAACGATAATGGAGATTTTGGCTTCGGAAATGGCAATAGATTCTATTATATGGAAGGCGATTATCTGAACAATTTTGACGGAAAAGGCTTTACAAACAACTTTGGTACTGGTGTCAACTACAACTACACTCACCAGAAAACTAAGTTTAGTTCAAGTTATTTCTATAACCAAACTAAGTTAAACCTCGACCAATATCAAAGTACGAAAACTTTCCTTCAAAACTCCAATTTTACAACGCTTGATACCAACAATACTGTTAGTTTTAGAAACTCACATAGCGTAGCTGCTCGTTTGGAACAAATGTTGGATTCCTCGAATACCATTATTGCTAAAACAAATTTACGTTTCAGTGGGAGCAATAGTTCTGTTAACCAAGTTCAGCAGTATTTGAATAATTCTGAAGATGTTCAGAACCGTATCAACATGAACAATGGCTCTAATCTGAATGCTTATAACTTTAACTTTACCGCTATTTATCGCCATAAGTTCAAGAAAAAAGGAAGAACATTTGCAGCAAGTAGCACTTTAAGTACTTCATCGACTGATGGAACAGATAATATTCGCTCGTTGACGCGCTTCTTTAACGCAACCAACGTCAACGACCAAATTCGTGCGATTTCTCAGCTCAACCAAAATGCCAATACTACTACGATGATTAAAGCAGGGGTAAATTACTTAGAGCCCCTTTCCAAAAAAGTCTATTGGGAAAGTTTCTATAACTTCAACAACAGCGGTCAAAATGTAGGACGTGACGCATTCAATGGTAATTTAGAATCACAACGTTATGATAGTTTGAGTACCTATTATCAAAATCAAATTACCTACAACCGTGTGGGTTCAGGTTTGAGATTTTCAAATGACGGAATCAACTTATCATTCGGATTAGCAGTATTACAATATGACTTGGACGGCAAGGTATATCCTCAAAAAGGAAAACCTCTTACAGCAAATATCAGTAAGCAATATCAAGCCTTGACTCCAAATTTCTCTGCCAATATCGAGTTCAAAAATAATGCTTACATGGGATTCAATTATACGCTCAACGTAGAAGCCCCGAGTATAACAGACTTACAGCCAGTGGTTCAGAACAATAACCCATTTTATATCACTTCGGGTAATCAGGACTTATTGCCAGCCAAAAATCACGAGTTAAGTTTTGATATTTCTAAGTTTGATCCTGCAACTTTTGCCAGTATTGGTATTTGGTCTTCGTACCGCTATTACTTGAGTCAAATAGTTTACAGCCAAACTGTAGACGCCAATTTGGTGACAAGAACTCGCCCTGAAAATATGTCAGGAGGTAAAAACTTTAACGTTGGTATGTATTCAAGTTTCCCAATCATCAAAACTAAATGGACGATGAATATCTCAGGGAATATCAATACCTCAAATACACCAACCATTGTAAATACAGTAGTGAATCAAACCAACAATAAAAATTACACGATTAATGCGGGCTTTAGTATTACACCAAGTGAGAAGCTAATCATGAACATCGAAGGAAATCTTGGATTCAACAATATTTCTTACACGATTGAAAATAATCAAAACCAAAATATCCGTACCAAGGGCTTATCAACGTCTGTAAAATGGAATTTTGCTAAAAAGACCTTCTTCGAAACTAGTTTTGATTATAACAGCTATCGCAATGACCGTTTTGGATTTGACCAAGAGATACCTATTCTTAACTGCTCGGTAAGAAGATTATTCATGAAAGAAAACCGTATGGAAGTACGTTTAGCAGCATTTGATATTTTCAACAAACGTCAATCTATCGTACAAACAGGATATCTCAATACCGTTAGCAACCAACAGGCACTGACTTTGGCTCGTTACTTTATGTTGAGCTTGACTTATAACCTTAAAGGTCACTCAGACAAACTCAAGAAAAACGGAGGATTCTTTTAATGAAACGTAAAGGCAAAAGAGGTTGATACTCTTTTGCCTTTTGCCAACTTACAGAGAATCTATTCTTACAAACAGAAAACTATTATTTCGATGAAAAAAATATTCCTTTTAGCACTACTATATATCGCTTATTTTACCTCTTTCGGACAAAACAACGAAGGGGTTGTTTATTTTACGAGAACGACCTATTGGACAAAACTTAACTCTACCTTAACTTATTTGAGTAAGCAAGAAAAAGAAAGAATGTCTTATATGTTTGGTGGAAAAGACGATTGGGCTAATTACACCCTTCTCTATTTCAATGATAATGAATCAAAGTATGTCAATTCTGAAGAGAAAAATGATCAATCAGAAGGATATGCTTGGCGTAAGGAGGCGTATAGTATTGGTCGTAATTTTACGAAAAATACGATGACTGATGTAATTGAGATGTTGGGAAAAACTTATATCGTTGAAGACAGCCTTAAGCTTCCTGAATGGAAAATTTTGAATGACTTAAAAGAAGTTGCTGGACATATTTGTATGAAGGCTCAGGTCGAAGATCCTATCAAAAATCAAAAAATTACGGCTTGGTTTGCACAAGACCTCCCATCGCAGGCAGGACCTGAAAGACTTTGGGGATTGCCAGGAATGATTTTAGAACTAGACATCAACGACGGAGCGGTAACTGTTGTAGCTTCAAAAATTGAATTCAAAAAAGTAGATAAAGAACTTGAACCTCCCAAAAAACTCAAGGGTAAAAAAATCACAGATGCTGAGTATCAGGGTATGATTGATAAATTTATCAAGGAAAAAATCAAAGAGGAAATAAATCCGTTTTGGGTGATAAGATATTAGTCTTCGCTTCCTTCAAACATTCTGATTAGCGATTTTTTATCATTTATTAACCTATTATAAGCTACTTAAAATTTTTTATTGCTAATAGATAAGCATATCTACGAAATTTTCGTAGATATGCTTATCTTTGTTCTATCAAGAAAACAAGATGCTTTCTTTACCTCCATTAAATCTAAAAATCAGACCTATGAATCGAATTCTAGTCCTATTAAGTGTGCTGTTGATGCTCGCCATAACACAACTTTATGCACAAAACCCTACTCGTATAAGTATTAAAGGTATTGTTCAAGATACCAACTCGGCAGTTTTGGCAGATGCTACAGTAATGTTACTTTCACCTTCAGATTCCTCCTTAGTTAATTTTGGTAATGCCAACGAAAAAGGAGTTTTCGAATTTCGAAATGTTAAAAACATTCCCTATCTCCTCAAAATTTCCTATGTTGGATTTTTACCTTATCAGCAACACCTCACTCCTAGCCCAACAGCTATAAACGATTTGGGCTTTATCAAAATCAAACCTATCTCGCAAGAATTACTCGAAATTGTGGTCAAAACTGCCAAAGCTCCCTTGAGTATCAAAGGCGATACTATCGAGTATAATGCGGCTTCATTTAAAGTGCCGCCAGGTTCAACGGTTGAAGATTTATTGCGTAAACTGCCTGGTATAGAGGTAGATGGAAGCGGAAACATTAAGGCGCAAGGCAATGATGTCAAAAAAGTAACCGTCGATGGCAAAACCTTTTTTGGCGATGACCCAAAAGCTGCCACCAAAAATCTAGGCGCTGAGACCATCTCGAAAATTCAGGTGTTTAATCGTAAATCAGACCAAGCTACGATTACGGGCGTAGACGATGGTAGCAAAGAAAAAACCATCAATCTTGAGTTGAAAGAAAACTTCAAAAAAGGAGAATTTGGTAAAATTACAGGCGCCGTTGGTACCTCAGACCGAGGAGTTTTGAGAGGAAATTATAACCGTTTCAACAAAAAAGAACAGTTCTCCGTCATTGGATATGCTAATAATATCAACGAAACGGGTGTCAACTGGAGTGACTATGGCGAATTTAAAGGAAATAATACCTTCAGTAGTTTTGATAATGGAGATTTTGGCTTTGGAAGTGGTGGCGACGCCTTTTTTATTGGTGGTGACGATGATTTATTGAGTAGTTTCAATGGAAAAGGTTTTACCAATAATTTGGGTGGTGGTGTCAACTACAATTATACACATGACAAAACCAAGCTGAGTACCAGTTATGTATATAATCAAACTAAATTGAATTTGGATCAAAATCAGAACAAAAGAACCTTCCTTCAAAATGGTTCTTTCAGTACTTTGGATACCAGTTCAACGGTAAGCTTTAGAGCTAACCACTCCATCAGTGGACGCTGGGAGCAAATGCTTGACTCGACAAATACTTTGATTACCAAAGCGAATTTGCGTTTTAGTAATTCGAATAGTGCTGTGGGTACTCGTCAAGAGTACATCAACAATAATGATGCTTTACAAAACCGTATTAATCTCAATAACAGCTCAAATCTGAATGCTTATAATCTAAATGGTACTGCTATTTTCCGTCATAAATTCAAAAAGGTTGGACGTGTATTTGCTGCTAGTAGCTCATTTGTAAGATCAACTACCGATGGAACAGATAATATTCGTTCATTAACACAGTTCTTCGAAGCTAGCAATCCTAACGACCAAATTCGTGCAATAGCTCAACTTAATCAAAATGCTAACCGAACACTGACATTAAAAGCGGGTTTGAATTATTTGGAACCACTCTCAAAGCGTTTTTTCTGGGAAAACTTCTATAATTTTTCTAACAACCAGCAAAATGTTGGTCGCGATGCTTATAATGGTCTTATCGAAACTCAACGATATGATAGTTTGAGTACTTATTATGAAAACCGAATTACCTATAACCGTATCGGAACGGGTTTGCGTTTTAATAAGAAAGGGATTAATCTATCGCTTGGTGTAGCAGCATTGAGATACGACTTGTCAGGAAAAGTATATCCTACCGAAGGTGGAAATTTGACAACTCAGATTTCTAAACAATACGATGCTATTGTACCAAATTTTACAGCAACCTTCAATCCACAACAAAGCACCTACATTCGATTTGGTTATGGAATAAATGTCAATGCACCAAGTATTAGTGCTTTGCAGCCTGTTATTCAAAACACCAACCCTTTTTATATCACCGAGGGAAATCAAAACTTAAATCCAACCAAATCACATGATGTAAACTTGAGTATTTCACGTTTTAATCAAAGCAACTTTACTAGTATCAATCTCTGGATGAATTACAATTACTACCTTAATCAGGTGGTTTATAATCAAACTGTTGATGCTAATTTAGTCACACGTACTCGTCCCGAAAATATGTCTGGTGCTGAGTCGTTTAGAACGAATTTATATTCGAGTTTCCCCATTATTAAAACCAAATGGACTACCAATTTGAGTGTGAATTATAATCTCTCAAATACACCCACGTTGGTAAACTCAGTTTTGAATACTACTAACAGTAATGCCTACTCAGCTAACATTGGTTTTAGTATTACTCCAAGTGATAAAATATTTGTGACTTTAGGCGGAAATTACTCTATTAATAACATCAAATATTCAATTGAAACCCGTCAAAATCAGAATATTATTAGCAAAGGATTGAATATTGATGCCAAATGGAGCTTTATCAAGAAAACCTTTCTAGAAAGTAGTTTCAACTATACTGGTTACGAAAACGATCGATTTAACTTTTCTCAAAACATTCCCATTTTAAATGTTTCAGTACGTCGCTTATTGATGAAAGATAACCGTTTGGAAGCACGTTTGGCAGCATTTGATGTATTTAATAAGCGCCAAGCTATCACGCAAACGGGTTCTCAAAACTTTGTAACTTATCAGCAAGCGTTTACTCTTGCTAGATACTTTATGTTGAGTTTGACTTACAACGTACGAGGACATGATGCTAAATTGAAAAAGAATAATAATATGTTTTAGGTAAAATATTTCTCTATCTGGTTAGATATTATAGACACAAATTATATGAAAAAAATGACCTTAATTATTCTTTTGCTCGCCTTTGGGATTTGGGCAAAAGCTCAAAAAAATGAAGGTGAAGTTACTTTCAAGCGAACGACTTCATGGACAAAAATGAATGACCAAATGACCTTTTTGAGCAAACAGCAAAAAGAAAAAAATGCCTATATGTTTGGGAATATTGACATTAGTACTCAAACCTACACGTTATTTTTTAGTCCTAAAAGGTCGAAATACGAGGAAAAGGAAGAAAATACCAATGGATATTCTTGGCGTAAAGAGCAGTTTATCATTTATAGAGACTTCGAAAATGAAACTCTCACAGATGTGATTGATTTTCTTGGGAAAACCTACGTTGTTGAAGATAGTCTAGAACGCCCTCAATGGAAAATTTTGAACGACATAAAGGATGTTGCGGGGCATATTTGTATGAAGGCGCAAATCAAAGACCCTATCAAAAATCAAGTAATTGTGGCGTGGTTTGCACAGGATATTAAGGCAAAAGCTGGACCTGAAAGACTTTGGGGCTTGCCAGGACTCATACTCGAATTAGATATTAATAATGGCGCCTGTGTGATTTCAGCCTCCAAAATAGAGTTTAAAAAACTTACAACAGAATTAGATTTACCCAAAAAAATTAAAGGAAGCAAAATCAAAGAAGTGGGATATCAGCAAATGATAGAAAAGCATGTGAAGGAAAAATTCAAAGAAGAAGTAAACCCATTTTGGTCAATTAGATACTAAGCATGAGTGCTGAATAATTTTTTGATTCGCATAATTCATGAAAAGGCTAAAAAGCAAAACGGAGGTGAAGTCACCTCCGTTTTTTTTATCAGATTACAATCATTGTACTCGGTTTATTAAAATCATGAGTTACTAGTTCAAGATTTAGTTGTTTCCTACACATCTACTACTTTCCAACCCTCACGATAGGTACGACCCACAAATTGGTTGGCATCGTCGAAGTTAGTAATCTTCATGTCCTCACCGTTCCACAACAACTTGTTACGACCGTAGAAGTCAAGTCCACCTTTTTCGTTTTTCTTGCGCAACATATAACTACGGATCGCCAAATTACCCATCAATACTGTTTCTGTAAGCGGACCAGAATAATCAAATGATGAAGATAGTTCTTTATGCTCTTTACTTGCAAAACCTGCTTTACAAGCGTTTGTCCAACTTACTTGGTGACCATATTCTGGTAACTTGATGTCATTAGCTAATTTTGGCGTATCGATAACTTCGCCATTATTCAAATAAATTTTAGGGTTGTTACCATACATACCAATGGTCATGATACCTTTAGTCCCTGTCAAAATAATACCATTAGCACCGCCATCATCACTAATTGGTGTATTGGCAGGAATCAAATCTGGGTGCATAGGACGAATACCACCATCCATCCAAATCATTTTCACAGCAGACTTATTTTTCTTAGTTGCTGGGAATTTAATTTCTACGTGTGAAGATGGAGGACAACCTTCAGGAATATACTCAGGAGTCCAGTCTTTGATAAACACCGCCCCTACGCTACATTCTACTTCTGTTGGATAGCTCAATCCCAAAATACGGAATGCCGAATCAATCGTATGACAACCAATATCTCCCAAAGCGCCAGTACCAAAATTCCACCAACCTCTCCATTTGAATGGATGGTACAACGGATGATAATCAACCCATTGAGCAGGACCAACCCACACATCCCAATCAGCTGGAGACATCGACTCCACCAAAGCAGGCTTATCTGTTGGCACAGGAATTCCTTGTGGCCAAACAGGGCGGTTAGTCCAAATATTTACGGTATGAACTGTACCTATTTTGCCATCATCAAACCATTTACTAGCTACTTGTTGAAGTGGGTTTGACGAGCCTTGGTTACCCATTTGAGTTACCACCTTGTACTTTCTTGCTGCTTTGGTAAGCATACGAGCTTCAGCAATGTTGTGCGTCAAAGGCTTTTGTACGTACACGTGCTTACCCATTTGCATACAAGCCATAGCTGCATAAGCATGGAAGTGGTCTGGTGTAGAGATCGTTACAGCATCAATATCAGACTTCATTTGGTCTAACATTACTCTAAAATCTCTGAATTTCTTAGCATTCGGGAATTTTTCAATTGCGGTTTTGGCTCTCGCCCAATCCACATCACAAAGTGCCACTACATTTGAAGCACCATTGTTGTAAGCGTTAATAATATCCGATTGACCTTTACCTCCAGCACCGATAGCAGCAATATTGAGTTTGTCACTTGGAGCAATAAATCCCTTGCCTAACACATGGCGAGGAACTATGAAGAAACTTCCTACAGCCGCCGCAGCACCTTTTTTAAGGAAATCTCTTCTTGAATTTTGTAAGTTTTCTGACATAGTAAAATTGAGGATAGTTAAAAGTGCCCTAATATAAACGAATTACGATGCCCTTTTATCCTGATTTAGCAACTTTTTTAAATTATTAATTTTCTCAAAAAAATAATATTTAGCTAATATTCTACATAAAGATGTACAAAATTGAAAAGAGGTAGCTATATTTATAAAAAGGAATTTATTATTACAATAGCAAGTATGTTTCGCTTTCAATACAGCATAATCCCATATAATTCTTTTATCTTTGTTGGATAGACGTAACACAATCGCTTTTGGAATGAAATATTTTAATATGACCCCCTTATGCAACACTGGTTCTCTATCTTCAGGTATAGTCAATATTGATTGACATCACATTTTAACCCCTCCAATATGAGCAGTTCCCAAATAACGGCAAACAAAAAAGACAGAGAATCCAAAAAACGTAAAAAACGTCAAGAGAAAGATGACAAGAGAGAAGACAGAAAAACTAACTCTAGCAAAGGGAAAGATTTTTCTGAGATGTTAGCTTATGTTGACGAATATGGAAATCTAACAACTACGCCTCCAAAACCTGCGGGAAGTGAGGATAATGCCGCTTCGGGAAAAAGATCAGATAGATACGAAAGAGGTCCAGCAGATAAAACTGCGCATCAAGGAATGGTGGAGTTTTTTAATACTCAAAAAAGATTTGGTTTTATCATTGATAGTAAATCTAAGAAAAAAATATTCTTTCACGCAAACGATTTAAAAGAGCCAGTTAAGGAACAAGACCAAGTAGAGTTTTTGGTTGAACCTTCAAGTAAAGGACCAAAGGCTGTTCAAATTGCTAAGTTAGCCAACTAAGTTATTCCATGAAGAGTGTTTATATTGAACACTCTTTTTTTTTGCTACTCGTACATTTTTTTCCCAAATCATTACTTCTGTTTTAATTTAAGCTGGATTAAAAATCAACTTATCTCCGTACTTCTCTCGTTTTTTATCTAAAAGAGCACGATCAAAAGAAATCGTAAAATCCTTCACAGGGTCTTGAATAAGACAGGTGATATACATACTCAAATCCTTTTTTTCTTTTACTTTCTTATCTTTTTTTATCATAACCGATAACTCTATGAGGAGCTTTTAAAATGATGGATGAAATCTTAGAGGAGCATAATAAGAAGGGAAGTCGGTCAGGAGACAATAAAAGTAAAATATCTTAAGAGAGAAATTCATCTATTATTTTTGCTTACTAATTAAATCAAAGTTAATAGTAATAAATTACGAAACAAATTAATTAGGGGGCATCTTATTTATACAAAAAAAAGCACACCTCGAAAGGTGTGCTTAAAAGAAATGATCAGTTATATCTTATATATTAAGCCAACTTTACATTAACGGCATTTAATCCTCTTTTACCTTGAGCTACGTCGAAAACAACTTTGTCGTCTTGACGAACTGAGTCTACTAATCCTGAAATGTGGACAAAAATGTCTTCTCCACCATTTTCTGGAGAAATGAAGCCAAAACCTTTTGACTCATTGAAAAATTTTACTGTTCCTGTTTGCATTTGTTTTAATTTTTGACAAATAACGGAACAAATGTTGGTAACTCCTAATATCTTGATTAAAATTTACGGAATTAGGGCATTATTGAAAGGATAGACTCCATAGCACCATCTTTCCACTCTACTTTTTGGCTAGCTTGCTCCAATTTTGTTTTTATTACAGTGATGCTTTTTGCACGATCTCCACTAATTGTGAAGAAGCGTTTGGCGCCTTTATTTATCTCAATATTATCGAAAGTAATTTTTTGGCTATTTTCTATTGAAATAACAGGTTCTGTTTTTTCAGAAAGTAAAGCTACATTTTTACAGGTAATTCCACTTGCGTCTATCAATATAGCTCCCTCTTCTGCTTGAAGTGTTGCATTTTCAATAGCAATATTTTGAATTGGCATTTCTGGTAATCCACGCACAAAGATGCCTTTTTTAGCACCATGACAAACAATATTTTCGAATTTCATATTCCTAAAAATAGGAGTCCCTTCATTTACAATCGGACGCTCATCTCTTGGTGAATCTGTGGCAAATTTTACAAAATAGTACATATCAAAGAAAATAGCTTCCTGAGCAATATCTTTCATATAAATATTTTTAGCATAAATATTTTCAACAACACCCCCACGGCCACGAACAGACTTGAAGCGTAGTCCTTTGTCGGTACCCATAAATGTACAGTCATACACAAAGAGGTTGCGAGCGCCACCACTCATTTCGCTTCCAATTACAAAGCCACCGTGACCATTATATACAACATTGTTACGGATAATGCCGTTTTCGGTTGGCATTCCACGTTTACGACCTTCTTCGTCTTTACCTGATTTAATACAAATCGCATCATCTCCAACGTCTAAAGTACAACCTTCAATCAAGAAGTTTTTACAAGATTCAATGTCCATACCATCTCCATTTTGCGCGTACTCTGGATTTTTGACTACCACATTTCTAATCGTCAAATTTTCAGTCATCAATGGATGTAAACACCACGCTGGAGAGTTTTGAAAAGTAACACCATCTATTAGAACTTTTTTACATTGTGTCAAAACCAACAAATTAGGGCGAAGAAAATCTTTCATATCGGCAAAATCAGCAGGTTTTTTGCCATCTGTAAGCAACATACTTTTACCCTCAACACTAGCCTTCAAGAATTGCTCGCTTGGATACCACGCTTTACCATCGGCTCTTACCACACCGCCCGAAGCTACTTTTTCTTTCCATTGTCCTTCTGTTAGCTGTGCTTTGTTTACAGCTCGCCATACATCTCCATTTCCATCAATAATTCCTTTGCCTGTAATAGCAACATTTTCAACACCTGTTGCCGAAATGGGAGACTGATTACGAGCAGCTTTTTTCCCTTCATAAGAACCTTCTATGAGAGCATACTGGCTTTTATCACCTGTAAAAAGTACGATGGCAGACTTTTGAATATGTAAGTTTACATTGCTTTTCAACTCGATAGGTCCTGTTAACCAAATACCTTTGGGAATCAGAACAACGCCACCCCCTTTTTGGCTAATCGTATTAATAGCGTTATTAATTGTCTGTGTGTTGAGCGTAACACCGTCTGGTTTAGCACCTAATTTCTGAATATTGAGAGTATCTTTTCTGAAACTTGGTTGAGTAATTTTGGGTAAATTATCCCAACTATAAGATTGAGTTTTTTGCGCTAAACTAGCAAATGGAGTAGCTACAACTAAAGCCGCAGCCCAACGAAGAAAATGAGTTTTCATAAACCGTCTGAATGATTAAATGTCATAGTTCCATCTAGAGTGTATTCTGGAAGATTTTTTTCTCAGAATTTTACTCAAGAGAGTCCCAAAATGAAAAGGGTTTAAAGGCAATTGAGCTAAAATCAATGCTTTTATGTTCGAAATTGGACTTCAATATTGAACTTAACAAATAAAAAACTGTCTTTTTTAGTGCAATCGTTACCGGCAACGTTGCCAATTTTGCAGATTAAGGAGGGAACCATCTCGAAATAAATAGACCCGTCCAAGAAGAGAAAGCTCATTTCTTCTTGGACGGGTCACATTGTTGATTTTTCTAAATTGTACCTATTCCATGACAGGATAAGTGGGGTCATCGACGATGTTTACATCTATTATTTGGTTAGCATTTTGGAGCAATTGGCGACAATCGGCACTCAAATGACATAAACGAACTGTCTTATTCAATTTTAGGTATCTTTCGGTCAACTTGTTGACGGCATCTATGGCACTCATATCAGCAATACGGCTTTCCTTAAAATCTATGATGATTTCTTGTGGGTCGTTTTGAATGTCAAACTTTTCCATAAAAGTAGTAGTAGAACCAAAGAATAATGGACCATAAATTTCATAATGTTTTACTCCATGCTCATCTATAAATTTGCGTGCACGAATACGTTTGGCGCTTTCCCATGCAAATACTAGGGCTGAAATGATTACTCCAATCAATACCGCTAATGCCAAATTATGAAGCCATATCGTAATCAATGCGACTAAAATGCCTACAATTATATCAGCTTTGGGCATTTTGTTAATCACTTTCAGACTCATCCACTCAAAAGTGCCAATAGCCACCATCATCATTACACCTGTCAACGCCGCCATAGGCAATGCTTCGATAATTGGTGAAGCAAAAAGGATTATTGATAGAATCGTAAAAGCCGCTACAATTCCCGAAAGTCTAGCACGTGCACCGGCAGAAATGTTTACCAAAGTTTGCGCAATCATGGGACAACCGCCCATACCAAAGAAAAAACCATTGAGGATATTAGCAGTTCCCTGTGCTAGCGACTCTCGATTACCATCGCCTCTAGTTTCAGTGATTTCATCTACAACATTAAGCGTTAAGAGTCCTTCGGTAAGGCCAACGCCACCCATAACCAAGCCATACGGAAAAATAATTTGTAGCGTTTCAAAAGTAAGCGGTACTTGAGGGATATGAAAAGGGGGTAATCCACCGCTGACAGAAGCAATATCTTTTACGGTTTTGGTATCTATCTGAAAGAAAAAAACGATAAAGCCTACGATAATAATTGCTACTAGCGAAGAAGGAACGGCCTTAGTAAGACGCGGAAAGCCTAGTACAATAAGAATGGTTAGTGCAACTAATCCTAACATTGTATAAAGTGCCGAGCCTGAAAGCCATGTCAGATGTCCATCAACGACTGTTTTGAATTGTTCTAATTGCGCCATGAATATGATAACAGCCAAACCGTTCACAAATCCAAACATAACAGGTTGAGGAACAAGTCGTATGAATTTCCCCAAACGAAAGATTCCGACTAGTAATTGAAAGATTCCCCCCAAGATAATAGCAGCAAATACATAGTCAAGCCCGTGTGAATTCATCAAGGCAATGAGTACGACCACGGTTGCACCTGCTCCTCCTGAAATTAGACCGGGTCTACCACCGAAAATGGAAGTTATGAGTCCCATAATAAAGGCACCATACAACCCAACCAATGGGGGAAGTTTGGCTAAGATAGCAAACGACAGAGATTCTGGAATCATGGTCATGGCAACTGTCAATCCTGCCAGAATTTCTGTTTTGTAGTCTACCTTTTGTTTAAAATTAAATAACTGAGTCATTGTTAGAGAATAGTCTATCATCAACCCAAAGGCGATGACTTTTTAATAAATTTGTTAAGAAAATCTTGCGTATTTTGTCAAAATCAAGGCGCGAAAATTGGATCCAGAAATGGCTCAAGGCAGAGTAAGTTGAGTATTGTATCTAAACTTTTTCACAATCATAACATAAAAGTACAAACAAGCTCACTAAATCGGTTTGTGCTATTTGAATAATACAATTTATTCATGAGAAAATTTTTATAGATACACTTATTAGAAGAGACTCAGACTGTTGGAGGTGACGTTTTTATCTGTGGTGGAATTTTTAGCCCTCGTTGGAGCTATCTCCAACGAGTCAACGGCAAGCAACGTGGGAAGTATTGATGACATTATTTAGCAAGCTTGTTGCTAATGCTAATTTGTTGGCGAAAATTCCAACAAAGGTTTCAAAAGTCTTTGCCGAGGTATATTTTAATCCAACTACTTAGATGAAGAAGCACTTGTAGATGAAACCATTTCAGCGATTAATGACCAATTTTGAGCATATTGATCTTATTGTCAATGGATTACTTCTCAAAGAGGTCTTTCTTGGAAAGTGGTATGATGGCATTTTTTATGACCACATTTTTAGCATTATACTTCTCAATTTTATCCTTATTGACTATAAATGCTCGGTGAATTTGAATGAATTTTGAGGGAGGTAATACTTCTAAAATTTGTGAAATAGTTGCACGAGATTTAAACGTTTTCTCGTTGGTATAAAAGAGTAAATAATTTCCTTCTGAATTGATGAAATTGATATCATCTAGTGGTAATTCTACTTTATACTCACCATCTTTTACCAAAATGGTGGGTTTAGGTTTGTCTTCTTTTGAAGATTTTATGAGTGCCAATTCAATAGAGGCTATTAAGTCGCTGTTTTTAAACGGTTTGGTAAGATAAGAATAAGGCGACGTTGCGACAGCTTCACTGATGATGTTGGTATTTTCGTAAGCAGTCAAATAGATGAATGGCACTTTTTGTTTGTTTTGAATGAGATTACCCAAACTAATACCATCCATTTCTCCATCGCCGAGATTGATATCAAGAATAGCGAGGTCAACCAATTCTTTATTGAGAATTGCCAAGGCTTCATCGGCGTTTTTGGCTTCTAAAACCTGATAGCTATTTTCTTGAAGAATTTTCTTAGTGAGTCTTCTGTTCAGAAAATCGTCTTCTACGATTAGTATTACTTTTGAATTCATTGTAGAGGTCGTTAAAAACACATTTTCAGTTCAAACCCTTTTTTGAGTTGTGTTTCCACTGTGCCATTGAGTTGGTCAATCAGCCCTTTCATGATCTCTACCCCAAGCCCTTTGGTTTGTACATTCTTAAAATCAAAGCCAACGCCATTGTCGATGTAGTGCAGACAATTCTTTTTTGAGTTTTTCTCTTGGGTAATTTCAATATTGATAATGCCTTTTGTTTGATTCTTGAAAGCATGTTTCATGCTATTGCTAACCAACTCGACGATAATCAAACCCAAAGGCAGTGCTTTTGTAATTGATAAAATCTCGATATCACAAGTGATAAACAGACTCACATTTTTTTCTTTGATGTCATACGAATCCTTGACGAGTTCGGATAGGTCGGTTATGTATCGTTTCAAGTCAACCTCATTAACACTTTCCGAAACATTCAATTTTTTATGGAGCAAAGCAATCGAATGAATCCGATTCTGGTTGCTTCTTATCAAGTCGTCAATGTTGCTATGGCTCGCTGATTCTTTCTGGATTTCTAGAATGCTGATCACATACTGTAGATTGTTTTTTACACGATGTTGCAGTTCGGAAAGAAGCATTTGTTTCTGCTCCATTGTTTTCTCTATTTCCTCCTTTTGAAGGCTTATTTCTCGGTTTTTATCCTTCAGAACGGCATTATTTTTTTGTTTTTGACGGTTATTCCGAATCAAAATAATAGTCAATAATCCGAAAAAAATAAGAAATCCAATGAGCGTATTTTGCCTGATAGAATTGTTGTACTCTTTTTTAGCTTCTATCAATTCTTGCTCACGTTGTTTGATGGTATTGACAATATTTTGCGTTTGAAAAATTCTAGAAGTGGTGTAAAGGCTATCGTTAGAGGCATTTACTATTTTCAGATAGTAGATTGCTTTGTCTGGGTTTTTATGTTCGTAGATTTGCGCTAAAACTTTGGCTGCGCTTATGGTAAGTACTAAGTTTTTGAATTGTCGACCGCCTGCTAAGGCTTTTTCTGCATAAAAAATAGCCGAGTCTGATTGGTTAATTGCCTGAAAAACCCCTGCCAAATCGACCGACTGCTCAGTTTCTAAAAAAGGGTTGCCGAATTTGTTTGAGAAACTAATCGCAGTTCTTAGATAGTGTAGGGCTTGTGGGTAGTTTTTGCGTTTTTTTTCTACCCTTCCCATGACGGCATTGGCATAGGATACCTCTATAGGAATGTTCAATTTTCTACAACTCGTGTCTATTAATTTTCCATAATACATGGCAGAATCGAGCTCGTTTAAATTTTCATAAACTTCGCCAAGATTATGAAAAATCAACCATTTTCCGTTGTTAGGAAGTGATTCTATTTCTGGGTCGTTTTTGGCTTTTAATAACCATTCTAATCGGTGTTTGCTATCTTGTTGCTTTTCGTAAACAAGAGCGATTAAGTTGTAAAAAACGATTTCTAATTTGGGGTATTTTGCTTGACTTACCTGCAAGCCTTCATAAGCCGACTGCATACCGTTTTGCCAGTCGCCTGTGATGGTTGAGACGAAGCTCAACGCCTGTAAAGAAACCAGTTCGCCATAAGTGTAATCGAGTTTTCGGGCAAGATTGATTGACTTGGTTGCATATACTACAGCTTGATGAGGCGCTGTCATGGTATGATACCTTGCCAAACGCCATAAGCTGATGACACTATTAGTGTCTTCGGCGCCTACTTCTACATTTAGTTTCAGTTTTTTGACTTCACTTTCAGGTAGGGAGAGAGGTTGCCCAAATACAGTATAAGAAGCTAAAAATAAAAGTGCTATTTTGATAAGTGTGTTGGGCATTTTCAGTGGATAGTAGTACAAAAAACACCTTTCCCTATTCTTTATTTTTGAAGAGAAAAGGCGTTTTATCCTCTAATCGCAAATATAAATCAAATTTGATTAGAATGGTTTCGGGACAACAAGTTTTCCAGTACCACACACATTAATTGTACCTGTAGTTTTCCACGCAAATGTTACAGGTTTTGAGGGATCAGTTACTTTAATAACCCAATTTTGCTCATAATTGCCCGAACCAATAGCGCCAAGAGGCTTACAAGATTCACAAGTCCCGTTGGTGATTTCTAGATTGGCTGCCGAAAAAGTAGCACCACCATTTGGCGCTCCCCATTTCATTTTAGCATTAAGTTTACCCGTTTCAGTGGTTTTTTGCTACATGAAGTGATGCGTGTTTTTTAGTTTCATGTCTTTGTCACACCATAGCGTATTGTGATTTTGGGCATCTACAAAATGTCCGATAAACAGAACTATTGCGAGGGTAAAGAATAATCTTTTCATTTTTGTAAATAATTAATCGTTTTTCGCCTACTCTCAATCAGCATTTTCGGCATCCTGCTTTTAATAAATTATTTTAATCCTCTAGGTTATAATACGCTTTTACAGCATTATAATCTGAGAAATCCACTGCTGCTTTACGCCCACTTCGTATGTCGTTCGCTGGGATAATCACTATGCGAGTTGAAGCTGAAAGTGATGCTGTAGAAGCTATTTTTCTATAAATATTTATTCCTGCGGTGTTTCCAGCAAAAGTAGTTTCATAGTAGAATTCATGTTCAACTCCATTTGCTGGGACAATACCAGGGATAGCATACCAACCATAAGAGGTTGCGGTATTTGGTGTGCCATTGGTCATATAGATTAATATAGCACTACTATTCATTATTGCACTCGTGACATTAGAAGGGAAAACAAATTGTTGAGCTGAGCCTTTTGCAGCCGTCCAAGTTTTGGCTGCGTATGAGATTTGAATCACGTTGGCGTTGCCAGTTTGTCCGGCAGGGCCTGTTGGTCCAGCTGGTCCTACCGGTCCCGCTACCCCAGCTGGACCAATGTCCCCTGCTGGGCCTTTACAATTTGTAAATAGTAAACTACAACACAATGCTGATAAAATTACGGGTAGAAAAGATGATTTTTTCATTGCTATTGCGTATCTCCGCCGAGTGTTTAATTGCTTGAGATTCGATTATGGAATGAAATTAGATTGACAGGAAAAGGGGACAAAATTTCTGGGATAAAACGCCGATTTTAGGGATAGAAAGTGATATTGATCAAACATAATTCGAGATTTTACCCAAACAGATACATCTCTTTATGACATATTGTTCTCTCGTTTCCGAACAAAACGCTGTATTTCATCGGAGATGTCTAAGTAAGGTCTTTACAAATAGTAGTGTAAGTTGACAATTATCGAGAATTTTTAAATGTGAAGTGAAGCAAATCTAGCTCGACAGATATTGCCAAAATTCCTCAAGAATTAGGATTTGGAAAGTTCTTAAATCTCATCGTTAGAGAATATGGTTTCAGGAAATAACTATTGGTATATGACGATATGAAGGCTGGTGAACTCAAGCGAATGTGTAAGAACTGAAGTAGTGCTATCTAAGGGAAATTAGTGAGGTGTTTGATATTTTCAAGATAAGCAGTTTTAATGGTTCTATTAATCAGAATCATCCTTATGCAGGCTTTTGTAAGTGTTACTACCCTATGTGTGGCTTCAATCATAAATGAATGCATCGGGTGTGTGAGAAGATAGGATTTAAATATGAATTTACTATTTGTTTCTTTTTCCTCTGATGGTCATGTTGCTGAGGTTGGTACCAATGCCTATGGCCTAAGTAACCTACACACTAAACGCTCGATTTCGGGTACAATTCTCATTGTGATTTTTTTTCGAAAAATAGTAGCAAAAAATAGGTACATTCTTCTATACCTATTTTCAAAATACCATTTATTCTAAATTATTAACTTAAAGGTACAAAAATAGCCGATTTTCATGAGAATCGGCTATTTACGTTTTATGAACCCTGAATGAGCTTATATAATAAGGTATGTAGTTGAATGGCTTCGTCTCTGGTTAGAGAAATTTGTTGCATTAGCTTAGAGGGAACTTGTTCTGCTTGAGTCTTTAGGGTTTCACCTTTTTCAGTCAAAGAAATACAAATGCTTCGCTCATCTTGTTTAGAGCGAATTCTTGTCAACAAGCCTAATTCCTCCATCCGTTTCAATAAAGGTGTTAAGGTATTGGACTGTAAGTATAATTTTTGAGCGATGTCCGAAAGGCTCAAATTATTTTTTTCCCACAGAACCAACATGACCAAATACTGAGGGTAAGTAAGATTCAACTCTTGAAGAATTGGTTGATAGCACTGGGTGGTAAGTCGCGAAGCTGTATATAAAGGAAAGCAAAGTTGTCTTTCGAGCTTCAATACTTCTGATTCTTCTGGCATGCTACAATACTTTACGAATATCGTCTTCAATAGCCTCAGGTTTGGTAACGGGTGCATAGCGCTTCACTACCTTTCCATTTTTGTCAACCAGAAATTTAGTAAAGTTCCATTTGATACGGCTACCGAACAATCCTCCTTTTTTACTTTTTAGATATTTGAAAACAGGATGAGTCTCATCTCCATTTACGTCACATTTTGCCATCAACTGGAAAGTTACGCCATGATTCATTTGACAAACTTGCTCGATGGTATCATTGGTTTCTGGCTCTTGCCCAGCAAATTGATTGCATGGAAATCCCAAAACGACTAAACCTTGATCTTTGTATTTTTGGTGCAAACCTTCCAAACCTTCAAATTGTGGTGTCAATCCACATTTGGTTGCCGTGTTGACAATTAATACAGCTTTACCTGCAAATTCAGACATTGATACTTCCTTGCCAGCAGGTGTTTTAGCTGACAAATCATAGAATTTTTGATCCATTATTTTAATTTTTTACAATTATATCGTATACGATACAAATGTATGATAAACTTCTTTTGGATACAAAAAAATACATCAAATCTTACAAGAATGTTAGAATTGATGTATTTAAGAGTATGAAAATTTGGGTAAGGTATTTAGAATAGTTTCCCTAGATAATTAGGGAAAATGGCATGATTAAATCTCCATTTCCAGCAGTGCATAACTCAAAGTTTTGCCATGAGTATCGATTGCCAACGATGTCGTAACCCCACCTAATAATGCCTGTTGACATACAAATAGTAGTGATGAAATATTGGGTAATTCGTACCGAATAATCTCTCCTTCTACGATACCTTGTAAGTGTTGTTGCACTTTTTGTGCAGTAATGTGAGTACAAAGTAGCTCATAATCAGACTCCTTGAAAGGAATTAATGATAGCGTAAGAGTATTGCCTTTGTCGCCTGCTCTGCTGTGGGCTATTTCGTAAAGTTTCATGCGCTTAAAATGTCTACGTTTGCTTTCAATAAATTTCTGTCAACTAAAATAGAGACAATCCCTATTACCTCATTCACATTTTTTCGTACACCCCCACCAGCTGCAGGACCATTGGTATAAAGCGCTTCGACTTCTTCTCCAATCAATGAAGCTTCGCGGGCAGTTGTGGCTTTTCCCGAGACTCTCAATCTTACTTCAGGTAAATAGGATTCTTCGACTTTCATTTTAGCACTAAATTCTTCTCGAAAGATGGAATTTAAGCCGATGTAATCTATTCTAAATGCTTCGAATTGAGGTTTTAGTCTTTGTGATAAAACTTCACCCGCTAGTTTGGCTCGCCCGACGGCGTTGAATCCAGCATAAGAAATTTCACCTTCTCCAAGGTAAAATGCTTTATAACCAACACTTGCTTTGTAAGTTGACGGTTTGGTTTTGCCTGTACCACCTGTTACCCAAATTTGATTTTCACCAATTTCTTCTAATTTGACTGTCGTAAAATCAGCAATTACATCAGGAGTATAATATTCATGCGGATTTATGACCTCGTATAAAAGCTGTTCTTTGGCAGTTTGCAAAGTAATTTTGCCTCCAGTACCTTTTACTTTACTAATGATTGCTGAACCATCGGCATAAATATCGGCAAAAGGATGTCCCAGATTTTCTAATCCTTCTATCGGTTTCATGATGGGTTCGGCAAAATATCCACCAGTGATATGTCCTGCACATTCGAGTAAGTGTCCAATCACGGTGCCTTTTCCCAACAAATCAAAATCATCTATTTGCCATCCAAATTCATGAACCATCGGGGCTACGAATAATGAGGGATCTGATACTCTTCCTGTTATAATTACTTGTGCATCATACTCTAAAGCCTCCAAAATTCCTTCAACACCCATATACGCATTGATAGAAATAACCTCATAGTCATTTAACGCTTGACCATTTTCCAAAATGGTAAAATGGGTGGAGCTATTTTTTACCCATTGTTTAGCATCATCGCCTGTCACGGCGGCAACTTTAATGGGCAATTGTAGTTCTTGAGCTATCTCAATGACTTTTTGGGCGGCAGCCAGTGGGTTCGCCGCCCCCATATTCGTGATGAGTTTTATTTGATTTTTGACTAATAATGGCAATAATGATTTGATTCGCTTCTCCAGAAGTGGATCATACCCTTTGGTAGCATCTTGTAATTTTCTTTTTTGAGCTAAAGCAATTGTTCTTTCTGCTAAACATTCTAACACGAGGTAGTCCAATTCTCCTTGTTCAGCTAATACAAGCGCTGGTTCTATTCTATCTCCCGAAAAACCCGCTCCGCATCCTATTCTTATTTTTTCTTTTTTCATTTGCTAAATATGTATCGAACCTGTCAGTAAAGCCATAATCGTCATCACAAGGGTGGTACCCCAAGCCCATTTGAAGGTAAATTTTTGATGTTCCCCCAAATCAACTTCTGTCAAACCAATCAATAAAAAAGTAGATGCCGTTAAGGGGCTAATCGGAAAGCCCACCGTCATTTGTCCAAGCAATGCAGCACGTCCTATTTCTAAAGAATCTAAATGAAATTGTGTTGCGGTTTGACTCAAAATAGGCACTACGCCAAAATAATAGGCATCTGGCGTGAAGAGGATACTCGCTGGCAAACTCGTAATAGCTGTAAGTAAAGGTAAAAGATTGGCATGATGTTGAGGAATCAACGAGACTAACTCGTTTGCCATGGCATCAATCATTTTGGTTCCTGTAAGAATCCCCGAAAAGATTCCTGCCACGAATATCATACTCGATACGAGAAAAATATTCATGCCGTGACCACGCAATACTTTTTGTTGGTCAGTCAATCGTGGATAGTTGATTAGAAGTGCCAACATACTAGCCAGTAAAAACAAAACAGGCGCAGGAATGAGTCCTTTGATTAATACCACAATTAAACTAATCGTCAAGATAGCATTGAGGATAATGAGTTTTGGACGACGCAAACTTCTCTCGTGTTCAGAAAGATTTTCTTGATGATTATAGGCAAAATCTACTATCCCCAATCGTTTTCTTTCCTTCATTCCCAAAAAATACGCCACAAATAATACCCATGCGAGCCCTGCCAATATTGCAGGAATATTAGGGTTAAAAATATGTACAGCATCCGATTTGAGTGTAGAAATAGCTCGTGCCGAAGTCCCAGACCAAGGTACGAGGTGCATAGGTCCAACACTCAGCGCAACAATACATGGCAATATCAAACGATTGATTTTTAGCCGTTTATAAATGGGTAAAAAAGCCGAAAGTACAATCATAAAAGTAGCGGTACCGTCGCCATCCAAATGTACAATCATGGTTAGTATGGCTGTGCCAAGAATAACTTTGAGGGGGTCGCCTTTTACATACTTGATGATAAAAGCGACCACTGGGTCAAAAAGTCCAGCATCGAGCATAGTAGCAAAATATAGTACCGCAAAAGTTAGCAAGATGCCTGTAGGCGCTACCTGCTTCATACCTGCTAGCATCATTTCTCCTAATTCTTTAGGAGAAAACCCCGCAATAATTCCTGCCAAAAGTGGCACGATTACCAAAGCAGTAATCACCGAGAGTCTTTTGGTAATGATTAAAAATAAAAAGATAGCAATGGTCGAAAATCCTAATAGAGCGAGCATATTATCGAGCGTATATGTTATTCGAAAACGAGATAGTCATTAAAAAATGGGAGCAAATCATTCAAAACTCTACCATCATTTGTCCAAATTTTGTTCACATGGTTTCCAATATATTCCTCTGCAAAATGCTCAATACCAAGGTTTTCTAATTTTTGGCTAAAGGCTCCACACTGAATTGGAAAGCGTTGTGCATCGTTTCTTCCCCAATCTAATTTTAAGGCTTTTAGTTTACGAAGGTTATCGGCATACTTATCTACCATCAATACAGGGAAATTAGCATTCCATTTATCAACAACCGTCTGATTGACTTGCAGACTATCGCCTTGATACGTAAAAGGCATATCACAGTAAAAAGGAGGATTAGCAGGATTGGGTGACCAAGCTCGACCCACGGCAACCAATACTTTTGGATAATAGGTTTTTCTTAACTCTTCGACCGTTTTTATTTTAGAAAGTTCCTTAAATGAATCGCTATTGGCGCCAAACTCTTTGACCATCATCAATAACCCTGGACTCATGGCATACACCGAACTAAATACTTCTGGATACAACATCCCAATTTTGATAGCACCATAACCGCCCATCGAATGACCACCAATACCTCTGCTATTACGGTTTGCGATAGTTTTGTATTTACGGTCAATCGCTTCCACCAACTCTTTGGCTTCAAATTCAGACCAGTTACCCGTGAGAGTTGAATTACTATAAAAACTTCCTTCAAAAAGAGTATAATGGTTTGCAATAACTAAAATAAAAGGACGAATTTTAGCTTGAGCAATACTTTTGTCGAGAATCGCCTTCATGCCTGTTGTAATGCTATCATTGCCCATGAAGCCATGTAAATAGTACACCACAGGAAATCGTTTTTGTGTACTTTCATAATTCGGAGGAAGATATACCGAGATTTTACGGTTAGCATTTTCTCCACCTGTATTTTGTAAGGTTTTAGCATTAATCACAAAGCTTTCGACCTTGCCAGCAGTTCGTTGAGCCTTTATTTGACTGAAAAACAGACAAGTAATTAGCAGTAATAAAAATCTTTTCATAAATCAAATGTGTTTTTTGGATAGATATGTTTTAAAAAGGGTTAAGTGAAAAGGCACTAAGGCACAAAGTGAATAGTTGTTTTACAGCTTTTATCACTTTGTGCCTGTTTACTTTAATTCTATTTAACCGCCCAAATTTGAATCAAAACATGGTCGGGCTTGCGGATACCTTTACATAAAAATAAGCTATTATTTACCCAATCGTATTTTCCTTTGGGCGCCTCTAGTTTTGGAATAGTTCTAAAATAATATTGCGAAGGGTCAACATTCTCGCCTTTGGCAATTTTAGCGGCTATTTCAGGTGATGCAACTCTCAATCCATTATTTTTTACATAAATAATCACTCCATCATCCGTTTTGATTTGGTAGTTGGCATCTAGTTCTGCCACGCCATCGCTTCTCACAATTTGCCAGTCAGCACCTCCAGACAATACTTCTCCTTTGATACTTGGACCTTCGAAAGTACCTCCAACAATTGGAATGATGCGTCGTAGTCCATGCGGTGTTTGACCTACCGTAAGAGCCTCGCTTAGTAAAACTTTTATTTCACAGAAGAACGCTAATCCTGGTGCTGGCGGCTCGGGAGTTGTCAGTCCGTGCAATTGTAGCCAATCTCCAAAGCGTTCGATCCATGTGTCGGTAGGAATATTTTTCTTACTCATACCGAATCCATGACCACCTTTTTCGTAAATATGTAACTCGGCTGGTTGTTTGGCTTGAGTCCATTTGCTGTAAATCGAAGAGCTGAGTAAGGTGAAACCTAATTGGTCATCCGAAGCGGCTGCCACAAAAATCGGCGTAGGCTGAGTTGGGACTTTATTTCCTAAAATAGCTTTTCCGTACGCATAAATAGGGGCAACAAAATTGGGTCTTTCAGCATCGTTGGCTGTATAAACTACCGACATGGTTAAGGTTCCTCCTGCCGAAAATCCCATCATGCCGATTTTGTTTGGATTGACATGAAATTTCTCAGCATTCTGGCGGATATATTGAATCGCCTTACGCCCATCTTGTGTAGCCAAAGGAATCACAGCCGCATTTTCTTGGTCGAGCGCTTTCATATTACTCATTTTACCCATGATTTCGGTAATGGGATTATCTGTAAAAGAGCGTGCTACTCGGTATTTCAAAACAAAAGCAGCAATACCTCTTTCATTTAGCCATTTTGCTACATCAACGCCTTCATTGTCAATTGATAAAGTATGAAAAGCTCCTCCTGGCGCAACTACAATAGCAGTACCATTTGCTTTGTTAGGGTTAGGTAAATAGGCAGTAATAGTTGGGTCAACGATATTATAGGCTGTTCGACCACCCCAATTAGCATTGGTTAACACTGATTCTTGCCAAGTCCAGCTTTCTGAGCCTGGGGCTTTACCTTCGTATAATCGGATAACTTCTTGTGCATGAGCTGTATATCCGAGTATAATGCCTAATATACAGGTAAGTATTTTTTTCATAGTAAAAGGTTTTGTATTATTTCATTCCCATTCTAATAGCCCCATCCAAACGAATTACCTCGCCATTGAGCATGGTGTTTTCAATGATTTGTTGTACCAATTTCGTAAATTCTTCAGGTTTTCCAAGTCTTGAGGGAAAAGGAATTTGTTGTGCCAAAGATGCTTGTGCTTCGCTAGACAAATTAGCAAGTAAAGGCGTTTCAAAAATCCCGGGAGCAATGGTCATCACTCGAATACCCATACGAGCAAATTCACGAGCAATTGGTAGGGTCATCGCTACCACGCCACCTTTAGAAGCTGAATAGGCCGCCTGTCCGATTTGTCCATCAAAGGCAGCTACCGAGGCTGTATTGATTACGATTCCTCTTTCTCCTTGTTCGTTTGGCGTATTATGTTGCATGATATTTGCACCCAAACGAAGTACATTAAATACACCTACTAAATTGACTTGAATGACTTTTTGAAAAAAATCTAAATCATGAGGACCGTCTTTGCCTACAACTCTTTTGGCAGGACCGATACCCGCACAATTGATGACCCCGTTGATTTGTCCAAATACAGACAAGCCTTTTTCAATGGCTTGCATTACCTGTTTTTCGTCTACAATATCAGCTTTGCAAAAAAGTGCTGAATTGCCCAAACTTACTTGAGCATGTTGCCCCGCTTGTTCATTTATGTCTAGTAAAATAACTTTTCCGCCCTGCGAAATAATGTTTTGTGCGGTAGCCAATCCTAGCCCTGAAGCACCACCAGAAATAAGAAATATGTTTGATTGTATATTCATCGTAAAAAAGAAAAACCCTCAATACGTCAATAAAAGGGGATTTTAAAAGGAATATGATTGAGCAATATGCTCGTATGAATGGTTTTTTGGATAATAATTTAATAGAAATAAACCTTTACTGACGATTGAGGGATATGGGTTGTTGCTTTCGGCGATGGGCTGTCAGCTTTTTGAAAAATATTTATTCATAATGACTAAACAATTGACTGACTAAAGCTTTTCGATTGGATAAAACAGCTCGTTGGTTGAGCGATCCTTTATCGGTAATCTCGCCTTTGTCAATCGAAGGTGGCTCCTGTGCTACGATAATCTTTCCAATTCTGTTGGAACTACCCGTGGCTTGTTGGTTAAACTCATTCATCCAGTTTTCTAGAAATTGTTGAATTACACTATGCTCATACAACTGATTAGGTGCGATATTCTCAGCACTTCCTATCAACGTTTGACAAGCATCCAAATTCAGGAATAAAATCAAACCAATATAGTCTTGATCGAGCCCAGCAATCACTACGTCTTGAATAATGGGCGAACCAGAAGAAATAATCTTGGTTTTCATAACGCCAACATTCACCCACGTACCTGTTGAGAGCTTAAAATCTTCGGCTATTCTGCCATCAAACACCAATCCTTTATCGGGATTATTTTCATCCAAAAACTTTACTGCATCTCCTGTTTTATAAAAACCATCTTCATCAAATGCCTGTGAAGTAGCATCAGCATTTCGCCAATAGCCTTTAGTTACGTTAGGAGCACGATATCTTGCCTCAAATTTATCACCAGTGGGCACCAACTTGACTTCTAAGCCTGCTACTGGCACGCCTAACAAGCCCGAAAATGCACCACCCCAATTGGCAAAAAGGGCCGAAGGGCCTGATTCTGTACAGCCTAAACCTGTCACAATAGGCACTTTTACACCGATGGTCTGAATGGCTAGTTCCTCCAACTTATTCCAGATAGGTTGTGCCAAACTAGCGCCTGCATAAAAAATAATTTGAAGATTTTTGAAAAAAGTATTTCTTAATTGTTCTTCATTTTCCAAATAGGGAATCAACATTTCAAAGCCCTTTGGAACATTAAAATAAGCCGTAGGAGATATTTCTCGAAGGTTTTTTACGGTTTCTTCAATACCCTTACTACTAGGTTTTCCGTCGTCTATATAGAGTGTACCGCCATTATGAAGTGCCAATCCAAAATTGTGATTACCTCCAAAAGTATGATTCCAAGGTAGCCAATCAATAAAAACAGGTGCTTGTTCCTTCATGAAAGGAAAACTCTGTGTAATCTGCTGAAGATTAGCACACCACATTTGCTGTGTATTAATGACTCCTTTAGGCAATCCTGTTGACCCTGAAGTAAAAAGTATTTTAGCAACGGTATCACCCGTAACTTTCCGATGCGCTTTTTCGACCTTATCGGTAAATTCACTATATCTCCAGTCTTCTATGTGAGGATAGCTTACTCCCTCAGCAACAAGAATTTGAGTAGCGGGAAAATGAGTTTTGATAAAATGAATAGCTCTTGAATAGGCTTGTTCAGACTGTACAAAAACAAGTTTTGGAGTCATTTTCTCCAAACAATGGCGAAGTTTAGAAAAGTCTTCCGACACCAAAGAGTACGCAGGCGAAATCGGTGAATACGGAATACCGATATGTACCGAAGCTAATGCCAATAGTGCGTGTTCAAGGCTATTTTCAGACAAAATAACCACTGAGTCAGAGTCACCAAAACCCATATCTAACAAATGTTGCGCTACCGAACACATTTGTAAATACGTCTCACCATAGCTTAATTGTTGCCAATCACCTGCTTGATTACGTTGAGCAAGAAAAGTTTTGGAAGCTTGCAAAAGCGACCACTCCTTGAGTCTATCAGTAATAGTTTCAGGGAAGGAATTCAATTCACTATTTAAACGAAATAAAATACTGCCATCAGGATGATGAACCTTGATAGTTTGGGTTGGGCCAAAAGCTACATTCTTGAACGCCATAACTTGAAAGAGGTAAAATGTTTTGGGAAAAAGGGATGATTTATTCTCCTACTTTTTTGGCTCGTCCCTCCAAAAAATCCTTTAATCGTTGTTTTGCTTCAGGAGCACTTTGCGCTATGGCAGCCATCATACTTTCTAACAAAAGTCCTTCACTTTGCCCACTGTCAACAATTCTTGGCAATACATGTGTAAGGGCATAATTGGTCATTCCAGCGTTTGAGGCTATTTTTTGAGCAACCTCTTTTCCTTTTTCTTTCCCTTGTCCTTCCTCAACCAAGTATTGCGCCATACCAATCCTCTCACCTTCCTCGGCATAATACACACGACCCGTAAGCATCATATCAGTCATACGAGCCATACCGATTAATTTGGGTAGTCGAACAGCAGCGCCACCCCCAACAAATATTCCTCTTTGTCCTTCGGGAAGAGCATAAAATGTACTTTTATCAGCCACTCGAATATGGCAAGCCGCTGCTAATTCCAAACCACCACCAACTACTGCACCGTGCAATACTGCAACTACGGGTACAGGTCCATATTGCACTTTTTCGAGCACTCGATGCCACATTCTTGAATGAAAAACTCCCTGAACCGCATCTCTCTCCTTCAGCTCAGACAAGTCCAAACCTGATGAAAAATGCTTGCCAATTCCATAAATTATGGCACAACGAATATGCGAAGGAATATTTTCGAAAACAGTTTCAATACCTAATATCAACGCATCGTTAAAGGCATTTCGCTTGTCTGGACGATTGAGCCCTATCCATAGAATATCCCCTTCCTCACGTATCTGTAAGGTATCAGGAATCAATTTTTCCGTTATCATAACTTAAATTCTTGTTGAGTATCTGATGCTTTTTCTTACGATAACTAAATGCTGTAAGGTTACAGAATTTAAAATCTGCGGTAAATGCTTTTAGCCCGTAGATTTCAGGAAATCATAATTTTTTGTCTTTAATCATGATTTTATGTGTTTGATTTTATGAAATCCTATTGTTTGAGCCGCAGGCGAGTTTAGGATTTCTTGACTTTCTTTTGTTACTTTTCTTGTGTCAAGACAAGAAAAGTAAGCAGTGGCGAATGGAAATTTTGTTTTCTCAACAAAAACCATATAAAATTATCAAACATACTTTAGCATGATAAAGTACTGAAAATAAATAAAAGTAATTAGCCCTCTAACTTTTTAACTAACCTTATCAGTTGACAAATACCAAGTCATAAGTCCTGCAAGGGCTGTTGGAATAGCAAAAATCAAGAAGTTGGTACTCATTGATAATCCTAATCCAATTAAAACTCCACCAACGGCTGGACCAATAATGCCTCCTAGTCGACCAATCCCAATTGACCAACCAACGCCTGTAGTTCGAAATTCGGTTGGGTATATACGTGCCGAAACGGCATACAAACCTACAAAGCCTCCTTGTATACCAAACCCAAGTAGTCCGAATACCAAGAGTATCCAATCTGTTCCAACAAAGACCTTGAAAATGGCCATCAAAATCGCTGTTAGCACCAATATGGTTCCTATCGTTTTTTTCAATCCATATTTACTTGAAAAATATCCTTGCGTAATGATTCCTACAAATGCTCCTAAGTTAAAAACGGTTCCAGCATAAATGGCAAGCTCAATAGATAGTCCTGCGGTAGATGCCAATTTTGGTATCCAACTGGTCAAGAAATAGAGTGTGGCAAAGGATAAAAACAAAGCTATCCATAATTGAAAAGTTGAAATTCTAAATTCTTGACTTAATAATAATTTAATTGGTACTTTCTGATGAACCTGTGGTTTTTCGGGTAATGTTGAAATGGATTCTCTTCCCATTTTCACGAGTAAATCATTGGCTTTTTCCAAAGCTCCAAGGGGCTGAGACTTTAAATAGAATTCTAAAGATTCTGCCAGAAAGAAGTAAACTACTGGTACAGAAGCTAATGTACAACATCCTGCTAATTGAAAAATCGAATGCCAACCATAAGTAGGAATAATTTTGGCCGCTACAATTCCTGATAAAACGGCACCAATCGGATAGCCTGATAGCGCAAAACTCACCCAAAAATCTTTAGTTTTACTTGGTGCATACTCAGAAGTTAGTGCAGCGGTGCTTGCCAGCATACACCCAATTCCAAGACCATTGATAAAACGAAAGAAAATCAATTGATTAATAGAGCCAGCAAAAGAGGTAATAAAGATGGTAACTCCCATGAGAAGCCCACTTATTATCATCATTTTTTTGCGACCAAATCGATCTGCATAAGGTGCAATCATCAAAGCACCAACCGACATTCCCACCAATCCCGAACTAAATACCAACCCCAACGCTTCTGCGCCGATATTCCACGCTTTGGTGATAGCTGGTGCTGCATACGAAATAACCATCACATCCATACCATCTAGCATATTCATCAAAAAACAAACCAATATGCTACTATATTGCAAAGAAGTCATCTTCGCAGGTTGATTCAACGTTAAGTGGGACATAAATTATTGATTTAGTTAAGAATTGCGAATGAGTGAATTGTGAATTATTCCACTTTAAAAAATTCACAATTCACTCATTCGCAATTCTCAATTCTTTTGTAGCTTAAGCATCTTAATGGCATTTTCTTTCAGGATCAAAGGTTTTACTTGTTCTTTGAAACCAGCTTCGTCAAAATCTTTGATCCATCTTTCTGGAGTAATTAAGGGAAAATCTGTTCCAAAAAGCATTCTGTCCTTGAGTAAGGTATTGGCATACTGAACTAATTGTGGCGGAAAATACTTGGGCGACCAGCCACTCAAATCAATATACACATTGGGTTTGTGCATGGCCACAGACAAGGCTTCGTCCTGCCAAGGCCAACTCGGATGCGCAATGATAATCGGACAATCAGGAAAGTCTATCGCTACATCATCCAAATGAATCGGGTTTGAGTATTCTAACCGAAGTCCGCCACCGCCACGAACCCCACTTCCAAATCCAGAATGTCCTGAGTGAAAAAGCATTGGCAATTGGTATTCAGCAATGACTTCGTATAAATGATACGCCATTTTATCTTGTGGATAAAAACCCTGTACTGTCGGATGAAACTTAAAGCCTTTGACGCCATAATTTTCAATCAAATCTCTTGCTTCACGTGCTCCCATACGTCCTTTATGAGGGTCGATACTCGCAAAAGCAATCATGACATCATCATTCTTTAATGCGCCTTCAGCTACTTCGATATTCGGAATTCGGCGTTTTCCAACATTAAATTCTGAATCTACCGTAAACATTACAAAGGCCATATTACGCTCACGATAATAATCTGCCGTTTCCTGAATCGTAGGGCGTTTATCTGATTTGAAATATTTCGCAAAAGCTTCATCAAACTCACTACGATAATCATCGTGAGGTTGACAACACGATACTTCGGCATGCGTATGTACATCAATAGCAACAACTTTCTGAATATCAATCATATCTTTCTACAAGTGTTTATTTCATCCAAATATCTCCAGCTGGTTTTTGACCCGATTTTACCCAGTTTCGCAATTCATCAAATGCAGTACCCGTTTGTTGAGCCGTAAATACACAATGCCCTTGTCCTGTGGTATATCGCACTTTGAAAAACTGGTCTTTCTGCTGATGATGCACCATATTTTCAAAATTTACTACGCCATAAGTCGGCGGAATCAATTGGTCATAAACAGTGTGGAGCAAAAAGACGGGTTTATTGATATTGCCTGTTCGATCATATTTTCCAAAAATCATATTCGGATTTACATTTGCCTCCAATCGTTCTGCTTTATGATTGACTAAATCATTATCTGGAAAGCCACTGTAAACGGTATTGGTATTATCAAAAGGATTTCCACCCGATTTTTGAGCTAAGTCCCTGAGTACATTTTCATTAAAAAATAGCGAAAATGGCAAATCATCTAGTTTTAAATCAAAACGTTTGGCAAAAGCCACCGCCAAAAGCGAATCTTTACTAACAATTGCCTTACGAATAGCCATCGCCTTTGCGACCATTGCACGACCTCCTTCACTTGGACTAGGCTTTTTGCTTAAATCAAAAATCTCTTTGAGTGATGGCACTATGCCTGGAAACAGCCCATTGAAGGTCGCATACATGTCAAATTCTTTGCGACACTGTAAATAAGGTCTACTTGACAAAGGACAAAGTGGTAAACCTCCGTGATAGTTTTCGCCAAAATTTTCGATAGTAGCCACCGTAATACCACCGCCCATCGAATGTCCAACCATAAACGTAGAGTCAGGTTTTCCGTATTGCTTCACAAAATATTGCCTTAAACTTTCGGTATCATCTACCCCTTGCGGAAGCGCAAAACCTTGGTATTGGTAATCAGACGCAGCCACAGCAAAACCTCTTGACAAGAATGGACTCATGCGACTGATAAACTCAGGGTTCTGGCTTTGTAGCGGTTTCGTACCCATAAACTCATACCCATGTGCATACATCACCAATTTACCTTTCCAGTTGGGAGGAAAAAGAATACGGTATCTTGCCCCATTAAGTTGTCCAGAATCAACCTTCGCTACTTGCGCCACAAGACTGTGTGCGAGCAATAGCAAAAGAAATATTTTTTTAAACATAACCGTTTGAGATTCTTCTATCTATTCAGAGAATAATTTTAAATTTTGTCGAAATTTCTACCATCAAAAATCCCTACTCAACAATCGTTTCAGGCTTCTCCCCAAACTTTGATGGCAGTATTTACGACCAATTCAATCTTACGCCATTGGTCGTCATGAGTTAGGTCATTTCCGTGGTGTGTCGAAGAAAAACCACATTGTGGGCTCACACAGAGGTTTTCGAGTGGCATATATTGCGCCGCCTCGTCAATACGTTTGCATAAATCATCAATATTTTCTAGCTCTTTAACCTTTGAAGAAATGATTCCCAAAACCACATGTTTGTTTTTAGGGACAAATCTCAAAGGAGCAAAATCACCACTTCTTTCATCATCATATTCCAAGAAATACGCATCTACATTGATTTCGTTGAACAAAATTTCCGCTACAGGTTCATAGCCTCCTTCAGCAAACCAAGTACTTCTATAATTTCCACGGCAAAGGTGAATTCCAACGGTTAAATCACTTGGTCTATCGTCAATTACCGAATTGATGAGTGCCGCATACGTTCGTGGCAATTCGTTAGGATCTTCGCCTCTTTCTGCTGCGGCAGCTCGCATTTTTGGATCGCACAAATATGCCAAATTGGTATCATCCAATTGTAAATAGCGTAATCCAGCAGCATATAAGTGATCTATCTCTTGTTTATAAGCTTTTGACAAATCATGGAAAAACTCATCCATATCTGGGTAAGCCTGAATGTCAATCGATTTGCGACCACCACGAAAGTGAATCATCGTTGGCGACGGAATACTTACTTTGGGGGTTTGGGTAACGATAGATTTTAGGTAATTAAAATCTGCGACTTGAATATCTTTTTGGTGCTGAAGCTTTCCTGTTACACTCAATACAGGAGGTTTGAAGCCATCTTCAGCCACTTTAGCGTTTGGATTGGCGTCCATACCTCCTGTTACTGTCACCCCCGCAAGCTCTTTCAAAAAGTCTAAATGGAAATAATCTCTGCGAAATTCACCATCAGTAATAGCCTTCATACCTGTCGATTCAAGCTTTTTGACGGTTTCCAGAATAGCAGCATCTTCAATAGCTCGTAATTCTTCGGCTGGAAGATTGCCTAATTTCCACTCATGACGATTTGTTTTTACAGACGCAGTGCGAAGCAAACTTCCCACATGGTCAGCTCTAAAAGGAGGTTTCATAGTTAATGAGTATTAAAATTGGATTGAAGGGGTATTTTAGTATTTTTTCAAATGACGTTATCGCCGTTTGATTATTTAAAGTGTTGTACTCAAGGGTGATACAAAATTGTAGCGTTTGGAAGAGAATAAATAGGCTATTTCAAGGTAATATTATGCAAAAACAATCAATTAGAATTATTTCTATATTGTTTTGGAGTTAAAAGTGTTTTTGCTTTAAAAAAACGACTAAAGTCGCTGGGGTCAACTTTTCCCAAACGAAAGGCAATTTCTCCAATACTCAAATCTGTTTGACTCAGTAAGACTTTTGCTTCCAAAATTCTCATTTCCTCTAGCAATTCATGTGCTGATTTTCCTGTAGTTATTTTAACAGATTTGTGTAAATGGTTGGGTGATACAGATAAATATTCGGCAAATTCCTGAACTGATTTTTTCTCATAAATCAAACTTGACAAAGCATCTTTGTAGCGTTGAGTCAGGTGAGTAGCAGCATTTTGAAGAGATCTTGGCTGACTCTTTTCTTGTAATTTAAATTCAGTTAGAAGGGTAGTTAAATACAAAGGTAAAAGTTCAAATCGCTCGGGTTGATTCTTTTTATATTCTTGTAAAATCAACTCAAACAGCTCAATAACTTGCTTATTTTCAATTAATTCAAATACAGGATTTCCCGTAAGTTGGAAGAAGGGAAGCTCTTTAAAAACAGGAAGATTAAATCTTTTTTGTTGAAATATTTCGGGTAAAAAATGAAGATAATACCCTTCGGCATCCTCACTGACAGATTCAATAGAGGTTATCTGGTCGGAAGGTAAAGCAAACAATGTATTCGGTCCTATTTCGTATTGCGTCAGCCCTTTACTTCGTAGCACTTTTCCTTTTGTCAAAAAAATCATAAAATATACCAATCGACGATGTGGCTGCAAAGGCAATTGCAGGTGAGTCTTATAATGTTCGACTCGCTCGATATGAAATTGGTCATATACTTTGGATACCACAGGCTTCCAAGTTCCAAACAAATATTCATCAAATTGGGAGGGATTTAATACTGGAATCTTAGCAATAGCCTGTTTCTGTGCCATTTTACAAGTTTAGGGTTTACTATTTTAGGTAAAATCAATCAATATAGTTTAATTCCTTCAAGGGAGTTTTCTACGATAAAAGTCAAAAATAGAGATTTCTACTTTTCTCTTTAAAGTCTTTTGGAGATAGTCCTACCACTTTTTTAAAGAGCCTTGAAAAATATGCTGGGTCATCAAAATTGACCTGATATGCCACTTCTGCAATACTCAAATTGGTGTACAAAAGGTATTTTTTAGCCTCTTCTACAAAAAAATCATGCACACATTGAATAGCAGATTTGTCGGTTACATTGCGACAAACCCGATTGAGATGTACAATCGTAATTTTCTGTTCTTCAGCATATTGCGTAATACTTTTTTGAGGACTGTAGGATTCTTTAATGCTTTTGACAAAGTTTCGATAAATCGACAAACTACGCTGATTACTAACTAGTTTCTGGTTGTTTTGAGCGCTCGCTAATCGAAAAATCTCAATACAAATCATGCCTAAAGTGGCCTGAATAGAAAAGTTTTTTTCTAAATATGTACTGTTTTCCTCTTCTCTAATTTTCTCAATTAACTTTTTGATTTTCTGAAAGTTATCAGGGATTTTATCTAACAGTAAACAACTCATTTCCTGAAAAGCCAAGCTAATCGTTGGTGCAGTTTGCAACAACCTATCCCAATAGGACGACGATACCGTAAGCACTATCCCCGATAAACCAGCCACAAACTCGAAACCATGCAAGGTGTTTGGCGGAATGATAACCAAGGTCATTCCCTGCGTTTGCCAAGTATGATGCGCACTGATAATTTTAGCTTCACCGTCTTCCAGACAGAATATTTGCCACAAATCGGTATGGATATGAGATTCTATTTGCCAGTTATGTAATTGACTGCGAGCCTCCAAAGGTTCACAATGCACAAAGTCAGGTAACCAACGTCGTTGCGCATCGCCATAAAGCCCCGAATAATTGATAATTCTATTTTTCATTCAACAAGTGCTTTAGTCATTCTTAGAGATATAACCTTTTCAAGGTAAATTATTTATATTTTTAGTTCACAAGGTAATACCAATGTTTATTTTGTCCAAATAATACCGCATTTCGTCCAAAAATAAACCTCTAAGTCTCCTCTATCTTTGCTTCATCAACGAAATTCTGGCCAGTATTTGATTCATATTTAACGAAAAATCTATCATAAACTCACGATGAAGCACTCAACCAAAGTCGGTATCATTGGTGCAGGCCCTGCTGGACTTACGCTTGCCTTATTACTTCAAAGAAAAGGAATCGATTGTATCATTCTTGAAAACCGCAGTCGCCAATATGTGGAATCTCGTGTTCGAGCAGGCTTGTTGGAGCAAAACACTGTTGATTTAATTCGTGAATTAGGTGCATCAGAACGCCTTGATAAAGAGGGACTTGAGCATCATGGGGTTTATTTGAGCTTTAACGGAGTCCGTCATCGTGTACCTTTTAAAGAATTAACAGGAGGAAGATGCATCACGATTTATGGGCAGCAAGAGGTAGTCAAAGATTTGATTCAAGCCAATTTAGATAGAGGAATTGAAATTGTTTTTGAGGCTCATGCCAAGCATATCGAAGGTATCGAAACCGAAAACCCAAGTATTTTTTACCAACATAACGGCGAAGAACATGAATTGACCTGCGACTTTGTAGCAGGTTGTGATGGCTATCATGGTATTGGTCGTCAGCATTTGCCCAAAGAGACTTACAACGAATTTAGAATCGAATATCCCTTTAGTTGGCTAGGGATTTTAGCCAATGTTGCTCCTTCGTCTGACGAACTCATTTATGCCTATCATGAGAGAGGATTTGCCTTGCATAGTCTTCGTTCTGAGACAGTTAGTCGTTTGTACATTCAGGTTGAAAATGATGATACCGTCGATAATTGGCCTGATGAAAAAATTTGGGAAGAACTATCAATTCGCTTAGGAACTGAAGGTTGGAGCTTACAAAGTGGTCCTATTTTCGAGAAAAGTATTACACCCATGCGAAGTTTTATGATTGACAATATGCAGTATGGACGTTTGTTTTTGGCGGGTGATGCCGCTCATATCGTACCACCAACAGGTGGAAAAGGGTTGAATTTGGCAGTAGCAGATATTCGTTTTCTCGCCTCTGCTTTGACCAATTGGTATGATAATCAAGATGATAGTCTTCTTCAAAGCTATTCGCAGGACTGCCTGAGAAGAATTTGGCGTGCGCAAGATTTCTCCAACTTTATGACGTACCTATTTCATAAGCAAGCGGCTCATGGTTCGTTTGAAAATTTACTCCAAAAATCAAAATTTGATTATATCAGCCTTTCTAAAGCACAAGCAACTACCATTGCTGAAAACTATGTAGGTCTGAAAGAAATTTGAATTAACTCTCCCTATTCTAATGGCTAATTTCCTCAATATCAATGGTCTCAATATCCATTACAAATGGATCAACCATCAGAAAGAAACCACTTTTGTTTTTATCAACTCTCTTGGAACAGACTTTCGAATCTGGGATAAGGTGGTCGAAGGATTGGTCGATGTCGCCAATGTATTGTGTTATGACAAACGTGGGCATGGACTATCTCAAACGGCAGCTATTACTCATGGTATGCAAAGCTACTATGAAGATTTAGTAGGCTTGCTAGATACCTTAGAAATTCAACAATGTATTCCAGTTGGCTTGTCGGTGGGCGGTCGAGTAGCAATGCTTTTTGCAGAACGTCATCCTGAACGAGTGCAAAAGTTGATTCTTTGTGATACAGCTCATAAAATAGGCACTTCCACAAGCTGGAATCAGCGAATAGAACAGGTCAATACCGTTGGTTTGGCAGGTATTTCGGATGCAGTAATGGAAAAATGGTTTCCAGAAAGTTTTCGAAATACGCAAGTATCTGAGCTTATTGGGTATCGAACGATGCTAGAAAGATGTTGTCCAAAAGGCTACATTCATTGTTGTGAAGCGATTCGTGATGCTGATTTGACCGAAAATGTTCAAAAAATCCAAGCGGAAACCTTATGTGTTGTTGGAACAGAAGACCTTTCTACTACTCCTGAATTAGTAAAATCGTTAGTGGCATTAATGCCTCACGCTTCGCTAGAAGAAATAGAGGGGTCAGGACATATCCCTTGTGTAGATGCTCCCGAAAAGTTGCTGTCACTCATTTACACTTTTGCTTTTGCGCCTAGTACCGAATCCCTTTATGAGCTTGGGATGAAAACCCGTCGTGCAGTTTTGGGTAATGCTCATGTGGACAAAGCAGAAGCTAATAAAAGTGGTTTTGATACTGATTTTCAGTCATATATAACCCAAAGTGCTTGGGGATTGGTTTGGTCAAGACCCGAACTCAGCAAACGAGAGCGAAGTTTGATTACGATTGCCATCTTAGCCTCCTTGGGGCACGAAGAAGAATTGGCCATGCACATCAGAGCTACTCAGAATACAGGAGCAAGTGTGTCAGATGTAAAGGAAGTATTGCTGCATTTGGGAATTTACGCAGGTGTTCCTTGCTCAAATAGTGCTTACAAAATAGCCAAGAAAGTTTATCAAGAACTAGAGAAAAAAGGATTTTAGTCAAAACCTTTAATCATTTAACACATGAATCATAATCAAAGAGATTGGGAAGTACATCCTCCCTATTTATATCCCGACTATAAATCAACCGTTTTTAGAGCACCTTCAAAGCCTCTGATTCCGATGAAACATACGCTTTCGGAGTCGACAGGGCCTGTTTATGGACAAGATAGTGTTGGACAATTTGATAATGACCTTACCAAAAACGGTATTCGAAACGGTGAGCCTCTCGGCGAACGTATTGTCGTATCTGGAAGAATATTAGATATTGATGGGAGACCTATCAAAAACACTTTGGTTGAAATTTGGCAAGCCAACGCCGCTGGTCGATATATTCATAAAGTTGACCAACACAATGCTCCTCTCGATCCCAATTTTTTTGGAGGCGGACGCTGTGTTACCGATGAAAATGGTCGTTATACTTTTATGACCATCAAACCTGGGGCATATCCTTGGGGGAATCACCCAAATGCGTGGCGCCCTAATCATATTCATTTCTCTTTGTTTGGCTCAAATATTACGAATCGTCTGGTCACTCAAATGTATTTCCCTGGCGACCCGCTATTGCAATATGACCCTATTTATCAGGGAGTTCCCGAAAAGGCTAGACACCTTTTGGTATCACAATTTGACTTATCTCTTACCCAACCAGATTTTGCCTTGGGATATAATTTTGACATCGTATTAAGAGGACATAACGCTACTCCATTCGAAAATCAATGACACAGACTCCATCACAGACGGTAGGTCCATATTTTGCGTATGGGCTCAGTCCGCAACAATATTTATATAACCATACCAGTATTGCTTCGGGCAATTTGCGCACGTCGAGTACGCAAGGCGAACCTATTACTATCAAAGGGCGTGTGCTTGACGGACAAGGAAACGCAATCCCCGATGCGATGATTGAGATTTGGCAGGCAGATGCCAAAGGGCAATATAACCCTACAGATTCGGACTTTAAGGGTTTCGGGCGATTTGGGACAGGCACTGATCCAGAAGCACAATTTATTTTTCAGACTATCAAACCCGCATCGGTTGACGGACAAGCACCTCATATTACGGTAGTGGTTTTTATGCGAGGTCTGTTGACGCATGCTTATACAAGGCTTTATTTTTCAGACGAAACAACTGAAAATCAAAAGGATATTATTTTAAATACTGTTCCTGAAGAAAGAAAAAACACACTCATTGCTCAACGACAAGAAACCCCAGAAGGTATTGTGTATCAATGGGATATCGTTATGCAAGGCGAACAAGAGACGGTATTTTTTGACGTATAAAAAAGCATCATGAAGTAAATATTTGTTGTAAATCGACCCAAACAGATAAAGCTTTTGACATATAGGCTTACTTTCAAGTCGAAATACTTCATGATTACTTTCTAAATCACTTAAAAATCATGAAACAAGTACCACAAATTACGGTAGAAGCAGCAGCAGCATTGGTCAAAGATGGCGATGTCTTGTTGGGTGGGGGCTTTGGTATGACAGGCAATCCTGTTCATTTGCTTCATGCACTCGCTAAAACTCAAACTAAAAATCTCACTTTTATTGGCAATAATGTAGGCGAACCTAAGCTTGGAGGGGGTAAATTGTTACTAAATGGACAAATCAGCAAAATGATTGGTTCATTTTTTACCAGTAACCCCGACGCAGTAAAAGCCGCACAATCTGGTCAGGTAGAATATGAACTTCTGCCACAAGGCACTTTAGCTGAAGCCATTCGTGCTGGTGGTGCTGGAATAGGCGGTTTTTATACCCCAACTTCGGCAGGGACATTGATTGCAAAAGGAAGAGATACCAAGATTATTAATGGTCAAGAACAAGTTTTTATCGAAGGAATTCGTGGAAATGTAGCTTTTATCAGAGCATGGAAAGCCGATACTGCGGGGAATTTGACTTACAGAATGACGGAGCAAAACTTTAATCGTGCGATGGCAACAGCAGCAGATTTGGTGATTGCCGAAGTAGAAGAAATCGTTCCTGTTGGTGAAATTGACCCTAATTTTATACATACACCAGGGTGTTTTGTTGATTATTTGGTCGAAGCCAAGGTTTCATTAGAAGATTTAGGTTCATCGGCCTCTGTTAATAGAGGCAAGAAAGTGAGCGAATCACGTATGCAAATGGCCAAACGAGCTTTTGCAGAACTGAAAAATGGCGATGTGGTCAACCTCGGTATTGGAATTCCGACCCTTGTTGCAGATTTAATCAAACCTGAAGATGGTATTATTCTTCATACCGAAAATGGCATGCTAGGCGTCGGTCCAGCCCCTGAAGATGGAGGTGGTGCAATGGATTACCCTGTCAACGCTGGAAAAATTCCTGTTACGGCACTCAAAGGAAGTAGCTATTTTGATAGTGCAGATTCCTTTGCGATGATTCGTGGTGGACACGTAGATGTGGCTATTATGGGAGGGTTGGAAGTAGATGAAAAAGGCAATTTAGCCAACTGGGCAGTGCCTGGTAAGCCTCTTTTGGGCGTTGGAGGTGCGATGGATTTGGCTTCTGGTGCCAAAAAATTGATTGTCACGCTCACTCATGCCGACCCCGATGGAACCTCAAAAGTAGTCCCTACTTGTACCCTTCCACTTACAGCCGAAGGAGTGGTCGATTTGGTTATTACCGATTTAGCGGTTTTTGCTTATCCAGAAGGAAAACTTACGCTTATTGAGCTTATGCCTAATGTGACCATTGAAGAAGTAAGAGCTAAAACTGCTGCACAATTTATCGAAAAACTCTCATGAAAACAGCCTATATCATCGACGCCATCCGTACGCCTATCGGAAGTTTCGGCGGAAGTCTATCAAGTGTTCGTGCCGACGACTTAGCGGCGCTAGCCATTAAAGAATTAGTAGCTCGCAATCCACAAATCCCTGTCGAAACCATTGGCGATGTGATTTTGGGTTGTCACAACCAAGCGGGAGAAGACAACCGTAATGTCGCTCGTATGGCATTACTTCTGGCGGGATTACCTTATACTATTGCTGGCGAAACAGTCAATAGACTTTGTGCTTCGGGGATGTCTGCGGTGATAAATGCCAGTCGTGCGATTCAAACAGGTGATGCCGATATTATGATTGCAGGAGGTATGGAACACATGACTCGTGGACCTTGGGTTATTTCAAAAACATCAAAACCTTTTGGAAATGACGCCCAAATGTTTGATTCGAGCTTTGGTTGGCGTTTTGTCAATCCACTGATGCACAAAATGTATGGCACTGATGCCATGGGTGTTACCGCCGAAAATCTGGTTGAGCTATATGGTATAAGCCGTGAAGACCAAGATTTATTTGCTTTTCGCTCGCAACAAAAAGCCTCGCAAGCGCAATCAAATGGGCGATTAGCAGAAGAGATTATTGCTGTAAGTATTAGTCCCAAAAAGGGGGAAATTGTTCAGTTTGAGAAAGATGAGTTTATAAAACCTCAAACCTCCTTGGAAAAACTAGCACAATTGCGACCAGCCTTTAAAAAGGAAGGTGGTAGTGTCACTGCTGGTAATGCTTCTGGCTTGAATGATGGCGCAGCCGCTATGTATTTAGCCTCTGAAGAAGCTGTTGTAAAATATGGTTTAAAACCTTTGGCAAAAGTTGTATCTTCGGCAGTCGTTGGCGTTGAGCCTAGAATTATGGGTATTGGTCCAGTTCCAGCAACTCAAAAAGCCTTAGAAAAAGCAGGTTTGACCCTTGACCAAATCGATATTATTGAGCTTAACGAAGCATTCGCTGCTCAATCTTTGGCTTGTACAAGAGCCTTAGGTTTAGCCGACGACGACCCTAGAGTCAATCCAAACGGTGGCGCTATTGCTTTGGGTCACCCACTTGGTATGTCAGGTACTCGATTAATTCAAACGGCTAGCCTTGAATTACATAAGCAAAACAAACGCTACGCCCTTTGTACGATGTGCGTGGGTGTTGGTCAAGGATATGCTGTAATTATTGAGAAGGTATAATTTTAGCTAAAATCAATCGCTCATGAATGATTTATTTCAAACCTTATTTTACGACAATCGGATTAGTGAACTATATACTTCTGAAAAAAGTATTCAGTATCTTCTTGATTTTGAAGCTCATTTAGCAAAAGCTCAGGCAGAATGCCAGTTTATTCCTAGTCAATTTTCAGAAATCATAGCACATTGTTGTAAGGTTGAAAAAATAGATATTTCTCAAATAGCTATACAGGTAGGTTTGGGAGGAAATATTGCTATTCCTTTGGTAAAGCAGCTAACGGCCATTGTAAAGGCGGAAAATGCTGATGCATCAAAATTTGTTCATTTTGGAGCTACCAGTCAAGATGTGATTGATACAGCCATGATGTTGCAGAGCAAAGAGGCTATTCATTTGATGCTTCCTTTATTGACCCAAAGTATTGAGCAATTAAAAGTTTTAGCATTAGCGCATCAAGGCACTTTTTTGATAGGTCGTTCTTTTATGCAACAAGCTCGCCCAATCAGTTTTGATTACAAAGTAGCCATTTGGATAGATAGCCTTCAAAGAGCAAAACAACGATTAGCGTCTTTAAAATACTATCTACAACTGGGTGGTGCCGTCGGAACTTTGGCTAGTATGCCACAAAAAGGAATAGCCATTGCACAGCGTATGGCGGCTAATATGGGACTCGAATACCATCCGATTTCATGGCATACTCAGCGAGATTTTGTCATAGAAATTGCTTCTGCATTAGGGATTCTTTCGGGGAGCTTAGGAAAAATAGCCAAAGATATTAGTCTGTTGATGCAAACTGAAATCGCTGAGGTATTTGAGCCAGCAGGCAAAGGCAAAGGTGGCTCGTCGACCATGCCACATAAGCGAAATCCTGTATCTTCTATTGCTATTTTAGCCAATGCACAACGTGTTCCTAATTTGATTGCGACACTGTTGAGTGCTCAAATACAAGACCACGAGCGAGCGACTGGCACATGGCATGCCGAATGGGAAACGCTTGCACAGGTGGTTCAATTAACCGCTGGAAGTGTGCGACAAATGAGCATTTTGACCAATGGATTAGAGGTCAATCCTGACAAAATGTTAGCAAATTTAGAAATAACACAAGGATTGATTTATGCCGAAAATCTATCTTTTGCTTTGGCAGAAACCCTAGGTAAAAGTGAAGCTCATGAAATGGTAGAAGAACTCTGTCAGGAAGCGACAGCTAAAGGAAAACACCTGAAAGCATTAGTTTTAGAAAATACTAAAATCAGGTCGTTTCTTTCAGAATCACATATTCAGGAGCTATTTTCTCCACAAAATTCTATTGGCTTTGCGCATGAAATGGCTGCTCATTTCATACAATAATTCAAGTTTTTAGTTTTCTTCTAGCTAGCAAATTGACTTGCTAGCTAGGAGATTTCTATCAATCATTTACTCTTTAGGCATTCGGTTTACGGGATTACTTTTTTGAGCAGCTTCTTCAATAACCAAATTTTCAGTAGCCGTCAAAAGCCATTTTTCTGCTTTTTTTACAAATACCATCATCGCAATATTTTCTGCTTCATTGTGATGATTTCCATTTGGCGTAGTATATTCTCCCATGTGCCAGTACAAGCGAACTACCGCTACATCATTGGTAATGAATCTAGTATGAACAGAAGTTTTGGTGAGTTTGGTATTTTTGAACATAACCTTGTGAAAGACATTATGCGCGTAAATCACCTCTTTTCGATTTTTCCACCACATGCCTACCACATTGACCCAATCCGAATCTTCGGTCGCATAATTGACCATATTATCGAAGTTGTGATTTTCCCAATCTTTAAAAAATAAATCTATCTGTCCTTCAATAACTATTTTGTCCTGTTCTTGATTCTGTGCCAGACCAGTAAACGTCGAAAATCCCCATGTTGCCATGATTAAAAGTAGATATTTCATAACTATAATGTTTAAGTTTTATAGTGACAAAATTATCTCTTGGCAATAGGTTAAAATAGTACCAATGCGACATGTTTACTTTTATAATTGACCTCCCAAGGTAAAGGAAGACGCTTTGATTTCATCTTCCATCACCGAAGGAGAACTACCACAAAATGCCTTAAAATCCCGAATTAAGTGCATTTGGTCATAATAACCACAATCGTAAGCAATAGAAGTCCACTTGATTTGAGGATTATTTTCCTTCAAGCGCCAAGCTTTTGCAAAACGAGTAATTCGAGTAAAAAAACGAGGTTGTAAACCAATTCTTTGCTGAAATAACCGCTCTAACTGTCGAGTGCTAACACAGGCATTTTCGGCTATATCTTCCACTGTCATCAAACCTCCTTTTTGATGCACTAGCGAAAGAACCTTATCTACAGGCAGAGACGGTCGGAGTTGTTGGGCTTTTTTCAATAAAAACCTCTCAACAAGTTGGATAATAGCTTTTGCATCAGACAATTCACAAAGTTGTTCATTGATAAACTGGATTTCTTTATCCAGAAAATAAACACTATCCAGCGATTCGTCCATCACCATTTCATTCATCGGAATTCCTAAAATTCGGAACAATCCCCCAGGTTGAAATCCAACTTTAACGGTATAACTATGAAAAGGCATCGTTAACTTAACTCGATTTACCTGTGGACCAACTAAGATACTTGGTGACAGTTTTACAATTTTCTCCTTGTCCAAATACTCACTCATCGGGGATTCTAGCGGATAAAAATATAGGCATTGCTCCCCCAATGGAGGCAGTACCACCGTAGGATTTTTACCTATCGCAGGCATATCAAGTCGAAAAATCATGATATTATTCACAAATTCTCGCAGAGCTGGTTGGGGAGAAAATACTTGGTAAAACATAGAATACTAGGAAGTTGCTATATCTAAAATACACAATATTCATTAAATCCCCTATCTCCTATCCACTTGTCGATATTCGGCGGGTGATAAGCCAATATGTTTTTTGAAGAGCTTGGCAAAATAATTAGGATACTCAAAATCAAGCAAATAGGCAATTTCAGAAATAGAATAGGACGTATGTAACAGATACTTTTGGGCTTCCTGAATCAAATGTTGGTGTACCAACTCTATAGCTGATTTTCCAGCAATAGCTTTACAAATTCTATTTAAGTGAACAGCAGAAATGCTCAACTCTTCCGCAAAATCAGGAATACTTTTTTGATGAGAGGATTTTTTGATGTTTTGTAAAAACTTTCTAAAATATGCCATTTGTAAGGAATCTCCAGAAAGGTTGGCATCCTGTGTAGCCAATCGATGAATATGGAGAAAAAACTGGGTCAAACAAGCTTTAATCATCATCATCCTATCCGAATTTTCGCTGAACAATTCGTATTCTGCCAATTGTAACTGATAGAGCATTTTTTCGAAAGTACCATTTTCATCAAATGATTGAATAACTCTCACTTTTTCAAATGTCTGCCAAATAGGGTGAGATGTTTCAAAAATATCTTCTATCATATTTTCTGATAAGGTTAAAATACTTCCTTCAATATCTGGATGATACACCAGTCCATGTAAGGCCATAGCAGGAATTACCATCAAACAAGGTGCGTTTAATTCGTACTCAGAAATGGCATCTGTAAAGCGAAGAGTTCCTTTTTTTACTATAAATACTTGAAAAAGTTTTAAATGTATGTGCGGTTTGATTTGCCAATCAAATTCCTTACTTCTTGTAGAAATGGGTTCTAAAAACAAATATTCAGACGAATATTTGCCATTTTCATCCCCATAAAGCCCATCAAAATTGGTAATTTTCTTGAGTGAATCCATTGACTTATGTTCGAATTTTATCCTTAAAAGTACAAAAAGTCTCCTAATAAAACCTTCTCGTACAACTAATTTTGTAATACGTTTTAAACAACACAAAACCACTCGTTATGGAAGATATTACTTGGGAATTGGCACACTTAGCTCATGTAGAATTACTCACACCAAAGCTCGATGAGAGTATCCGTTTTTTCACGGAGATTCTCGGAATGATGCTTGTCGAAACCCATGAAGATTGTGCCTATTTGCGTGCTTATGACGATTATGAGCATTATACGCTTAAGCTTCGAGCGCATCGCCATGCAGGAATTGGGCATTTTGCATGGCGTGCCCGAAGTAAATCTGCACTAGAAAGACGAGTAAAAGCAATACAGCAAGCTAATCTGGGCATTCGTTGGCACGAGGGTGAATGTGGCTATGGTGATACTTTTATGTTTCGCTATCCTGATGGTCATTTGGCTGAAATCTATTTTGATACCCGTAAATATCAACCTGACGAGCAACACAAATCTGCCCTTAAGAATACCGCTAGTAAATTTCCAGGCAGAGGTATGAATGTAAGGCGCATAGATCATCTCAATCTACTAGCCAAAGACATTCGCGCTTTTAGTGACTTCCAGTTCAAGGTATTAGGTGGGCGAATGACCGAGACTATTGTATTTGATGAACAGCCTAAAGGTGTTTGGGTTTCGGTAAATTCCAAATCTTATGACCTTGCCATTACCGAAGATCATTCGGGTTTATCGGGGCGTTTTCATCATTTGACTTACGCCGTAAACAGTCGTGAAGAAGTTCTTTTGGCAGCAGATATAGCTTTAGAAAATGGTATTTTTATCGAAACAGGTCCACATAAACACGCCATTCAGCAAACGTTTTTCTTGTATGTGTATGAGCCTGGAGGAAATAGAATCGAAATAGCTAATCCTACAGCAAGACTCATTTTAGACCCTGATTATGAGACAGTTGTCTGGAATCGAGAAGAACGCTCGAAAGGACAAGCTTGGGGGCTCAAAACCGTTGATAGCTTTCATACAAGAGGAACACCCATGCCTGAAGACCTCTACGAGTTTTGAGCGTTGAATATTGAGTGTTGAATTTTTTGAAAATAAGGTCTCTTAAAACCACCAATTATTATCATGAAAAAGAAATTATTAGTCATAGGCGCTCATTCGGCAGATTTCGTTTGGCGCTCAGCAGGAACTATCGCCAAAGCCATTGAAGAAGGAGCCGAAACCCTTGTTATTTGTATGTCCTACGGCGAAAGAGGCGAATCGGGGGAATTATGGAAAGAAAATCCGCAAAGAAGTGTCGATAATGTAAAGGAAATCCGTCACGAGCAGGCGCAAAAAGCAGCCGATATTTTAGAAACTCCTATTCAATTTCTAGACTGGGGCGATTATCCTATGTTGATTTCAGACGAAAGAATTACCCAATTAACCCATATTATCGGCGATTTTGAGCCGACTGTTATCCTAACCCACTCAGAAAAAGACCCTTTTAATCCAGATCATCCCTTAGCATTTCAGGCCACACAGCGTGCAAGATTGTTGTCTTGCGGAGCAGGTGTTCCGAGTGCATTTAAGAATATCGACCCGCCAGCTTGGTATTCATTTGAGCCTCACCAACCAGAACTTTGCGGCTTTTTACCAGATACCTATATAGATATTACTTCGGTAATGGACAAAAAAATGGCAGCGATGGATTGTATGGGTGCTCAAAAGTATCTCAGAGATTATTATGCCGAGTTAGCCTCACGTCGTGGGAATCATGCAAGAAGAATTTCTGGACAAAAAAATGTTCAGTTTGCCGAAGCGCATCAAAGTCAAGTACCAAGAGTCACTAATACCATTTTTTAAGTTATGGATTTAATACAAGAACTTGCCAAATTTTCGGCTGCCACATTGCATGAAGCCATGGGTAAAAAAGGGAATTTACCCTCAGCTATCAAGCCGATTGCGAAAAATATGAAAGTCTGCGGACCTGCGTACACTGTTCAGACTATGCCTCGCGACAATATGCTCTTGCATCGTGCCTATGCTTATGCAAATGCTGGAGATGTGTTAATTGTCAATTGTTCAGGGTTTTATGAGGCAGGATATTGGGGTGATCTCATGAGTTTAGGAGCTAAAACCAAAGGAATCAATGGTTTAGTAATCGACGCTTGTGTACGTGATGCCGACGATATTGAAGCGATGGGTTTTCCAGTGTTTAGTCGGGGACTGTGTATTCATGGCACTTCCAATTATGGTGATGGTACGCTCAACGAACCCATTATGATAGGTAATATTCTTATCAATCCCAGTGATATTGTTGTTGGAGATAGAGATGGCGTTGTGATTATTCCTCAAGAAAAAATCGAAGAAACCATCGAGAGAGCCATTGCACGAGAGGTCAAAGAAGAAAAGGTTCGTGAACAACTTAGACAAGGAAAGACGTCGTTACAGATTTATGGTTGGGATGAGAAGTTTGGATATTAGGTGCCATCGTTGGAGTTTTCTCCAACGAGATAGGCGTCAGAAACAAGCCAAGCTAAGAGAATACAAGATAGTTGATTTGTTGCTGACGTAAGTTTGTTGGAGATTTCGCCATCGTTGGAGTTGTCTCCAACGAGATAGGCGTCAGCAACTAGCCAAGCTAAGAGAATACAAGATAGTTAGTTTGTTGCTTACGCAAGTTTGTTGGAAATAATTCCAACAAAAGCATAAAGTTGTCTCTAACGATATAGGCGTCAGCAACTAGTCAAACTAGATGAATACAAGATAGTTGATTTGTTGCTGACGCAAGTTTGTTGGAGATAACTCCAACAAAGGCATAACTTTAACAAAGGCATATTTTGAAGTTTTAAATTAAGAATTTTATGAAAATAGCCATATTAGGTTTAGGCGAGGCTGGAGCTCGCTTTGCCAATGATTTAGTAGAAAAAGGACATCAAATCTGGGGTTACGACCCTGAGCCTAGATACAAATTACATCCTGATATTCAGTTAGTTGAAGGTAACGCAGAGGCCGCAAGCTATGCGGACTTGATATTGAGTGTTAACTTGTCTTCTGCCTCTATCGAAATTGCTCAAGAAATAGCGACGGTTGCAAAACCACATCAGTTTTTTTGTGAAATGAATACCTCAGGACCACAAAAGAAAATCGCTATTGCCAAAATTCTAGCACCGACTCAAATCAAAGTTATCGATTTGGCGATTATGGCGCCTGTTCCTCCCAAAGGCATTTTAACGCCTATTTTAGCGGCAGGAGAATATACTTCAGATTTTTTAGATTTTGTAAAACCCTTGAACCTCAATATTTCTTCAGTCGAAAATAGTGTCATTGGAGATGCGGCAACTCGAAAACTTTTACGCTCTATTGTTTACAAAGGCATAGCGGCAGTTATCTGCGAAGCCATGGAAGCTGGTGAAGCCTTCGGGATGGAAGCCTACATCAGAGGACAAATTAGTTCGCTGGTTGGTGGCAATGACGAACTTATCAACCGATTTGTGGAAGGAAGTCGTACACACGCTTTGCGTAGAATGCACGAAATGGAAGCCGTCATCGAAATGTTGGAAGACAAAGGAGTGGAACCAATTGTTACTCGTGGCACAAGAAACAACCTTGAAAAGCTCTTAAAATCATGCAATTAGCCATTCCATATATGCACTTTCGAGGGGGAAGTTCAAAAGGGCTTTTTTTCTTGAAAAAAGATTTACCTGAAGATGAAAACCTTCGAAATCAGTATCTTATTGCAGCCATTGAAGGAACAACGCAAGGAGATGGTCGACAAATAGATGGTTTGGGAGGTGGTTCGTCATTGAGTAGTAAAATTGCCATTGTGAGTCCCTCGTCAATTCCTGAGGCAGATTTAGACTACTTTTTTGTACAAGTTCAGATAGGTAAAGGTAAGGTTTCGACGCTCCAAACTTGTGGAAATATGTTAGCGGGCGTTCTGCCTTTTGCGATTGAGAGCGGAATTTTCAAAGCTAATTCTCCAACCACAAGCGCCAAAATAAATATGGTAAATACAGGTGGAATTTGTGAAGTGATAGTTCAAACACCTGATTATCAAGTACAATATAATGGAAATACCAAAATTGATGGTGTGGTTGGAACTTCAGCGCCAATTATTTGTAATTATTTAGAAACCGTTGGCGCTACCTGTGGTGCACTTTTGCCAACGGGTAATAATATCGATATAATCCATGGTATAGAGGCAACTTGTATAGACAATGGAATGCCTGTGGTAATCATGCGAGCATCGGACTTTGGGTTGAGCGGTTACGAAAGTATATCAGAACTTGAAGCGAATGAGCCGTTAAAACAAACGATTGAAGCTATTCGACTCGTTGCTGGTGAAAAGATGCAGCTCGGTGATGTAAGCCAGCAGACCATTCCTAAAATGTGTCTGATTGCTCCACCAATTCAAGGAGGAGTATTACATACCCGAATGTTTATTCCTCATGTGGTGCATGAAGCTATTGGCGTTTTGGCAGCCGTCTCGGTGGCGACAGCTTGTATTTTACCAAAGAGTATTACCCAACACACTGCTCATTACGCCGAAAATAGCTCGTTCTTTTCAGTCGAGCACCCTTCAGGTGAATTTACTGTAAATTTAGAATACTTAACTGAAAATCAAGAAGTTGACATTAAATCCTCAGGCGTTATTCGAACAGCAAGATTGATAAGTAAAGGAGAAGTTTATATTTCTATTTAAGCCCCAAAAGAGTTTTGAGAAATCAAGACTCTTTTTGTTTAATTCGGTATTACATTTGAGTCGTGAAAATCAGCAGCATATTTTGGCATTTTCGCTTAAAATATATGGGCAAATTTAATTGTATCACTTTGAAACATTAAAGCGATTTTCTATTTTTAGACCCAATTTCAACCTTTTAACTATCTATCTATGAAAAAAATTTCCGTTATCCTACTACTACTAGTAGGTACAGTTAGTGTATTTATGGCACTAAAACCGCATAAGCCCAAACGTCCGAATATTGTTTTTATCATGTCTGACGACCATGCTTATCAGGCGATTTCAGCTTATGATAAACGTCTCACAAGCACACCCAACATCGACAGAATCGCCAAAGATGGTATGCTTTTTACCAATGCTTGCGTAACTAACTCGATTTGTGCGCCTTCACGAGCAGTAATTTTAACAGGAAAACATAGTCATATCAACGGAAAGGTTGACAACTATTTTCCATTTGACACTACTAATATTACATTCCCTCAGCTATTACAAGCCAATGGTTATCAGACAGCTATGTTTGGAAAATTACATTTTGGTAATAATCCAAAAGGCTTTGATGAGTTCCAGATTTTACCAGACCAAGGTAATTACTATAATCCTGACATCATTACCAAAAAAGAAGGTCCTAAAAAACTTATGGGTTATGTAACTGACCTTATCACAGATATTACGCTCAACTGGCTCAAAAATGAAAGAGATCCAGATAAACCTTTCTTTTTGGCATATTTGCACAAAGCTCCACACCGCGAATGGATTCCTGCCGAACGTCATTATAAAGAATTTATTCATAAAACTTTCCCAGAACCAAGTACCCTTTTCGATAATTACGAAGGTCGTGGAAGTGCTGCCAAGGAAGCTGAAATGAATCTTCTTAAGCACATGAACTGGGCTGGAGACTCCAAGGTTTTCCCAGAAAATATGAAAAAATTGGGTATCAAAGAATCTCATTCTTATGATATTGCTTTGTACAATGCAACCGTTGGTCGCATGAATCCTGAACAAAGAAAGGTTTGGGACGACACTTACCGACCTATGAATGAAGAATTTATGAAGAAATACCCAAGCATGACCGAAAAAGAAAAAATGCAGTGGCGTTACCAGCGTTATATGCAAGACTATCTAGGTTGTATTGCTTCGGTGGATGAGGGCGTTGGAAAAGTTTTAGATTTCTTGAAGGAAAACGGTTTGGATGAAAATACAATTGTCGTTTATACTTCTGACCAAGGGTTTTACTTAGGCGAGCACGGCTGGTTTGACAAACGATTTATTTTTGATGAATCTTTCAAAACTCCTTTAATCGTAAAATGGCCAGGGATTATCAAAGCAGGCTCTAAAAACTCTCAGATGGTTCAGAATCTGGATTTTGCGCAGACTTTCCTTGAAGCAGCGGGTATCAAACCTCCTTCAGATATGCAAGGCGAAAGTCTGATTCCTATCTTTAAAGGGCAAGGCAAAAACTTTAGAGATGCCGCTTATTATCACTATTACGAATACCCAAGTGTACACATGGTAAAACGCCATTATGGTATTGTAACGGAACAATTTAAGCTTATCCACTTCTATTATGATGTAGATGAATGGGAATTATATGATAGAAGAAAAGATAAAAACGAGCTCAAAAACGTCTATAATGACCCTGCCTATGCCAAAATCAAAGCAGATTTACATAAAAAACTAGCCCAATTACGTATCAAATACAAAGACTCAGAAGAGCTAGACAAAATGTATATTGCCAAATACAAAGAACTAGAAAAGAGTGGAAAAATCTTCCGATAACGGATTTGGGATCAGGACTGTACGAAGGATTATAAAAACCATTTATTTCGGATATCGGATGTTGGATTTCGGAAGTGTAAACTTCTATATTTTGTAAAAAATAAAGGTATTTTACTTTATTTCCGAAATCAGAAATCCCAAATCCGCAATAGTTAGAATTCCTTCGTAAAGTTCTGATTTGGGATTGTTGATTTCGGGATTTTGGATAGCTATACTTCCGCAATCAAAAATACAACATCCCAAATTGATGCTTTTTACACAGGTGCTGGATACTTATTCAGCACCTTTTTTATGGTACAATTTCCAATATCAATCCTAAAAAATTAGATATAAAATACTTTTTCTTAAAATTTTTAAAAAAATCTCATTTTTCACTACGTAGTTTTTACACCATTTTTGTCTTTACAGTATAATAGCATCAAAATGTGTGAAAGACTATACTATGATTCGTCAAGAACCTAAATCTATAACTACTGAAAATGATAATCCAGCTTTGGAATTTGTAGAGCCACAACCAGAAACAGAGGGGAGAATTATTGATGGAGCTGAACTGGCGGCAAAGCTTGCTTTTCAGACGCATCCACAAAAAGGTTGTGAAATACTTTTTGGGATGTATTATCGAGCGCTTTGCTCACACGCCATCAGGTACGTATATATCAAAGAGGTAGCCGAGGATATTGTCAGTGATGTCTTTTGTAATTTTTGGAAAACTCAGGCTTACCAATCGGTCACAACATCTTATCGTGCCTATTTGTTTAGAGCAGTTCGCAACAGAGCCCTGAATTATCTAGCTAATGAGTTCAAGCAAAGTGATTCGCTTGAGAAAGTCTACCATATCGAAGGTGCCGAACTTCCAGAGCAAATTATGCAATATGAAGAGCTACACCAGAAAATTGAACTGATAATCAATACATTACCTAAGCAGTGTCAAAAAGTTTTTTTGATGAATCGCTTTGAAGGTAAAAAGGCTAAAGAAATTGCCGACGAGCTTGATATTTCACATCGCACCGTCGAAACACATATTCACAAAGCAATACAAGCCCTGAAGTTTGGCCTCAAAGACCTATTTTTATGGATTAGTCTATACTTTTTATTTTAAAAACCTGATAAACAAACACGTTGAAAAATTATGGAATCTGTAGTGAATAGACATATACTTTTTGAGCATTTTGCAGGGAAAAGTTCGCCTCTGCAAAAGCAACATATAGAAGAATGGCTCAAAAAAACGCAAAACCAAGAATTGTTTTATTTATGGTTGTTAGAATGGGAAACACAACATCCTCAATACAATCCATCTGTAGAAAAACGCCTCCAAGATTTTAAACAAATCATGGAACAAACCGACCATGATGTCATTACTGCTATAGATAATGAAACAGAGGACAAAAGCAATATATGGTTCAAAATCAGCCAAATAGCAGCAGCATGTTTGATGATTGGTTTAGGTTCTTGGTATTTTAGAGACCATTTTCAATATCAAATTTATGAGACGAACTTTGGTCAAGTGGATAAAATTCAATTGGTCGATGGCACCATGGTAACACTCAATGCCAATTCAACCCTGAAAGTCCCAAGATTTGGATTTGGCACTAAAAACAGAGAAGTGGAGCTAATCGGCGAAGCTGTATTTTCGGTTACCCATACACCTGACAATCAGAAGTTTATCGTAAAAACGCAACGTAATTTTGAAGTGGTGGTATTAGGTACAGAATTTAGTGTCTTTAGTCGAGAAAGAGGCGCAAAAGTAATGCTCAATAAAGGAAAAGTAAGATTAGAATATCAAGAAAACAAAGTCAAAAAAGAAATCACCATGCGTCCTGGCGAGTTGGTCAAGCTTGATATTCGAAATCATGTACAAAAAGATACCGCCAAGACCTTTGACCCTATTATTGCATGGCAACAAAACAGATTGATTTTTGAAGATACCAACCTGTTTGAGTTTACTCAAATTATGGAAGAAAATTATGGCGTAAAAGTAAAATTACAAAGTGATTCCTTGGCTAAAAAAACCCTTGTAGGTTCCTATAAAGCCCAAAATGCAGAAGAATTGCTAAATACCATTGTAGAATTATTAGACCTCAAATTATCCAAAACAGGAAATACTTTCGTGCTTTCTGAGAAGTAAAATATTCCATTACCTTCTAAATAAATTTTCTATGAATCTAGCTTTACCAGCAATACTCAAAGCCAGCGTGTTACTCAGCACAATGGCTTTGGGTGGACAGCCGTGTAATGCTCAAGTATTTGCTATGGCACAAAAAAATATCTTGAGCAGAACTAAAACTGAGCAACATTTGACAAGCAACACCCAAAAACTCAGAGAGGTGCTCGGACAATTAAAAAATCACTATCGTGTCGACATTTTGTTTGAAGGAGGGACAATCGAAAAAGTAACCGTCAATCAACAAGTAGTAGACTGGAATCAAAAAATCGAAAACAATCTCGAAAGACTCTTAGAATCCACAAAATTAAAGTACAAAAAGTCAAAATCAGGTGCCTATTTGATTGTTGAAAAATTTCCTTCACCATCATCAGACACCAAGAACAGTTCAACAAAAGAAGATTTTTTACCTAAAATTATTTCCTCAGAACATCCCGTTGTACTCAATACCAATGCTCCGATGCTTTCACCAGCGCAATTGCAAGTGGTGATGGAACAAAGCGTATCGGGAAAGGTAACCGACGAAAAAGGCGAACCACTAGCTGGGGTAAATATCGCTCTAAAAGGTACTACACGAGGTGTAAATTCTGATGGGGCTGGTCGTTTCAAAATCAATGTTCCCAATAGTGGTGCGGTATTGGTCTTCTCTTTTGTAGGATTTGTGAGTAAAGAAGTAGCGGTAGGTTCTCAAAGTATCATCAACGTAATACTCGAATCGGACAATAAATCACTTGATGAAGTGGTTGTGGTAGGTTATGGTACTCAAAAGAAGGCGAATTTGACGGGAGCTGTTTCAACGATTGATTCAAAAGTTATCGAAAACCGTCCTGTGTCAAACGTAGCTAATGCCTTGCAAGGTGTCACTTCTGGCTTGATTATCACTCGTGGTACTGGGCAACCAGGCAACGAAGGTATTGGAATTCAGATTCGTGGAGCTACTTCTGCCAATGGCAACGTAGATCCATTGGTACTAGTCGACGGGGTGACGGTTTCTAGTTTTACTTTACAAACCCTCAATCCCAACGATATAGAGAATATCAGTGTACTAAAAGATGCAGCCGCCGCAGCCATTTATGGTGCTCAAGCAGCAGGCGGCGTAATTTTGATTACTACTAAAAAAGGTAAATCGGGTAAAACTGTTTTTGATTATTCCAATCAAATCGGGGTAGACTGGGCACTCAATGTTCCTGAAAGGTTACCGCTTTTGGAAGAAGCACTTTATGCCAACTTAGCACGCAAAAATGCTAAAACAGGTCCTGAATATACCGACGATGATTTGCAACGTATCAGAGATGGTGTTCCTTATGTTGTAAACCCTTCTGACACAACAAGATATATTTTCTATAATCAAGAAGATCAAATTGGTCAAGTGGTTAGAAAATATACGCCTATGCAAACGCATAACTTCTCTGCAAGAGGCGGAAATGAAAAAACCAATTACTTGGTATCATTAGGCTATTACGGCAAACAAGGTTTGTTCAGAGTAGGCCCCGACCGTCTTGATCGTTACAACGTTCGTTTCAATTTAGGCTCACAACTGACCAAGCATATTTCTTTGGATTCACGTATTGCCTATACCAAGCAAGACCAACAAGCCTCATCGGCAAGTACCGACGGCGAGGGATTGGTATATCAGGTATATCGTTTGCGTACACGTTTCCCTATTTTTACACCAGAAGGAAGACTCAACGGTGGTGCAGGTTCGTCGGCTAACAATGCCTATGCCTTGCTAAAAGAAGGTGGATACAACAATATGGATAGAAATTTCTTCGATGGAGTATTTACTTTAGCCGCAAAAGATGTACTAAAAGGATTACAATTACGTGCAGTATTAGGACAGCAATATCGCTTTGGAGAAAGAAGAAGATTTGCCCGTCAGGTAGAACTTTGGGGAAGATTTGTTCCCGTTTTTTACCTAAATAATCCTAACTCGTATGCCGTAACCAACGAATTTACCAATAATACCAACATTCAATTATTGGCAGATTATGACTTTAGTATCAAGAAAAACAAAATACATGTAATGGGCGGATACCAATGGGAAGACAGCCGTTTTACCTCTACCAGTACAACCTCATTGAGCCTAGTAAGTAATGACCAACCTACACTCAACCTTGGCGATGACAAAACCAAGAGCAACAGCGAAACCATCAACACCTATGCTTTTCAATCTTATTTTGGTCGCTTGAATTATAATTATGATGATAGATTTTTGTTTGAAGCAACATTTCGTGCCGACGAAAGTTCAAGATTAGCACCAGATAAACGCATTAAGTTTTTCCCTTCAACCTCTGTCGGATGGAATCTACACCATGAAAAATGGTTTAGCAATAACATCGGTCTATTCTCTGAATTCAAAGTTAGAGGCTCGTGGGGACAATTAGGAAATGCCTTGGGCATAGGCTTTTACGACTATCTCAATTTGCTGACTAGAGGTTCGAGTTTAGTTATGGGTAGTCCAGAATCCCGTACTTCGTATTTCTATCAAAGCGTAGTACCTTCTTCGGATCTATCATGGGAGACCATCGAAACAAGCAACGGAGGTTTGGATATTGGTTTATTGAAAAACAAACTTCAAATCAGCGGTGATTATTACGTAAAATATAATCGTAATATGCTGACTCCATTGCAGTTACCAAGTACGTTTGGCGTAGGAACACCTAAAATCAACAACGGTGAATTGAAGTCATGGGGTTGGGAACTTGAGGTGAAATTTAGAGATAAAATCGGAGAACATTTTAACTACAACGTTGGATTTAACCTTTCGGACAACCAAAACAAACTCATGAGTTACGCAGGTCGTAGAGTTTTGGGTGCTGGAACGGTCTCATTATTAGAAGGTTATCCACTCAATACGATTTGGGGTTATAAAACAGAAGGATATTTCCAAACCGACGACGAGGTAAAAACTCATGCTTTCCAAGATAGTCGTACGGGAGCAGGCGATGTCAAATATGTAGACCAAAATGGTGACGGAAAAATTACGGTAGGAAAAGGCACACCAGAAGACCCAGGCGATTTGGTCATGTTGGGAACTGACCAACCAAGGTATGTATTTGGGCTAAATTTCGGATTCCAATACAAATCTATTGATTTTACCGCCTTTATTCAAGGTGTTGGCGAGCGTTCATTTATGCCAAACAGTGAAGCACTTGAACCGCTTTCGCAATCTTGGAAACAGCCTTTGGCGGTACACCGCGACTATTGGACACCCGAAAATCCAAATGCAACTTTCCCAAGACCCTATTTGCAAGGAGGTTTTAGATACTTACCTTCCGACAAATGGATTATGAATGGACAATATGCTCGTTTGAAAAATATTCAAATTGGTTACACCGTTCCACCAAGCGTATTAAAGAAAATTGGTATCACACGTGCAAGAGTATTTGTGTCGGGTCAAGACGTGTATTCATTGACAAGATTGGGCGTATTTAACAATTATTTTAACCCAGAACAAAGAAACGGTTCACAAAACGATTATCCATTTTTTGGTACAATCACTGGTGGCTTGAACTTGTCATTCTAAACCCCAATATTCTATTTAACATTCTGGATTATGAAAAAGACTTTATTCAAACATATATCTTTGGCCATATTGCTCACGATGGGCTTAGGCTCTTGCGATGTAGACCGCATTCCTGAAACACAACTTAGTGACCCTGCTTTCTGGAAAACGGAAAGAGACTTACAAGGTGCTGCCAATTTCTTATATACTTACTTACCCGGCTTACCCAATACGGACGACAACTGGTCAGACGATACCTATGCACGTGCCCCCAATGGTATCAGTGATGGTTCACGTATTGCTCCAGCTACGGATGGAACATACAGCAGTTCGTATCAACTTATAAGAGCCGCCAATAATATCATCGAAAAAGCGCCCTTGGCACTCAACTCAGGTATGACTCAGGCAACAGTAGACCGATACATTGCCGAAGCAAGATTCTTTAGAGCATGGGGATATTATGCTCTATTCCAACGATATGGTGGTGTTCCGTTAATTTTATCAGTTTTGAAAGAAAATTCTCCAGAGTTATTTGCCCCTGCGAACACTCGTGAGGAAGTAATACAAAGTATCTACAAAGATTTGGATTTCGCAGCTGAAAAACTTCCAACGCCAACGCAACTAGGTACTGCCAATTATGGTAGACTTACCAAAACTGCTGCTTGGGCGCTCAAATCACGTGCAGCCCTATTTGAAGGAACACGTGCTAAGTTTCATGGATATGGCGATTACAAGACACATTTAACGATTTCATTGGCGGCTTCAAAAGCCATTATCGATAGCAAAGAGCATGATTTATTTGCTAGCTATTACAACATTTTTCAATTGGCAGGAGAAGGTCGTCAAAATCGTGAAAACATTTTGGTAAAACAATATGGGGTAAGTACATCCGACATTGTGCTTACACATGCTGCGGCTCGTAACCTAGAAAATGGCTCGGCTAGTCCCACTCGTAACCTTGTGGATTCATACTTGATGACTGACGGATTGCCTATTGAAAAATCTCCTTTGTACAAAAAACCAACTATTTCTACAGAAGTATTTAGTAATAGAGATGAACGTCTGAGCTCAACTATCATGAAATCAGGCGATTCGTATATTGGGACAAATCCTATTTTCTCAGTATCTGTTTTGGCCTTTCAATTAACTGGATTTTTATCTAAAAAATATTTTAATACAGACGACTGGACTTTGCAACGTTCTAATATCGATGGAGTTGTGATTCGTTATGCAGAAGTTTTACTAAATTATGCAGAAGCAAGTTATGAGCTTAATGAGTCTATTTCTGATGCTGATTTAGAATTGACTATCAATAAGTTGAGAACAAGAGGCAAAATTGCCAAGCTGACCAACACTTTTGTAAGTGCTAATGGTCTTTCCATGAGAAACGAAATTCGTCGTGAGCGCCATGTAGAGTTGGCAGTGGAAGGTTTCCGCTATTGGGATTTGATTCGTTGGAAAACGGCAGAAGTTGAATTAGTAAAACCTATCATTGGAAATTTCTTTTTCAAAAGTGAATTTGGTACGGCTACTGCGGTAAAACTCACTGCCGATAATTACATCTTGGTACAAGAAGCAACATTCCGTCGTTTCGACCCAGCAAAAGATTATTTATGGCCTATTCCTATTAATGAATTAGCGCTCAATCCTAATCTTAAGCAGAATCCTAATTGGTAGGGTACGTACAATAGCTTTCGGTCATCGACTATGAGCTTTCAGCCCTTTTGATTACCTTAATTTTTAAAATAATCAGAAGCTGATAGCTCATGACTCATGACTAAAAGTGATCCAATTTTAAAGCATACTATGATGTCCATACCTCGAATACTTATTTTTTTATTGTGTTTTGTCGTTAGTTCCAAAGCACAAATTACGCCTCGAAATATCTTTGGAAAAGGATATTCATTAGAGGCAGTCCAACAAAGTTTGGTTCCTCTCAGCCAATGGCATCCTTATCCTCAAAACTCCTCCGAATGGAAGGCTCAAGTGCCAGATTCGGTATTACAAAAAATTATTAAAGACGGCGAAAAAGCTCTTAACTATAAATTTGAGCCTATTTCTGCAACGATTTCACTCGACTACGTACGTTCTGGTGACCGCAATCGTCATGGAAATATTTCTTTTGGTAAACGTAATAATCTTTTCCAATTATTATTAGCAGAAAGTATCGAAGATAAAGGTCGATTTATGGAGGCTATTCTCAACGGTATCTGGTCTATTTGCGAAGAAAGTTATTGGGGCGTTCCTGCGCATATTGGTCATACAGGACTTCCTGATGTGACAAATCCTGTGGTTGATTTGTTTTCTGCAGAAACCGCTTCTGTTCTTGCTATTGCTGATTATTGGGTTGGGAAAAAATTAGATAAAATTAACCCATTGATTCGTAAAAGGATTTATCACGAAACCAATGTGCGTATTTTCAATCCTATGCTCAACAATCCAGAAAGATTTGGTTGGATGAGCAAAACTAAACCTGTCAACAACTGGAATCCTTGGATTATGTCCAATTGGATTATGAGTAATTTACTTCTAGAAAAAGATGAAAGTCGCCGTGCCAGAATGCTCTACGGCGCAATGATTGGGCTAGATTCTTATCTAAATAGCTTGGGAGAAGATGGCGGTTGCGACGAGGGTCCAAGTTACTGGTTTGCAGCGGGTGGTAGCGTTTTTGATGGATTAGAACTTATTCAAAGTGCTACACAAAATCGAGTAAATATTTACCAAAATGAGCTTATTAAGAAAATGGCCAATTATGTGTACAAAACACATATTAGTGGTGAATATTTTGTCAATTTTGCTGATGCTGACCCAACCCTCCGACCAGATGGTTTGATGTTATATCGTTTCGGGAAAGCTATCCAAGAACCTCAATTACAACACTTTGGGGAATGGGCTTTTACGAAATATCCACAAGTCAAAACTGAAGGATATCAGCGAATGCGTAGAATCCAAAATCTTTTGACAGTTGGTTCTATCAAAGCAAATGATACCGAATATCAGCCAGTCAACGAAGCTTGGATTAGCGATATTCAGGTGATGACAGCAAGAGATAACACAGGCTTGTTTTTGGCAACACATGGTGGGCACAACGACGAAAGCCACAATCATAATGACGTGGGTGATTTCATTATTTATTACAAAGGAAAACCTATGATTATTGATGCTGGTCGTGGTAATTACACTGCCAGAACTTTCTCAAAGCAACGCTATGAACTTTGGTTTACACAGTCTCAGCATCATAATTTACCGATGATTAATGGGATTGGTCAAAAAGATGGACGAAGTTTTGAGGCACATGATGTGGTCTTTTTGAGTAACGAAAAAGAAATAGGTTTGACCATGAACATTGCTGGGGCTTATCCCAAAGACGCTGGTATTCAAACTTGGAAAAGAGGGGTAAAACTTTTAAAACAAAAGCATCAAATTGAGATAAATGACGATTTTGTTTTATCTCAAAACCCTCAGTCTTTACAGCAAGTCCTGATGACGATCTGTCAAGTAGATACAAGTAAGGCGGGACAAATTATTTTTACCAACGACGACACACAATTAGTGGCTACCTATGATCCAAATCTTTTCAGCGTTAGTACTGATATGCCATCTACTGAAGGAATGGAATATGATAGTTTTAAGACAAAATGGGGTAAGAAGCTAGTTACAAGAGTTTTACTAACACACAAAAAACCAAATACTAAAGGAAAGTATCAGTTAAAATTTGAAGGAAAGTAAGTAATCATGGAGAATTAGATTTAAGTTCTGTGTTGAAGGCACTAGGCAACAGGCACAAGGCAAAGAGGGGTAAAATGTTTTTAACCATCAAAGACCTGCTTTTTTCCAAAGCCCACCGCTGAAAGCTGGTACCTGAAAGCCTAAAGTGTATCCTTCTGATTATGAGATTATTCCAACAACTAATATACTGTTAACGAATAACATCCTTTTACATAGCACTAACTTAAAAATCTCAACCTTAAGCATTCCTGTAACTGAATCAATAAATCTTTGTAAACTATGAAATTTGTAAAAACACTTCTTCTTCTTGCTTGCACACATTTGGCGATGAGTCAAATCAATGTCAAAAAGGAATTTGATTATGCTGCCAAACAATATGAAGGTATGTTGGCATCTCATCCCGATTTGACCAAGTTCCCGCAATCTACCAATCCCGACGGTTCGCCTCGTGATATGAAATCTGAATGGTGGTGTAGTGGTTTCTTTGGAGGCTCACTCTGGTATCTATACGAATACAATCATGACCCAAAATGGAAAGCTGCAGCCGAAAAATGGACAATGGCAGTAGCCAAAGAGCAATACAATACGGGTACGCACGACTTGGGTTTTATGCTATACTGCCCTTTTGGAAATGGATATCGTCTTACTAAAAATGAGGAATACAAAAACATTATGCTAACGGGTGCAAAGTCACTTTCAACACGATTTGACCCTAAAGTTGGCTTAATCAAATCTTGGAACAAATTTCAAGGAAAATATGAATACCCAGTTATCATCGACAATATGATGAACTTGGAGTTTTTGTTTTGGGCATCCAAAGTTTCGGGCGATAAATCATTTTATAATATCAGTACTGTTCACGCTGATAATACTTTAAAAAACCATTTCAGAGCTGATAATAGTAGCTATCATGTAATTTGCTACGGTCCGAACGGAGAAGTACAAGCGAAAAAAACACACCAAGGTGCTGCCGATGAGTCGGCTTGGGCACGTGGACAAGCATGGGGATTATATGGTTACACGGTGATGTATCGCGAAACAAAGGATCCTAAATACTTAGAGCAAGCGCATAAAATTGCGGCGTTTATTCTTCATAATCCTAACCTGCCAGCCGACAAAATTCCGTATTGGGATTATAGCAAGCCAGGGGAAGAACGTGATGCTTCAGCAGGCGCTATTGCTTCTTCGGCCTTATTTGAACTAGCGAAATACTCAAAAGGAAAACAAAAAGCAGAATATTTGAGCAATGCCATCAAAATGCTAGAAACCCTTTCTTCTCCAGCATTTAAAGCAAAAATTGGAGAAAACAATCACTTTATCCTAATGCATAGCACTGGTCACAAACCAGGAAATTCGGAAGTGGATGTGCCATTGGTATATGCAGATTACTACTATTTGGAAGCACTTTTGAGATACAAGCAATTGAAAGCTTCTGGTAAGTAAGGGGAATTGTGAATTGTCCTTTAGGTCAGCTCCATAGGAGCGACAGTTTGGTAGAATACACATTAAAAAGCCCTTTAAGAGCGCCGTAGGTGCGAAAGAACTCAATATAATTTAATTGATATTCTTTCGCACCTACGGCGCTCTTTTTAACAATCACATATACACCCTACTACCAAACTGTCGCTCCTACGGAGCTTTTTTCTATAATAACCATCACGAGCGGGGGCTAACATCTTATGCTAGTACTTACTACAATTCCCCAGAGATGTTTATCTTGCTTCGATACATTAAACACCTTTTAGGCAAGAACATAGGTTTCAAATTCAACAATCTAGAAATCAATTTCTAGAATTCTTCCTCTATCAGCTCCTTGTTTACCATTGCTCCTGCTTTTGTACCTGTAGCGACAGCTACCGAAACCGAGCGCATCATACTAGTACTATCTCCGACGGCATACACACCTTGCACGGAGGTTCTTTGCATTTCATCCACCTGAACATAACCCGATGGCAACATATTACAGCCCAAATCCTCAGCAAAACTTGTGGACTGTTGGAAAGGAATTCGAGCAAATACGGCATCAACTGACAACTCCATACCCTCACTTAGTTTAATATACGTCACTTGTCCTTCTGAATGATTGTACTCTTCTATCGTGTTTTCAATCACACGAATACCCTTTGAATACAACTTGCTTGCTTGTTCATCCGAAAGGGTACTTTTCCCATCAGTCAACAAAACAATATTGCTTGACCACTGATAGATCAATTTAGCAAAATCATATCCGATGTCGCCATTACCCACCACGGCAATCTGCTGATTTTGGACTTCATAACCGTGACAATATGGACAATGCAAAATGCTTTTTCCCCAACAGTCCTCAAATCCTTTTATCTCAGGAAATACATCTTTAATGCCTGTAGCAAGTATAATTTTCTTCGCAAAAAAGGAATCATTTAATGTCTTAGCCTCAAATCCGTCTTCAGTTTTTGATACTGTTAATACCTTATCCTCTTTCAAATCTACAGTTGGATATGCCAATACTTGTGATTTTGCTTTTTGATAAATATGGTAAGGCGTTTCGCCGTCTTGCGTAATAAAATTATGAGAATGTGGCGTGTATCTATTGCAAGGTTTTCCATGATCTACCACCAGTACTTTCCGTAAAGAACGCCCCAAAGCCATGGCAGAAGATAGCCCTGAGTAGCTCCCTCCTATTATTATTACATCGTATTGATTTACCATTTTCATATTTGTTTATTGTTAGTTCTAAAATTGCAACATTGTTGCAATAAATAAAATTCACATTTTTGTAAATTTTATTTAGATTAATTAAAAATAAGAAATTATATTTGCTCTGTAATTACTCATGAACATTACAGGATAGGCTCTCGGATAATACGCAGAGAGGTATTTTTCTGAGAGTATAATTAATCGGTGAATTCAGAAATCTAGAGCTATGGGTATATCTCTAATAGCTCTAGTATTTTTTGATACCATTTACACTTTGTTGACTAAAAACAAGATGGATTCGACGACTAGAGAGGAATTTATAAAAGCAAAAAGGCATCTAGATACAGAAGTTATAAGAAGAAATTTTCGGAAATCAACCGAGCGATATAAGTTATTGGAAGAGTTATACAAATTCCATGACCATTTTATGGCAGAAGAATTTTATTTACATCTCATTCAAAACAATTTTCAAGTGAGTATGGCAACTGTTTATAACAACTTGGTATTTTTTGAAGAAGTTGGATTAGTACTAAAACACCAATTTGGTAAAGGACAGGCGGCACGTTACGAAAGAGCTTTGGGTCGAAAACAACATTGTCATTTGATTTGCATTAGGTGTAATCAAATTTTTGAATTTTGTGATCCACGTATTCACCATATCCAAACCACTGTCGAAGAGCATTTTGGCGCAACTGTCACAGGACATTCGCTTACGTTATATGGGGAGTGCAATCGAGAAGAGTGCAGGAATTCGTACCCTGCTATAGAGCTATAAAAGTGCTTTCTGATAATATCATTTTCCAATAATTTTCTCAAAACACGGTCAACATAAATCCGCTTTCCTGCTTTTTGTAGGGGCTACAAAAAGCAGGAAAGCGCTAATAATCAATTGATCAATACTTTAAAACACTTAATTTATCTGCATTTCTAGGCATCAAAAATGCGGAAGAAGCACCCAATTTAATCGGATAAATCCCACGAATATCTCCTTCTAATAATAATTTTGCTTGACTATTGGGTAAAGCGACAAAAGACCCTTTTCCATTTCCTACTAAAACTAGCCCTTTATTGGCATCGCTCTTTCCTAGTTGAATTTTCCAAGGGTAAAAGTTTCCTGCCAGAAGCAAATCTTTCTTTCCATCTTTATTAAAATCTTGAACTATAATACCTGATATCCAAGAGTTTTGAGCTGCAATAGGCAGGCTATTCGCTGTAAATTTTCCTTGATTATTGATAAATAGCGTTGTTCTTAACTCTTGTACCAGAAGCTCTTTGCTATTTTTTCGTTGTTCGTCAGACAGTATTTCTTTGAGCGTTGCCTGCGAATAATCTTTATACTTCAAGAATTTCTTTTTAATGCTTGGCATTTGGTACGAAAATTCATCCAAGGTAGCTAAAGGATAGCTTTTACCTTGAATAAAATAGTTGATAACAGGCTCAATCGTTCCGTTTTGGTCAAAATCCCCATAAGTTAAGGTCATAGGCTCTTTTTGAGAAGCCCTGAACTGGGTATTGAGTCCTAAATTTCCTGCCAGAATATCTATATCTCCATCATTATCAATATCATCAAGCACGATTTTTTGCCACATACCTTGAGAGTTTTCTAGTCCATATTGTGCTGTAGCATTCTGCAATTGTCCATTATGGTTTTCGAAAACGGTAATAGCCATAAACTCACCAGCGACTATCAAATCAAGCCAACCGTCTTTATTAATATCACTCCAAACTGCGGTATTTACAAGTCCAGGCTGGCGCAACGACATTTCCTTTTGCTCGGAGGCATAAACAAATTTTATCTGACCATTGGCACTTTGATTTTTGAGTAAATACGAAAAATCAGCCTCTGGATAACTTCCTGGCATGGAGCGACCACCCACAAATAAATCTAAATCCCCGTCTTTATCATAGTCTGCTGCTGCAACACAACTTCCATTACTTGTTAAATCAGGCAGTGCATTTGGAGCAGGACTAAAATTACCCTTACCATCATTGGTAAAAATCACATCCTGATAATCCGAAGCGTGCGAAGGTTGGTTGGTGTTTCCTCGTGCAATAAATAAATCCAAATCTTTGTCGCCATCGGCATCAAACAGACATAAACCCATATCGGTATATAAGCCGAGCGAATTCCAAGGTTGCGCATTTGAAGCCTTAAAAGTTTGATTCGGTTGTTGAACATACAAAACCGCAGGTTTTAAATAATTGCCTCCCACGATTACATCCTCAAGTCCGTCACCATTCACATCGCCACTAGCTAGGAAAGGTCCTAGTTTTGAGAGCTGGTAGGGCAGTAAAATTTGCTGTTTGAAATCAACTTGTGGGATATTCTGATGAGTGTAATTCAACCCAGATTTGTCAGTGAAATCGACAAACATTGCTGGGGTTTCAGGCAGAGAAAAAATGCTCTCAACAGCTTGGTTGTTATTTATTTTTAAAAGCTGATTAGCCTTTACCGAAGACATTTTAGTTACTTTTCCATCAGTCCAATACACTTCGAGTGCAGTAATCAATGAGTCTTTTCCTAAACCAAAATGAACGATAGGTTCGGCACAACTCTGAAAACCTTGAGCAGGAAATAGTGTTTGAGTTTGCACTCCTGAAGCTGTATGTAAAACAATCTTAGCTCCAATGCCATACGTATTCTTCTGATTTTGTGAAAGTTGTATTCTCACAAAATGATTTGACGCCTGTTGTTGTTCACGATTTTCATATACTAAGGCAGGTTGATTAGAGTTATTAATAACCAAATCCAAATCGCCGTCATTATCCAAATCTGCATAAGCCGCCCCCGTACTAATGGAGGGGTTTGATAAACCCCATTCCTCTGTGACATTTTTGAAAGATATATCCTGTCCATCTCCTTGGTTCGAAAATCCATAATTACTCACTAGCGTTTGAGACATTTGCTGAATCAATTGCCAAGTATTCAGTTTTTGACCAGTAGCTTGTGCTTTTTGATTTTCTTCTTCATAAGTAAATTTCAAAAAGTCGAGATTCGTAAAATCTTTTAAATAACCATTCGTAATATACAAATCCTTACGACCATCATTGTTAAAGTCGCCTGCCAAAGGACACCAACTCCAATCGGTATTTGAAACTCCAGCCAATTGACCCACTTCACTAAATACTGGAATGCCATTTGCTGTATTTCCTTGATTGATATGCAGCATATTTCTCATATTTTGATGATAAAAGCCACTTTCAAGCAACAACTGGTACCTGTCATATTCGTCGGGTCCTTTCAATAATTTTTGTCGCTCATTGGATTCTGGCAACATATCTAGCGTAATTAAATCGCTACGGAGGTCATTGTTTAAATCTACGATATTCGAGCCCATCGAAAACTTCGATAAATGTCCAAAGCTTTCTTCGGTAACTTCATTAAAATGACCATTTTTTTGGTTGATATACAAAAAGTCTTGCTCATCATAATCGTTGGTCACATACAAATCACACCAACCATCGTTGTTGACATCGCCCATAGCTACGCTCAAACCAAAGTTTAATCCACTTCCATCAATGCCAGAATCTTTGCTTATATCGTTGAAACGCCCATTATCATTACGGTAAAGGCGATTCCCGAATTTGTTGTGACGAGTATTACGCAGTTTTTGGGTATTGAAAACTGAATTAAAAAACATATCGGCGTGATTGACCATAAACATATCCAAATCGCCATCGTTGTCCATATCAAAAAAAGCGACTTGGGTAGTGTAAGTTCCTGGTGCATCGAGGCCATATTCTTTAGCAGATTCTTTAAAAACCGGGATCCCATTTTGGTTTCCTTGATTGATATACAAGTCATTACGGCGATCTTCGTCAGTTCCTGTTCCTGAATAACATACATAAATATCTAGTTTGCCATCGGCGTTTACATCCGCCATAGACACACCCGTTTTCCAGCGCTTGCGACCCTTTACACCTGCCTTTTGGGTAATATCTTCAAAATGAAAAGAAGCATTTTCGGATTTGCCCTTATTGAGATATAGCTTGTTTTCAACCATATTCCCTGTAAAATAAATATCCGCCAAACCATCGCCATTGACATCGCCTATGGCTACCCCACCACCGTTGTAAAAATATTGGTATTCGAGTACATTATTTTGGGCATCTTCTACTACCTCATTGACAAAAGAAACTCCTGAGTCTTTGGCATCGACCGCCTTGAACAAAGTTTCCTTTTTGTTGGAAGAACATGCTATTAGAAGTGGTAACAAGCAGATGGAGAGATATTTGTACATTGAATGTAATAGTGAGGATGAAACAACTTTTGTATTGAAAACTAATATAAAACTTAATTTAAAAAATTTATCGGGCGAAAAGCTTCGCCCGATAAACTGAATTCCAATGATTTTCCTAATCTTAACAATTGTTATTCTTCAGGCTGTAAGCTATAAGCTGTAGGCATTAGGCAAGCACAGCCAACAGCCTTATGCTTATAGCAAATAAGATATATACTTGAGTAATTGTGCAGAATTAAGTTTAATAAATTAGTGAGATAAGGTATTAGTACCCAAATTTTTCATTCACCATTCACCACTCACAATTCAACACTCAAACTCAATTACCAGCCTGCAATTTGCTTCGCTGCTGGGTTTTTATCTACTTCACTTTGTGGAATTGGCAATACATAAAGCTTTGAAGGGAATCCTCTATTCTCGAACGCATAGCGAGTATAGGTAATCGTATTGCCAGATTTTGTCATTTTAACACCATACAACGGACCATTCAATAAGCTTTCAGCAATTTTCCATCTACGAATATCAAAGAAACGGTGTTCTTCAAAAGCCAATTCAATTCTACGTTCGTTGCGGATTTTAGCACGCATTTGGTCTTTTGAAAGTCCTGCCTCTAGGTCTGGCATACCTGCTCTTTTTCTGATAGCGTTGATAGCGCTATATACTGTCGCATCTGGACCAGAAGCCTCATTTTTAGCTTCAGCATAGTTTAATAAAACTTCTGCATAACGGATAAAAATCCAATCTTGGTCGCTACTTTTTGTATAAAGCACATATTGCTCTTCGTGGAACTTGCGTAAGATATAGCCCGTTTTGGTATCTTCAGCTCTACCTGTTACATCGGCACCACCTGCAAATAATTCAATTACGCGTCCACGGAACGTAGAACCATTGTGTACAACTGTTGCCTCAAAACGAGGGTCAAGGTTTGTCCATGGTTCAGACGCCTTGTACAATGGCGATGTGGCTTGAGATTTACCATCTATCATGTCATAAGAGTCAACAAAGTTTTGCGTTGGCACGTTACCACCCCAGCCAGCATCACTACCACCTCTAATGGATGGCGGAGAGTTCACTACATCGAAGCCATTGTTTACCCCAAAATGCACTTTATCAGGCGCTTGGAATTTTTTAGCAAAAATAATCTCGCTATTGTTTTTGGTTAAAAACAAGGTTCTATAATCATTAAACAAGGTATAATCCGTATTGATTACTTTATTGGCAGCATCCGCCGACGCCTGCCAACGACTAGCATACAATAACACACGACTTTTAAGGGCATTGGCAGCTCCTGAGGTAGCTCTACCTGCTTCGATAGCCCCTTTTTTGGGTAATAGAGAGGCTGCTTTATCCAAATCAGCAATAATAAAATCTACCACCTCATCATATTTAGCACGAGGAATCTGGAAGTTATCACTCAATGTCAAACTTTTATTAATCAACGGAACGCCTGTAGGTTCGCTTCCTGTAGAAGGCATTCCATATAGTCTTAATAATTCATGATAAATAAACCCACGCAAGAAATATGCTTCGCCCATCAAGCGATTACGCAATGCTTCGTCTTTTAGGCTACCCAAGTTTTCGAGCGCCATATTGGCTTTACGAACCAAGCTGTAGTAATCGCCCCAAGTTTCGCCCCAAGGTACACCAGAAGGCAAAAAGTTACCAGTTTGTAATTCATTGGAGTGCGTCCAAGGCATACCTACGTCGCCATCATCAGTTACACCATCCAATAAATAAAGTCCTTTGGCCCAGCCTTGATAATTACGGTCAAAACCAGAAGGCATTTGTCCATAGATGGCATTGACAAACTGAACTGCCCCTTGTGGATCTGTCCAAACCGTTTCGCCAGTCAATGAGTCTTTAGGCACTTGGTTCAAAATATCAGATTCACAACTAGCAATCAACGTAATACTTGTTAGCGTACAAACAAGTTGTAAAATTTTATATAGTATTTTCTTCATCTTAATATTTGTTAAAATTTAAAGTTTACACCTGCGTTCCAAATTCTAAACTGAGGATAATCCCAACCTCTACCACTAGCATTTTCAGGGTCATAGTTTTTGATTTTTGACCAAGTGGCAACGTTATTGGCGTTGATGTAAACACGAATACCTCTGATAAAGCCGATTTTTAGTTTTTCTAAAGGAACATTATAAGCTAATTCAACATTTTTGAGACGAATATATGAGGCATCTCTCATCCAGAACGAAGACTCCGCATGATTCATGTTTGTAGGGTCAATCAATACACGAGGCTCGCTAGCGTTAGGGTTCGATGGGGTCCAGCGATCTAAGTTTGCTTTTAAGGCTCCCGAACCTACAAAGAATGGCCATGCACCTTCACCACTATAGTATTGGTTCACGTTGGTTGCTCCTTGGAATAAGAAAGAAAAATCAAAATTTTTGTACTGAAAGCCTCCATTGATACCAAAAATGATTTCTGGAGTATTTGATTTTCCAATGGCAACTCTATCAAGGTCGTTAATCTGACCATCCTTGTTAATATCCTCGTAACGAATATCACCTGGGGCTGTTGTGCCTACTTGTTTTGCTGCGGCATCCACTTCTGCTTGTGTTTGGAAGATACCAATGGCTCTGTAACCGTACTGGGTATTCAGTGGCAAGCCTGTTCTTCTGATGTTTGGATTAACAGAAGCTGCCTCATCAATAAATACAATTTCGTTTCTAGCATAAGTTAGGTTCCCACCAATCGAGTACCCAAGGTCATTAGAAAGGCGATTTCTGTGTCCTAAAGTGACTTCAACACCGCTATTATTTACTTTAGCCAAGTTTTCTACTGGTAACGATACACCCAATAAACTAGGGACTGATAGATTTCTTGAAGCTAGGATATCACTTCTTTTATCTGAAAAGTAATCAACTACTGCTGTCAATTTTCCTTTAAATAAAGTAGCATCAAAACCAATGTTCAGTTTCTTAACGGTTTCCCAAGTTACATTCGGATTTGAAAGTCTTCCTTCCACAATCGTTGGTTGCACATTGGCATCTCCAAAAACAGCAGACCCATTTACGAAGTACGACTGTAGGTACAGGAATCTTTCTCCACCCAAACGGTCATTGCCCAAAATACCATAAGAAGCACGAAGTTTTAAGAAATCAATTACCGAAGAGTTTTTCATGAATGACTCTTGTGAAATCACATAACCTGCCGATACCGATGGGAAGAAGCCCCAGCGCTTTCCATCTGCAAATTGCTCTGAACCATCTGCTCTAAAGCTTGTTTCGAAAAAGTACTTATCTGCATAAGCCCAGTTGAAACGACCCACAATCCCTTGGCGACCGCTACTTCCTGAATAACCACTGTTGTTACGGTTTGCAGCAGCACCAAAGTTGATTTCGTCGATTGCCAACGTGTATCCTTCACGAGAAACACTCATGTAGTTCCAAAGTTGTTTGGTTTGTGTGTACAATAGCAAACCTGTAAAATTGCTTTTCCCTACCGTTTTCTTATAGTTCAAGTGCGTCTCCAAAGTAACCGATTGTTCATCATAGCTATTCTGATTTAATGACGTTGGTCCTTTTGGCGCTTCTACAAACGAGCCATCCGCGAGTCTATTGAAAAATGGAATTTTGGTAAACGTCCAGTTTTTGTTAGCAGTAATAGTTTTATCATAGGACGCAATTCCTTTAATAGACAATCCGCTCAAAAATGGTAATTGTTGCTCCAACTCCATTCGTCCACGAAATGCTTGAATATTTCTTTTTCTATAACCATTTTCTGGTAAAGTCAAATAAGATGGACCATTTGAATAAGTACCATTCGACCAAGTAATAGGTGTTCTATTAGGTGGAATACCTGACATCCATCTAAACACTTCCTCGGAAGCAACGTTGTTAGTTTTTTCATCACGTCCCGAAAGGTCAAATGAAAGTTTAGTTGTACTTGTTACGTTTGCATCAATATTTGAACGGAAGTTATATCTATTGAAATCATTTGATGGAATAATACCGTCTTGCTTCAAATATCCCAATGAAGTAGCATAGCGAATTTTGTCTGTACCGCCCGTAGCCGAAATAGAATAGTTACGTACCATCGCTGATTTTTTCAATACAGAAAACCAATCCGAGTCTGGGTGTGTGTCTGGACTAGAATGGGTACGATATTTTTCTAAGTCAGCAGCCGAATAAAGCGCAGGCTTTCCATCGTTAGCCAAAGCTTCATTGTATAAAGTAGCATATTCGTAAGAGTTCAAAAACTCAGGATTACGAGTGCGCTCTTGTACACCCACATTGGCGTTAAAGTCAATCTGCATTTTGCCTTCAGCACCTCTTTTGGTAGTAACCAAAATAACCCCGTTACCTGCACGAATCCCGAATACAGCCGCACTTGCAGCATCTTTCAACACTGAAAATGATTGGATTTCACTTGAGTTCAACTGTGCAAAATCACTCGAAGAACGAACAATACCGTCAATAACAAAAATTGGTGACGCGTCTCCAGTTGTACCAATACCTCTAATCAAGATATTTGAAGCATCCTTTCCTGGCTCACCCGAACGTTGCGTAGCAATAATACCTGTAGCCTGACCAACCAATGAGTTACTTAAATTGGGAGAAGGGTTACTGGCAATTGCTTTTTGACTAATATCCGAAACAGCACCCGAAATAGCACTTTTCTTTTGTGAACCATAACCAACAACCACAACTTCATCGAGGTTACCTACATCCGCTTTTAGCACAACATTCAAGGCAGTTTGTTTTCCTACAAGGATTTCCATCTTTTGATAACCTACCGACGAAAATACCAAGGTAGTTTGCTCGTTTGGAACTGAAAGTTTAAAAGTTCCATCAGGACCTGTCGTAGTACCTTTCGTAGTACCTTTGATTTGAACAGTCACCCCTACCAATGCTTCCCCATTTTCATCTTTTATGGAACCTGTCACTACGATATCGGGCATTTGCCAACTTAGGTTTGGTAGAATTTCTTTTGTTGGCAAGGCGTTTTTTCTTCTTTTCAATAAAATTTGTTTGCCCGCCACCTCAAAACTAATATCTAAAGGACGAAACAATTCAGTCAATAAATCACCCAAAGCTTTTTCGTCAGCGTTGATTGAAACACTTCTTTTAGCATCGATAATTTCGGGACTATAAATAAAATTTACTTGAGTTTGTTTTTCGATTTTCTCCAACACATCGACTACCTCATTTCTGTTGAGATGAAGCGTCACTTTTTTGTTTAGCAAATCTTGAGCATTACTCCTATGTGCCAATGACATGCTCACGCACAGGACGGAAAGAGCGATTTGCAACAAACTAATTCTCATAATTTTTCGTAAAGTTTGATACGATGGAAACTTTTTTTTCATACTTTTGGATAATTTGTTAGTTGTGAAAAATTGACAAAAACAATCCCTGAGTCCTAATTTTTAGGACCTAGCGTAGCAGCATCAAAAAGGGATTTGGTTGAAGATGGGTGATGTTGGCGCATCATTCATCTTTTTTGTAATCTGTCGTTGTGACGATAGGGTTTTTAGTTACATAGTTATTAAGTTTTAGTTAATTTTCTTTCATACATCATAGGTTTGTAAACTATTGACAAGGCCTGCCCTCTACAAAAATTCTCCCTCCAGATACCTGATAGTCAGCATCTATTGCAGCACATATCCATTTCATTTTTTCATCCAGTGGCTCTGTTCCAAGAGTAGCCGTAAAAGTGCATTTGCTCATGACTTTTTCATCGAATACTATTTCTATGCCGTAGGCTTGGCTCAATTGTACAAAAACCTCGGAAATCGGAGTAGATTTAAAGATAAAAGATTGGGTATTGTTACTCAATGCTAAAAACTGAGGTTTTACCAGCTCTGCTTTAATCAGTTTATGCTCCTCTCGTTGATAAGTTGCTTGTTGATTGGCAGTTAGCGATATTCCTCCAAGATCTGCTTTGTCTGTTATATCTTTAATATTCAGGCTTTTTTGCTGAATTACATTTACCTTTCCTGTTTTTACCATAACCTTCACTTCCTTGTCATTGTCAAAAGCTTTTACCGTAAAGCTTGTACCTAGAACTTTGGTTACAATATCTTTGGTAAATACTAAAAATGGTTTTTTCGGATTTTTGACTACTTCAAAGAAGGCCTCACCACTCAAATACACTTCTCGGTTGTGAGCGTTATACGAATCAAAATATTTGAGCTTACTTCCTTTTTGCAAAATAACGGTACTACCATCGGGCAAAACCACCATTTTGTTGCGTTTGTTAGGATTGGTAGTTTCTACAAAAGATTCTTCCTGATGCGAAAGATCTAATTTTTGGTCAAAACTGATTATCGGAGTAGGTTGGTTTTGTTTGGCGGTATAAATCAAATACCCTAACCCTACAAAAATCAACAGTGAAGCCGCCGCAACCCAATATTCTGAAACAATCTTTAATAGGCTTTTTGAGGGTTGCCCTACATACTGATCTACCTGATACAACTCATTGGTTTCAATTGACTTTGCTTTTTCTAGGGCAGTTTGCACACGAGACTGAATGTAGTTATCGTCCAACACCACTGGTTCGCCTTCTAATTCTGATAAAAATACACGCAACTGTTGAAGATACACTCCTTCGATTCCTTGAGTACGAGCCCATTCTTCCCATACATACGTGGGCTGGTTACGGTTTTCGTACACCCAGTTGCGAATGGTAGCGTCTTCTAAGAGCGCCTCAAATGTTTTTTTCGTGTTCATATTGCTGAATTCTTTAGCATATCTGTAAAACTAAAGAGCTAAATTGTGTCAATTTGACATTATATATACTACATCCCAAAAACACTAGTTGGATACTCACTAAAACACAAATTTTTTTAGGAAAAATAATAAAACACTGATTTTGAGGAGATTAAAATTATCATTTTTTGTATAAAAAATTGAAAAGAAGAAGTATTCACCTAAGATTGAGGAATAAAGAAAAGGGGTGACACCTTGAATATCAATGCCTATTGGCAGAACCGATTTTTAGAGTAACCAAAGTAAAATAAAAGGAACCAATAATTCCCAGTGTTGGCGAAGATTCAAAAGTGCGCGTTGGATGATATTCGAAACGGATTGTGGCTTGATTTGTAATAATTGCGCAATTTCTTCTACTCTCAAATCTTGATAGAAGCGTAAATAAAGGATTTCTCTCTGACGATCAGGGAGTTGCTTGAGAAAATACGAAATTTTGGATTGTTGCTCTTGCTGAGATTCATTTTCGATAAAAAACATCTCCGAAGATGCCTCCGAGAAGTTCTCCTGAAAATCATCTTCAAAAGGAACAGCACTAAAAGCTCTTAAGGTTTTAAATAATTGATTCCTGAAAGATTTCAATAAATAAAACTTTACCGAATCAACCTCTGTTAAGGAGGTTCTTTTTACCCACAAATTGACTAATAAATCCTGAATAGCATCTTCGATGATTTGGCTATTAGTGGTGAACTTTTCACCATAATGGCGAAACATTTTATAGTACCTTGTCGACAACTGCGTGAAGGCAATTTCATCTCCAGCTCTGAAATTATTCCAGAGTGATTGTTCCTGAAGAGAGGGTATTTCCTTGATACGCATGATTGAGGTTATATTAGAAAGCTGTACGAAATAATCAAAAATATCTAAGAATAACAATATAACTAAAAAATTCAGCTACTTGTTAAAGGATAATATTCTTTAAAAATACTGTATTAGCATTACAATTGAAGAGGATAAATAGAAGGCATTCAGCTTTTTCGACTATCATCGCTCAGCAACAAAAAAGCGGAGAAGTGTCTACCTCTCCGCCTTAATGATTTTAAAGAAATTTTGTTTTTTCAAAATAGAGAAACCTGCTATTGTTTAGCCTCTTTTGACTTAAGTACAGGCCAATGTTCATTGGCTTTTTTGATTCTTCCAGGAATATCTTTTTTCCATAACTCCTTCACTTTCAGACTATAGTTTAGATACAATTTATCATCTACAATCGTAAAGGCATCGGGTTCGGTGGGCGATTTGTGATTTTCGCTTAATCCATAAGCACAATATCCTCCAAACTGTGGGGCAAATTTTTCAGGATTTGCCCTAAAATCTTCCTTGTTTTCATCAGAGCTAAACAACCATTTTACACCATTCCAGTCATAGGAAATTGTTTCTTGTCCTTTTACTGGCTTACTTTGCTTGAAATAAGCTACTGGGTCATATCCACGAATGGCGATTCCATCTTTCTGGAAAACGTCGGTTTCTTGCGCCAAAAGCTGAGTGCTAGTGGATACTAAAAATAAAAACAATACAAATAATTTGGTCTTCATCTTTTTGTGATTTAAAATTTATATCACAAACTTCATATATATCTACTTGACTAAAAGTCGGCTAACTGACATAAATCTATTTTCTGGAAAAATTGCTTTTGATAGAAGCTTGGATTCCTTATTGGAATTTGCTCTTGAATTTTGTTGCTTTGTTCATCTTTAGAAGATGTTTTGAAATTTTATTTTGCATTTGTTCAAAAAACAAAATTTCCTATCGACACTCCTTACTTTTCTTCACTAGGCGTGCCCGTCTAACGCAAGAAAAGTAACCGAGCGACGGCCGCAAAAGAAAGTCAAGAAATCCTAATCGGAGTGGCGACCCACCTCGCCTTCGGCTCAAACAGTAGGATTTCATTAAAATAAATACAAACCTTATCATTGTAATGAATTACAAAGTTTAAAAATGCTTTAAGATCTCAATCAATGCCATAGGCCTGTGCGCCGCCAAAACTTATCATTTCTCCTATGGATTTTATACAACATATTAGTAGCAAAATTTCTTTAACAGAAGCCGAGAAAGAACGGATTAATAAAGCCTTCAAAACCGAGCGCCATGCTAAAAATACTATCCTGATGCTCCCAGGCGCCAATTCCCAAAAGGCAACATTTGTGGAAAAAGGCCTGTTACGCACTTATTACACCCACAACGATAAAGATATTACACACTTTTTCTTCGAAGAAGGCTTTGTCTCTATGAATATCGATAGTGTGTTTTTTAATCAACCTACTCCTTATGGGACAGAGGCTTTGGAGGATGTAACACTCAGAACTATTCAGTATAGAGATTTTCTTGCCCTATCCGAAGAAATTCCACCACTGAAAGATTATGTATTTTTGACTTCTATCCAGATGGTAAAGTTGTTTTCGGATAGACTGTATTCATTGCAGTTTCATACTGCTCAAGAAAGATATTCTACGCTACTCAATGACCACCCTTCTATTCTGATGCGTGCGCCACTGGGGCATATTGCCTCTTATCTTGGTATTACCCAACAAACCTTGAGTGTCATTCGGTCAAAAACGAAATAACAGTTTCTTCCTGAATTTAAAAAGCTACAAACTGACCTTTTCATTTTTTTCTGACAAGGCCTCATTTTTTAATATAGATTAAAAATTCCCATTTTTCTTATCCCCAACTTTGTCTCATCAAATTTAAACAACAAAACGATGGAGGCAGATATTGAAAATAGTATCCATTGGGTTTACATCACCGACGAGTCGGGAATGTCGACCATTTTTCCTCAGATAAAAGCAAAACTTACCGCCAAGGGTATGCACCATGTATCGGTGGTGTATTATTCTCCTGCTCAAGTTTTTAGCTTTCGCCGAGAACTTGACATTTTAGTAAGACATTATCCAACAGTACTATTTGCCTATTTGATTTCTTCGGAAGTTTCTGACAACTTTTTTCAAGAACATCCTGAATTAGAATCGATTATCAATGCTAATACCATGAATCAAATGGAATTTCTGGTATGTGGCAATGAGGAGTTTTGTGAAAAGGCAACAGCACTTTTGCATTTTTTAGATATTCAACAAATTAACATACAAAAATCTTTATTCATTTAAAATCCCCAAACCATGAAGTACGCTAATATTTATCTAGGTGTGCTTACAACTTTGTTATTGGCAAGTTGCAAACACAATGAAACAAAAACTACAGAAAATAAAGCTCAGGCTATTGCTGTAAATGTTACAAAAGTTGAATCATCGCAAGCCAACAAAGAGGTGTCGGTAAGTGGGAACGTTGATGGTAGCACCACGGTTCGTTTGGGCTTTTTAGTAGCAGGACGTATCAATTTTATCTCTAGTCGTGAAGGACAAAATATTGGAAAAGGTCAATTAGTAGCCACCATCGAACCTACTAATTATAAGATAGCAAAGGACTTATCAGATGTTCAAGTAAATCAGGTATCGGATGAGTACAATCGCATTAAGTTGATGCGTGATCGTAATAGTATTTCTGAAAGTGATTTCTCTAAAGTAAATTTCACACTACAACAAGCCAAATTACAGCAACAACTACAACAAAAAAATCTTACCGATACCAAATTGTATTCGCCCATTAGCGGAGTATTGATTAAGAAATTAGGGGAAGTTGGCGAAATCATTGGTACTGGAAATCCTCTTCTCGTAATATCAGATATTCGTAAAGTAAAAGTCCTTGCGTATATACCCGAAGGTGAACTTCATTTAATCAAATTGGGGCAAATGGCAGAGGTGACTATTTCGGCACTTGATAAAACTTTTAAAGGAAGAGTAACCGAAGTAGGTTCAGCCGCTGATGCTACTTCAAGAGCGTTTACCATCAAAATAGAAGTAGATAACCCGGGTCTTTTGATTCGTCCTGGAATGATTGCCGAGGCGCGTATCAAAACTAACGTAGCAGCACAAAGAATTTTATTGCCTTTAGAAATCATCAATCATGATTTGGATAATCAAGAGTTTGTATATGTGGTTGACCAAGCCCAAAACAAAGCATTCAAACGCAAAATTAGTATCGGAAAAGTGGCAGATAATCAAGTAGAGGTAGTTTCGGGACTGAATGTTGGCGAGGTTGTGGTATCAGCAGGTCAAAACAAACTTTCGGATGGTTCTCTAATTACAATTAAATAGTTGCGTCATGAATATTATACAAGCATCACTCAAATATAAGCACGTAACCTTATCGGTATTGTTACTGCTATTTGCGATTGGGGTCAATTCTTTGATGAATATGCCTCGTCGTGAAGACCCAAAAATTACGATTCGTCAAGGCTTGGTTATTGCTTACTTTCCTGGGGCAAACTCAGCACAGGTAGAAGACCAAGTAACTAAAAAGCTTGAACAGTATTTGTTTCAATATGAGGAAGTTAACAAAGCAAAAACCTATTCTACAACCAAAGATGGTATCGTAGTAGTCAATGTGGAGTTAACCGAAAAAGTAAAATTGCCTGATGTATTTTGGAGCAAACTTCGCCATCAACTACTCGTATCCAAGCAATTGGATTTACCAGAGGGCGTAAGAGGTCCAATCGTCAACTCAGATTTTGGAGATACCGAGGCTATGGTAATTGCTTTAGAAAGCAATAAAGCCAGCTATGCCGAGCTTAAAACGTATGCTCAAAAGTTGGAAGATTATTTAAGAACGATTCCAGCGGCATCAAAAATCAAACGTGTTGGGGAGCAAAAAGAACAGATTGTTGTATCATCTAGCTCTGAAAAACTTTCACAATATGGCGTTAGTTTGCAACAAATCGTGAAAGTATTACAATCTCAAAATAGCATTAATGCAACGGGTTCTGTCAAAACTGAGCAAAGCAAAACACCGCTTTACACCAATGGTTTTTACAATACCGAAAATGATTTGGCAAATCAAATTGTGGGTGCATCGCAAAGTGGCTCAACGGTAAAAGTAAGCGATGTGGCAAATCTCAAGCGTGATTATACCGAACCACAAAGTATCATTACGGTGAATGGAAACAAAGCAATTTTGTTATCCATCCAAATGCACGAAGGCAATAACATTGTTCAGTTTGGTGATGAAGTCAATAAAAAAATAGAAGCCGTAAAACAAGTATTACCTTCGGAAGTAAAAATTACGACTATTGTCAACCAACCTCATTTGGTAGATGAAAACGTATCGCATTTTATACACGAGTTTTTCCTAGCGATTTTATCTGTGATTGTGGTGGTTGTATTGCTTTTACCCTTACGGATTGCTGCCGTAGCTGCTACTGCCATTCCGATGACTGTAGCTGTAACTTTCGCCATTATGCACGCTTTGGGCATCGAATTACATCAGGTATCATTAGCAGCGTTGATTTTGGTACTTGGTATGGTCGTAGATGATGCCATTGTCATTGCCGACAACTACGTAGAGTTACTCGATGAAGGTGTAGAGCGTTGGACAGCCGCATGGCGTAGTGCTAGTGATTTGGTGATTCCAGTACTGGCTGCTACCATTACGATTATCGCCTCGTTTATGCCGATGATTTTATTAAATGGTTCGGTTGGTGAGTTTATTTTTGCCTTACCGATTACCGTTGCTGTTGCCTTGGCGTCATCGTTCATCGTAGCTATGTTACTTACGCCAATGTTATGTTTTATGTTTATCAAAAAAGGTTTACATCAACATGGTGAAAATGAGAAGAAAAGCAGAAAAAGCTTGCTCGACTATATGCAAATCGGCTATAATAATCTGTTGGAATGGTGTGTAAAACATCCTATTGCCACGATTATCAGTAGTGTTATTCCAATTCTTTTGGCAGGTTTATTATTCAAAGCAGGGGTAAGACAATTATTTTTCCCATCAGCCGAACGTAACCAATTTGTGGTAGAATTGTGGATGCCAACAGGAACAAAGCTTGAAAAAACCAATCAGGCTATTCTTAAAGCTGAGGCTTTGATTAAAGGTGATAAACGAGTACTTTCCTACGCCACTTTTACAGGAACAGCCGCTCCGAGATTTTACTATAATTTCTCGCCAGAGTTTCCTACAACGAACTATGCGCAGATTTTGATTAATACTACAACCGACAAAACAGCCGAAGAGTTAGCAGAAGAGTTGAGTAATAAAGTAGAAATGGCAATTCCTGAGGGAACAACTTTTGTGAAATTGATGCAACAAGGTTCACCTTTAAAAGCCCCTGTTGAAGTACGAATTATCGGTGACGACATTAATCATTTGAAAGATTTGTCTAATCAAGTATCGACAATCATCAAAAAGACTGCGGGAAGTAAATTTGTCAGAAGTGATTTTGGAGAAGACTATTATGGCTTTGGTATAAAACTCAAGGAAGAAGCTAACCGATTAGGTTTTACCACTACCAGTATTTCTCAAACCGTATATACAGGTTTTAGTGGCGCAGCTATCTCGACTATGTATGAAGGAAACAACGCCGTTGATATTGTCTTGAGATTAGATGAAAATAGTCGTAGAAATACCGACGACTTGGCTAATACCTATATGAAATCGCCTGTAACAGGTGCCAACGTTCCATTGCGTCAAATCGCAGATATCACTCCAGAATGGCAAGCGGGAAAAATCATGCACCGCAATGGCGTAAGAACCTTGACCGTGCAAAGTGAATTGGCAGAAGGCGTATTGCCCGCAGAATTAGTCAAAGCTATTCAGCCAGAAATCAACAAGTTACCATTACCAAGCGGCTATCGAATTGAATATGGTGGCGAAGATGCTAATAAGAAGGAAACATTTTCTCAATTGGTGACTGTACTGATGGTAAGCTTGGTATTGATTTTCTTTATCCTATTATTCCAGTTCCGTAATTTGAAAGAATCTGCTATTGTGATGCTTACTATTCCTTTGAGTTTGTTCGGAGCTATTTTAGGTCTTTATGTTACAGGGAATAACTTTAGTTTTACTGCTTTCATTGGTCTGATTTCATTGTCGGGTATTGTGGTAAGAAATGCCATTATCCTAGTTGACCATACCAACGAGCTTATGAAACATGGTATGGATATTCGTACTGCTGCAATCGAAAGTGGTAAGCGCCGTTTACGTCCGATATTCCTGACGGCAATGGCTGCTGCTATTGGTGTTGTTCCTATGATTGTTTCGCACTCGCCGATGTGGGCACCATTGGCAAGCGTATTAGCCTTTGGGGTTGTATGGAGTATGCTCATGGCTCTGTTGTCTGTACCCGTGCTATACATAGGTTGGATCAAACCTAAGGACAAAAAAGACATTTTAACACAACAAAACGCATAAGAATCGGTATGAAGTCTTTCGTTAAAAATATCACCCTTATGGCACTTGCCCTTTCTTTGGAAGGGCAATATGCCACGGCTCAAACACCGACCTATTCGTTGCAACAGCTGAAAGAAACCGCTCTTAAAAGCAATCATATCTTATCGGTAAAACAATGGCAAATAGCCGAACGTGAAGCCAAAATTAAAGAGGACGAAACCAAGCGTTATCCTACGGCTACGGTCAACGGAAATTACCAATACAATTTTAATTTGGCCAACATCACGATTCCTGCGGGGTCTATTGGAGTTTTGCCAATAAGCTCTACTGTACAAGTGCCATTACCCAATGAAGATAAAAATATTCAGATTGGGAATAAAAATCTATACAACTTAGGTGTTACAGCCTATCAGCCTATCAGTCAGCAGATTAAAATCAAGACTGGTTTGGAGGTAAATCGTATGGATGTGGCTATTACGGAAAAAGAAAAGCAAAAGATTGCCTTACAAATTACCCAAGGTGTTGAGCAATTGTATTATGGAACACTCATTGCCCAAAAGCAATTAGAAGAAGCGGAAGCAAAATTAGCTGTAGCAAAAGCCAAATTGGGCGATGTCGAAACGGCTATTGCGGCTGGAAAAACCATCGATGTAAACCAAGCAGGCTTATTGGCAAATATCGCAGATGAGGAACAGAATATCCTCAAACTGAGCATTCAGGCACAAAATTATAAATCAGATTTAGTCAAACTAACAGGTATTGCTGATGAAGATTTCAATCTCCAAGAATCTTCCTTTGTGATGGAGCAAGTAGCTGGTATTGAGAACTTTAAAAATGCTAGCTCTTCAAATCCTGATATTCAAATTGCTAGCCTAACCAAAGAAAAAGCTCAGCTAGGTATCAAAGCTGCCCAACAAAGTACACTCCCCGATTTCGGGTTCGTTACTGGATATACGTATCAATCAGGTAACCCTATTTTACCCAATCATAATCCTTTTGTGGGACTGAATTTAAAATGGAACGTTCAAGATTTGTTTTCAAATAAACACTTACTCAAACAGCGCGAAGCTCAAGCCAAACAAGCTGAAGAAAATATTTTGAACCTTCAACAACAAGTAACCAGCGATATTGAAAAAGCGTATCGTAAAGTCAACCAAAGCAAGTCTTTGATTGCGGTTGCACAACGTGTTTTGGATTATCGTACCAAGGAACTGAAAGTTCAAGAAGATAAGCAAGTGGCAGGTCTTAACGTAAAAACAGACATCCTAAACACCAAGGCTCTTGTGGCAAAAGCTAATGCCGATGTGTATGCAGCACAATTGGCGTACACCCTAGCAGTATCAGAGCTAAAAAGCTTAATCGGAAACCAGTAATTTACTAACACACATATAAATCCAAGCTAGCCCATAGGTAGAGGTGATGAGTTTTGAATGATGAATTGGGAGTTTTTTTGTAAAACCTCATTTACCCAATATCTCATCTTACCTATTTGGGCTAGCATTTATATTTAAAGCCTTTTATTCCAAACCCTCCAATTGTATCGAATCCAGCAATACCCCTGCATCTATCATACGTAATTGAATGATATGCTTTCCTTTAGTCAGGAATGCTTTTGATATTTCTTTGATTGTTTTGTTGGTCAACACATTTTCTTTCCATTCTTCACTTCTATCAAAAGTCTCATAATCAATCACTTTACCTATCTCTTTATCTAGTTTCACTTCTACTTTTTGACCTACATTTCTATGCAAAGGATGTAAAGGTATCGCTTTAAGTTTGAGCACATAATTACCTTCTTTTTCAATATCAACTTCATAGTTGACCCAAGCCTGAGCATCTGAATTTTGCGCTATACTTTTTGGTAAAGAAAATGGCTTACTCACCAAAGCATTACCAGTAAACGAGGGTTCTGCTATTTTTTCCCAATAAGAATCAGCTCCTTTGCCTTGTTCTGAAAATGCTCCAGCAGGAATCATAATTTTGATTGAAGCTCATACCTTATCTATCTTTTGAGGTACGTTTTTTAACTCTTCAGGCTTTTTGAATACAGGCAAATTACGAGGGTTCATGCTCATCATATTTTGCCATTTACCAGAATTATATTGCTTTGTCAATTCCTTAATTCCCTGATAAGCTTCTAATGATTTTTGAAATTCTGGTTGCTGGTCGGTGCGAGCATTAGGTGCTGTTCTGTAATATAAATCCAGATACAAAAATTTCTGATTCATTTTGGAAGCACCCAAAATAGGATAAGCAACCAACTGAAAATACGGAGATTTTAGTGGTTCTGATTGAGGCTCTAGTTGAGCAACTCCTCGTTCCAAACTCTCAAAATCAGTTATACGCTTTTTTACTTCTTCCAAAGAAAAATCGGTAGCTTTTGTCTGGGTGGTCGGTTCGGTGCGACTCCAGCCCATAAATTCTGGTTTACGAATGAAAGCTAATTGACAATTTTTCCATAAAAGGCTCCCATATTCTTTTGAACCTAAATTTTTGAACGTCCAATTTTCCAAATGTTCTTTGCCTGAAATATTCTTCAAAAATGGCTGCATATTGTACGCCATATCCAAAAATAACTGCGTCGGATATTCTTGTGGTTTGATGTCTCCCACGTTCAATACCCATATTTTTCGACTCCCTAATTCATAGGCTTTTTGCATTTCAAAACGCAATAGCGAAGGGTCGGTCGTACCAATCCACAAATAGTCATGTGGGCGCCCCCAATACGAAGCGTGGTAATACACTCCTGAGCCACCCGAACGCTTTTGTTCATTGGCATTGCTCAGATTTTTGATATACCCGTAGTTATCATCTGGCCAAATCAGTGTAATATCTTCGGGCACTTCCAAGCCTTCTTTGTAAAGCTCCAATACTTCCTTATACAAAGTCAAAACCTGAGGAATATCTTGGACTTTTTTCTTTAGATACTTGCTCAACAACGCTCTTTGCTCATTGATAATCAGATTTGTAAGTGCGACAGCTTCTTTCTTAGTTTTGATTCCCTCCATCCCACTGTCGTGTTTTCCACGCATACCAATGGTATAAAGATTTTCATAATTTTGAACTTCCTCCAATCGTTTTATCCAATAATCAGTTACACGATTTTTGTTAGTTCTGTAATTGTATTCGCCCATGGTGCTGTCTACCCATTCATCTACGTTGTTGCGCATCATGGGTTCTGCATGCGAGGTTCCCACCACTATTCCATATTGGTTTGCTACCTCTTTATTTTGAGGATAATGATAAAAAGCCTTGGTGCTTGGGTGCATCGCGGGCCAAATCATATTGGCTTTGAGACGAAGAAGTAATTCAAAAACCTTTGCATAGGTTTTGGGACCAATATCTTTGGTTTCAGGTTCAAAAGTTTTAGCAGCCCAAGGCTGCAAACCCCAATCTTCATCATTAATAAAAATACCACGATATTGAACAGAAGGTTCTGTACTTGTAGAATCCTGAATAATAGTGGCTTGTGTTCGAGAAGCAACAGGGATATCTGCCCAAAAATACCAAGGGCTCACGCCCAATTTTTCTGACAAAGTGAAGGTTCCATACGCTAAACCTCTTCTGTCAGAGCCTGTTACAATCAGGTATTGTTGTTGATTGTGTTGAATTGTTTTAAAACTAAAAACCTCCCATTTTCCTTGAAGTGATTTATCGATTGCTTGAATTTTTGCACTTGGAATTTGTGGTGTTGAAGTGCCCGCAACCCTCAATAAAATAATAGAAGCAGTATTTGAGGCAAGATTTTTTCCATAAACTTTTTGTATATCTTCTTCCAAAAATTGCTTCATCAATGTCGCATATTGCTGTTTATCAGCAACAGCTTGAATTTTTGTTTGCGAAGAAATGGTAAATTGGGAAAACACTTTTGAACAAGGAACTACGATACATAGCACCCATAAAAGTCGTTGAATACACTTTAGCATAAGTTGAGGTATTGATTGTGTTTGGTAATACCTATCTTTTCTAATTTTACCAGAAAAGATAGGTTGCTAAAGTGTAAAAAGAGGATTGTTGGCTTTTCTACTTTTAAATCAGAAAGTAATTACGCCTAAAAATCTATCTTTTTTAAATCAATCAATTGATAGTGTGTACTTCGTCCGCCAGCGTCTTCTCTCACCAATACTTGCTGGTTTTCCAGATTTTGAATATCCCTCAAAGCCGTATCATTGGAAACCTTAGTCATTTTTGCCCACTTGGAGGTATTTAGCTTTCCTTCAAAACCATCCATGAGTTTATTCAACATAAAGTGCTGACGTTCATTGAGTATCTTGGTCGAAAAATAAGTCCAATAGCGAGCTTTTGTCAGCACGGAATCCAACGTTTGTTCAGCTTCGGTAAGAGCCCTTTCTAAACAAGACAAAAACCAAAATAACCAGTCTGTAATCTCCAAATCTCCCTTTTGTGTTCTTTCGAGCATGGTATAATAGGTTTTTCGCTCTTTTTGTATTTGGGAAGACATACTATAAAAACGCTGTGAACTTTCATCTGAGCGAGCCAATAGTAAATCAGTCAGCGCACGAGCGATGCGACCATTGCCGTCATCGAAAGGGTGAATCGTCACAAACCAAAGATGGGCTATTCCTGCCTTTAAAATCAAATCATAAGATTGATTTTCATTAAACCATGCCAAAAATGCTTGCATTTCGTCTGGTACTTTTTCGGCTATGGGCGCTTCAAAATGCACAATTTCTCTTCCCATTGCTCCCGACACCACCTGCATTGGACCTTCTTGAGCTGTACGCCAATCGCCCACAGTGATTTTGAACATACCACTTCTGCCTGTTGGGAATAAAGCAGCATGCCAACCAAATAATCGCTCATCGCTCAATGTCTGGGAAAAATGCTTGGTCGCATCCAAGAGCATTTCGACTACTCCATCAACATGGCGGTCGGAAGGCACAGAGCTTCCAATGTCCATTCCTAATTTACGAGCCACTGAAGAGCGAACTTGTTCAGGGTTCAAAAACTCACCTTCTATTTCACTTGTTTTAAGGACATCTTCTGTGAGCGTTTTAAGCTCGGCTTCTTCTTGCAAAGAAAAACCCAAGCCCATCATTCGACCTGTTAGTTTGCCCTGTTTATACCGTACCGAAGTCAATAAGGGTGTGATTATTTCGGTATCCCAAATAAAATTAGGCCATTTTAAGAGTTGATAGATATACATATTCACCGCATTTTATACTGTGAATATATTCATTATTTACCGCATCAGCAATATTCACTGCATATTTTGCGATGAATATTTAACTTATTTACTGCAAAAAGCCTAAAAACTGTGTATTTTATAGATTTCAAGGTAAAAGTTTCTAGAAAAATCAATTCTTGTTTTATATTTGCAACAATATTGCAAAAACAAATTTTGCATTTGAGTAAAACTTTCCATTTTCTCAATTTAAACTTTATACTTTTTTCCATGTACTTACAAAAAATGCTCTCAATGGCAATTTTACTGCTATTGAGCCTGACTACTATTGCCCAAAAAACGATAAATGGCAAAGTAGTCGACGAAAATCAACAAGCTATCCCACATGCAAGCGTAAAGCTCAAATCAGCTAAACAAACTAAATCCACGATTACCAACAATGATGGTACTTTTACAATCGAACAACTAGATTTTAGTACGGCACAAATCAGTATTAGCTCGATTGGATACAAAACTTTAAGCCAAAAAATTGAGCTCAATAATTCTTCAACACCGCAGATTTTTACATTAATAAATGATAATACTGAACTCCAAGCGGTTGAAATTGTGGGTCGTACACAAAAAGATTATAACAGTGAGTACAGTTTTTCGGCAACTAAAATTGCGATTAAAAACAAAGAATTGCCACAAGCGATGAGTACGGTTACCAAAGAACTAATCGCTGATCGTCAAGCATTTCAGTTAGCCGATGCAGTCAAAATCGCCAGCGGAGTAACTCCTTCAAGTTTTTATAATCAATATAGTATTCGAGGAATTAGTCAAAACGAAGAAGGACAAATCATCAACGGGATGCGTACTCGACAGTACTATTTTTTACAACCGCTCACCACCAATATCGAGCGTGTTGAAGTTCTGAAAGGTCCTGCATCGGTCACCTTTTCGAGTGTTGACCCTGGAGGAAGTATCAATATGGTTACCAAAAAACCCTTGGCGCAGGAACGCCATGAGGTAAGTTTGAGTGCAGGAAGTTTTAGTACTGTTCGTGGAACTTTCGATTTTACAGGCCCTCTCAATGAGTCAAAAACACTTCTATATCGTCTGAATGGCGCTTATCAAGATGCCAAATCCTATCGAGATTTGGTCAACAATAACGCTATTTTGATTTCTTCTTCATTTACGTATTTGCCAAGTGACAAAACTGCCATCAATGCCGAATTGATTTATAGCAATCTCAATGGAACACTCGACCGAGGTCAACCGATTTTTGGAGCAGTTGCAGGCGTAACCAATTTGAACAGCACCCCTATTAGTACGAGTTTGAGTGCTTCAGGTGATTTCTTTTCGTCAAAAGACCTGATTTTGATGGGAAATCTTTCGCATAAGTTTACGAAGAATTTGATTTTCAATGCGTCCTATATGAAACAAAATTGGTTGGAAGATTTGCAAGAACACCGCACAACCAATGCCTTTGCGACGGATATTACTGGTGCACAAGTAAGTAGCTTGATCGGAATGCAATTTATCCAACGCAAACAAACATGGAGTACCGATAATATCAACTTGTATCTCAATGCCAATTTTGATTTAGGAAAAACCAGTCATAAACTCTTGGTTGGCTACGATGGGCAGTTTTGGCACAAAATCAAAGGAGGTGGGCAAAATGCAGCAAGAGGTTTTTTATTGAAGGATGGAAGCGTCGCCAGCAGTTTTTCGGTAGCTAATGTTTCTAATTATCAAACAATTACGTACAATGGAAAAACATTACCTCGCCCTAATGTGAGTTATTTTGACCTTAACAACCCAAGTTACACAGTCAGAAACCTCAATGATTATACGCTCAATGTTCGCACGGCAATTCCATCAGCGATGACGACAACAGAGGCGATTTATATGCAAGAGCAAATCAAGCTGGGAAAATGGTCAGCCTTGTTGAGTTTAAGAAACGAATGGTTTGAGGATATTACCAATTACAATGCTCCCAACGAAGCCTCTTTCAAAAACACTGCACTTATTCCTCGTGTTGGCTTGACTTACGAAGTAAACAAGGCTATTAATGTGTATGGAACTTATCTCAAAGGTTATCAACCACAATCGAATACGGTTACTTTGATGCCAAGTACAGGTAACTACGTTTGGACTGCCCAATCGGCAGCGATGTTTAAGCCATTGGAAAGTGATTTGAAAGAAGTTGGAGCGAAGGCTACGATTCTTGAAGGAAGATTTACGATAAATTCTGCGATTTATGAAATCAATCAGAAAAATATCCTGATGAATGCCAATGACCCCAGCAATCCAGATTTGTTGGTGCAACGTGGTGCCGACAGAAGTCGAGGTTTTGAAGTAGATATAGCAGGTTTCATTTTACCCAATTGGCAAGTAAATGCTTCTTACAGTTACATCGACGCTGTAATTATTATGGACAGAGATGCTAATTTGATTGGTCAACGAAAGGAAAATACACCCAAAAATAGTGCAAACTTATGGACTCGCTACAATTTTGATGCTCAATCGAGCTTGAGTGATTTAGGGATTGGCTTTGGTGCACAATATCAGGGAAGCAAAATTCCTTGGTTTACCCGTGGATTTGAAGTTCCTGCCTTTACCACTTTCGATGCAGCTTTGTATTACACCCCAAGCAAGAGCCATGTTCAAATTGCACTCAATATCAATAACCTTTTTGATACAACATATTGGTTGGGCGCTCAAAACTATACGCGTCTATTCCCAGGTGCTCCTCGCAATTTTATGCTAACGATGACTTACAAATTCTAATTTTCAGAGACGTTGCCTACAACGTCTCTATTTTCTATAAACCACATAAAAATATGAGATTCTGGATTCTAAAAATTCTAGCAAAACAAGTCTGGCAAAACACCATCAAATCCCGAAGTACAAAGGTTTTGATTGTATTATTTAACACGCTGCTAATGTTTTCGGTTTTTACAGGATATTTTACCATGAAAAACCATCACGAAAACACAGAACATTACCATACTAAAGTTCGTGAAGGTTGGGAAAAAAGCCCAGACAAACACCCACACCGCATGGCACATTACGGCTATGTAGCTTTTCGAGAAAACTACCCCCTCAGTTTTTTTGATTTTGGAATGGACAGTTTTCTAGGGAATGCGGTATTTCTTGAAGCACATCGCCAAAATACAGTGAACTTTTCAGAGGCTAGTTTTTCGAGTGGATTACTACGTTTTGGAGAACTTTCTTGTGCTTTAATTCTCCAACTTCTAATTCCTCTCCTACTCATATTCTGGGGTTTTGATTTGATCGCCAAAGAGCGAGAAAATGGAACACTCAAGATTCTTTTGACCCAAGCCATTAGTTGGCAAGAACTTATTTGGGGCAAAACGCTAGGATTGTTTACCCTATCACTTACCGTTTTGTTGCCTGCATTCTTATTGAGTGCCCTTTTAATAGGTTTGAATATGGAATCTCATACAGGAGTAGAACCACTTGTAAGATGGGTATTTTTAGCTTTTTTATATCTAATTTACACATTGATTATCAGCCTATTAGTTGTTTTTATTTCAGCAAAAAGTCAATCTTCTAAGTCGGCACTTACGCAATTGATTGGCTGTTGGTTGGTTTTTACCTTGGTTTTACCAAAAATATCTCAAGTTGTTGGACAAAACTTGTATCATTCTCCGTCAAAAATAGAATTCGATACCGCTATCGAAGCCGAATTAATCAAGTTAGGTGATAGTCATAATCCCAACGACCCTCACTTTTCGGCTTTGAAAGACTCCTTGCTCAAAGTTTATGGTGTAGATTCTACTCACAAGTTACCCTTCAATTATGGTGGTATAGTGATGCAAGAAGGTGAGCGATTGAGTGCCGAAGTGTACAATCGGCATCAAAAGCAACTGGTTAGAACATACGAATCCCAACAAGATATAGTCAAAAAAACGGCTATTATTAATCCCTTTATCGCCATCAAAAATATATCGATGGCGCTTTCAGGCACCGATTATGCCAATTATCAAGATTTTCAAAAGCAAACAGAAGCCTATCGCTACCAACTAGCACAACACATGAATCAGCTTCAAATCAAGTTGATCAGTAATCAAAAGCGTAAACCTACTGAGAAAAATTATAGCATCAGTCAAAAATACTGGGCTTCTTTTCCAGATTTTGAATACCGTTTTTTAGGTCTGGAAACAGTCTTGAAAAGTGAAGTCTATTCACTTTTGGCTATGGCTGTATGGCTTTTGGGATTAGGCTTTTTGGTAAAAAGTCAAGAGAGAAAATTTAAAGCATAAAAGCACCACAGAAACGGCAAGGAACTTATGAAAACTTTATTAATCAAGAACTTTACACGCTCGAAAGGCTTAATGTTGGGGCTTTTACTATTGTTGATTTCAGGGCTAGTAAGTCTTAATATTGGAAAACAATTTTTACAGAAAAATACCCAAATAATTGAAGAGACAGCACATTATCAGCAAGAAAACATTAATAGATATGTACAAAATGTTGATAAAGAAATGGGGTTATTGTTATACTATTTGCGTTTTGGCTTGGTTAACCAAACACCCAATTTGGCAGGTTTATCGATTGGACAACGAGATATAAATCCTTCTATCATCAGTGTTACGATTCGAAATCTGGAGGAACAAAAATACACGACTGACCTCATGAATCCCATGTATCAGTTATTAGGGAATCTGGATTTCAGCTTTGTTTTACTCTATTTCTTTCCCCTGATTATCATCGCTTTTTGTTTCAATCTAATTTCAGAAGAAAAAGAAGAAGGTACTTGGAGCTTACTTTTGACACAAGCTCAAAATCCTCAAAAAGTATTGCTATGGAAGATAGGCATCCGCTATTTTAGTATATTATTGGTACTTATTCTCTTATTCATAATAGCCAAATTTTACCTTTCTATTGCTTTCGACCTCGCTTTCATAGCATTTTGCTTGGTGGCTATTTTGTATGTAACTTTTTGGTTTTGTATCTCTTGGTTAGTAGTATCTTGGCAAAAGAGCTCAAGTCAAAATGCCCTAATTTTGTTAATCACATGGGTAATGCTGACCATTATTATCCCTGCCAGTGTCAATGCTACTGTGGCAGCTATTTATCCCGTGCCCGAAGCTTTCAAAACTACCTTGGATAGTCGCGAGGCATATCACTCCAAATGGGATAAAGCCAAAGAACCTACGATAGAAAAATTTTACCAGCATTATCCTCAGTTCAGAAAATACAAACATCCACAAGGGCATGACTATAGTTGGCTGTGGTATTATGCAGCACAGCAAATGGCAGATGATGAATCGATGGTATCATCTCAGCAACTCAAAGAAAAACTTCAGCAAAGAGAATATCTCGTTCAAATCATTGGCTGGGTAGTTCCGAGCATCAATACTCAACTGTCTTTCAACCAATTAAGTCTGACTGACATTCAAAACAATTTGAGTTTTTGGAAAGCCTTGGAAAATTTCCATGAGCAAAAGCGCTTGTATTTTTATCCGAAAATATTTGCAGAAATACCCGTAAAGCAAGAAAACTGGAAACAATTCAAACTAGCTTCATTTCATGACAAAGTGATTATTCACTGGTTTTCAACGATTCTTCCAATGGTATTGATTTCACTGCTTTGTTTCTGGAAAGCCATAAAGAATTTAATTTTCTAATATTCAACCCTTTTGACCATGCTTACAGCTCATAATTTAACGAAACAATACGGTGATTATACCGCTCTCAATAAACTCAATTTAACGATTCAAGCAGGAGAAATCTTTGCCTTACTAGGGCAAAATGGCGCAGGAAAAACAACTACTATCAATTGTTTTTTAGGTTTTATCCAACCAAGCGCAGGCGATGCCGTAATTGATGGCATTGTGGTCGCACAAAATCCCACTGAAACGAAAAAGCATCTTGCCTATATTCCCGAAACGGTCATGTTATACCCTAATCTTTCGGGTGTAGAAAATCTTGCGTTTTTCTCTTCATTAGCAGGATTTAACTATTCAGAGCAAGAACTAGAAAATCTATTACAGAAGGCTGATTTACAAGCTATTGCACATCATAATCGTGTGGGAGGCTATTCAAAGGGAATGCGCCAAAAAGTAGGCATAGCTATTGCCATTGCTAAAAAAGCCAAGGTACTTTTACTCGACGAACCTACCAGCGGACTTGACCCAAAGGCTTCCAATGAATTTTCGGAAATACTTAAAGAACTGTCTCAAAATGGTACCGCTATCTTAATGGCGACGCATGATATTTTTAGAGCGAAAGAAGTAGCACACCGCATTGGTATTATGAAAGAAGGGAACTTAGTATCCGTGATTGATGCTTCTTCTATATCTGCCAATGAACTGGAGCAGTTGTATCTGCAAACCATCTAGGGATAGTCAGCTATCCTTGTGGATTGGTTCAATTCAAATTACACATTATTTTCACTCTCAAATTCCATGAATATCTTTTTTAAAACTCTTATTATTAGTACTTTACTTGTGTTATCCATTCATTCAATCAAGGCTCAGAATACTAAAAAGCTATTGGTCATATATACCAAAGAAGCCTATCTAAAATCGGTTAAAGAAGATAGCAATAAAGCTTTAGTGTTATTGAAAAAATATGTCCCCAACATCAAAATGGACATTAAATATGCTACTTCACAAAATATTTTTTATCAAAAACTCTACCCTAAAGCCGTAGCGTATGTTCGTTTGCCAGTAGCCAAGGCACTTGCCAAAGTTCAGGAAGAACTAAAACTGAAAGGCTTATCTCTAAAAATTTATGATGCTTACCGTCCGTATTCGGTTACCGTTCAGATGTTTGAAATGCTGCCCGATACCTTGTATATGGGTTTGCCTTGGACGGGAAGTAAGCACAATAGAGGTATTGCGTTGGATTTGACTTTGGTAAATTTAAAAACAGGAAAAGAACTCAAAATGCCAACCCCATTCGACGCTTTGGTATATGCCTCTCATCCTGAATTCCCTTTGGTTTCGGACGAAGCCAAGCAAAATAGAGAGCTACTAAAAAATGTCATGAAAAAGTATGGATTTGTAGTTGACCCCATGGAATGGTGGCATTTTAATTATAAGAGTAATACAAATTACGAAATCTTGGATTTACCCTTCAAAACCTTCGAATAATAACATTTGGCTTGATTTTAGCAGGAAGAGTGATAATCACTCTTCCTTTTTTATTACAAAAAGTATTCATCCATGATTAAACTCAGCTATCATTTATTTATCATACCCTTTCAGGTTATTCATCGGGTATTTTAGCACAATAGTCAACAATATTGACCTTTTTATCGAAAACGATTTCAAAATCGGAACGAAAGCCAAACGATGGGCGTTGTTCAAATACGTTGTACCTCAGCAATACAAATAATTAATTACTAAAACTTAAATTCATGAGTACTAGGCTTCACAAAGGAAAATTGTGGCCGACGCTGTTTCTTACAGCACTGAGTTTACTCGGTTGGTCAGGCAAAACATTTTCCCAAACTACGCAGAATACCACTGCGATTCAGGGTACTAGTGCAGAGAATCTTGCGGCAGAATCTCCAACTTTGGACAAAGCCACACTCGATAATGTGATTCAATATGCACTAAAACACCAACCTTTAATTCAACAGTCGGTTATAGACCAGCGCGTTGTAGAAAATACCATTAAAAGCAAACTCGCTGATTGGTATCCACAAATCAATTTTAATTACAATTTACAGCACAACTTTGCTGTTCAGACGAGTATCATCGGAGGCAATCCTGTAAAACTAGGTGTTGACAATACTTCAGCGGCTCAGTTTAGTCTGACACAAAGTATTTTTAACCGTGATTTGTTATTGGCAAATCGTTCACAAAACGATGTTCGTCAGCAAGCTTCACAAAGTATTACCAACAATAAAATTGCTGTTGCAGCTAACGTAGCCAAAGCATTTTATGCGGTACTTTCGACCAAACAACAAATCAGTGTTGCAGAAGGCGATATTATTCGCTTGAAAAAGAGCTTGAAAGATGCCAAAAGCAACTACGACGCAGGTACAGCCGACAAAATTGACTATAAGCGTGTTACCATTACCTTGAATAACACGATGGCAACCAAGGCAAGTAATGAAGAATTGTTGAAAGCAAGATTACAAGCCCTCAAATATTTGATGGGGTATCCTGTCGACAAGCCTTTGGAGATTACGTATGAGCCAACTCAGATGGAAAATGAAATTGCCCTTGATACTACGCAAAAAGTAGAGGTACAAAATAGAATCGAGTATCAGCAATTGCAAACCCTTAAACGTTTGAGAGAAGCAGATTTGAACTACAGTAAATGGGCATATCTTCCTAGTGTATCCTTGAACGGAGCTTATAACCTCAACTTTTTGAATAATAGTTTTGGTGACTTATATACTAGAAATTACCCTAACTCCTTTGCCAATTTGACTTTGGCTTTACCTATTTTTCAAGGAGGCAAACGTAAGATTAATACCAATACTGCTGAGTGGCAAATCAAGCGTTTGAACTTGGATATGGTCAATCTTAAAAACTCGGTCAATAACGAATACCAACAGGCTTTGGCAACTTACAAGAGTAATTTGACCGTTTTTCTTTCACAAAAAGAAAATATGGAGTTGGCTAAAGAAGTATATGACCTTGTACAAATGCAATATCGCTCAGGTATCAAAACGTATTTGGAAGTAATCACGGCTGAAACAGATTTACGTTCGGCTCGTATCAATTACTACAATACTTTGTATCTATTGCTTTCAAGCAAAATAGATGTACAAAAATCCCTTGGTCAATTAAATTACTAGCATTTAAAATATTTGTATCGACTATTCCCAAAGTCGGTTATCCAATAAACATTGTGTCTTATGTTCATGTATAAAACTAACTCTTTTGCTGCAATTGTGAGTATCGCATTACTCAGTGCTTGTGGCGGAAAAAAAACTGATACAGCAGCATTAACTCCCCCTCCAGTATCGGTAAGTATCGAAGCTGTTGAAAGTACTGATGCCGCTTATTTTGATGAATACCCTGCAACTGTAAACGCCCTTGACATGGTGGAGCTTCGCCCACAAGTAAGTGGTTATATCTCAGGTGTTCACTTTGCTGATGGTGCTCGTGTAAGAAAAGGACAATTACTTTATACCATTGATACCCAATTATTTGAAGCAAACTACGACCAAGCAGTAGCTAATCTAAAAGTGCAAGAGGCCAATTTAGGAAAAGCTCAAAAAGATGCCAACCGTTATCATGAGTTAGCCAAAAACGATGCCGTAGCCAAACAACTAGTCGATAATGCTGATGCCGCTTTGGAAGCAGCTCAAAGACAAGTAGATGCATCAAAAGCTAATATCCGTAGTGTTCAAACTAATGTGAGATATACCAAAATTTTTGCGCCATTCGACGGAACAATTGGTATCTCGTTAGTGAAAAAAGGTACGGCCGTAACAGCAGGGCAAACTATCTTAAACACTGTATCTACCGACCGTCAACTAGCAGTTGATTTTAATGTTGACCAAAAAGAGATTTTCAAATTCTCAAAAATGCTTCAACAAAAAACTTCTGCCTCTGACTCAACTTTTACTTTAGCATTTGATGGTGAAAAATATCCATATAATGGAAAAATCGCCTTACTTGACCGTGCAGTTGACTCGCAGACAGGTACTATCAAAACTCGTTTGATTTTTCCAAACCCTCAAAATATCCTACGTGCTGGTATGACAGGAACTGTACGTGTTTTGACTAAAAGTAATTCGGCAGTGGTCATTCCTTACAAAGCTATTTCTGAGCAGTTGGGAGAGTTTTTTGTGTATGTACCAGGAGATAGTAGTAAAGTAACCCAACGTCGTGTAGAACTCGGAACAGCGATTGGCAAAAAAGTCATTGTGAAAAAAGGTTTGACATCGGGCGACAAAATCATCGTAGAGGGTATTCAAAACTTGCGTGAGGGTTCGGTTTATACTACCGAAGCCCCAGCGCCAGCAGCTCCTGCGAAAAAATAGTAATTCCATTGATGAGTGGAGTTTCGGCACAACTCATCTAACTTATTCTTAGATATTTATTAAGTATCTTAACTATTGGTCATTTTTTGTAAAATCTTGAAAAGGTATTTTGTAAATACCTCATTATAAGCGTTAAATACTAGAAAGCAAGACGTTTTATCTTTTCTTGAAATCACCAATAGCTATTCAACAAATTTGTTACTTATGATAGCTGATGTTTTTATAAAACGCCCCATAACTGCCATCGTTACATCCATCGTGATTGTAATTGTGGGAGCTATTGCCATGGCGACACTGCCCGTTTCTCAATATCCTGATATTACCCCTCCTACCGTAACTGTATCGGGTATATTCACGGGGGCAGATGCTCAAACGGTAGAACAAACCACTACTACTCCTATCGAAACCCAAATTAACGGTACGCCTGGCATGAGTTATATGTCATCAAACAGTACCAGTAGTGGTCAGAGTAGTATTAACGTAACTTTCGATATTGGTACTGACGTTAACATTGCTGCGCTAGACGTACAAAACCGTGTATCAGTAGCACAGCCAACTCTTCCAGATGCGGTAAAACGTTTGGGCTTGACGGTTCGTAAACGTAACCCAAGTATCATGATGGCCTTGGCGCTTTATTCTCCTAATGGGACTCATGATGCAAAATTCATTGGTAACTATGCCAATATTTATTTGAAAGATGCCCTCCAACGTATCAAAGGTGTAGGTGATATTGTATCCCGTGCCGATGACTTCGGGATGCGTATTTGGTTAGATCCAGAAAAATTAGCGGCTCTTCGTATGACTCCATCAGATGTTTCGGCAGCTTTGGCTGAACAAAACTTACAAGTAGCAGCTGGTGTAATTGGTGGTAACCCACAACCTCAGAATCAAGCATTTGAATATAGTGTATTGACAAACAGCCGTTTGAACACTAAAGAACAATTTGAGGATATCGTTGTAAGAAGCTCTCCAAGTATTGGAAGTATTGTGTATCTCAAAGATGTTGCTCGTGTAGAATTAGGTCGTTTTGACTATGGTGTAAATGCCTTCGTAGGAAAGCGTCCTGCGGCATTTGTAATCATTTACTTAGCGCCAGGAGGAAATACTTTGGAAACGTATGAAGGTGTAACTAAGGCTTTGACAGAAATGAAAAAGACTTTCCCTAAAGACCTTGACTATGTGGTTCCATTAGAATCAGCTTCTGTCGTAAAAGTATCTATCGAAGAGGTAGTACATACTTTGGTAGAAGCCTTGATTTTGGTGATTATCGTAGTGTTCTTATTCTTACAGAGTTGGAGAGCTACGTTGATTCCTATCTTAGCAATTCCTGTATCTTTGATTGGTACTTTTATCTTGTTTATTCCTTTTGGATTTACCATAAATACCTTGACCTTGTTTGCTTTCGTATTAGCGATTGGTATCGTTGTGGATGACGCCATTGTGGTAGTTGAGGCCGTTCAGCACAATATGGACGAGCATGGATTGACTCCAAAAGAAGCGACACAAAAAGCTATGAAAGAAATTTCAGGTCCAGTAATCGCTATTGCCTTAATTTTGGCGGCGGTATTCGTTCCTGTAAGTTTTGTGCCAGGTATTGTAGGACGTTTGTATCAACAATTTGCCATTACCATTGCAGTGTCTGTGATTCTTTCGGCATTTGTTGCCTTGTCATTGACGCCAGCGTTGTGTACCATTATGCTTAAACCAACTCCTAGCGAAGATGAACGTAAGAGTCTGTTAGATAGATTTTTTAAATGGTTTAACAATCGTTTCGAAAAACTCTCATTCGCTTACACACGTGGCGTTGCCAAATGGATAAAAGCTACTCCGTTGGTATTGGTTATGATGGCATGTTTATTTGTTGGTCTTTTCTTCTTGTTCAAAAATAAACCAACAGGTTTTATTCCTACAGAAGATGAAGGACGTATGTATGTAACATACGAAATGCCAGAAGCAACTTCAACGGCTCGTAACGTAGAGATGTTCCAAAACATCATGAGTCGTTTGGAGCGTATTCCTGAAGTGCGTGTTGTGGGTGGTATTGCTGGTTTGAACGTCGTGAGTTTCTCAAACAAATCAAACGTAGGTACTTTCTTCGTAAACCTAAAACCTTGGTCGGATCGTAAAGGAAAAGAACACCATGTACAAAGTGTAATTGATAATATCAAAAAAATCACTTCTGACATCAAAGAGGCTCGTGTATTACCTATCGCCCCTCCTGCTATTCCAGGTTTGGGTCAAACGGCTGGTTTTACTTTTGAATTACAACAAACAACTAGTCCAGACAATATTCAGCAGTTTGAAAAAGTAGCTCGTACTTTCTTAGCAGAACTTAACAAACGCCCAGAAATTGGTATGGCATATACTTTCTTTAGTGCCAGAACGCCTGGTTATCAGATAGATGTAAACCGTGACCAAGCCAAAAAGCAAGGTGTCAATATCAACGATATTTTTGGTACACTTTCTACGCTATTGGGTAGTTCGTATGTAAACGATTTTACCTTATATGGTCGTAACTTCCGTGTAATGGTACAAGCAGATAGTAGTTTCCGTTCTTCTTTGGACAAAATCCAGCAGTATTATGTTCGTAACTCAGCTGGTAATATGGTGCCTTTGAAAACTTTGGTCAATGCTAAAGTTATCGAAAATGCCGCATTGATTTCGCACTATAACGTGTATCGTGCTATTGAAATTAATGGTACTCCAAAACCAGGTTTTAGTAGTGGACAAGCTATCAAAGCTTTGGAAGAAGTTGCAGCAAGAACATTACCGGTAGGTTATTCGTATGAATTCTCTGGTATGAGCCGTGAAGAAATTAAGGCAGGAGATAGTACAGTTTTGATTTTTGCGATTTCGATTATATTCGTATTCCTATTCTTGGCAGCCTTGTATGAAAGTTGGTCTATTCCATTCTCAGTACTCTTTGCGGTACCAGTTGGGGCTTTTGGTTCAATTTTGACATTGACCCTTTTACCAAACCTTTCAAACAATATCTATGCACAAATTGGTTTGATTACCTTGATTGGTCTCGCAGCTAAAAACGCCATTTTGATTGTAGAATTTGCTAAAGAACGTGTAGACCACGGTATGGAGCTTATTTCTGCAACTTTAGAGGCTGTTCAACTACGTTTGCGACCAATTATTATGACGTCGCTAGCCTTTATCCTAGGGGTTTTACCATTAGCATTTGCAAGTGGTGCTGCAGCCGAATCTCGTAAAACCATTGGTTGGACCGTATTTGGAGGTATGCTATCAGCAACGTCCTTAGCAATCTTCATTGTGCCTGTTTTATTCGTAGTTATCGAAAAAATCGCTAACCGCAAAAAACACACAAAAGCGTAGTTTTTCAATTTGAAGATTGGGGATTTGGTGATTTGAAAATTAGGTAATTTGAAGATTTGAAAATGTACAAGCTTCCTATACTTTAGTTCATAAACAAGAGTCTTCCAAAATTTAATGATTGAATGAATGATGGTGTTAAAATTTTTGTTCTAGCATAATAACATCAACAAAAGCGGTCGGAAATTACTTTCCGACCGCTTTTGTTATAAAAACTTAGAGCCAAACCCCAATATTAAAATTCGGGATGACTCATTTTTATAAAACTAAAAGCTTACCTGAAAACTAACTTTATTTAACTAACTTGCTATTTATCTCTTTTAAAAAATCTTCAAATCTTCAAATCTTCAAATCTTCAAATCTTCAAATCTTCAAATCTTCAAATCTTCAAATCTTCAAATCTTCAAATC